>NZ_JAMOHY010000004.1 GCF_024448695.1 Stutzerimonas stutzeri | reverse complement strand
GAGCATGTGAAATACCCCTTGAGCAATTAATGGCCTTCAGGCCGGAATATGAGAAAGCGTTAATGAGGCAAATCTTACCGGCACCAGATGAATTTCAAAAATTGATTAATACAAGCGAGCCAATCACTAAAAACTATCGACAATTCACTTCAAGGGTAATTCTGTTCCACGTGGAACATGAGCCGATAACCCTCAAGAACTCTCCAGACCTCACAAACAAAAGCCCCGGCACAAGACCGGGGCTGGGTGAGTTCAAGCAAGAAAAAGAAGAATTGTCGACGGGCGACAAACGTGTCATTCGCCACCCTATACAAATCAATGACTTACGTGCGAAATGGGCACGATTATTGGCATGATTGGGCCACATAAAGTGGCATTTTCTGTCGAAATGACCGCAGTTACTGTCATTTTCCGCCAGCCCCTGAAATGAGCCGCGTACAGCACTACATTTTGCTAATACGGCCTACGCGCTTGAGGCAGGCAGGCCTCAAGCCACAGCCTAGATTGACAACCTGTCAATGCAACCCAGATTACGGCGAATCTACCGCGTAGGAAACAGTCACTTGCCAACTCCGAAAGGCGGAAAGCTTAATAGCTGCCTGAGACCTCGTTAGCCCTTTCCCAGCAGTTCCATTGAGCTGGACGAATCAGCCAATCGGTAGCCCATAGCCTTATAACCCGCTTGACGCTTGCTCCACATACGCAGCAACGCAGGGTGTCCGGTATCGATGAAGTCGATGATGCGCACATCAGCCTTACTCGCATGTTCCCGGTGCAAGCGGCCCGCATACTGCTGGAGAGTGCCCTTCCAGGAAACTGGCATGGCCAGTACCAAGGTATCCAGTGCCGGGTGGTCGAAACCCTCTCCAACCAATTTCCCGGTTGCCAGGATCACCCGTGGTGCATCAGCTGGCAGTTCTTCCAGTTCGCCGATTAACGCGGAGCGTTGCTTCTTGGACATTCGCCCATGCAGCGTGAACAGACTCTCGACCCGGCCAACCAACTGCTCCTCAATAGCACTGAGGTGATCCGTTCGCTCAGTCAGCACCAGGATCTTCCGGCCTTGGTCAAAAGCGTCTCCAACCTCGGCAACAATCGTGGCTGTTCGCTCCGTATCGCTGCATACCTTCAAAAAGACATCTTGGATGCCTGTTCCTTCAGCCACGACTATCGGTCGAGAAAGCCACTGTGGCATCACCAGCAGATCAGCTGGAGCATTCTCGGGCCTCGTCGCTGTATGCCGAATGGGCCCGCACTGCATAAAGATGATCGGCTGCTGCCCGTCACGACGTAGGGGTGTAGCGGTCAGTCCTAACACATATTTGGCCCCAGCGGCCTTGATGAGGGCCTCGAACGAGAAGGCAGATAGGTGATGGCATTCATCGACGATGATTTGTCCGTAGTTTTTCACCTGCTCGCTGACTTCACCCTGCCGCGATAACGACTGCATCACGGCAATATCGATGATGCCTGTCGGCTTGGCCTTACCCCCGCCGATGGTGCCGACCGTCGTTTTGTCTGCCCCTAGAAACGCCTGCAACCGCTCCTTCCACTGCTGGAGCAACTCTGTCCGGTGAACCAGCACCAGCGTGTTTACACCACGCCGGGCAATCAGCGCGGCAGCCGTGACGGTTTTACCAAAAGCAGTGGGTGCGCAGAGGATGCCAGTGTCGTGCTCCAGCATGCCTTCGAGAGCGGTTTCTTGATCCGCGCGTAACGTGCCCGCAAAGCGGACATCTATGGGTTCTCCTGCGAAGCGCTCATCGTGCAGCACCAGCTCAATCCCGTGGTCATGCAGCAACGTCTTCACGTCATCCAGGCAGCCACGGGGCAAGGCAATATGCTGAGGAAAGTTTTCCGCGCAGCCAATGATCCGAGGCTTGTTCCACACAGGCAGACGCATAGCCTGTGCCTTGTAGAACTCAGGATTCTGAAAAGCCGCCAACCGGATGAGCTTGTTGACCAATGGCTGGGGCAGTTCCGACTTGTTGAAATAGATCTGGTTGGCCAGGGTAACGTTCACTGACTCGGGTAGCGCACAAGCCAACTTCTGAGTCTTTTCCGCTATGCGCTGCCAGGGTTTCGGCTCATCGTCATCCGCCACCCCGGCAACATCCAACGGATGGCGCCCACCGCTTGCCCGCAGCGTCGTCGGAGAAATGTCCTGCACAGGCATCGGCTGTATGCTGGCCAGGAAGCCCCACTGGTCGGGATAGGGAATCAGCGTCTCATCGACAAAAACACTGCCGCCGAGCGCGCGGGCTCGCTTCTGCAAGGGCAAGGCAATCAAGTTGCCAAAGCCGCCTTTGGGCATGCTGTCCTGGTTTGGAAACAGTCGGTCATACGAGCCCAGCGTCAGTTGCCGAGTACGCTCGCAGGTATGGCTGATGATCGCAGAGCCGAGCAGGCGTGCCTCATAAGCAGGGACATTACGCTCGAAGAAAATCCAGGCATGTGCACCGCTGCCCGAGCGTGATATCTCCAGCGCCACGGGCACGTCCAACTCACGGCATGACTGGGCGAACGCCGTGACATCCTCGCGCCAATCCGCTTCGTCAAAATCCACCGCCAGGAAGTAGCAGGTGTCATCTGGAAGCAACGGATAAACGCCGATAACAATCTCTCCCGCCAGGTGCTTGTAGAGCACCTGATCGGTCAGCGGCAGGAGTTGGCGGAACGAGCAATCTCCGCACTTGATCCGTGGCTTCTCGCATACGCCGGGGCGCCATTCATTGGCGCACGCGGGCGAGTAGCCCGATTTGCCGGCCTTGCTTTCCCAACGTACAGGGAACACATCGGCTCGGCCCCGAAACAGTCGCCTGAACAGCGCCAGCTTGGCATCCGTGTCCAGACTCGAACTTAACTGTGGAGGTGGGCTAGCCGGTTCAACTTGCGGCAATTCCTCAGGCAAACGCCACTCAACACCGTGCGATTCCAACAGAGCGATCAAGCGCGCATTTTCGGCCCGTAGATGCTCAAGCAGATCACCATCATCCATCGTGCCGAAACCACCTTTCAGTCGGAGGGAACAGCTGGCCTAACCAGCTATTTGAGGCGCTCGGCTGCCTTGCGATACGCCTGCTCGCGCTCACGGCGATCAACCGCGACCACAAACACCACCACCTCATGGTCGATCACCTGGTACACCAAGCGGTAGCCGCTGCTACGCAGCTTGATCTTGTAGCAATCCGGCAGCGAATGGAGCCGGTTGGCTTCAATTCGCGGATTCAGCAATACCTCAGCGAGCTTTTTCTTGAGCTGCTGGCGAACGGTATCACCCAGCTTTTTCCATTCCTTCAGTGCCCGCGCATCAAACTCAAGGCTATAGGTCATCCAGCGCAACCTTCACGCGCTGGGGAGCTGCCAAGCGTTCACGAACCGTGGCGATTAACGCTTCATCTTCCTCGGTCATCAGCACGGGACGAAATGGCAGCTGACCGCGCTCGGCCACATACTGCAAGGCTTGTCGCATCAGTTCCGAGGGGGTGACGCCAAGCTTTTCCAGCTCCTGGTAAGCACGAGCCTTAAGCTCGTCGTCGATGCGGATATTGATGGATGCCATGGTGCGACCCTCACCGTAATGACGATTGTCATTACGGTGCCAGTCTTACGACTTTTTGGCAACCCTTTGATCAACAACCGGCTCAGCGATTGACGGATTTGTCCTCAATCTCTTCCTGAGCATCGCTGTAGCTCAGGCTTTCGTCCTTCATCAGCTTGGTGACACGTTCGTCGAACACATCGTTGTAACGCTTGAGGAAGAGTAGGCCGAAGATGTAGTTCTTGAAGTCGGAGGAGTCGATGGAACCGCGCAAAATGTTCGCGGATTCCCAGAGCCAGGACTCCAAGGTTTCGAGTGACAGCTTGTCAGCCATGGGTAAATCAATCCCTATTAAAAGCACGACGCCCAGTACCTGGCGATTGCTGCCACGACGCATGGGCACATCAGAAAAAGTGGGCTCGATTGTACAAGTCGACGCCATTTGGAGCCCGAAAAATCAACCTCCCTTGAATGACAAAACCCCGGCAGACCTTTCAGTCAATCGGGGTTTCTTGGCAGGGCAGTGGGGCAACCATCTATGGTTTAAAACGCTAGCCCCGTGCCATAGGCATCCTTGGACGCGTGATCAGTTCAGTTTTCCATCTTCATTTTTAGCCAGTTTCTTTTTGGCCGACTCAAGCTGCTGGATGCTGCTGTCTGGTGTGGGTAGACCTTCCGGCATAGTGCCACCCAACTCAGCGATGGTTTCGCGTACTTTACGCCCAACCTCAAAGTGAGTTTTGTTGGCCTGAGACTTATCACTCACCTCATCCCGACGCAGTTTCTCTTCTGTTTGCGTGGCGCGGAACAGGTTGGCGGCCAACTCGGTACTGCCCATGTGGTCGAGGATTTTCTGACTTTTTTTCAGGCCCTTGCGCGCGTGAATTTCCTTATTACCCAAGCCACCATAAAGACCTTTGTATCCATGATCCTGGAAGATGGCAAAGTCGATACCGGTTTCCACACCAGCTTCCTTGGCGGCAGCTGCCAGGTGCTTGTTGTGGGCTGCCAGTTCATTGCGAATGGCTAGGCGTTTTTCATCTTCATTCAGCTGCCTGAATTTAGCGTCATCAGCTAATTCTTGTCGCCGCGTTTGCATGGCAAAGTAGGTTTGCCCGTTAGCGATCACCGATTTTCCGGGGTCGCCATTTTGTACGATGAGGTAGCAGGCATAGCGGGAAAGCCTGAAGTCCTCTACCTGACGTTTGGCACCAGAGCCGATATCAACCATTGTGAGGACATCCTCAATATGGTCTATCACCGGCTGACCACTGTTAACGCAAGCCTCTTTCGCACGCTCAATTACCGGCAAAAAATGGCGGTACTGCGAGTAGTCCAGCACCTTGGCAAGTTGGCGGGCCAACCAAAACTCATTGCCATCAGGATCCAGCTGACGGATTCCTTCAAAGGTTTCATGGTGCTGCTGGGCAATGGGTCTGTCAGCCATCATCATTTCCTTGTTGATAGAAGGGTTTAGTGAACACACGATTTGGAGGTATGCGGAACTGCCTATCTACCCACCGATCAGCGCCATATAAAAGAGCTGATGGGCGATGCTGTTCTGATTGCCATAAATTGCCGCGCTGCATACGTCCCTAAAGTTTCCCAGATTTTTGCATTCTCAAAACGAGATTTTCTCGGATTCCCCTGTAGCTTCACTACATACAACGCGTTCTGGGCACTGCTCAGTTTTCTCTAAAACACTGATCCAGAAAGAAAAACCCCGGCGCTAGGCCGGGGTAGTGGCTGATTTTGGCATGCCAATAACTCGCACAAACATGCCAATTAATCTGCCCATCGACAAGAATCAAAAATCTAGATTCGACACGGCCAGTGCATTGCTCTCGATAAATTCACGACGCGGTTCTACAGCATCACCCATCAACGTATTGAAGATCTGGTCAGCCGCAATGGCGTCTTCAATAGTGACCTTCAGCATACGGCGGGCCGCCGGGTCCATGGTGGTTTCCCACAGCTGATCCGGATTCATTTCGCCCAGACCTTTATAGCGCTGCACGCTATGCCGGCGGGTACCCTCGACCATCAGCCAGTCCAGAGCTTCCTTGAAGGACGAGACAGCCTTCTTGCGCTCGCCACGCTGAACATAAGCACCTTCATCCAGCAGGCTGTTCAGCTTTTCGCCCAACATGGTGACCGTTTTGTAATCGTTGCTGGCAAAAAAGTCGCGGTTGAAGGTGATGTAGCTGGTTAGACCATGTGAAATGACTTCGACCTCTGGCAACCACAGGCTACGTTCCTTGTCTTCACGCAAGCTGGCCTTGTAGTTCAAGCCTGAGCGCTCGACCCCTTCAAGCATGGCCGCATAGGATGCCAACCACGTTTGCATGGCCGACTGGTCACTCAGCTGTTCAACCGTTACGCGCGGCAGGTAGATCAAGTGCTCCGTCAGCTCTTGCGGATAGAGGCGCGACAGGCGCTGCAGGGTTTTCATGACACCGCGGTATTCATTGACCAGCCGCTCCAGCGCTTCGCCAGACAGGCTCGGTGCATGCTCATTTACATGCAGGCTGGCTTCTTCAAGGGCAGACTGGGTGCGGTACTCATCCATCGCCTCATCGTCCTTGATGTATTGCTCCTGCTTGCCACGCTTGACCTTGTAAAGCGGCGGTTGCGCGATATAGATATAGCCACGCTCGACCAGCTCAGGCAGCTGACGGAAAAAGAAGGTCAATAGCAACGTGCGGATGTGCGATCCATCCACGTCAGCATCGGTCATGATGATGATGTTGTGATAACGCAATTTATCGATGTTGTACTCTTCACGACCGATACCACAACCCAGCGCCGTGATCAGGGTGCCAACTTCCTGCGAGGAAATCATGCGGTCGAAGCGGGCACGCTCGACGTTAAGGATCTTGCCCTTGAGCGGCAGGATCGCCTGAGTCTTGCGGTTACGGCCCTGCTTGGCAGAGCCGCCCGCGGAGTCCCCTTCCACAATGTAGAGTTCGGATAGGGCAGGGTCCTTTTCCTGGCAATCAGCCAGTTTTCCTGGAAGACCGGCGATATCCAGAGCACCTTTACGACGTGTCATTTCACGCGCCTTGCGCGCAGCCTCGCGAGCACGGGCAGCATCGATCATCTTGCCAACGACTGCTTTGGCCTCGCTGGGGCGCTCCAGCAGGAAGTCAGCAAAGTGCTTGCCCATTTCCTGCTCGACTGCGGTTTTGACTTCCGAAGAGACAAGCTTGTCCTTGGTCTGCGAGCTGAACTTGGGGTCAGGCACCTTGACTGAAATGATCGCTGTCAGGCCTTCACGCGCATCATCGCCAGTGGTGGCCACTTTGTGTTTCTTGGCCAGACCTTCCTGTTCGATGTAGTTGTTCAGGTTGCGCGTCAATGCCGAACGAAAACCGGCAAGGTGTGTACCACCGTCGCGCTGGGGAATGTTGTTTGTAAAGCAGAGCAGGTTCTCGTTGAAGCTGTCATTCCACTGCAACGCCACTTCCACACCAACCCCGTCATCACGCTGGACGTTGAAGTGGAAAACTTCGTTCACCGGTGTTTTGTTGGTATTGAGGTAGGCCACGAAGGCACTCAGGCCACCTTCGTACTTGAACAGTTCTTCCTTGGCGTTGCGTTCATCACGCAGCACGATGCCAACACCGGAGTTGAGAAACGAAAGTTCACGCAACCGCTTCGCCAGAATGTCCCAGCTGAAGTGGATATTCTGAAAGGTTTCTGCCGATGGCTTGAAGTGAATTTCTGTGCCGGAATCCTGGGTTTCCCCCACAGCCGCAAGCGGGGCCTGTGGAACACCGTGACGATAAATCTGCTCCCAGACTTTTCCCCCACGACGTATCGTCAGTATCAACTCCTCGGAAAGGGCGTTTACCACCGACACACCCACACCATGCAGGCCACCGGAAACCTTGTAGGAATTGTCATCAAACTTGCCGCCGGCATGCAGCACCGTCATGATCACTTCCGCAGCGGATACCCCCTCTTCATGGATATCGACCGGAATGCCTCGTCCATTGTCACGCACACTGATGGACTCATCGACGTGAATGGTGATGCAGATATCACTGCAATGACCCGCCAGCGCCTCGTCGATGGAGTTATCCACGACCTCGAAGACCATGTGATGCAGGCCGGTGCCGTCGTCCGTATCGCCGATATACATGCCGGGACGCTTGCGAACTGCGTCGAGGCCTTTGAGTACCTTGATACTGGACGAATCGTACGTGTGGTTTTCGCTCATGCCGTCACTCCCGAGGGGCCGTGGACCTGGGCTATCGTCCCATGTTCCACGTGAAACATTGAGACTGGTGTATCGTCACGCCAGCCTTCTCGCAATAGGTTTGAATCCACGCAGGTGATGAAGACCTGGCAATTCAGTTGTTCCAGCAAGCTGCACAACGCAAGCCGGTGGTTTTCGTCCAGTTCGGACGGTAGGTCATCGACCAGATAAATACATTGACCGCGCTTGGCCTCGCTCACCAGATGACCCTGGGCTATGCGCAAGGCACAGACGACAAGCTTTTGTTGGCCTCGTGAAAGAGTTTCTGCCGCGCTGTGCCCTGCCATGCGCAGGCGAAGATCAGCCCGCTGAGGTCCCGCCTGGGTATGGCCCATCATTCGATCACGTTCGATTGACGCTGCCAGTACATCAGCGAGGGGCAGGTTTTTATCCCAGCCTCGGTAATAGCTCAGCTGAAAGCCTTCAAGCTCCAGCAAGGCTGCCAGGGTTCGCTCGAACACCGGCTTGAGCGCCTGAATGTAAGCTCGTCGATACTCGTCTATTTCTTCACTTGCCAGGCTCAGCTCGCGGCTCCAGGCCGCCTGCGAAGCGGTGTCAAGTGTACCATGCCGCAGCCACGAGTTCCGCTGCCGCAGGGCCTGTTGTAGACGCTGCCAGGCCTGCAGAAAGCGGGGTTCCACGTGGAACACGCCCCAGTCCAGAAACTGCCGGCGCAGTTTAGGTGCACCTTCCAGCAGACGAAAACTGTCCGGATTAATGAGCTGCAGCGGCAGCGCATCAGCCAGTTCAGCTGCGCTTTTGACACTCTGGCCGTCGATACGGATGCGCACCTCTCCCGAGCGGTCACGGGAAATGCCCAAAGCACTGGATCGATCATCCTCAAGCCTTACCTGGCCGAACACCGTACAACTGGTCTGTTCGTGGGCAATCACCGGATTCAGACGCGCACTGCGAAACGAACGCGCCATTCCCAACAGGTAAATGGCCTCGAGCAGGCTGGTCTTACCGCTTCCGTTGTCGCCGTGAAGGATATTGATGCGAGGGGAGGGAGTTAACGTCACCGGCTGCAGGTTGCGAACACCGGTGACGGAAATACGGCTGAGGGACATTCAGTGCTGATTACAGGCGCATCGGCATGACGACATAGGATGAATCGTCGTTGTCGAATTCCTGGACAAGCGCGCTGCTGTTGGCATCGGAGAGAATCAGACGCACCTGATCGGTGGTCATCACGCCCAGCACATCCAACAGGTAACTGACGTTGAAGCCAATCTCCAGTGGACCGCCGTTGTAATCGACCACCACTTCCTCTTCCGCTTCTTCCTGCTCAGGGTTGTTGGCCTGTATTTTCAACAGCCCGCTTTCCAGTTGCAGGCGAATGCCACGGTATTTTTCGTTGGATAGAATCGCCGTACGGCTGAAGGCCTCGCGCAACGTTTGCCGATCACCTACCACAAGCTTGTCGCCACCGCGTGGAAGGACACGCTCATAATCAGGGAACTTGCCGTCCACCAACTTGGAGGTGAAAGTGAAGTCACCCGTGGTCGCACGAATATGATGCTGGCCCAGCACAATGCCGACTTCCGCATCCTGCTCGGTCAGCAGACGCGCCAGCTCGAGAATGCCCTTGCGCGGAACGATGACCTGGTGACGATCCGGCTGATCAATGCCGGCCTGTACCGAACACATCGCCAGCCGATGGCCGTCAGTCGCAACTGCGCGCAACATGCCGCTGGAGACCTCGATAAGCATGCCGTTCAGGTAGTAGCGCACATCCTGCTGGGCCATGGCGAAACTGCTGCGCTCGATCATGCGGCGCATCCTGCCCTGGTTGACACTGAAACTCAGTGAGCCAGGACCTTCTTCCACAGCGGGAAAATCGTTTGCGGGCAATGTCGACAGCGAAAAGCGGCTGCGCCCGGATTTGATGATCACCTTCTGGTCATCGAGGCGGATATCGATAAGCGCATCCGGTTGCAAGCTCTTGCAGATATCCATCAGCTTGCGCGCCGGCACGGTGATTTCACCGGGCTCGCACGCATCTTCCAACGCGACGCGACCTACCAGCTCGACTTCCAGATCGGTTCCCGTCAGGGACAGTTGCTGGTCCTGGACAACCAGCAAGACGTTGGACAGCACTGGCAAGGTCTGGCGCCGCTCGACGACGCCGGCTACCAGCTGCAGGGGTTTCAACAGGGCTTCGCGCTGAATGGTGAAATGCATGGTCCGGTCCCTTGCCTATTAAATGGCCGCAGTCTGTTCAGGTTGTCAAAGTACGAAGAAGGTTTTTGTAGTCTTCGCGAATATCGGCATCCAATTCCCGAAGTTCAGCAATCTTACGACAGGCATGCAGCACAGTCGTGTGATCCCGCCCGCCAAACGCATCACCAATCTCCGGCAAGCTGTGATTGGTCAGCTCCTTCGACAGTGCCATCGCCACCTGGCGTGGACGGGCAACGGAACGCGAACGCCGTTTCGAGAGCAGATCGGCAATCTTGATCTTGTAATACTCGGCGACGGTACGCTGAATATTATCGACGCTGACCAGCTTGTCCTGTAGAGCAAGCAGGTCTTTGAGTGATTCGCGAATAAGCTCGATGGTGATGTCACGCCCCATGAAGTGAGCATGGGCGATGACGCGCTTAAGCGCACCTTCGAGCTCGCGGACGTTGGAACGGATCCGCTGGGCGATGAAAAAGGCAGCATCGTGAGGCAGATCGACGTTAGCCTGATCGGCCTTTTTCATCAGGATCGCCACCCGTGTCTCCAGCTCCGGCGGTTCCACCGCCACGGTAAGCCCCCAGCCGAACCGGGACTTCAGGCGCTCTTCGAGACCGTCGATTTCCTTGGGATAGCGATCACTGGTCAGAATTACCTGTTGCCCACCTTCAAGCAACGCATTGAAGGTATGGAAGAATTCTTCCTGGGAGCGTTCCTTCTTGGCGAAGAACTGAATGTCGTCAATCAGCAACGCATCGACCGAGCGATAGAAACGCTTGAATTCATTGATAGCGTTGAGCTGCAACGCCTTGACCATATCGGCAACAAAACGCTCCGAATGAAGATAAACCACCTTGGCATTCGGATTTTTCTTCAGCAGATGGTTACCCACCGCATGCATGAGGTGGGTCTTGCCAAGACCCACGCCACCATAAAGGAACAATGGGTTATAGCCGTGTTTCGGATTGTCCGCGACCTGCCAGGCGGCAGCCCGCGCCAGCTGGTTCGACTTGCCTTCGACGAAATTCTCGAAAGTGAAAGTGCGATTGAGATAGCTGGTGTGCTTGAGTCCACCTTCAACCTGCACGTTACGCTCCGCACGTACGGGAGCCGAAGGTTCGGAAAAACTGTTCTGGGCATTTTCACGAGGCGGTGACTCATGAAAAGCAGGGGTTACAGCGACTGATGGCTGTTGAGCACGCGCCATGGAAGCAGACGGCAAGCCGGTAGCTGAAGCGCTGCGCTTGCTGCCTATCAGCAGAGACAGGTTTGGAGGCGGACCACTCGTGCGCTCGGACAATAGTTCCAACAGCCGGGACAGGTACTTCTCGTTGACCCAGTCCAGTACAAACCGGTTGGGTGCATAGACGCGAAGCGAATCCCCTTCGGCCTCAACCTGAAGCGGACGGATCCATGTGTTGAATTGCTGGGCTGGCAGTTCATCCCTCAAGAGGTCAACGCACTGCTGCCAAAGTTCCACCGACACGGAATCTCCTAGACGCTATCAAGCTGCAAAACGGTCGTCATTGTAGCCCTCAGGCATTCGGTTATCCACAAAAGCGCCATGCCTTGCAGCAGAAAAAACAACAACTCCAGCAACGCTCAGGACAACCAGGCGATCCCATAAGCCCTGTTGATAAGGCATCCAGAACCCTGGGTATGGGCCAGTGGATATCATGGCCACAACATTCACTGTGGATAAGTCACCTATTAGCACACAGGATATGCAATGGGTACTCACCCCAGGCCCACCGGAAACCCATAGGGTTCAGTTTGGCTCAAGCCCTTGCCAAATCTGAGTCTCAGAGGGTTATCCACAGAATGTCGGCTCACCATCTATAAACGCTTTAAAAAGAAAGACTATTCTTTTTCTTCTTTATTAAAGTTTCCCTGCTGATCGCCTGGTTGGAAATTGACCTGACTGCCCGGCTTCTCTACAATCGCCGGTCTCTCGAAAGGGGGCCATTCCGGCCCGCAATGGATCACCAGGTAAAGCATCATGAAACGCACTTTCCAGCCAAGCACCATCAAGCGCGCTCGCACCCACGGTTTCCGTGCCCGTATGGCCACCAAGAACGGCCGTGCCGTCCTGTCGCGCCGTCGTGCCAAGGGTCGTAAGCGTCTGGCAGTCTGAACACCTCGGAATCGGTAGTGAGTCGGGACTTCGGTCGGGAAAAGCGATTGCTGACCCCGAGCCAGTTCAAGGCAGTCTTCGACTCCCCTTCCGGCAAGTTACCGGGCAGGAATGTCCTGCTCCTGGTGCGCGAAAACGACCTGCCTCATCCCCGTATCGGGCTGGTGATTGGCAAGAAGAGCGTAAAGCTCTCGGTCGAACGCAATCGCATCAAACGGCAACTGCGCGAAACCTTTCGCCTTCACCAACTGGAGTTGGCGGGGTGGGACATCGTGGTGATTGCGCGCAAGGGATTGGCCGATCAGGACAATCCTGAACTGGCACGGCAGTTCAACAAGCTTTGGAGAAGGTTGTCGCGTACGCCTTCCCAAACGGCCGTTCATCCAGAACAGGATAAAACCGTTCATGCGTAAACTGGCCCTGATCCCTATTCGCATCTACCGGTACGCCATCAGTCCCATGATGGCCAGCCATTGTCGCTTCTATCCAAGCTGCTCCTGCTACGCACAGGAGGCCATCGAAAATCATGGCCTGCTGCACGGTGGCTGGCTGAGCCTGCGCAGGCTTGGCCGTTGCCATCCATGGAACCCGGGCGGCTATGATCCCGTGCCTTCAAACAACACCTCCAATTCATCTTCGATGACCGAGTAATCATGGATATCAAACGCTCGATCCTGCTTGTATCACTGGCCATCGTTGCCTACCTGCTGGTTCTGCAGTGGAACCAGGACTACGGTCAGGCAGCCCTGCCTGAAGAGACACGTCAGACGCAAAACGCCACGGCACAGATACCCGACATGCCGGCAGCTGCCAGTACTGAAGGCACACAAAGTGATATCCCGGTGGTCGCCAGCGAACAGCAGGCCAGTGCGCTTCCCGAAACTCAGGCAAGTTCTCAGCTGATCCGTGTACGTACCGATGTATTCGAACTGGCAATCGACCCGCGCGGTGGCGACATCATCGACCTGCGTCTGCCGCAGTTCCCGCGCCGCCAGGATCGTCCGGACGTACCTTTCCAGTTGTTCGAACGCAGTGCCGAGCGCATCTATGAAGCACAAAGTGGCCTGATCGGCGATGGTCCGGACAAGGCCAGTGGCCGTCCGCTGTACAGCAGCGAGCAACAGCAATATCAGCTGGCCGAAGGGCAGGACCGGCTGGTTGTCGATCTGACCTACAGTGAAGACGGCGTCGACTACATCAAGCGTTTCAGCTTTGATCGCGGCACGTACAACCTTGAAGTTCGCTATCTGATCAACAATCGCAGCGAAAAACCCTGGTCCGGCATCATGTTTGGCCAGCTCAAGCGTGACAGCACGGGTGATCCATCCTCCAGCACTGCTACCGGAACGGCCACCTACCTGGGCGCCGCGCTCTGGACCAAGGATGAGCCCTACACCAAGGTGTCCATGGGCGACATGGATGACAAAAACTTCCGGGCAACCGTCGAGGGTGGCTGGATCGCCTGGCTGCAGCACTATTTCGTCACCGCGTGGATTCCATCCCCCGATCAGACCAATCAGGTCCAGACCCGCAAGGACAGCCAGGGTAATTACATCATCGGCTTCACCGGCTCTGCAGTTGCAGTCGCTCCCGGTAGCCAGGGTGAGATCGCGGCAACCCTGTATGCCGGTCCCAAGGATCAGGACAAGCTTGAAGAACTGTCTCCCGGCCTGCGCCTGACTGTCGATTACGGCTTCCTCTGGTTCCTCGCCCAGCCAATCTTCTGGCTGCTGAGCGCCATCCATACGCTGCTCGGCAACTGGGGTTGGTCGATCATCGTGCTGACCATCATCATCAAGCTGATCTTCTTCCCGCTTTCCGCCGCCAGCTACAGGTCCATGGCCCGCATGCGTGCAGTGGCGCCAAAGATGCAGGCGCTCAAGGAACAGCACGGCGATGATCGCCAGAAGATGTCCCAGGCGGTGATGGAGCTGTACAAGAAGGAGAAGATCAATCCGCTCGGTGGCTGCCTGCCGATCCTCGTACAGATGCCGGTGTTCCTGGCGCTCTACTGGGTACTGCTGGAAAGCGTTGAAATGCGCCAGGCGCCCTGGATGTTCTGGATCACCGATCTGTCGATCAAGGATCCGTTCTTCATCCTGCCGATCATCATGGGCGTCACCATGTTCATCCAGCAGCAGCTGAACCCCACGCCGCCGGACCCAATGCAGGCCAAGGTGATGAAATTGCTGCCAATCATCTTCACCTTCTTCTTCCTCTGGTTCCCGGCCGGTCTGGTCCTGTACTGGGTGGTCAACAACGTCCTGTCCATCGGACAGCAGTGGTACATTACGCGCAAGATTGAGAAACAGGTGGCTGCCTCAGCCTGACTTGCCAAGTAAACAGAACGCCCCTTGATTGGGGCGTTTTGCTTTTTCGGTTCCCGGGGAGGAACGCATGAGCCAAGATCGCGAAACCATTGCCGCAGTCGCCACCGCACCGGGCCGGGGCGGCATCGGGGTCGTGCGTGTTTCCGGAGCACGTGCCAAAGCACTGGCCATCACCCTCAGCGGGCGAGAGCCGATAGCCCGTCATGCCCATTACGGTCCGTTCCATGCCGATGACGGCGAGGTCATTGATGAGGGACTGATGCTGTTCTTTCCCGGCCCGCATTCATTCACCGGCGAAGATGTACTGGAGCTACAGGGGCACGGTGGACCTGTGGTCATGGACATGTTGCTGCGCCGCTGCGTCGAACTGGGCGCGCGTCTGGCAAGGCCAGGAGAGTTCAGTGAACGGGCCTTTCTCAATGACAAACTGGATCTGGCCCAGGCCGAGGCCATTGCCGACCTTATTGAAGCCAGTTCAGCCCAGGCAGCGCGTAATGCGGTGCGTTCATTACAAGGTGAATTTTCCCGGCGGGTCCATCAACTGACTGAAAGGCTGATTCAGCTTCGCATCTACGTCGAAGCCGCCATCGACTTTCCCGAAGAGGAAATTGATTTCCTGGCAGACGGCCATGTGCTGGGATTGCTCGACGGTGTTCGAGCCGAGTTATCCACCGTGCTGCGTGAAGCCGGGCAGGGCTCCCTGCTTCGCGAAGGCATGACCGTGGTGATTGCCGGCCTGCCCAATGCCGGCAAGTCGAGCCTGCTCAATGCCCTGGCCGGTCGCGAAGCGGCTATTGTCACCGATATCGCAGGGACCACCCGGGATATCCTGCGTGAACATATCCACATCGACGGCATGCCCGTACATATCATCGATACCGCAGGGCTGCGTGACACCGATGATCAGGTAGAGCGCATTGGTGTTGAACGCGCCATCAAGGCCATCGAGGATGCTGACAGAATCCTATTGATGGTGGATGCCAGCACTTCACCCACAGGCGCCAGTGAATCACCCTGGCCGGACGTTCTCGTGACTCGGCCCGATCCGCTACGCACCACACTGATCCGCAACAAGGCCGATCTCACCGGCGAGCCTATCGGACTATCAACCGGCTCCGACGGTGAAACCACGCTCAACCTCTCGGCTCGTTCAGGCCAGGGACTGGATGTACTTCGTGAACACCTGAAGACCTGCATGGGTTACGACCAGACTGCAGAAAGCGGTTTCAGCGCCCGCCGTCGCCACCTCGATGCACTGCGCCAGGCCCAGCAACACCTCGACCACGGTCACGCGCAACTGACCCTAGCCGGTGCTGGAGAACTGCTGGCCGAAGACTTGCGCCAGGCCCAGCAAGCGCTTGGCGAAATCACCGGCTCCTTCAGCTCTGATGATCTGCTGGGACGGATCTTTTCCAGTTTCTGTATCGGCAAATAACCACTCGTTCGGCAACCGATTCACTCGGATCGCTGTGCTCAATGAGCATGGCGGGACCGGCTGTGCCTGATCACAAATACAAAAATAAATGTGCAGTAGAACTATTACGGCTCAAACGCCACTGCTGAGCCCTGTGGACAAGCCAGTCTAAGCTCGGTCCATAACTCGGGTATAAAGCAGGGCATAACCGTGCCTGTGGACAAGTAGCAATTCCATACACAGGATGCACACGGCCTACGCACGGTCGCCGCTCAGCTTTAGCACCGAGTTGTTATCCTCTGTACATCAATAAAATAGGGGGCTTACAGGGTTATCCACAGAAAATAGGCTCACCATTTATAAACATAAAAATAAGCTTTAAAGAATTTCTATCTATCTATTTATTTTTATCGCCTTTGGCGCTCACTCAGCTGATTGGTTATTTTTTATCCAGAAGCCTTCTTTCAACGTCCGTGAAACCCTATACTTGCGCGCTTCCCAGAACTCATCTGAACAGGCACGAGGTGCGTGGTGGATTTCCCTTCCCGTTTTGACGTCATCGTGATCGGCGGTGGCCATGCCGGTACCGAAGCTGCATTGGCAGCAGCGCGAATGGGCGTGAAAACCCTCTTGCTGACGCACAATGTGGAAACCCTTGGGCAGATGAGTTGCAATCCGGCCATCGGCGGTATCGGCAAGAGCCATTTGGTCAAGGAAATCGATGCCTTGGGTGGTGTCATGGCGTCTGCCACCGACAAGAGCGGCATCCAGTTTCGTGTGCTCAACAGCCGCAAGGGCCCCGCAGTTCGCGCAACCCGAGCGCAGGCCGATCGGATTCTGTACAAGGCTGCCGTACGAGAAACGCTGGAGGCCCAGGCGAACCTGTGGATATTCCAGCAGGCTGTCGATGACCTGATTGTTGAAGCCGATCAGGTCAAGGGCGTAGTCACGCAGATGGGACTGCGCTTCTTCTCCGAATCTGTGGTACTGACCACCGGGACTTTCCTCGGCGGACTTATCCACATAGGCATGCAGAGTTATTCCGGGGGCCGTGCCGGGGATCCGCCTTCCATTGCCTTGGCGCAACGCCTGCGTGAACAACCCTTGCGTGTAGGCCGTCTGAAAACCGGTACGCCACCCCGTATCGATGGCAGAAGCGTCGACTTCTCGGTGATGACCGAACAGCCGGGAGACACACCGCTGCCGGTGATGTCCTTTCTGGGCAACCGCGAGCAGCATCCGCGGCAGGTCAGCTGCTGGATCACCCATACCAATGCCCGTACCCACGAAATCATCGCGGCCAATCTTGATCGCTCGCCCATGTATTCCGGTGTCATCGAAGGTGTCGGCCCGCGCTATTGCCCGTCCATCGAGGACAAGATCCATCGCTTTGCCGACAAGGACAGCCACCAGGTCTTCATCGAACCCGAAGGCCTGACCACCCATGAGCTGTACCCCAATGGCATTTCCACTTCGCTGCCGTTCGATGTGCAATTGCAGATCGTGCAGAGCATCCGTGGCATGGAGCAGGCGCATATCGTTCGCCCCGGCTATGCCATCGAGTACGACTACTTCGACCCCCGCGACCTTAAGCACAGCCTGGAAACCAAGGTGATCAGCGGCCTGTTCTTCGCTGGCCAGATCAACGGCACCACTGGTTACGAGGAAGCGGGCGTGCAGGGCTTGCTCGCCGGTACCAATGCCGCACTGCGTGCGCAGGGTCGCGAGAGCTGGTACCCACGCAGGGACGAAGCCTATCTGGGCGTGTTGATCGACGATCTGATTACGCTGGGCACTCAGGAGCCCTATCGGATGTTCACCTCGCGTGCCGAATACCGGCTGATCCTGCGCGAGGACAATGCCGATCTGCGTCTGACCGAGAAAGGTCGCGAGCTGGGGCTGGTCGATGACATCCGCTGGGCCGCCTTCGAGCGCAAGCGCGAAAGCATTGCGCGCGAGGAGCAGCGTTTGAAGGAGACCTGGGTGCGTCCGAACACCGAACAGGGTGATGCGATTTCAGCTCGCTTTGGCACCCCCTTGACCCATGAGTACAACCTGTTGAATCTGCTGGCGCGTCCTGAAATCGATTATCAGAGTCTGGTCGAATTGACTGGCGTGGTGGTGAATGATCCACAGGTGGCCGAGCAGGTCGAAATCAAGACCAAATACGCCGGCTATATCGAGCGTCAGCAGGATGAAATTACCCGTCTGCGCGCCAGCGAGAATGTAGTGCTGCCAGCTGGACTGGATTACAAGGCAATCTCCGGGCTGTCCAAGGAGATTCAGCACAAATTGTCACTGGCACGCCCTGAAACGCTGGGGCAGGCCTCGAGAATTCCGGGTGTCACCCCTGCAGCCGTGTCATTGCTGATGATTCACCTGAAAAAACGCAGTGCCGGCCAGAAACTGGAGCAGAGCGCCTGATGAGTCTCGAGACGGCAAGTCATGCAGCAGAATTGCGCGAAGGTGCGCTCCAGTTGGGTATTGAGTTGAGCGAGGAGCAGCAACGGCTGCTGCTTGGCTATCTGGCCCTGCTGAACAAGTGGAACAAGGCTTACAACCTGACTGCCGTGCGTGATCCGGCGGAGATGGTTTCTCGCCATCTGCTCGACAGCCTCAGTGTGGTGCCGCAGGTAGAAACCGGTGGTGATCGCTGGCTTGATGTGGGCAGCGGCGGCGGCATGCCGGGTATCCCGCTGGCAATCCTGTTTCCCAAGCGCAACTTCACGCTGCTCGATTCAAACGGCAAAAAAACCCGCTTCCTCACCCAGGTCAAGCTGGAACTGAAACTGGCCAACGTTGAAGTTATCCACAGTCGGGTTGAGGCATTCAAACCCCAAGAGCCCTTTACCGACATCACCTCACGCGCTTTCAGCGCTCTGGAAGATTTTGCCAACTGGACGCGTCACCTGAGTGATGACACGACTCGCTGGCTGGCCATGAAGGGCGTACACCCTGATGACGAACTACAGGCCCTGCCTGCGGATTTCCAACTGGAGCGCTGTCTGGTGCTCAAGGTTCCCGGTTGCCAAGGCCAGCGCCATCTGCTGATACTGCGCCGCACTTCATGACCCCGGACAGATACTGATCATGGCCAAAGTATTCGCCATCGCCAATCAGAAGGGCGGTGTCGCCAAGACCACCACCTGCATCAATCTCGCCGCCTCGTTGGTGGCGACACGTCGTCGCGTGTTGCTGATCGACCTCGATCCACAAGGCAACGCGACTACCGGCAGCGGTGTGGATAAGTTGAATCTGGAATATTCGATCTACGATGTTCTGATTGGCGACTGCAACCTGGTCGACGCCATGCAGTTCTCCGAACATGGCGGCTATCAGCTGCTGCCAGCCAATCGTGACCTGACTGCCGCCGAGGTTGCTTTGCTCAACCTGCCGGCCAAGGAACATCGCCTGCGCGAGGCGCTGGCACCGGTGCGCGAAAATTACGATTACATTCTCATCGACTGCCCGCCGTCGCTCTCGATGCTGACCATCAATGCGCTGACTGCCGCCGACGGGGTGATCATCCCCATGCAGTGCGAGTACTACGCGCTCGAAGGTCTGAGCGATCTGGTCAACTCGATCCAGCGTATCGGCCAGGCGCTGAATCCCACGCTCAGAATCGAAGGCCTGCTGCGCACCATGTACGATCCACGCAGCAGTCTGACCAACGATGTTACCGAGCAGCTCAAGGCTCACTTCGGCGACAAACTCTACGACACCGTCATTCCACGCAACGTAAGGCTCGCCGAGGCGCCCAGCCACGGCATGCCGGCGCTGGTCTACGACAAGCAATCCAAGGGTGCACTGGCCTACCTGGCGTTGGCTGGTGAGTTATCCCGCCGCCAGCGGCGTGCCGCCCGCAGCGCAACTGCATAAGGAATTTTTCGATGGCGACCAAGAAAAGAGGCCTGGGACGCGGCCTTGATGCCCTGCTCGGCGGCGCCAATGTCAGCGCCATGCAGGAGCAGAGCGCTCAGCTTGATACCCATGAGCTGCAGCAGCTGCCGCTCGATCTGGTCCAGCGCGGCAAGTACCAGCCACGGCGGGATATCGATCCGGTCACCCTTGAGGAACTGGCGCAGTCGATCAAGGCTCAGGGCGTCATGCAGCCCATCGTGGTGCGGGCCATAGGTGCGGGTCGCTACGAAATCATTGCCGGCGAACGCCGCTGGCGTGCCAGTCAGCAAGCCGGGCTTGAGACCATTCCGGCGCTGGTACGGGATGTCTCCGACGAGGCGGCCATTGCCATGGCGCTGATCGAGAATATCCAGCGTGAAGACCTCAACCCCATCGAAGAGGCGGTGGCACTGCAGCGCTTGCAGCAGGAATTTCAGCTGACTCAGCAGCAGGTCGCCGATGCGGTGGGCAAGTCGCGGGTGACCATCAGTAATCTGCTGCGACTGATTGCCCTGCCGGAGGAAATCAAGACGCTGCTTTCCCACGGTGACCTGGAAATGGGACATGCCCGTGCACTGCTCGGCCTGCCGGCTGAACGGCAGATAGAAGGTGCGCGGCATGTTGTCGCACGAGGAATGACCGTGCGCCAGACCGAGGCCCTTGTGCGGCAGTGGTTGAATACCCAGCAAGCGCCGAAAAGCGAGCCGAAAAGCGATCCGGACATACAGCGTCTGGAACAGCGACTGGCCGAGCGGCTGGGCTCCCCGGTGCAAATCAGGCACGGCGAAAAGGGCAAGGGACAGCTGGTTATTCGCTACAATTCGCTGGATGAGCTGCAAGGTGTGCTGGCGCACATTCGCTGAAACAAAATAGATGTAGTGGACGCCGAAAAAGGCTACCTGAAGGTTGAACGCGACGTGGCCTGCTCCTATACTCGCCGCGCTTTTTTGACTGCGGTCATGGTTGGTGACAACGCTATCTGGCGACGGATGTACGGGTGAATATACGCAACAGAACACCGTTTCATCGCCTTCCAGTCGTCCGTGTGCTGGCTGTACAGGCACTTACCGGGTTGCTTACCGCTATGTTCTGCGGCCTGCTTTTTGGTATGGTCGCCGGCTATTCCGGTTTGCTCGGCGGCCTGATAGCGCTACTGGCCAATGTCTACTTCGCGTTCAAGGCGTTTCGTTACTACGGCGCGCGTTCGGCCAGGGCAATCGTGCAGTCCTTCTGGGCTGGCGAGATGGGAAAACAGATTCTTGCAGCAGCGCTGTTTGCGCTGGTGTTTGTGGGAGTGAAACCGCTGGAACCAGCCGCATTGTTTGCTGGTTACATGCTGGTTCTGGGTGCTGGAGCCAGCGCCCTCCTGCTGATGAAAACTAATCCGAAGCATTGAGCACTGAGGCTTTTATGGCGAGTACCCCGGCGGAATATATCCAGCATCACCTGCAGAATCTGACCTACGGAAAACTGCCGGCAGGTTACGTTCGCGCTGACGGTTCGGTCGTTGATCAGGCGACCTGGACCATTGCCCAGACGGGTCTTGAGGCTCGCGACATGGGCTTCATGGCGTTCCATCTGGATACCTTGGGTTGGTCGCTGCTGATGGGCGCCCTCTTCATCCTGCTGTTCCGCAGCGCCGCCAAGGTGGCTACTGACGGTGTGCCGGGCAAGCTGCAGAATTTCGTCGAAATGTGCGTCGAGTTCATCGAGGGCGTGGTCAAGGACACCTTCCACGGTCGCAATACGCTGGTCGCACCCCTGGCATTGACCATCTTCGTCTGGGTGTTCCTGATGAACAGCCTGAAGTGGATTCCGGTCGATTACATCCCCGGCATCGCTGCACTGCTGGGACTGCCGGCATTCAAGATCGTACCGACCGCCGATCCGAACGGTACCTTCGGTCTGTCGCTCGGCGTATTCATTCTGATCCTCTTCTACAGTTTCAAGGTCAAGGGCGTCGGCGGTTTCACCAAGGAACTGGCGTTCACTCCGTTCAATCACTGGTCGCTGGTTCCATTCAACCTGTTCCTCGAAATTCTCGGTCTGCTGACCAAGCCGCTGAGCCTGGCTCTGCGTCTGTTCGGCAACATGTATGCCGGTGAGGTGGTGTTCATCCTCATCGCGCTGCTGCCGTTCTATGTGCAGTGGACCCTGAATGTACCCTGGGCGATCTTCCATATCCTGGTAATCCCGCTGCAGGCGTTCATCTTCATGGTTCTGACCGTGGTGTATCTGAGCTCTGCACATGAAGACCATGGATCCGAGCACGCGCACTAACGGCTGAACCGCTCGAAACGATTTTGCTTTACCCACGAAAAACCTTAACCCTCTAGCTTCAGGAGCTTTACATGGAACTCGTCTACATCGCTGCCTCCATCATGATTGGTCTGGGTGCCCTGGGCACCGGTATCGGCTTCGCCCTGCTGGGCGGCAAGCTGCTCGAATCCACTGCTCGTCAGCCTGAGCTGGCTCCGCAGCTGCAAACCAAGACCTTCCTGATGGCCGGCCTGCTCGACGCCGTACCGATGATCGGTGTTGGTATCGCGATGTACCTCATCTTCGTTGTCGCTGGTTAAGCATTTATCCGGTTTGAGATGGGGTTCGCCGGGCGGACCCCGTCGCCGTGGAATGACTCCCGCGTTGAACGAGATAGCACGAGGTAAATCGCTGTGAACATTAACTTGACGCTGTTCGGTCAAACGCTCGCCTTCGCTATCTTCGTCTGGTTCTGCATGAAGCTCGTCTGGCCGCCGATTACGGCTGCCATGAGCGCTCGCCAGAAGAAGATTGCCGAAGGGCTGGATGCGGCAGGCCGTGCGCAGCAAGACCTGAAACTGGCTCAGGACAAGGTGACCAACACCCTGCGTGAGACCAAGGAACAGGCTGCCCAGATCATCGAGCAGGCCAACAAGCAAGCCAACGCGATTGTCGAGGAAGCCAAGCAGCAGGCACGTAACGAAGGCGAGCGACTTGTCGCCGGTGCCCGCGCCGAGATCGAACAGGAAGTGAATCGTGCCAGGGATCAACTGCGCAGTCAGGTAGCGGCTCTGGCCGTCGCCGGTGCAGAGAAGATCCTGGAGTCCCAGGTGGACGCCAAGGTACACAACGAACTGGTCGAAAAACTGGCCTCCCAACTTTAAGCGAGGCAAGCGATGATCAATACCCAGACGCTTGCTCGGCCTTACGCGAAAGCCGCTTTCGAGTTTGCCAGTGCGGCCGGACAATCCGAGTCCTGGTCGAAGATGCTGAGCCTGGCCTCCATCGCCGTTGAAGTCCCGGAAGTCTCGGCCCTGTTGAGCGATCCGCGCCTGACCAGCGAAAGCAAGGTCAAGGAGCTGGTTCGCCTGCTTGGTGATGATACGGACGAAGCCTTCCGCAATTTCGTTCGCAGCCTTGGCGAGAATGATCGCCTGTCGGTTCTGCCGACGGTGAGTGAGCTGTACGAGGACATCAAGGCGCAAGCCGAAAAAACGCTTGAGGCGGAAATCGAAACTGCCTTCGAGCTCAGCAACGCGCAACTGCAAACTTTGGCTGCCGCCCTGTCGAAGCGGCTAGATCGCACCGTCAACCTCCAGCAGGCTGTAAATCCTGCGCTGATCGGCGGCGTGGTTATTCGCGCCGGTGATGTGGTTGTCGACGGTTCGGTCCGCGGCAAACTGAGCCAGTTGGCCGAATCGTTGAAATCCTGATTTGAGGGTCGTGGCATGCAGCAACTGAATCCTTCCGAGATTAGTGAAATCATCAAGCAGCGCATCGAGAAATCCGATGTCGCTGCTCAAGCCCGTAATGAGGGCACCGTCGTCAGCGTGTCTGACGGCATCGTACGTATCTACGGTCTGGCCGACGTGATGTACGGCGAGATGATCGAGTTCCCTGGCGGCATCTTTGGTATGGCACTTAACCTGGAGCAGGACTCCGTAGGTGCCGTGGTTCTGGGTAACTACCTGGGCCTGACCGAAGGCATGAGCGCCAAGTGCACCGGTCGCATCCTGGAAGTTCCGGTAGGTCCGGAACTGCTGGGTCGCGTGGTCGATGCCCTGGGCAACCCGATCGACGGCAAAGGTCCGATCAACGCCAAGCTGACCGACGCTGTCGAGAAAGTGGCACCGGGCGTGATCTGGCGTAAGTCGGTTGATCAGCCGGTACAGACTGGCTACAAGTCGGTCGACGCCATGATCCCGGTTGGCCGTGGCCAGCGCGAGCTGATCATTGGTGACCGCCAGATCGGCAAGACCGCCATGGCGATCGATGCCATCATCAACCAGCGCAACAGCGGCATCAAATGCGTCTACGTCGCCATCGGTCAGAAGCAGTCGACCATTGCCAACGTGGTACGCAAGCTGGAAGAGCACGGCGCACTGGGTAACACCATCATCGTCGCCGCTTCGGCTTCCGAGTCTGCTGCCCTGCAGTTCCTGGCTCCCTACGCCGGTTGCACCATGGGCGAGTACTTCCGCGACCGCGGTGAAGACGCGCTGATCGTATATGACGATCTGTCCAAGCAGGCTGTGGCCTACCGCCAGATTTCCCTGCTGCTGCGCCGTCCGCCGGGACGTGAAGCCTACCCAGGCGACGTGTTCTATCTCCACAGCCGTCTGCTGGAGCGCGCTTCCCGCGTGTCCGAAGAGTACGTCGAGAAGTTCACCAACGGTGCCGTGACGGGTCAGACTGGCTCGCTGACCGCTCTGCCGATCATCGAAACCCAGGCTGGCGACGTTTCCGCGTTCGTTCCGACCAACGTGATTTCCATCACTGACGGTCAGATCTTTCTGGAATCGGCCATGTTCAACGCCGGTATCCGTCCGGCCGTCAACGCCGGTATCTCGGTATCCCGTGTGGGTGGTGCTGCTCAGACCAAGATCATCAAGAAGCTGTCCGGTGGTATCCGTACCGCGCTGGCCCAGTACCGTGAACTGGCTGCGTTCGCGCAGTTCGCTTCCGACCTGGACGAAGCAACCCGCAAGCAGCTCGAGCATGGTCAGCGCGTTACCGAGCTGATGAAGCAGAAGCAGTATGCGCCGATGTCCATCGCCGACATGTCCGTGTCCCTGTATGCCGCCGAGCGTGGCTTCCTGACCGACGTGGAAGTGGCCAAGGTTGGCGCCTTCGAGCAGGCCCTGATCGCCTTCTTCAACCACGAATTCGCCGACCTGATGGCGAAGATCAACGTGAAGGGCGACTTCAACGACGACATCGACGCTGGCCTGAAAGCCGGTATCGAGAAGTTCAAGGCCACGCAAAGCTGGTAAGCCGCAGCGGGAGCCGCAAGGTTCCCGCCTGCTAACCCGATAGGTGTCAAATGGCAGGCGCAAAAGAGATTCGCAGCAAGATTGCGAGCATCAAAAGCACGCAGAAGATCACCAGCGCCATGGAGAAGGTGGCGGTCAGCAAGATGCGCAAGGCACAACAGCGCATGGCTGCCAGCCGTCCTTACGCGGAGCGGATCCGGCAGGTGATTGGCCATCTGGCCAGTGCCAACCCGGAATACCGTCATCCGTTCATGGTGGAGCGTCCGGTCAAGCGTGTCGGTTATATCGTTGTGTCGACCGATCGCGGTCTGTGCGGTGGCCTGAACACCAACCTGTTCAAGGCGCTGATCAAGCACATGAAGGAATGGCACGATCAGAAGGTCGAGGCTGACCTCTGCGTGATCGGCAACAAGGGTGCGAGCTTCTTCCGCAGTTTTGGCGGCAACGTGGTTGCAGCCATCGGCAACATCGGTGAAGCGCCGTCGATCAATGATCTGATCGGCAGCGTCAAGGTCATGCTCGATGCCTTCCAGGAAGGCCGAGTGGATCGCTTGTACCTGGTATCCAACAAGTTCATCAACACCATGACCCAGAAGCCGACGGTCGACCAATTGCTGCCACTGGCGGCAGCGGCGGGCGCCGAACCGGTCAAGAAAGGTCAGTGGGACTACCTCTACGAGCCGGACGCCCAGCAACTGCTGGATGCGCTGCTGGTTCGTTTCATCGAGTCCCAGACCTATCAGGCGGTGGTTGAGAACGGTGCAGCCGAACAGGCCGCACGGATGATTGCCATGAAGAGTGCAACCGACAACGCCGGTGAGCTGATTGGTGACCTGCAACTGGTCTACAACAAGGCCCGTCAGGCTGCGATCACTCAGGAAATTTCGGAAATCGTCGGCGGCGCTGCCGCGGTTTAAGAACGGTTCAAATATTCAGAGGAACCAAACATGAGTAGCGGACGTATCGTTCAAATCATCGGCGCCGTCATCGACGTGGAATTTCCACGCGATCAGGTGCCGAATGTCTATGACGCGCTGAAAGTACAAGGCGCCGAGACCACCCTGGAAGTCCAGCAGCAGCTGGGCGACGGCGTTGTTCGTACCATCGCCATGGGTTCGACCGAAGGCCTCAAACGTGGCCTGGACGTCAAAAACAGCGGCAAGGCCATTCAGGTACCGGTTGGTGCCGGCACCCTGGGCCGTATCATGAACGTCCTCGGCGAGCCGATCGACGAAGCCGGTCCGGTTGCCTGTGACGAGCAGTGGGGCATCCACCGCGCGGCGCCTAGCTATGCCGAGCAGGCTGGCGGCAACGACCTGCTGGAAACCGGCATCAAGGTTATCGACCTGGTTTGCCCGTTTGCCAAGGGCGGCAAGGTTGGTCTGTTCGGTGGCGCCGGTGTCGGCAAGACCGTAAACATGATGGAGCTGATCAACAACATCGCCAAGGCGCACAGCGGTCTGTCCGTGTTCGCCGGTGTGGGTGAGCGTACCCGTGAAGGGAACGACTTCTACCACGAGATGAAGGACTCCAACGTTCTGGACAAGGTCGCGATGGTTTACGGCCAGATGAACGAGCCGCCAGGCAACCGTCTGCGTGTGGCACTGACCGGCCTGACCATGGCCGAGAAGTTCCGCGAGGAAGGCAAGGACGTTCTGCTGTTCATCGACAACATCTATCGCTACACCCTGGCCGGTACCGAAGTGTCCGCGCTGCTGGGTCGTATGCCGTCTGCGGTAGGCTACCAGCCGACCCTGGCCGAGGAGATGGGCGTTCTGCAGGAGCGCATCACCTCCACCAAGACCGGTTCGATCACCTCGATCCAGGCCGTATACGTTCCCGCGGATGACCTGACTGACCCGAGCCCGGCGACCACCTTCGCCCACTTGGACGCCACCGTCGTTCTGTCGCGTGACATTGCTTCTCTGGGTATCTACCCGGCCGTTGACCCGCTGGATTCCACCAGCCGTTCGCTGGATCCGCTGGTGGTTGGCCAGGAGCACTACGACTGCACGCGCGGCGTTCAGTACGTTCTGCAGCGCTACAAGGAACTGAAGGACATCATCGCCATCCTGGGTATGGACGAGCTGTCCGAGACCGACAAGCAGCTGGTTGCTCGTGCTCGTAAGATCCAGCGCTTCCTGTCTCAGCCGTTCCATGTGGCCGAGGTCTTCACCGGCGCTCCGGGCAAGTACGTGTCGCTGAAGGAAACCATTCGTGGCTTCCAGGGCATTCTCAATGGTGACTACGATAACCTGCCGGAGCAGGCGTTCTACATGGTCGGCACCATCGACGAAGCCATCGAGAAAGCGAAGAAACTGTAACTGGCGCGCCCGCTTGCGGGCGCCGATCCTGTCCCTGACCGGCACTGTCCGGTTCAGGGGAAGATTACCGAGGCATAAGTATGGCTATGACAGTCCATTGCGACATCGTCAGTGCGGAAGAAGAGCTGTTCTCGGGGCTGGTGGAAATGGTCGTCGCCCACGGCAACCTGGGTGACATCGGTATCCTGCCGGGCCACGCGCCGCTGCTGAGCGATCTCAAGCCCGGTCCGGTGCGGGTGATCAAGCAGGGTGGTGAGGAAGAAATCTTCTACATTTCCGGCGGCTTCATCGAAGTGCAGCCGAACATGGTGAAGGTTCTGGCCGATACCGCTACTCGCGCCAAGGACATCGACGAGGCTGCCGCTCAGGCTGCCGTCAAGGCTGCGGAAAAGGCGCTGCACGAGAAGGGTGTGGATTTCGACTACGGATCCGCCGCCGCTCGTCTGGCCGAGGCCGCAGCCCAGCTGCGTACCATCGAGCAGCTGCGCAAGAAGTACGGTCGTCATTGATCGACTCGCAACTTCATCGCGCACGAGTAAAAGGGTAGCCTTGGCTACCCTTTTTCTTGTCTGTCATTTGTCGGCGCCGGGGCATTCGTATCAACGCCGCACACCGTTCAGGATCAGCATCCATGTCACTTGATATCGTCATTCTCGCTGCCGGACAGGGCACCCGCATGCGGTCGGCCCTGCCCAAAGTTCTGCATCCGGTTGCCGGCAAGTCCATGCTCGGGCACGTCATCGATACGGCGCGCGCATTGCAGCCCCAGAGCATCCAGGTGGTCATCGGCCACGGCGCTGATCGCGTGCGTGAGCGACTGACCAGTGACGATCTCACCTGGGTGGTCCAGTCCGAGCAGCTTGGCACTGGCCATGCGGTGGCGCAGGCACTGCCGAACTTCTCCGCGGAACGGGTGCTGATTCTCTACGGGGATGTACCCTTGATCGAAGCCGAGACCTTGCAGCGACTGTTGCACAAGGTTGGCCCCGAGCAACTGGCGCTGCTTACCGTGATGCTTGATGATCCCAGCGGATATGGTCGCATCGTCCGTGACGAGCGCGGCGAAGTACAAGCCATTGTCGAGCACAAGGATGCCAGCGACGAACAGCGTGCAATCCGCGAAGGCAATACCGGCATTCTGGCGGTACCGGGTCATCGCATCGGCGAATGGCTGGGACGCCTGTCCAACAGCAACGCACAGGGCGAGTACTACCTGACGGATGTGATTGCGATGGCGGTGGCTGACGGACTGCGCGTCGCCACCGAACAATCGCTGGATGCCATGGAAGTGCAGGGCGCCAATGACCGCATTCAGCTTGCCGAACTGGAGCGTCATTACCAGAAGCGGGCCGCTCGCCGGCTGATGGCCCAGGGTGTCACCTTGCGTGACCCGCAGCGCTTCGACCTGCGTGGTGAGGTCTCGGTGGGCCGCGACGTGCTGATTGATGTGAACGTGATTCTCGAGGGCAAGGTAGTCATCGAGGATGACGTTCAGATCGGGCCAAATTGCGTGATCAAGGACAGCATCCTGCGCAAGGGCTCGATCATCAAGGCCAATTCCCATCTGGAAAGCGCCGAAGTGGGTGAAGGTGCCGATTGCGGTCCATTCGCCCGTCTGCGTCCGGGCAGTGTGCTGGGCGCCAAGGCCCATGTGGGTAACTTCGTCGAGCTGAAGAATACGACCCTGGCCGAGGGTGCCAAGGCCGGCCATCTGAGCTACCTGGGTGATGCTGAAATCGGTGCGCGGACCAACATCGGCGCCGGGACCATCACCTGCAACTACGATGGCGCCAACAAGTTTCGGACGGTCATGGGCGAAGACGTATTCATCGGTTCGAACAGTTCGCTGGTGGCACCTCTGTTGTTGGGCGATGGCGCGACCACCGGTGCCGGTTCGGTGATCACCGAGGATGTGCCGGGGCAAACCCTGGCCCTTGGCCGGGGACGCCAGCGCAATATCGAAGGCTGGCAGCGTCCGGTGAAGAACAAGCCGTAGGGTGGACGTCGCCTTTCACGTCCACTACATCTCTGCTCGGGGGTTCAGTGAAACGCGAACCACGCCATATGCCGGATCTGTAGGGTGGATATCGTTTTCTATATCCACCACAACTCTCTCGGTGGATGGCCACCCCCGTGGATCGATAAAGCGTGATCCACCCTACGTATGCTTGACGAGAGCGTTCCATTAGGTTTTGATTCGCACCCTTAACTTTCGAATCGAAACCTCGCGCATGTCCAAGCGCAACACCCCACAACGTCGTCACGCTATCCTCGCTCTGCTCAATGAGCAGGGCGAGGTCAGTGTCGATGCGTTGTCACGGCACTTCGAAACTTCTGAAGTGACCATCCGCAAGGACCTCGCGGCACTGGAAAAGAACGGCTTGCTGCTGCGCCGGTACGGCGGTGCGGTGCCGCTGCCTCAAGAGCTCATCGGTGACACCATCCAGCCTGTTTCTCCCGCCAAGCAGGCCATCGCCCGCGCGGCGGTTGGCTGCATCCGTGAGCATGCGCGCATCATCATCGACAGCGGCACCACCACCGCGGCGATGATCCCGCAGCTGGGCTACAAGCACGGCCTGGTGGTGATGACCAATTCGCTCGGCGTGGTCAACGCCCTGCGCGAGCTGGAACATGAGCCTGTGCTGCTGATGACTGGAGGCACCTGGGACCCCCATTCGGAATCCTTTCAGGGTCAGGTGGCCGAGCAGGTTCTGCGCTCCTATGATTTCGATCAGCTGTTCATCGGTGCCGACGGCATCGACCTGCAGCGCGGCACCACCACGTTCAACGAGCTGCTGGGCCTTTCGCGGGTGATGGCCGAAGTCGCACGGGAAGTGATCGTCATGGTTGAATCGGAAAAGATCGGTCGGCGCATTCCCAATCTGGAGCTGCCCTGGAGCGGTATCCATACATTGATTACCGATGAACGCCTCGGCAGCGAGGCGCGTAACAGCATTCAGGACCGCGGCGTCAGGTTGATCTGCGCGGCCATCGAACACGATCTGGAGAACTGAACATGTGTGGCATTGTTGGCGCCGTCGCCGAGCGTAATATCAGCGCGATTCTTCTCGAAGGTCTAAAACGCCTTGAATACCGTGGTTACGACAGCGCCGGCATTGCCGTACTGGATGCCGCCGGCCAGCTGCAACGGCTGCGCCGTTCGGGCAAGGTTGCCGAGCTGGAAAGTGCCCAGCAGGCCCAGGAGCTGACCGGACGTCTGGGTATCGCCCACACCCGCTGGGCGACTCACGGCGCGCCTTGTGAGCGCAATGCCCATCCGCATGTGTCGGGTGAAGATCTGGCGGTGGTGCACAACGGCATCATCGAGAACCACGAAGCGTTGCGCAGCCAGCTCAAGGGGCTGGGTTATTCCTTTGTTTCGGATACCGATACAGAGGTCATCGTGCATCTGCTCAGCCACAAGCTGGACGAGTTCGGCGATCTGGCTGTTGCGCTCAAGGCTGCAGTGAAGGAACTGCACGGAGCTTATGGCCTGGCCGTGATCAGTGCCAAGCAACCCGATCGCCTGCTGGCCGCCCGCAGCGGCAGCCCGCTGGTGATTGGTCTCGGCATGGGCGAGAACTTCCTGGCTTCCGACCAGCTGGCATTGCGCCAGGTCACCGACCGTTTCATGTATCTGGAAGAGGGCGATATTGCCGAGATCCGCCGCGACAGCGTGCAGGTCTGGGATGCCACCGGGCAGTCGGTACAGCGTGAGTCGGTGCAGTACCACGAGGGGGCCGAAGCAGCGGACAAGGGCGAGTATCGTCATTTCATGCTCAAGGAAATCCACGAGCAGCCCAAGGTCGTGCAGCGCACCCTCGAAGGTCGCCTGGGTGACAAGCAGGTGCTGGTGCAGGCATTCGGCCCGCAGGCAGCCGAGTTGTTCGCCAAGGTGCGCAACGTGCAGATTGTCGCTTGTGGCACCAGCTACCACGCAGGCATGGTCGCGCGTTACTGGCTGGAAGAACTGGCCGGGATTCCCTGTCAGGTCGAAGTGGCCAGCGAGTTCCGTTACCGCAAGGTGGTGGTGCAGCCCGATACCCTGTTCGTCACCATCTCCCAGTCCGGCGAGACCGCCGATACCCTGGCCGCGCTGCGCAATGCCAAGGCGCTGTCGAAAAACGAGGGCTATCTGGCCAGCCTGGCGATCTGCAACGTCGGCATCAGTTCGCTGGTTCGTGAATCGGACCTGACCCTGCTGACCCAGGCCGGCCCGGAAATCGGTGTGGCCTCGACCAAGGCCTTCACCACCCAGCTGGTCGGGCTGATGCTGCTGACCCTGGCGCTGGGCCAGGTGCGCGGCACCCTGTCGGCGGACAAGGAAGCCGAGCTGGTCGCTGAACTGCGCCGCCTGCCGACCCGCCTGGGCGAGGCATTGGCCATGGATACCACGGTCGAGAAGATTGCCGAGCATTTCGCCGAGAAGCACCACACCCTGTTTCTCGGTCGCGGGGCGCAATATCCGGTGGCGATGGAAGGTGCGCTCAAGCTCAAGGAGATCTCCTACATCCACGCCGAAGCCTACCCGGCCGGTGAACTCAAGCATGGCCCGCTGGCGCTGGTCGATGCAGACATGCCGGTGGTTACTGTGGCACCGAACAATGAGCTGCTGGAAAAACTCAAATCCAACCTGCAGGAAGTCCGCGCGCGTGGCGGCGAACTGATCGTCTTCGCTGACGGCTCGGCCGGGATGGAGAACGGCGAAGGCACCTTCGTGGTGAACATGCCGCACATTCACGATGCACTGGCGCCGATTCTCTACACCCTGCCGCTGCAGTTGCTCTCGTATTACGTCGCCGTGCTGCGCGGTACTGACGTGGACCAGCCCCGCAACCTGGCCAAGTCCGTCACCGTCGAATAAACCCGCCCCAGCGGCAACCGAGCGGCAGCGGATTCCCAATCGGTTGCCGCTGCTGCGCCATCCCGTCAGCGCTTGGTGATGGACACCTCGTGGATTTCACGAGGGCGCTCACCTCGCTGCCCACACCCAGCTCCAGCTCGCAGGCTACGGGCGTTGCAGCAGGCGGTCGAATCCCCGCGAGAGAAACGACCCACATGGTCGCTATTCTTCTGTGCAATCAGCGGTTGGGCTGCGGGGTCAGGCGCAGGTACGGCTTCACTGCGCGATAGCCCTTGGGAAAGCGCCGCTTGATCTCTTCCTCGTCCTTGAGCGACGGCACGATCACCACCTCGTCCCCGTCCTGCCAGTTGGCCGGGGTGGCGACCTTGTGGTTGTCGGTCAGCTGCAGCGAATCGATCACCCGCAGGATCTCGTTGAAGTTGCGCCCGGTGCTGGCCGGATAGGTGATGGTCAGGCGCACCTTCTTGTTCGGGTCGATGACGAACAGCGAACGCACGGTCAGGGTGTCGTTGGCGTTGGGGTGGATCAGGTCGTACAGCTCCGAGACCTTGCGGTCGGCATCGGCCAGGATCGGGAAATTCACCGTGGTGTTCTGCGTCTCGTTGATGTCGTCGATCCACTTGATGTGTGAATCCACCGGGTCCACCGACAGGGCGATGGCCTTGACGTTACGCTGGGCGAATTCGTCCTTTAGCTTGGCGGTGAAACCGAGCTCGGTGGTGCATACCGGGGTGAAGTCGGCTGGGTGGGAGAACAGCACGCCCCAGCTGTCGCCAAGCCATTCATGGAAACGAATGAGGCCTTCGCTGGAATCCTGTTCAAAGTCGGGGGCGATGTCGCCGAGGCGGATGCTCATGGTGATGCTCCTGGAGAGGGTGGCGCTCACTATGTGCAGAAATGGTCTATATGAAAAAGAATATATAACGATTAATTTATGACTTTATGATCTAAGAGTCAGGTGCAAGGCTTCCGATGTGGTGGCCATCGGAAGCCGGCAGCGCTTGCGGTCTAGAACGTCTAGAACGGCTTGACCGTCATCAGGCCATAGGCGGCGACCAGAAGCAGGATCTGCACCACCACCGCCACTACCGCTACTGTCTTGTTGCCGGCAAGCAGCGCCTTGCGGCTGCGCACGCCGGCGAAGCCATGGCCGGCCACAGCCACGAGGCCCAGCCAGGGAAACAGCAGCGCCAGCCATGAGCCCATCGCCAGCGCGACCAGCACCAGTCCGGTGACGCCGGCCAGGCCCGTCGCCGCCATCGACCCGATATAGAACAACCGTTGCGTCCGCCCCAGCGCGGCGGTAATCCGTGGCGTAAACAGCACCACCACAGCCCAGCCGATAGTCAGCAGCAAGGACAGCAGGGCCAATCCCTGGTGGCCGTGATTGAACAGCTTGTACATGGCGCATCCCTCGTCGTCGTTTCTGAACGCGTCACTATATCCGCGACGCCGGCTGTAGCGCCGCCAAAAGGTCAGTTGCGTGCGTTACGAATTCCTTCGGCCAGCTGGCGGCAGTGGGTGAGTACGCCAGTGATGGCTTCCCGGGCACTCTTGGCGTTGGCGATATGGTCGATCAGCGCCGAGCCGACGACCACGCCATCGGCCAGCCGGGCAATGGCCGCCGCCTGCTCCGGTGTGCGGATGCCGAAGCCGATGGCCACCGGCAGATCGGTGTGGCGCTTGAGGCGCGCGACGGCTTGCTCGATGTGTTCCAGGGTCGCGGAACCCGCGCCCGTCACGCCGGCCACCGAGACGTAGTAGACAAAGCCCGAGCTGTTGTTCAGCACCACCGGCAGGCGCGCATCGTCGGTGGTCGGGGTGGTCAGGCGGATGAAGTCGATGCCCGCGGCCTGGGCTGGGTCGCAGAGGTCTTCGTTATGCTCGGGCGGCAGGTCGACCACGATCAGGCCATCGACACCGGCCTCCACGGCGGCTGCGATAAAGCGCTCTACGCCCATCTTGTGGATGGGGTTGAAGTAGCCCATCAGCACGATCGGGGTGGTCTGGTTGCCCTGGCGGAATTCGCGAACCATCTGCAGGGTTTTCGCCAGGTTCTGGCCGTTTTCCAGGGCGCGGATATTGGCCAGCTGGATCGCCGGACCGTCGGCCATGGGGTCGGTGAAGGGCATGCCCAGCTCGATCACATCGGCGCCGGCTTCCGGCAGGCCCTTGAGAATTTCCAGCGAGGAGGCGTAGTCCGGGTCCCCGGCGGTGATGAAGGTCACCAGCGCGGCGCGGTTTTCCTGTTGCAGCTGGGCGAAGCGCGTCTGCAAGCGACTCATATGCGTTCTTCCTGTTCGGCAAAGTGGTGCATGACGGTCTGCATGTCCTTGTCACCGCGACCGGACAGGTTGACCACCATCAGATGATCCTTGGGCAGTGTGGGGGCGCGCTTGAAGACTTCAGCCAGCGCATGGGAAGACTCCAGCGCCGGGATGATGCCTTCCAGGCGGCAGCACTGGTGGAAGGCGTCCAGCGCCTCCTGATCGGTGATCGAGGTGTACTCGACACGACCGATATCGTGCAGCCAGGCGTGTTCCGGGCCGATGCCGGGATAGTCGAGACCGGCGGAAATCGAGTGCGCGTCGATGATCTGACCGTCATCGTCCTGCAGCAGGAAGGTGCGATTGCCGTGCAGCACGCCCGGTTCACCGCCGTTGAGGCTGGCGGCGTGCTTGCCGGTCTCGATGCCGTAGCCAGCCGCTTCGACGCCGATGATCTTCACGCTTTCATCGTCGAGGAAGGGGTGGAACAGGCCCATGGCGTTGGAGCCACCGCCGATGCAGGCCACCAGTGAGTCAGGCAGACGGCCTTCCTGGGCCTGCAACTGGTCGCGGGTTTCCTTGCCGATCACCGCCTGGAAGTCGCGGACCATGGCCGGATAGGGGTGCGGGCCGGCGACGGTGCCGATCAGGTAGAAGGTGCTGTCGACGTTGGTCACCCAGTCGCGCAGCGCTTCGTTCATCGCATCTTTCAGCGTGCCGGTGCCGGCAGTGACCGGAATCACCTCGGCGCCCAGCAGCTTCATGCGGAAGACGTTGGCCTGCTGGCGGTCGATGTCGGTGGTGCCCATGTAGATTACGCACTGCAGGCCGAAGCGCGCAGCGACGGTGGCGGTGGCCACGCCGTGCATGCCGGCGCCGGTCTCGGCGATGATGCGCTGCTTGCCCATGCGTCGAGCCAGGAGGATCTGGCCGATGCAGTTGTTGATCTTGTGCGCGCCGGTGTGATTGAGCTCTTCACGCTTGAGGTAAATCTTCGCGCCGCCGCAGTGCTCGGTCAGGCGTTCGGCGAAATACAGCGGTGAAGGGCGACCGATGTAGTCGCGCTGGAAATAGGCCAGCTCCCTGGCGAACTCGGGGTCCTGCTTGGCTCTTTCGTATTCGGCAGCCAGCTCGTGGATCAGCGGCATCAGGGTTTCGGCGACGTACTGGCCGCCGAACGAGCCGAACAGGCCGCGGGCGTCGGGGCCGTTGCGGTATGCAGTCATGGGTAGTCTCCTGGAGTTCTTTTGTAGGAGCGGCCCTTGGCCGCGAATGAACCAATGACCGGACCATCGGTTCGCAGGCATGGCCCGCTCCTACGCGATTGCATGCACCCTACCCGGATGCAACGCGGAAAAAAAGCGATAAGATCGCCGAAACTAGTGAGGAAAAATCAACTATGAATACCAGCCTGCCGCCGCTCAATGCCTTGCGTGCCTTCGAGGCCGTGGCGCGTCTGGGCAGCCTGAAGCAAGCCGCCGTCGAGCTTCATGTCACCCACGGGGCCATCAGCCGACAGTTGAAGAGCCTGGAAGACGCACTCGGCATTGCGCTGCTGGAAAAGGACGGGCGTGGTGTAAAACTCACCGATGCCGGCGTGCGGCTGCGCGATGTCGCCAGCGATACCTTCGAGCGGCTGCGCAGCACCTGCGCCGAGCTGCAGCGACAGACCGCCGAGGCACCCTTCGTGCTCGGCTGTCCCGGCAGCCTGCTGGCGCGCTGGTTCATTCCGCGGCTGGACCGGCTCAACCGCGAGCTGCCCGACCTGCGCTTGCAACTGTCGGCCAGCGAGGGCGACCTGGACCCGCGCCGCGCCGGGCTCGACGCGACGCTGTGGTACGCCGAGCCGCCGTGGCCGGCGGACATGCGTGTGTTCGAGTTGGCTGTGGAAAGCATCGGCCCGGTATTGAGCCCGTATCACCCGCGCTGCACGGCGTGGCGCGGTTCAGCGCCGACGGTGCTGCTGGGCGAGCCGCTGCTGCACACTGCCTCACGCCCGCAGGCCTGGCCGAGCTGGGCGCGCGGCAAGGGCCTGGAGCCATCCGAGCTGCGCCTGGGGCAGAGTTTCGAGCACCTGTATTTTCTGCTGGAAGCGGCACTGGCCGGGCTGGGCGTGGCCATCGCCCCGCAGCAACTGGTCGCCGACGATCTGGCCGCGGGCCGCCTGCTGGCGCCCTGGGGGTTCGTTGAAACCTCGGCACGGCTGGCCTTGTGGGTGCCCGCACGCCGTGTCGACCGGCGTGCGGAGCGGCTGGCCGAGTGGTTGCGTGGGGAGCTGGGCGTGGCGCAGAGGGTTTGACGGGGTTTGCGGTCAGATCTTTACGCAAACAAACAGGGCGTTGCCGGAAGCCCTATCCCAGGGGGTGATCTTTTCATAGTCATGCTCAAACACATGCACATCGAACAAGGGCTGCAACAGTTCCTGCAGCTCGTCGAAGCCTGTGGCGACCATGGCGTGTTCGTCCTGCCAGGTTTGCGTGACGCCCCGGGTGGTCTTTTCAATGGCGAGTTTCAGGGTCTGCCGGTCACCGGAGCCGCCGTAATGCCAGCCGGAGGTGAACATGAAGCGGCTGTTGTCGTGCTCGGCGGCATGGCGCGTGAATGAGGTGTTGTCGATCCTGTGCTTGTCCACGGTGTTGAAGCAGAACACACCGTTTTCATCGAGCGCCGCATGCACGCTGGCCATGCACGCGCGCAGCGTGTCCAGACCGTTGTTGTAGTGGATGGAATACAGGAAGCAGGTGATCAGATCGAAGGCCTCATCAACCTTGAAGTTGCCCATGTCCTGCAATGAGAACTGGGCTTCCGGGCAACGCAGCCGGGCGATGTCCAGCATGGGCTGATTGATGTCCAGCCCGCTGCTTCGGTAACCGGAATCAAGGAAATGCCGAATATGCGGCCCGGTGCCACACGCCAGGTCCAGGTGGCGTGTGCCCTGGTTACCGAATATCTGATGCAACCTGCGTGCAGCGTCGCTTTGCGCACGGTAGTCGATGCCGTCGCACATCAGATCGTAGTAGCCCGACAGGTCGGTATAGAGCGAGTTGGCGGACATGGTTGTCAGGCGTCATCCCGCTTCTGATGCTGCAGGCCGGCCTGGGTGATGTTGCTGCCTGGCGGGATGCTGCGCGTGAGCCAGACGTTGCCACCGATAGTGGAACCCTGGCCGATGGTGATGCGACCCAGAATGGTCGCGCCGGCATAGATCACCACATCGTCCTCGACGATCGGATGGCGCGCGCGGCCCTTGTGCAGCTGGCCGGTTTCGTCCGAGGTGAAGCGTTTGGCGCCAAGGGTAACGGCCTGGTAGATACGCACCCGATTGCCGATGATCGCCGTTTCGCCGATGACTACGCCCGTGCCGTGGTCGATGAAAAAGCTGCCGCCAATCTGCGCGCCAGGGTGAATGTCGATGCCGGTGGCGGAGTGAGCGATTTCCGCGCCGATGCGCGCCAATAACGGCAGGCCGGCGGCGTATAGATGGTGGGCGAGACGGTGATGGATAACCGCAAGAATCCCCGGATAGCACAGCAGCACTTCGTCGACGCTGCGTGCCGCAGGGTCGCCGGCGTAGGCGGCGGTGACGTCGCTGTCGAGCAGCCGGCGCATCTGCGGCAGGGCGGCGGCAAAGTCGCGCACGATCTGCACCGCGCCGGCGTCACTGCCGGCCTCTGGCTCGCCGCGCTGGCGGGCGGCATAGCGCAACTCCAGGCGTACCTGGCAGAGCAGGCTGTTCAGCGCATTGTTCAATGTATGACCGACGTAGAAGTCTTCGCTCTCCAGGCGCAGGTCGCTTGGACCCAGGCGCATCGGAAAGAGCGCGCCACGCAGGTCGGAGAAGATGCATTCCAGCGCCTGGCGTGACGGCAGCTCGCGGCTCCCCAGCTCGCGGGCACGCCCGGTGCTGACGCGCCATTCGGTACGGGCCGCGCGCAGTTCGCCGACGATCTGCTCCAGGTGCCAGGACATCGGGTTGGACGATGCCTCTTGCGCACATGCATCGCGATCCGGGGACTGGCTGTCGAGCTTGTCGGACATGGAAACTCCTTGAATACGCCGTTGGCGGGTATTGTGCGGAACAGACGGGAAATGAACCGAAGCTGTTCCGGTCGTTCCCGCCTCACAACACTGATCGTCGCTCAGTTTAGCAATGGCAAGCCCAGGTATTCGATAAGTAAGCGCCAGGCGCCGGCGAAAGGTCCACTCGATATAACCCGCTCGGCGTCTCGGTCAAGGTTGCAGCACAACAGCTGGCGCTGCGCTTCAGGCGCACCTGCGGTCATTGCGCTCAATACGGCTCTGCAAGCGGTACAGGTAGGCGAAACCCTGCTCCCAGCGGTGATGCCCGGACGTCACATTGATATGCCCGGCGTCGGCGAGTATCACGATTTCGCTGCCCCAGCCGTGGCCCAGCTCTACAGTGCGCCCGGCGCTGGCGGCGCTGTCGTTGTCGGAACCGATCAACTGGCTGGCAAAGGGCAACGGCTGGCGGGGAAGCGGCGCGAAATTGCGCAACGGCTCCGGGCAATTGCTGCGCTCCACATCGGCTGGGGCGACCAGCAGGGCACCGCGTACCCGGCGTACCCGTGCCGGCGTCGCCTGCGCCGCCTGCGCCGCCCAATGCGCGACGGTGATGCAGCCCAGACTGTGCGCCACAAGAATCACTGGCTGGGTACTGGCGGATACGCAGCGCTCCAGTTCGGCAACCCAATCCTCGCGCCGGGGCGTCAGCCAGTCAGCCTGCTCGACCCGCGCGCTGTTTGGCAAGGTGCGCTGCCAGTGGCTTTGCCAATGGTCTTCGGGTGAGCCGTGCCAGCCTGGCACGATGAGATAGCGTATGGATTCACTGCGCATGTCGGCGCCTCCTGCACGTTGATGGCGGCCAGTCTAGCCAGCAGGATATTTTCTTAAAAAGAATAAGAAATTCTTTGCTTATGCAATTTGTGCGGAATTTCGTTCCAGCTCACATATTCCCAAATAATCTATAAATGTTCTTAAACAGTATTTTTAAGAATATTCTTCCGCTGCTTAATATCCGCTCCACGCCTCACTGGCTACGGCTGTCCTGGCCGTCATGAGGCTTTCACGGAGATAGAAAATGACCGCAACCATTCGCAACCTCGAAGGTCAGGACGAAGCCAGCATCCTGCGCGAAATCCACGCCGCGCTGAATGGCCTCAAGTTTGGTTCGGTGGAAGTCACCGTACACAACGGGCAGGTCGTGCAGATCGAGCGCAAGGAAAAATTCCGCCTGCAGCCGACCGCCAAGAATTCCTGATCCATCAACCCCAAGCCCGACTGGACCACCGGAGGGCGTGACCATGAGACCAAGACCATGAACACGCACCGGTACTGCAGCTGTCGCCCGCGAATGCGGAGTTGATTGCCCAACACCCTGAACCGTTACCGCCAAAACAGAACCAGGTTTTTTCAGGAGCTGCACATGTCCATTCGTTACTTCACGCTCGCCGCCCTGGCCAGCGCACTCATCGTCGGACCAGCCGTGGCCGCCGACTCCCTGCTCAACGTGTCCTACGATCCGACGCGCGAGCTCTACGTGGAATTCAACAACGCTTTCAACAAGCACTGGCAGGCCGGAGGCCACGAACCGATCAAGGTCCAGCAGTCCCATGGTGGCTCGGGCAAGCAGGCCCGCGCCGTTATTGATGGATTGCGTGCCGATGTGGTGACCCTGGCTCTGGCCGGCGACATCGACGAGCTGCACAAGCTCGGCAAGCTGATTCCCGAGGATTGGCAGTCCCGCCTGCCGCAGGCCAGCACGCCGTACACCTCGACCATCGTGTTCCTGGTGCGCAAGGGCAACCCCGAAGGCATCAAGGACTGGGAAGACCTGGTCAAGCCGGGCGTCGAGGTGATCACGCCGAACCCGAAAACCTCTGGTGGCGCGCGCTGGAACTTCCTGGCCGCCTGGGCCTCTGCCCAGCAGAAGTACGGCAGCGATGAGCAGGCGCAGGCCTTCGTCGACAAGCTCTACAAGAACGTTCCGGTACTGGATACCGGCGCCCGCGGCTCGACCATCACCTTCGTCAACAACCAGATCGGCGATGTGCTGCTGGCCTGGGAAAACGAAGCCTTCCTGGCGCTCAAGGAGCAGGGTGGCGAGAACTTCGAGATTGTCGTGCCGTCGCTGTCGATCCTCGCCGAGCCGCCAGTCGCCGTGGTCGACAAGAACGTCGAGCGCAAGGGCACCCGCGAAGTCGCCGAAGCCTACCTGAACTACTTGTACAGCGAGGAAGGCCAGCGCATCGCCGCGAAGAACTTCTACCGTCCGCGTAATGAAACCGTGGCGGCGGAGTTCAAGGATCAGTTCCCGGCATTGAAGCTGGTCACCATCGACGAGGACTTCGGCGGCTGGAAGGTTGCGCAACCGAAGTTCTTCAACGACGGCGGCGTGTTCGATCAGATCTATTCGGCGCAGTAAGCCGTCGTTCGTAGGGTGGATCACGCTTCACCGATCCGCCATCGACGCCGCGAGGTGCCGGTGGTGGAAGTGAAAGGCGACTTCCACCCTACACGCTGCGCTCGCGACGCTTCAGCCGACACATTGCTCGAATAGTTCGTAGGGTGGATCACGCTTTACCGATCCACCATCGACCCCGCGAGGACGCCTTTGGTGGAAGTAAAAAGCGACTTCCACCCTACGCGCTGCGCTCGCGATGTTTCAGCCGGACTCCATGCTCAACCAGACCGAGCCTAAAGAATGTCTAGTCGCTCTTCCTCCGTCATCCCCGGCTTCGGACTGACGCTGGGTTACACCCTGGTGTACCTCAGCCTGTTAGTGCTGATTCCCCTGGGTGCGCTGTTCCTCAAGACCACCGAACTGACCTGGGACCAGTTCATCGCCATCATCAGCGCGCCGCGCGTGCTGGCGGCGCTCAAGCTCAGTTTCGGCACCGCCTTTGTCGCAGCGCTGCTCAACGGCGTCATCGGCACCCTGCTGGCCTGGGTGCTGGTGCGCTATCGGTTCCCCGGTCGCAAGATCATCGAGGCGATGATCGACCTGCCATTCGCCTTGCCGACTGCCGTCGCCGGCATCGCCCTGACCGCGCTCTACGCACCCAGCGGCCTGGTCGGCCAGTGGGCTACGGCGATGGGCTTCAAGATCGCCTACAGCCCGCTGGGCATCACCCTGGCACTGACCTTCGTCACGCTACCGTTCGTGGTGCGCACGCTGCAGCCGGTGCTGGCTGATATTCCCCGCGAGGTCGAAGAGGCCGCGGCTTGCCTGGGTGCTCGCCCGCTGCAGGTGGCCCGCCATGTGTTGCTGCCGGCGTTGCTGCCGGCCTGGCTGACCGGCTTTGCGCTGGCCTTTGCCCGCGGCGTCGGCGAGTACGGCTCGGTGATCTTCATCGCCGGCAACATGCCGATGAAGACCGAGATCCTGCCGCTGCTGATCATGGTCAAGCTGGACCAGTACGACTACGCCGGCGCCACGGCCATCGGCGTGCTGATGCTGGTGGTGTCCTTCATCCTGCTGCTGCTGATCAACCTGCTGCAGCGCCGCATCTCGCACCCTTAAGGAGGTCGCCATGTCTTCTGTTTCGCTAACCGCGACAGCCAGCACCTCCGCCAACGCGGCGCGACGCGGCAATGCCCTCGGGCGCCGCTTGCTGATCCTTGCCGCCTGGCTGGTGTTCGCGCTGTTCCTGCTGCTGCCGCTGGTGATCGTCGTCAGTGAGGCGTTGAAGCTGGGTTTCGGCACCTTCTTCGAGGCGATCTTCGAGCCAGACGCCCTTGCTGCGCTGAAGCTGACACTGATCGCCGTGGGTATTTCAGTGCCGCTCAACCTGGTGTTCGGGGTCGCCGCCGCCTGGTGCGTGAGCAAGTACGAATTCCGCGGCAAGAGCATCCTGGTCACGCTGATCGACCTGCCGTTCTCGGTATCGCCAGTGATCGCCGGTCTGATCTACGTGCTGCTGTTTGGCGCCCAGGGCTATTTCGGCGAGTGGTTGAGTGATCGCGATATCCAGATCATTTTTGCCGTGCCTGGCATCGTGCTGGCCACGCTGTTCGTCACCGTGCCCTTCGTCGCCCGTGAGTTGATCCCGCTGATGCAGGAACAGGGCACCACCGAGGAAGAAGCCGCACGGCTGCTCGGCGCCAGCGGCTGGCAAATGTTCTGGCACATCACCCTGCCGAACATCAAATGGGGCCTGATCTATGGCGTGGTGCTCTGTACCGCAAGGGCGATGGGCGAGTTCGGTGCGGTATCGGTGGTGTCCGGGCATATCCGCGGACTGACCAACACCCTGCCGCTGCACGTCGAGATTCTCTACAACGAATACAACCATGTCGCCGCGTTCAGCGTGGCCAGCCTGCTGCTGGCGCTGGCGCTGCTAATTCTGCTGCTCAAGCAGTGGAGCGAGTCGCGCATCGAGCGCCGGAACGCCAAGGCCGAGGAATGAAGCCATGAGTATTGAAATCAGCAACGTCAACAAGCGCTTCGGGCAGTTTCAGGCACTGAACGACATAGACCTCAACATCCAGAGCGGTGAGCTGGTGGCATTGCTGGGCCCGTCCGGCTGCGGCAAGACCAGCCTGCTGCGCATCATCGCCGGCCTGGAAACGCCGGACACCGGCAGCATCGTGTTCCACGGCGAGGACGTCTCCAGCCACGATGTACGCGACCGCAACGTCGGCTTCGTCTTCCAGCATTACGCGCTGTTCCGCCACATGACGGTGTTCGACAACGTTGCCTTCGGTCTGCGCATGAAGCCCAAGAAGCAGCGCCCGAGCGAAACGGTGATCGCCCAGAAGGTCCACGAACTGCTCGGCCTGGTGCAGCTCGATTGGCTCGCCGACCGCTACCCCGAGCAACTCTCCGGTGGCCAGCGCCAGCGCATCGCCCTGGCGCGTGCGCTGGCGGTGGAGCCCAAGGTGCTGCTGCTCGACGAACCCTTCGGCGCGCTGGATGCCAAGGTGCGCAAGGAACTGCGTCGCTGGCTTGCCCGGTTGCACGAGGATGTGCACCTCACCTCCGTGTTCGTCACCCACGACCAGGAGGAGGCGATGGAGGTGGCCGACCGCATCGTGGTGATGAACAAGGGTGTGATCGAACAGATCGGCACGCCGGCAGAGGTTTACCAGAACCCGGCCAGCGATTTCGTCTATCACTTCCTCGGAGACGCCAATCGGCTACAGTTGGACGGCGACCACTCCGTGCTGTTCCGCCCTCACGAAGTGTCCTTGAGTCGGGTCATCCAGGCTGATTACCAGGCCGGCGAAGTGCGCGATATCCGTCCGCTGGGCGCGACCACGCGGGTGACGCTTCGGCTCGCCAGCCAGGCCGAGCCGATCGAGGTCGAAGTCGCCAACGATCACGCCAGCTTGCTGGGCGCACAGCGCGGCGAGACGCTGTACTTCCGTCCGCTGGAACGGCACTCCCGGGTGGCGAGCTGAGTTCTGCCGGGCGAGCCCGACCGTGGCCAGTTGCTGTGCTTGAGCAGGTTCTGATGCGACGGGCTCTTGTCGATAGGCGGTGCCGTCAGATAAAAGCGGCGCAGGGGCTGGTTCGCCCGCGTCTTGGCTTGTATAAACGCCCTTTGTTGGCGTGAAGGGGGCCGTATGGAAGAGGTGATCGAACAACTGCGTGAACTCAACGAGCCGGTGCCGGTACCGCTGGAGTTGCCGGACGATGAGCGCCTGGTGGAGGTCGAGGAAGAGCTGCTGATCAACCTGCCGTTCGGCCTGCGCGAGTTCCTGCTGCTGGTCAGCGATGTGGTGTATGGGAGGCTGGAACCCGTCACCGCCACCGATCCGCAATCGCACACCTATCTGCCGGAAGTTGCAGCGCTGGCCTGGGACGCGGGAGTTGAGCGCGACTTGCTGCCGATCTGCCAGGACGGCAACGATTTCTACGTGGTCGATCTGGAAGGCGAAGTCATGCTGTTCGACGGTGACGCGCATGAAATGACCGGCGAAAGCTGGGAAACCGTCTGGCATTGGGCGCGGGACGTCTGGCTGGAGAGCTGAGGCGCTTGGTGCTTGGCAGTGCAGCTGGCCAGGGCTATCTCTGGCGCACCGAAGTTGGAAGGCAGGTGGCTTTTCGCCCGATTACTGTGACGTTTCATTGGTTGTGAACGATGCCCGCAGGATGATGGCTGTGGCTGCACCTTGCGGATATCGTCCAGGCAGTCGAGGCCCGAAGTTCCATGCTCTGCTAAAAGCCCTTCGGCCTGTGTTCACTCCAGGGGCGAGCCTCTTCCAGCGCCGCTGCCGCACGAAAAATCGCGCATTCCCCATGCATGGGCCCAACAATCTGCAGCCCTACGGGTAGCCCGTCTTTTGTCATCCCCGCAGGTGCTGAGGCAGCTGGTTGCCCGGTCAGGTTGAACGGATAGGTATAGAAGACCCAGGAAACGATATTCCGGCCGGCGACTTCCGGTGGCACATTCATTCCGATCTGTGGCGCAGGAACCGGAATGGTGGGCGTCAAAAGCAGGTCGTATTTGCCGAAAAACTGCCGCATCTTTTCGCGGAAGTCATAGCGGGCGAACACCTTGGCATAGTACTCATCGAGCGTCTGGTCGAGGGCTCCGGCCAAGACGTCGGAAACGGCGCTGTCGATCAAGTCTGGTTGATCGCGCAGGACGTTCTGCAGCCTGGTCCCTACGCCCGCATAGAATTCCGCCATCCATAGCTCGCCCGGATCGTCCATGACGTTTTCGACCAGCTCCAGCGTGCATCCCATTTCCTCGAATGCACGGGCTGCACGTTCGGCTATCTCGACGACCTCCGGGAGCGGTTTCGCGTAGCCCAGGGTGGGCGACCAGGCGATACGCATCCCTTTGACCGGCTTATCGCAAGCGGCGAGAAAGTCGGGCACCGCGCCCGCGACCGAGAAGGGGTCACGTGGGTCGTAACCGGCGATGGCCTGCAACAGTAACGCGGAATCCCGAACGGTACGTGTCAGAGGCCCCACATGAGCCAGCGTCGGCGTGGCGGATGCAGGAAAGACCGGAACCCGACCGAATTGAGCCTTGATCCCGAAGAGGTTGGTCATGGACGCCGGAATGCGTAGCGAGCCACCGCCATCGGTGCCGAGCGCCAGCGCACTGACGCCGGCTGCAACACTTGCTGCAGCCCCGGCGCTGGAGCCGCCAGGTGTCCGGGTCAGATCCCAGGGATTACGGGTGATGCCCGTTAATGGCGAATCGCCGACCGCCTTGCAGCCGAACTCACTGGTTGTAGTCTTGCCGATGATGCAGCCACCGGCAGCCTTGATCCGCTCGGTCGCGGGTGCGTCCAGCGCTGCGAGATTGTCGGCCAGGGTACGGGAGCCGAAGGAGCAGGGCACCCCGGCCACGGTGATGAGGTCCTTGATCGAAACGGGGAGGCCATGCAGCAATCCAAGCGATGTGCCATCCATCACTGCTTGTTCGGCTTTTCGCGCGGCGGCTAGCGCCAGTTCGGGGGTGCGGGTGGCGAAGGCGTTGAGCCTGGGCTCGGTTTCGTCCATCCGCTCCAGCGCCCGCTGCACCACTTCAACGGGGGACACCTCTTTGTGGGCAATGGCTGCGCGCGTTTCCAGCGCCGACATGAAGTCGAGTTCCTGTTTCATGACATGTCCTTCTCAGATGGCGCCCAGGGCGCGATCCAGCGTCGCGCTTGCCTGTGCTTTGCACAGGGAAAGGCGTTGCAGGATCGCGTTGCGCTGCAGGTTCTTGCCGATCAGAACCAGTCGCGAGTCCGCTACGTCTCCAGGCCAGGATTCGGCGTAGGTCAGCGGGCTGTAGACCTGCTGTACACCTTGAAGAATGACGGGTCGTGGATCGTTGCTGAACTGGATCAGGCCCTTGATACGGAAGAGGTTATCGCCGTATTCCTCGGTGAACTCGGAAAGCGCCAGCATCAGCTCTGCGTAATCCAGCGGCGCCTCTTCGCGGAACGATACGGAAACGATATCTGCGTGCTGGCTGGCTTGATCAGGGGTATGGCCATGATGCGCATGACTGCAGTCCTGCCCACACGCGGCATGATCATGCTCATGGTGTGCCGGTACGGTCTCGCCGATCCAGGTGGCGACGGCGCTTTCCTTGGTGTTCGGGTCGAACAGACTGAGATCCATGACCTTGGAGGCGGACAGTTCAGCGTAGGTTGTGGTCTCCACAGGACAGCTGGGGTTCAGGCGCCTTACAGCGGCCAGGGCTGCTTCGTAGGTTTCGTCATCCACCAGGTCGCGCTTGTTGAGAATGATCTTGTCGGCCATTGCGATTTGCTTGCGCGCCTCATCCGAGGCTTGCAGCTGTTGAACGACATGCTTGAGATCGACCATGGTGACGATAGCGTCCAGGCGATAACTCAGGTTGAGCTGCATGTCCGTGTAGAAAATCTGTGCCAGTGGCGTGGGGTCGGCGATTCCGGTGGTTTCGATCAGCAACTTGTCGAACTCGATCTTGGGCTCGAGGGCACCGACCTTGCGCATGAACAGCTCATAGATGGTTTTGACCAGGTCGTCCTTGCTTGCGCAACAGATGCAGCCGTTCTTGAGTTCCAGCATGTCTTCGGAAGCCGATGAAACCAGGTCGCCGTCGATGCCGATTTCGCCGAACTCATTGACGATGACTGCGATGCGTCCCGCTTCGGGATCGGTGAGCACGCGGTTGAGGCAGGTGGTCTTGCCTGCTCCCAAGAAGCCGCTGAGCACGGTGATGGGGATTCGTTGGTCCACAGGGGTTCCTCCGCAGGAGAAGGCTGCGGCGCGCGCCGCAGCCAGAGTCGATTACTGCACTTCAGCCCAGGCGCGCACCGGCGAGCCGCTGCCGTTGTCGATCTTCAGGGGTGGGCCGTAGAACATGAATTCGCCCTTGCCGACAAGCTCCTCCAGGTTGACCAGCCACTCGTAGTGGGTGATGCCGCGGTCACGGCATACGCGGTGGCTGGGGAACTCGTTGTGCGAGGGTTTATCGGTGGAAGGGCCTTCGACGCCATGCAGCTTGGAATTACGGTCGGCGAGCCAGTGGGTGGCGGCCTCGGTCAGGCCAGGGTTGGACCAGACGACCTTGACGTCCGGGTAGTATTTCTTATGCAGGCCGGTACACATCAACACGATATGACCGTCGATTTTCACGCCAGCCATTGCCTCGGCTTCTTCCAGGTCCGCGACATCGATGTCGCCCAGGTCCGGGATATGGCGAAGATCCAGGCAGACCGCCTTGCCCATGAACATATCCAGGGGCATGTTATCGATGGTCAGTCCGTTAGGGCCCACATGGTAAAAAGCGTCCACGTGGGTGGCGATATGGTCGAGCATCGACAGGTGCGTGGTGGCGAAGGTCATCTGGTCGCCAGGCACGCCGAGATTGAACTTCTTCGAGGTTTCGTGGGTGAAGTGAGCCGTGATGACCGGACGCTGGAACAGCTTGTGCGCCGGCATGTTGTCTTCGATCTTCAACGTAAGGTCGATGATGGGCATTGCGTTTTTCCTTTTGTTAGACGCAGTGGAATAACGTAGGCGCGATTGCGACTACATCATTTTCGTGGGAAGCCAGCTGGCGATCCCGGGAAACAGAGCTACCAAGAGGACGACTAGAAGCAGGATGATCCAGTAGGGGATCGAGCCCCGGAAAATGAGCCCCAGCGTGGCGTCGGGGTCTGATATGCATCCCTTGACCGTGTACACACATAGCCCGAGTGGGGGGGTGAGTAGGCCTGCCTCGATGGCCAGGATGCCGAGAATTGCGAACGCCAGTGGCTCGAAACCCAACGCCGTGGCGATCGGCGCGAAGATCGGTACCGTCAGCAGGATGATGGAGGTGCTGTCGAGAAACATGCCCAGCACCAGCCAGATTCCGACCATGATGGCCAGGGTCAGATAAAGGCCGCCAACGCCCAGGAACAGGTCGCCGATCATGTCGCCGATGCCGCCCATGGACAGCAGGCGTGAATACATCTGCGCGGTGATCAGCAGGAAAAGCAAGGGTGCGGAGATGCGTCCGGTGTTGAGGATCGATGCGGAAAAGTCGCGCCATCCCATGCCCTTGGCGAGCCCGACCACTACGGCACCAAGCACGCCGATGCCGGCTGCCTCGGTTGGCGTGAAGAGGCCGAACCAGATGCCGCCGAAGATCATCATGATCATCAGGATCACGCCCGTGGCACCGATCTTGGCGCGAGCATCGGCTTTTTCCACGACGGCGTCATGCTCGTGGTCAGCACCGAAAAGGTGCGGACGCAGCAGGGCGAAAACCAGCAGAAACAGGAAGAACAGTGATGCCAGCAGCACGCCGGGAACCACGCCTGCAATAAAGAGCTTGCCGATGGATTGTTCGGCCATGACGCCCCAGATGATCAACAGTACGCTGGGCGGTAACAGCATGCCGAGGGATGCGCTGCCGGCAATGCATCCCAGCGCAATGCCTTTGTCGTATTTGGCGCGTGCCATCTCCGGATAGGCGATGCGGGAAAAGGCGGCAGCCGATGCGATGGAGACCCCGGTGACCGCACCAAAGGCCGCGTTGCCTCCGACGGTCGCGAGCGCCAGGCGACCCGGCAGGCGCTTGAACGACTGGTTGATCAGTTGGAACAGATCGGTTGCGGCTCCCGACCTGGCCAGTATCTCGCCCAGTAGCACAAACAGGGGAATCGTCGCGAATTCATAAGCCCGAATAGCTCCGAAAGCACTGCTGGCGAGCAATGAGCTGGCAATATCGAAGGTGCCCATCAGATAGGCGAGGCCAAAGAAACTTGTCAGTCCGAGCGAAATAACCACCGGTACTCCAAGAAGAATGCTCATTATCAGAACCGCAATGATGATTGCGGCAAACTCTGGACTACCCATGTTCAACCTCCTGCCCCTTTAACATGTTGAGCGGCTCTTCATTTCCAGTGAAAAGGGCAACTGCTGCGGGAATAGCCATTACCAGATAAGTCATGGTGGCGAGAATAGAACCTGCCACGATAGCCAGCCGACTTGGAAATACAGGTACCGCAAAGGTTACATGCCCTTCAAACTCGCCATTGATAAAGGCATTGACCATGTTTTCCCATTCGGCTATTGCAAGAATTGCAAACAGAAACGCCCCCAGCAGGTAACCAGCCAACCATAGGAAGCGCTTGACTGACGGTGGCGCTAACATATCCATCAGCTCTGTACGCAGCATGCCGCCAATCCGGACTGTATAGGGCAACTGAAGAAAGGCGATGATGACCAGGCCGTTAATGACTACTTCTGCGACGCCGATAATTGGCATGTTGAATAGGCCGCGTCCGAAAACATCTGCGGCAATCAGCAATGCCACTAATATCAATAGCGTTGCGGCTATTACCATTAGTGTCTTACTGATTATTCGGAGCGTAGAATCCAGTATTCCGACCCAGCCTGTGGTGGAACTCTTGTGCGCTAACATGAAACGCCCTCGCTTGCGGTAGGTCGCTTATTTCAGATCAACTCATGAACAGTACGGCCGAGCCTTTCGGCTTGGCCACAGATATCAGTCGATTTCATAGGCATACGGGAATTCGTAGCCACGCTTCTCGAGTTCACTGATATAGGTCTTCATGATGGCGGTGCCAGGCATCCCCTGCTTGTTCACTTCCTGGGCCATGCGGTTGGGGAAGTCTTTCAAGGCTTCGGCCCAGGTTTGGCGCGCTTCAGGGCTGATCTCTTTCACGTTGACACCCAGTTCCCTGGCTTTCTGCAGACCGTTACGGTCATTGGCGGCGCAGACTTCAGCAGTAGCGTCTTCGTAATCCCTGGCTACTTCTTTAAGTATCTGCTGAACGTCGGCAGGCAGTTTGTTCCAGGTTTTCAGGTTGACCGTAACGCTATTGACCGGCATCGCGCCGAAGTCAATCTTGGTATAGTGCTTTGCAATTTCGTTGAGTTTGAACGTCGTCCACCAGGTTGAAGTACTGATGTAGCCCTGATACACGCCAGTCTGCATTGACTGGTAGGCTTCGTTCAGATTGGACGCGACAGGAGTTGCACCCTTGATCCAGTCCAGGTTTACCCCGGCGCCTGCAATCTTGTGTCCTTGGAGATCAGAAAAGTTCTCCCAGGCAAAGGTGGTACCCAGGCCATAGTTTGACAGGCAACTGACGGCGAGCAGCTTCTGGTTGTGCTTCTTCTCGAAGGTCTCGGCCAGTTCGGGGTGAGCTGCATACGTGGCGCGTACGGCTTCGCTCGCCATTTTGGCGTCGGGAGAGCCGAAAGGCAGGAACAGGGGGAAGTTCTGCGCGAGCAGTTCCGAAGGCTCGAAAATCATGCTTGTGAAACCGATGTCCAGCAATCCGTCCCGTGTCGCTTCAAGAACCTCGGTTACCTTGGCGATCTGGCCCGCATGAAGCTCCATAACCCGGATGCCGTGGTCCGTATTGGCTTCGATTCTTTTCTTGAGCTCTGGCACGAAAAAGTGGTGTGCCGTTTCCATATAGGACAATAAGCCAACCGGGTGGCCGGAACCTACTCGAAGGTTGATCTGGTCTGCTTGGGCGCTTGTTGCTGCGCTGATGAGACCAACGGATAGCAAGAAATGAAAACCTGTTTTTTTTATATATTTCATATCTGTCCTCGATGCGATTAGCGTGAGTAAGCGCTAGCTTCGTTTATTGGGTGGTTCCGGCCTTGGCGGTTGCTCTCCTGCATAGTCGTAGAACCTGCAAACAAGAACTCCAGCCTCTTTAGGGTGCGCACTCTTGATGTTGTTTTGATCTGTCAGGTGTAACTCGTCTTCTGTTCTTTTACTGCGTGTCATATGGCTCGGTATCAGTGAACGACTAAAAATCACATAAGACAAATACTGTTTTTGCCTAGCAGCTATCATTTATTCTTATGGATTTATGTTGGTGCAAAAAGATTTCAGATGCACCATTTAAGGGCTTTTATTCGCGGTATTTTTCGGTATTTTTAAAGCAGTTCCTGGCGCTTTTTCTCTTTTGTAGGGGGATTATGTGTTTTTAACAGGGCTGGATTTAGGGAGAGGCGCTATCTTCTTATCCTTATAGGTACTGCCTAAAGGATTTTTATAACCAATGGCGAGTAATCAATGAATCTCAAGCAGTTGCGTTATTTCGTGCGGATTGCCGAGTGCGGAAGCCTTTCGAAAGCCGCCGAAGAACTGGGGATCGCCCAGCCGGCTTTGAGTCAACAGCTACGGGCCCTGGAAGATGAGTTGGGCGTCGAACTCGTGACTCGCCATTCTCGGGGCATTGCGCCTAATGATCTGGGGACGATGCTGTTGAGCCATTTCGGCACCATACTCACTGAAATCGACAGAACCCCGCTGCTGGTACAGGATCTGACTCGTAATCCGAGCGGAGAAGTAAGGTTGGGCGTGACCACTACCGCAGCGCGTGCCCTGACCGCACCGCTCGTGGCCAAGGTGCATGAGTACTATCCGGGCATCACTTTGCACGTGGTCGAGGCCATGAGTGGGAGCTTGAGCCAGTCCCTGCAGCGCGGAAGCCTTGACCTGTCGATTCTTTACGAGCCGAAGCTTCTGGAACTGGATGATGCCGACCTCATGCCGATGCTCACGGAAGAGCTGTATCTCATTTCCAAGAACAAAGGCATCGTAAAAAACAGAAAGGTCGTGCCGTTCTCAATGCTCGAAGAGCTTCCGCTGGTCCTTCCGTGTTATCCGAATGTGTTGACGAGGCTGTTGTACGAATTGGCGGCCAAGCGGGAAGTCAAGCTGGACGTGAAGTTTGAAATCGACTCACTGAGCAGCATCGTCGAATTGGTGAATGCCGATTTCTGTACGGTCCTCCCGCTTGTCTGCCTGGGTCGTGAGATCGAGGAAGGAAGAGTGGTAGCAACGCCTATCACTGACCCGCGCGTGAGCTGGAGCGTGCATATTGCCGCCGCCCGCAAGGGGGTGCGTTCACGCGCGGTGCGTGCCGTCCATAAGCTTCTGATCGAAGTGGTGCATGAAATGGTCGAGAGCGGCTCATGGCCCGCTCGGCTCATCTAAAGAGCGCCGCCCGATGCGTCGCGGGCCTCAAGACAAGAGCGAAGCAGGTATTTCGCCCCGTTCTCGCTGGGGTGAAAGTGATGGGAATGGGTTTAATCTGTCTGCTTGCGTGGCTGTTAAGCTGGGCGCCATTTTCGATGGATTTCTTGCATGCTGACTCTGGGCAATTTCACCGTCTTTCTATTTTTCGCTGCGGTTGCCGCCTGGTTCTGGCATGCCCATGGCATACGCGAGCGCGCGTTGCTGGCGGTGCAGCGCCACTGTCAGAAGCTGGATATCGAACTGCTCGATGGCAACGTTGCATTCCGCCGTCTGGGCTGGGTGCGTGATGCGCGGGGGCATCGCCGCTTTGCCCGTGTGTATGGTTTCGAATTCACCGTGACCGGAGAGCAGCGGCATCAGGGCAGTATCTGCATGTTCGGCATGCGCGTGGGTCCGGTCGAAATGGATGCTCATCCGTTTCCGGCGCAGGCGGCAGAGCAGGGGCGGGTGATCCAGATGGATGACTGGCGCAATCGCAGCGACTGAGTAAGGTCCTGTTTGGTGCTTCAACGACCAGCCAGGCAATGGCGCAGGCCGAGGTTGAGTGCTGCTTCCGACTGCGCATCAGCGAAAATCAGCTCAAGGCGTGAATCGCGCCGCCATTCGCTGGACTTGAAGTCCAGCGGTCCGCCTGCCAGCGCATTCGCAGACACCCAGCCGTGCTCCCCGTGCAACACCAGTTTGGCGCGCAGCCAGGGTTGCGTCGCGAGCCATTCGCTGACGCGCGGGATGGCGAATACCTGGCTTGGATGCCACCGCCAGCCGATGCTCCAGCCTTCGGTCGCGGCATGGCTGAGCACTACCGGCTTTGTCGGATCGAGCCAGACGCCGGGCAGTGGTGCTGCACCGGGCGCGGGCAGATTGTCCGCTGCCGCCTTCTTGGCGCCGCGCTCGATGCCTGGCAGTCGCGCCAGATCGAGTTGCCCCTGGGACGTCCAGAAAACCGGCCGTTCCGGCAGTCTTTTCTGCAGCTTCTCGCGAGCCTCGTTACCCAGTTGCTCGCTCTTGTTCAACACCAGCAGGCCAGCCTGAGCGGCCATTTCCTGTTGGCTGGGGGCGAGGGCGTCGTTTCGTGCAAGTGCTTCGGCATCCAGCACCATCACCGCCGGTTGTAGCGCCAGTACCCGATCCCAGGGCGCCTGACGCAGCTGCTGCAGCAATTGCAGCGGATGGCCAAGCCCGGACGGTTCGATCAGCAGGCGATCTGGTTTGACCTTGCGCAGCAGCCGGTTCAAGCCGATCTGGAAGGGCACGCCGTTGACGCAGCACAGACAGCCACCAGCGACTTCGGCAAAGCCGATGCCACTGTCGTCGCGGTGCAGCAGCGCAGCATCCAGGCCGATCTGGCCGAATTCGTTGATCAGCACGGCCCAGCGCTCATGTGTAGGTTTCTGAGCCAGTAGCGCCCGAATCAGGCTGGTCTTGCCGGCACCCAGTGGGCCGGCAATCAGGTGGGTGGGGATCTGTTCGAGCATGTGAGCCTGTGGTTAAAGGCGTGAAGCGTGGATGCTGTCAGGGTGGCCCGGCATGCTAGATTTACCCTCTTTCAAGGGGGTGATCGATGCGACTGTTGGCGCTTTGCATGCTACTGGCAACCGGACAGGCCCTGGCCGAGGCCTGCATTGTGACCAGCAGCGGGGCCGGTGTGGAAGTCAAAGTCTGTCAGGAAAACAAAAGCATCCCTACTGAGCTGTTCCGCAGCGGTTACTGCCAGCCCCAGCTGGCCGGGCAGCAAGTCGAGGTCGAGTTTGTCGAGCAGTGCCCTACCGGCGCCTTCGGCATTTGTCGCAACTCCCAGGCCTCCAACCTGAGTTACCGCCAGGATATTCATTATTACGGCGTGGCCAGCGACGCCCGCTTTCTGCAGCCGGCTTGCGAGCAGAACAGCGACGGCCACTGGCACGTAGAAGATTGACGCAAGCCCTGGCCGCACAGGGGTTCCACGTGGAACCCCTGTGCCTTACTGGGCGGGTTTCAGCGTGCCGCAATCCTCGCCAAGCCAGCGCGCCTGGGATTCCATGCGGCTGCTGCCCTGCTCGCTACCGACGCTGTAGCGCGTCTCCATGACACTGATGAATTCTCGCTCGCTGATGAAGCGGGTCTCGCCTTGGCCGCTTGCGTCGGGGCACTGGAAACGGAATTTCCACAGGCGCTCGCTGCGTTCGATGATTTCCTGGGTGCAGTCTGGCTGATCGCTGAAGGGCAGCGTCTCGGCATTCACTTGAGCCTCGCTCAGGCAGATGTGTACACCCTGGCCGCCGAGCTGCACGCCCTGAGCGGCCAGCATGTCTTCCATCATCTTGCGCTGGTCGGCTGGCAGGTTCTGCAGCTGTTCGAGCATCTCGTTCATGCCCGGCATCTGCTGGCCATCAACCTCGACGTTGCGGCTGGAGAACTCCCAGAGTCCGGGCAGGATGGGGGCGGCCTGAGCCGGCAGCGTGCAGGACAGCACGGCGAAGGTGAGGGTGGTCAGTATGCGATTCATGAAGCGGCTCTCTCTGGTAGGTATGGTCCCAGAATAGATGCACCGGAGCGCCACGCTTTTTGTAGTAGTGGATTTATCCGCAGGCCGGGAGCAGGCCCTAGCGCAGCTCCAGCCCACCCTCGGCCTTGTGCAGTTGGCGCAGGTGTTGGCCGATTCGCTCAAGGTTGTGCTCGATGCTGTCCAGTTCCAGGCTGCGTTCCTCGCTCAGCAACAGGCGCACTTCGCGATCCAGTTCTTCGCTTAGCTGGTTGAGCTGGGCCTGACGTTGACTGCTTTGCTCCTCCAGGCGCTGCCATTCACCCGCTTGCGGCAAGCCGTAACCTTCGTCGTTGAGCAACTCGGCGGGGCGGCTCAGGTAGCCGCTGTTGGCAAGAATCTGCTGCAGCGCGCCATCGGCCTTGGCCAGGCTGGCATCGCCGCGCTCGCGGCCACTGAGGTAGCGCTTCTTCAGTTCTTCCTGGGCCAGCAGCAATTGCTGGCGCAGGGCGGCCTGTTCCACCAGCAGCAATGCCGCGCTGGCGCGCAGGTCGGCTTGTGCGATCCAGGGCTGGCGTTCGCCGGCCGACAACTCCAGCCACTGTTCCACTGTCTGCTGCGGCAACTTCAGGCGTTCCTTGAGTACGGTAAACATTGCCTGATAGCGGTCGCGATAGGAGTCGAAGCGATAACCCAGGCGCAGCGCCTCGCGTGGGTCGTCGAGCACGCTGGCGTCGGCCAGATTACGGGCGATCAGCAGTTCCAGCAGGCCGCTGGGCAGGATGCTGTCGAGCGCCGCCAGCTCCGCACGATGGGTGCCGCTGCGCAGCAGCTTGAGGGTTTCCACTGCGCAATTGTTGGACAGGAAGTAGTAGTCGCCGTCATAACTCCAGTGCAGCTCGGCACTGCGTTCGACCAGCATCTCGATTTCGCGGCGCTCCAGCCGCAGTGGAATCGAAGCCAGGCTGCGCAGTTCGACCTTGGTGTATTCGTCGATCACCTGCCCCAGTGGCAGCACGAACAGACGCGAGGGATAGGCGCCGGTCAGGCCGTCCCAGCTGGACAGCTGCACATCGCCGACAAAGGCGCGGAAGGACAGCACCAGATGATGATCCAGATCCAGCCGGCAATCGGCGCCGCGCGTGCGGCCCGGTGCGCAGATTACCAGCCGCAGCATGCTGTGGCCCCAGCGGCTGACCCAGGCGTCGTTGGCTTCGGCGAACAGGTAGTCCACTTCAAAGACGCGCTCTGGATCGAGGCGCAGCAGTGGTGTGCGGGCCAGGTCCTGGCCCGCGTTGAGAATCGGATAGCCCTCACCGCAGGCCTGCACGGCGGCAGGCTGCCAGCCGAAGTGCTCGCGAAAGTAGCGGTGCAGTGAAGGGCGGCGGCAGGCATAGCTGGAGTCCAGGAGAAAATACTCCAGATTCACCGCGACGAATTCCAGCGGATGGCTCAGCTCGTAAACATCGGGGCTGCGTGCCACCTGGGCGTTGTGCCTTTCGCGCTCGCCACGGCTGCCGACCCGCTGTGGCCAGCCGGCAAGATCCAGCAGGCGCGGATCGTCGCTCAGGGTAAAACGCCGCTGCGTCTGCCCCCGGCATTCGTGCGGCAGGCCGATCAGGCCGAGGCTGGCGGCGCGCTGGCTGCAAAAGGCCTGATGGCGGTTGTCCACAGGCGACCATAGACGGGCGCGGTCGTAGAGATGTGCCAGTTCGTGGATCAGCGTGGCGAGCAGTTCCTGACGCACCGTGCCATGCACCCGAGTGGTGCGCTGCCCGGCGGCGGAGCCGTCAGTCAGCGACGGCAGCAGGCGTCGATTCAGCTCGATCAGGTTGCCGCCGGCACGCCCGTAAGCCTGCTCCGGCAGGTGCTCGCTCCAGCGCACGCGGATCTGGCGATCCAGCTGCTGCAGCATGCGCGGCGGCAGGGCAGCCAGGGCTTCGTCAAGCAGAAGTTGGGTGGCGGCGCGTTCTCCAGGTGACAGCAGGTGCTCGTCCAGCGACAGATGCAACGCTGCGCACGCTTGACCCGCAAGGCTGGCCAGCAGGACAGCCATCAGCCAGGCGCAAGCTGATTTCACAGGGCGAGGATGGTTTCGGCCAGCGCCTGATCACTTGCCTGACGGGCTTCGGCGAATTCGTGGCGCAGGGCGTTGAAGGCTGCTTCCAGACGTGCGCCACGAATATCGCCGGCACTGGCGACGAAGCTGGCGGCTTCGTCACGGGCATCGAGGACCAGCTTCATGCCGCTGACCCGGCTGGTCGCGTCCGAGGTGAAATTGATGCTGCGATCCACCGCATTGATGACGATATTGCTGGTGGCGACCAGTGTCTGTGCCTGGACCGCCCCGGCGAGCAGGGTCAGCGTGACGGCTGTGGCGGTGAGTAGCTTGAGCATTGCGAAATCTCGTTAAGGCGGGCCGTTATTGGACGAGGATAGCCTGGGCCAGTTCCAGATCACTGGCCGCCAGTCCCGGATGCTGCTCGCGCATCCAGCGCAAAGCGGCTTCCAGGCGTGCGCCCTGGAGCTGGCCGGCACTGGCGACGAAGCCTGCCGCTTCGTCCCGGGCATCGACGATCAGCTTGTTCTCGAAGGGCAGGCTGGTCAGTTGGCTGGTGACGTAGCCGGAAGCCACGGTGCCGGCCAGGGTGGTGTCGAATGCCTGGGCGCTGCCGCACAAGCAGCAGCCGGCCAGTAAAAGGTAAAGCGAGCGCATGCGAATCCTGATGCTAGAAAAAACCAGCGGCAAGGCTAGCGAAACGCCAGCGTAACGGCCAGCCCTGCGGTTTTTCCAACGGTTTCAGCGTGCCAGAATCGCGCGCGCCAGCTCAAGGTCGGTGGCTTCGATGGTCGGGGCCTGGGTGCGGATGTGCACAAGAGCCGCTTCCAGCTGCGCGCCCTTCTGCTCGCCATTGCTGGCGACGAAATGCGCGGCGTCATCGCGGGCATCCAGTACCAGTTTGTCGTCACCGATTGAGGATGTCAGGTCGGACGTGCCTTCCACGGTATTGATCAGCGAAGCGCCAAGGGTATCTGTGGTGGCGATAAAGCTGGATGCCGAAGCGGCACCCGCCAGCAGGGTGGCGGATGCACCAAGGATCAGCAGGAATTTCAGCATGGGACTCTCCAGTACGGCTTTAACAGGGAAGGTGCATGCAGAATAGTGCCGGGTTGTCTGTCAGCGCCAGAAGGGTTTTTTCAGCTCAACCATTCGATCGCTGTGGCTGATGCCTGTATCGGCCAGCAGGCGATCATCCAGCGTGGCGAGTTGGCGGCGTGTTCGAATCCTTTGCCGCCACAGGCGCAGCAGTTGCTTCAGGCTTGCCAGCGTATCGCGCGAAGTGCGCAAGGAGAGGATGCGGGGTAGGGCGCGATCCATGATGCCTTCCTTCCGGCTGCCGCCGGGTGAGTGGACATACAGGGTCGCGCAGGGCGGTTTTGGCAGACAGTCACAGCGCTGGAAAATTGTGCCGGTTCAGTTGCTCAAGGCTGGAAACTGTACGGCTCAATACGGAAGGAACTGTGTCGACGGCGTCCACGGCTGAGCATGGACGCCGCACTTGAACAAGCTCATGACGCAAACGCCTGCGGCGATTCCATCCTACAACGGACCGTAGCCTGTATTGGCCGAAGGCGTAATACGGGTTTCCGAAGGCGTTATCCGGCATTCAAAGGCCTTCCGTCGCCATCCCCCGTCAGGTTACTCCACAGCCTTGACCATGTCCTCAACCACCTTCTTGGCGTCGCCGAAGACCATCATGGTCTTGTCCATGTAGAACAGCTCGTTGTCCAGGCCCGCATAGCCGCTGGCCATGGAGCGCTTGTTGACGATCACCGTCTTGGCCTTGTACGCCTCGAGGATTGGCATGCCGGCGATCGGCGACTTGGGATCGTTCTTCGCTGCCGGGTTGACCACGTCGTTGGCGCCGAGCACCAGCACCACGTCGGCCTGGCCGAACTCGGAGTTGATGTCATCCATCTCGAACACCTGCTCGTACGGCACTTCGGCCTCGGCCAGCAGCACGTTCATGTGGCCAGGCATGCGCCCGGCAACCGGGTGGATCGCGTACTTCACGGTCACGCCCATGTGCGTCAGCTTTTCGGCCAGCTCCATCAGCGCGTGCTGCGCGCGGGCCACCGCCAGGCCATAGCCGGGGACGATGATCACGGTATCGGCGTTGGTCAGCAGGAAGGCGGCGTCGTCTGCCGAACCGGACTTCACGTTGCGCTCCAGCTGCGCGCCCGCCGGGCCACCGGCATCCGCGTCGGCACCGAAGCCGCCGAGGATCACGTTGAAGAACGAGCGGTTCATCGCCTTGCACATGATGTACGAGAGGATCGCGCCAGAAGAACCCACCAGCGAGCCGGCGATGATCAGCATCGAATTGTTCAGCGAGAAACCGATACCGGCCGCCGCCCAGCCCGAGTAGCTGTTGAGCATCGACACCACCACCGGCATGTCCGCGCCGCCGATGGGGATGATGATCAGCACGCCGATGACGAAGGCCAGCGCCACCAGCAACATGAACGCGGTGAAGTTGCCGCTGAAGGTGTAGATCAGCCCCAGCACCAGGATCGCCACGCCCACGGCGAGGTTGATCTTGTGCTGATTGGCGAACACCACCGGTGCGCCCTGGAACAGGCGGAACTTGTACTTGCCCGACAGCTTGCCGAAGGCGATCACCGAACCGGAGAAGGTGATGGCGCCGATGGCGGCACCGAGGAACAGCTCCAGGCGGTTGCCAGCGGGAATCGGGTAGCCGATGGCCTGGACGATACCCAGCGACTGCGGCTCGAGCACCGCGGCGATGGCGATGAACACCGCGGCCAGGCCGATCATGCTGTGCATGAAGGCGACCAGCTCGGGCATCTTGGTCATCTCGACGCGCCTGGCCATCAGCGTGCCGATGCTGCCGCCGACCAGCAGGCCGAGGACGATGAAGCCCAGGCCCGTCCAGGCGCTGGCGCTTTCGACCAGTTGCGCGCCGAGCTTGAACACCAGGAACACCGTGGTGACCACGGCGATGCCCATGCCGATCATGCCGAACAGGTTGCCGCGGCGTGAAGTGGTGGGGTGCGACAGGCCTTTGAGGGCCTGGATGAAACTCACCGAAGCGACGAGGTAGAGCAGGGTGATCAGGTTCATGCTCATGGCTTGGACTCCGCCTTGGCGCTGCCGGCAACGGCGCGCTCCTTCTTCTTGAACATTTCCAGCATGCGCCGGGTAACCAGGAAGCCACCGAAGACGTTTACGGCGGCCAGCGTCACGGCCAGGGTGCCCATCAGCTTGCCCATCGGGGTGACGGTCAGTGCCGCAGCGAGCATGGCGCCGACGATGACGATCGCCGAGATCGCGTTGGTAACCGCCATCAGCGGGGTGTGCAGGGCCGGTGTGACGTTCCAGACCACGTGGTAGCCGACGTAGATCGCCAGCACGAAGATGATCAGGTTGTAGATGCCGTCTGAAATGAGATCCATGTTCGCGTCTCCCTTAACCGTTGGTCCGTACGACCTGGCCGTCGCGGCACATCAGGCACGCGGCGACGATGTCGTCTTCGAGGTTGAGCTGGAACTGGCTGTCCTTGTCGATGACCAGCTTGAGGAAATCCAGCAGGTTGCGGGCGTACAGCGCCGAGGCGTCAGCCGCGACCAGCGTCGCCAGGTTGGCGTGGCCGACGATGGTCACACCGTGGCGCACCACCACCTGGTCGATCTCGGTCAGCGGGCAGTTGCCACCGTGGCCGGCCGCCAGGTCGACGATCACCGAGCCGGGCTTCATCTGCTCGACGGTGGCTTCCTGCAGCAGCGTTGGCGCCTTGCGGCCCGGGATCAGCGCGGTGGTGATGACGATGTCCGACTGCAGCGCACGCTGGTGCACCGCCTGCGCCTGACGCGCCATCCATGAGGCCGGCATTGGCCGCGCATAGCCGCCGACGCCTTCGGCGCATTCGCGCTCCTCGTCGGTTTCCAGCGGCACGTCGACGAACTTGGCGCCGAGCGATTCGATCTGCTCCTTCACTGCCGGGCGCACATCCGAGGCCTCGACCACCGCGCCGAGGCGCTTGGCCGTGGCGATGGCCTGCAACCCGGCGACACCGGCACCGAGGATCAGCACGCGCGCGGCCTTCACCGTACCGGCAGCGGTCATCAGCATGGGCATGAAGCGCGGGTAGTGATGGGCGCCGACCAGCACCGACTTGTAACCGGCGATGTTGGCCTGCGACGAGAGCACGTCCAGGCTCTGTGCACGGGACGTACGCGGCGCGGCCTCCAGGGCAAAGGCGGTAATGCCGCGGGCGGCCATGCGCGCGATGCAGTCATTGTCGAACGGGTTGAGCATGCCCAGCAGCACGCTGCCGGATTGCATCTGCGCCAGTTCAGCCTCGTCCGGCGCATTGACCTTCAGTACCAGCTCGGCGGCAAAGGTCGCGGCGGCATCGCCGATGGTTGCGCCGACCGCTTCATAGGCGCTGTCCGGCACGCTGGAAAGCAACCCGGCGCCGCTTTGCAGCGTCACCCGGTGCCCTTGGCCGATCAGTTTCTTGACGGTTTCCGGGGTGGCGGCGACGCGCGTCTCCCCGAAGTGGGTTTCGAGAGGAACACCGATGTGCATTGTTGTTGTTCTCCTGCGTAATCGTGGCCAGCAGACCTCTGTGTAGGGGTCATGTGCTGCTTCGCTGGTGATACGTTTCTGGCCGCTTCAAAGGCGGGTAAAGCGGCTGACAGCCCGATTCCGACGGTTTTTGGTCGGTCGCGGCGGCGCATTCTGCAAGCGCTAAAAAAATCAAACAACTGTTTTAATCAGAACTGTAAATATTTTTACGTTCAGAAACTGACCAAAAGTGCGGCTTCCGGCTATGCAGATCCTGCGTTAGCGAGCCGTTCAAGCGGCGCTGCAATGAGGCCGCCGGCCCATAAATGGCGCGCCGTAGAATGAGGTCCGAGCTCTGTGGCCGGTATTCGTCTGGAGCGTTGTTCCATACCGACCTTGGTGCCGGTTCTGCCGATGGCTTTGACTGCTGCATGTAAAAAACGATCAAAGCTGCGAATGCCATCCAATCCTTGTAGTCCAAAGTCATTGACGACGCCGGAGCGAGTGCCGGCGAGCTTCGATTGTCTGACTGCCGGGACGGCAACCATGGCCGAGATGAACCTGAGCGAAATACCCCCAGTGCTGGTTGAACCGGTGCGTCTGCGCCTGCCTTTCGCCTTTGCCCGGCGTCACGGCGTGATCCTGCTGACAGCAGATGGCAAGCCATGTCTGGGCCTGCGCGAGGGCGCGGCCCTGACCGCCGTGCAGGAAGCGCAGCGCGTGGTGGGTGGGCCGCTGCCGGTGCAATGGCTGGCCCAGGCCGAGTTCGACGAGGCGCTGGGCGCCGCCTATCAGCACGATTCCTCGGCGGCGATGCAGATGGTCGAAGGGCTGGGCGAGGACATGGATCTGCACAGCCTGGCCGACCAGATCGAGCAGACCGAGGATCTGCTGGAGCAGGAAGACGACGCGCCGATCATCCGCCTGATCAACGCGCTGCTCGGCGAGGCGATCAAGGAAAACGCTTCGGATATCCATGTCGAAACCTTCGAGAAGCGCCTGATCATTCGCTTTCGCGTCGACGGCATTCTGCGCGAAGTGGTGCAACCCAAGCGTGAGCTGGCGGCGCTGCTGGTGTCGCGGATCAAGGTCATGGCGCGGCTGGATATCGCCGAAAAGCGGATTCCCCAGGACGGGCGAATTTCCCTGCGGGTGGGTGGGCGTGAGGTGGACATCCGCGTCTCCACCCTGCCATCGGCCAATGGCGAACGGGTGGTGCTGCGCCTGCTCGACAAGCAGGCCGGGCGCCTGACCCTGCAGCACCTGGGCATGAGCGAACGTGATCGTGTGCGCATGGAGCAGGCGGTGAAGCGGCCTCACGGGATCATCCTGGTCACCGGCCCCACCGGCTCCGGTAAGACCACCACCCTGTACGCCGCGCTGACCACGCTCAACGACCGCACGCGCAACATTCTCACCGTCGAGGACCCCATCGAATACAACCTCGAAGGCATCGGCCAGACCCAGGTCAACACCAAGGTCGACATGACCTTCGCCCGCGGCCTGCGCGCCATCCTGCGCCAGGACCCGGACGTGGTGATGGTCGGTGAGATCCGTGACCAGGAAACCGCAGACATGGCCGTACAGGCCTCGCTCACCGGCCACCTGGTGCTTTCGACTTTGCACACCAACAGCGCCATTGGTGCGGTGACGCGGCTGGTGGACATGGGCGTGGAGCCGTTTCTGATTTCCTCATCGCTGCTTGGTGTGCTGGCCCAGCGGCTGGTGCGGGTGCTCTGTGATGACTGCAAGCGCGCCTATGTTGCCGACGAGGCCGAGTGCGCGCTGTTCGGCCTCGCCCCGGACCAGGCGCCGACGCTGTACCACGCCGAGGGCTGCGATGCCTGCCGTCAGCTGGGCTATCGCGGGCGTACCGGCATCTATGAACTGGTGCTGTTCGACGACAGCCTGCGCAGCATGATCCACACCCGCGCCACCGAGCAGGACATGACCCGTCATGCGCGCGAGCTTGGCCCGAGCATCCGCGACGACGGCCTGCGCAAGGTGCGCGAAGGCGTGACCACCATCGAGGAGGTGCTGCGCGTCACCAGCGAGGACCGCCGCTCCGGCCAGACGGATCGCAGGCACAGCGGCGAGCGCCGGGGAACCGCCCATGACCGTCGGGAAGCGAGCTGATGAGTGCCTGCCTTTTCGCGACTGAAACCGTACCCACAGGCCGTTCGCGACGGCTTTTCGTGAGCGCGGCTTCAGCTGCACAGCCGCCACGCCATCGATTGGTCAACGCCTGATGGCCGCCTTTGAATACGTGGCGCTCGATCCACGGGGCCGTCAGCATAAGGGCCTGATCGAGGCGGACAGCCCGCGTCAGGCCCGTCAGCTCTTGCGTGACAAGCAGTGGTCGCCGCTGGAGGTCAAGCAGGCACGCTCCAGAGAAGACAGCGGTTCAGGCGGGTTCAGTTTCGGGCACGGCTTGTCGGCCCGCGACCTGGCGCTGGTCACTCGCCAGCTGGCGACGCTGGTGCAGGCCGCGCTGCCCATCGAGGAAGCCTTGCGTGCCGCCGCGGCGCAAGCCAGCTCGCAGCGGATCAAGTCGATGCTGCTGGCGGTGCGCGCGCGGGTAATGGAGGGCCACAGCCTGGCCGCAGCCCTGCGTGAATACCCCTCGGCCTTCCCCGAGCTGTACCGCGCCACCGTGGCTGCGGGGGAGCATGCCGGGCATCTCGGTCTGGTGCTTGATCAGCTCGCCGACTACACCGATCAGCGCCAGCAGTCGCGGCAGAAGATCCAGCTGGCGTTGCTCTACCCGGTGATCCTGCTGGTGGCTTCCCTGGCCATCGTGGTGCTGCTGCTGGGCTACGTGGTGCCGGACGTGGTCAAGGTTTTCGTCAATACCGGCCAGGACCTGCCGGCGCTGACCACCGGCCTGATCGCCACCAGCGAGGCGGTGCAGCGCTGGGGCTGGCTGATGCTGCTGGGTATTGTCGCTGCTGGCGTGGCCATGCGTCTGGCCTTGCGTGACCCGAATATCAAGCGCCGCTGGCACGCCATCATCCTGCGCATTCCGCTGGTCGGGCGGCTGGCGCGGGCGACCAATACCGCGCGCTTCGCCTCGACGCTGGCGATTCTCACCCGCAGCGGTGTGCCGCTGGTGGATGCCCTGGGCATCGCCGCCGCGGTGATCGGCAACCTGCGCATTCGCGAGCGCGTGGTCGAGGCGGCGCAACGTGTGCGCGAGGGTGGCAGCCTGACCCGTGCGCTGGACGCCACTGGCGAATTCCCGCCGATGATGCTGCACATGATCGCCAGCGGCGAGAAATCCGGTGAACTGGACCAGATGCTGGCGCGCACCGCCCGCAATCAGGAAAACGACCTGGCCGCGCAGATCTCGCTGCTGGTCGGGCTGTTCGAGCCGTTCATGCTGGTGTTCATGGGAGCCGTGGTGCTGGTCATCGTACTGGCCATCCTGCTGCCGATTCTTTCTCTCAACCAACTGGTGGGGTAATGCTTATGAAGTCGAACGAACGCAGCAGGTTGCTGAAAAGCGTAGGCGAGGCAGGCAAGACAAGGCAAAAACAGGCGAGGACGCGGAGTTTAGGTGCTCTAAATGAGCAGTCCGAGCCTGTTTTTAACGCAGTATTGCCAACGCAGGTAGCGTTTCAGCGGCCTGCTAAACAGAGGGGCTTCACCCTTATCGAAATAATGGTGGTGGTGGTGATCTTGGGCATCCTTGCAGCGCTGGTGGTGCCGCAGGTGATGAACCGTCCGGATCAGGCCAAGGTCACTGTGGCCAAGGGTGATATCAACGCCATTTCCGCTGCGCTGGACATGTACAGACTGGACAATTTTTCCTATCCCAGCACCCAGCAAGGCCTCAATGCGCTGGTGGAAAAGCCCGGTGGCAGCCCGCAGCCAAAGAACTGGAACCGCGACGGTTACCTCAAGCGCGTGCCCAAGGATCCCTGGGGCAACGACTACCAGTACTTGTCGCCGGGCACCCAGGGCCCGTTCGATCTCTACTCGCTCGGCGCCGATGGCAAACCGGGTGGCAGCGACCTGAACGCGGATATCGGCAACTGGGATCTGTGATCCATGACGCGGGCGCGACGCGGCGGCTTCACCCTGGTCGAGCTGCTGGTGGTGATTGTCATCCTCGGCGGGCTGGTGGGCCTGGCAGTGCTGGCCACGGGCAGCTCCGGCTCGTCCCGTGAACTACGCGATGAAGCGCAGCGACTGGCCAGTCTGATTGGTCTGATGGTCGATGAAGCGGTGCTTGACAGCCGTGAATATGGACTGCTGATCGACCCTCAGGGCTACCGAATCCTGCACTACGACGAGACCAGCGGGCGCTGGCAGGAAGCCGACGGACGCCAGTCCCGCAGGGTGCCGGAATGGATGCACCTGGAACTGGAACTCGATGGCACGCCGCTGCGGCTGACGGCCCCGGTCAGGCGTGAGGACGACCGCGCCGGCCTGTCCCGTGAGGGCGACCGCGAGCGGCGCAGTACGCCCCGCCTGGAGCCGCAGGTGCTGCTGTTGTCGAGTGGCGAGCTGTCGCCCTTTACCCTGCGGCTGATCGATTCGCGTGCGGCTGGCGGTGGCTGGCAGGTGTCCAGTGACGGTTTCCGGATGCCCCGTGCCGAACCGCTGGAAACCTCTCGATGAAGCCGGCGCGTGCTTTCACCTTGCTCGAAGTGCTGGTGGCGTTGGCGATTTTTGCCCTTGTCGCCGCCGTGGTACTGACCGCCGCCGGCCGCAGCGTGACCAATGCAGGTCGGCTGGAAACCCTGACCCTGGCCAGCTGGATCGCCGACAACCGGCTCACCGAGCTGCAATTGCAGCGCCCGCCACCAGGCATCGGGCGCGAAGAACGTGCGCTGGCGTTCGGCGGTCGCCAATGGCAGACACTCAGCGCAGTGGAGTCCAGCGGCACGCCGGGCCTGCTGCGCGTTACCGTCTGGGTTGCGGCGGTCGAACCGCGCGGTGACACCGGCCCGATCGCCGAGCGTGCAGTGACCAGCCTCAGTGGCTTTATCGGGACAACGTTCTGATGCGCCGTGCCGGGGCGGGCTTCACCCTGCTGGAGCTGCTGATCGCCATTGCCCTGTTCGCCCTGCTGGGGCTGGCGACCTACCGGATGCTCGAAGCGGTGCTGCGCAGCGACGAGGTGGTGCGCGCTCAAGAGGTGCAGCTGCGCCAGCTTGCACGGGCGCTATGGTCTCTGGAACGGGACCTGATCCAGGCTGTGCCGCGGCCCATCCGTGACGGTTATGGCGACGAGCAGAATGCCTTTGTCGGGCAGCTCGCCAGCATCGACCAGGGTGTTTCCTTCGAGCTGACCCGCAGCGGCTGGCGCAACCCCACCGGCCTGCGTCGGGCCAATCTGCAACGGGTACGCTGGCGTCTCGCCGGCGACAGTCTGGAGCGGCTCTACTGGGTGGTGCTCGACCGAGATGTCGACAGCCAGCCGCGTGTGCAGCGGGTGCTGGAGGATGTGTCCGCATTGCGCCTGCGTTATCTGGACAGCGAAAGCGCTTGGCACGAGGAATGGCCGCCCTTCGAGTTTGGTCGCCGGGACCCCGAGCACCAGGTCCGGCGTCTGCCCGCCGCCGTTGAGGTATCGTTCGAGCATCCGCGCTACGGCAGCATTACCCGCTTGCTGCGTCTGCCTGAAAGTGTGCCGCCAGCGACCTTCAGCCAGCCGGACGACACACAGACCGAGCCGCCCGCGCCGCAGGAGCAGCCGCAATGAAGGCCGAACGTGGCGTTGCGCTGATCACCGTACTGCTGGTGGTGGCCATCGTCACGGTGGTCTGCGCCAGCATGATTGCACGCCAGCAGCTCTCCATCCGCGCCACCAGCAACCAGTTGCAGGCACGACAGGCCTGGCATTACGCCCTGGGTGGCGAGGTGCTGGCGCAATCGATCCTGCGCCGCGACGCCGAAGCCTCTGGCAATGGCGCACAGCCGCCGGTGGATCATCTGCTCGAAGCCTGGGCGCAGCCGCAACCGGTCTACGAGCTCGATGAAGGGCAGGGCCAGGTACAGATTCGCATCGAGGATCTGAGCGGGCGCTTCAACCTCAACAGCCTGATACAGGACAACCAGCCCAACGAGGCCGCACTGGCACAGTTGCGCCGCCTGCTGCTGCGGCTGGAAATCACCGAGCCTTACGCCGAACGTCTGCTGGACTGGCTCGACAGTGATCAGCAGCCCACTGGCGAAACGGGCGCGGAAGACACGGCCTACCTGCTACTGGATCCGCCCTACCGCACGGCGGGCCGCCGACTGGACGACCTCTCCGAGCTGCGCCTGCTGCTGGGCATGCGTGACGAGGATTTTCAGCGTCTGGCGCCCCATGTCAGCGTATTGCCGGCGGGCACCCCGCTGAACGTCAACACCGCCAGTGCGCTGGTGCTGTCCAGCCTGGCCGACAACCTCGGCCCCGCTGCTGCCGAAGCCCTGGTGCAAGCGCGCCGGGCCGGTGGATTTCGCGATGTGGCGACCTTTATGGCGCAACCGGCGTTTGCCGCTGTCCAACTGGAGGACGCCCGCGTGGCGGTGACGAGCCAATACTTTCAGGCCATCAGCGAGGTGCGTCTGGCTGACCGTCGCCTGGCGCTGGTGAGCCTGTTGCAGCGCCAGGCCGACGGCGAGGTACGTGTGCTGCAGCGCAATCTGGGGCAGCCGCCAAGGCTGCCTCGTCAATCAGATGAAGGGGATCGATAGCCGATGGACAGCCTGTTCCTGCCTGCCGATTGCGGCCCGCGCCTCGATACCGGGACGCGGGTGTACTGGCTGCCCCGCGAAGGTGTGGCGGGCTGGATGACGCTGGAAGAGGTCGCCAGGCAGACGCCGGCTGCGCTGGCGCTGGTGCTGCCGGTGGAGAGGTGTAGCTGTTTTGCGGTCAGCCTGCCGACGCGCAAGGCGCGCTGGGTTGCCCAGGCGCTGGCCTATGCCGTTGAAGAACTGCTGGCGGAGAATGTCGATGACCTGCACCTGACCCACGGCGAGGCGCTGGAAGATGGCCGTCTGCGCGTCATCGCCATCAGCCGTCAGCTGCTGGCCGATTGGCTGGAGGATCTGCAGGCGCTGGGCCTGAACATCGTTGCCATCCATGTGGATGCCGATCTGCTGCCGCGTGACGGCTGTCAGGTGCTGTTCATGGGCGAGCGTGGACTGCTGGGCGGCAGCCCGGAAGCCCGGTTGGTGTTTGCAAGCGACCGCTGGGCGGAACTGGCGCCCCACTGTCCGGCACCCCGGCATGGGCACGGCACGCTGGAGCTGGCGCCCGAACGGCTGGATGACTACCGGCAGCTGGACGACCCCTATCGTTTTCTCGCCGCTGGTCGAACCGGCGCACTGGATCTGGCCCAGGGCGAATTTGCCGTGCGCCGCGCCAGCGATGGGCTGGGCCGATGGATGCCGGTGGCGGCGGTGCTGGGCCTGCTGCTGGTGGTGCAGCTGCTGTTCAATCTGGTCCAGGCCTGGTCGCTGGAGCGCCAGGGCGATCACTACGCCGAAGCCAGTCGCGCGCTTTATACCGAGCTGTTTCCCGAGGACCTGCGCATCGTCAACCTGCGCGCGCAGTTTGCTGCGCATATCGGCCAGAGTGCCGGTCATTCCGCCGAATTCATGGGGCTGCTCGACGAAGTGGCGCTGGCCATCGGTGAGGGCATGCCGGTGACCATTGATCAGCTGGATTACAACCAGGCCCGTGGCGATCTGGCCCTGCAGGTGCGCGCCAGCGATTTCGCCGCGCTGGAACAGTTGCGTCAGCGTCTGGGCCAGAGTGGGCACCCGGTCCAGCTGGGTTCGGCCAGCCGCGATGGCGAAGCGGTCAGCGCCCGCATCGTCATGGGAGGACAGGGATGAACTGGAAACAGCGGGCGCGCGCGGGTCTGATGCAGTCCTCGCTTTGGCTGCGCTGGCAGGCCTTGCAGCCGCGGGAACGGCTGTCGCTGGGGCTGCTGGGCGCATTTCTGCTGGTCACACTTTTCTATCTGCTGATCTGGCAGCCGGCGCAGCAGCGTGTGCAGCAGGCGCGGGATTACTTCGTGCAGGAGCGAGAACTGCATGCCTACCTGGAGCAGAACACCGAGCTGGCCCGACAGATGTCGCGCAGCAACCCGGTGACACTGGCGCCCGAAGCGCTACAGGGGCTGGTGACGGCGACCGCGCAGCAGCACGGCCTGACGATCGAAAGCCTCGACAGTGGCAGCGACGGCAGCCTGCAGGTGACGCTGCCCGGTGTTTCCCATGCCGCGCTGCTGCGCTGGTTCGACGAGTTGCAGAGTGCCGGCGCGAGCCTGACCGAGGTCAGCCTGGGTCGCACCGGGGATGGTCGGGTCGACGCGCGGGCAAGCTTTCGTGCGGCTGGCTCCTAAAACCCGGCGTCAGTGCGTCGGGCTGAACTGCTGCGCCAGCGCACGCAGTGCGGCTTCCGCGTCGAGCACCCTGCCGACCACTTCATGGGCTTTTTCGCGAGTCAGTCCGAGGCGATCGAAGAGGTCCTGAGGAACCTCGCTATAGGCCCCCGAGCCGATACCCCGATTGCGTAGCATGCGCACCGCCAGGCAGACCAGATTGGCGTGGCTGGCATGCTCGCCCTGATAGTCCGGGTCGTGCTGGAAACGCAGTGCGGTGGAAAGTTCCTCCGGCATGCCCCAGTAGCGCATCAGCCAGGCGCCGATCTGCTCGCGGGTAATGCCCAGCAGATGCTGCTCGACCTGGCTGTGGTGCAGGTGCGGGTTGACCTCAAGATGCCGACAGATCAGCGAAAAGTGTGGCGGGAAGACATGCGCCAGCACCATGTAGCCGAAATTGTGCAGCAGCCCTGCCAGGTAGCTGAGACCGGCTTCAGGTCGCTGGGCGCGTGGAATGGCGCGGTTCAGGCCATCGATCACCGCCGCGGTGTAGATCGCCTGCTGCCAGTACGGCGTCGCCTGCTGCGGCTTGTCGCTGGGCAGGCTCAGCGTCTTGCCCAGCGCCAGGCCCAGCGCCAGATTGATCACCAGATCGAAACCCAGTACGCGAACAATGGCGTCCTCCACCGAGCGGATCTTGCCGGGCGCGGCGTAATAGGGCGAAGCCGCCCAGCTGACCACCTGCGCGGCCAGCGCCGGATCGGTTTCCACCACGCCGGTGATGTCGTCCACGGTGGCGTCCGGGTTGACCCTCAACTTGATGATCTTCTGCGCCGTCTGCGCCAACGGCGGAATCTCGATGGTTTCTTCCAGACGCTGCTGAATACGCCGTGCTGTAAAGCTCTGCACCGCCAGGGTGATTTCGGCGCGGTCGTCATCGGGACGGTCGAGGTTGGGCCGAATACCACTCAAGGGGACGGCGAAGCGACCGGCGCTGGCCTTGCTCAGCAGGGTCTTGAAGTCCTGCGGGGTCAACACCAGCAGCAATCCCGGCAGGCCGCAATCGATCATCAGTTCGGTTTGCTGCAGCAGGCACTCTTCATAGAGGCAAGGTGAACTGGTCAGCGGAGGCAAGCCGGGCAGCACCTGCAGATCGTGTCGTGCCAGCATGCGCTCCAGCCGTTCAGGCTTGACTGCCGACAGCTGGCGCCCGGTCAGCTCCGTCACCCGCGACAGATCGAGCAGGTGATCGCGCGGATACAGCACCAGCAGTGCTCCGATTGCATCGTCGAGCAGAATGGCCTGCACCCGCTGCGCAGGGTCCAGGCCGGGATCGTCGACCTGCGTCCGGTAGCTCAGGCCGAGGTCGTCCATCAGTTTCGTGATGAGCAGAGGCGGAATGGAATTGGGCATGTTATCGACAGCAGCTTTCATGGGCGGGTCCGAAAACAGGTATGTGGCGCAGTATAGCGAAGCCGCTCCGAAAGACAGCCGCAACGACAGGCGGTTGTCACACCTGCCCGTATTGTTGGCCATGTCGCAGCCAGCGCTCCAGCAGCGGGCTGACGTGTCCGGGCCAGTGTTCGAGCAGGGCTTGGGCGGCATCGCGGACTGCTGGCAGCAGGTCGGCGTCGCGCATCAGGTCGGCCACCTTGAACTGCAGCAGGCCGGTCTGGCGGGTGCCGAGCATTTCGCCGGGGCCGCGCAGTTCCAGGTCCTTTTCGGCGATGACGAAGCCGTCATTGGTGTCGCGCATGATCGCCAGACGCTGGCGACCGATCTGCGACAGCGGCGGGTGATAGAGCAATACGCAATGGCTGGCTGCGCTGCCACGCCCAACCCGGCCGCGCAGTTGGTGCAACTGGGCCAGGCCCAGGCGTTCGGGGTTCTCGATGATCATCAGGCTGGCGTTGGGTACGTCCACGCCCACTTCGATCACCGTGGTGGCGACCAGCAGTTGCAACAGACCTTCCTTGAACGCCAGCATCACCGCAGCCTTTTCGGCAGGCTTCATGCGGCCATGGATCAGGCCGACGTTGAGCCCGTCCAGCGCCGCTGTCAGATCCTCGAAGGTGGTTTCGGCGGCCTGGCAGGTGAGTTCTTCCGACTCTTCGATCAGGGTGCAGACCCAGTACGCCTGGCGGCCTTCGTTACAGGCCGCACGCACCCGTTCGATGACTTCCAGGCGGCGGCTGTCGGCAATCACCAGCGTATTGACCGGCGTACGACCTGGCGGCAGCTCGTCGAGGATCGAGGTATCCAGGTCCGCATAGGCGCTCATCGCCAGGGTGCGTGGAATGGGCGTGGCGGTCATGATCAGCTGGTGCGGGCAGAGCCGGCCGTCGATGCCTTTCTGCCGTAATGCCAGGCGCTGTTGCACGCCGAACCGGTGCTGCTCGTCGATGATCACCAGCGCCAGTCGGCTGAAACGCACCTCGTCCTGAAACAGCGCATGGGTGCCGACCACCATCGGGCAGCCGCCGGCGATGCGCTCCAGCGCCGCGGTGCGGGCCTTGCCCTTGAGCTTGCCGGCCAGCCAGGCGACCTCGATGCCCAGCGGTTCGAGCCATTTGCAGAAGGTGACGAAGTGCTGCTCGGCGAGGATCTCGGTGGGCGCCATCAGCGCGACCTGATAGCCGGCTTCCAGCGCTTGTAGCGCGGCCAGCGCGGCGACCACCGTCTTGCCGGCACCCACGTCGCCTTGCACCAGGCGCAACATGGGTTCCGGCTGGGACAGGTCGTAGGCGATCTCGGCGCCAACCCGCTGCTGCGCGCCGGTGGGCTGGAAACCGAGATTGAGCAGATAGCGCTGCGGCAAGGTACGGGCGACCGGCAATTGCGGTGCCTGCTGGGCGCGCACGCTTTCACGCAGGCGCTGCAGCGACAGCTGATGGGTCAGCAGTTCTTCGAAGGCCAGGCGGTGCTGGGCCCAGTGGCGGCCTTCGGCGAGCTCTTCCAGATCGGCGTCCGGTGGCGGTCGATGCAGGTAGCGAATCGCCTGGTCCAGTGCGCCCAGACGGTAATCGCGCGCCAGCTCCTCAGGTAGCCAGTCCGGCAGGCTGTGCGGGCCAAGCCGGCTCAATGCCTGCTCGCTGAGGTTGCGCAGGCGCTGCTGGGTCAGGCCTTCGGTAGTGGGGTAGATGGGGGTCAGCGTCTGTTCGACCGGTGCCGGTTCGCTGGTCAGGGCGCGGTATTCGGGGTGGTAGATTTCCAGCCCGGAAGCACCGGGGCGTGCCTCACCGAAGCAGCGCAACTGGGTGCCACGCTTCATGGCTTCCTTCTGTGCGTTGCTGAAGTGGTAGAAGCGCAGGCTGAGCGTGCCGCTGCCATCCTGCAGGCGCACCAGCAGACTGCGGCGACGGCCCATGAGCACGTCGGCACCTACTACCACGCCTTCGATCACCGCATCCTGACCGGGGCGCAACGCGCCGATGGGCACCACGCGAGTGCGGTCCTGATAACGCAGCGGCAGGTGAAACAACACGTCCTGCAGGGTTTCCAGGCCGACCCTGGCAAGCTTCTCGGCCAGCGCGGCCCCGACGCCCTTGAGCGCTGTGACCGGAACCGTTGCCAGCTCGCTCATGGGTCAGTCTTTCGCAACCGGTGGTTTGCCCACCGAACACAGGCGGATGGAGTCGGCCAGGATTTCGATGGCCTTGGGTCGGGGGAAACTGGCGCGCCAGGCGATGGCCACGGTGCGGAACGGTACCGGCGGGGTCAGCGGGCGGATATCCAGCACGCCGGCAGAGTAATGATGGCTGTCCACTGCCGACAGCGGCAGGATCGACACGCCCAGCCCGGACGCGACCATGTGGCGGATGGTTTCCAGCGAAGAGGATTCCACGGTGGTGTGGCTCGGCGCCTCGCCCTTGCGCGTGGTGGGGCAGGCTTCCAGTACCTGATCGCGGAAGCAGTGGCCTTCGCCGAGCAGCAGCAGGCTCTTGTCGTTGAGCATCTGGCTGTCGATGGTTTTCTTCGCGGTCCAGGGGTGGCCGGCTGGCATCAGCACGTAGAAGGGTTCGTCATACAGCGGCTTGGTCAGTACGTCGGCTTCCTGGAAGGGCAGCGCGATGATTATGGCGTCCAGCTCGCCAGTGCGCAGCTTGTCGCGCAGCACATGGGTGAAGTTCTCTTCGATGTACAGCGGCATGTCCGGCGCCACGCGGTGCAGCTGCGGGATCAGGTGCGGGAACATGTAGGGGCCGACGGTGTAGATGGCGCCGACCTTGAGCGGTGCGGCCAGCTGGTTCTTGCCCGCTTGTGCAAGCTCGCGAATGCTCTGTGCCTGCTCCAGCACTTTCTGCGCCTGGGTGACGATGCCTTCGCCGACCGGCGTCAGGCGCACGGCGCTCTTGGTGCGTTCGAAGATCAGTACGCCCAGCTCGTCCTCGAGCTTCTTCACGCCGACCGAAAGCGTCGGCTGGCTGACATGGCAGCGTTCGGCGGCGCGGCCAAAATGCTGTTCCTGGGCGAGCGTGACGATATAGCGCAGTTCGGTCAGAGTCATAGCGAGTATCCATCAGAGTGCGGGTTAGCATAGCCTTTGCTCGTTGATGAACCAACCGGCAGCGATACCTTGTTTAGCGCGAAACAAAACCGTGCGGCGTACACTGCGACAAGCGAAACCCTGTTGATGGAGCAACCCTGATGAACATGCGTCCTTCGGTAATGATCGCCGGCTGCGGCGATGTCGGCAGTCGTCTTGGCCTGCTATTGAGTCGGGTCGGCTGGACAGTCTATGGCCTGCGCCGCGAGGCGGCAGGGTTGCCGGTGCCGATCCTGCCGGTGGCCGGCGATCTGCTGGCCAGCCAGTGCCCGCGTAGCTGGCCAAATGGTCAGCTGGCCTATCTGGTCTATGCCGCATCCGCCAGTCAGCATGATGAGCCCGGTTATCGCCAGGCCTATATCGAAGGGTTGCGCAATGCGCTGGGCTGGTTGGAACAGCGTGGTCAGCGTCCAAAGCGTTTGCTGTTCCTCTCCAGCACGGGCGTCTACGGGCAGAGCCAGGGCGAGTGGATCGACGAGCGCTCGCCTACCGAACCTAAAGGCTTCACCGGCCAGGTGATGCTGGAGGCCGAACAGCTGGCTTTGAACAGCGGCCTGCCGACGACCTTGGTCCGCATGGCTGGCCTCTACGATCCGTCGCGGCCCTGGCTGCAGAATCAGATACGCGCGGGGTTGCGCGTCGAGCGCGAGCCGCCGCAGTACAGCAACCGTATCCACCGTGATGATGCCGCCGGCTTGCTGGCCTTTCTGCTCCAGGCGGACCTGCGAGGCGCTGCGCTGGAGGATTGCTATCTGGGTGTGGACGACGACCCGGCACCGCTGCATGAGGTGGTCGACTGGCTGCGCGAGCGGTTGGGTGTGACGTACTGGGCCGAGCAAGCGATGACCCGCCGCGCCGGCAGCAAACGCTGCAGCAACGCCCGCGCCAGGGCGCTGGGCTGGGCGCCGAAATATTCCGGGTATCGCGATGGGTATGGCCCGGTGGGGCAGCGCAAGGGTTGACGTGCATGCAGCCCGTCGGCAATCGGGCAACTATGGCGTGGCGCTGCTTACTAAAAAACTGACACCTAGTTAGCAGCGCCGACCGGCACAGGAGCAGCGAAACAAAAGGGAAAGACACCAGGCGGCGTTTCTGGACACCCGACCAGGAGATTTCCCATGAGAGCGCTTCGCTGGCACGGCAAGCACGATATCCGCTGCGACAACCATGTACCCGACCCCTCAATCGAAGACCCGCGCGACGCCATCATCAAGGTCAGTTCCTGCGCCATCTGCGGTTCCGACCTGCACCTGTACGACGGCTTTATGCCCGGCATGAAACACGGCGACATCATGGGCCACGAGTTCATGGGCGAGGTGATGGAAGTCGGCTCGGCGAACAAGAAACTCAAGGTCGGCGACCGCGTGGTGGTGCCCTTCACCATCGTCTGCGGCGAATGCGAGCAGTGCCGGCGCGGCAATTTCTCGGTGTGCGAACGCACCAACCGCAACAAGGATATCGCCGACAAAATGTTTGGCCACACCACCGCCGGCTTGTTCGGCTACACCCACCTCACCGGTGGTTACGCTGGCGGCCAGGCCGAATACGTCCGCGTGCCCTATGCCGACGTCGGCCCTGTGGTGATACCCGAGGGCATGACCGACGAGCAGGTGCTGTTCCTCGGCGACATCCTGCCTACCGGCTGGCAGGCTGCGGCGCAGTGCGACATCCAGCCCACCGATACCGTGGCGGTGTGGGGCGCCGGCCCAGTCGGCCAGTTCGCCATCCGCAGCGCGATCATGATGGGTGCCGAGCAGGTCGTATGCATCGACAACGTGCCGGAACGGCTGTCCATGGCCCGCGCCGGTGGCGCCATCACCATCAATTTCGATGAGGAAAGCGTGCTTGAGCGCCTGTCCGAGCTGACCCGCGGCAAAGGCCCGGAGAAATGCATCGACTCGGTGGGCATGGAAGCACACGCCGCACGTTCCATTGATTCGATGTACGACCGCGCCAAGCAGGCGCTGATGCTGGAAACCGACCGCCCCCACGTGCTGCGCGAGATGATCTACGTCTGCCGCCCGGCTGGCATTCTCTCGATTCCAGGCGTCTACGGCGGACTGATCGACAAGGTCCCGTTCGGCGCGGCGATGAACAAGGGCCTGACCTTCCGCATGGGCCAGACCCACGTCAACCGCTGGACCGACGATCTGCTCAAGCGCATCCAGGAAGGGCAGATCGATCCGACCTTTGTCATCACCCACAGCGTCGGTCTGGAACAGGGGCCGGAGATGTACAAGACCTTCCGCGACAAGCAGGACGGCTGTATCAAGGTGATTCTAAAACCCTGAAGCCAGGCCCCGTGAAAACGGCTGCGCTCGGCCATGCTGCGTTGGAAACAGGCTCAGAAATGCTCATTTACAGTCCGTAAACGCCGCTTTTGCCTGCTTCTGCCTTTGCCTGACCTTCGCTCGCAATGTTTTCACACGGTCTGCCAGTTGCCGTTGCCTTTTTGGGTTGCGGCTGAGCGAGGAAAATTTCATGAGCATTCCACGTCAAGTCACCCGTCCCAATCACTCGGCCCGTTCCGTGGCGCGCGGCCTCGGCTGGTTCAGCATCGGTCTGGGCGTCGTGCAATTGCTGGCGCCGCGGCAGGTGTCGCGCTTTATCGGTATGCCCGGCAGCGAAGGCCTGGTCCGCGCATGCGGCGTGCGGGAGATCGTCACCGGGGTCGGCATTCTCCTGGCCGACGATCCCAGGCCCTGGATGTATGGGCGTGTCGGCGGCGATGCGCTGGATCTGGCCTGCCTTGGCTGGAGCGTCGAGCATGGCCGTGAACCGGTCAATGCCGCGATTGCCGCCGGTGCGGTGGCGGGTATCACCGCGCTGGATATCGGCTGCGCCCGAGCGCTGGACGCCGAACGGGTGCCGGTGACCGAGTGGGACTACAGCGACCGCAGCGGCTTTCATGGTGGACCGGAGCAGGTACGTGGTTCGGTCGAAGCCGAGTTCGCCGCTGCGCGAGCCGAGCCCAACGGGTATTCGCCGCAGCTGCACTAGGAGTAAGGCCGCCTGTATGTAGCCTTTGCAGGTACTGCCGCGCGTGTCGGTAGCGGATTGTGGTGGACTAGAGCTGCGGATTCTTTGCTAAGGTGAGTGGCCGTTTGGGTCGCTCGCCTTTGCGCGTGCGGCGCCGCTCAAGCCTGCAGTTGAGGTTTCATGTCCTCGGTCGTCAATGTCGTCCTGCCTGTTTTTGCACTGATCTTTCTGGGCTATCTGTGTCGTCGTACCGGTCGCCTGGGGCCGGCGGGCGCTTCGGAGCTCAATCGTTTCGTGGTCTGGCTGGGCCTGCCCGCGTTGCTGTTCAAGATCACCGCGACCTCGACCTGGGCCGACGTGTGGCAGCCGGGCTTTATTGCAGCGTTCTCCATCGGCTGCCTGGGCGTTTTCGCCTTCACCCTCTGTTATCGCCTGCTGCAGAAGCAGCCGCTGGTGGACGCCAGCCTCGATGCCCTGGGCGCGTCCTACGCCAACACCGGCTACATCGGCTTTCCGCTGTGCTTGCTGATTCTCGGCGAGGCGGCATTGCAGCCGGCGCTGGTGGCCACGCTGGTGGTGGTCTGTGTGCTGTTCGCCATCGCCCTGGCCTGCGTCGAGACAGGCCTGCACGCCGGTCAGGACATCGGCAAGACACTGGCCAAGGTGAGTCGCGCGCTGCTGGGCAATCCGCTGGTGCTGGCGCCGTTGCTCGGTGCCGGCTGGGCATTGGGTGGGCTTGAGCTGCCGAGCGGGATCAGTACGCTGCTGGATCTGCTCGGCGCTGCCGCTGCGCCTTGCGCGCTGGTGTCTCTCGGCCTGTTCCTCGCCCAACCACAGCCCAGCGGGCCGGTGCGTGGTGTCTGGCCGCTGGTGCTGCTGAAACTCATCGTGCAGCCGGCGCTGACCTGGTATTTCGCCGCAGTGGTGTTCGAGCTGGAGCCGCTGTGGGTCTATTCGGCGCTGCTGCTCAGTGCGCTGCCCACCGGCACCGGACCGTACATGCTGGCCGAGTTCTATGGTCGTGAAGGTTCGCGGGTGTCGCGGGTGGTGTTGTACTCGACGCTGGGATCGCTGCTGAGCCTGTCGCTGATTCTGGTGCTATTGCCGGTCTGAGCCGCGGACGTAGGTGCGCAACGCGTGGAAAACGCTTCGCGGTTTTCCACCCTACGCCCGGTGAGTAGGGTGGATAACGCCGAAGGCTTATCCACGCGTAACTCAAGGTCAGCTCGCAGGCCGCGTCACCTCCAGGACAACGGCGGCGATGCGGTCGCAGCTCGTATAGGCGCCTTCCAGCAGTTCCTCGCCGAATACGTCCGGGTCCATTTCGCGGTAGCGCCACTCGAGCGCGAGTCCTTCGAGGCGTTGGCGCACTTCGCCCAGGAAAGGGTCCTGATTGCCCTGCATCGCCACGCCGGTGTAGAGCAGCAGGCTGCCGCCCGGTGCCAGGCGCGAGAGGGCACTGTCGAGGATCGCCAGTGAAAGGCCGGCACCCAGCGGGCCGCCGCCATGGCGATAGGCACGCTCGCTGGGGTCGATCAGATAGGGGGGATTGGCCAGGATCAGATCGAATTCGCCGTGAACATCCTTGAGCAGATCGCTGTGCCGGGCCTGCAGGTTATCCGCTCCGGCCAGGGCTGCGTTTATGCGAGTCAGGCGCAGGGCGGCGGAATTGATATCCACCGCCAGCACCTCGGCCTGCGGTCTTGCCAGTGCGGTGAGCAGCGCCCCGGCGCCCGAGCCGCAACCGATGTCCACGGCACGGGCAATGTGGCCCCGATGATGATTCAGGTGTGCCTGGATGGCGCTGGCGAAACGGTAGGTATCCGGGCCGAAGAACACCGCATCGGGCGCATCGGTGGGAAAGGCTGAATGGACGAACAGCTGTCCGTCGAGGCTCGACAATCGCACCCGGCTACGCCAGCGCGAACCGCAGGCTTCGAGCACGTCGGCCAGCTCCATCAGGTTGAAGAGCGCCGGCGGCAGCAATTCGCGCTGGAAGGGGCGGCTCCAGCCGAATATCCCATGCATGTCCTCGGCCAGGGCATTTTCCGGACGCTGGTTGACCCGCTCATGGGTGAGTGGCGTGGGGGTGACGAAGTGGTAGCCGCGCTCGCGCAGCGCCTGCGCCAGATGCAACAGCGCCTGATCCTGTGTTTTTTCCGAAATCATGGAGTTCCCTGGCAAGTGTCGCCTTCAGTTGAATAGCCCGCTGAATAGGCGTGTGGCGAGCAGGCCGGCGTTGCTGTGGTGGCGCGTCGGCGAAAGCAGTGGCAGCAGGTGCCGCATGCGTGCCTCGCGATGGGGTAACTGCGCCAGTTGCTGCTCCAGCAGGCGCGCCTCCTGATCGAAGTCGCTGTCTGGTTGAGGGCGTGGCGTTGTCGCTGCCTGCCGGCCCTGACGCTGTGCCAGCCGCAGGTTCGGCTTGCCACGTGTCGTTTGCTGCTCGGCAAGCCAGTCGCCGGCAATCCAGTCGTGAATCAGCTGTTGTTCATGCGCGCTGAACACACCGAACATCGGGGCCTGTTCGCCGCTGATCAATTGCCAGAAACGGCTGCCCTGAGGGTCCTGGTTGCGTGCGATCCAGCCACGCTGCTGCAGTACGTCCAGAAAGCGCTCAACGTCTTCGGCCAGCCACTGATTGACCGTATGTCCCTCGAAACGGCAGTAATCGGAGTGCACGAACTGCCCCACGGCGGCCTTCTTCTCGAACACACGGCGCACTTCGCGATCCGGGTCGAAGCCGTCGATCACCGACAGGGTGCTGGCGCCCAGCTCGTTCAGACGATAACCGGCACGCACGCGGCGATAGAACTCGGCACTGTCGCCCACCTGCGGCCAGGCGGCCTGCAGGCTCTGCACCGCCTTGCGGGCGTGGCCGTTGTCGGCATTGTCGACGGTGACGTGCAGGGTGAAGTAATAAGGGTCGATGCCCAGCTCGGTCAGCTCGTAGGAGGTGATCAGCAGGTGCAGCGGCAGCTGTTCATAACCGAGATTGAAGCCGATCACCTCCGGCAGGAAATGCTCGGCCTGCTCGGCCAGGGCCAGCTGGATGGCACCCTGCACGAAGTTCTCGTCATCCAGACTCTGCCAGTCGTCGCAGCCCTGGCTGGCAAGCAGCCTGCGATAGAGCACCACATGATTCTTCTCCGGCAGACCTTCGCCCAGCTCCTCCAGATAAGTCTGGATCAGCCCCTGAAAGCGCGGCTCATCCCAGCGTTGCAGCAGGCCGTAGAGCCACGCGCCGTCGACCAGCTTGGTGGGCGCCACGCCTTGCAGAAAATGCAGCGCATGGGCCTTGCTGGAGAAATAGCGGCGGGGCGCGCCGGCGCGCCGGCTGTCCAGATAGGTTTGGTATTGCAGGCCGACCTTTTCGGTATGCCCTGCCAGCCATGCACCGAGCCGGGAGGGATCAGCGGGCAGGTCGCAGGGCATCTCTGCAGCGGCTTCCAGCTGGTCGCGCAGATACTGCGCCGCGTCCTGGCGCGCGGCCACCCGGGTGGTTTCGTCGAACAGGGCGAAATAGAGGTCTTTGCTCGGCGTCATGGCCGAAAGGGGCAAAGCAGTGGCGGGCAGGCTATGAGTCAGTTGCATAAGTCACACGGCAGAAATGCGAGGGAAGCCTCTGTGTAATTTTTGGCCGCCCGGCCTTCGGATAAGTTCAGCCTGCCTGCCGAATGGCCGGCAATGTGCCGGATTCGCTGCAACTTCTTGGCAACTTCACCTTCCTACCTGAAGGGCCACCGGGTGCCCGCAACCGAATGGGAGGCCGCATGAAGCAGCAAGACGAATGTGGTGAAGAAGACCGCAAATCCCTCGATGAGCGTGCGACTGGCCGTAGCGGGCAGCCGCGCGGCCCGACTCAGGGTGAAGCCGCCGGGGGTGCCCGGCAGGATGTGCCCGGCGGCGCCTATAACGTGCCGCCGGGCATGGCCGATGAGGTCAGTGAAGGCGATGCGCAGCGGGACCGGCAGCGCGGCAAACACAATCCCGAGCGTTAGCAGGCCGTTGAGAAACGTAGGCGAGGCAGGCAAGACAAGGCAAAAACAGGCGAGGAACGGACCGGGCTCGCGTACGAGTTTAGGTGTTCTAAATGAGCATTCCGAGCCTGTTTTTAACGCAGTATTGCCAACGTAGGTAGTTTTTCAACGGGCCTGTTAGTGTTCCGAGGCCGGGAGAAACTTCACATCCGAGGGCTGGCCCATGGGCAGCGTTTGCAGGGTTTCGCCCAGCAGGCCGCTGTCCGGGTCGCGTTGCAGCAGCACCAGGGCATCACTTTTCTGATTGGCGATGAGCATGAAACGACCGCTGGGGTCGATGGCGAACTCGCGTGGTTCACGGCCTTCACTGGGGCGCTGCTGGATCTCGCGCAGGCTGCCGTGTTCTTCGATGGCGTAGACCATGATGCGGTTTGCTTCGGCGCGGTCGCTGACATAGAGGAAGCGGCCATCGGGCGAAACGTGAATGGCACCCGGCGAATGCTGCCCGGTATCACCGCCTTCGGCCAGATCCAGCAACTGCCGTTGCACCAGACTGCCGTCCACATGATCGAAGCGCGCAATCTGGACGCTCAGCTCCAGCGTGGCGTAGGCCTGGCTGCCATCAGGACTGAACACCAGATGCCGCGGCCCGCTACCGGGCGGAAGTTCGATGCTGGCCGGCTTGGCCGGCGACAGAGGGCGCTCGGAATTGCTCGCATCGTAGCGGTAGACAAAGATCCGGTCGGCCCCCAGATCGCTGACGAACAGCGTCCGCCCATCCGGCGAGGGCACTGCCGAATGCACATGCGCGGATTTCTGCCGTTCGGGATGGACGTTGCTGGGTCGATGCGCAGCGATTTGCGTCACCGGCTGCGGATGGCCCTGGGCATCGAGCGGCACCACCGTCAGATTGCCGCCGGGATTTTCCCGCGAGCCATAATTAGCCACGAACAGGTAGCGGCCATCGACACTCAGGCTGGCATGGGTGGGCTCGTCGCCGAGCGTACTGACCTGGCCCAGCGGCTGCAGCACACCGTCATCCGCAAGACTGAAGGCGCTGATGCGTCCAACCGGATCGGCACGGCCGGGGCCGTTTTCATTGGTCGCATAGAGCCGGCGGCGCTCTTCGTCCAGCACCAGCCAGGAGGGGTTATGGCTGCTGATGCCTTGCAGGGGCTGCGGGTCCAACCGGCCTTGTTCGGGATCGAAATGCAGCCGCAGGATGCCTGGGCTGTCGCTGTCATGGGTGTAACTGCCGATCAGTATCTGCTGCATGGGTGCCGCCACTCCTGCCGTGCTGAAGATCAGGAGCGCCGCAGCGACGCCGAGGCCGATTCGAGAGGGATCGCGCATGAGTCGCTCCTGCCTTTGTGGTTCTGTCCAATCGCTGAAGTCGCTTTGAGTCCCCATCCAGGCAAAGAGTTGCGACCGCTTGAGCCGGGCAGGGGTACCGGCAGGCAGGAGTCGCCAAGCGTCGGCGAGCTATCAGTTGTGGCGCGGGCGACTTGTAGCTCGCGCCGTCAGTGGCCGGGGTGCTCGTGCGCACCACCCTCGGGCAGGTAGTCGCTGCGGCTCAGGCCGTGGCGCTGCATTTTTTCGTTGAGGGTGCGGCGCGGCAGCTGCAGCAGGTTCATGACTTCGCTGATATTGCCTTTGCACTGCTGCAAGGCGTTGTGCAGGCACTGCGCCTCGAAGGCTTCCATCTGTTCGGCCAGCGAGGTGCCGCTGACGCTCGGCGGGGTGCTGGCGGGCGGGGTTGTAAGGCCCAGCGCGTGGCGTTCGGCGGCGTTGATCAGCTCGCGGACGTTACCGGGCCAGTCGTGGCTGAGCAGGTGCGCCAGCTCGCCGGGACCGACCGGCAGCGGTTCGCGGCCATGGCGCAGGGCGGCCTGGCTGGCGAAGTGCTCGAACAGCAGCGGAATGTCCTCACGGCGTTCGCGCAGCGGCGGGATATGCAGCTCGGCAACGTTAAGCCGGTACAGCAGGTCCTCGCGGAAACGCCCGCCGCGCACTTCTTCGAGCAGGTCCGGCTTGGCTGCGCTGATCACCCGCAGATCGACCTCGATGCTGCGGTTTGAACCCAGCCGCTCCAGGGTCTTTTCCTGCAGCACACGCAACAGCTTGACCTGCTGGGCCAGTGGCATGCTTTCGATCTCGTCGAGAAACAGCGTGCCTCCGTGGGCATGTTCGATGCGCCCGATGCGCTTGCCCTGGGCGCCGGTGAAGGCGCCGCTTTCATGGCCGAACAGCTCGCTCTCGAAGATGGATTCGGGGATCGCCGCACAGTTGAGCGCCACGAAGGGCTTGCCCGCCCGCGGGCTGAAATCGTGCAGGCAGCGCGCGACCTGTTCCTTGCCGCTGCCGGTATCGCCCCGGATCAGCACATTGACGTCGGTGCCGGCCAGCTCCAGCACCTGGCGGCGCAGGTTGTCCACGGCGCGGGAAACGCCCAGCAGCATCGATTCGATACGGCCCTTGCGGGTGAACTGCTCGCGCAGCTGGCGGTTTTCGCAGACCAGTCGGCGCTTGTCCTGGGCGCGGCGCACGCTGTCCAGCAGGCGTTCTGGCGTAAAGGGCTTTTCGATGAAGTCGTAGGCGCCCTGGTGCAGCGCCTGCACCGCCATCGGCACGTCACCATGACCGGTGACCATGATCACCGGCAGCTCGGGATCAAGCGCCACCACCTGTTCGAGCAGGGCGAGGCCGTCCAGGTCCGGCATGCGCACGTCGCTGACCAGCACGCCGGCAAAGTCCCGGTCGATCAGGCCCAGCGCTTCGCGCGCACTGGCGCAGGTGCGCACGCCGAACCCGGACAGCTCCAGCCATTGCTGCACCGCTTTGCGGATTGCCGCTTCGTCGTCGATGAAGATTACCTGGCCGCTCATGTTGCACTCCTTTACCGCTGGGCTGTTACTCGGCAGCGAGGTCTTCGGCGGCGGGCAGCTGCAGCTCGAATACCGCGCCCTGTGCATTGTTGCGCACTGCGAGGCTACCGCCGAGATCGCGCAGGATGCCATAGGACACCGCCAGTCCCAGGCCGAGGCCCTGACCAACCGGCTTGGTGGTGAAGAAAGGCTCGAACACCTGATCCAGATGCTCAGCGGAAATGCCGCCTCCACTGTCGGCCACGCTCAGCCGCCAGACGCCGGCATCGCGACGGCAGTCGATGTGCAACTGCCGGATGGCGCTGTCCTGCATGGCATCCAGTGCGTTGTTGAACAGGTTGATCAGCACCTGTTCCAGGCGGATCGCATCGGCACTGACCCAGGCGTCGACGGGCACTTGCCGCAGGATATCGACGTGTTCACTGCGGATACGCGGGGCGAGCAGTTGCAGGGCCTGTTCCACCACATCGTCCAGGCGCACGCGCTGGGGCAGCCCGGCGGGGTTCTTGCGGGCAAAGGTCTTCAGGTGGCTGGTCAGCGCCGCCATGCGCTCGATCAGCCCTTCAACCTGGCCAAGGCCTTCGCGCACCGCCTCGCTGCGACCACTGTCGAGCAGCAGGCGCTGGCTGGCCAGCTGCATGCGCAGGGCGGTCAGAGGCTGGTTGATTTCGTGGGCCAGCGCGGCAGACATCTGCCCCAGGGCGGCCATGCGTGCGGCGTGGACCAGGCCGTCCTGGGCGGTTTGCAGCTCGCGGGTGCGGGCTTCCACCAGGCGCTCCAGCTCGTTGCGGCTGCGCTGCTCGACCCGGCGCGTTTTGCGCCGCTGGGCCAGGTAGAGCAACAGGAAGGCCAGCGTCATCCACACGCCAGCCGCCGCCAGCCGATAGCTGCGGATGCTGGCGGCAACCTGTTGCGGCTCCTGCAACAGGTGCAGCGTCCAGTCCTCTTCGGGCAGCGGCAGGCGTTGCCAGAAATAGGTGTTGAGGCCGTCCGGGCCATCGACCTGCCGGCGCTCGCTGTTCTCGGCGATACGTTGCAGGGGCTTGCTGTACAGCGGTTGCAGGGTCTGCTCGGCATAGCGGCGGGCATCGATCAGGCGGTTCCGTACCTCGTCACTGAGCGGCTGCAGATAGCGGAAGCGCCAGGCGGGCCGGTTGCTGAGAATCACGATATCCAGCGAGTCGGTGATCAGCAGAATGCCGGACTGGCCGGCCCATTCGCGCTGCATGTCTTCCAGCTCCAGCTTGACCACCAGCACGCCAAGCACTTCGCCGGTGGCGTTTTTCACCGAACTGGAGAGAAAGTAGCCGGGTATGCCGGTGGTCACGCCCACCGCGAAATAGCGGCCCGAGTCCTGGCTCATGGCGTCGCGGAAATAGGGCCGAAAGCCGTAGTTGCTGCCGACGAAGCTGCTCCATTCGCGCCAGTTGCTGGCAGCCAGGGTGTCACCCTGGCGGTCGATGAGGTACAGCACCGAGGAGCCGGCAGCCTGGTTCTGCTGCTCCAGTCGATGATTGAGATGGTCGCGCAGCTGCGGGTCGTCGGGATTTTCCAGCAGTTCGCGGATATCGCTGTCCAGCGCCAGCAGGGCCGGCACTGAGCGGAAACGTTCGACCTGGGTGTGGATCGCCTGAGCGTAAAGCTCCAGCTGCCCACCGGCTTCCTGGCTGCGTTCGGCCCAGGTGCGCTGCTCGGCCAGTCGTCCCGCCCAGTACATGCTCAGCAGCAGACCGCCGAGGATCAGCAGCACGATCAGGGCGACGCGAACACGGCTGGATAGGGCAGGCATGGCAGGCTTCGTTGTAGGAAGCCGGCATGATAAGCCAAAGCACCGGCATCAGGGTTTTCCCGGCGTGGCTGCCGGCACCCGCGCGGTTACGGGTCGCGGTGGCGGGATGATTTGGGTATCCTTGCCGCCCCCTGCGACCTCTTCGAACCGTAGAAGTCTGCAATCGAGACGAATGTTCATGATCTGGCTGCCTGGTCCGCCATAGCGCAACGCCCCCTCGCCTGATGTGACCGCCTGTCATGGGCGTGTACGTATGCTGCTGCGCGTCGTTTGCCCGCGCCAATCGTAGCGACTCAAATTTGTAAAACTGACCTTGTGACAGCCCGCGTTTCGCTTCAGCGCAGGCTGTGCTTTTGTACTGGATACCCTGATGCTCCATTCGATCAAACAGAACTGGTTCTCCAACGTCCGTGGTGATGTGCTGTCTGGCCTCGTTGTCGCGTTGGCGTTGATTCCCGAGGCCATCGCCTTTTCCATCATTGCCGGTGTCGATCCGCGGGTCGGCCTCTATGCCTCCTTCTGTATCGCCGTGGTAATCGCCTTTACCGGCGGTCGTCCCGGGATGATCTCTGCCGCGACCGGCGCGATGGCGCTGCTGATGGTGACGCTGGTACGCGAGCACGGCCTGCAATACCTGCTGGCGGCGACGCTGCTGTGCGGTGTGCTGCAGATCGGCGCGGGTTATCTGCGCTTGGGCTCGCTGATGCGCTTTGTCTCGCGCTCGGTGGTCACCGGCTTTGTCAACGCACTGGCGATCCTGATCTTCATGGCGCAGCTGCCGGAGCTGACCAACGTCACCTGGCATGTCTACGCGATGACGGCAGCGGGTCTGGGCATCATTTATCTATTCCCCTACGTGCCGAAGATCGGGCGGGTGATCCCCTCGCCGCTGGTCTGCATTCTTACCCTCACCGCAGTGGCCATGTACCTCGGCCTGGATATCCGCACGGTTGCCGACATGGGCGATCTGCCCGACACCCTGCCAGTCTTCCTCTGGCCGGAAGTACCGCTGACCTTCGAGACCCTGGCGATCATCTTTCCGTACTCTGTCGCGCTGGCCGTGGTCGGCCTGCTGGAATCGCTGATGACCGCGACCATCGTCGACGACCTCACCGATACCGGTAGCGACAAGAACCGCGAATGCAAAGGGCAGGGCGTTTCCAACATCGTCTCCGGCCTGTTTGGCGGCATGGCCGGTTGCGCGATGATCGGCCAGTCGGTGATCAACGTGAAATCCGGTGGCCGCACGCGCCTGTCGACGCTGATCGCCGGCGTGGTGCTGCTGTTAATGGTGGTATTCCTCAGCGACTGGGTCGGGCAGATCCCCATGGCCGCGCTGGTGGCGGTGATGATCATGGTGTCCATCGGCACCTTCAGCTGGGATTCGATCCGCAACCTCAAGCGCTACCCGCTTTCCACCAACATTGTCATGGTCGTCACCGTGGTGGTGGTGGTCTTCACCCACAACCTGGCTTACGGCGTGCTCGCCGGGGTGCTGCTGGCGGCGATGTTCTTCGCCAACAAAATCGGGCATTACCTGCATATCGAGTCGGCAGTGGATGCCGGCGGCGAGCAGCGTACCTACCGGGTGGTCGGCCAGGTGTTCTTCAGCTCCTCGGACAAGTTCGCCGCGGCGTTCGATTTCAAGGAAGCCCTCAGCAGCGTTACCATCGACCTGACCCAGGCGCATTTCTGGGATATCACCGCTGTCTCGGCGCTGGACAAGGTGGTGCTCAAGTTCCGCCGCGAAGGCACCGAAGTTCAGGTGCTGGGGCTGAACGAAGCCAGCGCAACCATCGTCGACCGCTTCGGGGTGCATGACAAACCCGAAGCCATCGATAAACTCATGAGCCACTGAGCAGGAGAGCGATATGACTCAGGTAATGGCATGCATCGACGGATCCCCACAGGCAGCCGCCGTCTGCGATTGCGCGGCCTGGGCCAGCCAGCGCCTGCGTGCGCCGCTGACGCTGCTGCATGTGCTCGACCGGCAGCGCTACCCGCTATCGGGTGATCTCAGCGGCATCATCGGGCTGGGCAGCCGCGAGTTTCTGCTTGAAGAGCTGGCCTCGCTGGACGAAAAACGTAGCAAGCTGGCCCTCGAGGAGGGCCGCATGATGCTCGATTCGGCCCGCCAGCGCGCCATCGAGGCCGGCGTTGCGCAGCCCGCGTTGCGCCAGCGGCACGGCGACCTGGTGGAAACCCTGCGCGAACTGGAAGGCGATACCCGCTTGCTGGTCATCGGCAAGCAGGGCGAAGACAGCGGCAACGACATCCAGATGATCGGCAGCCAGCTGGAAAGCGTGATCCGCACCATGCACCGTCCCATCCTGGTGACGCCGGCCAATTTCCGCGCGCCGACAACCGCCATGCTCGCCTTCGACGCCAGCGCCACCACGCGCAAGGGTGTCGAGATGCTGGCCGCAAGCCCGTTGCTCAAGGGCATGCCGATACATCTGGTCATGGTCGGTAGCGATACCGGAGAGGACAAGACAGCGCTGGAGTCCGCGCGAGATGCGCTGGCGGCTGCCGGCTTCGAGGTGCATGTCGCGGTCCTCGCAGGCGAGGTTGAACCTGTCCTGCATGCCTATCAGACCGAGCACGCCATCGACCTGCTGGTAATGGGCGCTTACGGGCACTCGCGGATTCGGCAGTTCTTCGTCGGCAGCACCACCAGCAACATGCTCCGCTCGACTACCACGCCACTGCTGCTGTTGCGCTGAGCCTGACGGCCACCGCCCTGGCGCGGTGGCCGGCGTTACCGGTACAGATCGGCGCGCGACCAGGGCACCTCATGGGAACCATCCGGTAACGGCTTGCTCGCCAGAATCTGGTGCAGGTTGATCCAGTTGCGCCGAAAACCATAGGCGCAGCCGGCCAGATAGACCCGCCAGATACGCAGCGCGCGCTCGGGAACCAGCCGCTGCGCTTCGGCCAGTTTCGCTTCCAGGCGCTGACTCCAGAAATCCAGCGTGCGCGCGTAATGCAGGCGCAGGCTTTCCACATCGACGATCTCCAGCCCCGACTCACTGATGCAGGCGCCGATCTTCATCAGATGCGGCAGCTCGCCGTGCGGGAAGACATACCGCCCGATAAACGCCCCCGCGCCGTAGCCCACGGGTCGCCCGTCGATGTGCCGGGCGGTGATGCCGTGGTTCAGCACCAGCCCGCCGGGGCGGACCACTTCCGCCAGTTGCTGGCAATACAGCGGCAGGTTGGCATGGCCGACATGCTCGAACATGCCGACGCTGACCACCTTGTCGAAATGGCCGTTTCCGGGCAGGTCGCGGTAATCCATCAGCTCCAGCTGCACGCGATCCTCCAGACCTTCGGCAGCGACACGTTTACGCCCCAGCTTCAACTGCTCGCGGCTGAGCGTGATGCCGAACACCTCGGCACCGAACTCACGCGCCGCAAAGCGCGCCAGCCCGCCCCAGCCGCAGCCGACATCCAGCAGCCGATCACCGGGTTTGAGCCGCAACTTGCGACACAGATGACGCAGCTTGGCCTGCTGGGCCTGGCCGAGATCTTCGGTTCCGGTCTCGAAATAGCCGCAGGAATACACCATGTCCCGATCCAGCCACAGCTGATAGAACTCGTTGGACAGGTCGTAGTGGTAGGAAATGGCCTCAGTATCGGTAGCCTTGTCGTGCGGCGTGCGTGTTGGCGGTGCCGCATCATCCTTGCCCAGCGCGCGACTCAACTCATCGCCGATACGGATCACCTCGGCCAGCGGCCCCTCCAGATCGACCCGCCCTTCAACGTAGGCCGCCCCCAACAAGTCGAGGCTGGGGTGCGCGAGATCGGCCACGATCCCGGGATCATTGATGGCCAGCGTCACCGTGGGCGCCGGCCCCAGATCAACCGCCTTGCCGTCCCACAGCCGAAGGCGCAACGGCAGTGATAGTCCACGCAATGCGGGTAGCAAAGTCGCCAACATGCCCGATCTCCTTCGTTTCGTTTCGTTTCAGAGAATCCTAGACCAACAGTCATGGACTATAGGACCGCGTGCGATTTTTTCCTTTTATGCGATTTTGATAGAGAACGTGGACTGTGTGGTTAAGGTAGGCTCTTTGGCGGGTAGGGGGCGCCTACGCAGCTTGTGAGGACCGGCGAAACAGCGGCCTAAGTAATGCATGCTCGACTCACATCGAGACAAAAGGTTGCTGGAAGAGATCGAAGCTGGGTCCGGTATCGCGTGCATGTTGGTGTGACTGTTATTCCATTGTGTTAGCTCCAGAGTGCAGGATATTCTCGGAGTTGATTTATGGGTGTGAGCGAAATTTAGATATGGTGTGCATTTATATTTCGACTCGAAAGCATTATTTTTCAGATGTCATTGGAGACTTAGCTGTGACTGAAGTAGCTTATCCTGGCGGTTCTAAGTCTCGTGTTAATCGCGCTGGTGATGCAGTGCGGAACGGCATAATGACTTCCGAAGACTTGGAGGTTATCGAGGATTGGCGTGCGGCGCATCGTGCTGTCCTGAATACGTTTCAAGCGATACTGCGTGGTAGGTTGCGCGGAAAAAGTGTCATTGTTGCTCAGCGGCACAAACGCAAGAATACTATTTTCGACAAATTGCAGCGGCTACCGAGCATGTACTTGGCGCGTATGGATGATGTGGCTGGATGCAGACTTATTTTTAAAAACATTAAGGAGCTAAATCGTTTCAGAGCTGATTTCCATAAGGCTCGTTTTAACCACAGAATGCGTAACGATCCAGGTAAGTATGACTATATTGCTCATCCAAAGAATACAGGGTATCGGGGTATTCATGACGTCTACGAATATGACGTGAACTCAGCATTAGGAAGGGGCTTAAAAGGTCTCTACATCGAAATTCAGTATCGAACTCCAGTCCAGCACGCATGGGCAACTGCTGTTGAGGTTGTCGGATTTGTTACAGAAAGCCAGCCAAAGTTTGAAAAAGGTGATGAGCGCTACCATCAAGCGATGGCTTACGCGAGTGAAATTCTTGCACGAGCTCATGAAGCCTTAAAGGGGCCGTTTCCTGCGCTGGCGGATCGGGAAGTGTTGGAGGAATTCTTAAAGCTAGACAGCGAGCTAGCTCTTATGCAGACCCTTCGTGGACTTCATCAAGCAAAGAGCGATATATCCGATAAAAAGAATAGTATTTTAATTTTTAGCCCAGATGGAAATCTCACAGTGAAGAGCTTTAGGGATGCAACGGATGCCCTGCGAGAGCTTTTTGAGCTAGAGAAAAGAATGCCAGAGAGCGATATAGTGCTAGTGCGTGCCGACTCTAGCGAGGAGGTAAGAACAGCGTTTCGCAATTACTTCAATGATGCTCGTGAGTTTGTAAAACTTATGGATATTGGCTGCGCACGGCTGGGCGGGAGCCCGCAAAATAATCGTTCTCGGAAGTAGAAAAATAAATTATTCCGTCGACGCCGCTGTTCCGCATGGCGGTGCGAACCAATTGAATAAGACTGGTTTATTTTAAATAAACACTTATTTCTCAAGGTGGATTTTTGAACTACTCAACTGAAAATTTATTCGATTGAGTAGATAAGGCCGGCACAAGCCGAAGCTATCAGGACCAAAATTGGCGGAAGGCAGTGAGAGCCGAACTCGTTTTTTTTCGCCTGCTTTATTCGGCAAAGTCCCGCATTGCTTGTCTGTCGGCTTTTTCGGTTCAGCTTAAATCGGCTTTGGTCTGCATTATTTTCGACGCATTTTCGACACTAGAACCCGCCTTTGCATGACTGCATGCGTTTTGCTTTGGCGATTGTGATCGGGTCCTTTGGAGCGTGTTCCCACCAGAAGCGGCACTCTCTGGAATCCCAGATTTCAGCTTTCTTGGCGTTTGCTGCCGCAATTTCGCGCCGCTGGATCTGTTGTTTCCTAGCTTGTTCTACTCGCTGCTGTTCTGCGGTTTGTGCCTTGAAATAGTCGGCCACTTCTTGAAGTGCGGATCTGATTCGATATTCGGTGATGGCGTCGTCTAAGTACTTGCCGCCCCATAAGCCAGTCACAAGTATCGTTGCTGCAACGATGACCGCAGTCCCGATTCCTATTCCTCCTTTGCCCTGCCTACGCTCCAGCCTTGCATGCCGTTCCTCGATCTCCTCGGCGATATCGAACTTCAGGTTTTTTAACTGTTCATCCATGCCGTCTATCTCCGGGCAATCCAGCGCCTAGCCACTTCTGTCGTTATCGCTATCCCGCGTTTTGATTGGGCAAGTTTCTGTTCGCCTCATCGTAGTCCGGGCTTCTATGTCCGTTCTCTGGCTCTATCAGGCCAGTTACTAGCCAGAGTGCGTATTCCGGAAACAACCTCGCAAGAATGCCGACTTCCTCGGTACCTGGCCGAATGATGCCTCTGCTTATGTTTTTCCAGCGGTCGTGATTCCCGCCAATCTCGCTGAGCTTTTTTGGCCCTGCTTGCTGGGGGCCGCGTAGTTCGGGGCTTTCAAACCGGGATTTGGCGGAAGGCAGTGAGAGTCGAACTCACCCAGGAACGGCTGCCGTCCCCAACCGGGTTTGAAGCCCGGCCGCAGCACCGGCTGCGATTGCCTTCCATGTTGATTTACAAAGGATTTTTCCTCTCCGGTTGAGACTCCGAAGCGGTAGTGTCGAAGAAGTGTCGAAAATCCTTAGCAGGGCCGAAAGCTAGCACGTCTTGAAGGTGATCTGGCGACAGGTGCGCGTAGCGCATCGTCATTGCCAAAGACGAGTGACCCAAAATCTTTTGCAGGGTCAGTATGTTGCCACCGTTCGCGATGAAGTGGGAGGCGAAAGTGTGCCGAAGGACATGTGATTTCTGTCCGGCAGGCAATCCGAGACCCGCACGCGAGACGGCTTCATCGAATCGGTCCCGGCAATTGCTGAATGCGCCATGCTCTCGCAGATGATCACGGATGCGGTCGGCCAGCTTCGGATCGATGGGCACCACCCGGCGTCGCTTCGACTTCGTGTTGACGAACTGGACCATCCCATCGCTCACCCGGCTGACCGTCAGCCCTTGTGCCTCACCCCATCGGCAGCCAGTTACCAGACAAATCATAGCGATCAGCTCGACATGCGGGTGCGTCATGGTGCGCAGCACCTGGAAGAGCCGGTCGATCTGCTGGGCGTTGAGGTACGACAGTTCCCGCTCTTGCAGGCGGATCGCGCGGAGCAGGGCTAGAGGGTTCTCGAACTCGATTTCACCGAGTCGCCGCAGCTCATTGAACAGCGCCCGCAGGTAGGACAGCTCATTGTTCATCGTTTTCGGGCTGATGCCGGAGGCGAGGCGCTTGGCGCGGTACTCCGCGAAATCGGTAGCAGTGAAGGCTATGGCCACAGGGTCTTTCAGGCGTTCGACCATGCGATCCATGATGATGCGGCGACCTTCGTAGTCGGCCAGCGAACCACCATGCAGACGCCCCCAGCATTCCACCAGTTGGGACAGGCGACGCCGATCCTTCGGTTTCGGTGACCATTGCGGACTTTCGATCAGCTTGGATCGACAGGTCGCCTCGAACCGCTGGGCTTCGCCCTTGGTCTTGAACGTCTTGCGAAAGCGCTTGCCCTTGATCGGCTCAACATCGACCCGCCAGCGACCATCGGAGAGTTGCTGAATCGCCATTAGACGGCGCGCCCCCATCTCACATGCCGCTCTTGAAGCAGGTTCTTAATGTGCTTGTACAGGTCGCGTTCAGTCATATCCTTGGAAGCGTAATGGTCACGGATAACCGGCCAGCATTCCCATTGCTTCAGTCGATCAAATGCGGTCTTAGCGCCCACTCGCTCCCGTGCCAGCAGGCTTACGAAGTTTCCCAGGAACAGTTCCACGTTCTTGCCCGAGAAGCCCCGCGAGGTTTTGTAGTAGCGCTTGTACTCGGTTTCATCCAACAGGGAATCGACCGGCACATCGACCCGCACGTCATCACGCATCAGCGTCCAGATCGGCTCGAAGTACCCAGGGCGTGCAAGCAACTTGAATTGGCCCAGACCATAGCGCCAGAGGCCGTCCAGATGACCCGAGAAGGTGGCGAACGAATCGGTCTCAATGGCCTCACCGGTCTTCGCACTGATCGAGCCGCTGGCGAACTGCTGGATGACCGAATGGTGATAGCGCAGCTCGACACGCCACACATCCTGATCTGGGTTGTAGTTCTCGGGATCGGCAGGGTCGAATGAATCCCGACGACGCCAGACGCTTTCCCAGAAGTCGAGCTTATCGGTCGCGCGGGCCTGTTCGGTCTTGTTGTAGATACAGAGCTGAACGCCGCTGGCAGAGCCGAACATGGATGTTTCGCCCCGACCGTAGACGCTGGACTTGGTGGCCCACTCAATTTCCTTGATGCCCGAGATATCCCGGTGTGTTCTGGCCCGGCAATGCAGACGAGCTACCAGATCAACCGGAGGCTTCCAGCCCTGGAGGTCCAGCGCCAGATGGACGGCGCACTGGTTGCGTTCGCGGTGGGTCATCACGGCGGCGGCGTAGTAATCCATCCGCTCTTGCAGACGTTCCGGTGACAGCGCGTCGATGGCGTGCGGCGACACCTCGATTTTCAGGTGCGGCCCGATGTTTTCCAGCTTGGCATTGAAGTTCTTGATCAGCAGGATGAAGCCAAGGTCGGCGTTCTGAAGTTTGTACTGGTAGCCCGAGTCTCTACCTACCCGACCGGAGTGCCAGAACTCCCCGGCGAACTCGACCATCACGCCCGGTTTCTCGAACAGCGCCATGATTTCCGGGCGGATGAGTCCGCGATAGAGCTGGCGGACCGTATCGACGCCACAACGGAGCAAACGGACCTTGGACAGATCCACGATTGCCGCCGTGCCTGGGTCGACGAACAAGCGTCCGTGTTTCGAGGGAATCCCGCTTACCCGATCCAGCCTAGCTTGATCCTTAACGCTCATTCTTGAATCTCCAACAATGCCCATTAACGGACGGTTTCAACTCTGTTTATCTGACGTGTTACAGGGACGTCAGCGCCCGCTTTTCGCGGCGCGCTCGTGCCTCGCAGCGCCTGCAAAAAGCGAGAACGTCCCTGCTCACCACAGGAAGCGGCCTTTCTGATACGGAATGTGGGTGATCGGATTCGTAGCGACAGGCTCATTGAGTAAAGCCGTAGGGGCTTCAGGCTTGCTGTCTGCCGGCTGCTGCTGGCGACCTTGCTTCCATGGATCAAATGCACCACGTTTCACGAACGCTTCACAGGCCGCTTTAGGTGTCTCCAACGGCGTGCCCTGCTGCGTGTAGCAGCTACAACCCCGCTTCTCAAACTGGACACAGGCAGCGATGCGGGGGAAGTCATTGGGGCGAGTGAGGTGGTCATAGATAGGGGCGGACCACGGCATGCCTTCGATTCGGGACGTGAGGTTGTCAGGCTGCCATGACGCATCAGCGCCCACAGCCGGCGTCTGCGTTAGCCCATCGAACGGCGTGACGCGAGCCGAGGTTGACTGCTGGTCGATAACAACAAGATCTGCCGACCCCTCATCTACATCGGGTTTTTCACCCATGCCGAGAAGCCGTGAAACAGCCATAGCCGTACCACCTAAGAGCAGCGTTAAGGCCAAGAGCGCGACGATGATCAGCTTCCACGGCGGCGCAGCCTTGTGTGTATCGAGCACCGTTGAGGTAAAGAGCTGGAAAACGCGGGGATCGGGTTTCACAAAGCGCGACTGGCTGCTTTTGCGTGCGGCCTTGCTGGTCGGATCGTTCTGCACCGAGTCCCATTGATGGCGGACCATCTTCATATTCCAAGGGCGGTGATAGTGAACGTGCGGCTTGGCCAGCTTGCGAACGAACGGATCGAGGAACATCGGGTCTTGAGTTGTGGCGATGAAGTCCTTTCCGCCGTGACGATGGCGGGCGAGTTCGCGAATCCATTCGGGGACTTCCCTGCCGGACCGCTGGCCAAGGTAGTCCTGCACCTCGTCAATGAAGATCACCGCGCCATCGGGCAGATCGCGCCAATCCTTGATATCGGCAATCTGGGTCACGCCATGCTTGGCGGCATCGAAACCCTTGATCGGCGTGCAGAACTTTTCCCGGCCCTTGTATTGCTTGGCGTTCAGGAACTCCCACAACTCATTCGACGTTTTGCCATCACCGGGCTTGCCGGTCACTAGCTTGAACATGGCTTACCCCTTCTTGCTGGCTTTGGCTGACGCAGCAGCCTTTGCGGCCTGAATACCGATCAACATCAGGTAGGCCGAGAAGATGATGGCGACCGCGTCATAAACGCCGAGGTAGGCAAGGAAGTCGCGAACGCCCGGAGGAAAGCCGGCCATCTGACCTAAAACCTTGTCCTGTAGGCCAGTGATGATCGGCTTGATGGCAATAGTGGAAATGGCGAATACGCCGACCGCAGCAGCTATGCGCGGCAGCAGTGCACCAATTGCTGAGCCGACTGCAGACGCTATGACTGGAAACATGGCGAGGCCTCCTAAATGGCACGCGAGACAATGCGAGCCGCACCGAGGTAGGCCATAGCGATGACGGCGTATCGGAGCAGCGCGAGGTAAGGACAGGCTTTAGAAATGGGCAGAACGAAGGTCTTGCCCATGACGGTGAATTCCTCATCAGGCAAGCAGGTGCCTTGTCTGGAACCACTACCAACACCGGAGTTGAACTGGTTCATCAGCCCGGACACATCGGAATTGAACTCGTCTTGAATAACTTGCTGGTCCGCGATGGCTTGCGCTTTCTGGTCAGCGATCTTCTTCAAATCTGCTTCGGTTGGCCCGGCCAGCATCGCGCAGCGATTACTCCAGGACTGAGCAAGGATTGCGCACTGAAAAACGTCCCCATCGCAGGACGGAGCGACCTTGCAATCATTGGAGTGACCGGCTGAATTGCCATCACCATCTTCGCCGCCACCGTTAGCGGGAGGCTCTGCACCAGTGCCGCCACCGGAGCCGTCATCGCCACCGTCACCCCCATCACCATCGTCACCATCGTCACCACCATCACCACCATCACCACCATCATTGCCGCCGTTGCCCCCACCGCCCCCGCCACCAGTACCACCATCGTCGCCGCCGGGATTGGCCGGATCGGTAGGATCGGTAGGATCGGTAGGATCGGTAGGATCGTTCGGGTCTTTGGGAGGGAGCTTGTGACACGTGGTGCCAGACACACTCCAGCCGGGAGGACACAGAGTCGGAGGCGGATCGGCAGGATCCGGCGGAGGATTCAGCGGAGTGCCAGAGGAAGCCAGCGTGTAGGACTCAGCAGAGCAGCTTTGTCCCGTGCCTTTGATAATGTAGTTGCAATAACCCATGGACGCATCAGAGCCAGAAATATAGCAACCGCTTGAACGGGTTTCGCCGGGTGTGCCGGAATAAGAGCAAGAGTTGAAGCAAACATTGGTCGGAGGCTGAGAAACGACCGCTTTTGTGCCGTCACCAACAACAACTATCGGAGAGTCAGGACCGCGCGCTGGAAATAGATCATCTACTTTGCATTCTTCAGGCGGTTCCGGGGGGTTGTTGTCAAGACAGATTCGAGCGTCATAATCATAAGACTGATCAACAGTACAGTTCGTTGTTTTTCGCTCAGCATCGAATAAGTATGAGCCGTTATACATCATGCAGCGAACGCGATCAGCTGTAACAGTCTGCGTATAACTAACGTTAGCGTTCGCAGCTTTGCAGGCGGCAATAGCAGTTGGTGCATGAGGGGCAGTTGCTTGTCTTGCCTGCCAATAAAACTCATTTGACGCAACGAAGCCAGAAGCGAACAAGCAACAAAGCCCAAAAAAGATACGCCCTAGCAAACTGGTCTTATTCATCAGTGAGGCCCGATACTTTCAGTGCCATGAAAAAGGGCCCGGATAACCGAGCCCTATTTATTGCCGGTGTTGCTTACAGCGCCCCACGCACGTACTTGAACACGCGCACCACCACTACGATGGAGAGCGCAGCAGTACAAACCGCTGTAACGGTGATGATGGCGGCACCGAGAGTTCCAACCACATCAGCCACATCGATATCGATGATGGCAGCAGACGCGAAGTTGCTTGCAGCCAGCAAACCAGCGGCAAGACCAGCTTTGGCAGGGGCAGTACGGGAGAAGCGTTTCAGCGAGTCCAGCATTTTGGTTTTCATGTTGTATTTCCTCGGGTGAGTTTCAATCAGTTTCAATCGCTTTTTTAATCTGGCGGAAGATGAAGAACAGAGCCCAATAAGCAAGCCCCCAGTAAATCCCCTCTGCCACCAACTCCGAAAGCTTCACAGGGTCAGCCGCTGGCGTTACTTGTAAAGTTTCCGAACAGGTCACCCGATTGGCCTCAGTCTCCAGTTGCGCAATGCCTGGGCAATAGAAGTTCGTGGCCATTCAGGTTTACTCGGTTTGTTCCAACGGCTCGCAATCAGGACAAACTGCGAAATGGGGCGGCAGGTTGAGGTCGGGCAGCAGATCGCTTTGCGGCGCGGGCAGTGACATGAGCTTGCCCATGTCGTTGCCGCAGCAGTCGCAGATCACCCGGTCTTCGATCAACATGGCCGCCCCTCCCGATTAGTTGGCTTTGGCCGGCTCCGGCTGGACGCCGGGGGCAGGCTTGGCGGGTTGTTGGGGGTTCGGCTTGGCGGCTTGAGCGGTAGCAACTTTCACCGGCTCGACGTGCAGGACGATGAACTTGCCGGTGTTCTTGGAACCGCGCTCGATCTCAGTGGTGACGCGGATCGGCTCCAGCACATCGAGGCCTTCGCAGGCGGCCCACACTTCGTCCAGGGCTTCTTCGGCCACATTCATCGACAGGATGGAAATGCCCAGGTCACGTTTGCCGTCCGGCTCGTCACCGACAAACAGCTTCACCAGCTTTACGTTGTCGAACTCAACTTTCTCAGCACTGAGAAATGCAACTTCCATGATCGAACGTGCCATTTGTGTTTCCTCTCTCTAGTTGCGCTTTATTGCGCTGCTTTGCTTTCTGTAGGCCGAGCGATCCCGAACCGGTGAACTCGCAAGTTCGCCGAGGTGATCTGTTACTTGGCCTACGGGTTAAAACGTCGCGTTGTGCGTGTTCTCTTGTTGGTTAACACCAAGGGCTTTGCCCTTGTCATCCCACTCTTGCCGCCGAGGGCTCAGGAGCGCGGGGAGAAAAGCTTTCCCCACACTCCCGAGCAGAGGCTGTTTCGGTTCGTGCCGGGTCAAGGGTGCGCTGCGCCCGTGCTTCCGTTTTTCCGAACGGTGAAGCGTGTTCGGACAAGCCGGGAGCGCGGCCCTGGACCTGGACAGGCCGAGCGGGGTTGGCAAGCCGGCTCAGCACATGACCGCCCCACTGCGCAGCAATTGCCTCGGCGATGCCCTGATAGGTGCGCGAGCGGTTCTTCCAGCGATCCGGCCCCGGTGCCATGTGGTGTACGGTCGGTTCACGACCGTCGACGATTTCGGTCGGCACCAGGAGCGGCAGGTTCTGGAGCCAGAAATGCGTTTCCTTGCGCTCGCCATGACCAAACATCCAGGGCTGGATGATCTGGTCCGGTTTTCGGATCTGGCTGGAGATCACCGATTTCGGATTTTCCAAGGCCTTGAAACGGATCGGAGCGGCAAGCAGCTTGCGCACGAACTCCAGAGCACGGGCCTGACGGCCATCGGCAATCTTCTCGGGAAACCAGCGGGCACCAGACGTTGCCAGATCCGTGCAGGGTGGATGGGCAATCAGCAGATCCCAGCCCCAGTCGAGCACGTCCAATACATCGCCCTGGATGTGTTCGCCTTCTGTTTCGGATGGCAGCAGGTCACAGCTGACGGCATAGAACCCTGCACGGGTCAGCGCATCACGGACGCGACCGGAGAACTCGCAGGCAACGAGGGCGGTTGGCTGTCTCATACAATCACCCCACCAGATCGAACGGTTCGTGAATCGGAACGTAGGGCGTTGACTTGCCCGAGTCGTAGATAACGCTCCAGTACTTCGGCGGTCGGTCGGGTCGCGTGTGTTTCTCGCAGATAAAGGCCGGTTCCACTTTCCACTCCGAGAGCAGAGGCTTCCAGATCCCACCGACGCGGCCCATTTTTAGCGTGCGGATCGGCACCGCAGACGCGGGGCGGCATTGGGCGCAGGGTGTGGACCGGGAGGGAGCGGGTTTCGCCATTTCGCGTCTGGACCAGCAAACAGAGCAGTCGCAGTGTTCGGTGTGTGGCAGGCGCTGGTAGTTGTTCATAGGCCATCCCCTCCCCTGGCTTTCCGTAGACGGCGCGGATCATGTGTCCCACTCCTTTTCCATCAGTTGCTTGGTCAAGAGCACCACATTGACCATCACGTATTTACCGACCTTGTGAGACGGGATGTAGCCGTTGCGAATCCAGCCCCAGACCACGTCGTGTTCTTCGCCCATGCGAATCCAGTCGGCGAACTGGCGCCACGGCATCACTGGCGGGGCGTTGTGAAAATCAATCGGCGGTAGGTTTCCTTCCATGTCCTTGGCCTTTGTTGCACTATGTTGGTCTTCTTTGGAGCTAGGCGTATGGAATAAATCCATATGGACAGTATCCATACCTCATTGGATTATGGCAATAGTCCATACGATTCATTTTGATAATGACGGCCCGAATGCTTGATAGAGCCCTTAAATTGCTTGAGGCGACGAGCCTGAAAGACCTTGCCGAGGTGAACAGCAAGGAATACGTCAGGTGGCAGAGCATCAAGCGTGGGAAAGCGCGAATGAGCGCAGAGGAGATCGAGCAGCTGGGTTTGCTGTACCCAAGCTATCGGTGGTGGCTGATGACCGGGGAAGTCATGCCGGATAAAGGCCAGACCAGCCCAGACTACGACGAGGCCAACCGAAACTTGACCAGTCAAGACGCGGGATAGCGATCACCAAGGAAGTGACTAGGCGCTGGTACGCCCGAAGGACAGGGAGAGGGAGATATGAAGGCTGAATGGAACGACGCCCCGGACTACATCAGAAGGCGCCCGCGCAAGGGAGCCGTAGAATGGCTGATACCAGGGCTGATCGGCACCGTAATCATGCTAGCTGCGCTACAGATGGTGAGTTCAGCATTCCTCAAAGGCACCGCCCAGGACATCGCCGATAAGCGCGCCCAACCCACGGCAGCCCCCGTAGCCGAGATCACGCGAGCAGAGCCAGCAGCGGCCAAGGATTGGGATAGGGTAGTAGAGGAAGTGGCCGCAAGAGGTGCAACGCCTCAGCCGCAATCAGCCCAGCCTCAAGCCGCTACGGCAGAGGCACCGCCCAAGCAAACCGTATTTAACGACAAAAACTACGTTCCCCAAGGCGCGACCAATGTCGTTCCAGCTATACAAGTGGCCCTCGATCCAAGGGCAACTGCTTCCAGCAAGAAAGAAATAGTGATAGTAGGTAAGGAATCACGATTAAGAGACCTTTGTCCTTATCGAGAAGGGAGTATTGAGCGCCGGAACTGTAAGATGAGTGTTGACTTGAATAGGCGAGACTAACAGTTGGTAGAGTTGAGTAAGATAAGCGCCGGGCATGGATTAAATCATATGAAAGACACAAAAGCCGTTAAGGCTGAAAACGATAGCAATAGGCGCATTGAAACTGATGTATTTCATGCCGGAATTGTTGCCGCTAACACTTGGATAACTCTAGTGGCGCCAATACTTATTGGTTTTTTTATAACGAGATTATTTGATAAAGATAATTTTACTATCTCTGAAAATACTATTTTTGCCGTTAGTATAGTGTTGCACGTATTCTTTACCATCACTATCTACAAAGCATCGACAAGGCGTTCGTTGTCGCTTGAAGTGGATGGCCTGGTAGAAGAGATCGAGCATTTGCAAGGAACAATTATTCCTAGAGCTGCGCAGCTATACGATACATCTAAAGTTCAGCAAACTGTTATCTACTTAATGACGCTTGAACTTGAAAATATGATTGATGAGCTAAATGAGAAGGCAAGGCTCAGTACTGACGAAGAAAACATTAAAAGATGGGATGAGGGGCTGAATAAAATTCTTGCCCCTCTTGTAAAGTATAGGCACGAGCTTTTCGGCTATGAAGGGCAAGATTTGTATAATATTTGTCTATATGTATACGATATCCCCAATGACAATCTAACCATCAAATGGCGTAGGTTTGATGACCGTCTGCAACCCTCAAATCGTAGTTGGAAGCCTGGCGCAGGCCACGTAGGGCTAACTTTCATTCTCAATGAGCTAAAGATCTGCCATGATATATATGACAGTACGGAACTTTCTAATAGTGCTTTAGGTCCTAATGATAAGGCTAAGTATCGTTCTTTCTTATCAGTGCCAGTTAAAGATTCATCTAAAGTTCTAACTGGCGGAAAGCCCTTGGGTGTGCTAGTATTTACAAGCAGTGCACGAGGGCAGTTTTCTCCAGATAGAGATAAGCTGTTTGCTTTAACAGCAGCTAAATTAGTTTCCATATATGTGGAAAAATGCTTAAAGTCTTTCGCTTCGTGAGGCGCATATGAAAAACTTTTTTGATTTTATTTCAAAGAAAACTAAGCCTAGCGTTACGGTAGTTAGCTCCCGAGATGGTGCGTTTTCAATTCCTATGGACTTTGAAGATCGAATTTTATTTTCTTCTGGCGAAGTTGACTCTTTTTCAGAGAAATGGGTCAATAAAGAGCTTGAGCGAAGCAAGATATATTTCTATGAGCAGCTTAAAGAAGCTTAACAGCATAGTATAAGCAGTATTGCGAAAAAGCCCTCTACAAATTGAGGGCTTTTTTTTTGGCTCTAGATCACGATGCGATCGTTTTGAAGTGTCGAAAAAGTGTCGAAGCCAAATGCTAGTAATACCCAACGTTAGCAGCTGCTGAGGAAGCAAGAGGCGCTGCTAGTCCAGTATTTGCCGGAATATACCTTTAATAGGTAAGGTGAATAGAGGATTTGAAGCCCGGCCGCAGCACCGGCTGCGATTGCCTTCCTTGATAGGCGCCGGGGCGTCTGCCACGGCGTTTTGCGAGTGACAGACCCTACCCGATCTCCACGGCGGTGGCCAGTGCGCTATCGGAGCGAATTTTGCGTTCGTTGCCGAAGCGGCGGGTCAGGCCGATGCGGTCGAAGTGTTCCAGCAGCTGGATGCTGCGCTTGCGTCCGAGGCCGATGCGGTCGCGGAAGGTGGCGGCGCGGATCACGCCGGCCTCGTGTTCGATTTCCATTAACAGGCGGGCCAGCTGGCGGGTGGCGGCTTCGGTGTAGAAGAGGTCTTTGACCACCTGTTGCAGTTCACCGAGGCGGGCCAGTTTGCGCAGCAGGTTGCGTACCGATTCTTCGTCAATGGCCAGCGCCTTGGCCATGTCGCGTACCCAGGGTGTATTGAAACCGTCGGCTTCGAGTAGCGGCCACAGCTGCGCCTTGAGGACTTCCTCTTCGTCACTCAGGCGTACGCGGTGTTCGGGCAGGTGCAGCCAGGGGCCGCTGGCCTGTACCGCGCCTTCGGTAAGCGCCTGTTCCAGCAGGGCGATAAAGACTGGCCGCTCCAGCTGGGGCAAGGCGTAGCGACGCAGGCGGTCGCGGTCGGGGCCGAGTTCGTCGGGTTGTTCCTCGTGGAAGCGTTGCAGCGCGGGGGCCAGGCTTTTCCCGAGATAGTCCCAGTAGGAGCGCTCGAACAGCCGCGTGCCCTGGCGAGTGGTGATTTCCACGGCGGCGTCTGGCAGTTGCCAGGTCTCTCGGGGGCGGTTGAACTGGCGTTCCAGATACGCCGGTTCCACACCGTTGACGGCGCTGGGCAGCAGTTGCGGAAGTATGTCTTCCAGCGTATTGCCTGCCAGCGCACGCAGTTGGGCCAGCCGCGCCTGGCGGTGACGATTGCGCGGCGGCGCGAAGGGGTCCAGCACACGGCCACCGCCGAGGGTGCGTTGAGCGGACTGGTCGCGCAGGACGACCCGGTCACCATGAATGGCGTGAACGGGGGCGTTGAGTTGCAGCTGGGCATGCACCTGCCCGCCGGGCGCAACGCATTCGCCTTCGAGCAGGGCGATGCGTCCGGTGACGTCCTGCGCGCCCAGGTGGATGTGCACGGGCGTCCAGTGTTTGAGGGCGCGGGCTTCGCTGGCCAGCAGGGTGAATTCGATATCGATGCGTTGCGAGGCGGCCTGCAGCGTGGGCGCCAGCAGCCAGTCACCGCGGCTGACCTGCTCGACGGCCAAGCGCTCGCCGGCCAGATTCAGCGCGACCCGCTGGCCGGCGTGTGCCTCGTTGGCTTCGCGATTCTGCGCATGCAGGCCGCGCACCCGTACGCGACGACCGAGGGGCGACAGGGTGAGTTCATCGCCGACCTGCACGCGACCGGCGAAAGCGGTGCCGGTGACGACCACGCCAGCCCCGGTCACGCTGAAGGTGCGGTCGATGGCCAGGCGGAAGTGGCCGCTTTCGCTGCGTGCATTGATGCGCGCAGCCTGATCAAGCATGGCCTGACGCAGCGGTTCGAGGCCCTGCCCGTCGATGGAGGAAACCGGAAAGATCGGCGCCCCGGCCAGCGGGCCGGGCTGCAGCAACGCCGTGATCTGCTGGCGAACTTCATCGACCCGTGTGGGCTCGACCCGGTCGATCTTGGTCAGTGCCACCAGCGCCCGGCGAATGCCCAGCAGTTCGACGATGGCCAGGTGCTCGCGGGTTTGTGGCATCACGCCGTCATCGGCAGCGACCACCAGCAGCATGCAGTCGATGCCGCTGGCGCCGGCCAGCATGTTGTGGACGAAGCGCTCATGGCCCGGCACGTCGATAAAGCCGGTCAGGTGGCCGTCACCGAGGTCGGCGTAGGCGTAGCCCAGATCGATGGTGATGCCGCGTTCGCGCTCTTCACGGCGGCGGTCGCCTTGCTGACCGGTCAGGGCCTGGAGCAGGGCGGTCTTGCCGTGGTCGATGTGGCCGGCGGTGCCGACGATCATGGTGCCAGCTCTCGCTGCAGCTGGGGCAGCTGAGCGAGGAACGCAGGCTCGTCGTCCAGTTGGCGCAGATCCAGCCATAAGGCATCTTCGGCCACACGCCCGAGGATCGGGATCGGCAGGCTGCGCAGGGCTTCTTCCAGTTGGCGCAGGCTGCGGCCACGCAGGCGTTTCGGTTGTTGCGGGCGGATGCACAACGCAGCGCTTGGCAGACGAGCGACGGGCTGTGCGCCGCTGCCGATCATGCCCAGTGCATCGCTGACGCTGACCTGCCAGGTTTCGTCGAGTACTGCGCCGAACCTTGGCGCAATGCGTTCGGCCTGCAGGCGAATCTCCTGTTGCGGGCGGCTGAGCAGGCGCAGGCTGGTGAGGCGTTCGGCGAGACGGTCGGGGTCGCGATACAGATTGAGCACCGCTTCCAGCGCGGCAAGGGTCAGTTTGTCCACACGCAAGGCGCGCTTGAGCGGGTTTTTCTTGATCTTCGCGATCAGCGCCTTGCTGCCGACGATCAGTCCGGACTGGGGGCCACCGAGCAACTTGTCGCCGCTGAAGGTGACGATATCGGCGCCGTCGCGCAGGGCTTCCTGCACGGTGGGTTCTTTCGGCAAGCCCCAGCGTGAAAGGTCCACCAGGCTGCCACTGCCGAGGTCTTCCAGCAGCGGCAGGCCATGTGCATGGGCGATGGCCGCCAGTTCGGTGGTGGCAACGCTGGCGGTGAAGCCCTGCACGCTGTAGTTGCTGGTATGCACGCGCATCAAGAGGCCCGAGCGCGGGTTGATTGCTGCTTCGTAGTCCCTGGCGTGGGTGCGGTTGGTGGTGCCGACTTCATGCAGTTTCACCCCGGCGCGGGCCATGATGTCCGGGATGCGGAAGGCGCCGCCGATCTCGATCAGCTCGCCGCGGGAAATGATGCCTTCCTTGCGCGCGCCCAGGCTGTTGAGCGCCAGCAGCACGGCGGCGGCATTGTTGTTGACCACGGTGACGGCCTCGGCGCCGGTCAGCTCGCGGATCAGCCCTTCGATGAGGTCGTCGCGGTCGCCGCGCTTGCCGGTGGCCAGGTCGAATTCCAGGTTCAGTGGATAGCGCGCGGCGAGGGTAATGGCCTCGATGGCTTCGTCCGGCAGCAGGGCGCGACCGAGGTTGGTGTGCAGTACCGTGCCGGTCAGGTTGAATACGCGGCGCACGCGGCTGCGGTGCTGACTGGCCAGGCGTTCGCCGGCGCGACCGGCCAGCACTTCCTCGGTCAACTCGGGTGCGCTGAGCTGGCCCAGCAGCGCCGGTTCGCGCAGCTCGTCAAGCAGACCACGCAGGGTTCGGAGCAGAGCCTCGCGCCCGTAGCGATCCAGCAGCGGCATGCAGGCGGGGCTGCGCAGCAGGCGGTCGATGGAAGGCAGGCGGAGAGAAGAGCGCCGAACCTCGGCAGCTTGGCTGGTCATGCAGGAACTCCCGGTGCAGGGTTTGACCGGGCAGTTTCCCGGACCGGAGCAGTGTGCCGCAAGGGGATGGCGTCGGATACGGCGCTGTGTCTCCCGGTTCAGCCGAAGCCTGCGCACTGCCGGATCACACTCACCGGCTAGTCGGGCGCTGCGGAAGCCGATGCCTGGTTCGCCAGCCAATGCGACCAGCGAAGAGCGCTCCGTGGAGTTCGGGGTAGGTCAGGCGGCAGTTCTATTCCTCATCTTCATCTTCCCCACCATCGCCCATGCCCAGCTCCTTGATCTTGCGGGTCAGGGTGTTGCGGCCCCAGCCCAGCAGCAGGGCGGCGTCGCGGCGTCGGCCAGCGGTATGTTTGAGTGCGGTTTCGATCATGATCCGCTCGAAGGCCGGCACCGCTTCGTCGAGCAGGCCGGTCTGGCCGCGTGTCAGTGCATGGTCGGCCCAGTGACGCAGCGCCTGCTCCCAGTTATGTACCGGCGTGGCGTCGGCGGGCTGGTTGAGCAGTTCCGGTGGCAGGTCATCGACATGCACTTCGCGTCCCGAGGCCATCACCGTGATCCAGCGACAGGTATTCTCCAGCTGGCGCACGTTGCCGGGCCACGCGAGGTTCTGCAGATACAGTGCGGTTTCGGGGCGCAGCAGCTTGGTCTCCACTGCCAGCTCCTGCGCGGCGCTGGCGAGGAAGTGTTCGGCCAGTGCCGGGATGTCCTCGCGGCGATCGGCGAGTCGCGGAATATGGATGCGGATGACGTTCAGGCGGTGAAACAGGTCTTCGCGAAACTTGCCTGCCTGCACCAGGCTTTCGAGGTCCTGGTGGGTGGCGGCGATGATGCGCACGTCGACCCGCACTGGCGTGTGTCCGCCGACCCGGTAGAACTCGCCATCGGCCAGCACCCGCAGCAGTCGCGTCTGGGTGTCGGCCGGCATGTCGCCGATCTCGTCGAGGAACAGGGTGCCGCCATCGGCCTGCTCGAAGCGGCCGCGACGCTGGTTGGCCGCGCCCGTGAAGGCCCCTTTCTCATGGCCGAACAGCTCCGACTCCATCAGGTCTTTGGGGATTGCCGCCATGTTCAGCGCGATGAACGGCGATGCTGCACGCGGGCTGTGGCGATGCAACGCGTGCGCGACCAGCTCCTTGCCGGTGCCGGACTCGCCATTGATCAGTACCGTGATATTGGAATGGCTGAGGCGGCCGATGGCGCGGAACACCTCCTGCATCGCCGGCGCCTCGCCGATGATTTCGGGGGTGTGATGACGGCCTGCCGGCTCCTGCAGGTTCTGTAGCTCCTGGGTGTGCTGGTGAGCACGCTTGACCAGGGATACGGCGTCATCGACGTCAAAGGGCTTGGGCAAGTACTCGAAGGCGCCACCCTGATAGGACGCCACAGCGCTGTCGAGGTCCGAATGCGCGGTCATGATGATCACCGGCAGGCGCGGGTAATGCTCGCGGATCTTCGCCAGCATCTCCAGGCCGCTGGCGCCGGGCATGCGAATATCGGAAATGATCACGTCCGGTTGTTGCCGGGCGAGTCGGGCGAGGACGCCATCGGCGCTGTCAAAACTCTGTGTGACCATGCCTACCTGTTGCAGGGCCTTTTCCAGTACCCAGCGGATGGAGCGGTCGTCATCGACGATCCAGACGTTTTCGCTTTGGCTCATGCTCAGGAGACTCCTTGTTCCAGCGGCAGGAAAATCGAAAAAGCGGTGTGGCCGGGGTGGCTCTCGCATTCGATCAGGCCCTGGTGCTGGCTGACGATATTCTGGGTGATGGCCAGGCCCAGGCCGGTGCCGTCCGGGCGGCCACTGACCATGGGGTAGAACAGGGTGTTCTGCAGTTCGGCGGGAATGCCCGGGCCGTTGTCGATGATTTCGATACGCGCCACCAGTCGATGGCGCACATGACCGATGGTGAACTGGCGCAGGGTGCGGGTGCGCAGGGTCAGGCGGCTCAGGCCCAGTTCGCTCTGGCCGGCAAGCGCCTGCATGGCGTTGCGCATGATGTTGAGCACCGCCTGGATCATCTGCTCGCGGTCCATCAGCACTTCCGGGATGCTCGGATCGTAGTCGCGCACCAGCGTGAGGCTGCCCTGGCATTCTGCTTCGATCAGGCTGGCGACATGTTCCAGCACTTCATGAATGTTGGTCATCGACAGCGACGGCAGCTTGTTCGAGCCGAGCATGCGATCCACCAGGTTACGCAGGCGGTCGGCTTCCTCGATGATCACGGCGGTGTAATCGGTGAGGTGTTCGTCGGGCAGCTCGCGGGCCAGCAGCTGTGCCGCGCCGCGAATGCCGCCGAGGGGATTCTTGATCTCGTGGGCGAGGCCGCGCACCAGCATGCGCGTGGTTTCATGGGTGGACAGCTGCGCCTCTTCCTTGCTGATGCGCAGTAGCCGGTCGCGCGGTATCACTTCCAGCAGCAGCCAGGTCTGCTGGCGGCTGAGAATGGGTGTGACCGCATAATCGACCGTCAGCGACTGGCCGCTGGCCGAGGTCAGCGTCGCTTCGCGCTTGGTAAAGGGATGCGCCTCTTGCACCGCTTGGCGCAGAGCTGCGAGCGCTTCCGCCGATTCGGTGAACAGCTCGCTGATGAACTGGCCGTGGCTGCGCTGGCCACTGATGGCGAGCAGCATTTCTGCAGCCGGATTCATGTATTCCAGGTGCAGGCGTGAATCCAGCAGCAGGGTCGCAGTGGTCAGATTCTCGATCAGCAGGCGTTGCAAGGCTTCGTTGATCATGGCTGTCTGCATCCGGTGTGAAATGCGGAAAATGCAAGAAGCAAACCAAATGCTCGTTTCTTAGGCGAGAAGCGTCATGCACCAGAGCGGCGCGCCCTTGTTAAAAATCAAACGGGGCGAGTGAACGCAATAATGCACCATTCAGGTGCGTCAAGTGCTCACAGAAAGGGCACGAAGGGAATATTTCGTTTCTCGGGTGGTTTGTCCTTCAGTGGACATTCCGGGCGGACGCCGTAATCGGCTTTCTGGCAGGGTCTCACCATGCGCCGCTGAGCCAGCGAGGTGCGCAACATATGGAAGGTCCGGGGCGGGCTGTGGAGCAGCGTCTTGCCCTGGCTGTCGATGATTTCCACGGCCAGTTGGTGGCTGCCACGGTCGATGTATTCCAGCGCCAGGGTCGCGCTGTCGCCGGTGGCGGTCGGATTGCCATCCAGCAACAGACGGTACTGATGGCCCGGCTGCAGCGCCGGCTCGCTGATCACGCTGACGAGCAGCGATCCGGCATTGTCGCGCAAAGTGGCATCCTGCTCCGGTTGCAGGATCTCCAGCCGCTGGTAGGCGGCTGTGGATTCACTGCGGATTTTTTCCCTGACCGTCGTAGGTGCTGCCACCGGCTGCGCCGGCATGCTGTTGGTGGGCCTGGATTTTAGCGTTTCGACAGCCCGACCACCGGGGCGGTCGGTGAAGACGCGATTGCCCTGCTCGTCGATATAGGAATAGATCTGGCCAGCCGCAGGCAGTGCAAGTGCCAGCAGCAGGCCAAGCGCCCCGAGCCGGGCATATCGCCTCATCGACGTGCCGGGCTGGAGGTGTGAACGCGCTGCACGGTGAAGGTCTCTGCGGTGCGCTGCAGCACCTGCTCGCCGGCGAGCACTTCGACTTCCAGCTGGTGAGTGCCGCGATCGACGTTGTTCAGCTGTAGCGAGGTCGACCGGCTGGCCGGGGCCTGAGGTATGCCATCGAGCAGAAAGCGCAGTTGATGGCCTTGTTGCAGCGCCGGATCGAGGTGCGCCGTGACGGTGAAGGTGCCGTTGTTGGCGCGCAGCGCCTCTTCATCAGGAATACCCCCGATCGCCAGGCTTCGGTAGGGTTGCTGCCGTTCGCCCTGGGCGTCGTCGGGCAGTGGCGGGGGTAGCTCGGGGGTTTTGATATTCACGGTATTGGCCGGGGGCAATTTCACTTCGTCCACGGCTACGCCATCCGGTGGCTGGTTGGTGAAGACGGTGTTGCCCTTGTCGTCGGTGTATTTGTAGATCTGCGCCAGGGCCGGGACGCTCAGAATCAGAAGCAGGCTGAACAATGCAGTGCGCATGGGAAGCTCCGCGTGGTTTGAAGGCTGAAGCCTTGCACCGCTTTGGCCCGCCGGCAAGTTCGATCGGTGGGATTTGCGAACGCTGGCGGATTGCAAACGACAGAAACGAACAAGGCCTCCCGAGGGAGGCCTTGTCATTTACAGCTGCCGCAGATCAAACGCTGTAGTACAGATCATATTCCAGCGGGTGAACAAAGGTGCGGACCTTGATTTCTTCCTCGCTCTTCAGCTCGAGGTAGGCATCGATGAAGTCGTCGCTGAACACGCCGCCTTTGGTCAGGAACGCGCGGCCCTTGTCCAGCTCTTCCAGGGCTTCTTTCAGGCTGCCGCACACCTGCGGGATCAGCTTGCCTTCTTCCGGCGGCAGATCGTACAGGTTCTTGTCAGCGGCATCGCCGGGGTGAATCTTGTTCTGGATACCGTCCAGGCCAGCCATCAGCAGTGCGGCGAAGCACAGGTAAGGGTTGGCAGCCGGATCCGGGAAGCGCGCTTCGATACGGCGGGCTTTCGGGCTCGACACGTACGGAATGCGGATCGAGGCGGAGCGGTTGCGGGCCGAGTAGGCCAGCATGACCGGTGCTTCGAAGCCCGGAACCAGACGCTTGTAGGAGTTGGTCGACGGGTTGGTGAAGCCGTTCAGCGCCTTGCCGTGCTTGATGATGCCGCCGATGAAGTACAGCGCGGTCTCGGACAGGCCGGCATAGCCTTCGCCGGAGAAGGTGTTCTTGCCATCCTTGGAGATGGACATGTGTACGTGCATGCCTGAGCCGTTGTCGCCGTACAGGGGCTTGGGCATGAAGGTCGCGGTACGCCCGTAAGCGTCAGCGACGTTGTGCACGCAGTACTTGAGGGTCTGAACTTCGTCCGCCTTCTTCACCAGCGTGTTGAACTTGACGCCAATCTCGTTCTGGCCGGCAGTCGCCACTTCGTGGTGATGCACTTCGATGACCAGGCCCATCTCTTCCATGGCGTTGCACATGGCAGTACGGATTTCATGGTCGTGGTCGCACGGCGGCACCGGGAAGTAGCCGCCCTTGACGCCCGGACGGTGGCCCTTGTTGCCGCCTTCGACGTCCTGGTCGGTCATCCAGGAACCCTGCTCGGAGTAGATCTTGAACATCGAGCCGGAGATGTCCGACTTGAACTTGACCTGGTCGAAGATGAAGAACTCCGGCTCCGGACCGACGAATACGGTGTCACCAATGCCGGTGGACTTGAGGAATTCCTCGGCGCGCTTGGCGATGGAGCGTGGGTCGCGGTCGTAACCCTGCATGGTGCTCGGTTCGACGATGTCGCAGACCAGAATGAGGGTCGGCTCTTCGGTGAACGGATCGAGCACGGCGGTTTCGTCGACGGGCATCAGGATCATGTCGGAAGCTTCGATGCCCTTCCAGCCATGGATGGAGGAGCCGTCGAACATCTTGCCATGCTCGAAGAAGTCTTCATCCTCTGCATCACGTGCCGGAATGGTGACGTGGTGCTGTTTGCCTTTAGTGTCTGTGAAGCGCAGATCAATCCACTTCACATCGTAATCTTTGATCAGTTGAAGCGACTTCGACATGGTGTTCTCCAGATAGTGGAAGCGCTGACAGGGAATGCTTCCGAAGCAGGGTGAAGCCGGGCGGCGATGTTCCGCCAAAGGCGACCTGCCTCACAAGAGAGCAAATTGCGTGCCAGTGCTCTTTTGTGGGCAGAAGGGTCTAACTCGGGGTGCTTTTAAGGGGCACAAATCCCAGGCCGACAGTCGTTGCCTGTTTAGCGCACCATAATAGTGCGGCGCCTCGGTTTTTCGAGCGATTTAAGGGCAAAATAGGGCGTCGGAGAAAACTGCCTAAAAGTTGATCGAATTCCGATATACTCCGCCCCCCTCTTTTTATGCCATGCCGGCGCGTGCGCTGTTTTTCATGAAGCTGATCGTCAAGGTTTTCCCCGAAATAACCATCAAAAGCCCACCGGTGCGTAAGGGCTTCATTCGTCAGTTGGCGAAAAACATCCGCACCGTGCTGCGCGAGCTCGATCCCGAACTGCGGGTGGCTGGCGTGTGGGACAACATCGAGGTGGAAACCACGCTCAGCGACGCGAAAGTGCTGCGCGAAATGATCGAGCGCCTGTGCTGTATTCCAGGTATCGGCCATTGCCTGGAAGTCCACGAATACCCGCTGGGCGATCTCGACGACATCGTCGAAAAGTGCCGGGCGCACTTCGCCGAACGCCTGCCCGGCAAAATTTTCGCGGTGCGCTGCAAGCGCGCCGGCAAGCATCCGTTCAGTTCCATGGACGTGGAGCGCCACGTCGGCAGTCGCCTGCGCGAGGAGTGCGGTGCGGCGGGGATTTCACTGAAGGCGCCCGAGATCGAAGTGCGCATGGAAATCCGCGATCAGCGCCTGTTTGTCGTGCATGCCCAGCATGACGGCATCGGCGGCTATCCGCTGGGCGCGCTTGAACAGACCCTGGTGCTGATGTCCGGAGGTTTCGATTCGACAGTCGCCGCCTACCAGATGATGCGCCGGGGGCTGATGACGCATTTCTGCTTCTTCAATCTCGGGGGGCGCGCCCACGAGCTGGGCGTGATGGAAGTCGCCCACTATTTGTGGAAGAAATACGGCAGCTCGCACCGCGTGCTGTTTATCAGCGTGCCGTTCGAGGAAGTGGTCGGCGAGATCCTCGACAAGGTCGATAACAGCCATATGGGCGTGGTGCTCAAGCGCATGATGATGCGTGCTTCGACACAGATCGCCGAGCGCCTGCGCATCGATGCGCTGGTCACCGGTGAGGCGATTTCCCAGGTTTCCAGCCAGACGCTGCCCAACCTCGCCGTGATCGATTCGGCCACCGACATGCTGGTGCTGCGTCCGCTGATCGCGGCGCACAAGCAGGACATCATCAATACCGCATTCGAGATCGGCACCGCCGAGTTCGCCAAGAACATGCCCGAATATTGCGGCGTGATCTCCAAGAACCCGACTACCAAGGCCAAGCGCTACCGTATCGAACACGAAGAAAAACAGTTCGACATGGCCGTGCTCGAGCGTGCTCTGGAAAATGCCCGCCAAGTGGCCATCGACCATGTGATCGATGAGCTGGGCGAGGATATCCAGGTCGAGCACGTGGCGGAGGCGACAGCCGGTCAGGTCATCCTCGACATTCGTCATCCCGACGAGGCCGAGGACGAACCTCTGCAACTGTCTGGCATCGAAGTGCAAACATTGCCCTTTTATGCCCTCAATAATCGCTTCAAGGAACTGGATGCGAATCGCCAGTACCTGCTCTATTGCGATAAAGGTGTCATGAGCCGCCTGCATGCTCATCATCTGCTCTGTGAGGGGCATCAGAATGTGCGGGTCTACCGGCCTGCAAGCCTGAAGCCCGAAGCTGGAAGCTCGAAGTGAAGAGCCTCGGTCCTACCAGCCACTTCGTCATCAGGCGCAAGCACCCCCCCGACCCCGGAGACTGTGCTGCTTTCGGTTTCAACTTACAGCTTCATGCTTCCAGCTTCTTTTCAGGTATCAAACAGTGATCGAGAATCTCCGTAACATCGCCATCATCGCCCACGTCGACCATGGCAAGACCACCCTCGTCGACAAGCTCCTGCGTCTGTCCGGCACCCTGGACCGCAAGGAACTGGAAAACGAGCGCGTGATGGACAGCAACGACCAGGAAAAGGAACGTGGCATCACCATCCTGGCCAAGAACACCGCGCTGAAGTGGAACGGCTACGACATCAACATCGTCGACACCCCCGGCCACGCCGACTTCGGCGGTGAAGTCGAGCGCGTGATGAGCATGGTCGACTGCGTACTGCTGGTGGTCGACTCCATCGACGGCCCGATGCCGCAGACCCGCTTCGTGACCCAGAAAGCCTTCCAGGCCGGCCTGAACCCGATCGTCGTGGTCAACAAGATCGACCGTCCGGGCGCACGTCCGGACTGGGTTGTGGACCAGATCTTCGACCTCTTCGACAACCTCGGTGCCACCGACAAGCAGCTGGACTTCCCGATCGTTTACGCCAGTGCCCTGAACGGCCTGTCCGGCCTCGATCACGAGAACCTGCAAGACAACATGGACACCCTGTTCCAGGCCATCGTCGATCACGTGCCGGCGCCGGACGTCGATGTTGACGGTCCGTTCCAGATGCAGATTTCCCAGCTGGACTACAACAGCTTCCTCGGCGTGATTGGCGTTGGCCGCATCAAGCGCGGCAAGATCAAGACCAACACCCCGGTCATCGCCATCGGCGCCGACGGCAAGAAGCGCCAGGGCCGCATCCTCAAGATCATGGGTCACTCGGGTCTGCAGCGCGTCGAAGTTGCCGAAGCCGAAGCCGGCGATATCGTCTGCGTCAGCGGCATGGACGAGCTGTACATCTCCGACACCCTCTGCGACATGAACAACGTCGAGGCCCTGCCGCCGCTGACCGTCGACGAGCCGACCGTTTCCATGACCTTCCAGGTCAACGACTCGCCGTTCTGCGGCCGTGAAGGCAAGTTCGTCACCAGCCGCAACATCAAGGAGCGCCTGGAGAAGGAGCTGCTGCACAACGTCGCCCTGCGTGTTGAAGAAGGCGACTCGGCGGACAAGTTCAAGGTCTCCGGTCGTGGCGAGCTGCACCTGTCGGTACTGATCGAAACCATGCGCCGCGAAGGCTTCGAGCTGGCCGTGGGCCGCCCGGAAGTGGTGATCAAGGAAGTCGACGGCGAGAAGCAGGAGCCCTACGAAAACGTCATCATCGACATCGAAGAGCAGCATCAGGGCTCGCTGATGGAGCAGATGGGTCTGCGCAAGGGCGATCTGACCAACATGGCGCCGGACGGCAAGGGTCGTGTGCGTCTGGAATACACCATTCCGGCACGTGGTCTGATCGGCTTCCGCAACAGCTTCCTGACCATGACCTCGGGTACCGGCATCCTCACCTCCACCTTCAGCCATTACGGGCCGATCAAAGGTGGTGAAGTCACCAGCCGCCAGAACGGCGTACTGGTCTCCATGGCCACCGGCAAGGCGCTGACCTACTCGCTGGAAACCCTGCAGAGCCGCGGCAAGCTGTTCCTCGAGCCCGGCCAGGAAATCTACGAAGGCCAGCTGGCCGGCATCCACAGCCGCGACAACGACCTGACCATCAACCCCACCAAGGGCAAGAAACTCGACAACATGCGCGCCTCCGGCAAGGATGAAGTCATCGCCCTGGTACCGCCGATCAAGTTCACCCTTGAGCAGGCGCTGGAGTTCATCGACGACGACGAACTGGTCGAAGTGACGCCCAAGTCGATCCGCCTGCGCAAGAAAATTCTCGACGAGAACCAGCGCAAGCGCGCCGCCAAGAACTGATAGCTGCTGAGCCAAAACAAAGGCGCCTTCGGGCGCCTTTGTTGTTTCTATCCGTCGGAACGTGCACGCGCGCTTGAACCGTGACGTCTGACCGGGCTACCTTCCCAGCCAGCATGGATGGCATTTCGCTATCCTCTCGGCAGGGAACGCCGCCATTCATACCCATACGCCCTACCATCGTTCGCCCCACTGCTCACCCCAGTGGGCTGCGCACGCCCGCAAACGCCTGGCCCAGCACATGGGTATAGATCTGCGTGGTGCGCACGTCGGCATGTCCGAGCAGCGTCTGCACCGTGCGGATATCGCTGCCCCGGCGCAGCAGCTCGGTGGCGAAGGTATGCCGAAAGGTGTGAGAGCTCGCCGGCTTGCCCAACCCACACGCCTGCACCGCCTGCCTGACGGCACGTTGAATGGACGTGACATGCACGTGATGGCGAACCGGATCACCATCCGCGTCCACGCATACCCCGGCAGACGGGAACAGCCATTGCCATTGCAGCGAACTGGAGGCGCTGGGGTACTTGCGCTTGAGCGCGAAGGGCACTGTCACCGGCACTTGATAGAACGGCTCCCGCACCTGCCTGCGCCCGCGAATCAGCGCAATGCGCTCCGTCAGCGGCGCAATCAGGCTGGCCGGCAGCAGGGTGGTGCGATCCTTACCGCCCTTGCCGTCACGCACGATGATGAGCTGCTTGTCGAAATCGATGTCCTTCACCCGCAACCGCGAGGCCTCCACCACCCGCAAGCCAGCGCCATACATCAGCGACGCCAGCAGATCGTAGGGTGCAGCAAGCTGCCCGATGATCGCCATCGCCTCCTGATGCGAAAGCACCACCGGCAAGCGCGGCGGACGCTTGGCCCGGATCGTCTCGCCAATATCGCCCAGCGGTCGCTCAAGTACACGGGCGTAGAGAAACACGATGGCATTCAATGCCAGATTTTGTGTGGCCGCCGCCACCTGGCGCTCGCTGGCGAGCCAGCTCAGAAAGTGATTGACCTCGGAAGGCCCCAGCTCCAACGGATGGCGCATCTGGTGAAACCGCAGGTAAAAGCGAATCCAGTACCAGTAACTTTTCTCGGTGCGGATGCTGTAGTGATGTGCACGCATCAAGGCGTGAAACTGCTCCTGCAGGCGCGGCTTAGGTGGCTTGCTGTCCATGTGATTCCCTTCACTGGTTTTTTGTACAGTAGTAATAGATTTACAAAGGACAGCTGTCAAGCGAATACAGTCGAAGGCATGAGCACTCAGTCAAAACATTGTTTTAAAAGGGGATTTATTCCCAAGGCGACTCCGGGTTTCCGGAGTTATACCGAACGCTACCGTTATGCGTTAACACCGCATGCGGTCTAATCACTGTTAGCCAGATGATCATCTAACTAAGGAGTAAATAGTTGCCAGGATTCAGTAGTAGTTCAAGGCCTATTAGCAAAGTGGTTGGCGCAATAGAGGATCACGGTTTTGTTATATTGAATGCGCTAGGGCCACTAGGAGTGGCAGTTTTCCTAACATTTGTCGTTGATTGGTGGAGCGCCAACAATTTAGGGGCTATATCTTCTTTCAAGGAGTTGTTGTCCGCACTCAAGTTTTTCGTATGGAATCCAATTTCAGGGTCAATATTTTTCCTTTTGTTAACATTGTGGGGCGCTATTGGCCAGGCCAAAGACCTTCGAGCACTTAAAGCTACCACTGACTCTAGAGCCGAAGAAATATCGAGACTTAAACTAGAGAGCGAGCAGCTAAGAAGTGAGAGTTTACTTCGAGAAAACAGATTAAGAGTAGAAGTTGAAAACAATTATTTGTTAGCAGAAGAATTAATTATCTCTTTCAAGAGGATCGCACATCTTTGGACATGCCAAATATTTAATGAACTGGCATTCACAGTCAAGCATAGAATATCTATCTATTACTTAGATAGTGATAAGAAGAATCTTGTTCTTCTCGATAGATTTGCAAAAAACCATGAATTCAATCAGCCGGGTCGACCATTCTTTGCAAGAAACCAAGGTGTAATCGGAAAGGCGTGGGGCGAGGGAGAGTATTTCGAAAAAAAGATTCCCTTATTTAACCGAAAGAATACTAACTACTATCAATATCTTGAAGGTAATTACGGTTTTTCAAGAGATATTAGCTCTCGGCTGAGAATGAAGAGCTGTACTATTGGTGGATTTGCCATTGAAGATGCTCACGGTCATCATATAGGTGTAATAATTTTTGAAAGTCAAGATCAGAACGATTTTGATGATTCTAAACTAAGAGAGCTGGTAAAAAGAGAGAACCACCGATTGGTTGAATTCATATCGGATGCTTCGTCACGAGATATAAGACCTTTGCCAGCAAAAAATGACAACAGAAACGAAGGAGAGGTTGATGAACAAAAAGTTGCATGACCTTATGGCGTTTCTTTACTCAAAAATAACCCATAAGGCTGACTTGTCTAAGGCTAGGTTTACTAAGTTGGTGTACCTCGCTGACTGGAAAATGAGTCAAAGACATGGCCGAACCATATCAAATATAGAGTGGCTTTTCAATCACTATGGTCCATATGTAGATGATGTTGTTAATCTCGCAAGAGATAGTTCTGATTTTAATGTGGTTGTCACACGAAACCCGTATGGAAGTTTAAAAGAACAAATTGAATTTGTGGGTGATATGAAAATCTGTAACTCCATCGATACTGATGAGGCTCAAGTTGTCGAAGAAATTGTTCGTGAAACTGATGCTCTGTATTTCAACGATTTCATTGATCATGTCTATTCGACTTATCCTGTAAAAGAAAGTAATCGATATTCTGTGTTAGATCTTCCGAAAATGGCACAGAAAGAAGTGCTGGCTAACAAAGCGTTGCACCGGCCAAGCCGGTGAAGGCGGCGTTAGCCCCCTATGAGAATGAGCCTGAGAGTGCGACGCTATTTAAACGTTTTTTTGTCTGCCACGCTGCCATTCTTTGCTGCAGCGGTCTTTACTGTGCCGAACCTATTTCTCGGGCTTCACTGGGGGCAGATGAACTGGGTGATGCAACCCCTAGCCACTGTTTCGCTTGTTCTTTCACCAATCGCATGGTTCTTATTTGTTCTAATGGGGGTAAGTTGGGCTCGATTCAAAAAGCTCCACAAATCCATACCAATCGCGGGTCTAGTGGTAGGACCTATAAGCCTCGTGCCTTGGATCGTTTTCATTATCCCTTTAATCTTGATGTTGCCCGCGATTGTCCTGGCAGTTCGGCTTGTGATTTATCATCTAGAGGATGCAGCCAGTGCGCAGGTGGGCTAACCAGTCACGGAAGGCGGACGCGTGAGACGCGCCGCTTCGTTCAGCGTTAGGCTATATGGAAATCATACTTTATCGTCATCCTGGCTATCTGGGTCGAGCAGTTCCGCTGGATGTCTTCGTAAATGGGGAGCGGGTTGCGGCAATTCAGAGTGGGACCTCGCTAAAGATTTTTATCCCTGATGGTGATGCCACTCTGAAAGTTGAGATGAAAGGTGCGGTTACTAGCCCAGCATTCAACGTCTCTTCGCATTATGATAGCCGGGCTTTTGAATGCGGTACCCGACTCTGGGTTCTCTTTGATGTTATAAACCTCTGCTATTTGCCGTTTTTAAAGCGGCATGCTTTCTTTATCCGACCAGGGCGGCCGAGCTTATCCAATGCCTAACCAGTCGCTCAAGTCCGTTCCGGCCCTTTGGGCCTCCACCGGACGCCCTTGTCAGGGCGCCGCTTAGCTTTGCGTTAGGCTCTCAGGGGATCGGAAGCATGGGCATCATTTCGCGATTGTTTGGCGGCAATAGCAAACCGCAGCATGACGACAAACCACCGATTTACGGCGGTGACGGGCTTTCAGATCGTTCTCCGGCAATCATCAACTGCGCGAGCATGGCAATGGCTCAAGCACTCATCGACGGTTTTATTTCAGAGCGGTGCGGACCGGGTTCCGAGCGAGGAATCGAGTTCACGCTCGAAGCCCCAGACAACCCTGACAAGCTCATCAAAATGATTAGCGTCACTGCTCAGGATTGTTCCGAGCATAAGTTCTACTTCGATCTATCACGTCCGGTTGCTGTGGCAATGAAAATGAGCGGGCTATGACGCGCAAGCGGCATGAGCCTAACAAGTCAATGCAGCGGACGGCGTACCGCCGCCGCTGATTTCCAGCGTTAGGCAATATAGGAGAAATCAATGGAAGCCGTACTTGGAAAATTAATCGCGGGTGTTATTTGGGGTGTAATCGTTGGCCTGTTGGCTAAGCGAAAGAACAGAAACCCGTGGGGGTGGGGCATAGCAGGGGCTTTATCGTGGCTTATCGCACTTCTAATTCTTGCCTTCATGCCTTACAAATGCCCCAAGTGCAGTCAGTCAATCACAAACAAACAGGGCAAAGAAAAAGAGTGTCCCTCGTGCGGGTCATTCAATCCTGCCTAACAAAGTGTTCATGTTCGTTCGCTTCGCTCACTGGGACTGCCAAAACGCTGCGCGTTTCGTCAGCCCCTTAACACGACGTTAAGCGGTAATCGATCAACGAGGTTCTGATCATTGAAACGAGAGGCATTGGAAAAATATCAGGTATTTATCTACCTGACCGGAATCCTTATAGGATTACTGGTCGGGGTGAAATTTCCTGAACAGTCAGAGATTCTAGAGTGGGCTTTGTGGCCTTTGCTAGGCATGCTTCTGTATACGACTTTTACTCAGGTTCCTCTAGGGCATCTGCGAGAAGCATTCTCTGACTCCCGCTTTATGCTGGCAGCGGTGATTGGTAATTTCGTTGTTCTCCCGTTAATTGTGTGGGGGTTAATGTCCGTTGGGCCTAACTTGCCTGCGGTCAAGTTAGGCATACTCTTGGTGTTATTGGTCCCGTGTACTGACTGGTTTATCACCTTCACACACTTGGGTGGGGGGGATACAAAGCGGGCCATTGCCTTTTCGCCAGTTAGTCTTTTGCTTCAGCTAATTCTCCTGCCAGTTTATATATGGCTTTTCCTTGGTTCGGAAATAACAACCAGCGTGATGCAGCGAGAGCTAGTTCTGGCCTTCTTCGGACTTATCGTCCTCCCCTTGGCGGCGGCATTTGCAACCGAAAAATGGGCTGAAAAACGAGAGGGCAGAGAAGCTATTCTGAATGCTTTTGGCTGGCTTCCCGTTCCGCTACTGGCATTGGTTGTGTTTTCTATAGCAGCGGCACAAGTCAATGTAGTCATTGATTCATTGGGCATACTCCCAAGCTTGTTTGCAGTGTTTTCTGCATTTCTTCTGATAGCTGGGGTTTTATCTTTAGTGCTTTCAAAAATATTTTCATTGCCAACAAATCAAGGCAGAGTTCTTGCCTTCAGTTTAGGTAGCAGGAATTCATTTGTGGTTCTTCCCCTAGCACTCTCTCTGCCTTCATCCTTTGAGCTTACGGTTGTAGTTATCGTATTTCAGTCATTGGTTGAGCTATTTGGGATGGTCGCTTACATATGGTGGGTTCCAAAAAAATTATATCCTTCAGCTATATGAATGCGGTGGCGCTTAACAAAGCCAAGCACAGCGACAGCTTTTCCGTTGCGGCTTCGCCTCCACTACAAAGCTGCGCGTGTTGGCGGCGTTATACGCTCACAAGGAATCCGAAGTGCTTTATAGAATCGAAGTTGACAATGGTGTATTTGAGAAAATAGAGCCGGTTGAGTTCAAGGATTTCTCTAGTTTTGGAAAATTAGAAAAAGACTTAGAAAATCTCATCGCGCAAAACATATTAGATGTTTTGTTTGAAGACGCGAAATTAATGCCGATTTTTCAAGAGCGGCAATGGCAGTCCGAAGCCGACATATATGCACTTAACGAGACGGGCGAACTAGTAATTTTCGAGCTTAAAAGAGCCTCAGCAGGAGACGGTGCAGTCCAGCAAGCCCTGCGGTATGCGCAAGACTCCGGACAATGGACTTACCAAAAGATTGAAAGAAAATATCAAGAATACAGCAACTCGAAACTATCTCTAGTAGACGCCCACAGAGAAGCATTTAGCCTAGAACACAAGCTAGAGCCTAAAGAAATAAACAAAAAGCAGCATCTAATAATAATAGGCAGCGCCGCAGATGACTCCTTGATTTCAGCGGTTGACTATTGGAAGAAAAGTGGTGTCTCAATAGAGTTTCTTCCGTATAGAGTTTACGAGCTAGGCGGAGAAAAGTATTTTGAGTTTTTCGCTCCGCCATACGATAGGCACAAAAACCCTAGTGATGTTAAAGGGGTTTTGTTTGACACTAACCGTAGCTGGGACGAAGAATCCATTTGGTCAATGATGGAGAATAGTCGCCTAGAGGCATACGGCGAAGCAAAACGTTTCGTTACTCATGTCCACATTGGCGACATCGTATTTTTCTCACACAAAGGCTACGGAATAATTGCTGCAGCAAAAGTAAAAGGCGAAGTCAAGGCTCCAGACGAATACACACTTTATCGAGATGTGGAATTCCTAACACCAAGATTAAGCAGAGGCATGCCACTCAAGGCAATGCCGTTTTCAAAGGTTGCAGAGTTCACCGAAAAGAGCTTTTACTGGGCAAGAACAATTAAAGTGCCATATCTTAGTAAGTCAGAAGCATTAGACCTCGTTGCCGAGTTAAAAAACTACCTATGAGCGTATAACAACTGGTTCAAATCGCTCACTGCGCTCGCTGGGACGGGCTAAAGCCCGCCCCTTAACCAAACGTTAGAGCAATTGGTAATCCATGCCATATTTAGCACTCTTTAGAATGCCAACCCCGATGAAGGTCACGGGGAGGTCATCAAGTATCACGAATGCGTTTATAAATTCGATAATCCCAGTCATCCCTCCAACGTCTGGAGAAGTAGAGGAAGCTCTGCGTGTTCTGGGTATGAATCACGAGAATTACTGTTGTGCTTATTGCGGCGATACAGCATCAGAATGGGATCATCTACGGCCGTTGGTGAAAGACAGGAAACCCACAGGTTATGTTTCTGAACTTTACAATCTCATTCCCTCTTGTGGGAAATGCAATCAGTCGAAGGGCAACAAGGATTGGGAAAGTTGGATGCGAAGTTCCGCCCGTCTATCACCTGCGACAAGAAAGGTTCATGACCTTGAAAATCGAATAGAGCGAATTCGGTGTTATGAGCACTGGGCCAAGCCTACCAAGATAGATTTTGAAGAAATAGTAGGTGCTGATGTTTGGTCCCAGCATTGGGAGAATTGGAGTAAGATCCAGCAGTTGATGAAAGAGGCTCAAACCCTGGCTAAGCAGATTAATCAATCCGTGGCGGAATTTAGAAAAAATGAGCTCTAACAAGGCCAATCACGGCGACAGCTTTTCCGTTGCGGCTCCGACTCCACTTCAAAGCTGCGCGTGTTGGCGGCGTTAGAAGCGGCTATTAATTCGGGGGTTGGAAAAGGGAACAGATTTAATTTTCCACTTGATCGACTAAGTTGAAGGTCTCTAAGGGAAGGAGGTCGTTATGCCAAGTAAGGGTCGCATTGTCTTGCCTAACTATCCGCATCGTGTAGTGCAGCGTGGCCACAATCGGCAGGTGGTGTTTGCCGCTGAGCAGGACTATCAGCGCTACATTTCTGATTTGCGCGAGTTGAAAGATATCTTCGGGGTCAAGGTCCCCTTCTGTGCCGGCGCGCCGTATTATCGTGCCCTGTCAATCAAGCGCGCCTACCGATGAGCCTGCCTCACGCAAATCCGCTGACCGAGCTGTACCGGGACGACTGGCTGTTGGCTGTGCACAAGCCTGCCGGGCTGCTGGTGCACCGCAGCCCCATCGACAGGCACGAAACCGAATTTGCCCTGCAGTACGCCCGCGAGCTGAACGGTGGCGAACACGTCTACCCGGCGCATCGTCTGGACCGGCCGACATCGGGTTTGCTGTTGTTCGCCCGCGACCCGCATACCGCCAGTCTGCTCGGCCAAGCCATGATGGCCAACGCCGTGCACAAGACCTATCAGGCCGTGGTACGGGGCTGGCCGCCGGAAGACGGGTTGATCGACCACGCCCTGCGCGAGCACGCTGTGGACAAGCGCCTCAAGGACGAGCCCCAGCCCCTGCGCGATGCCCAGACTCGCTACACCCGCCTGGCTGCCACGCAGCTGCCGGTAGAGATCGAAGGCTTTGCCACCAGCCGCTACAGCCTTATGGCCCTGCACCCGCTCACCGGCCGCAAGCACCAGCTGCGTCGGCATATGCAGCACATCGCCCATCCCATCATCGGCGACACCAATTACGGCCGCACCCGGCACAACCACTACTTCGCCGAACGCTTCGGCCAAGGCCGCCTGATGCTCGCCGCCACAGAGCTGCGTTTGACCCACCCGGTCACCGGCATGCTTCTGCACCTGCAGGCATCGCTCAGTGAGGACTTCCAGCGTGTGGTGCAGGCGCTCTTTTCTGGTGAGCTCAATCTATAGGGCTGGGCTGCTACACCTCTGGCGAAGTGCCGCAGTAGGTAAAACACTGCCTAAAACGAATGAAGTCATCGCTCTGGTACCGCCCGATCCAGTTCACCCTTGAGCAGGTGCTGGAGTTCATCGGCGACGAACGGGTCGAAGTGACGGCCAAGTCGATCCGCCTGCACAAGAAGATTCTCGATGAGAACCAGCGCAAGCGCGCCGCCAAGAACCGAGTGCTGCGGTAGCTGAAAGCCCCCGTCAGCTGGCGGGGGCTTTTTGTTTCTAAGGGCTTCATGTCAGGGCGCAACGCCTATTTCTTTCGATACGCAAAAACTTGTACATCCTCTTAGGAAAGCACTGATTTCTTACCTTAAACGTCGTTTTTCATCAGAAGAGAAGATAAAACTTGTACACGCAGGGTCAAAATGCCACTATTTGTACAGGTTAGGGTTTCTGCCGATTACTGATTCGGTGACCGCAACCACTCACGCATTGGCTGCGTCGCAGCCAGGCACAGGAGCGTTCAATGAATAAGCAGATGTCGGTATCCAGGCGCCTTGGTCTGGGCTTTTTCGTGATTCTGGCGTTGATGGTTGCGGTGGCGGTAGTCAGTGCTTGGAAGGTCGATGTCATTGACCGGACCATGAGCCAGATCAGTGCTCAGGCAGGGTTGAAGCAACGCTACGCCATCAATTTCAGGGGCAGCGTGCATGATCGCGCCATTGCCGTGCGGGACGCCGTCAGCGCCGCTGATCCTGCTTTCGCCCGTCAGCAGGTCACCGAGATCGAGCGGCTGGCGCAGTTGTACGCCGACTCGGCGGTACCGATGAAGGCGATGCTCGCGCAGCCCTCTGCCGATGCGGCAGAAAGGCAGCTGATGCTGCAGATTGAAGCCATCGAGGCGAAAACCAATGCGCTGACGCGCCAGGTGGTCGAGCTCCGCTTCAATGAAGGTTCGGACCTGGCCTACGAATTCCTGCTTGAAAATGTCGCCGGGGCCTATACCGAGTGGCTGCGGCTGATCAATGCCTTCATCGATCATCAGGAGCTGAGCATCAACGAGGACGTTGCGATCGTGCGTGACACGGCAAGCGGCTTCCTTGCCCTGATTGTCGCGGTAACCGGGGTGGCCGTACTGCTCGGCGCGACCATCGCGCTGCTGATTATTCGCAAGTTGCGCTCGACGCTGGGTGCCGAACCCGACGAGGTGGCGCGCGTGATTGGCAATCTGGCCGAAGGCGACCTGGGCCAGACAATTGTTACGCCTTTCCCCGATAGCGTCATGGGCGCAACTGCAAAGATGGCCAGTCGATTGACCGCAATCATTGCCGAGGTGCGGGCTGCTGCTGATGGAGTTGGCGTCGCCTCGGGTGAGTTGTTGACCTCTTCAGCGAGGAGCAATCAGCAGATCGAGCATCAATCGACCGAGGCCGAGCAGGTGGCAACGGCGATCAACCAGATGGCCACCACGGTGAACGAAGTGGCCAGCTTTGCCGCACATGCCGCCACTGCTGCACGAAGTGCCGACGAACAGGTCGAGACGGGAACCCGCATTGTCGGCGAAACGGCCATTTCGATTCACAACCTGGCCAAGGTGTTGGAAAGCGCTACACAAACCGTGAGCCATGTCTCCGAGGAAAGCGGCGACATTGAAAAGATCCTGCAGGTCATCACGGCAATCGCCGAGCAGACCAACCTGCTGGCGCTCAATGCCGCCATCGAGGCCGCCCGTGCCGGTGAGCATGGGCGCGGCTTCGCGGTAGTGGCCGATGAAGTGCGCTCGCTGGCCAACCGCACGCAGCAGTCGTCCAGTGAAATCAGCACGATGATTGCCTCCCTGCAGGCGGGTGCAGGCAAGGCGGTAGAGGTGATGCAATCGAGCATGCAGCTGGCGCAGCAGACCGTTGAACAAACGCTCCAGGCTGAAAATGCCCTTGGCCGGATTCGCCAGGAGGTTGGCTCCATCAATGAAATGAACGCACAGATTGCGACGGCCTCAGAGGAGCAGAGCGCGGTGGCCGAAGAGGTCAACCGGAGCGTGACGCGTATCCATGATTCAACCGTCGCCAGTGCCGCAGCCGCGAATCAGGTTGCATCCTCCAGCCAGGATCTGACGAGGCTGGCGCAGGAACTGAATCGCAAAGTCGGTTACTTCCGCGGCTGATGGGCTGCGGGTATCCGCCGGGCGCTGGTCGGTCCGGCACTTGAATGCAAAAGCCCCAACCGCAAGGCTGGGGCTTTTCTGTGGGTCGGCCAACGAGTGCTGGCACGGCTTGATTGCGTTCAGCCTGCCTCGTTCTCAGTCATCCAGCAGCGCATCGATTGAACAACCGACGCGGGTGTTGCCCCAGTGGCGGCCACCGATGTAGATCGGCATGGCCAGGTCGCAGAGCAGTTCACCGGTGTCGCGGATGTAGGTGCGTACCAGCAGGGGTGTGGTGTTCTTCGCGGCCCGCAGTTCGCCGGGGTTCTCGAACTTGCGGTAGCAGCGGTTGCCAACCAGGTCGACAGCCTGGTCGCCGGTCAGGGGTTTGGAGAATTTCAGGTTGTGCGCCGACAGGTAGCCATCGACGTTGACCCCCACCGCATAGTTGCAGCCAGGTGTGGCCGCCAGGCCGGCTTCCAGGTGTTTCTGGCAGCGCTGGACGAAGGCCTCGCTCCAGGCCAGCTTGTGCTTGGGCGGGATGCAGTTGCCGAACGGCTTGTAGTTGCGGTCGAAGACATCGATGCCTTCGCGGCTCATCTCGATCAGTTCCGCCTGCAGGGCATCGCGCAGCTCGCGGGTTTTGGCCACGGCCAGATCGAAGACGCCAATGCCGATCTTGAAGCGCGAGACCAGTTCCTGAACGGCTTCGGTGTCCTGCGCCAGCGCGCCGGTACGGATTTCCGAGTCGTTCATGTGACTGGCCACGTCCGCTGACAGCTGGTGGATGTGGGTGACGTTCTCGTGCACCTGAACGTTGGAGGCGGACAGCTGTTCCATGGCGCTGGCGATATGCAGCAGTTGCACGCCGGTCTGCTCGAAATCCGAGACCATTCCTTCGAACTGCTGGGCTGATCGGCTGACCACGTCACGGGTCTGTTGCACGTCGGCGTTGATTTCTTCGTTCGCCTCGCGGGTGTGGTTGACCAGTTTGAGCATGGTGTCGATGTTGCCGGTGATCTCCACCGAGGCCTTGTTGACGCGCTCGGCCAGGGTGCGTACTTCATCGGCGACCACCGCGAAGCCGCGCCCGGCTTCCCCGGCGCGGGCGGCTTCGATGGCGGCGTTGAGCGCCAGCAGGTTGGTCCGGTCAGCCACGTCGCGGATCAGCGAGGCGATCTGGTTGATGCTCGCCGAACGCTGGGACAGGTCCTCGACGGTCTGGTTGAAGGTCTGCACCTTGTCACCGACCTGGTTGATCTTGCGGGAAATGTCCTGCATTTCGCCCAGCGAGACTCGCGCGTTGCCGAGGTTGGTATTGGTCGAGTCGGAGATGATCTGGGTGCTGCGCGACACTTCACTGATGGCTGCCGTGGCTTCGGTGCTGGCGGTGAAGACGGTTTCGGTCATGCTCACCTGTTCGCGGGCGCTTTGCCCGGTGTCGGCGATGCGGGTCTTGACCAGCAGGGCCTCGCGGGCGATAGGGATGGTCATCTTGCGGATCTCGCTGATGACCTGGCGCATCTGCGCGGCGAAGCGGTTGTAGCTTTCGGCCAGCTCTCGAAACTCGTCGTATGAGCGGGGTTTGAGATTCTGGGAAAAATCACCGCCATCGTCGCCGATCTCGTTGAAAGCGGCGATCATCGAGCGGACCGGCGTGAGGATCAGGTGGCGCAGGTAGAGCGTTTGCCCGACGAGCCAGACCAGCCCCAGCAGGCTCAGGATGATGACCGCTGTGAGCCCGCCATCCAGCGAGGCGTTGATATTCGCCGCCAGCTCGGGTGAAACCTCGTTGCTGGCCAGCGCCGCCGTGATGTAGCGCTTCTGCTCAAGGTAGACGTAGAGATAGCCAAGGTTGATGGCGTAGAGCAGGAAAAAGCTTGCCAGTTTCTTGCTCAGCGAATTCCAGATGGTTCTTTCGCTCCAGTCGTACAGCTCCCTCAGGATGCCCATCAGGTTTCTCCTAATATTCTTGTTGTTATGCGGTACAGGTGCGTTGAGTACACGGTGGATCCGGCGAGCAGCATAGGGTCACCCAATCGTTTTTGCCGATGTCTTCGATCAATATCGGCACCCCGCGGGTAAATATGAATGACTTCACAAACGAAGTCAGCCCGTCGGCAGGGCACGCTCACTATATACTTGCTGACCATCAGCGGTTGCTCGCCGCGGGCAAGCTGCGGACACGCAACCTGCCAACCATCGTGCCCCGTGCGCAACGAATCAATAGACCGAACCGGTGACTGCATTGCTGTACGGGGTCGGTCGCCAGAAAGGAATACCCATGCTCAACAATGATGTCCTGCGCAGCCTGCGTTACACCCTGAATGCAAGCGACGCAAAAATGGCCGAAATCGCCCAGCTCACGGGATGCGAGATACCTGCAGCTGAAATGGTGGCCTACCTGAAGAATGAGGATGAGGACGGTTACAAGCCATGTGGTGACCGGATCATGGCGTACTTCCTCGACGGGCTGGTGATTTACAAGCGTGGCAAGGACGAAAGCCGGCCTGTACCGCCCATCGAGCTGCCCATTACCAACAACCTGATACTGAAGAAGCTGCGCGTGGCCTTCGAACTGAAGGAAGAGGATATGCACGCGATTCTCAAGGCTGCCGATTTCCCGGTATCCAAGCCGGAACTCAGCGCGCTGTTCCGCAAAGCCGGGCACAGCAATTACCGCGTCTGTGGCGACCAGCTGCTGCGCAACTTCCTCAAGGGTCTGGCACTGCACGCCAAGTGATCGGATAGAGCGCCTCTGTCGTAGCGTGCATGCGGAGCCGGTCAGCGGATGGAGCTGGCCGCCGTTCTAGCGCATGCGCCATAGCCGAACGTCCCGACCCGCCGATGGTGTTGCGCGTCTGTGTATCGCGCAAACATCGGTCTGCCGCACTCTACGGGTGCCACCATCTTTGCTCCCGTCAGCGGGAATGCGTCTGTCGATATATTCTTACTGCAAGGTCGCGCGTCGTGATCGACCGTGTGCCGCAATGCGCTGAAACAAGCCGGAGGGGAAACGCGAAGGAACGTCGTGGCTGTGCTCAGTCCAACCAACGACTCGCCACCAAGGAGTAACCGTGATGGATCAGACCGGATTGCGTCGCTGCTGGGCCGACGGGCTGGGCTGGGCGCTGCTTTACGGCGTGCTCTGGGCATTGTTTACCGGCGGTAGCGGTTGGTGGTTGGGCGTGCCGGGCATCTTGTTGGCGGTGGGGCTTTCGTTGTGGCTGGGCAACAGGCCCTGGAGACTTTCGCTGGCGGCTCTGCCGGGCTTCCTCTGGTTCTTCATCTGCAGGATGGTCATGGGTGGCTGGGACGTGGCGCGGCGCGCCCTGCATCCCCGATGTCCGCTGCAACCGGCGTGGCACCAATATTCGCTTACCAGCCAGTCGCCGCGGGTAAGTCGGTTGCTCTCGGCCATGGTCGGGCTGCTGCCCGGCACACTGGCCTCGCGCATCGATGGCCAGCAGATGCGCGTGCACGTACTGGATGATCGCCTGCCCTGGCAGGCCACCACCGCTGAACTCGAAGCGCATCTTGAACGGTTGCTTGGCGAAAGGGAGCCGCGGTGATGGCAGTGTTTTCGGCGCTCCTGTTGCTGACCCTGATCATCGGTCTGTGGCGCGTACTGCGCGGACCGGGGCGGGTCGACCGGCTGCTTGCCGTGCAGCTGTTCGGCACCACCGGCACAGCGCTACTGCTGGTGCTGGCGCAGTGGCAGGCCGCTCCGGCGCTGCGTGATGCGGCACTGGTGCTGGCCCTGCTGGCGGCGATGATCAGCGCCGCGCTGGTGCAACTGCTGCGGCGCAGTCGCCATGAGTGAGTGGCTGAACATAATCAGCGGGCTGCTGCTGGCCGGCGGCCTGCTGTTCTTCGCCGCCGGCAGCGTCGGCCTGCTGCGTTTTCCCGACACCCTGAGTCGCCTGCATGCGCTGACCAAGGCCGACACCCTTGGCCTCGGCCTGGTGGTCGCCGGACTTTCGCTGCGCGCCGGCAGTCTGCTGGAAGTCGCGCAGATGCTGCTGATCTGGCTGCTGGTGCTGGCCTCTGGCGCCACCGCCTGCCAACTGCTGGCACGCCAGTGCGACGAGGAGGGCGGCGATGACTGAGTGGCTGCTCGATGGCGTGCTCGGCCTGTTGCTGCTGGGTCTGGCCGGTGGTGCGTTGCATGTGCGTCAGCTGTATGCCGGGGTGCTGTTGTTCATCTCGTTTGGGCTTGTCCTGGCGCTGGTATGGGCGCGTCTGGGGGCCGCCGATCTGGCGCTGGCGGAGGCTGCCATTGGTGCTGGGCTGACCGGCGTGTTGCTGTTCGCCGCGCTGGCGCGCCAACCGCAGGCTGGAAGCGAACCGCGCCTGTCGCGGCGCCGCCGCCTGGCTGCGGTGCTGGTGTTGCTGCCCTTGTTGATTCTGCTGCTGCCGCAGCTGGAACCCCTGGCTGAACTGCAGCCGACGGTGCCAGCGCAGATCGACGCGGCTCTGGCGCAAAGCGGCGTTGAGCATCCGGTGACCGCGGTACTGCTCAACTTCCGCGCCTGGGACACGTTGCTGGAACTGGCGGTATTGCTGCTGGCGCTGCTCGGCGCCCGCCAGCTCGGGCCGCTGCAGCCGCAGTTGAGTGAACCCTGGCCGCTGCTGCAGGCCTGGGGTCGCACGCTGGCGCCGCTGCTGGTGCTTGCTGGGGGGTATGTGCTCTGGCGTGGCGCGGCCTCGCCGGGCGGCGCATTTCAGGCCGGGGCGTTGCTGGCGGCGGGCATCGTGTTGCTGCGTCTGGCGGGCGCTTTGCCGGCCTTGCACTGGAGCTTCTGGCCGCTGCGCCTGCTGGTGCTGGCGGGGCTGTTGTTGTTCATTGGCGTGGCCGCTGCCTGTGCCTGGTACGGCGATGGCTGGCTGCATTACCCGGTCGGGTCGGCCAAGCTGCTGATCCTCTTGATTGAAGCGGCGGCGACGCTGTCCATCGCGGCCAGCCTGAGTCTGCTGGTGATCGGTGACGAACCGGAGACGCAGCCATGAGCGCCACGCTGTTCTGGATCGCCATCGGCTTCGCCCTCTGGCTACTCGGCCTGCATGGGCTGCTGACACTGCGCCATGCGCTGCGGCGGATCATCGCCATCAACCTGATGGGCAGCGGGGTGTTCCTGGTGATGATCGCCCTGGCGGCGCGCCACGACCCGAGCGATCCGCTGTTGGTGGCGCTGGTGGTCACCGGCCTGGTGGTGGCTGTCAGTGCGACCGCCCTGGCATTGAGCCTGAGTAGTGCGCTGGCTTCTTCGAAGGAGCAAAAGCGATGAATGCCGCCCTGGTCAGCCTGCTGCTGCCCTTGGTCGGCGCGTTGCTGCTGATCCTGCTGCGCCCGACGCGCAGTGGACGCTGGGTGATCGCACTGAGCCTGGGCGCGCTGGTGGCGGCGATCATGGCGCTGCAGGTGGTGCTCGATCATGGTGAGCGCAACCTGCTGGTCGGTGGCTGGGAGGCGGGGCTGGCAATTCGCTTTCGCCTGACGCCGCTGGCCGCGCTGTTGCTGGTGTTCACTGCCGGATTGCACCTGCTGGTGGCGCTCTATACAGCGCGTATCGCCCATGCCGCTGGCAAGGAAGACTACTGGGCCCTGTCCTGCCTGCTGCATGCAGCCCTTGCCGCACTGTGGCTGTCGGCGGACCTGTTCAACCTCTACGTGACCCTGGAACTGCTCAGCCTGGTGGCCGTGGCACTGGTGTCGCTGGCCGGGCGCAAGGCCTGGAAGCCGGCGCTGAACTACCTGCTGCTGTCGCTGGCCGGCTCGCTGGCCTATCTGCTGGGTGTGGCGCTGATCTACGGACGCTATGGCGTGCTCGATCTGGCTTTGCTGGCGCAACTGACCGAAGCCGATGGCGTGACCCATCTGGCGCTGCTGCTGATGACCCTCGGGCTGATGCTCAAGGCTGCGCTATGGCCGCTGCACCTGTGGTTACCGCCAGCCCACGCGGCGGCACCGACGGCGGTCAGCGCGCTGCTCTCGGCGCTGGTGGTCAAGGGGCCGCTGTACATTCTCTGGCTGATCTGGAGCGAGATCGCCCCGGTTGAATTCGGTCGCGATGCCGGCCTGCTGTTCGGTGCTGCCGGTGTGCTGGCGCTGCTCGCCGGCGGCTGGTCGGCGCTGCGTGCGCCACGACTGAAGACCCTGGTGGCCTACTCGACGGTTGCCCAACTGGGATACGCACTGCTTGCGCTGGGGCTGCTCCTGCACCTGAATGAACCGCGCCTGCATGCGGCCTTGTGGCTGTTCGTGCTGGCCCACGGGTTGGCCAAGGTGTCGATGTTCCTTGCCGCTGGCGAATTGCAGAGCATTCTCGGCAGCAAACGGGTGACCGGCATGCGCGGCGCCAGCCAGAACGTACCGATCGCCCTCGCCGCATTCGCCGTGGCCGGCGGCAGTCTGGTCGGGCTGCCACCCAGCGGCGGCTTTCTGGCCAAATGGTTGCTGCTGCAGCCGTTGTTCGAGCGGCCGCAGCACTGGCCCTGGGCGGTGGGCGTGCTGCTCGGCACGCTGATGTCTGCTGCCTATGTGTTCCGCGTTGTTGCCCATGGTTTCGACCGGGCGCGACCGAATCCGCCGAGCATCCGCCCGGATCGCCTGGCGCAGTGGCTGGCCTTGCTGCCAGCGCTGCTGGTGTGGGGGCTGGCGCTGATCAGCGAGCCGCTGCTGCTTTGGTTGGGAGGGCTCGGACGATGAGCTGGCATGCGTTTCTGCCACTGGCCATTGTGCTCAGCTCGTTGCTGCCGGGACTGGTGATCTTCGGTCTGCGCGAGGACCAGCAGCGCCTACGCGTGACCCTCAACCTGCTCGGCGTGACGCTCAAGCTGCTGCTGGTGGGCAGCATGCTCTACGGCGTCAGCCAGGGCAGCGAGTACCGCTTCAGCGTACCGCTGCTGCCGGGCGTGCCGCTGGTGCTGCAGGCCGATGCCCTGGCGCTGCTGTTCGTTGCGCTGTCGTCGCTGCTCTGGGCGCTGACCACGGTCTACGCCATCGGCTATCTGGAAGACTCGCCGCTGCGCTCGCGCTTCTTCGGCTACTTCAGTCTGTGCGTCAGCGCCACGGTAGGGCTGGCGCTAGCCGGCAACCTGGTCAGCTTCCTGCTGTTCTACGAGCTGTTGACCCTGGCGACCTTTCCACTGGTGGTGCACCGCGGTACGCCGGAGTCCCTGCGTGCGGGGCGGGTCTATCTGGCCTATACGGTGGGTGGCGGCACCCTGGTGCTGATGGGCGTGGCGCTGCTGCACAGCCTCGCCGGCACACCGGATTTCCAGGCGGCCGGCTATCTGCTGGAGCAGGTCGATGAACATGACATGGCACTACGTGTGGCCTTTGCCCTGCTGATCCTCGGCCTTGGCGTGAAGGCCGCGCTGATCCCGCTGCATGGCTGGTTGCCGCAGGCGATGGTCGCGCCGGCACCGGTCAGCGCCTTGTTGCACGCAGTCGCGGTGGTCAAGGCCGGGGCATTCGGCATCGTGCGGGTGGTCTACGACGTGTTTGGTGCCGAGGCGCTGACGCAGCTGGATCTCACCAAACCGCTGCTCTGGCTCGCAGCGGCGACCATCCTCTACGGCTCGCTGCGTGCCTTGCAGCAGCAGGAGCTGAAGAAGCGCCTGGCCTACTCGACCATCAGCCAGGTGTCCTACGTGACCCTTGGCGTCGCGCTGCTCGGGCCGATTGCTGCGGTGGGCGGCCTGGTGCATCTGGTCCATCAAGGGCTGATGAAGGTCACGCTGTTCTATTGCGCGGGTAATTTCGCCGAAACCCTGGGGATTCACCGCATCCGTGAGATGGACGGCGTCGGCCGGCGCATGCCATGGACCATGACGGCATTTTCAATCGGTGCGCTGGGCATGATCGGCATTCCGCCCATCGCCGGCTTCATCAGCAAATGGACGCTCGGCCTGGGCGCCCTTGAAGTCGGCCAGGACTGGGTGCTGCTGGTGCTGCTCGGCTCGGCGTTGCTGAATGCCGCCTACTTCCTGCCGCTGCTCTGGCGTGGCTGGTTCGCCGAGCCGGCCGACTGGCACAAGAATCGTTGGGCCGAGGAGCGTTTTGAAACCCACTGGATGTTGCTGCTGCCGCCCGTGATTACGGCGCTGCTGTCGCTGCTGGTCGGGCTGCTGGCTGCCACCGCGTTGAGCCCACTGGGCTGGAGCCAGTTGATCGTCGAGCGGGAGTTCGCCATATGAGCGCCTGGCTGTGGTTGCTGGTGCCCTTTGCGCCGCTGCTTGGCGGCGTGCTGCTGCTCTGGCTGCGCGAGCGTTGTCTGCCGTGGTTGTGGCTGGCCTGTGTGCCGGCGTTGCTGGTGGCGCTGCAGCCACCTTTGGCGCTCGAATTGCCCTGGCTCTGGGAAGGCGTACGCTGGGGTTCCAGCGACGCGCTGACCCGCGCCTGGCTGGGTTTTTCCGCATTGCTCTGGGGCTGCGCAGCAGTTTTCGCCAACAGCAGCCTGACCCGCGATCCGCGCCGGCTGCGCTTCTGGGCCTTCTGGCAACTGGCGCTAGCCGGCAACCTGTTGCTGATCATCGCCACCGACGCGCTGAGTTTCTACCTCGGCTTCAGTGCCATGAGCCTGTCCGCCTACGGGCTGATCGTCCACCGCGGCGGCCCAGGGCCGCGGCGTGCCGGGCGGCTGTATCTGCAGCTGGCCATCTGCGGCGAGATGCTGCTGCTCGCCGGTCTGCTGTTGCGCACCCATGCCACTGGCCAGGCGTTCGACTTCGCCAGCTGGCAGGCGCACCCGATCGACCATCTGACCCTGGCTCTGTTGCTGCTCGGCCTCGGTTTGAAGGCCGGCTTCTGGCCGCTGCACGTCTGGCTGCCGCTGGCCCACCCCGAGGCGCCGGCACCGGCCAGCGCAGTGCTGTCCGGGGCGATGCTCAAGGCCGGTATCCTCGGCATCTGGCGCTGCGTACCGGAGGCCGATCCGACGCTGGCAGCCTGGAGCACACCGCTGCTCGCAGCCGGCCTTTTCGGCGCGCTCTACGCGGCTGCCCTGGGGCTGTGCGCCGGCAAGTCGAAGGCCGTGCTGGCCTATTCCTCGGTGAGCCAGATGGGCTGGATGCTGATGATCCTGGCATTGGCCTGGAGCCTGGAGCAGCCGTCGGCGGCGCTTGCCTCGATACTGCTGTTGTTCGGCATGCATCACGGCCTGGCCAAGGGCGCACTTTTCCTGGCGGCGGCGATGGTCCACGAAGGGCGCCTGCCACGACTGGCTTGGGTGCTTTTGCTACTGCCGGCGCTGGCGATCATGGGCGCGCCGCTGAGCAGCGGAGCGGCGGTGAAATACCTGCTCAAGGACGCCTGGTACGACAGTGCCTTTGCTGCATGGGCGCCTTGGTTGACGCTGGCCAGCTTCGCTACCGCACTGCTGCTGTTGCGCGCGCTCTGGCTGATATGGCGCGACCAGCAGCACGCCCCGGCGCAGCGCCCGCCGGCTGGTCAATGGCTGCCATGGGCGGTGCTCAGCGCGGCCTCGCTGCTGTTGCCCTGGGTCTGGCCGGCGCTGCGTGAACCCTTGCTGGACGGGCTCTATCCCGGCGGCTTATGGGCAGCGCTCTGGCCGCTGCTGGCTACTCTGGCGCTGACCGGGTGGGCGCTGCGCCGTGACTGGCGAGTGCCGTCGCGCTTGGCACAGCTGCCGAACCCGGCGCTATGGGCGTCGCTATATGTCACGCGGGTGCTGCGGCAGCCACCGTTGCCTGTCCCCGCGATGCAACTTGAGCGCCACCGCTGGCGTCAGCGCGAGCGACGCTGGAATCGGCAGTGGGAGCGCGGTGCCCTGACGCTCAGTGCCTGGCTGCTGGTGGCGCTGCTCTGGCTCGGCTGGCTGTGGTGAGCTGCTGGCTCAGGGTAGGCCTTTTTCGGCGTAGTGGCGGGTATCCAATCTCATCGGCGTGGCAGTACTCCCGCTTCAGTCAGCCCGCAGGCGGATCTGGAAGATTGCGCCGCCAAGCGCTGATTCACCGAGACTGAGTTCGCCGCCGTAGCTGTCGAGGATGTCCTTGACCACCGCCAGACCGATGCCCTGGCCGGGGTGCTGGCCGTCGAGGCGTTCGCCGCGGCGGATGATCCGCGCGCGCTGGTCGACCGGCACGCCTGGGCCGTCGTCCTCGATGCCGAGCAGCAGGTCGCCTTCGCTGTTGCGGGCGCTGATGCGGATCTGCCCAAGGCACAGCCGGTAGGCGTTTTCCAGCAGGTTTCCGAGCAGTTCCATCAGCGCGCCCTGTTCCATCGGTACCAGGCAGTGCTCGGCGAGCTGCATCTCGACCTCTACGTGTTTGTCACGGTAGACCTTGTCCAGCGTGCTGCACAGGCTGACCAGCAGTGGCTGGAGCTGGACCCGGTGACGCACCAGGCCGCTCTTGCCCAGGCTGGCCCGTTGTAGCTGATAGCCGATCTGCTGGCTCATGCGCTCAATCTGCGCCTGCATCACCTGTGCCTGCTCGCGACTCTGGGCTTGCGCCGCGAGGGTTTCACCGACGCCCTGCAGCACGCTGAGCGGGGTTTTCAGGCTATGCGCCAGGTCACCCAGGGAATTGCGGTATTGCTCGCGCTGCCGCCGTTCGCTGTCCAGCAGGCGGTTCAGCGAGCGGGTCAGGCGCAGCAGCTCGTGCGGGTGATCATCGCTCAGCCGATCGCGCTGGCCGGCTTCGACCTGATCGAGCTCGGCGCTGACCCGCTTGAGGGTGCGAAAGCCCCAGGTCAGGCCGAGCCAGAGCAGTACCAGTAGCACCAGCAGGCCGCTACCCAGCCACACATAGAGTTGCCGGCGAAACTCGCCGAACAGGCTCAGGTACTCGCTGGTGGGTTGCATGGTGACGAAGCTGAAGGCGTTGGCGCGGCTGCCGGCCAGCTGCAGCTCGACGTCGTAGACGAAGTACTCGACCCCCGCCGCATCGTGGGTGCGCAGAAATTCGCTGGTACGGCCCTCGTAACGCGGGCGGTAGTCGATACGCTCGTCGGCGGCCGAACGCGAATGCCAGACCAGCTCGCCGCGACGGTCGTAGATGAAGCCGAGTAGCTGCGCGTCCGGCAGGTCGAATTCCTCGTCCGGCAGCCGCTCGGGCATTTGCAGTTGACCGTCTTCGATCTGTGCGGCGCTTATCAGCGTGCTGGCGTCGGCGGCGAGGCGCTGTTCGATGACCTTCTCGAAGGACAGGCTGAACGCGCCCTGCAGCGCCGGTAGCAACGCCAGCATGAACAGTACGGCAAGGCTCGCCGCGCCGAGCATCAGTCGCAGGCGCAGCGACATGGCGCCGGTCAGTTGGTGGCGAACGCGCGCCTGCAGGCGGCGCCAGCGTCGACTCATCGGCAGCGCTCGGTGAACAGGTAGCCAAGGCCGCGCACGGTTTCGATGGGTTTCATCGCGCACTGCGCTTCGAGCTTGCGCCGCAGTCGCCCGACCAGCACCTCGATCACGTTCGGGTCGCGCTCCTCGTCGCCGCTGTAGAGCTGCTCCATCAGCCGATCCTTGGCCACTACCTGCTGCTGATGACGCATCAGGTATTCGAGGATGCGGTATTCGTAGGCGGTCAGCGCCAGCGGCTCGCCATTGGCGGTGGCCTGCTTGCGATTGAGGTCGAGCAGCAGCGGCCCGGCTTCGATGGTGGCCTGGGTGAAGCCGCTGGAGCGGCGCAGCAGTGCATTTAGCCGGGCTTCCAGTTCCTCGAACTGGAACGGCTTGACCACATAATCGTCGGCCCCTGCAGCCAGGCCTTCAACCTTGTCCTGCCAGTTTCCACGGGCGGTGAGGATAAGAATCGGGAAGGTCTTGCCGTGACTGCGCAGCTGACGGATCAGGTCCAGCCCGCTGATACCCGGCAGGCCGAGATCGATGATGGCAAGGTCGTGATTGAATTCGTGGGTTTGATACAGCGCTTCTTCGGCGTTGGGCACGGCATCGACGATATGCCCGCTTTCACCGAGCCGCGTCTGCAAGTGGTGGCGCAGCAGCGCCTCGTCTTCCACCACCAGCACTTTCATGTTTGTGCTCCTATGCAAACGGCCGAGCATTGCCCGGCCGTCTTCAATGTTCTGTCAGCCCAGCAGCCGTCAGAAGTGATAGTTCAGACCCAGGTAGGCCTGCTTGCTGCTGTGCACGTCAATCGAACCCAGCTTGCCGACGCCGCGCTCGGACACTTCGGTGCCGGCATTGCTGCGCAGATAACGGTAACCGGCTTCCACCGAGGTGTTGTCGCCGAGCTTCTGCAGGATACCGGCCTGCAGGCCGACCAGGTAGCCGATGTCGCTGTCACGCCTGTAACCCTTGGACTCGTTCTCCAGCTTGGTCAGGCCGGCGCTGGCACCGCCGAACAGGCGAGTGGTGTCGCCCAGCGGGACAAACATGTCGTAGCTGCCGATCAGGTTCTGCTGACGCAGCTTGAGGCTGCTGCCGTAGTCGTCGGAGACGTTCTCGTAGGTCATGTAGTAGCGGGCCTCGTCGGTCATCTGACCGGCGCGTACGCCCCAGGTGCCGCTGTTCTTGATGGTGTCATCGAAGCGATTCTTGCCGCCCATGTTCTGTTTCAGGGTGCTGGAGCGATCAGTGTTGACGGTGCTTTTGCCCCAGGTGAAACCGGCGAAGTTCTCAGCGGCGTGGGCGCCGAAGCTGAAGATGCCGAGGGTGGAGGCGAGGGCCAGAGTGCTAAGTTTTTTCATCGGTGACTCCTTTTCAGGCAGCGGGATACTGACGGCCCCTAGCCTGAATGGTTGTCACTGAACCCTGCCTGAACGCCGCCTGAACCTGCGCTGAACGAATCCGGCATGCCATGCCGTTGGTCCGGTGCAAGCTTCATGACAAAGGCTGGAACTTCCCTTTTTTGGCAGGCTGCGCCCTGTCAGAGCCCTGGTGTCATGCCTGACATTGCTCGGGATGGTCCAGTCGGCCACGCAGCAGAAAGGCGGCTTCGGCGCGGTTGGATGCGCCGATCTTGCGCAGCAGGTTGTGGATGTGGCTTTTGATCGTATGCGGGCTGAGATTCAGTCGCTCGGCGATTTCGGCGTTTGAAAGCCCTTTGCCGGCCAGGCTTAGGATTTCGCGCTCGCGCAGGGTCAATGAAGGCTTGCTGCCGGCGCGCTGGCGCATGCGTCGCCACTGGCTGAGCAGGCGCTCGGTCAGTAAGCGCGGCAACCAGTCGCCCCCGTCCAGCAGGACCTGAATGCCTTCAAGCAAGTGATCGCGTGTGGCGTGGGTGTAGAACACGCCGCGAATGGCCGGGTACTGCTCAACCAGTTGTTCGGCCTGCTCCGGCGCTATGTTCAGCAGTGCTACCGGGGCTGTTTCGCCCAGTCGCTCCAGCAGGCTGGCCAGCTGCTCGGTGTCGTTGTTGTCGGCATCGATCAGATAGAGCTCGGGCGTTTGCGTAGTGTCGTCTGCGAGGCGCGTGAGGGTGACGTCCAGTCGGGTCTGCTCGCCAAGAAAGTGTTTGAAAAAAAGCCCCAGCAATTCGTTGCCAGTGAGCAGGGTTACGCAAGGGGGGGTGCGCTCCTGGTCGGTCAGATCCGTCGCGTCCATGTTCGATCCATGTTGTGTATAGAGAGAAAAGTTACTAAACGACCGGTGTACGGTGACGAAGTTCAGCCTTTCAGTAGCGCTTGGGCTATCCGATGTGGGGTAGGCGTGATGAGGCGACGAACGGTGATGTGAGCGCAGGGCGCTTTGCGACCGGTTGTGACACAGGGAAAAATTTTGTAATGCCCTCGATGAAACCCTTGGCTTGGCCGGCTGCCCGATTCTAGGTAACCCACTGAATTAAGGAGAACGATATGAAAACGACCAAAATTGCTGCGTTTACGCTGGCTGGCCTGATGTCTACGGGTGTGTTCGCCGCGGGCACCACGGATACCGATCGCGCCACTGGCGACAATGGCTACGGCACCATGGATGGCACTACCAATGAAGACACCCGTTCGGGTATGCCTGCCAGTCCGGGTACGAACACCGGGACAGGCGTTGATGCCGATACTGGCACTGGCACTGGCACTGGCACTGGCACTGGCACCGGTACTGGTACCGGCGGTATGGGAACCGGCACGGGCACAGGTGGCATGGGTACCGGCACCGGCACCGGCACCGGAACCGGCGGTGGCGCAGGCGGAGCAGGTGGCGCAGGTAACTGATGTTTCGACTGGCGCTGCTTGACGCAAAAGCCCCGGCCTCGGTCGGGGCTTTTGCGTTGGGTCGCCCCGAATCTTTGAAACTCATGCCGCAGGAGGCTGCCAAACCCGGTATCACTTGAGGAGTGAGCCATGGACCTGCGTACGCTGATCTTCACCGCAACCCTGGTAGTCGCCGCACCGGCGCTGGCGACTGGAACCGGCCCGACGATCCCGGAGAAAAGCCGCGAGCATCCATTGGATACCCGCGAGCCACGACAGGACGTTATCGACCCTCCCGATGAGCGTCAGCCCCGGCCGCCTACGCTGGAAGCACCGCCAGAGGTGCCCCCGCTGGAGCCGATGGAGCCGATGGAGCCGTTGCCGAAACGGCCTGAACCTCAGGGTGTGGACACCAGCGGACGGGCCATGCCCGTCAGTTGGATGTTCGACTGAGCACGAAAAAGGGAGGCCGAAGCCTCCCTTTTGCACCGCTCGGGTATCAGAACAATACGCGGCTGCGGATAGTGCCGTTGACGTGTTGCAGCTTCTCCAGCGCCAGCTCGGAGTATTCCTTGTCCACGTCGATCACCACGTAGCCGACCTTCTCGTTGGTCTGCAGGAACTGGCCGGCGATGTTGATGCCGTTGTCGGCGAACACCTTGTTGATTTCGCTCATCACGCCCGGAATGTTCTGGTGAATGTGCAGCAGGCGGTGCTTGTCGGGATGCGACGGCAGTGCCACTTCCGGGAAGTTGACGGAGGACACCGAGGTGCCGTTGTCGCTGTACTTGACCAGCTTTTCGGCCACTTCCAGGCCGATATTGGCCTGCGCCTCGGCAGTGGAGCCGCCGATGTGCGGGGTGAGGATCACACGGTCCAGGCCGCGCAGCGGGCTTTCGAATTCTTCGTCGTTGGAGCGCGGCTCCACCGGGAAGACGTCGATGGCCGCGCCGATCAGGTGCTCATCCTTGATTGCGGCGGCCAGGTGATCCAGCTCGACCACGGTGCCGCGGGCGGCGTTGATCAGGATGGCGCCCTTCTTCATGGCACGGATTTCCTTCTCACCGATCATCCACTGGGTGGATGGCAGCTCGGGGACGTGCAGGGAGACGATGTCGCACATGCCCAGCAGCTCGTACAGCGAGCCGATCTGGGTGGCGTTGCCCAGCGGCAGCTTGGTCACCACGTCATAGAAGTAGACCTGCATGCCCAGGCCTTCAGCCAGTACCGACAGCTGGGTGCCGATGGAGCCGTAACCGATGATGCCGAGCTTCTTGCCGCGGATCTCGAACGAGTTGGCCGCGGACTTGATCCAGCCGCCGCGATGGCAGGAGGCATTCTTCTCCGGAATGCCGCGCAGCAGCAGGATGGCTTCGGCCAGCACCAGTTCGGCCACCGAGCGGGTGTTGGAGTAAGGCGCATTGAACACCGCGATGCCGCGCTCGCGGGCGGCATTCAGGTCGACCTGGTTGGTGCCGATGCAGAAGCAGCCGACGGCGATCAGCTTCTTGGCCGCCTCGAAGACTTCCTCGGTGAGCTGGGTGCGCGAACGGATGCCAATGAAATGGGCGTCAGCGATCTTTTCCTTCAGCTCCTCGCCGGACAGCGCGGTCTTGAGGTATTCGATATTCGAGTAACCGGCGGCCTTCAGGGTGTCGACGGCGTTCTGATGGACGCCTTCGAGGAGAAGGAACTTGATCTTGCTCTTGTCGAGAGAGGTCTGGCTCATCTGCATTAAAACCTTTAAGGCCGGAGGTTGTGACAAGTGTCCAGCGAAGGCTGGCCGAGCCGGAAATGCCGGTTCGGGAGTCTGCCGAGGCACGTTTCAAAGGGGTGCGTATGCTAGCATACGAGCCCCCTGAAACACCCATCCCCGAGCTGAAGCGTGCTCAGGGTGACCATGAATTGTATGAGAGTTCCCGCGATGACCGATCCCGTCCTGATCGATGAGCTGAAAACCCTGGTCGAGCCCGGCAAGGTACTGACCGACGCCGATTCGCTGAACGCCTACGGCAAGGACTGGACCAAGCATTTCGCTCCGGCGCCTTCGGCCATCGTCTTCCCCAAGAGCATCGAGCAGGTCCAGGCCATCGTGCGCTGGGCCAATGAACGCAAGGTCGCGCTGGTGCCGTCCGGCGGTCGCACGGGGCTTTCCGCGGCTGCGGTGGCGGCCAATGGCGAAGTGGTGGTGTCGTTCGATTACATGAACCAGATTCTCGCCTTCAATGAGATGGATCGCACCGCCGTTTGCCAGCCCGGCGTGGTTACCGCGCAGTTGCAGCAGTTCGCCGAGGACAAGGGCCTGTATTACCCGGTGGATTTCGCCTCCGCCGGCTCCAGCCAGATCGGCGGCAACATCGGCACCAATGCCGGTGGCATCAAGGTGATCCGCTACGGCATGACCCGCAACTGGGTCGCCGGCATGAAGGTGGTGACGGGCAAGGGCGACGTGCTGGAGCTGAACAAGGATCTGATCAAGAACGCCACCGGCTACGACCTGCGCCAGCTGTTCATCGGCGCCGAAGGCACCCTGGGCTTCGTGGTTGAGGCCACCATGCGCCTGGAGCGCCAGCCCACCAACCTCACCGCCATGGTGCTGGGCACGCCGGACTTCGATTCCATCATGCCGGTGCTGCACGCCTTCCAGGAGAAGCTCGACCTGACCGCCTTCGAGTTCTTCTCCGACAAGGCGCTGGCCAAGGTGCTGGCGCGCGGCGACGTGCCGGCACCGTTCGAAACTGATTGTCCGTTCTACGCGCTGCTGGAATTCGAGGCCACCACCGACGAGCGTGCCGATCAGGCGCTGGCGACCTTCGAGCACTGCGTCGAGCAGGGCTGGGTGCTCGATGGCGTGATGAGCCAGAGCGAGCAGCAGTTGCAGAATCTGTGGAAACTGCGTGAATACATCTCCGAAACTATCAGCCACTGGACGCCGTACAAGAACGACATCTCGGTGACCATTGCCAAGGTGCCGGCCTTCCTCAAGGAAATCGACGCCATCGTCGGTGAACACTACCCCGACTTCGAGATCGTCTGGTTCGGCCATATCGGCGACGGCAACCTGCACCTGAACATTCTCAAGCCCGATGCGATGGACAAGGACGAGTTCTTCGGCAAATGCGCCACTGTGAACAAGTGGGTATTCGAGACGGTGCAGAAATACAACGGTTCGATCTCCGCCGAGCATGGCGTGGGCATGACCAAACGCGATTACCTTGAATACAGCCGCTCGCCGGCAGAAATCGAGTATATGAAGGCAGTCAAGGCGGTGTTCGATCCCAATGGCATCATGAACCCGGGCAAGATTTTCGCGGCCTGAACGGGCCCACGGATTACCAGGAGTCTTCGATGAGCTACCAGCACCACTACACCGATGGCACGCCGATTCACTACCCGCTGGGCAAGGTGGTTTGCATTGGTCGCAACTATGCCGAGCACGCCAAGGAACTGAACAATCCGGTGCCGACCGAGCCGCTGCTGTTCATCAAGCCCGGCAGCTGTGCGGTGGCGCTGGATGGCGGTTTCGGTATTCCGGCTGATCGCGGTGCGGTGCACTACGAGGCGGAAATCGCTGTGCTGATCGGCAAGCCGCTGTCGCGCAAGCCCAATGAAGAAGAGATTCGCGATGCCATCTCCGGCTTCGCTCCGGCGCTGGACCTGACCCTGCGCGACGTGCAGGCGAAGCTCAAGGAAAAGGGCCATCCCTGGGAAATCGCCAAAAGCTTCGACGGCGCCTGCGTACTGGCGCCCTTCGTCCCGGCCAGCGCAGTGGAAGATCTGGGTGACATTGGTATCCGCCTGAGCATCAATGGCGAGGTGCGTCAGGACGGCAACAGCAGTCAGATGCTCAATGCGATTGTGCCGCTGTTGCAGCACATTGCTGGGCATTTCAGCCTGCAACCGGGTGACGTGGTGCTGACCGGCACGCCAGCGGGTGTCGGACCGCTGGCGTCGGGCGATACGCTGTCGCTTGAGCTGGTCGGGCTGTCGCGCTTCGAAAGCCGCGTGCTCTGAGGCTTCTGCGGCGGGGCAATCCCGCCGCGCTTTGCGTTTTCCTGTCGATTGCCGCCGTGCTGTAATGCGTGCCCTTTCGCCGGAGCGTTGTTCATGCCTCCAATCGCTACCCGTACGCCTCGCTGGCGTCTGATCCTCAATGCGGTCGTGCTGCTGGCCTTGGCCGCAGTCCTGATTGCCGGCTATCTGTTGCACTGGGACGACCAGTTAAGGCTGTACTGGGACGAGCAGCATGTGGGTGCCGAGCAGAGGGCTGCCAGTATCTGGTTGCCCGATTACGAGCTGGTACTGGAAACGCGGCTGGCGGGGCTGGAGGACGACGAGACGTCCGGCCTGACCTGGAGTCCGCTGTCCGGCACGCTGTGGAGCGTCACCGGGCAGAACCCGCAGTTGATCGAATTTACCCCGGCCGGCCTGGTGCTGCGGCGCATACGGCTGAACGGTTTTTCGGATCCCGAGGCAGTCGAGGCGCTGGGCGACGGGCGACTGGCTGTCGTTGACGAGCGCCGTCGGCTGGTGGCTGTGGTGAATCCGGAGCCGGGGATGGAAAGCATCGATCTGGATGATCTGGCCGTGTATGACCTGGGCTTTGCCGATGCTGGCAACAAGGGCTTCGAGGGGCTGGCCTGGAACCCTCGCACGCAGCGCCTGCTGCTGGCCAAGGAACGCGATCCGCAGGGACTGTTCGAACTGCCGTTCCCCGGTGAGGACGGCGCTGTCGGCGTGCTTGAGGCATTGCCCCGCCAGCCGCTGCTGGTGCGCGACATTTCATCGGTGGCCATCGATCCGCAGAGCGGCCATACCCTGATGCTTTCGGACGAGTCACGCCTGCTGGTGGAGCTCGACCGGCAGGGCAAGCCGCGCAGCTTCATGGCGCTGTTCGGCGGACTCAACGGCCTGATCCATGGCATCGATCAGGCCGAGGGTGTCGCCATGGACGGAGAAGGAAACATCTATGTGGTCGGCGAGCCCAATCGCTTCTACGTGTTCAGCCGCAAGCGCTGAAGTCGCGTATGGGTTGGTTAGGCCTCACACCTGACCACGTAGCTGTTCAGGTACCTGACGCGCTTTCGTCTTGCAGTACCGCATCGGGTGCATAGCGTCGGACCGATTCGCAGCCTTGCTCAGCACTGCTCTGGCTGCTGTACATCTGGCTTTGTCCGACGACCTGGCCATTGGTTGCCTTGAGGACGAAGTAGTGCTTGCCGTTGCTGGCCTCCTTGACCTCGAAGGCGCCTTCGCGCACTGCGTTCTTGCGTACTGAATCGATGCCATTGAGCGCCGAGGCATGGGCCTTGTATTGCTCGCTGGACAGTATGACCTGGCCGTTGCTGGCCAGAAGATTGAAATGGAACTGGCCGTTGCTGGATTTCTTCAGCTGGAATTTACCGGACATGACGACCTCTCCTGTGATGAGCTGCGCCGGATTCGATGCAACGCATCTAAAGCGTAGTCGCCAATCGGACGTAGCGCCGTTGCGCTTCGTCCAGACATTTCAGCGCTTGAGCGTCTGCACGCCGTCCTTGGTGCCCAGCAGCAGCACATCCGCGGGGCGTGCGGCGAACAGGCCGTTGGTGACGACGCCGACGATATTGTTGATCTGTGCTTCGACATCCGGGGCGAAGCCGATCATCAGGTTGTGCACATCGAGGATGACGTTGCCGTTGTCGGTCACTACGCCGTCACGGTAGACCGGATCACCGCCGAGCTTGACCAGTTCGCGTGCTACATGGCTGCGGGCCATGGGGATGACTTCCACCGGCAACGGGAAGGCACCGAGCTGTTCGACCAGCTTGCTGCCGTCGGCGATGCAGATGAAGGTCCGCGCCACTGCCGCGACGATCTTCTCGCGGGTCAGCGCCGCGCCGCCGCCCTTGATCAGCTCCAGGTGGCTGTTGGCCTCGTCTGCGCCGTCGACGTAGAACTCCAGCTCGTGCACGTTGTTCAGGTCATAGACTGGAATGCCGTGCTGCTTGAGGCGTTCGGCGGTGGCTTCGGAGCTGGCTATAGCACCGTCGAAGAAGCCCTTGTGTTTGGCCAGCAGATCGATGAAGAAATTGGCGGTCGAGCCGGTGCCGACGCCGACGACGCTGCGGTCGCCGAGCTGCGGGACGATAAGGTCTACGGCGGCCTGGGCGACGGCCTGCTTGAGTTGATCCTGAGTCATGGCGTAAGTCCGGGCGAGAAGTTCGAGGTACAAAAGTATAGCGGGGCCAGGTCTGCGGGTCTTGCCCGGTGTGGTCGTCAGGCCGATTGCCGGTGGTCGGCGGGTTTTCGGCGGAGTAGACTCCTTGGCCTTCGCAACGCCCGCCAAGATGCCCATCATGCTCGAACAGTACGTCAAGAAAATTCTCACATCGCGCGTCTACGACGTCGCCGTGGAAACCCCGCTGCAGCCTGCACGCCAGCTGTCCGAGCGCCTCGGCAACCAGATTCTGCTCAAGCGCGAGGATCTGCAGCCGGTGTTCTCCTTCAAGATCCGCGGCGCCTACAACAAGCTGGCGCAGCTGACGACCGAAGAGCTGGCGCGTGGCGTGGTCACCGCCTCGGCAGGCAACCATGCCCAGGGGCTGGCGCTGGCGGCGCGGGAGCTGGGCATCAAGGCAACCATCGTCATGCCGCGCACCACGCCGGAACTGAAGGTTCAGGGTGTGCGTGCCCGCGGTGGCAAGGTCGTGCTGCATGGCGACGCTTTTCCCGACGCGCTGGCGCATTCGCTGAAGCTGGTCGAGGAAAAGGGTCTGGTCTATATCCATCCCTATGATGATCCGGACGTGATCGCCGGCCAGGGCACCGTGGCGATGGAAATTCTCAGCCAGCACCAGGGGCAGCTGGACGCGATTTTCGTCCCGGTCGGTGGCGGTGGATTGATCGCCGGCGTGGCGGCCTATATCAAGTACCTGCGCCCGGAAACCCGCGTCATTGGTGTCGAGCCGGACGACTCCAACTGTCTGCAGCAGGCCATGGCTGCCGGGGAGCGCGTGGTGCTGTCACAGGTCGGGCTGTTTGCCGATGGCGTGGCGGTGGCGCAGATCGGCGCGCACACCTTCGATATCTGCAGGCACTACGTCGATGAAGTCATTACCGTCAGTACCGATGAAATCTGTGCAGCGATCAAGGACATTTACGACGATACCCGTTCGATCACTGAGCCTGCGGGCGCGCTGGCTGTCGCCGGAATCAAGAAGTACGTCGAGCGCGATGGCGTGACCAATCAGGTCCTGGTGGGTATTGATTCGGGTGCCAACGTCAATTTCGACCGCCTGCGTCATGTGGCCGAACGTTCCGAGCTGGGCGAAAAGCGCGAGGCCATCATTGCCGTGACCATTCCCGAGCAGCCGGGAAGCTTCAAGGCCTTCTGCGCGGCCATCGGCAAGCGGCAGATTACCGAATTCAACTACCGCTACCACCAGAACGGCGAGGCGCACATCTTTGTCGGGGTGCAGACGCATCCGGAAAACGATCCGCGTGAGGCGCTGGTCGAAGGGTTGCGTGAAAAAGGCTTCCCCGTTCACGATCTCACCGAGAATGAACTGGCCAAGCTGCATATCCGTCATATGGTGGGTGGCCACGCAGCCGGTGTCAGCGACGAGATGGTCCTGCGTTTCGAGTTTCCCGAGCGTCCCGGCGCGCTGTTCAACTTTCTCAACAACCTGGGCGGGCGCTGGAATATTTCGATGTTCCACTACCGCAACCACGGCGCTGCCGATGGTCGGGTCGTGGCGGGCCTTCAGGTGCCGGCCGAGGAACGCCACCTGCTGCCGGCCGCGCTGGACAAGATCGGCTACCGCTACTGGGATGAAACGGATAACCCGGCCTATCAACTGTTTTTGGGCTAGCAGGTCGCTGAAAACCACCTGCTGACCCGCTGCGAGGGTCAATGGAACATTATCGACTGCTGTATATCGCCCACGCCGCTTTGGCGATCCTGCTGTTGCTTGGCCTGATCGCCCATGTGGTGATTCTGTGGAAGGCCTGGCGTCGTGCCGACAGCGCCGCGTTGCAGCAGAAACTCCGGCGTACCCGGCATATCTCTTTCCCGTTGCTGGCGCTGCTGGCCTTGCTGCTGCCTTTCAGCGGCTGGTGGCTGGCGCATCTGGCGGGGTGGCCGCTGGGTCAGCTGTGGTTGCTGGTCAGCTCGCTGCTGTTCCTGCTGTTGTTGCCGCTGGGCCTGTTGCTGGGCGGACGATTGGGTGCCTGGCAGGCGTTGGGTGATACGCCTGCGCCGGCCCGTCTGCCACGCTTTGCGCTGGTCTATGCGGGGCTGATCCTGCTGATTCTGCTGGCGACCATGGGACTGATGGGCGCCAAGCCGGTCTGAACCCCTGGCTCATTCAACGCAGGCTGATGATGTCCCAGCCTCGCTGCCCGGCAATCTCGCGCAGGATCGGATCGGGATCGACCGCGACCGGATGCGTGACGCGCTCCAGCAGCGGCAAGTCGTTGCGTGAATCGCTGTAGAAATAGCTGCCCTGCAGGCTTTGTCCGGTTTCTTCGAGCCAGCGCTCGATGCGCGTGACCTTGCCTTCCTGGAAGCAGGGCGTATCGGTCAGGCGTCCAGTGTAGCGTCCGTCCTGCATCTCGCATTCGGTGGCCAGTAGTGTGTCGACCCCCAGTCGCGCAGCGATCGGTGCGGTGATAAAGCGGTTGGTGGCGGTGATAATCACCACTCGGTCGCCCGCCTCATGATGCTGGCGCACCAGCGCTTCGCCCTTGGCCAGCACGATGGGCTCGATAAATTCGGCCATGAACTGCCGATGCCATTCCTGCAGCTGAGCCATTTCGCTGCGCCCCAGCAGTTCCTGGCAGAAGTTCTGGTAGGCCAGCACATCCAGCTCGCCCGCCAGGTAGTCCTGGTAGAAGGCATCGTTGCGTGCCTTGTAGGCCGTGGCGTCGACGATGCCGTGGCGGCAGAGGAATTCCCCCCAGGCGTGATCGCTGTCACCGGCCAGCAGGGTGTTGTCTAGATCAAATAGAGCCAGGCGCACGTGGCGAACCCTCACACAGTAAAACGCGCAGCATAGCGGGAATCATCCCTCGACTGCAGCCTGCGAACACTGGCGACGGGCCTGTGGTGCCCGCCGCAGAGCAGGTGATTATCCAGCTTTCGGCTTCGCGCCTTTTTGTGGAACAATGCGGCGCACATGCGTCTGCGAGGTTGTATGCCGTGATCGACTCCGATGGTTTTCGCCCCAATGTCGGCATCATTCTGACCAATGATGTCGGGCAGGTGCTGTGGGCGCGACGGATCAATCAGGATGCCTGGCAGTTCCCTCAGGGCGGCATCAACCCCAACGAGACCCCGGAAGAAGCGCTGTATCGCGAGCTCAACGAAGAGGTTGGGCTGGAGCCGCAGGACGTGGAGATCCTGGCCTGTACCCGGGGCTGGTTGCGCTATCGTCTGCCGCAGCGGCTGGTACGCACTCATAGCCAGCCGCTGTGTATCGGTCAGAAACAGAAATGGTTTCTGCTGCGCCTGACCGGCGCCGATGAGCGGGTGCGCATGGATGTCACCGGCAAACCCGAATTCGATGGTTGGCGCTGGGTCAGCTACTGGTATCCGCTGGGTCAGGTCGTCACCTTCAAGCGCGAGGTCTATCGTCGCGCCCTAAAAGAACTTGCCCCGCGCCTGATGGCCGGGGACTGACGGGAGAAAGCCTCTGAGCATGCTCGGCACGCTGCGCAAGATTGTCCAGGAAGTGAATGCCGCCAAGGACCTCAAGGCGGCGTTGGGCATCATTGTGCTGAGGGTTCGGGAGGCCATGGCAAGCCAGGTCTGCTCGGTCTATTTGCTCGATCCGGAGTCGGATCGCTTCGTTCTGATGGCCACCGAAGGCCTGAACAAGAAAGCCATCGGCAAGGTCAGCATGGCCCCCAACGAGGGCCTGGTGGGCCTGGTGGGCACACGCGAAGAGCCGCTCAATCTCGAACATGCTTCCGAACACCCCCGCTATCGCTATTTTGCCGAAACCGGCGAAGAGCGTTATGCCTCTTTCCTCGGTGCGCCGATCATTCACCATCGCCGGGTGATGGGCGTACTGGTCATCCAGCAGAAGGAGCGTCGCCAGTTCGACGAGGGCGAAGAGGCCTTCCTGGTGACCATGAGCGCTCAACTGGCCGGGGTCATTGCCCATGCCGAGGCGACCGGTTCGATCCGTGGTCTCGGCCGTCAGGGCAAGGGTATTCAGGAAACCCGTTTCATCGGAATTCCCGGTGCGCCCGGCGCGGCTGTCGGTACCGCGGTGGTGGTATTGCCGCCAGCGGATCTGGATGTGGTACCCGACAAGACCGTCGACAACATACCCGCCGAGCTGACGTTGTTCGAGGCGGCGCTTGAGGCGGTTCGGGCAGACATGCGTGCGCTGTCGGAGAAGCTTGCGTCGCAGATGCGCAAGGAAGAACTGGCGCTGTTCGACGTCTATTTGATGATGCTCGACGACTCCGCCCTCGGCGGCGAAGTGGCCGCGGTTATCCGCACCGGGCAATGGGCGCAGGGCGCCTTGCGCCAGGTGGTCAGCGACCATATCGCCCGTTTCGAGATGATGGATGATGACTACCTGCGCGAGCGGGCTTCGGACATCAAGGATATTGGCCGACGTCTGCTGGGCTACCTGCAGAAAGCACACAAGCAGGCGCTGACCTATCCCGATAAAACCATTCTGGTCAGCGAAGAGCTGTCCCCGGCGATGCTTGGCGAGGTGCCTGAAGGCCGCTTGGCAGGGATGGTCTCGGTATTGGGTTCGAGCAACTCACACGTCGCCATCCTGGCCCGCGCCATGGGTATTCCGACGGTGATGGGGGCGGTGGACCTGCCGTACTCGAAGGTCGATGGCATTGAACTGATCATCGACGGTACGCGTGGCGAAATCATCACCAACCCGGCCAAGGTGCTGCGCGAGCAATACCTGCAGCTGGCCGAGCAGGAGCGCCAGCTGTCTGCAGGGCTCGATGTCCTGCGCGAGTTGCCATGTGAAACCACCGACGGTTACCGCATTCCGCTGTGGGTCAACACCGGACTGCTCGCCGATGTGGTGCGCGCCCAGGAGCGCGGCGCCGAGGGCGTGGGGCTGTACCGCACCGAAGTGCCCTTCATGATCAAGGAGCGCTTCCCCAGCGAAAAGGAGCAGATGGCGATCTATCGCGAACAGCTCCAGGCGTTCCATCCCTTGCCGGTGACCATGCGCACCCTGGATATCGGCGGTGATAAATCCCTGCCGTACTTCCCGATCAAGGAGGAAAACCCCTTCCTCGGCTGGCGCGGCATTCGCGTGACGCTCGATCATCCGGAAATCTTTCTGCTGCAGATCCGCGCCATGCTCAAGGCCAGCGTCGGGCTGAACAACCTGCGCATTCTGCTGCCGATGATCTCCGGCATACGCGAGCTGGAAGAATCGCTGCACCTGATTCATCGTGCCTGGGGCGAGGTGCGCGACGAAGGCATGGATGTGCAGCTGCCGCCGATCGGGGTCATGATCGAAGTGCCCGCAGCGGTCTACCTGACGCGCGAGCTGGCGCGGCAGGTGGATTTCATCTCGGTCGGCTCCAACGACCTGACCCAGTATCTGCTGGCCGTGGATCGCAACAATCCTCGGGTCGCCGACCTCTATGATTATCTGCATCCGGCAGTGCTCGAAGCCTTGCAGCGGATCGTCAAGGAAGCCCATGAAGAGGGCAAGCCGGTAAGCATATGTGGCGAGATGGCTGGCGATCCTGCGGCTGCCATGCTGTTGCTGGCGATGGGTTTCGACAGCCTGTCGATGAACGCCACTAACCTGCCGAGGGTGAAATGGCTGTTGCGTCAGATCAGCCTGCAGACCGCGAAGGATCTGCTGGCCAAGGTGATGACCATCGACAGCCCTGAAGTCACCCATGCCACCGTGCAGCTGACGCTGCGCAACCTGGGCCTGGATAAGCTGACCAACCCTTCTGCGGCGATCTGAGGCGCCGTCCTTCCAAGGCCTGTGATGTGTTAACAGCATTTCACAGGCGAAAGGGTGAACGCGCTTTTAGCACAGCCCCGAAGGGGTGAGCGAAGCGAGTCAAAGGCTCATTTACAACCCGTAAACCCGGTTTTTCACCTTGCTGTAGGACCGAACTCAGTCGGCCTTCAATGAAATCGTCCCTACGGGTTGGGTTCTCGGCGACTCTCGGGGTGAATGAAATGAACCTCGCCCAATCTGCCGTCGGGGCCGAAGCTGCGTTCCAGTATCTCCAGTGAGCCATCGCTGCGGCGTATCAGTGCCGTGCTGGCGCGGGTGCCATAGTTCTGGCTGGTGATGAATATGCTCGACAACAAGGCTTCCAGCTCCGGGGTTACCCCGGTATTGGGCAGCCGATCAGTAGCGGGCTTCCAGGTGTCGGTCAGCAGCTGCAGCAGGGCTTCGGCGTCGAAGTGCTCCTGCTCCAGGCTGCTGGCCAGGGCACTTTTCGCGCGAACCAGTTTTGGCCAGGGCGTATCCAGCGAAGCGTTGGACAGTCCGTAAATGCCCGGTTCAAGCCGGCGCGGCATGCCTTCTTGGGAGTTCAGGTGCCAGAGCGACTGGGTGTCACCTACCAGCAGGTTGAAGCCGGCATAGTCCGAGCGCTGCGCCTGCAGCTGCGACAGATAGACCTCGGGTGAAAACTGGCCGCGCAAGTAGCGCTCCGGTAACTCGCCACGCGAGCGAGGGCCGGCGATCTGGCCGGGACAGCGGATGTTGGTCAGGGCGGCGAAGCGTCCGTCCAGGGTCATGCCCATCCAGGTGCCGCCCGCTTGCAGATCTCGTCCGGCGATCAGTTCGGGCATCTCAGTCCAGGGCGCCAGTGGCTGGCTGGGGCGCTCATGGAATTCGTCACGGTTGGCCGCGACCACCAGCGGTACGGGCTGCCTGGGTTGCCAGGCGAAAACGATCAGGCACATGGAAATCGAAAAAGACGAGGGAGGCTGGAGGCTAGACGAAAATACAGGTTGGGTCACGCATCCTTCTGGTACTGGAAGTCAGAAGGCGAGCCTGGTCTGATCAAAAACTGCACGTCCTTGGCCTGCCGCTGCCGGGCCGTTTTTCAGCTACCATGCCGCTTTGTTTTTTCAGGATGACTCCAATGGAGTTCGTGCTTTATCTGATTCTCGGCTCTGTGGCCGGTGTGCTGGCCGGCCTGTTCGGCGTCGGTGGCGGCCTGGTGATCGTACCGGTGCTGGTCTTCAGCTTTACCCTGCAAGGCTTCGCACCGGAAGTGCTGACGCATCTGGCCGTTGGTACTTCTCTGGCGACCATCGTCTTTACCTCGATTAATTCGATCCTCGCGCATCAGCGCAAGGGCGCGGTGCGTTGGCCGCTGGTGCTCTGGATGACGTTCGGCATCGTCGTTGGCGCTGTGCTGGGCAGTCTGACTGCCGATGCGATCCAGGGGCCGGTGCTGCAGAAGATCATCGGTGTATTCGCGATCCTCATGGCCATTCAGATGGGCTTTGACATCAAGCCCAAGGCCAGCGGCGACGTGCCCGGCAAGCCCGGTTTGTCCATCGCCGGCGTGGTGATTGGCTGGGCATCGGCGATCTTCGGCATTGGCGGCGGATCACTCACGGTGCCGTTTCTCAGTTGGCGCAGTGTGCCGATGCAGCAGGCGGTCGCCACCTCTGCCGCCTGCGGGCTGCCGATTGCCATCGCCGGAGCGCTGAGTTTCATGATGGTCGGCTGGCACAACGAGCAACTGCCGCCGTTGAGCTTTGGTTTCGTCTATCTGCCGGCGATGGTCGGTATTGCCGTCACCAGCATGTTTTTCGCCCGATATGGCGCCAATCTGGCGCACCGTCTGTCGCCAAAAATGCTCAAGCGGCTGTTTGCGCTACTGCTACTGGTTGTCGGTATCAATTTTCTGATTTGAGTGAGGAGCGCTGGATGCTGGCCTATCCACAGATAGACCCCGTGGCCGTTTCCCTGGGGCCATTGCAGATTCACTGGTACGGTCTGATGTACCTGATCGGCATTGGCGGCGCCTGGTGGCTGGCCTCGCTGCGGGTGCAACGCTTCGCACCCGAATGGCCCAAGGACAAGCTGTCCGACCTGGTGTTCTGGGTGGCCATGGGGGTGATCGTCGGTGGGCGCCTGGGCTATGTGCTGTTCTACGATCTGGCTGCCTACATCAATGATCCAAGCCTGATTTTGCAGGTGTGGAAGGGCGGCATGTCCTTCCACGGCGGACTGATCGGCGTACTGCTGTGCAGCTGGATCTTCGCCCGGCGCAACGGCAAGAGCTTCTTCGAGCTGATGGACTTCATCGCACCGTTCGTGCCCATCGGCCTGGGCGCCGGACGCATCGGCAACTTCATCAATGCCGAACTCTGGGGTAAGGCGACCGACGTGCCCTGGGCCATGGTCTTCCCGACCGATCCGCAGCAACTGGCCCGCCATCCTTCGCAGCTTTACCAGTTCGCGCTGGAAGGCGTCGCGCTGTTCCTGATCCTCTGGTTCTATTCACGCAAGCCGCGGCCGACCATGGCGGTTTCCGGGCTGTTCGCGGTGTGCTACGGCATCTTCCGCTTCATCGTCGAGTTCGTGCGGGTGCCGGATGCGCAGCTCGGCTATCTGGCCTTCGGCTGGCTGACCATGGGCCAGGTACTCTGCGTGCCGATGATCCTGCTCGGCCTGGCGATGATCGTCTGGGGCTATCGCCGCGACGCGGGTCGGGCGCCGGCCTGAGATCATTGACCCTGCCTGTCGCCGCAAGGGCGACAAGCGGGGCGCAGGCCTTTTACTATTCGCGCAGCCTTTTCACCGCGCTTCGGCGCCTGCTTTGAGTCAATCGATGAAACAGTACCTCGACCTGATGCGCCACGTGCGCGACCACGGCACCTTCAAGAGTGATCGTACCGGCACCGGCACCTACAGCGTGTTCGGCCATCAGATGCGCTTCGATCTGGCCGAAGGTTTTCCGCTGGTCACCACCAAGAAGTGCCACCTCAAGTCCATCATCCACGAGCTGCTGTGGTTCCTTCAGGGGGACACCAACATCAAGTATCTGAAGGATAACGGCGTGCGCATCTGGGATGAGTGGGCCGACGAAAACGGTGAGCTGGGGCCGGTGTATGGCTACCAGTGGCGCAACTGGCCGTCGCCCAATGGCGAGTCGGTGGATCAGATCGCCAGGCTGGTGCAGATGATCAGGAGCAATCCGGATTCCCGTCGCCTCATCGTTTCAGCCTGGAACCCCGCGCTGGTGGACCAGATGGCCCTGCCGCCGTGCCATGCGCTGTTCCAGTTCTATGTTGCCGACGGCAAGCTCAGCTGCCAGCTGTACCAGCGTTCGGCCGACATCTTCCTCGGCGTACCTTTCAACATCGCCAGCTACGCATTGCTGACGCTGATGGTGGCGCAGGTCTGCGATCTGCAACCGGGCGAGTTCATCTGGAGCGGCGGCGATTGCCACCTCTATTCCAATCACCTGGAGCAGGCCGACCTGCAACTGGCTCGCGAGCCGCTGGCGCTGCCGACGATGAAGCTCAATCCGGACGTGAAGGATCTGTTCGCCTTCCGCTTCGAGGACTTCGAACTCGTCGATTATCAGGCCCATCCGCATATCAAGGCCCCAGTAGCGGTGTGACCCCCTGAACTTTGGTCGCAAAAGCTCACCGGTTTAATCGCGTTGTCACATTTGCCCTATAGACTCGACCGAACTGTATTTCGGGAGCTATGGCATGCGCAGGGTCGTGTTCAATCAGAAGGGGGGTGTCGGCAAGTCCAGCATCGCCTGCAACCTCGCTGCCGTCAGCGCCTCGCAGGGCTATCGCACGCTGCTGATTGATCTCGATGCCCAGGCCAACTCCAGTCATTACCTCACCGGCTTGACGGGTGACGATATCCCCACCGGCATCGCCGACTTCTTCAAGCAGGTGCTGGCCGGCGGCGCGGCCGGCAAGAAGGCGCGTCCGCCGATCATCGAAACGCGCTTCGACAACCTGCACCTGATTACGGCCACCGCCGAACTGGCAGATCTGCAGCCCAAGCTCGAAGCCAAGCACAAGATCAACAAGCTGCGTAAGCTTCTGGACGGTCTTGATGACGACTACGAGCGTATCTATATCGATACGCCGCCGGTCCTCAACTTCTATACCGTTTCAGCGTTGATTGCGGCGGATCGTTGCCTGATCCCCTTCGACTGCGACAGCTTCTCCCGGCAGGCGCTGTACGGTCTGCTCGCTGAGATCGAGGAGTTGCAGGAAGACCATAACGAAGGCCTGGTAGTCGAAGGCATCGTGGTCAACCAGTTGCAACCGCGGGCGGCCCTGCCACAGCAGATGATCGAGGAAATGCTGGCCGAGGGACTGCCTATGCTGCCGGTGCATCTGATGAGTTCGGTGCGGATGCGTGAATCCCACCAGGCCTGTATGCCGCTGATCCATTTCGACCCAAGGCACAAGCTGACCCGGCAGTTTGTCGAATTGCATGAGTATCTTGAGGGCGCAGTCTGACTGCAGCTTCGCTGCAGGTTTCAGCGCGCAATCAGTACGTCGCAGGGCGGGTGATCCAGGTATTGCCGAGTCAGGCTGCCCAGCAGCGCGCTGCTCATCTCGCCACGACTATGACCGCCGAGGGCCAGCAGTTGTGGCTGCAGTTCGGCAATCGCCGAATCCAGGCAGTTGCTGCGCTCGCCCTGACGCAGTGTCGACTTGAGCAGCGCGCCGTTGTCGGGCAGCCCGGCCTTAAGGTCCTCGGTCAGTTGCTCGAACAATTCCTGTTGCAGCACGCGCTCGTCTTCGTCCGGGCTGTGCACTTCAGCCACTTCATGGATATTCAGTGCGGTCAGTTCGGCGCCGCTCGGCAATAGCTGCCAGGCCGTCTGCAGGGCGCGGCTGGCGCAGCGCGAGTAGTCCAGGGCAGCCAGAGCGCGTGAATAGGGCTGCGCAGGCGTGATGGCGAGCAACAGGGGAATCGGGCAGCCCAGCAGGATGCGTTCCAGGGTGGTGCCGGCGAAACCCTGGGGCGACCGGCGATGGTGCTGGCCGAGCACCAGCAGGTCCGCTTCCAGCCCGCTTGCCTGGGTCAGGATTTCCTCCACGGGTCGTCCCCGGCGAATCCAGGGTTGCAGCTCGCTTAGCCCCGCCTCGTTCAGCCTGGCGTGCAGGTAGGCGCGTGCCTGCTGTTCATCGCCGTGCTCATCGAGCACGTACAACAGGCTCAGGCGTGCATGGCCTTGCCGTGCCAGTTGTGCCGCGCGGCGCAACGCCAGATCGGCTTCCGGACTGAGGTCGTGGGCGACGAGTATGTGCTGAACCATGATGGCCTCGGGGCTGAACGAAGGTGGGCAGTATGCCGCGCCAGCCCGGTGATTGTCCCGCATGGCACCCAGAGGCAGAACTGTTTGGCACTGGGAAATACGCAACACTTAACGGTCGTGCTTTTTTCAATACACAGCTACCGCTATGCTGGCGACCATTCAAGCAGGAGCGAATGATGAGCAAGGTCAGTGTGCTGGTGGTGGATGATGCGCCTTTCATCCGTGATCTCGTCAAGAAGGGGCTGCGTGGCCAGTTTCCCGGTATCCGCATCGAGGAAGCGGTGAATGGGCGCAAGGCCCAGCAGATGCTTGAGCGCGACCGCTTCGACCTGATCCTCTGCGATTGGGAAATGCCTGAAATGTCAGGCCTGGAACTGCTTTTCTGGTGCCGCGAACAGGAAAAACTCAAGACGCTGCCGTTCATCATGGTCACCAGCCGGGGTGACAAGGAGAACGTGGTGCAGGCGATTCAGGCCGGGGTATCCGATTTTATCGGCAAGCCCTTCACCAACGAGCAGCTGACCGGCAAGGTCCGCAAGGCGCTGGGGCGGGCCGGCAAGCTCGATGCGCTGGCTGCCAGCGCGCCTGTGCGCACCATGGCTACCGGGCTGGCCAATGATTCACTGGCCGCGTTGACGGGTGGCAAGGCGGAGGTACTCAAGCCGGCAGTGGCCGAAGCGCCTGCGGCGTCCGCCGCTGCTGACAGGCCCGCCCTGGGCGCAGCCATGCCGCTTGTGCAGCCGCGTGTGGAAAAACCCTCCGTCAGTGGTGGGCGCGGGCAGGGGCAGTTGCGTCTGGCTTCGGGCACGCTCGCCTGTGTGATCAAGGCGCTCAGCCTGAAGGAAGGGTTGCTGGTGGTCAGGCGTGGCGAGACCCTGCCGCAGGTGCTTGAAGGCGCAGTGCTTGATCTGGAGCAGGGCGAGGGCGGCGAGGTGGCAAGGCTGAACGGCTATCTGCATGCGGTCGCCGCGTTCGAGCCGAAACCCGATAGCGAATGGCTGCAACTGACCTTCCGTTTCGTCGATCGCGATCCGCAAAAACTCGACTATCTGTCACGCTTGATCGCCCGCGGTACGGCGCAGCGGCACTTCGTCCCCGGCGCCTGAAGCAGAAAGGCGGCGGCAAGTCGTCCGGGCTGCATCCTGTCGACTGGCGTGCATTACGGTAATGAACCGCTTCACACCCCGATGGTTGGCGACTCGCGCAGAGTCGATTGCGCTGCTAGTCTGCGGCTTCTGCACACATCATGAAGTTGTCGCTATGTCGGGACGTATTTTCGCGCTGCTCGGATTGTCCTTGCTGGCCCTTCCGGCCTCGGCGCTGACCATTTACAAATACACCGATGCCAATGGTGTGGTCACCTACAGTGACCAGGCCGTGTCGGGCGCAGCCGTGTTCACCTTCAACGACCGCATGGTCGAAAAGCTCGACAATCAGGTGAAGCTGGAGACGCGCAAGCATGCCGCAGGCGAAACCTTGCTGGTGCGCAACGACCTGTATGCGCCAGTGGATATCGAGCTGAAGTTCGACGGCGTGCAGAACGCAGTTGGGGTGCCGGACAAGCCGATTCGCTGGGTGCTGCCGCCGCGCAGCCAGATTCGTCTGGCGACGCTGGCACCCCGTGATCCGTCCCGTCCGCTGAAATACACGCCCCGGCTGCGCCACGCGCTGGGCGACCCGCGCCTGCTGCCCAAGCCTTACAAGTATCCGCTGCCCTGGCGTGGCGGCCCCTTTCGCCTGACCCAGGGCGCCAACGGCCAGTACAGCCACTTCACGCCCAAGGGGCGCTATGCGGTGGATATCGCGATGCCCGAGGGTACGCCCATCGTCGCGGCGCGTGGCGGTACGGTGGTGCGGGTGGAGAACGAGCAGAGCGGGCGCGGCAATAATCCGGCTGGCAACTTCGTGCGCATCCTGCATGACGACGGCACCATGGGCGTCTACCTGCACCTGATGAAGGGCTCGGTAGCGGTGCGCGAGGGGCAGCGCGTCAGCGCCGGCAGCAGCATCGCCCGTTCGGGCAATACCGGCAACAGCACGGGCCCGCACCTGCATTTCGTGGTGCAGCGCAATGTCGGGCTGACGGTCGAATCGATTCCCTTCGAATTTTCCCAGCCAGTGGGCAGCCTGCCGAACTTCGCCGTGGGTGGTGAGTAACGAGCGTCCGGCAGGCCGTGGCTTTCAGCGGGATCAGCGGTTCGTTGAAAGCCGGGGCAGTTTCAGCAACCTGTTAGAACGCCAGGCCAACCTTCAGGCCCACCTGCTCCTGCTTGAGCTTGCTGTTTTCGGCAAGTGCGCTGTTGCTGTCGAGTTCATAGCGGGTCTGGGTGTAATACAGGCTGGTGCTGATCGGCATGTTGTTGATGCCCTTGTTCCAGAGCACGCTCAACTCGCCGTAGGGGTTTACCTTTTCCTTGAGATCGACGGTGTCGCTCTCCCCGCCAACCTCCAGTTTGCTATCGGCCTCGATGGAATAGCGTGCGCCCACTTCCAGGCGCACGGTGTAGTCCGGCGTCAGGTAGTTGTAGCCAACGCCGGCCTTGGCGAAAGGCGAGCGGGTGGTCAGCTTGACGTCTTCTTCAAGCAGGCCGACGCGTACGTCGTCCTGCTCGATGCGGCCCCAGTCATAACCGCCGCCGACGATCAGGTCGACGTAGTTGTTTGTGCTCAGCGCTGCACGCAATCCGAGATCCAGGTCTGCTCGAGCGGAGAGGTATTCCACGTCGTCCTTGTCGCGATACTGGCCTTCGGCGCCGATCTGGTAGATGAAGCCTTCCTGCCCGGTCAGCTTGTTGCCGAAGTTGTAATACAGGCCGCCCTGGTTGAGGCGCTCCTTGTCGCTTTCATCGCCGAGGGTCAGCTTGTACTGATTGTGCGAGCCGATGACGCCGAGGTTCGAGATCGGGCCCGTTGCGGATTGAGCGAAGGCATGGGTGCCGGCCAGGCACAGGGTCAGTGCAGCGGTAGTGGTCAAGCCGTTGATGCGCATGAGGGTAGCTCCATCTTGTCAGACGAGAATTAGCGGCTAAAAGAAGCCGCCTATGCCGTGGACCGGCACTACCTTCAAAAAATTCTGCCTAGCGCGATGGACGGTCGATTTTTCAAGTAAATCAGCGACTAGCAGCCAGTATGTAAACAAACATGTAAGCACCGGGGCGGCGTGGAGCCAACCGCTATTGCTGAACCCGGAGTACCTTCGCCAGCACGATTTTCGGGCCGCGCATTTTCTTGATGATGATCTGCAGGCCATCGACCAGCAGCTCTTCGTTTTCCTCGGGGACGCGCTTGAGGGTTTCGTAGATCAGCCCGGCCAGTGTGTCGGCTTCGATATGGTCGAGGTCGACATGGAGCAGGCGTTCGACCTTGAACAGGGGCGTGTCGCCGCGCACCAGCAGCTTGCCCGGCTGGTAGGTGAGGATGCCGCGCTCGGTCTTGCGGTGTTCGTCCTGAATGTCGCCGACCAGCACTTCCAGCACGTCTTCCATGGTGAGAAACCCCACCACCTTGTGATCGCCTTCCTCGACCAGTACGAAGTGCGCGCCGCCCTGGCGGAACTGTTCCAGCAGATCGCTCAACGGCAGGTGTCTGGAAACCCGCTCCAGCGGGCGCAGCAGCTCGTCGAGGCGGAAGTTTTCGGCCAGATCCTTGTCGCTTGCCAGCGCCAGCAGCAGGTCCTTGATATGCAGCAGACCGGTGTACTCACCCTGCTCGCGGTCATAGACCGGATAGCGGCTGTACTTGTGAAAGCGGATCACGTCGAGGATCTGCGACAGCGGTGCGTCATGCTCCAGTTGCAGCAGGTCCTCACGCGAGTTGGCCCAGTCGGCCACTTCCAGCTCACTCATCTCGACTGCCGAGGCGAGCACCTGGATCTGCGCGTTGGTCGGGTCAAGAGCGCGATTGGAATGCAGGATCAGCTTCAGCTCTTCGCGGGTGTAATGGTGCTCGTAATTGCCACCGGGCTCACCCTGGCCGGCAATACGCAGAATGGCGTTGGCGCTGGCGTTGAGCAGGTAGATCGCCGGATACATCAGCCAGTAGAACAGGTACAGCGGCACCGCCGTCCACAGCGACAGCAGCTCGGGTTTGCGGATCGCCCACGACTTGGGTGCCAGCTCGCCGATCACGATATGCAGATAGGAAATGATGAAGAATGCGGTGAAGAAGGCGATGCCGTGGAGCAATACCGGGGAGTCGATGCCGAGCGTCGTCAGCAGCGGCTCCAGCAGGTGGGCAAACGCCGGCTCGCCGACCCAGCCGAGACCCAGCGAAGCCAGGGTGATGCCCAGCTGGCAGGCGGACAGGTAGGCGTCCAGCTGGTTGTGTACTTTGCGCAGGATATGCCCGCGCCAGCCGTGCTGTTTGGCAATGGCCTCGACCTTGGTCGCGCGCAGTTTGACCATGGCGAACTCGGCGGCGACGAAGAAGCCGTTGAGCAGGACCAGCAGCAGAGCAAAGAGAATCAGGCCGAAGTCGGCGAAATACGTGGGGGCGTTATAAGCGGGGGAGGGGTCCATGAAGATTTCAGATGATGGATGACCGCAGCACAATGGGGCTCATTGTGCTGGTTTTCAAGGGTCGCTGGGTGGGGGCTCTGACAGGCGATGTACGTGACGCTGGCTCAGCGGCTCAGCGGCTCAGCGTCAGCGAATGCGGGAAGCTGCAGGTAAAGGTGCTGCCCTTGCCCGGTGTGCTGTCGATATCCAGACGACCCTGATGACGCAGCAGTACGTGCTTGACGATGGCCAGGCCAAGGCCGGTGCCGCCGGTGCTGCTGGCGCGGCTGGAGTCGACCCGGTAGAAGCGTTCGGTCAGGCGTGGCAGATGCTTGGGTTCGATACCGATGCCCGAGTCTTTCACGGCCAGGTGTGCGCCGTATTCGTCATGCCACCAGCGCAGGTGAATCTGGCCACCCGGTGGGCTGTATTTCACCGCATTGAACAGCAGATTGGAGAAGGCGCTGCGCAATTCCGATTCGCTGCCGCGTAGCGCCAGCGTGGCGTCCGCGTCGAGGCTGATGACGTGCTGCTGCTCCGCCGACAGGGCCAGGGCGTCGTTGCGGATCGACTCCAGCAGCGCGGTCACATTCACCGGTTTGGCGCTTGCCGGAGGGTCGGTGGCTTCCAGTTTGGCCAGCAGCAGCAGGTCGTTGAGCTGGTGCTGCATGCGGCCAGCCTGCTGGTTCATCTGCTGCAGCGCACGAGTCCAGCGCGGGCTGGTGTCTTCGCTGTGTTCGAGCAGGGTTTCCAGGTAGCCGGCGATCACCGTCAGCGGCGTGCGCAGTTCGTGGGAGACGTTGGCGACGAAATCCTTGCGCATCTGTTCCAGCTGGTGGAGGCGGGTGATGTCGCGCACCACCATCAGGTATTCGCTGTTGCCGTAGCGGGTGATGGTGATCTGCAGCCAGAGGCGGTCATCGACAGGTGAGGAAAGCTCCAGCGGGTCTTCATGGCGGCCGCTGTCGAAATATTCCTTGAAGCTGGGATGGCGCACCAGGTTGGTGATCGGATGGCCGCTGTCCTGCGGCTTTTTCAGGCCCAGCAGGCGCTCGGCGGCGGGGTTCCACCACTCCAGATTGGCATCGCTGTCGAGCATGATCACCGCGTCCTTCAAGGCTGTGGTTGAGCCTTGAACGCGGTCGATCACCGACTGCAGCTGCCCGCGAAGTTGCAGGTCGCGTCGTTGCAACTGGTACAGATTGTCGAAGATATCGCCCCAGATGCCGTGGCTGTCCGGCGGCGGATTGTCCGGCTGCTCGCGCTTGAGCCAAAGCTGCAGGCGGAGCATCTGCCGCAACGTCCAGCCGAGATAGCCGGCCAGGCCCAGCACCAGCGCCCAGGCGTACTCACCGGTAATCAGCCCGATCAGCAGACAGCCGGCCAACAACAGAAGCAGGAGGCGCACCAGAGCGCCGTGCCAGTCTTGGTTCACCGCTGATGCTCCTTGAGGCAGCCCGTGTGGAGGTCTTGTGCAACACCCGCAAGGCACCGGTCAGTTCAGGTTGCATGAAAACTGCTGTGCTCGCTCATGCGCGTAAGAAAGCCCGGGGTGCGGTGTAGTCAGCTCTTGGTGGAAAAACGATAGCCGGTGCCACGCACAGTCTGCACCAGGTTCTCGTAGGTTTCGCCCAGCGCCTTGCGCAGGCGGCGGATATGCACGTCCACGGTGCGTTCCTCGACGTACACATTGCCGCCCCAGACCTGGTCGAGCAACTGGCCGCGTGTATAAGCGCGCTCCTGGTGGGTCATGAAGAACTGCAAGAGCCGGTATTCGGTAGGCCCCATTTCCGCCGGGATACCGTCGATGGTGACGCGGTGGCTGACGGGATCGAGCAGCAGGCCGCCAATCTCGATGGGCGTCTCGTTGTCGTTGGGCGCGGCTCGGCGCAGCACCGCTTTCAGACGTGCTACCAGCTCGCGTGGGGAAAAGGGTTTGGTGATGTAATCGTCGGCACCGACTTCCAGGCCCTGGATCTTGTTGTCCTCGGCGTCCTTGGCGGTGAGCATGATGATCGGCGTGTTGGCCGTCAGCTCTTCGCGCTTTAGGCGGCGGGCCAGTTCGATGCCGGAGGTGCCGGGGAGCATCCAGTCGAGCAGGATCAGGTCCGGCTGACGATCGACGACCAGCGCATGAGCATCCTGCACATTCTCTGCTTCAAGGCATTCATAGCCGGCCATTTCCAGCGCCACCACGATCATCTCGCGGATCGGTGCTTCGTCATCGACGATCAGTATGCATTTGCCATTCATGTCCGCTCTCGGTCCGCTTTGTCGTTCGGCATTAGATAACGGAAATATTGCAGGGATGTTACAGGGGCGCGGAGGAAGACGCGCTCGATCGGCTTCTGGCGGTGGCGCCTTAGCCTTTGAATCCTTTGGCCACCAGATAAACCTCGTTCGACCGCGGTCGTGACGCCGCAGGCTTGCGGACCACCACTTTCTCGAATGAGGTGCGCACGTCCCTCAGGAAGTCGTCGGAGCCTTCGCCCTGGAAGACCTTGACCACGTAGTTGCCATTGGGCTTCAGCACTTTGCGGACCATGTCGAGGGTGAGTTCGACCAGGTACATCGAGGAGGCTTGGTCGGCGACAGCGACGCCGCTGAGATTGGGCGCGATGTCGGAAACGATCAGATCAGGCTGCCGGCCGTCGAGCGTGTCCAGCAGCTGCTGGAATACAGCATCCTCGGTGAAGTCGCCCTGGATGAAGTCGACGTTGTCCAACGGGTCCATCGGCAGGATGTCGGTGGCCACGACCCGCCCTTTCTCGCCGACGAGCCTGCCGGCCACTTGCGACCAGCCACCGGGAGCAGAGCCGAGATCCATCAGCAGCATGCCGGGGCGTATCAGCTTGTCCTTCTCGTTCAGCTCGATCAGCTTGTAGCTGGAGCGCGAGCGCAGGCCATCCTTCTGGGCCTGTTTGACGTAGGGATCGTTGACGTGTTCATCCAGCCAGCGGCGGCTGCTTTTGGATCGTTTCATGACGGAGGTACCACGGAAAATCAAGCTGAGGGGCGGCCAACGCATGGGGCAAAAGAGAACTGTTGGGCGCGGAATGGCGCCAATTATAGGCCGATAACGCTGTGCAGGTTAAATCGGCAGGGCAGGGCGCGTTGTGCTGCTGCCTTTGGAAAGTCGCCGGAGTTGGCTGCGACGGGTACAATCGGCCCCCATTTCCCCCTGTTTTTTCCTCTGCCGGAGTCACCGGCCAGGACCCTCGCCATGATTCGCATCAACGAACTGTCTCTGCCCCTCGATCACTCCGCCGATGAATTGCGCCAGGCCATCGTCAATCGCCTGGGTATCAGCGACGCCGATCTGCTGAATTTCACCGTGTTCAAGCGCAGCTACGATGCTCGCAAGAAGAACAGCGTCATCCTGTTCATCTACATCATCGACCTGGAGGTTCGCGACGAGGCCGCCGTGCTGGCGCGTCTGGCTGACGACCGCAATGTCCGTCCGGCGCCGGACACCAACTACTATCCGGTCGGGCAGGCGCCGGCTGATCTGAGCGAGCGGCCGTTGGTGGTGGGCCTTGGCCCCTGTGGCTTGTTCGCGGCGCTGCTGCTCGCGCAGATGGGCTTCAAGCCCATCGTGCTGGAGCGCGGCAAGGAAGTGCGCAGCCGCACCAAGGACACCTGGGCGCTGTGGCGCAAGAATGTTCTAACGCCCGAATCCAACGTGCAATTCGGTGAGGGCGGTGCCGGCCTGTTCTCCGACGGCAAACTCTACAGCCAGATCAAGGACCCCAAGTTCTACGCCCGCAAGGTGGTGCATGAGTTCGTGCGCGCCGGCGCGCCAGAAGAAATCATGTACGTGAGCAAACCGCACATCGGTACCTTCCGGCTTACCGGCGTGGTGGCCACCATGCGTGAGGAGATCATCGCCCTGGGCGGCGAGGTGCGCTTTGAAAGCAAAGTGACTGAGCTGCTGATCGACAATGGCCAGGTCGAGGGTGTGCTGCTGGCCAGTGGCGAAACGCTCCGCAGCCGTCATGTGGTCATGGCGCTGGGCCACAGCGCTCGCGATACCTTCCGCATGCTGCACCGCCAGGGCGTGTTCATGGAGGCCAAGCCCTTTGCCGTGGGTTTTCGCATCGAGCATCCGCAAGGCCTGATCGATCAGGCTCGCCTGGGCAAATACGCCGGCCATCCGGAGCTTGGCGCCGCCGATTACAAACTCGTCTATCACGCCAAGAATGGCCGCGCCGTTTACAGCTTCTGCATGTGTCCGGGCGGCACTGTGGTGGCGGCCACTTCCGAGCCGGGGCGCGTGGTGACCAACGGCATGAGTCAGTACTCGCGCAACGAACGCAACGCCAATGCCGCTATCGTTGTAGGCATCAATCCGGAGCAGGATTTCCCCGGTGGCACGCTGGCCGGTGTGGAATTCCAGGAGCGTCTGGAGTCCCTTGCCTACGAACTGGGCGGTCGCGATTACTGCGCACCGGCGCAATTGGTCGGCGATTTCATTCGCGGCGTGCCGTCGAGCGAGTTCGGAGAGATAGAACCGTCCTACAAGCCGGGTGTGCGTCTGGGTGATCTGGCGGCGTCCTTGCCGGAATACGCCATTGAAGCCATTCGCGAAGCGCTGCCGGCGTTTGGCAAGCAGATCCGCGGTTTTGACCGTGACGATGCGGTGCTGACCGGTATCGAAACCCGCACTTCATCACCCGTGCGCATCACTCGCGACAATGAGACCTTGCAAAGCCTCAACCTGAAAGGCCTGTATCCGGCCGGTGAAGGTGCTGGTTACGCGGGCGGTATTCTGTCTGCGGGCGTGGATGGCATCAAAGTCGCCGAAGCGGTGGCCAAGTCGCTGCTGTCCGAAGTCAGTGAGCAGAACAACTGAGCGCCACATTGATGAAACTCGACGACATCAAGAAACTTCAGCAGAAAAAATACCGCGCCGAGTTTGGTCATTTCCTGGTGGAGGGCGAGCATCTGTTGCTGGAGTTGCAGAAGGCGGCCTTGCATAACCCGCAGCTGCAGCGCAGCGAGCTGTATGTCACCGCGGCCTACGAGCACTGGCAAAGCCCGTTCAGGGCTCATGTCATCAGCGATCGACAGATGGCGCAGATCGCTGACACCAAGACGCCGCAAGGCATCGTCGCCGTGGTGCCGATGCCGGAGCGTGTCGCGCCGGTCTCTGAAGCCGGTGAGCGCGCCATTTACCTGCATGAAATTCAGGACCCCGGCAACCTCGGCACCATTCTGCGTACCCTGGCCTGGTTCGGTAATTTCCGCTGTCTGCTCAGCCCCGGCAGCGTCGATCCGTACAACCCCAAGGTTGTGCGCTCCAGTATGGGCGCGATCTTTCATACGCCCATGGAGCTGGATGTGGAACTGGATTCGTTGCGCACCCGCTTCGCGCGCATCGCCTGCCTCGATATGAATGGCGAGCAACTGCAATCGGCCAGCTTCAAAACATTCGACTGTTACCTGTTCGGCAACGAAGCCCGTGGTGTGCCCCGTGAGCAGCTGGCTGCGCTAAACGCACAGCCGTTCACGATTGCCGGTTGCGGCGCCATCGAATCGCTGAACCTGGCCGCCACCGTCAACATGTGTGCCTACGAACTGAACCGGTAACTGGCTTCGTTGATTGCTGACCGTAGCCTGGATCAGCCGTAGGCGTAATCCGGAGAGTGCGAAGCATCGACCAGCGTACAAGCCTGCAGCATCGTGCGTGGCAGAAGCACCGTCCGGCGGATCGGTGAAGCGTTGATCCGCCCTACACTTGAGCCGCTAACGACGTCAGCATCAGGCAGTTTTCAGCGCGTAATCCAGCACGATTCCCGCAAGAATCGCCAATCCCGCCCAGTGATTGTGCAAAAAGGCCTTGAAGCAGATGAGCGGATCGCGCGTGCGGGTTTTCCAGAACTCCCAGGCGAAGCAGGCGGCGGCGATGAACAGGCCGAGGTGGAACCACTGGCCCAGCTCGAAGCGCACGCCGGCCAGGATCAGGCAGAACAGCGCCATCCCCTGCAGCGTGAGGATGATGATCCGGTCGGCTTCGCCGAACAGGACGGCGGTGGACTTGATGCCGATCTTCAGGTCGTCCTCGCGGTCGGCCATGGCGTAATAGGTGTCGTAGCCCACGGTCCAGAGCATGTTGGCGATGAACAGCAACCACGCTTCTGTTGGCAGGCTGCCGGTTTCGGCGGTGAAGGCCATCGGAATGCCCCAGGAAAAGGCCGCGCCCAGCACCACTTGCGGGTAATAGGTGTAGCGTTTCATGAAGGGGTAGAGCGCGGCGACGGCCAATGCGCCGAAGGACAGCCAAACGGTTGCTGCGTTGGTCAGCAGCACCAGGCCGAAGCTCAGCGTCACCAGTACCGCGAAGAGAATCCAGGCTTCCTTTGTTGTGATCTTGCCGGTGGCCAGGGGACGCTTCTTGGTCCGACTGACGTGGCCGTCGAAGTTGCGGTCGGCAAAATCGTTGATTACGCAGCCGGCGGCGCGCATCAGGATCACGCCGAGGATGAAGATGATGACGTTCTTCACGCTGGGCGCGCCTGCGCCGGCGATCCACAGGGCGCCAAGCGTCGGCCACAGCAGCAGGTAGGTGCCGATGGGGCGATCCAGACGCATCAGCTGAATGAAATCGAAGGCGCGCGGATGCAAACGATTGGTTGAGTGCAGAAGCTTCTGATACATCGATGGCCTCCTGGCGAAATGGGTGTCGTGCGGTTGCTCAGTTTTCGTTCTGCGCGGCTTGCCACAGGGCGGGCAGAAAGACCTCGGCGACGAGCACGCCCAGTTTGCCCCGGCTGAATCGGGAGCGTCTGGCCCAGAGCCGCATCTGACGAATGTCTTCAGGCAGCCAGGCGTCGGGATAGTGTGTGGCTTCGAGCGGGCCGCGGGCAAAGGCCTGGTCGCTGAACAGCAGTTCGCCCAGCGAGCGACTGCCCAGGCGCTGCAGGTCGAAGCCCGAGTCTTCCAGCGCACTGCGTGCTGCCACGCTGCGGGCGAACACCCAAGGCTCGCCATGCCCGCGCAGATACACTTCGCGCACCCAGCCGGTGCTGTCTGGCGCCACGCCAAGGGCTGCGCACTCATCGTTACGCAGCGGCTGCCAGCCCTCGCGCAACGGCGTAACACTGAACGCGCCGGCGGCGAGGAGCGTGAGGCGACGAGTCAGCGAGCCCTTGTCGACATAGAGCCAGTCATGCAGCAGCGGGTCGAGCGGCGCGGGAAGTTGGTCGGCGGCCAGCCAGTCTTCAAATTCGGACACGGGCGAGAACAGGCAGTTGAAATGAGGCGGCGAGTCTAGCATGCCCGTGTCAGAGGCCTGCGAATGCAGCCTGCCGGAGCGCAGGCCGGTACAGTTATGCCCATCCCTCCAGCCGCATGGTTGCCCGCACCAGCCGCTGTTCTTCCTGTTCGATTTCCTTAAGGTTGTCGCGAATGCCGTGGATATGGTCACGGGCGGCGCGCTGGGCCTGATCGGGCAGGCGCTCGGTGACCGCATGAAACAGTCGCGAGTGCTGTCGGTCGATCTGGCGCTTCTGCGCAGGGCGGTGGTAGAGGTTGTTCACCGAGGCGAACACGGTGGAGAGCATCAGATCGGTCAGCGACTGCAGGGTATGCACCAGTACCGGATTGTGCGAAGCCTCGCAGATGGCCAGGTGAAAGGCGTGATCGAGGCGGGCATGTTCGCGAGGGTCGGTGGCTTCGCCAGCATGTGCGGCGAGCATTTCCTCGTAGCGTCGGCGCAGCAGAATGAAGTCTGCTTCTGTGCCGCGCAGCGCCGCCAGCCGTGCCGATTCGCCTTCCAGCAGAGCGCGCACTTCGAGCAGGTCGTAGAGCGTGCGCGGTTGCGAATTGAACAGGTGCATCAGCGGCGAGGCATCGTGTCCGCCGGACAGCTGGGCGACGAAGGAGCCGCGCCCCTGCGAGGTTTCGATGATGCCGCGCCCACGCAACACGCGCAGACCTTCACGCATGGCCGAGCGGGAAATGCCGAGCTTTTCGCACAGGCGACGCTCCGATGGCAGGGCCTGCCCGACCTTGAGCACGCCATCGATGATCAGTCGCTCGATGCGCTCGGCAACCACATCCGCGATCTGACGTTTCTCGGGAACAAGCGGGTTGAGCATGACTTTCTCAGTGGTAGGACCAGTTGTGATTGAGTTTAACCTGTCATCGAGAAAAATGCTGGAAGTGCCAGATAGCGAGCCTTTGATGAAAAATATGCAGCTTTATTGCATTTCAAACTGGTAGGACCAGCTGGTCAGAGAGTGGACGCGATGACTTTTTCGGGCTAAAGATGCGTCACTCCGCCGCAGCTGGCCGTGCTGTTGGTGAATAACGAGAGCATCCGACTGCCATGAATATTCTGTACGACGAACGCATTGACGGTGAGCTGCCCAAGGTGGATAAGGCCGCGCTGCTGGCTGAACTGCAGGCGCAGCTGCCCGACCTGGATATCCTCCACCGCCTTGAAGATCTTAAGCCCTATGAGTGCGATGGCCTCTCCGCCTACCGCACCACGCCGATGCTGGTGGTGCTGCCCGAGCGTATCGAACAGGTCGAAGCCCTGCTCAAACTTTGCTATCAGCGCCGCGTCCCGGTGGTTGCCCGCGGTGCCGGCACCGGCCTGTCCGGCGGTGCGTTGCCGCTGGAACAGGGCATCCTGCTGGTGATGGCGCGTTTCAACAAGATTCTCGAGGTCGATCCTGCCGGACGCTTTGCCCGCGTCCAGCCTGGTGTGCGCAACCTGGCGATTTCCCAGGCCGCCGCGCCCTTTGAGCTGTATTACGCGCCGGATCCCTCCTCGCAGATCGCCTGCTCCATCGGTGGCAACGTTGCGGAAAACGCCGGTGGCGTGCATTGCCTGAAGTACGGCCTGACCGTGCACAACCTGCTCAAGGTGGACATCCTCACCGTCGAGGGCGAGCGCATGACGCTCGGCTCCGAGGCGCTGGATTCACCTGGTTTCGACCTGCTGGCGCTGTTCACCGGCTCCGAGGGCATGCTCGGCATTGTCACCGAGGTGACGGTCAAGCTGCTGCCCAAGCCGCAGGTGGCCAAGGTGCTGCTGGCCGCCTTCGATTCGGTGGAAAAGGCCGGGCGTGCGGTGGGTGACATCATCGCCGCGGGCATCATTCCCGGCGGGCTGGAGATGATGGACAACCTCTCGATCCGCGCTGCCGAGGACTTCATCCATGCCGGCTACCCGGTGGATGCCGAAGCCATCCTGCTTTGCGAGTTGGATGGCGTGGAAGCCGACGTGCACGATGACTGCGCCCGCGTCAGTGAAGTGCTGAAGCTGGCCGGCGCCACCGAAGTGCGTCTGGCCAAGGATGAAGCCGAGCGCGTGCGCTTCTGGGCCGGGCGCAAGAACGCCTTCCCGGCGGTCGGCCGTATTTCCCCTGACTACTACTGCATGGACGGCACCATCCCGCGCCGCGAGCTGCCGGGCGTGCTCAAGGGCATCGCCGAACTGTCCGAACAGTACGGCCTGCGCGTGGCCAACGTGTTCCATGCCGGCGACGGCAACATGCACCCGCTGATCCTCTTCGATGCCAACCAGGAAGGTGAGCTGGAGCGCGCCGAAGACCTGGGTGGCAAGATCCTCGAACTCTGCGTCAAGGTCGGCGGCAGCATCACCGGTGAGCACGGCGTGGGCCGCGAGAAGATCAACCAGATGTGCGCCCAGTTCAACGCCGACGAGTTGACGCTGTTCCATGCGGTGAAAGCCGCCTTCGACCCGACCGGCCTGCTGAACCCCGGCAAGAACATCCCGACCCTGCATCGCTGCGCCGAATTTGGCCGCATGCATATCCACAACGGCGAGCTGCCCTTCCCCGAACTGGAGCGCTTCTGATGACAGTTTCATTCGACGCCAGCGAGCAGTTGCTGGATCAGGTCAACCAGGCGCTGACTGCCAGGACGCCGTTGAGCATTCAAGGCAGTGGCAGCAAGAAATTCCTTGCCCGTGCGGTCGAAGGCCAACTGCTGGATGTGCGCGCCCATCGCGGCATCGTCAGCTATGACCCCACCGAACTGGTGATCACCGCCCGCGCCGGCACACCACTCAGCGAGCTGGAGGCGGCGCTCGATGCCGCCGGGCAGATGCTCCCCTGCGAACCACCGCACTTCGGCGAAGGTGCTACGGTTGGCGGCATGGTTGCTGCGGGACTATCCGGCCCGCGCCGTCCGTGGAGCGGTTCGGTACGCGATTTCGTGCTCGGCACGCGTGTCATCACCGGCCAGGGCAAGCACCTGCGCTTCGGTGGCGAGGTGATGAAGAACGTCGCCGGCTACGACCTGTCGCGCCTGATGGCCGGCAGCTTCGGTTGCCTGGGTGTGCTCACCGAGGTGTCGCTGAAGGTACTGCCCAAACCACGCCTGAGCACCGGCCTGCGCCTGGAACTGGATCTGGAACGCGCGCTGCTCAAGCTCGCCGAATGGGGCCAGCAGCCGGTGCCAATCAGCGCCGCCAGCCATGACGGGCAGGCGCTGTACCTGCGCCTGGAAGGCGGCGAGGGTTCGGTCAACGCGGCGCGTGAGCGTATCGGAGGCGAGGAGCTGGGGGCCGTCTACTGGAGCGATCTGCGCGAGCAGCGGCTGGCCTTCTTTGCCGATGCGCGGCCACTGTGGCGTCTGTCGCTGCCAAACAACACGCCGGCAGTCGTGCTGCCCGGCGAGCAACTGGTGGACTGGGCCGGTGCCCAGCGTTGGCTGAAATCCGAAGCCGATGCCGAACAGATTCGCGCCATCGTCACCGAATTTGGTGGTCACGCGATCTGCTACAGCCCAGGCGCCACGGCCAGCCCATTCCAGCCACTGGCCGAGCCGCTGTTGCGCTACCACCGCCAACTCAAGGCGCAGCTTGACCCGCAGGGGATATTCAACCCTGGCCGCATGTATTCCGAGGTCTGACACGTATGCAAACGAACTTGAGCGAAGCCGCGAAGAAGCTGCCGCGTGCCGAGGAAGCCGAGAGCATCCTGCGCTCGTGCGTGCATTGCGGTTTCTGCAACGCCACCTGCCCGACCTATCAGTTGATCGGCGATGAGCTGGATGGCCCGCGCGGGCGAATTTATCTGATGAAGCAGATGTTCGAAGGTGGCGAAGTCACCGAGAGCACCCAGCTGCATCTGGACCGCTGCCTGACCTGCCGCAACTGTGAAACCACCTGCCCGTCGGGCGTGCAATACCACAACCTGCTGGATATCGGTCGCGACTTCATGGAGCAGCAGGTGCCACGCACCCTGAGCGAGCGCCTGGTACGCGGGGGGCTGCGCACAGTAGTGCCACGTCCGGCGCTGTTCAAGGCGCTGCTGAGCACCGGCAACGCCTTGCGTCCGCTGATGCCGGCCAGCCTCAAGGCGCATCTGCCGCGCCAGGTGCGCCCCCCCGTGGAGCGGCCGCAGACTACCCACGCACGCACTGTGCTGATGCTCGAAGGCTGCGTGCAGCCGAGCCTGTCACCCAATACCAATGCGGCCACCGCACGGGTACTGGATCGACTCGGTATCAGTGTCACGCCCATTCGCGAAGCCGGCTGTTGCGGTGCGGTGGACTATCACCTCAACGCCCAGGAAGCCGGGCTCGACCGCGCGCGCCGCAATATCGACGCCTGGTGGCCGAGCATCGAGGCGGGCGCCGAAGCCATCGTACAGACCGCCAGTGGTTGCGGTGCCTTCGTCAAGGATTACGGCCACCTGCTGCAGGGCGATCCGGCCTATGCCGTCAAGGCCGCACGGGTCAGTGCGCTGACCAAGGATCTGGTCGAAGTGCTGCGTGGTGCGGAGCTGGAAACGCTCAACGTCAAGGCAGACAAGCGCATGGCTTTCCACTGTCCCTGCACGCTGCAGCATGCACAAAAGCTCAGTGGCGCGGTCGAAGATGTGCTCACGCGACTGGGCTTCCAGCTCACCGCCGTGCCGGACGCGCACTTGTGCTGCGGTTCGGCTGGCAGTTATTCGATCACCCAGCCGGAGCTTTCCAAGCAATTGCGTGACAACAAGCTGACCGCGCTGGAAAGCGGCAAGCCGGAAGTCATCGTCACTGCCAACATCGGTTGCCAGACCCACCTCGACGGCGCTGGCCGCACGCCGGTGCGGCACTGGATCGAGATTGTCGAAGAGGCGATGCAGTAACGCCGAGCAAAGCGCTTGAGGCTGAACGAAAAAGCAGAACCCGTAGGAGCGAGGAGGACGCCGAGTCCCTGTTTGCGATCAATGACGCCGAGCTGTGGCCATTGGCGAGCAAGCTCGCTCCTGCAAAAAAACACCTGCGCCCTGGCGCAGACCGAATTCCATAAGGAGAGAACATGAAAACCAAAGCCGTACTGGGCCAGGCCGAAGTCGCCGCCATCCTCAACGCCGCGCGTACCGAAGCGCAGAACAACGGCTGGGCCGTGACCATTGCCGTGGCCGATGACGGTGGCCATCCGCTGGCGCTTGAGCGTCTGGATGGCTGCGCACCCATCGCTGCTTACATCGCCACTGAAAAAGCCCGCAGCGCTGCTGTCGGTCGGCGCGAAACCAAGGGGTACGAGGACATGGTCAACGGCGGTCGCAACGCCTTTCTGTCCGCGCCGGTGGTCTGCTCGCTGGAAGGCGGCGTGCCGGTGATCGTTGACGGCCAGGTGGTCGGCTCGGTGGGTGTCTCCGGGGTGACCGCCACTCAGGACGCACAGGTAGCCAAGGCCGGCGTCGCTGCCCTCGCCAACTGACTCGAATAAAAAGGAGAACAACCGCGATGACCGAGCGTGTAACCCTGGGTCGCCTGCAAGTGGCGGCCAACCTGCAGCGTTTCATCGAAGACGAAGTGCTGCCAGGCACCGGCGTCGAAGCAGCAGCCTTCTGGGCCGGCTTCGATCAGCTGGTCCACGATCTGGCGCCGAAGAACCGCGCCCTGCTCGCCGAGCGCGACCGGCTGCAGGCCGAGCTGGACAAGTGGCACAAGGCCAATCCCGGTCCGGTCAGCGACATGCCGGCCTACCGCACCTTCCTCGAATCCATCGGCTATCTGCAGCCGGAGCCGGGCGAGGTGAAGATCAGCACCAGCAACGTCGACAGCGAGATCGCCACCCAGGCCGGTCCGCAGCTGGTTGTGCCCATTGGCAATGCCCGCTACGCCCTGAATGCCGCCAACGCCCGCTGGGGCTCGCTGTATGACGCGCTCTACGGTACCGACGCCATCAGCGAAGAGAACGGCGCGCAGAAAGGTCCGGGCTACAACGAAGTCCGTGGTGCCAAGGTCATCGCTTTCGCGCGCAACGTTCTCGATCAGGCCGCACCGCTGGCCGAAGGCAGCCATGCCGACGCAACCAATTACCGCGTGCAGGACGGTCAGCTCAAGGTCACCCTGGAAAGCGGCCGCGTAACCGGTCTCAAGCAGCCGGAGAAATGTCTCGGCTATCAGGGTGAAGCGGTCGAACCCACCGCCGTATTGCTGAAGAACAACGGCCTGCACATCGAGATCCAGATTGACCCCAACAGCCCCATCGGCCAGACCGATGCCGCCGGCATCAAGGACCTGCTGATCGAAGCCGCCGTGACCACCATCATGGACTGCGAGGACTCCACCGCTGCCGTCGATGCCGACGACAAGGTGCTGGTCTATCGCAATTGGCTGGGCCTGATGAAGGGCGACCTGACCGACACCTTCCAGAAGGGCGGCAGAGCGATGACCCGCCAGCTGAACGCCGACCGCGAATACACCGCCGTCGATGGCTCCGGCCTGAAGCTGCATGGCCGCTCGCTGCTGTTCATCCGCAACGTCGGCCACCTGATGACCAACCCGGCGATTATCGATGGCCAGGGCCGCGAGATCCCGGAAGGCATTCTCGATGGCGTGGTCACCAGCCTGATCGCCAAGCATGACCTGCAGCGCAAGGGCAACTCGCGCACCGGCAGCGTCTACATCGTCAAGCCGAAGATGCACGGGCCGAAGGAAGTTGCCTTCGCCGATGAGTTGCTCGGTCGCGTCGAAGACCTCATCGGCGTACCGCGGCATACCCTCAAGGTCGGCATCATGGACGAGGAGCGCCGCACCAGCGTCAACCTCAAGGCCTGCATCGGCGCCGCGAAGAACCGCGTGGCGTTCATCAACACCGGCTTCCTCGACCGTACCGGCGACGAGATGCACAGCATCATGGAAGCCGGCGCCGTCCTGCGCAAAGGCGACATGAAGAGCACCGCCTGGATCCAGGCCTACGAGCGCAACAACGTGCTGGTGGGACTGAACTGCGGCTTGCGCGGCAAGGCGCAGATCGGCAAGGGCATGTGGGCCATGCCGGACCTTATGGCTGCGATGCTGGAGCAGAAGATCGCCCATCCCAAGGCTGGCGCCAACACCGCCTGGGTTCCTTCGCCGACCGGCGCCACGCTGCACGCGCTGCACTACCACCAGGTAAGCGTACAGGCGGTACAGGCCGAGCTGGAGAAGATCGATCTGGCCAGCGAGCGCGAGCAGCTGACCAATGATCTGCTGACCATTCCGGTCGCGGCAGAGCGCAACTGGAGCGCCGAAGCCATCCAGCAGGAGCTGGACAACAACTGCCAGGGCATCCTCGGTTACGTGGTGCGCTGGGTCGAGCAGGGCGTCGGTTGCTCGAAGGTGCCGGATATCCATGATGTCGGCCTGATGGAGGATCGCGCCACGCTGCGTATCTCCAGCCAGCATCTGGCAAATTGGCTATACCACGGCGTGGTCGGCGAGGCGCAGGTCCGTGAAACGCTTGAGCGTATGGCCAAGGTGGTCGATCAGCAGAACGCCGGTAATCCGCTTTATCGGCCAATGGCGGCTGATTATGCGCAATCCAGTGCTTTTCAGGCGGCCTGCGATCTGGTATTCAAGGGGCGTGAACAACCGAGCGGCTACACCGAGCCTCTGCTGCATGCCTGGCGCCAGCGCTTCAAACAGCAGAATGGTGGTTGAAGTCGCTCAATAACCAGTCTGACTGGTTATTGGTAAGACCAAGCCCCGAAGGCCTGTAAGCCTTCGGGGCTTTTGAGCATGGGGCCGGTCGGCGTGTGCCGAGCGGTGCCTCTGGATGACGCGAGTCATTCATGCGTAGCACCGGGTAACCGGGAATGAAAGTGGTTCAATACAAAAAACAAGGAACCCAACAATGAGTCAGACTCTGCTATCCATCCTGGCCTTCGTGCCACTGGTATTGGCGGGCGTATTGCTGATCGGCTTTCGCTGGCCGGCCAAGTATGCGATGCCGCTGGTTTTCGTTCTTACCGCTCTGATTGGCCTGCTGGCCTGGGACATGACGCTCAACCGCGTCGTTGCCTCGACCCTGCAAGGCCTGATCCTGACTGCGGCGATCCTCTGGATCATCTTCGGTGCCATTCTGCTGCTCAACACCCTCAAGCATTCGGGGGGGATCAGTTCGATCCGGCGCGGCTTCTCCAACATCAGCCCGGATCGTCGCGTCCAGGTGCTGATCGTGGCCTGGCTGTTCGGTTGCTTCATCGAAGGTGCTTCGGGCTTCGGCACTCCAGCCGCTGTGGCAGCGCCTCTGCTGGTGGCACTGGGCTTCCCGGCCCTGGCTGCGGTAGTGCTGGGCATGATGGTGCAGTCCACGCCGGTGTCCTTCGGCGCGGTGGGCACACCGATTCTGGTAGGCGTCGGTGCAGGTCTGGACAAGTCCGGTCTCACCGAGCAACTGGTGGCGGTCGGCAGCAACTGGGATGTCTTCTTCCATCTGATCTTCTCGCGCGTCGCGATCATCCATGCGATTTGCGGGATTCTTATGCCGCTGATCATGATCAGCATCATGACCCGCTATTTCGGTCGCAACAAATCCTGGACCGAAGGTCTGGCCGTTGCGCCATTCGCGATCTTCACCGGCCTGGCGTTCGTCATCCCCTACGCGGCTGCGGGCGTGTTCCTCGGTCCGGAGTTCCCTTCGATGATCGGCGCCCTGGTGGGCCTGGCCATCGTGGTTCCAGCTGCCAAGGCCGGCTTCCTGCTGCCCAAGGACACCTGGGACTTCGCGCCGGCCAGCGAGTGGCCGTCGGATTGGATGGGCAAGATCGAGATGAAGATCGAGGACGTGGCCGGCAAGACGCCGATCTCCGTTCCGATGGCCTGGGCTCCGTATCTGCTGCTGGCCGTGCTGCTGGTTGCCTCGCGGGTCTTCCCGGAGTTCAAGGCGGCGCTGATGTCGCTGAGCTTCGGCTGGAAGGACATCCTGGGTGAAACGGGCGTTTCCGGTACCCTGGAGCCTCTGTACCTGCCAGGTGGCATTCTGTGCATGGTGGTGGCGATGACCTTCTTCCTGCATCGCATGAAGGTAAAGGAGTTGGGTGCGGCGATCAGCGAGTCGAGCAAGACCCTGCTCGGCGCCGGTTTCGTACTGATCTTCACCATCCCGATGGTGCGTATCCTGATCAACTCCGGCGTCAACACCTCCGACCTGGTTTCCATGCCGGTGGCCATGGCGCAGTTGGTGGCCAATAGCGTCGGTGATGTCTATCCGTTCTTCGCCCCTGCGGTGGGTGCAATCGGCGCCTTTATCGCTGGTTCCAACACCGTGTCCAATCTGATGCTGTCGCAATTCCAGCTGAACACCGCAGGACTCCTGGGCCTGTCCGGTGCGCTGATGGTGGCGCTGCAATCAGTGGGTGCAGCGGCGGGCAACATGATCGCCATCCACAACGTGGTAGCGGCTTCGGCGACCGTTGGGCTGCTGGGACGCGAAGGGATCACCCTGCGCAAGACCATGCTGCCGACCCTGTATTACCTCATCCTGGCTGGCATCATCGGCCTGATCGGGTTCTATGTGATAGGTCTCACCGACCCGTTGGTGGGCGTCGCTGGCTGATACGTATAGCTGATTACAACGGGCGGCCTAGGCCGCCCGTTGTGTTTGTATTTGGCGCAACGCTTCGTTCTGGTATAGCGTTCAGCGCAATTGGCAATGATCAGGATCATCCCCATGAGAAAGTGGCAATGTGTGGTGTGCGGCTTCATCTATGACGAAGCCCTGGGGCTGCCGCAGGAGGGGCTTGCACCCGGTACCCCCTGGGAAGAGGTACCCGAAGACTGGCTGTGCCCCGATTGCGGTGTGGGCAAGATGGATTTCGAAATGATCGTGATCGGCTGATTCACTTGGCGCAACAGAGGTAAGCGGTATGACGGCACCTGTAGTAATCATCGGCACCGGGCTTGCGGGCTACAACCTGGCGCGCGAATTCCGCAAGTACGACAGCGAGACGCCGCTGCTGTTGATCACTGCCGATGACGGCCGCTCTTATTCCAAGCCGATGCTCTCCACCGGCTTCGCCATGAACAGGGATGCCGATAGCCTTGCCATGCAGGACGCCGGGCAGATGGCGATCCAGCTCAACGCCGAGGTCCGCACTCATACCCGAGTGACCCGGCTCGATCCCGACCATCGCCGGGTATGGATCGGCAACGAGCCGGTTCCCTATCGTGATCTGGTACTTGCCTGGGGTGCGCAACCCGTTCACGTGCATCTGGAGGGAGATGCAGCGGACCAGGTCTTCCCGATCAATGATCTGCTCGACTATGGCCGCTTCCGCGAGGCGGCAAAGGGCAAGCGGCGGATATTGATTCTCGGCGCCGGACTGATCGGTTGCGAATTTGCCAGTGACTTGCTGCAGGCTGGCTTCGAAGTGGAGCTTGTGGCGCCAGACACACAGGTCATGCCTGCATTGCTGCCGGAGCAGGTGGCTGCCGCCGTGCAGCGCGGACTGGAATCGCTGGGTGCGCGCTTCCATTTCGGTGCGGTGGTCGTGCGTCTCGATCAGGGTGGCGCCGGCCTGCAGGCGCAGCTGTCAGATGGGCAGTCTCTGCAGTGCGATCTGCTGATCAGTGCCGTCGGCCTGCGACCGCGCACGGAGCTGGCTGCAGCCGCAGGGCTTAAAACCGGACGCGGCATCGTGGTGGATCGCCTTCTGCAAACCTCAGCCAGGCATATTTATGCGCTGGGTGATTGCGCCGAAGTCGGAGGGCTGAACCTGCTGTACGTCATGCCGCTGATGAGTGGCGTGCGTGCCCTGGGGCGAACCCTTGGCGGTACTGCCACGTCCGTCAGTTACGGGCCGATGCCCGTGACCGTGAAAACACCGGTGTGCCCGCTGGTGGTGTCGCCGCCAGCGGCCGGTAGCGAAGGACACTGGAGCGTCACTGGTGAGGGTGGCGATATCAGTGCGTTGTTCCAGGCTCCCGATGGCCGTCTGTTGGGCTATGCGCTTACAGGCGCAGCCGTGCAGCAACGCATGGCGCTGAACAAGCAACTGCCGCCTGTGCTGGCAGAGCTGCCTCAGGTTCTGTCGTTAACGCCTTCATTTTGATGCCGACATAACACTTTTGGGGACTGGCGCCCCTGCTAGCAGCGTGCCATTCTCCGTCGAGCCTGCGGCACTCTGGAGCTGTCGCGGCGCCTTGAAACGCTGTTCGCAGAACGGCACACACAACAACAAGAAAGCATCAGAGGCTAACTCATGCGCAAACCGGAACTCGCGGCGGCCATCGCCGAAAAGGCCGACCTCACCAAGGATCAGGCCAATCGTGTACTCAATGCCGTTCTGGATGAAATCACCAACGCGCTGAATCGCAAGGACAGCGTAACCCTGGTCGGTTTCGGAACATTCCTGCAGCGCCACCGCGGCGCACGGACTGGCAAGAATCCCCAGACGGGAGAGCCAGTGACCATCAAGGCCAGCAATACCGTGGCGTTCAAACCGGGGAAAATGCTGAAGGACGCGATCAACTGATCTGCTGCTACCCGGAGCCGTCCGGCTCCGGGTGGATCCGACTTATCGGTCCGCTACGGACCGATTCGTTCCCGCTGTGCAAAGTACTTTTCCCACTTCGGCAAGCCGCTACAATGCGGAAATTTTTTGATCAGCCGTCGGGAAATATCATGAAATTCCGCTTTCTTCTCTGGATGCTGGGCCGCCTGATGGGCAAGGCCAGCCGCAACAATGCCGAGTTCCAGCAGCAACTGGGTGACAAGGACCTGACCTTCCAGCTGCACACTCTGGACGGCAAGGTGGCGCGGCACTTCATCGTCAAGGACCAGCGCATCACCAGCAAAAGCGGCCCTGCGACCGAGCCGGCCTTTTCGTTGGGTTTCAAGGATGCCGCGTACGGTTACGCCACCATGACGGCGAAGAACAAGCAATTGGCGTTCATGCAGGGCATTCAGGACAAGCACATTCAGATCCAGGGCAACCCGGCGCTGGTGATGTGGTTTCAGGGGCTGACCAAGTATCTGAAACCGAAGAAAGTGAAAAAGGCCTGAGCGGCTAGGTATTTATACCGACGTCTTGCATCCGGCATTCCCATAGGTCGGGTTACGCCTTCGGCTAACCCGACCTACGTTGCCCCTCCCGCCACGCTCGCGCTTCTTCCTTCAGCCAATCCCGAAACACTACCAACCCCGACGCCTCCAGCTTGCGCTGCGGAATCATCAGGTAATACCCGCGCGTTTCGCTGCGATAGACATTGGAATGCGCTACCACCAGCCGTCTTTCGCTAAGCTCCCGCTGGATCAGAAACGGCGGAATCAGCGCCACTCCCATCCCGTGCTCCGCCGCCTGAGCCAGCATCGAGAACAGCTCCAGGCGTGGGCCGGTCATGTCGCGGGCGACTTTCATGTCCAGCGAGTCGAACCATTGCCGCCAGGCGTAGGGCCGTGTGCTCTGCTGCAAGAGTGGCATGCTTGCCAGGGTTTCCGCGTCCAGCGGGCTTGCGTGGGGCAGCAGCGCCGGGCTGCATACCGGCTGCAGATCCTCATGCATGAGAAAATGCGCCTCGGTGCCGGACCAGTCGGAATCGCCGAAATAGATCGCGGCATCGAAGTCCGTATCGGCGAACAGAAACGGTCGAGTGCGGTTGGTCAGGTTAAGTGTGATTTGCGGGTGCAGTGCCTGGAAATGTTTCAACCGAGGCACCAGCCACTGGGTGCCGAATGTCGGCACCACGGCCAGTTCCAGGCTCATCGCCCCCTGCTGGCCCATGACCGACAGCGTATCGCGCTCTACCGCATCCAGTTGCGCCGCGATACGCCTGGCGTAGGACTGGCCGGCTTCCGTCAGTTGCACGCCGCGTCGTGAACGACGAAACAGAGCCAAGCCGAGAAACTCTTCCAGGCCACCGATCTGCCGGCAGATGGCGCTCTGGGTCAGCGCCAGTTCTTCGGCGGCACGGGTGAAGCTTTGGTGGCGCGCCGCCGCCTCGAAGGCAATCAGGGCCGCCGTACTGGGAATCTTGCGGCGCATGCTGAAACCTCATGATAAGTAACAGTCGGACGCTCAAAAGCTTACCTTGAAGTGAGTAATACGCACAGATGAGTGCGAAATCCTCGTTTGCCGAGAGCGATTGGCGGGCCTAGCATCTGTGCATTCATTCCCCTAAGGCACATGTTCAGAGGATTCGCCCATGGTCGGCAAGGCAAGCTTCAACTGGATCGACCCGTTGTTGTTGGATCAGCAGCTGACGGAAGAAGAGCGCATGGTGCGTGACAGCGCTGCGCAATTCGCCGCCGACAAGCTGGCGCCGCGCGTGCTGGAGGCCTTCCGCCATGAGCGCACCGATCCGGCGATCTTCCGCGAGATGGGTGAAACCGGCCTGCTCGGCGCCACCATTCCCGAAACCTACGGTGGCAGCGGCCTGAACTACGTGTGCTACGGCTTGATCGCCCGCGAGGTGGAACGTATCGATTCGGGCTACCGCTCGATGATGAGCGTGCAGTCGTCACTGGTGATGGTGCCGATCTTCGAATTCGGCAACGAGGCGACGAAGCAGAAGTACCTACCCAAGCTCGCCAGTGGTGAATACATCGGCTGCTTCGGCCTGACCGAGCCGAATCACGGATCCGATCCGGGTTCCATGGTGACCCGCGCGAAGAAGGTCGAAGGTGGCTATCGCCTCTCCGGCAGCAAGACATGGATCACTAACAGCCCCATCGCCGATGTCTTCGTGGTCTGGGCCAAGGATGACGAGGGCGCCATTCGCGGTTTCGTGCTGGAAAAGGGCTGGGAAGGTCTGTCCACCCCAGCGATTCACGGCAAGGTCGGGCTGCGCGCCTCGATCACCGGCGAGGTCGTGATGGATAACGTGTTCTGTCCCGAGGAGAACGTCTTCCCCGAGGTGCGCGGCTTGAAAGGCCCGTTCACCTGCCTGAATTCTGCCCGCTACGGCATCAGTTGGGGCGCGCTGGGCGCCGCCGAATTCTGCTGGCATACCGCGCGCCAGTACGTGCTGGACCGCCAGCAGTTCGGTCGCCCACTGGCGGCCAACCAGCTGATCCAGAAGAAGCTGGCCGACATGCAGACCGAGATCACCCTGGCGCTGCAGGGCTGCCTGCGTCTCGGTCGGATGAAGGACGAAGGCACTGCTGCCGTGGAAATCACGTCGATCATGAAGCGCAACAGCTGCGGCAAGGCGCTGGATGTCGCCCGCCTGGCGCGCGACATGCTCGGCGGCAATGGCATCAGCGATGAATTCGGCATCGCCCGTCACCTGGTCAATCTGGAGGTGGTGAACACCTACGAAGGCACCCACGACGTGCACGCGCTGATCCTCGGCCGTGCGCAGACCGGTATCCAGGCGTTCTTCTGAGCGCCGAGCCGCCTCCGTAGGGTGGATGACGCTCTTTTCATCCACCGTTGGCCACGGTCATCCATCCATTACTCCTGCGCCGGGCCTGTTTCCGGTGCCTTTAGATCGAGGCTTCGTTCATGCCCGGCGCCCTGTCCCATCTTCGCGTGCTCGACCTGTCCCGCGTGCTTGCCGGGCCGTGGGCCGGGCAGATCCTCGGTGATCTCGGCGCCGAGGTGATCAAGATCGAGCGCCCCGGCACAGGTGACGACACTCGCCACTGGGGCCCGCCCTATCTCAAGGATCAGCGCGGCGAGAACACGTCAGAGGCGGCCTATTACCTCACCGCCAACCGCAACAAGCAGTCGCTGACTGTGGATTTCACCCGGCCTGAGGGCCAGCGCATCATCCGCGAGCTGGTGGCGCAGAGCGACGTGCTGCTGGAGAACTTCAAGGTCTGCGGGCTAGCGGCCTACGGACTGGACTACGCGAGCCTGAAGGCGATCAATCCGCGCCTGATCTACTGCTCCATCACCGGCTTCGGCCAGGACGGGCCATATGCCCAGCGTGCCGGCTACGACTTCATGATCCAGGGCCTCGGCGGGCTGATGAGCCTGACCGGGCGTGCCGAAGGAGAAGAGGGCGCCGGGCCGGTGAAGGTCGGCGTGGCCCTGACCGACATTCTTACCGGTCTTTACGCCGCGGTAGGTGTACTCGCCGCGCTGGCCCATCGTGAGCGCACGGACGAGGGCCAGCATATCGATACGGCGCTGCTGGACGTGCAGGTTGCCTGTCTCGGTAATCAGGCGCTGAATTACCTGGCCACCGGTGTTGCGCCCAAGCGCATGGGCAATGCTCATCCGAATATCGTGCCGTATCAGGATTTTCCCACCGCCGATGGCAACATCATTCTCACCATCGGCAATGACGGGCAGTTCCGCAAGTTCGCCGGCGTGGCGGGGCGTCCCGAATGGGCCGACGACCCACGCTTTGCCAGCAACAAAGCACGGGTTGCGCATCGTGCCGAGCTGATTCCGCTGATTCGCCAGGTCACGGTATTCCGCACCACGGCTGAATGGGTGGCGGCGCTGGAGTGTGCCGGCGTGCCCTGCGGGCCGATTAATGATGTGGCACAGGTGTTTGATGACCCGCAGGTCCGTCATCGTGGCCTGAGGATCGAGATGCCGCATCCGTGCGCCGGCAGCGTGCCTCAGGTGGCCAGCCCGTTGCGCCTGTCGGCCTCGCCGGTTAGCTACCGCAACGCCCCACCGCTGCTGGGCGAGCACAGCGAGAGGGTGCTGCAGCGTTTGCTGGGCTTGAGTGCCGAGCAGATAGCTTCCTTGCGGCAGACCGGGGTGATCTGAGCCGCTTCCGGTATGTGCGCTGAACTCTCGGGGCGTCCCGCCATTCTTATGGAGGTAATCCTTTAGCGGACGAGTGAATCATGCACAGGCAGCATTCCCGATTTACCTGGCAGCTGGCGACTGTCGTTCTTCTGTCCTGGCTGTTGGCAGGCTGCGGCATCAACAACATTCCGCAGTACGACGAGCAGGTCAAATCCGCCTGGTCCCAGGTGGAAAATCAGTACCAGCGCCGCGCGGACCTGATTCCCAATCTGGTGGAGACGGTCAAGGGCTTCGCCCGTCAGGAGCAGGAAACCCTGACGGCGGTGATCGAGGCGCGGGCCAAGGCGACGTCCATTCAGGTCGATGCCGACACGCTGAACAATCCCGAGCAATTGCAGCAGTTCCAGCAGGCGCAGAACCAGCTGACCGGTGCCCTGAGCCGGCTGATGATGGTGTCCGAGCGCTATCCGGAACTGAAGTCCAACCAGAACTTCCTGGCCCTGCAATCGCAGCTCGAAGGCACGGAAAACCGCATCGCCGTGGCGCGGCGAGACTTCATCGCGGCGGTGGAGCGCTACAACACCGAGATCCGCACCTTCCCGGGCCGCATCTGGCACACCCTGATGTACAGCGACATGCCGATTCGCGAGAACTTCGAGGCAACTGCCGAGAATGCCGATCAGGCGCCGCAAGTGCAGTTTCAATGATTGCCAGGCTGCTGCTGTTTCCGCTGCTGCTGGTCTGCGCCAGTGCTGCCTTTGCTCAGGAAGCTGAGCTGCCCGCGCTGACAGGCAGGGTGGTGGATCAAGCCGAGCTGCTGGATACCCAGACCGAAGCGCGCCTGAGCAGCATGCTCGCCGCCCATGAACAGGCCACCGGCGAGCAGGTAGTGGTGGTCACGGTGCCTGACCTGCAGGGCCGCAACATCGAGGAGTTCGGTGTGCAGCTCGGTCGCGAGTGGGGCATCGGGCAGCGGGGTGAGGACAACGGTGCATTGCTGATCGTCGCCCGTGACGAGCGCCGGATTCGCATCGAAGTCGGCTACGGCCTGGAAGGGCGCCTGACCGATGCGCAGTCGTCGATGATCATTAACGGCATCATTACGCCGGCCTTTCAGCAGGGCGATTTCGCCCGCGGTATCAGCGAAGGCGTGGCAGCCATGGTGCAGGTGCTTGGTGGCGATCCGCTGCAAAGCGCGGCCATGCGTCCGGCGATGCCGATGGGCGCCGAGCAGCCGGGCGGTCTGGGCATCCTGGGTTTCTTCCTGATGCTGGTGGCCATTTTTTTGATCGGTGGCGGGCGTGGTGGTCGTGGCGGAGGACGTCGGGCCTTGCTGCTTGGCGCGCTGCTTGGTGGCATGGGCCGTGGCGGTTTTGGCGGAGGTGGTGGTTTTGGTGGGGGCGGTTTCGGTGGGGGAGGCGGCGGCTTCGGCGGCGGCGGTGCCTCGGGTGGCTGGTAATTCAACGATGGAAATGCAATGACTCTACTGACCCCAAGCGAGCAACAGCAGGTGGCAGAAGCCATCGACCGCATCGAGCGCGATACCGATGCCGAGCTGGTGACCGTGCTGGCCGAACAGGCTGACGACTATCGCTACATCCCGCTGTTGTGGGCCGGGTTGATCGCACTGGTGGTGCCGGGTGGTCTGCTGTTCTTCACGGCTGCGATGAGTGCCTGGCAGCTACTGCTGGTGCAGTGGGCTACCTTTATCGTGCTGGCGCTGGTATTTCGCATTCCCAGCCTGACCACTCGCCTGATTCCCCGTCAAGTGCGTCACTGGCGGGCCTGCAACCTGGCGCGGCGGCAGTTTATCGAGTGCAACCTTCATCACACCGAGGCGGGTACCGGCATCCTGATCTTTGTCTCGGAAGCCGAACGCTATGTAGAGATACTGGTGGACCGCGGAATCGCCAGCCGCATCGACAACAACGCCTGGGAGTCCATCATCGAAACCTTCACCGAGCAGGTGCGGCAAGGCCAGGTGCTGGAAGGTTTCCTGATTTGTATCGACGCCTGCGGTGCACTGCTCAAGGAGCATGTGCCCTCAACCCATGAGCGCAACGAGTTGCCGAATCGGCTGGTGGTGATTTGAGCGTATCCCTGATTGCGTGACAGTGCGTGGGGGCGGACTTGTCCGCGAAGCTAGGTCCGCGCAGTGGAAAGCGCGCGGACAAGTCCCCTCCCACAGGCAGGTATTGGCAGGCGCCGGCGCTTTAGCGAACTTACGCCATCCCCGGCCCGTCATCCTCCTGCTCTACCGGCGTCAGTTCGAGTTGCTCAACGTGCTCCAGGGCGCTGGCGGCGACGCGGTCGATGCTGCTCATGGCGTGGCCGATGATGGAGCTGACGCTGGCATCGCGGTGATGCTCGGGCAGACGCTCAATGGCGGCCAGCACCTCTTCACCGGGGACGGTTTCCCTGTCCAGCAGGCGCTCGGTGATCTCGTCCAGCGCCGGCTTCATGCGTTGCAGCAGGGCCTGACACTCTCGGTCCAGTTGCTTGAGCAGATCGTCAGCAGCACGAATGGACTCACCCGAATCGAACTCGATATGGGCGTCGCGTACCGCCTGCAGACTCAGCAGCGAGCCAGTCGGCCCCATGCCCAGCGCACCGACCATCGACAGGGCGATCTTCGAGGCCTCCTGCAGGTCCTGCCCGGCGCCGGATGAGGCTTCGCGGAAATACAGCAGCTCGGCGCCGCGTCCGGCCAGCAGCATCTGGATCCGGTTGCGCAGCTCGGAGGTCATGTGCAGGCGCTTGTCTTCCACCGGCGTGACCAGAGTAACGCCCAACGCCTGGCCGCGCGGCAGGATGGTGACCTTTTCTACCCGGCCCACCTTGAGCGCGGCGGCGACCAGTGCGTGGCCGGCCTCGTGCACGGCGATGCGCTTGCGCTCGGTGGCCGACAGGGGTGTGATGCCGCTGGGCTGCTCACCAATACGACAAGTCTCGATGGCATCGACGAAGCGGGACATCTCGACCTGACTGTCCCCTGCGCGTGCCGCCAGGAGCGCGGCGTGATTGACGATATAGGCGATGGCGGCGGGCGTCAGGCCCACGGTGTTGCGCGCCAGTTGCGCATAATCCAGCCCGTCGCCGGTGCGAACCTTGCCGGCATAAAGGCGGAACAGCGACTCGCGGTCGTCAAGGCCCGGCAGACCCACGGCAATTGAACGGTCGAAGCGGCCTTCACGCACCAGCGCCGGATCGAGTGAGTTGGGGAAGTTGGTCGCGCCGAGCACCAGCACGCCAGCGGCCGCATCGAAGCCGTCCATCTCGGCCAGGAACTGGTTGATGATCCGGTTGCTTTCGGCGTCGCTGGAGCGCTGTTGCTCGGCGCGCTTGCCGATGCCGTCGATCTCGTCGATGAAGATGATGCAGGGCGCCTGCCGGCGGGCGGTGCGAAACAGCGCCTTGACCTTCTGGATGCCGACGCCGAAATACATTGAGGAAAAATCGCTGCCGGTCACCTGAATGAAGCTGGCATTGGATTCGGTTGCCAGCGCCTTGGCCAGCTGGGTCTTGCCGGTGCCGGGCTCGCCGGTCAGCAACACGCCCTTGGGTGGTCGAGCGCCCAGCGCGGCATAGGCGGCGGGGTCGCGCAGATAGGCGGTGACGTCGTTGAGCGCCTGCTTGGCTTCCCGTGCGCCGATGACATCATCGAAGTCGATACCGCTGCCCTTGCGCTGCACGCTGAACGACTGGCTTTTCATGATCAGATACAGCAGTACCCCGATCAGGGCCAGGACAAAGGGTGTGTAGGGCAGCACCGAGGTATACCAGGGCGCCTCGCCGTCGGTTTCGAACAGTGTCAGCGGGAACGGCTGGCTATCCGTTGCTGCGTACTGCTCCAACAGCAACTGCGCCACGTGCCCGGACTGGTACCCAGTAACGCAGGCCATCCTCACGACTGATATAGACGGCGTCCCTGCTCAGCGCGGCGCTGGCTATGCTCTGGCCGCGCAGATCGCCCAGCAGGGTCGAAAGGTCGCGGCGGTTGGCCAGCCAGGGCTCTTTGGACGCGTCCAGCTCCTGCAGCATGCTGGCGCTGGCATCCGGCGCGGAAGTGACCGGTGTCCCGGGTTTGAATTGCCAGTAGCCCAGCGCAACGGCGACCAGAAGCATCAGCGCAATGGACAGCAGCAGGCCGCGACGGCCTTGCAACAAGCGGGGTTTCTTCATTTCACATCCAGGCGGGGCGAGCCCGAGGCGTCATAAAACAACCGCCCATGCAGGCGGACCACAGTTTCGGGCGAGTAGCCCGTAAAGGCACCAAGGCAGGCGCTGGCGGTGCGGCTTATGCGGATGTGGATTGTATTGCCGACCGCTGGTCGGCGAGAGGGAACCGACCCGTGACGAGGATACGGCAAGAGTTTGCAGGTGAGCCGCGATTCGACGAATGGCGGGTCTTTTTAGACGAACGTCATTGCTGGCGCTTGGGCTGGCAGGCCGTTTTCAGCGGCCTGCCGCAGGGGCGTCAGGCAAGCACCATGACTGCGTCCATTTCCACTTGCGCGCCTTTGGGCAGTGCGGAGATGCCAATGGCCGCGCGGGCCGGATAGGGTTGCTGGAAGTAACGGCTCATCACTTCGTTGACGGTGGCGAAGTTGGCCAGGTCGGTGAGGTAGATGTTCAGCTTGACGATGTCCTGAAACGAGCCGCCAGCCGCCTCGGCTACCGCTTTGAGGTTCTCGAAGACCTGAACGGTCTGCGCCTCGAAGCCCTCGACCAGCTCCATGCTTTTGGGGTCCAGTGGGATCTGCCCGGATATGTAGACGGTATCGCCTGCTTTGATGGCCTGGGAATAGGTGCCGATGGCGGCGGGTGCCTTGTCGGTGTTGATTACAGTGCGGGACATGGGAGCTCCTTCAGTAGCAGCAGGCATTGGGTAACAACAGAAAGCTGTTACGTATTCTGGGTGAGGGTGCACGCTGTTTATTGCAGCTTGCTTCAGGCCTTGACTCGGGTAATCCGTATTACGCCCTGGATGGTGCGCAGTTTCCTGATGACGCGAGCCAGGTGTACACGATCATGGACGCTGACTACCAGCTGGACCACGCTGATACGACCGTCACGTTCATCCATGCCGATCTTCTCGATATTGCCATCGGCAGCGTTGACACTGCCGGCCAGCAGGGCGATCAGGCCGCGCTGGTGTTCCAGTTCGACGCGCAGCTCGACATTGAATTCGCCGGTGACATCCTTGGACCAGGACAACGGGATGCACTTGTCCGGGTTGTGCCGGACTTCGCTGATATTGCGGCAGGTGTCCATGTGCACAACCATGCCCTTGCCAGCGGACAGGTGCCCGACAATGGGGTCTCCGGGTATCGGCGTGCAACACTTGGCGTAGTTGAGCACCAGGCCCTCCGTGCCGCGGATTGCCAGTGAGCCTTCGTCGCTCGGCAGCTCTTCGTCGTCACTGGCCAGCAGGCGACGGGCGATGACATAGGCCATGCGGTTGCCCAGGCCGATGTCTTCGAGCAGGTCCTCGATGACCTCCATCTGATATTCGGCCAGCACCGCCCTGATGCGCTCAGGTGAGATCGCGTCCAGGTTGGTTTCAAAGCCTGTAAGCGCCTTGTTCAGCAGGCGTTCGCCGAGATTGATCGACTCTGAACGACGCTGCAGCTTGAGTGCGTGGCGAATATGCGTGCGTGCCTTGCCGGTGACGACGAAGTTCAGCCACGCCGGATTCGGGCGCGCGCCGGGTGCGGTGACGATCTCCACCGTCGAGCCACTTTCCAGTGCCTGCGACAGCGGTGCCAGGCGACGGTTGACCCGGCAGGCGATGCAGGTATTGCCGACGTCGGTATGCACCGCATAAGCGAAATCCACAGCTGTGGAGCCCTTGGGCAGCTCCATGATGCGACCCTTGGGCGTGAAGACATAGACTTCATCGGGAAACAGGTCGATCTTGACGCTTTCGATGAACTCCAGCGAGTTGCCGGCGCGTTGCTGCATTTCCAGCACGCCCTTGACCCACTGTCGGGCGCGGGCGTGAGTGCCCTTGGGCGAATCATCGTCGCTGGATTTGTACAACCAGTGAGCGGCGATGCCGTTGTTGGCCATCTCTTCCATCTCGCGGGTGCGGATCTGGATTTCGATGGGCACGCCATGCATGCCGAACAGGGTGGTGTGCAGCGACTGGTAGCCGTTGGCCTTGGGGATCGCGATGTAATCCTTGAAGCGTCCAGGCAGCGGTTTGTACAGGCTGTGCACAGCACCCAGCACGCGATAGCAGGTGTCTGCCTTGTCCACCACAATGCGGAAGGCGTAGACGTCCATGATCTCGTGGAACGCCTTGCGCTTGCCGCGCATCTTCTTGTAGATGCTGTACAGGTGCTTTTCGCGGCCCAGCACGTCGCCTTGCAGGCCCTCGCGCTCGAGGCAGTGGATCAGCGACTGTTCGATCTTCTCGACGATCTCATTGCGATTGCCGCGAGCGCGACGTACCGCGGCGCGGATGCGCTCGGAGCGCATCGGGTGCATGGCCTTGAAACCGAGATCCTCGAATTCCACGCGCATGGTGTGCATGCCCAGCCGGTTGGCGATGGGTGCGTAGATCTCGAGGGTTTCCTTGGCAATGCGGCGGCGCTTTTCGCCAGCCAGTACTTCCAGGGTGCGCATGTTGTGCAGGCGATCGGCGAGCTTGACCAGGATCACGCGGATGTCGCGCGCCATGGCCATGGCCATCTTCTGGAAGTTCTCGGCCTGCGCTTCGGCCTTGGTCTCGAAGTTCATCTGGGTCAGCTTGCTGACACCATCGACCAGGTCGGCAACGGTTTCGCCGAACTGGGCGGTCAGGGCTTCCTTGGGAATGCCGGTGTCCTCGATCACGTCGTGCAGCATGGCGGCCATCAGGCTCTGATGGTCCATGTGCATGTCGGCAAGGATGTTGGCTACCGCGAGGGGGTGGGTGACGTAAGCTTCACCGCTGCGCCGGCGCTGACCATCGTGGGCCTGCTCGGCGTAGAAATAGGCACGGCGGACCAGGTTGACCTGCTCCGGGCCGAGGTAGGACGACAGGCGATCGGCAAGCGTGTCTATGGCTGGCAAGGCTCTGCTCCTTGCCGGCAGGCTGCTGTGTCTGCGGTTCGACTTCGGCCTGGCATCGATCAGATGGCCTCGTTGGGCTCTTCCTCGTACTGGGCGAAGAGCGGCTCGTCATCGACGATTTCGTCCTGGGCGATGACGTCATAATCCACCAGGCCAGAGGCGATTTCGCGCAGGGCAACTACGGTTGGCTTGTCGTTTTCCCAGGCTACCTTTGGCTCCTTGCCGCCGGTGGCCAGCTGGCGCGAGCGCTTGGTGGCGAGCATGACCAGCTCGAAGCGGTTATCTACGTTGTCCAGGCAGTCTTCAACGGTAACGCGGGCCATGGTGTTCCTCATCAGATTCGGTAAAGCGTGCCCAAGTGGGCGAGCGGACGGGATAGTCTAAAAAATCACCAGCGGTTAGGGAAGCTATAAAACAGCCTTCAGACCAGCAACTGCTCCAACAGCCCCTCGAAGCGTTGCTGCTGGGCGGGCTGCAGCAGTCGATTGGCGTGGAAGATGGCCTGCAGGTCAGCCAGGGCGTGGGTGAAGTCGTCGTTGATCACCAGGTAGTCGTATTCGACGTAATGGGTCATTTCGCTGACCGCTTCACGCATGCGTGTGTTGATCACCTCTTCGCTGTCCTGGCCGCGATGGGTCAGGCGTTGGCGCAGGGCTTCCTGGGAGGGCGGCAGGATAAAGATGGACTTGGCCTGCGGCATGAGGCGCCGTACCTGCTGCGCACCTTGCCAGTCGATTTCCAGGATCAGGTCGTAACCCTCTTCGAGGGTCTGTTCGAGCCAGCGCTGGGACGTGCCATAAAGGTTGCCGAACACTTCGGCGTGCTCCAGAAACTCGTTGCGCTCCAGCCGTTCGAGAAACGCCTCGCGAGTGACGAAGTGGTAGTTGACCCCATCCACCTCGCCTGGACGAATGGCGCGGGTGGTGTGGGAAACGGATACCCGAACCTGCGGCTGCGCATCGAGCAGGGCCTTGACCAGGCTGGTCTTGCCGGCCCCGGAAGGCGCGGAAACGATATAGAGCGTACCGGTGGAAGCGGACATGGCTGGCGTTCTCTGCAAGCAGTGACGGGGTATGAGGCTTGAGCAAATCAAGCTTATTCGATGTTCTGCACCTGTTCGCGCATCTGCTCGATCAAGACCTTGAGATTGACTGCTGCCTGGGTGCTGCGTGGATCGAATGCCTTGGAACCGAGGGTGTTGGCTTCACGGTTGAGTTCCTGCATGAGGAAGTCCAGCCGCCGACCGGCTGCGCCTCCGGACTTCAGCACGCGGCGCACTTCGGCGACATGGGTGGCCAGCCGGTCAAGCTCTTCTGCGACATCGCTTTTTTGCGCCAGCAGCACCATTTCCTGTTCGAGGCGTTGCGGGTCCAGCTCGGCGCGCATCTCGGCGCAGCGGTCGAGCAGCTTCTGTCGTTGCAGGGCGAGCATCTGCGGTACCTGTTCGCGCAGCGTGGCGGTCTCCAGAGTGATCGCGTCGAGGCGCTCGTCGATCAGCCGCGCCAGTTCCTCACCTTCGCGTTGACGGCCTTTTCTGAGTTCGCCGAGGGTTTCATGGAACAGCGCCAGCGCAGCGCTGCTGAGCGCCTGCGGGTCGCTTGCATCGCCGACCAGTACGCCCGGCCAGCCGAGCACTTCCAGCGGGTTGAGCGGAGCGGGCTGTTTGATCAGTGCTGCAACGCTTTCCGCGGCAGCGATCAACTGGCTGGCGCGCTGGCTGTCGACCTGCATTGAGCGACCGCTGCTGTCCTCGGAAAAGCGCAGGGTACATTCAACCTTGCCGCGTGACAGGCCCTTGCGTAACGCTTCGCGCACGGAGCCTTCCAGATCGCGAAAGGCTTCCGGCAGACGCAGGTGCGGTTCCAGATAACGATGGTTGACCGAGCGGATTTCCCAGCTGAGGGTGCCGTGTTCACCGGCCTGTTCGGCGCGGGCAAAGGCGGTCATGCTGTGGATCATCAGGGAGCCTCTCGATGGCGTTGCGAAAGGCGAAGGATTGTAAAGCAAAAAGGCGCGCAACGCCTTGGGCCATCAATTTGCAGAACATGGGCCGATCAGCCGGCTGGTTGCATGAATCTGCCGCAAAGCCTCCTATAATGCCGGCACCTCGAATCCATAGAAGTAGGAAATGTCCATGAAGCGTCCCAGTGGCCGCGCTGCCGACCAGCTGCGTTCGATCCGCATCACCCGCCACTACACCATGCATGCCGAAGGTTCGGTGCTAGTGGAGTTTGGTGACACCCGGGTGATCTGCACCGCCAGTATCGAAGCCGGCGTACCACGCTTTCTCAAAGGGCAGGGCCAGGGCTGGCTGACCGCCGAGTACGGCATGCTGCCGCGCGCCACCGGCTCGCGTAACCAGCGCGAGGCCAGTCGCGGCAAGCAGGGTGGTCGTACCCTGGAAATCCAGCGGCTGATCGGGCGCTCGCTGCGTGCCGCGCTGGACATGAGCAAGCTGGGCGAGAACACCATCTACATCGATTGCGACGTGATACAGGCTGATGGCGGTACCCGCACTGCCTCTATCACGGGCGCCATGGTGGCGCTGGTGGATGCGCTGGCTGTATTGAAGAAGCGTGGCGCGCTCAAGGGTGGCAATCCGCTTAAACAAATGGTTGCAGCCGTGTCAGTAGGCATGTACCAGGGCGAACCGGTGCTTGATCTGGATTATCTGGAAGATTCGGCCGCCGAAACCGACCTCAACGTAGTGATGACCGACTCGGGTGGTTTCATCGAAGTGCAGGGTACTGCCGAAGGCGCGCCATTTCAGCCGGAAGAGCTCAATGCCATGCTCGCTCTGGCGCAGGCGGGTATGAAGGAACTGTTCACCTTGCAGCAGGCCGCACTGGCCGACTGAAGGGAGACGACATGACTGATCAGCTGCCGATTCCACAACCTTCGCCCCGTGCGCGACGCTGGGCAATGCTCTGCCATTACTCGGCGTTTTTCTGGTTTCTGGCGCCGATGATCGGCAACGTGCTTGGGCCGCTGATTGTCTGGCAGCTGAAGAAGGACATGGACCCCTTCGTCGATGAGCAGGGCAGGGAAGCGCTCAATTTCCAGCTCACCTTCAGCATCCTGCTGATGGTCTGTGGTGTGCTCGCCTGGATTCTCATCGGCTTTCCGCTGATGGTGCTGGTCAGCGTGGTGGCGCTGGTGTTGGTGGTGATCGCCGGCATTCGCGCCAACGAGGGCAAGCCCTATCGCTATCCGTTCTGCTGGCGGATCGTCAGATAGCGGTAAGCTGTCAGGGCCGTGGTGGACGTGAAAAGCGACGTCCACCCTACGCTGCCGGCACGCTTTCGTAGGGTGGATCACGCGTGTATCGATCCAGGGGGTGGCCATCCACCGAGCGGGGGTGTGGTGGATGTAAAGCGGCGTCTACTCTGCGTTTAGAGGCTCAGCGTCCAGTCATAGTCCACGATCAGTGCCGCATGCTGGGAGAAGCGGGGCTGGCGCGGCAGGCGGGCGTTGCGCACGAAGCGACGCATGCCCGAGGTGAGAATCTGGTAGTCGAAGCGCCAGCCGAGGTTGAGCAACTGCGCCTGTTCAGTGTCGGGCCACCAGCTGTACAGATCGCCCTCACGACTGACTTCACGCAGCGCATCGATATAGCCCATGTTGCCGAAAATCTCGTCGAGCCAGGCACGCTCCGCCGCCAGGAAGCCTACATCCTGCTGGCACTCTCGCCAGTTTTTTACATCCAGCTTCTGATGCGCCACATGCAGCGAGCCGCAGTACAGGTACTCGCGGCGTTTGCGGCGCTGCTTGTCGAGATAGTGGGCGAAATCGTCCATGAACTTGAATTTCTGGTTCAGCTCCTCGTCACCGCCGCGACCGGAAGGCAGCAGCAGGCTGGCAATACTGACCTTGTCGAAATCGGCCTGTAGATAACGGCCATAACGGTCGGCTGTTTCGAAGCCAAGGCCCATGATGATGGCTTTGGGCTGCAGTCGGGAATACAGCGCAACACCACCCTGCTCGGGAATTTCGGCATCGCAGGCATAGAGAAAGTAGCCGTCGAGCTGATAGGCAGGGTCGTCGAGTTCTACTACGGAGGCGCGGGTATCCTGCAGGCAGATGACATCGGCATTCTGTGCTTGCAACCAGCTGAGCAGACCCCGCTGTGCCGCCGCCTGAATGCCATTCACGTTGACGCTGATAATCCGCATAAATGGCCCCTGAAAACACGTGTGTGTATGATAACCCAAGCTCTTCGCAATTAGCGAAATCAGTGTCTTCCGGGAATATTTTCATGCAGGCGTATCAGCGCGAGTTCATTCGCTTCGCCATCGAGCGCGGAGTTTTGCGCTTTGGTGAATTCACTTTGAAGTCCGGGCGTACCAGCCCCTATTTTTTCAATGCCGGTCTGTTCAACAGTGGCTCGGCCCTGGCGCAGTTGGGCCGTTTCTATGCGGCGGCTATCGTTGACAGTGGCATCGACTTCGAGGTGATTTTCGGGCCGGCCTACAAGGGCATTCCGCTGGCGGCGGCCACAGCGATTTCGCTGGCCGAGCATCATCAGCGTGACCTGCCCTGGTGCTTCAACCGCAAGGAAGCCAAGGATCATGGCGAGGGCGGCACCCTGGTGGGGTCGCCGCTGACCGGGCGCGTTTTGATCGTCGATGACGTGATCACTGCCGGCACCGCGATTCGTGAAGTGATGCAGATCATCCAGGCTCAGAGCGCCGAGGCCGCCGGCGTGCTGATTGCACTCGACCGGCAGGAGCGAGGGCAGGGTGAGCTGTCGGCCATTCAGGAAGTGGAACGTGATTATCGAATGCCGGTGATCAGTATTGTGTCCCTGGCGCAAGTGCTGGAATATCTGGCGGATGACGCTCAGCTGAAGCAGCACTTGCCCGCAGTGCAGGCCTACCGCGAGCGATACGGGATCTGACCCTGGAGTTTCGGCATGCGCAAACCGCCAGTCATTCGCTCGTTATTGATGCTGGGCCTGCTGTTGCCTGTTTTGGCGACTGCCGCTGAACTCTATCGTTATGTGGATGATCGTGGCGTGGTCGTGCTCGACCGGCATGGTGTTCCACCGCAGCATATTGGTCGCGGCTATCAGGTGCTCAACGAGCAGGGGCGCGTTATCCGGGAGGTTCCCCCGGCGCCTACGGCTGAGGAGTTTCAGCGGTTGCAGGCCGACAGGGCGCGTGCCAGCGCAGATGCGCAGCTGTTGCGGCTGTATGCCAGTGTCGAGGATGTGGAGCGGGCCGAGGCGCGCCGGCTTGCCGAGCTGGACAGTATCATCGGCCTGACCCAGGGCAATCTGCAGGCGCTGCGCAGCCAGCAACGCAATCTGCAGAAGCAGGCAGCCGATCATGAGCGGGCTGGGCGTGGCGTCCCGGAAAATCTGCTGGCACAGATCGCCAACATGGAGCAGGAGCAGGCCAGTCTGCAACGGGATCTGAAGCGATACGAGACGGTCCGTGCCGAGGCGCAGATCAGTTTTGCCGGTGATCGCCAGCGGATTGCCGAGCTGCTGGGGAAAACCCCGTAAAGGCTAGGTTCTCTGCCTGTTCCCGCAGCGAAATCACGTCGGATCTTTCTTTCTGCAGTAAAAAAGCAAAGCGCGCAAAGCGTTGCTTGTGCAAATGCATAGCTTGCTTGCTATCACATCGACCGCTCTAGCTCAATTGTTTCAAGGTCGAGGTGAGTTGCCTTGAATCAGCCTGTACCGTTGCAGCCTTTTTTTGGTATGGCTGATCATCATGAATGATAGGAACCTAAGCAGTTACCAGGAGCTCCACAAGCCAAAGGAAAATTTTGCCACTCGCTCGGAATATCTCGAGCATGAGCTGGAGATCATGGCACCGAAACGGTGGGGGATTAACCTGCCGTTTCGCGATTACCGTTTCGAGTACGAGGACTGGGTCCCGGCGATGGCGGCAACCATCGGCAAGATCGTCATGGTCGCGGCGATTGTCGCGGCCTTTGCCGGTCCCTTGGGGCTGTCCAACGACTTCGTTATCGAAAACGTCCGTTTCGAGATGCTGATCGCCGCACTCCTGTTCGTGGTGGTGTTCTCCGGTTTTCTTAACCCGACGTCCAACCTGGCGGGTACCCACGGTCCTTTGATTCCCTTGATTCCGCTGATCGTCGCGTCGGGCGGACACCCGATGGCGCTGGGGATCATGGTCGGCGTGCTGGGCTTCACCCTCGGCGTGTTCAAAGGCGGCAGCCTGCTGGCGCGCCTGACCAGTGACGGGGTCTGTGGCGGCTTGCTGCTGTATCTGGGCTTTATCGGCATGACGTCGCAGATCAAGGTGCTGTTCAACTGGGCCAATGGCTTTGACATGGGTTACATCGCCTTCGTCGTGGTGTTCGCGACCATCGTGATGTATGCCTATCTGGAGCACATCCGCCTGCGCTGGCTGGCAATTCCCCTTGGCTGCACCCTGGCGGCGGTGATTGCATTGGCGCTGGGTGCGCCGTTTGAATTTCAGACCGAGCCGGGCATTCCCACGCTCAACCCTGCCTACTGGTGGGGCGAGGATACCGGCTGGCAGTTAGGTCTGCCGGAGCTGCACCACTTTGTCGCGGTATTTCCCTTTGCCGTGCTGGCTGTTGCCATGTGGTCACCGGACTTCCTTGGCCATCGGATATTTCAACAGCTCAACTACCCGCCGAAGGCGCAGAAAGTGCTGATGAACATCGATGACACCATGTGTGTAGCTGCCGCGCGGCAGGTGGTCGGGACTGCGCTCGGTGGCGGCAATCTGGCGTCTTCCTGGGGCACCTTTCTGGTGCCGGCAGCCATCGCCAAGCGACCGATCCCGGCGGGTGCGCTGCTGACGGGGCTGCTGTGTGTGGTTGCCGCGCTCTGGGGCTATCCGATGGACCTGGCGGTCTGGCCGCCGGTGCTCAGTGTGGCGCTGCTGGTAGGGGTGTTCCTGCCGCTGCTGGAGGCGGGCATGCAGATGACCCGTGAAGGCAAGACTTCGCAGTCGGCTGCCATTGTCGTGTTCTCATCGGCGCTGGTGAACCCGGTGTTCGGCTGGTCACTGACCGTGCTGCTGGACAACATGGGGCTGATTGGTGACAAGGAGCACAGTCAGTCGCTGAGCCGTCTGCACCGCTGGATCATTCCGCTGGTGGTATTCGTCGTGCTCTGCGGTGTGATGCTTGGGATCGGCATGTTTCCTGGTATTCCGGCGCTGTTCGAGTCGTTCCGTCTCGATCTGTGACATGCTGATTCGGCAATAAAGCTGCCAGGTCCTGTCAAGGTGTGAGCCTTGCAGGACCCGCCACAGGAGGCGTCCGCCTCGACAAGGCCCGGCAGTTCGCCTGCCTTGTGGATTCATTCTTACCGCGCTATCTGAACCTGGTTACGGCCATTGTGCTTGGCGACATAGAGCGCCTGGTCGGCGCGTTCGAGCAGGATTCCGGGTTGGGTCTCGTCGCTGGTTTCGCTGATGCCAGCGCTGAGCGAGACACTAAAGGTGCGCGGGCCGGCATGAAAGCTGAGTGCTGCAAAGCGCTGGCGAATTTCGTCGAAAATGACCTTGGCCTGCTTGGCGCTGCATTCAGGCAGTACGGCAACGAACTCTTCGCCACCATAACGGCCCAGGCTGTCGATACGTCGCAGGCGCTGGCGTAGCAGATTGGCCAGGGAACGGATGACGTTGTCGCCCGCCGCGTGGCCATACTGGTCGTTGACCTGTTTGAAGTGATCAAGGTCGAGCATCACCACGCTGGTCGGCTTGCCGCTGCGTTGCGCGCGCTGCGCTTCGAGAATCACCTGCTCCTTGATATCGGCATGCTTGAGCAGGCCGGTAAGGCTGTCGCGCGACAGCGCGGTGCTCAACGAGCGGGCGCGCTGGGCATGGGAAAATACTGCGGCGATCAGCGCGTTGTCGCTGATCGGCTTGGTGATGAAGTCGTCGCCGGCCTTGAGCAGTGCGGCCATCTGTCGGTTGATGTCGGTTTCGGCGGACAGATAGATGATGGTCAGGCGTAGCCATTCATCATTCAGACGGATCATCTGCGCCAGCTCGGGGCCGGAACAAAGCGGCATGTTGACATCCAGCAGCAGCACTTCGGGATTGAATGCATGCAGGGTGTCGAACAGCTGGCTGGGATCGGTAAGCGTCTGCACCAGCATCTGCGAATTGCGCAGCACCAGGCTGTAGCGCGCCGCGAGGTCGGCATCGTCATCGACGATAAGGATGCGGTAGGGCTCGCTCTGTTGCAGGTTCAGGCACTGCTCCAGGCTGTTTTCCAGCTGCGTGATATCCACGGGCCGGGTGAAATAGCCCTGCGCTCCGGCGCGCACCGCGGCCAGCTGGCTGTCAAAGTCGCTGCGCTGGCTGATCACCAGCAGTGGCAGCGGGGTATCCAGGCTTTGCTGCAGGTCGCTGATGGCGGCCAGTTCGTTATCGTGCTGGCTGACGATCAGGGCGTCGGGCAGTTGTCCCTGGATGGCGGTCTGCACCTGTTCCGGCTGGGTAAAGCGCAACACGTCGTAGCCGAAGTTTCCCAGCGTCTGGCACATTTCATGGCCGGCATCAGGGTCGCTTTCGAGCAGGAAGATACGGCAGCCGGCCTGGAGCTGTTCGTGGCTTTCGGGGAGCGTGTCGGGCAGGTTTTCGGGTGGGCGGGTCTGGGTTTCGGCAGTCCACAGGCGGATTGCTCGGACAAAGGCGGTAAGGGCCTGGCCGCTGGGTTTGGTGGCTTCCAGCCAGCGGTCGGCGCGCTGCTCAAGCAGGCGCGCCTGCTGGCCGAGGGTGGTGAAACCGAAAGTGCCGGCGGTGCCCGCGAGCCGGTGCAGGCGTTCGTGGATGACCAGCATCAGTTGTCGGCGCTGCTCGCCCTCACGGGTCTGCTGCAGGGCTTCGGCAAGCTGATCGAGCTCCGGCAGTTCCTGCTGCAGGCGCTCGGCAAACCTGTCGGTCAGTGCTTGCAGCTGGCTGTGCAGCGCTTCGGCGTTACTCATGTTCGGCTTCCCATATTGCGTTGAGCTGTGACGCCAGTTGCAGTGGATCGAAGGGTTTGAGCAGCAATTGGCGAACCCCTAGATGGCGCAGTTCGGCCAGCTCGGCAGGTTGCTTTTGCCCGGTGAGGAGCACCACTGGCGTGCGTTGCAGGTCGACCAGTTGCGAAAGTTGATGCAGCAGTTCAATACCGTCCATCTGCGGCAGTTCGACATCCAGCAGAATCATGTCCGGATCGAACTGGCGGACCTGCGCCAGTGCTTGGGCGGCACTGGCACAGCTGAGGATCTGGAAGCCACCGAGCTTCTCCAGGGCGATACGGGTCACTACCTGGATCGAGGGTACGTCTTCGACGTGCAGGATGCGCTGCAGAGGCTTCATGACGGCTGCTCACTGGCGGTCTGACAGGGCAGTTCGATCCAGAAGCAGGCGCCCGCACCGGGCGTGGAGTCGAACCCTATCTGTCCATCCATGTGTTCAGTCAGCTCCTTGCTGATGGCCAGGCCGAGGCCGGTTCCGCCCTGCTGGCGTGTATCGGATGAGTCCGCTTGGGCAAACTTGCTGAAGATCCGTTCGCGGAAATTGTCGGCGATGCCCGGTCCCCGGTCGCGGACGCTGATACGCACCCGGTCTATGGCAATGCTTTCAGCAAACAGGTCGATACGCTCTCCCGCCGGTGAGAACTTGGCCGCGTTGGATAGCAGATTGCTCAATATCTGTACCAGCCGCATCGTATCCACCCTGACCTGCACCGACGGGCATTCGCCAAGCCTGATGCTCACAGTGTAGCTACTGGCGTAGCCCTGGTTGTTGCGCATGGCTTGTTCCAGCAGGGGGCGCAGCGGCTGCCGCTCGAACCTGAAGCGCATCTTGCCGGCGTTCAGCTTGTCGATGTCCAGCAGGTCGTCGATCAGGGCACTCAGGTGTTTGCTGTTCTGGTGGGCGATATTGAGCAGTTCCTGCAGATGTTCGGGCACTTCGCCCATCACCTGGCCACAGATCAGTCCCAGCGAGGCGGTGATGGAGGTCAGTGGCGTACGCAGTTCGTGACTGACCATGGACACGAATTCGCGTTGCAGTTTCTCAATGTGCTTGCGTTCGGTGATGTCGTGCAGGACCACCACCGCGCCGTTTCGCTGACCGTTGCAGGCGTACATCGGGTCGGCATTGGCCAGCACGTGGCGTGCGTTGCCCTGGAGCACGATGGTCATCTCGACGTTGCGGATATGCTCGCCTCGCAAGGCGCGCATCAACGGTACTTCATCAGGGCTTAGCGGTGTCACACCATCGGCCTGGTAGAGATGGTAGTACTCGGACCATTTCTGCGGCGGTAGGTGCTGTGCCTCATTGAGGCCATGCCAGCGGCGTGCGGTGTTGTTGAACAGTGTCAGCCTGCCATCGCCATCGCAGGCAATTACGGCTTCGGAGAGCGCTTCGAGCAGGCGTCGATTCATTTCCTGCTGTTTATCCAGCTCCTGCTGCTCGGCCTTGCGCTCGGTGATGTCGGTCACCAAGCCATGCCAGAGTATCGAGCCGTCGGCCTGGCGCAGCGGTGTGGCGCGCGCTTCGACCCAGATCAGGCCCTTGCGCGGATGGTCGATGCGGTGCTCGAAATGCCAGGGGGTGAGGGTGCTGGCTGCCAGACGGATGCTGGTCAGCAGCCGTGCGCGGTCAGCGGGATGCACCATCGCGTAGATCGGTCCGATACTCGACTCCATCTCGGTGGCGCCCAGGCCGTAGATCGCCTCGACGCCTTCGCTGATGTAGGGAAACGAACTCCTGCCATCGGGACGCCAGCAGAACTGGAACAGCATGCCCGGCACCTGTGCCGCAATCTGCTGCAGACGCAACTGCAGATTTTCCTGATGAGCCAGGTCATAGGCGCTGACGATATAGCCGCGCAGCAATTCGCGTTCGTCATGGATTGCCGAGACGCTGACCAGCACTGGCACGGCTGTACCGTTGCGATGGCGCAGTTGCCATTCATGCATTTCACGCTGACCTTCGAGCAGCGGTGCAGTAAGGACGGCAAAATCCGGGGTGATGGTTTCACCCAGCGCCTCACTGAGCATGGTGGCACGGCGTGCCAGTGTCGCCTGGGGAAACAGAGCCGAAGTCAGGGGATGATCGATCAGCATTGATTCGGTGTAACCGAACAGGCGCTCGGCGGTCGGGTTGACACTCGAAATATATCCCTCGGGGGTGGTCACCAGCATGGCGCTGGCGGCGTTGTTGAGCAGCGCCTGCTGCAGCGCGGCCTGTTCTGCATGGCGTTGGGCCTGCAGGCGCTCCTCGAAAAGCCGCATGATCTGTCTGCTCAGGCGAGCCAGCGCGTCGCGCTGGGAGGCATCGAGCTGGCGTGGCTGGCGGTCGATCACACACAGCGTGCCGAGGTTGTAGCCGTCCGGCGAGGTCAGCGGCATGCCGGCGTAGAAGCGTATGTTCGGATCGTCTGTGACCAGCGGGTTGTGCTGGAAGCGAAAGTCCTGCTGCGCATCGCTGACCTCGAAGAGGCCCTGGCCATCGATGGTATGGGTGCAAAAGGAAATTTCGCGTGGGGTCTGGTTGACCTCCAGCCCCAGGCGGCTCTTGAACCACTGACGATGGTCGTCGACCAGCGAGATCAGCGCGATGGGCGTATTGCAGATATGTGCCGCCAGATGAGTGAAATCGTCGAAAGCGGATTCGTCCGGGGTGTCCAGAATCTCGTAGCGCAGCAGTGCGGCGAGTCGGGACAGTTCGCGAGAAGACGCCGGATTGGCTTTCGGTGACGCCATGTGTGTTCCGTCTCGCTGGACTGAAAAGAAGGCTTAAGGATGGCGGGCTTTCCAGATCGCCTGGATCTGGCTGGCCAGCCGCATCGGGTCGAACGGCTTGATGATCACCTCCTGTGCGCCCAGCTTGCGCAGGTGTTCGATCTCCCCCGGCTGGACCTTGGCGGTCATGAATGCGACCGGAATCCTGTTCAGGTCCACGCGCTGACTCAGCTTGAGCAGGGTTTCCGGGCCGTCCATGCCGGGCATCATCACATCGAGCAGGATGAACTGTGGCGCGAACTGCTCGATTTCCTCCATGGCCTGCTGTCCGGAGGCGCAGCTGAGCACCTCGTAACCGCCGATGACTTCCAGCGCTACCTTGGCCACGGCCTGAATGGACGGGTCGTCCTCCACGTGCAGAATCCGTTTCAGCTGGGTCATGCAATACCTCCGCGGAGCAGGGCCAGTGGGTCGTTCGAGTCAGGCCTGCACAGTTTGCCAAGATCGATTGCCATGCAGGAAAAATAATTCGTCATGACGGCTCGTGAATAGGCAGCTCAAACCAGAAACAGGTGCCCTGAGTACGCTCGGTGTCGAAGCCGATACGCCCGTGCATATGTTCGATCAGCTCCTTGCTGATGGCCAGACCCAGGCCGGTACCGCCTTTCTGACGCGTATCCGAGGAGTCGGCCTGTGAGAACTTCTGGAAGATGCGCGCCCTGAAGGTCTGCGGGATGCCTGGCCCGCGGTCGGTGACGCTGACGCGAATGTGGTTGCCCATACGCTCGCTGCTCAAGGTTACGACTTCACCTGCTGGTGAGAATTTCGCCGCATTGGAAAGGAAGTTCGCCAGCACCTGCTGCAGCCGATGTTCATCTACCGACACCTGCGCAGTCTCCAGTTCGCCCAGCTCGCAGCGCACGCCGTGCTGGTCGAAGTAGCCCTGATTGGCGCACAGCGATTCCTGCAGCAGGGGCGTCAATGGCTGGGTTCGCAGTTGCAGCTGCATTTTCCCGGCGATGAGTTTGTCCATGTCCAGCAGGTCGTCGATCAGCAATGCGAGCCTGATGCTGTTTTGCTGCGCGATGTCGAGCATCTGCCGGAGCGGCTCAGGTATTTCGCCCAGTGCGCCGCCGGTCATTAGCCCCAGTGCGCCGGAAATGGAGGTCAAAGGCGTGCGCAGTTCATGGCTGACGATGGAGACGAAATCGCTCTTCATGCGTTCGATGCGCTTGCGTTCGGTGATGTCGCGCACCAGGCCGATGAACTTGCGTTCGCCGCCATGGCTGATTTCCGATACCCGCAGTTCGATGGTGAAGGTTTCGCCATTGCGCCGAACGCCCACCAGTTCACGGTTCTGTTCCAGAACGCGGCCTTCACCACGCTTCTCGTAGTCGTTCAGATAACCGTCATGGGCGGCGCGGTGCGGCTCGGGCATCAGCATCGACAGGTTTTGGCCCAGCACTTCCTGCTCACCGTAGCCAAAGATGTGTTCGGCGGCGTGGTTGAAGGTTTCGATGATGCCGCGCGTATTGATGATGATGATGGCATCGACCACATTGGCGATCAGCAAGCGCAGATAGCGCTCGCGCTCATTGGCTTCACGCTCGGCCGTGACCCGCGCAGTGATGTCCTGAACAATGGACCAGACCAGCAGGCGGCCATCGGGCCCGGTGACCAGCGCACCATTGAGCAGTACCGGTACCAGCGCCCCGTCCTGCCGGTGCAGCTCCGTCTCGTGGGGGCCGTAGAAGCCCTTGCACAACAGCTGCTTGACGGTGGCATGGCCGTTGCGGGAGTCGGGCAGCAGGTTGCGCACGTTGTATCCGGTCAGTTGCCCCTCGGCGTAACCACTGACCCGCTGCAGCTCGGGGTTCCACTCCAGCAGTTCGCCGTCTTCCAGGCGGCTGAGCATGATGCCCACCGGGGCCAGGCGGTACAGCGAGGAGAGGTGTTCCTGGCTGGTACGCAGGGCTGTTTCCGTGATTACGCGCTGGGTCACATCCCAGATGAAGCCGTCGTACCAGAGCAGGTTGCCCTCGGCGTCATGCAGTGCGCGTCGGTTTTCCTGCACCCAGATAGTTTCGCCGCAGGCATTTATGAGTCGATAGGTGCGCTCGAAATCGCCGTCATCCTGCTCAATTCGGGAGCGGTCGTCCGGATGGACGAGGCTGAGGTAGCTGCGCTGGCCCGGCGTGATGAAATCTCGGGCGGGATAGCCGGTCAGGCGTTCAATGCCGGTGCTCAGGTAGTTGATGGTGCGGGCGGCATCGCTGCCGCGGCGGTAGACCACGCCAGGCAGGTTGCTGACCATGCTGCGGAACCGGCTTTCGCTATCGCGCAGGGCGATGTCGTGCTGGCGCTGGACGGTGGTGTGCCGGTAGAGCAGCCACACCAGCACCAGCAGCAGGACCTCGGTGGTCAGCCAGGCCAGCGCCCATTTTACCAGCAGCAGGCGCTCGGTCAGCCGATGCTCCTCGAATGTCGCTGTGATGTCTCGCCAGACCAGTGCTACGGCCATAGCCGGACGTGACGGATCGTTCAGTACACGGCTGTCGTGCAGGGGTATCTGGTTGAGCAGAAAGCGGCGTCCGTCAGACTCCAGTACTTGTAGCGTGTGGCCCGACTCCGGCGCCAGCAGTGCACGCCGCGCTGCCCAATGCAGAATCTGCGGCGTCGAGTGGGCCTGCAACAGCCAGCCCTTAAGGCCATCGAGGCGGATGCCGACAGGCTGCGTCCAGAACACCTCTTCCAGCTCGGCCTGATTGACCAGAAGACCCAGCCCTGCGTCGAGCTGGTTGCCCAGCGTGGAAAGCTCGGGGAGTATGCCGAAGCCGACTTCCAGCGCGCCGATGACCGGGCTGTCAGGGTCGTCGCTGGCGCGCAGCGGGACGATGGCCCGATTACCGATGCTGTGCCGGCCAATGTCCATGCCGGACATTGGCCGGCCCTGATGAAGCGCCGCATAGAGCAATGGCCGATGATCGGCGACGGCATCACCGAAGGCTTCGGGGTCCTGCATGCGCAGCAGGGCGATGCCGGACTTGCCCCAGTAAATCTGCAACTGCAGCGCCTGATGGTTGCGCAGTGCTTCCCAGGCCGGAGACAGCGCCTGTATCAGGTGCTCGCGAACAGGTTGCAAGTTTGCTCCATCCCACGAAGCTCCCTGGCGCAGTCGTCGATCGGCCTGGCGTACCAGACGCAGTATTTCAGGTTTTGTCGCCAGGGTCGCTGCAATCAGTTCGCCTTGCTGGCGCAGGTTCTGCTGCGCACTCTGGACCGCCAGTGCCTGCAGCTTGCCCTGGTTTTCGTTCTGCAGCTTCAGCACCGCATCGCGTGCAACGTAGTCGTTAAGCGCCAGGCCGCCGAAGAGCATGGCCAGCAACAAGCTGCCAAGACTGAGAAACCAGCGTGGATCGGTGGGGCGGGAAGTACGGGTGATGGGCATGGCACCGGCTGTAGGAATCTGAAAGAGCAAGGGTTTTACGCACTAATGGCTAAATGCTACCTGAGCGGATCATTCTCGCATGCCGTGCGTCGAAACGTCAGCTTCGGAGGTCGATGACCCGAACATCTGTATGGGCTTATGACTCCCGCTTTCCAGTGTGATGATCCCGTGAGGAAATCGCAGTACTCGGAACTTTGCATCTTCGCCACTCTCTGAACTGCGTAGCGTCGTAGCCGGGTGCATTTTCGCCGGTGCCGGACGCCTGTTTGGATGGCAGGTATGGATCCCTTGAAGCAGCAAAGCGGCCTGGCGACTGGAACCGAGCCACCGACCGAAACGCAAACCCTTCTGGGCTTGATGCATGCCCGTGCCGAGGTTGCCCGGCTGAGCGAGCGCGAGCAGTTGTTCAGCACGCTGATGGGCGCTGTCAATGCAGTGCTTTGGGCGTTCGACTGTCAGTCTCGGCAGATGGTTTATGTCAGCCCGGCGTATGAGCGGATATTCGGTCGCCCGGCAGCGTCTCTGCTAGCGGATTTCGATGAGTGGCGCAGCAGTGTCTATCCCGACGATCTGGAGTTTGCCGAAAAGGGCCTGCAGGATGTGCTTGAACTGGGCGCCATAGAAGGGCGTGAGTACCGCATCATTCGTGGCGACGGTCAGCTGCGCTGGATCAGTGATAAATGCTTTGTCGCACGAGGCATCGACAGCACACATGGGCCGATCATCGTCGGCATCGCTGAAGACATCACCGACAAGAAACAGCTCGAAGGTGAGTTGCAACGCCTGGCCACCACCGACGTATTGACCCAGAGCAGCAACCGTCGGCATTTCTTCGAGTGTGCCCAGCGCGAATTCGAGTTGGCCAGGCAGTACGCCACGCCGCTGGCATTCCAGCTGCTGGATATCGATGACTTCAAACGTATCAACGATACCTACGGGCATCAGATGGGTGATCAGGTGTTGCAGCGCGTTGCCCGGTGTGGCGCGGCGGTGCTGCGTCGTGGTGATCTGTTCGGGCGTATCGGCGGCGAAGAGTTTGCGCTGCTGCTGCCAGGTTGCCAGCCTGGTCTGGCCGAGCAGATCGCCGAGCGTCTGCAACGGGAAATCCAGCGTCTGCTGTTTACCACCGGCGACGGCAAGCGTTTTGCTGTAACCATCAGTCTGGGCGTGACCTATATCAGAGCTGGCGATCCCGATCTGGGCGCGCTGTTTGCCCGCGCCGATGCGGCGATGTACACCGCCAAGCGACTTGGCAAGAATCAGGTGATTGTCGGGTAGGGTGGATGTCGCTCTTTACATCCACCGTGGGTGCACCCAGTGAGGCGTGATCACTCTATGGCAGCGGCTGTTGCTGGGTGATGCAATGGATATTGCCGCCGCCCAGCAGAATTTCGCGGCCCGGTACCATCACCACTTCATGCGCGGGGAAAAGCCGGCGAAGGATGGCTTCGGCTTCGTTGTCCTGCGGATCGTCGAAGCTTGGAGCGATGATTCCGCCATTGACGACCAGAAAGTTCACGTAGCTGCCAGCCAGGCGGATCGACGGATCGCGCGGCTGGCTGCCGTCCAGGGCCAGTACGCCGGCACATTCATCGTCGCTGGCATGCAGCGGGCCGGGAATCGGCATCTTGTGTACGGTCAGCGCACGACCCTTGGCGTCTCGCTCGTTCTGCAGCACGGCCATCGCCGCCTGGCAGCGCTCGAAGTTGGGGTCTGTCGGATCATCGGTCCAGGCCAGCAGCACTTCGCCGGGGCGCACGTAGCAGCAGAAATTGTCCACGTGCCCGTCGGTTTCGTCGTTGTACAGACCCTGGGGCAGCCAGATGACCTTGTCGATGGCCAGGTGCTCGGCGAGTACGTTCTCGATCTGCTCGCGCGACAGGTGCGGGTTGCGATTGCGATTGAGCAGGCACTCCTCGGTGGTCAGCAGGGTGCCTTGGCCATCGACGTGAATCGCGCCGCCTTCCAGTACGAAGCCTTCGGTGCGATAGCGAGCGCAGCGCTCGATGTCGAGAATCTTTTGCGCGACCTCGTCGTCGCGCTGCCAGTTGGCATAAAGCCCGCCGTCCAGGCCGCCCCAGGCATTGAAGGTCCAGTCGACGCCGCGCAGGCCGCCCTTGCCGTCGACGACGAAGGTCGGCCCGGTGTCGCGGACCCAGGCATCATCGGTGCTCATTTCCACTACGCGGATGCGCGGGTCGTCCAGTGCTGCACGGGCGGCAAGGTACTGTTCGGCGCTGGCACAGACCGTCACCGGCTCGAAGCGGGCGATGGCCCTGGCTACTGCGGCGAATGCGGCTTGCGCCGGTACGCCCTGTTCGCGCCAGTTATCCGGTCGTTGCGGCCAGACCATCCAGGTCTGGCTGTGCGGCGCCCATTCGGCGGGCATGAAGTAACCGTCGGTGCGCGGGGTGCTGATCAAGGTGGTCATGGCTATTCCGAGGGCTGTGAACCGTCCAGGGTCCGGATGGGGCCGTAGAGGTTGGGCCGGCGATCACGGAACACGCCCCAGGCGCTGCGGATGTGCTCCAGCTGGTCCAGGTCGAACTGGTGTACCAGCACGCCTTCGCTGGTCTGGTCCATCTCCTCGACCTTGGCGCCAAACTGGTCGGCGATGAACGAGGAGCCGTAGAAGGTGATGTCGTAGCCGTCCTGCTCCTCGGTGCCGACCCGGTTGCTGGCGATCAGCGGCATCAGGTTGGCGCCGGCATGGCCCTGCTGCACACGCTGCCAGTGGTCGCGTGAGGTGATGTTCGGGTCGTGCGGTTCACTGCCGATGGCGGTGGGGTAGAACAGCAATTCGGCGCCCATCAGCGCCATGCTGCGCGCGGTTTCGGGGAACCACTGGTCCCAGCAGATGGCCACGCCGATCTTCGCGTAGCGGGTGTTCCAGACCTTGAAGCCGGTGTCGCCCGGGTTGAAGTAATACTTCTCGTGATAGCCGGGGCCGTCGGGGATGTGGCTCTTGCGGTAGACCCCGAGCACCTTGCCATCGGCATCGATGATGGCGATGGAGTTGAAGCGTGCGCGCCCGGCGAGCTCGAAGAAGCTGATCGGCAGCACCACCTGCAGCTCGGCAGCAATTTTCTGGAAATGCTGGATGGCCGGGTTCTGCTCCACTGGTGTGGCCAGCTGGAGGTACTCGGCATTGGGCTTCTGGCAAAAGTAGGGCGTCTCGAACAGCTCCTGAATGAGGATCACCTGCGCGCCCTTGGCGGCCGCTTCGCGGACCAGCTTCTCGGCTGTGGCGATGTTCGCCTGGCTATCCCAGGAACAGGCCATCTGGGTGGCGGCGACAGTAACGGTACGGGACATGGGGGCCTCGCTGAGTTCGGTGTTTCAGAATGGAGTGATTCTAGGCGATGGGGTTCAGGGAAGCAGCTGGAAGCCGTAAGCCTAAAGCGGCGACCGCTGGACGGGGTAATGGTGGATGTAAAAGACGACATCCACCTTACGTCAGCTGTCCAGCCTTCCTAGACCGTATGCAGATACCAGTTGTACTCGAGATCGGAGATCGAGTGTTCGAACTCGGCCAGTTCGCTTTCCTTGCAGGCAACGAAGATGTCGATGTAATCCGGATTGATGTAGCGCGCCATGATCTCGTTGTCGTCCAGTTGACGCAGGGCGTCGCGCAGGTTGGAAGGCAGGCTCGCTTCGACCTGTTCATAGGAGTTGCCCTCGATGGGCGCGTCCGGCTCGATCTTGTTCGTCAGCCCGTGGTGAATCCCGGCCAGCACACTGGCCAGCAGCAGATAAGGGTTGGCGTCGGCTCCGGCAACGCGGTGCTCGATACGTGCGGCCTCCGGGCTGTCGGTTGGTACGCGCAGGGCCACGGTGCGGTTGTCCAGGCCCCAGCAGGGGGCGTTCGGCACATAGAACTGCGCACCGAAGCGGCGGTAGGAATTGACGTTGGGGCAGAGGAAGGCCATCGATGCCGACATGGTTTCCTGTACACCGCCGATGGCGTGGCGCAGGGTTTCGCTCTCCAGCAGGTTTTCGGCGGCGAAAATGTTGTTGCCCTTCTTGTCCAGCAGCGAGATGTGCACGTGCAGCCCGTTGCCTGCCTGGCCTGGGTAAGGCTTGGCCATGAAGGTGGTGTCCATCTCGTGGTCGTAGGCGATGTTCTTGATCAGCCGTTTGAGCAGTACGGCATAGTCGCAGGCCTTGATCGGGTCGGCGACGTGGTGGAGGTTGACCTCGAACTGCGCCGGCGCACTTTCCTTGACGATGGCATCGGCGGGTATGCCCTGCTCCTTGGCACCTTCGAGGATGTCCTGGAGGCAGTCGACATACTCGTCGAGGTCATCGATCAGGTAGACCTGCGTTGAGTGTGGTCGCTTGCCGGAAATCGGTGAGCGAGGCGGCTGCGGGCGCCCATTGATGTTCTCCTGATCGATCAGATAGAACTCCAGTTCGAAGGCCGCACAGATGGTCAGACCCAGCTCGTCGAACTTGCTCACCACCTGGCGCAGCACTTCACGCGGGTCGGCGAAAAAGGGCACGCCGTCGCGTTCGTGCATGGTCATCAGCAGCTGCGCGGTAGGACGTTTCTGCCAGGGTTCGTTACTCAGGGTGTTGGGGATGGGGAAGCAGATGCGGTCCGAATCGCCGATATCCATACCCAGCCCGCTTCTTTCCACGGTGATGCCATTGATGTCGAGGGCAAACAGCGAGGCCGGCAGGTTGATGCCTTTCTCATACACCTTGTGCAGGCTGGCGCGTTCGATGCGCTTGCCGCGGACCACACCATTCATGTCTGCGATCAGCAGGTCGACGTACTGGACCTCCGGGTGTTCCTTGAGAAATGCGTTAGCTTCGTTGAGCTGAACGGCACGCGGCGGCGGTTGCATGATGTGACACCTTAATATTGTTAAAAATTTCAATCATCAAAACGGTTTGACTGGAGTCAATCGAAAAGCCCAGCAGCTGTCAATAGGAGCGCGTGGGTGCCTCATTATGGGCTGCAGCGGGCATTTATGGGGCACGGGAATCTTCTCTTGCCGCCCCTGACGAAGGCCGTCTTGCAATCTATTGTCTATAAAAATGAACAAGACTACTCTTCGGTGAGTTGCAGCTTCCAGGATGATATTCCATGTCTCGAGTGCCCCTGATCGGCGTTTGCGCCTGTACCCGGCAGATCGGTCACCACGGTTTTCATATCGCAGGTGACAAGTATCTGCGTGCTGCGGCGATTGCCGGCGTGCCGCTGGTGATACCGGCGCTGGGCGAGCTGATTGACCGGCAGTCACTGTTGGAAAGCCTTGATGGCCTGCTGTTTACCGGTTCGCCATCCAATGTCGAACCCCATCATTATCAAGGGCCGGCCAGCGAACCCGGGACGCCGCACGATCCTTCGCGTGATCAGCTGACGCTGCCGCTGATTCGCGAAGCGGTGGATGCCGGCATACCGGTGCTGGGTATCTGCCGTGGTTTTCAGGAAATGAACGTGGCCTTTGGCGGTAGCCTGTACCAGAAGGTGCATGAAGCCGGGCCTTATCAGGATCATCGTGAGCGTCCCGAGGACCCGGTCGAGGTGCAATACGGCCTGAGCCACGCGCTGCATGTGCAGCCGGGCGGCCTGCTGGCGCGTCTCGGGCTGCCAGCCGAGATCCGGGTCAATTCGGTGCACGGCCAGGGTGTCGAGCGGCTGGGGGCAGGGCTGCGCATCGAGGCGCTGGCGCCTGACGGGCTGATCGAAGCCTTCTCCGTCGAGGCAGCGCCGGGTTTCGCCCTTGGCGTGCAGTGGCACCCGGAATGGAAAGTACACGAACACCCGGCTTACCTGGCGCTGTTCCAGGGTTTCGCCGAGGCCTGCAAGGCACGTGCAGCACAGCGTTGAACGGACCCGTCGCGCACAAATCGCAATCAGAGGTCATCATGACTAGCAAGCTCGACCAGCTCACCGGCTGGCTGAAAGAACACAAGATCACCGAAGTGGAATGCCTGATCAGCGACCTGACCGGCATCGCCAGGGGCAAGATCTCGCCGACCAGCAAATTCCTCGGTGAAAAGGGCATGCGCCTGCCGGAGAGCGTGCTGCTGCAGACGGTCACTGGCGACTATGTCGAGGATGACATCTATTACGAGCTGCTGGATCCGGCGGACATCGACATGTTCTGTCGTCCCGATCCCGATGCGATGTTCCTGGTGCCCTGGGCCATCGAGCCGACCGCTCAGGTGATTCACGATACCTACGACAAGATGGGCAATCCCATCGAGATATCACCGCGCAATATCCTCAAGCGCGTGCTGAAGATGTATGCCGACCGCGGCTGGCAGCCCATTGTTGCACCGGAAATGGAGTTCTACCTGACCCAGCGTTGCGAAGACCCGGACCTGCCTTTCCAGCCACCCATTGGTCGCTCGGGCCGCCAGGAGACGGGCCGTCAGTCGTTCTCCATCGATGCCGCCAACGAGTTCGATCCGCTGTTCGAGGACATGTACGACTGGTGTGAGGCCCAAGGTCTTGATCTGGATACGTTGATCCACGAGGAAGGCACCGCGCAGATGGAAATCAACTTCCGTCACGGCGAGGCCCTGCACCTGGCCGACCAGATACTGGTGTTCAAGCGCACCATGCGTGAGGCGGCGCTCAAGCACAACGTGGCCGCGACCTTCATGGCCAAGCCGATGACCGGTGAGCCGGGCAGCGCCATGCACCTGCACCAGAGCGTGGTGGATATCGAAACCGGGAAGAACATCTTCTCCAATCCCGATGGTTCGATGAGCCAGTTATTCCTGCATCACGTCGGCGGGCTGCAGAAATACATTCCCGAGTTGTTGCCGATGTTCGCGCCCAACGTCAATTCGTTCCGCCGCTTCCTGCCGGATACCTCGGCGCCGGTGAACGTCGAATGGGGCGAGGAAAACCGCACCGTGGGGCTGCGCGTGCCGGATTCCGATCCGCAGAATCGCCGCGTGGAGAACCGCCTGCCGGGCGCCGACGCCAACCCGTATCTCGCCATCGCTGCCAGCCTTTTATGCGGCTACATCGGCATGGTCGAGGGGCTAAATCCTAGCCCGCCGGTCAAGGGGCGCGGCTACGAGCGCCGCAACCTGCGTCTGCCGCTGACGCTGGAAGCCGCACTGGAGCGCATGGAGAACTGCCGCGAACTGCGCAAATACCTGAGCCCGAAGTTCATCACCGGCTACGTGGCGGTCAAGCGCACGGAGCAGGAGAACTATCACCGGGTGATCAGCTCATGGGAGCGGGAGTTTCTGATGCTCTCGGTCTGAAAGCAAACGTAGGGTGGATGTCGCTTTTTACATCCACCGTGGCTTCGTGGGGTGGAGCGCCACGCGGAGCCCCGGTGGATCGATGAAGCGTGATCCACCCTACGTTTGGCCGAAGGTGTGGAGCTGCATCTACCAAACATCACGTATAAAAGAGGTGACTGATGAGCGATTCGCAAACCCTGCAATGGCAAGCCTTGAGCCGCGACCATCACCTGCCGCCGTTCACCGATTACAAGGCGCTCAATGCCAAGGGCACGCGGGTGATCACGCGTGCCGAAGGCGTTTATCTGCAGGACAGCGAAGGCCACAGGATTCTGGATGCCATGGCCGGGCTCTGGTGCGTCAACCTCGGTTACGGGCGTGAGGAGTTGGTCGAGGCGGCGACCCGGCAGATGCGCGAACTGCCCTACTACAACCTGTTCTTCCAGACCGCGCATCCGCCGGCAATCGCCCTGGCCAAGGCAATTGCCGATATCGCCCCGGAGGGAATGAACCACGTGTTCTTTACCGGTTCCGGCTCGGAGGCCAATGACACCGTACTGCGTATGGTGCGCCATTACTGGGCGATCAAGGGGCAGCCGGCGAAGAAGGTGGTCATCGGTCGCTGGAACGGCTATCACGGCTCGACCATCGCTGGCGCCAGCCTCGGCGGTATGAAGGCCATGCACGATCAGGGCGACGGGCCAATTCCAGGTATCGAGCATATCGACCAGCCGTACTGGTACGGCGAAGGCGGCGAGCTGGAGCCGGAGGAATTCGGCGTGCGGGTTGCCGAGCAACTGGAACAGAAGATTCGTGAAGTGGGTGAAGACCGGGTCGCCGCCTTCATCGCCGAGCCGATCCAGGGCGCCGGCGGCGTGATCATTCCGCCGGACAGTTACTGGCCGAAGATCAAGGAGATCCTTGCGCGTTACGACATCCTGCTGGTTGCGGATGAGGTGATCTGCGGCTTTGGCCGTACCGGCGAATGGTTCGGCAGCGATTATTACGGCCTCGAACCGGATCTGATGCCCATCGCCAAAGGCCTGACGTCGGGCTACATCCCCATGGGTGGCGTGGTGGTACGCGACAAAGTGGTGCAGACCCTCAACGAGGGTGGCGAGTTCTATCACGGCTTCACCTACTCGGGGCACCCGGTGGCGGCAGCGGTGGCGCTGGAGAACATCCGCATCCTGCGCGAGGAAAGAATCGTCGAGCAGGTCAAGGCGAAAACGGCACCCTATTTGCAATCTCGCTGGCGGGAGCTGGCCGAGCATCCGCTGGTGGGTGAGGCGCGTGGCGTTGGCATGCTCGGTGCGCTGGAGCTGGTGAAGAACAAGAAAACCCGTGAGCGCTTTGCCGCGTCGGGTGTCGGCATGCTCTGTCGTGAGCACTGCTTCCGCAACGGCCTGGTGATGCGCGCGGTGGGCGATACCATGATCATCTCGCCGCCGCTGGTGATAAATGAGGAGCAGATAGACGAACTGATCGACAAGGCCCGGCTTTGCCTGGATGCAACCGCCAGGGAAGCGCTTGGCTGAGGAGCTACTATCGTTACGAATGCATGAGAACTGCGCTCGGGTTATTGAAAAACCGTCATTGACCTTGCCAGACTGCGCGCGTGCTTTTGCCTGGCCTCCCGAGATTGTGTCGATGCCGGCACAGCCTGTTCACTGTTCGGGTATGCCGAGGCTAGCGATGCGCTTGGCCTTCTGCTGACCTGTGCCAAATTGGCAGCCAAACAACAAACGATTACAACAGGAGCAACACGGATGAAACCCTTTGCCAAGACCCTCTTAGCGATGACGCTGGCCGGCGCGGTAGCCGGTGCTGCACAGGCCCAGGAGAAGGTGCTGCACGTATTCAACTGGTCCGACTACATTGCCGAAGACACCCTGAGCAACTTCACTCAAGAAACCGGCATCAAGGTGGTCTACGACGTTTTCGACAGCAACGAAGTGCTGGAAGCCAAGCTGCTGGCCGGCAGCTCGGGCTATGACGTGGTAGTGCCATCCAACCCTTTCCTGGCCAAGCAGATCAAGGCTGGTGTGTTCCAGAAACTGGACCGCAGCAAGTTGTCGAACTGGGAAAACCTCGACAAGGATCTGCTCAAGGCATTGCAGCCGAGCGATCCGGACAACCAGTATTCGGTCCCCTACATGTGGGGCACCATCGGCATTGGTTACAACGCCGAGAAGGTCAAGGCTGCGTTGGGTGAGAACGCGCCAGTCAATTCCTGGGATCTGGTGTTCAAGCCGGAAAACATGGAAAAGCTTAAATCCTGCGGGGTCGCCTTCCTCGACTCGCCCACTGAAATGCTGCCGGCAGCCCTGCATTACCTGGGTTACGCCCCGGATAGCAGCAAGGCCGACGAGCTGAAAAAAGCCGAGGAGCTGTTCCTGCAGATTCGCCCGCACACAGCCTATTTCCATTCCTCCAAGTACATCTCCGACCTGGCCAACGGCAACATCTGTGTAGCCATCGGTTACTCGGGTGATATCTACCAGGCCAAGTCGCGCGCCGAGGACGCCCAGAACGGCGTCAACGTCAGCTACAACATTCCCAAGGAAGGTGCCGGCAGCTTCTTCGACATGCTGGCGATCCCGGCGGATGCCCGGAACGTTGAAAGTGCTCACGTATTCCTCGACTACCTGATGAAGCCGGAAGTCATGGCGCCGATCGTCAACTACGTGCAGTTCCCGAGCGCCAACGCCGCCGCCACGCCTCTGGTGGACGAGGCGATTCGCACCGATCCGGGCGTCTACCCAAGCCAGGATGTGCTGCAGAAGCTCTACACCTTCACCGATCTGGACGCGAAAACCCAGCGGACCATGACCCGCAGCTGGACCAAGATCAAGTCTGGTCGCTGATACCTCGCCCGGCTCGTGCAGGTCGGTGATCTGTGCGAGCCGGCAGACCGCTGCTTCTCTGCTGCTCAGGGGGAGCGCTCGTGGGTCGATGATGCATCGCTTTTTTGTGTCAGCCAGTTGATTTCCCGAGGTTTTTCCACTAAATAGCCCGCCTTTCGTCCGCTTTGCACGCGCGGCCTGTAACAAGAGGACAATTCCATGCGTTCCACGCTGAAGTCGTTTCTTATCGCCGCTGCTGCCATCAGCGGTGCCGCATCTGCACAGGCCGCCAGTGTGCACATCTACAACTGGTCGGATTACATTGGCGAAACCACGCTTGAGGCGTTCGAGAAAGAGACCGGCATCAAGCCCGTCTACGATGTCTTCGACGCCAATGAAACCCTCGAGGCCAAGCTGCTCGCAGGTCGCAGCGGTTATGACGTGGTGGTGCCGTCCAACCACTTCCTTGGCAAGCAGATCCGCGCCGGCGCCTTCCAGCAGCTGGACCGCAGCAAGCTGTCGAACTGGGACAACCTCGACCCGGCGCTGCTCAAGCAGTTACAAAAGAATGATCCCGGTAATGCCTATGCCGTGCCGTATCTGTGGGGCACCAATGGCATTGGCTACAACGTCGAGATGGTGACCACGGCGCTGGGTATCGAGAAGGTCGATTCCTGGGCGGTGATCTTCGAGCCGGAAAACGCCAAGAAGCTTGCCGGGTGTGGCATCGCCTTTCTCGATTCAGCCGATGAAATGATCCCGGCGGTACTCAACTACCTGGGGCTGGATCCCAATAGCGAAGACCCTGAGGACTACGCCAAGGCTGCAGCCAAACTGCAGGAAGTTCGCCCTTACGTGCGTTATTTTCATTCTTCCAAGTATGTATCCGACCTGGCCAACGGCAACATCTGCATTGCCGCTGGCTTTTCCGGCGACATCTTCCAGGCCGCGGCCCGTGCCGATGAAGCCGGCAAGGGCATCGATATCGCGTATGCCATTCCCAAGGAAGGTGGCAACCTCTGGTTCGACATGCTGGCCATTCCTGCCGATGCACGCAATGCCGATCAGGCTCACGCCTTTATCGATTTTCTGCTCCGGCCCGAGGTCATCGCCTCGGTCAGCGATTACGTCGGCTATGCCAACCCCAACCTGAAAGCCGGCGAGCTGATGGACCCAGACGTGCGCCAGGATCAGTCGATTTATCCCCCGCAGAACGTGCTCGATCGTCTGTTCGTCAACAACGAACTGTCGCCGAAAATACAGCGGTTGATGACACGCGCCTGGACCAAGCTCAAGTCCGGTCAGTGATGACAGTGGCCGGGCGCCGCCCGGTCTTTTCAAAACGATAGAACCGGCGCCGTCCGGGCTCATTTATTTTCAATCGGGAGTTCGCGCATGGCCGTTGCCTCCAGCGCCTACAAAAAGGCCCTCACCGGTGAGAGCCAGAACAAGCAGGTGCTGCTGAAGATCGACCGCGTCACGAAGAAATTCGACGAAACGGTAGCGGTCGATGATGTTTCGCTGAGTATTCACCAGGGCGAAATCTTCGCCCTGCTGGGTGGCTCGGGCTCGGGCAAGTCCACGCTGCTGCGCATGCTCGCCGGTTTTGAGCGGCCCAGCGAGGGGCGCATCTTCCTCGATGGCCAGGACATCACCGACATGCCGCCCTACGAGCGGCCTATCAACATGATGTTCCAGTCCTATGCGCTGTTCCCGCACATGAGCGTGGAGCAGAACATTGCTTTCGGTCTCAAGCAGGATCGTCTATCGAAGGCGGAGATCGACGAGCGCGTTAATGAAATGCTTGGGTTGGTGCAGATGACCCAGTACGCCAAGCGTAAACCGCATCAGCTGTCTGGTGGCCAGCGCCAGCGCGTGGCCCTGGCGCGTTCGCTGGCGAAAAGGCCCAAGTTGCTGCTGCTTGATGAGCCTATGGGTGCGCTGGACAAGAAGCTGCGCTCGCGGATGCAGTTGGAACTGGTACAGATCATCGAGCGCGTCGGCGTGACCTGCGTGATGGTCACCCATGACCAGGAAGAGGCCATGACCATGGCCGAGCGCATCGCCATCATGCATCTGGGCTGGATCGCCCAGGTCGGCAGCCCGATGGACATCTACGAAACCCCGGCCAGCCGGCTGGTTTGTGAATTCATCGGTAACGTCAACCTGTTCGACGGCGAGCTGGTCGAAGACCTTGAAGACCACGCGGTGATCGCCTGTCCGCAGCTGGAACGCCCGATCTACGTCGGGCACGGCATCAGCACCCGCGCCCAGGACAAGCGAGTGACCTTCGCCCTGCGTCCGGAAAAGCTGCTGATGAGCATCGACAAGCCTGAACTGGAACTGGCCGACTACAACTGGTGCGAAGGCGTCGTGCATGACATCGCCTACCTCGGCGGGCATTCGGTGTATTACATCAAGCTGGAGTCGGGGATGCTGCTGCAGGCCTTCGTCGCCAACGCCGAGCGTCACGTGAAATGGCCGACTTGGGAAGAGCGGGTGTACCTGCACTGGCTCAGTGACAGCGGCGTGGTGCTGCAGGCATGAACCGCGTGCGCCTGAGCCTGGGTCGCCGGCTGGTCATCGGTGTCCCTTTCGTGTGGCTAATGCTGTTTTTCCTGCTGCCGTTCGCCATCGTGCTGAAAATCAGCTTCGCCGAGGCGGACGTGGCGATTCCGCCTTACACAGACATCTTCGCCTATGCCGATCAGCAGCTGCAGGTGCTGATCAACCTCGGCAATTACATCTTCCTCAGTGAGGACGACCTTTACCTGGCCGCCTACGCCGGTTCGCTGAAGATTGCCTTCTTCAGCACCCTGCTGTGCCTGCTGGTCGGCTATCCCATGGCTTATGCGATAGCCCGCGCACGCAAGGACCTGCAAACGGTGCTGCTGCTGCTCATCATGATGCCGACCTGGACCGCTATCCTGATTCGCGTCTATGCCTGGATGGGCATCCTCAGCAGCAACGGCCTACTCAACAGCCTGCTGCTGGGCATGGGTCTGATCGATACACCGCTGCAGATTCTCAATACCGACCTGGCCGTGTATATCGGCGTGGTTTATTCCTACCTGCCGTTCATGATCCTGCCGCTCTACGCCAACCTGGTTAAGCATGACCTGAGCCTGCTGGAGGCTGCGTCCGACCTGGGTGCGCGGCGGTTGACCAGTTTCTGGAAGATCACCGTGCCGCTGTCGAAGAACGGCATCATTGCCGGCTGCATGCTGGTGTTCATCCCGGTGGTGGGCGAATTCGTGATTCCCGAGCTGCTGGGTGGCCCCGAGACACTGATGATCGGCAAGGTGCTTTGGCAGGAATTCTTCAACAACCGTGACTGGCCGGTGGCCTCGGCGCTGGCGGTGGTGATGCTCGCAATCCTGCTGGTGCCGATCATCCTGTTCAACCGGAACCAAGCCAAGGAACTGGAGGGCAAGCTATGACCTACCCAAGTCGCTGCCTGTCCTGTTCAACCGGCTTTTCACCCAGATGCATAGCCAGGGACCTGGAGGGTAAGCCATGAGGCGCTGGAGCTTTTCCAACCTGATCCTGGTGCTCGGGCTGCTGTTCATCTACCTGCCGATGGTGATTCTGGTCATCTACTCGTTCAACGCCTCGCGGCTGGTGACGGTGTGGGGCGGCTGGTCGCTGAAGTGGTACATCGGCCTGCTGGACAACAGCCAACTGATGGGCGCGGTGATGCGCTCGCTGGAAGTGGCCTTCTACACCGCCATCGCCGCGGTGGCGCTGGGCACCATGGCCGCCTTCGTACTCACGCGCATCCCGGTGTTTCGTGGGCGCACGCTATTCGGCGGACTGGTCACGGCGCCGCTGGTGATGCCCGAGGTGATTACCGGCCTGTCGTTGCTGCTGCTGTTCGTGGCCATGGCGCAACTGCTGGGCTGGCCGGCACAGCGCGGTCTGGTGACCATCTGGATTGCCCATACCACCTTCTGCTCGGCCTACGTGGCGGTGGTGGTGATGGCCCGTCTGCGTGAGCTGGACCTGTCCATCGAGGAAGCGGCGATGGACCTGGGTGCACGACCTTGGAAGGTGTTCTTCGTGATCACCATGCCAATGATCGCGCCCTCGCTGGCCGCCGGCGGCATGCTCTCGTTTGCGCTGTCGCTGGACGACCTGGTGCTGGCCAGCTTCGTCTCGGGGCCTGGCTCGACGACCCTGCCGATGGAGATCTTCTCCGCCGTGCGGCTGGGCGTGAAACCCGAGATCAACGCCGTCGCCAGCCTGATCCTGCTGGTCATTTCGCTGTTCACCTTCATCGCCTGGTACCTGAGCCGTCGTGCAGAGAAACGGCGGATCCGTGCGATGCAGCAGGCTATGGATGGCGACCTGGGCGCTGAGCGAAAAGTGATGATGCCGCCGCCAGCGCATAGCTGAGTAGAAGCAGAAAACAGAAAGTAGAAGGGCACATCGTTGTGTCCTTCTACTTTCAGGTCCGACAGCCAGACCCTGTGCTGTGCTCGCTCATCGGCTCTTCACAGCCCTGCCCGCCATCGGGTCGCGGGCTCAGCCAGATCGGCACCAGGTAGCGACAGGCGAGTGCGAAGGCGATCAGCCAGCCGAGGCCCGCCAGCAGGTTCATGGCCTGGGTCGGTAAACCCGGTAGTCCAGCGCCTGCCCTCAGCAATGCCGCCAGTACCAGCAGAGTGGTTGCCAATGGCACCCAGCGACGCTGATCCAGCGCGAAGCCGCTATGGGTACGACCGGCAATACACAGCACCGCGAGTACCGATATGCCCATCGCGCCCACTGTCAGCAGGTGGCGCCCGACGCTGGCGCCAAAATCCCCGGAAAGCTGTGCGATGCCAAGCAGTGCATAACCCAGCGCCATCAGCCCATAGACGCTATAGAGCATCAGCGACCAGCGCTCCAGCAGGGCACGTCCGACGTGCCAGTCATTGAGCAGGTTGAATACGGCAGCCGCTGCGGCCAGCGCCAGCCAGCCATTGAGCGCGCCAGGCAGTGCCAGCCATTCGCCAAGGCTGAACAGCGTGATGCAGAAGATCGCCAGATTGCGTCGGGGTGGGCGGGCACGATAATCCTCATCCACTTCGTGGCCGGCATCGCGACGGGCCTGGATGGCGTCGTTGACGATGCGCATGGAGATCCGGCTCATGGCCACAACGATCAGCACCATCATCACGCCGACTGTCGCATGCAGCCAGCGCATCGGATAGAGATCGCGCAGCACGTCGAACTGGAAGCCGATTAGCACCAGCGCCAGTGCGCTCAGACCACCAAAGAAGCCCCACTGGCGTCGCAGCGGATCGCCCAGCAGGCGGGGTGTCAGCAGCACCAGCAGGGCCAGGGCGAAGGCGACATTACACAGCGCCGCCGGCCAGGAGCCGAGCAGGCCGGACAGCCAGAAGCTCAGGCGCGCCAATAGCCAGAGCAGCACGAAGGCCAGCCCGACATGCCGGCCAAAGGGGGCGGTTGCGGTGAATTCCGGCACAGCGGTCAGGACGAAGCCGGCCACCGCCGCCAGCCCGAAGCCGAACAGTAGTTCATGGGCGTGCCACACCAGCGGCCCGCCCGGCACCGTCGGCAACGCCAGGCCGAAACCGAGAAAGCCCAGCCACAACACGATGCCGAGAATTGCCAGCAGCGTCGTCACCAGAAACAGTGGACGGAAGCTGCACAGCAACAGTGGCCAGGCGGCGAGGCGATTGGAGAGGGACGGAGTCAGCATCCTGAACGCACCTTGAAGGGGCTGGCGATAGCGGCCATCTCGTGGATGGACGATTGGCCGGGTATTGCTGTTGGGGCGTCTGCCCCGATTGATGTCCGTGTGCTCAGGCCGAAGCTCTGGCGCACGGCAGGTATTTGCAGCAACTCGGCGGTGTGCTGGTAGATCCAGGCATCGCTGCGTTGCAGCGCGGGCAGTTGCAACGCCAGATGACTGACGATACGCCCCGGCTCCGCGGCCATCACCAGGATGCGGTCGGCCAGGCGCACGGCCTCCATCAGATCGTGGGTAATCATCAGTACGCCCATGCCCCGCGCGGCCTGCTCGGTGATGAGCAGCGCGTAGAGTTCTTCCTTGAGGCCGATATCCAGCGCGGCGAAAGGTTCGTCGAGCAGCAGCAGATCCGGTTGTAACACCAGCGCTCGGGCCAGCGAGACCCGACTCTGCATGCCGCCGGACAGCTGGTGCGGAAATTTGCCCAGATCGCCACTGGCCAGACCGAGGCGCAAGGCCAGCGCTTCGGCCTGGCGCAGGCGTTCGCTGCCGCGCATGCCGCGTGCCTTGAGACCCAGGGCAATATTGTCGACGGTGGTTTTCCACGGTAGCAGGCGCGGTTGCTGGAACATGCAGGCGGGGTTCTGGAAGCTGTTGTCGATGCGGCCTTCCTGCACATCGAGCAAGCCTGCGCACAGGTGCAGCAAGGTGGTCTTGCCGCAGCCGGAAGGACCGACCAGGGCGACAACTTCACCGGCGTTCAGGTCGAGACGGATGCCTTGCAGGATCTCGTCGCGCCCGAAGGCGTGGTCCAGGCCGATGATCTCCAGGCGCTTCATGTCGAGACCTCGCGCCAGCGTTCCACTTCGCGCTTGATCGGCTCCAGCAGCAGATATTCCACCGCCAGCAGCAGGCCCACCACAGCGACGATCCAGGCCATGGTGGCGCTGGTATCCAGGTGTGAGCGCGACACTGCCAGGGCGGCGCCGACGCCGTCCTGGGTTGCCAGCAGCTCGGCCATCACCACCACCTTCCAGGACATGCCCAGCGCGGTGATCCACGCTGGGAACAGGTAGGACACCACGTGGGGCAGGTAAACGTCGAAGAACAGCATCCGCCGCGGCAGGCGAAAGGCCCTGGCCATGTCCTTGAGCTGGTTGTCCAGGGTACGTGTCCCCTGCAGGGCACCGACGAAGATCAGCGGGAAGCTGGCGATAAACACGGTGAACACCGGGGTGCCATCGCTGGCGCCAAACCAGAGCATTGCCAGCACCAGCCAGGCAATCGGCGGCATGCCCATGAGTACCGTGACCAGGGGCCGCGACATCATTGAAGCGGTCATCGACACGCCGGCAGCCAGGCCCAGCGTGCTACCAACCACCACTGAAAGTGCAAAGCCGAGCAGGGCGCGGCGGCCGGTGGTCAGCAGTTCCGGCCAGGCGCTGCCTTCGGCGATCAGCTGTTGCAGGCGGGCGAAGGTTTCCAGCGGTGAGGGCAATACCAGCGCGCCGTAGTAGAGGGCGCCGGCTTCCCACAGGGTGAGAAACAGGAACAGGCTGGCCAGCGCACCCCAGCCACTCCAGAGATAGGCCGGCAGGCCACGTAGCCAGCTGTGCAGCAGGTTCATGGCGTTGCCGGAGCGGTGTAGAAGTCTGCCGGGGGCAGTTTGCCGCCGATCAGCGCCGGGTTTCTCTGCAGCAGTTGGTCGAAGAAGAACTCGACTTCTGCCTGTGCCTGCTCGGCGGGGACGGCCTCCATCTGTGCCACGGCCAGCGAGTCGGTAATGGCCTCGGCGCTGAGCATGGTCAGGTGTTGGGCCACCATTTCTCCACAGGCCTGGGCTTGTTCGCCGCACCATTGCAGGGAGTCGGCATAAGCTGCGGCGATACGTGCAGCAACGACCGGGTTGTCCTTCACGCTGGCCATCAGGGCGATGCCGGCCTGGGGAATGCGTGCCTCACGTTGCAGCAGCCGACCCCATTCCTGTTGCAGGTCGATGCTGCGGTGCAGCTCCGGGGCGACCAGACTCAGTGGTCCCGAGTCGGCCTTGCGCAGCGCCATGGAAATGGCCGGTTCGGCCAGCAGGGCATGGTCGGTGCGGCGCATCAGCAGTAGCTGCATGGCGTCGATGGGCGTGGCGACGTAGCGCAGGCGCAGGTCCTTGCGCACATCCAGGCCCGCGCGCTCGGCCAGCAGGCCGAAGAGGATGTCCGGCATGTCGCCGCGAAACGGCATGGTGATTTCCTTGCCGCGCAGGTCGGCTATGGTCGTCAGGCCGGGATCGCGGGACACCAGCCAGAGCAAGCCCCAGGTGGAGACGTTGAGCAGGCGCAGCTTGGCGCCCCGGTTGTAGAGATTGGCGGCGACGTTGACCGGCATGGCCAGCACGTCGGCCTGGCCGTTGAGCGCCATCAGCCGCAACTGATCCGGATCGCGCCAGCTGACGAACTCGACCTTGTCGGCCAGATCATTCAATGCCCCGGACTCGACCATGTGGATCAGCGGGTTGGACACCGATGAGGACGGGCCGGCCAGGATCAGACGCGGCAGTTTCTCCGCCATGACCGGCCCGCTGGCGAGCAGCAGGACAGCCAACAGCAGGCGGATGGCGATATGCATGATTTAGAAACTCCCACTCAATGCCAGGGTGATGCCACGGCCTGGTGCTTCCAGTTCGTAGCCACTGACGCCGTCGGCCAGGTGCTCATGGTACGTCTTGTCGAAGAGGTTGCTCAGCTTGGCGTCAAGATTGGCTGTCTGCAGCACGCCAACCTTGCCGAAGCCCCAGCCGAGGCTGGCGTCGGCGGTGACAAAGCCGGACGTTTCGTCCTCGGTGCCGTTGGAGAAGCGTGTGGCGACACGGTCCTGCTCGGCTACGGCGCGCAGCTGGGCGTGCCAGTAGAAGCCGCGCTCGGAGGGTTGGCCAATGCCCAGTGTCAGCTCGTGGGCGGGCATCTGGTACAGCGCTTCGTCGTCCTGTTTGTTCTCGCCGCGCAGCCAGGTGAAGCTGCCATCCACCACGAAGGCGCCAACGGCCTTGCTGGCGCTGCCTTCGAGACCGTAGATCACCACCTCGTCAAGGTTCCCGGTACGTTTGACCGGCAGACCGCTTTGTGGCGGCTCGTTGGTCACACGGCCAGCGATATAGTCGTCGATGCGGGTGTGGAAGGCCGCCAGACGGTAATCGAAGTCGCTGCCGCGGCCCTTGAGACCGACTTCGAAACTGGTGGAGCGCTCGGGGTCGAGCTTTGGATTGCCGATGTGGTAGTAGCCGTCGCCGCGCGCCGCATCCTCGAAGCGTTCGCGCAGGTCGGGGGCACGGTAAGCCTGGCCGACGTTGGCGTAGAGGTTGAGGGTATCGGTCAGCGGATGGGTGGCGCCTAATGACCAGGACAGGCTGTTGTCGCTGCTGCTGAGGCCGCTGGTCTGGGTGGCGCCCTTCTGCTTGGCGTCGCCGCTGACGCGGTCCAGGCGGGCACCGGCGACGATGGCGGTGCGGCCCAGCTCGAACTCATCCTGCACGAACAGGCCGTAAGAGTTGACTTCACCATCCTTGAACGGGTCGTTGCGCTGGTCGTTGTTGAACAGCGGTGGGTTGTTGTGCATGTGCCGTTCCGGATCGCCGGTCATCTTCCAGCCTTCGCCGCCAACGGTTAGCAGATGCGAGCCGATCGGTACCAGATATGAAGTGCGCAGCCCGTGGGTGATAAAGCTGACATCGTTGCGTACCTGGTTGCGGTCGAGCGTTGAGGAGTAGGCGCGGATTTCCCGGTAGACCTCCTGGCGATAGACCTCGGTATTCAGCGTGCCTTCGCCGAGACGGTTCTCCAGCCCGAGCTGATAGAGCTCACGGCGTTGTTCCGGCGAATGGATGGTCGTTTGGCCGATCAGCGCCGAGGGGGCGGAACGCGTCGAGCCGGGATACCAGACGTCACGGTCGGTGTGGCGCTGGATATTGAGGCTGACATTGACGTCGTCGCTCAGGCGCTGCTTGTACTTGAGTAGCAGGCTGTCGGAGCTGTAGCCGGTACGCTCCTCGGTACCACTGGGGCTGTCATAGTCGTTGACCTTGCGTCCGGCGGCGCCCAGCACCAACGCGTGATCGCTGCTGGAGTCGCGCAGCAGCACCGCACCGTTGAAGCCTTCATCGACACTGCTGGCGGACAGACCGAAACGCCCGCCCTGCTGCGCCTGCTCGGTAAAGCGCGCCTCGGGTGTGATCAGGTTGACCACGCCGCCCATGGCGCCGCTGCCGTAGAGCACCGAGCTCGGCCCTTTGACCACCTCGGCGCGTTCCAGCAGGCCGAGATCGAGGAAGGAGGCCAGCGAGCCTTGTGGCTGTGCCGAGTTGACGCGCACGCCATCGACCATCAGCACGGTGCTTTCCTTTTTCATGCCGCGCAGCACCGGGTTCTGCCCCCAGGCGCCGTCGCTGTGCACGGCGAGCCCGGGCTTGCCGCGAAACAGGCTGCCAGCCGCTGCCGCTGTTTCGGTTGGCTGTGCCTGTAACACCTCGATGGCTTGCGGAATGTCCTGGGTTGCAGCCTGGTAGCCCTTTGCAGTGATGACGGTTTCCTGCAATTCCAGCGGAGCGGCGAGGGTGGATGCGCTGACGGCGAGGCAGGCCAGGGCCAGGGGATGAAGGCGGAAAATCATGGTACGACTCCCAGGATGAGTTCCGGCAGTGAGAGACCGGGTGCGTGGAGTCAACCTTATTCTAAATAGTAACAATTATCATTTGATGATAATCAAGTTTTCCCTGTTACGGCTGCCAGTCGCAAAAGCAGGCCACCGCGAGGGATTGGGTGGCGAGAACCTTGCGCCCGGCCAGCAGTGCTTCGAGGATGGGTTCGACGAAGCTGTTGTCCGAGCTGCACACCGCACCCTCGCTGTAGGGGCCGATATAGGCCAGTTCACCATTGCTGTCCCAGATGCCGACTGCGGGGCTGGCCGGTAGTTGTTCGGTGCCTGTCAGTCCGGCGAGGGGTTGCAGCGCCGCCAGTTGTGGTGGCAGACGACCCTTGCTGCCCGGTTTGCGGACTTCGAAGAATTCCACCGGTTGTTTGTCGAAATGCTCCAGCAGCTCCTGCAGATGCTGCTGGTTGCCGACGTTGCACGGGCAGCCGGGGTCCCAAAAATGTACGAAGCGTACGGGCCCCGGACCCTGAAGCTCGGCGGGCAGTTGCAAGGCCTCGCCATTGAAGAGCGCAGTGCGTTCGCCGTCGAAAGTCCGCAGGTAGCGCGACTCGAACCACTGATAGGCGGATAGCATCGCGCCGGCTCCAAGCAGCAGGCTCAGGCAGATGACAAGGTATTTGCTGCGCACGGACATGAAAGGTGCTCACCGGGGGGAAGACTTCTGCGTTTCGTCGCGGGTGTAGTGAAACGGTCACAGCTTGCCATGTTGCGTCGCAGAGCTGAATATTCCGTGCAATCCCCGTAAGAAAACCCTATGCCCTCGCGAATCGATCCCGACTCACTGCGTGCCCAACTGAGCCCCCTCGGCGAAGATGCCATCCTCACCCCGGACGCGCTTTTCTACCAGTCCTACTACGGCCTGGACATGCCTGGTCCGGGTAGCGTGCACCCCCGGCTGGGCCGCTTTGGCGTGCATGATTACGAGGTGGTGGCACAGCTCTGGCGTCCCGAGCAGCCGGTGGCCACCCTGCTGATTCTGCATGGCTACTACGACCACATGGGGCTGTACCGGCATGTGGTGGAGTGGGGGCTGCAGATGGGGTTTGCAGTGCTGGCCTGTGACTTGCCAGGGCACGGGCTGTCCAGTGGGTTGCGCGCCAGCATCAACGAATTCGATGAATACCAGGCAGTGTTGCAGGGCCTGTTGCATGAAGCCGCCGAACTGGATCTACCGCGTCCCTGGCATCTGCTGGGGCAGAGCACCGGGGCGGCAATCGTTCTCGATCATCTGCTGAGCCAGCCGCAGGATCAGAATCTGGGGCGCAGTATCCTGCTGGCTCCCCTGGTGCGACCGCGTGCCTGGGGCAGATCACGTCTGAGCTATGAAGTGATGCGCCGCTTCGTCAGGCAGATCCCGCGGACGTTTTCCGACAACTCCGGCGATCCGGTCTTTCTCGACTTCGTCCAGCGTCGCGACCCGTTACAGGCGAACATCCTGCCCACGGCCTGGGTGGGTGCGCTGTCGCGCTGGATACCACGCATCGAAGGTGCCGCGTCAAGCATGCACAGTCCGATCATTGTCCAGGGCGAAGCCGACATGACCGTCGACTGGAAACACAACCTGCCGGTGCTGGAAAGCAAGTTCGCTGCGCCGGAGGTCCTGCGCTTGCCCGCGGCGCGGCATCATCTGGTCAATGAAAGTGAAGCACTGCGCCGGCAGTATTTCGACTTCCTCAGCGAGCGTCTGAGATGACCCGCTCGTAAGGCCGAACGGGTTCGGCCTTACGGTGCTAAAGGCTCAGATACCCTGCTGCGTCTGGATATCGGCACCGCTGAGGCCGACGGCCAGACCTGCGCGCAGGGTTTCCAGCGCCGCCTGGTAGTAATTCTTGCCAGCGGGGGACTGGGCGAAGGTGACAAACTCGTCCAGCTCCACATCCGACAGGTTGCGATAGACATACAGGAGGGTGTTGTCCAGATCAGCCTCGATCTGCTGCTGCAGACGCTCGCGCTGGGTGTCCAGCAGTCCCTGGGCCTGAGTACCGCCGAGCAGGCCGGGGATCATCTGGCTGAGGCTGTCCGCTGCGACGCCGGCCAGCGCCAGGCTGACCTCGGCACCGGCTTGCGCGGCAGGCAGAGCCTGGGCCAGATGACGAATCAGCAGTTGCCGATTGCTGCCGGCTTCCATGCGTGGCAGGCCGCTTTCATAGCGGGCCAACTGTTCCTTGCGCGCGGCCAGGGTTTCGGCAGCGACGATCTTGTGGCCCAGAGGGGTCTGGAAGAACTCCAGCGCCGGCTGCGGGTCATCCAGAGACTGGCGCAGCGCCTGTTTGGCGCGCCGGTCCATGGCATCGGCGGCGAAGCGCTTATTGCTGTTGGTCACCAGTGCCTGATAAACCGCAGGTGGCAGGCTGCTCTTGTAGCGCTGCTGGGCGGCAGTCAGGGCATCATTGAAGTTGCTCCGCTGCTCGGTCCAGCCGGCGGTTTCGTAGAGTTCGTCGTGGATGTCGGCCAGGCTGTTCAGGCTGAAGGCGAGTAATACACAGGTAATAAGGGCGCGCATGGAAGCTCCTGTCTGGCGGGCGGTTTATTTTCGGCGCCCGAAGCATGCTTGTCGAGGCGCTGCTAGACTCTTTCGGTATCCCTTCGGAGTCACTTTCTTGCAGTTCTCAACCATCATCGATGACCTGGCCGAGCGTGGCTGGTCGCTGCAGAGTTCCTTTCTTTCCCATGCTGTGACCCACAAGTTGGCTGACGAGTGCCGCAGACGCGAGGCCGAGGGCGCGCTGGCTCCAGCCGGGGTCGGTCGTGGCGAGGCACAGGCGGTGCGCGAAGGCATTCGCGGTGACCAGATCCAGTGGCTGGAGCCGGGGCAGTCCGAAGTGTGCGATGCCTATCTTCAACTGATGGATGAATTGCGCCAGACGCTCAACCGCGAACTCTTCCTCGGCCTTGAGGAGTTCGAGTGCCATTTCGCCTTCTATCCGCCCGGCGCCTTCTACCAGACCCATCTGGATCGCTTTCGCGATGACGACAGCCGCTGCGTCACCGCCGTGCTCTATCTCAACCCGGGCTGGCAGCCCGAGCATGGCGGCGCCCTGCGCATTCACTTTGCCGATGATTCGTCGCGGGATATCGCGCCGCTGGCCGGCAATCTGGTGGTGTTCATGTCCGGCGACTTTCCCCATGAAGTACTGGTCACCGAAGCTGAGCGCCTGTCCCTGACCGGCTGGTTCCGCCGTCGCCCGGAGGATGTCCTGGGCCTTTGAGCCGGGCGAAAAAAAGCCCGGCGCAAGGGCCGGGCAAAAGGGAAGAGGGTAGGTGTATGTCGCTACATGCCCAACCAGTTCGGCAGTGCCAGGGAAATCGACGGCACGTAGGTGATGACCACCAGGAAGCTCAGCATCAGGGCCAGCCACGGCAGTACTGCGCGGACCACGGTAGTGACCGGCATGCCCGTCACTGCCGAGGCGACGAACAGGTTCAGGCCAACGGGTGGCGTTATCAGGCCGATCTCCATGTTGACCACCATGATGATGCCCAGGTGGATCGGGTCGATGCCCAGCTGTACGGCGATGGGGAAGAGGATCGGCGCCAGGATCAGGATGATCGCCGAGGGCTCCATGAAGGCACCGGCCACCAGCAGTACGATGTTCACCACCAGCAGGAACATCCAGGGCTGCAGGCCTGCCTCGATGACCCAGGCGGTGATCGCCTGCGGAATCTGCTCGGTGGTCAATACGTGGGCGAAGAGCATGGCGTTGGCGATGATGAACATCAGCATGATGCTCAGCTTGCCTGACTCCATGATCACCTTCGGGCATTCACGGAGGGTCATGTCCTTGTAGACGAACAGCGCGATGAAAGCCGAGTACACGGCAGCCACGGCAGCGGCTTCGGTTGGCGTGAACATGCCCGAGTAGATGCCGCCGAGGATGATCACCATCAGCAGCAGACCCCACATGGCCTTGCGTGCTGCCGAGAGCCACTCGCGGACGCTGGCGCGCGGCAGAGCGGGGAGGTTCTTCTTCACCGCGATGATGTAGATGGCCAGCATCAGAGCGCTGCCCAGCAGGATGCCCGGAACAACGCCGGCCATGAACAGCTTGCCCACTGATTGCTCGGTAGCGGCGGCGTAGACCACCATCACCACTGAGGGTGGAATCAGGATGCCCAGGGTGCCGGCGTTACACACGATGCCGGCACCGAACGCCTGCGGGTAACCGGAGCGCACCATGCCGGCAATGGCAATTGAACCTACTGCGGCAACGGTGGCGGGTGAGGAGCCGGACAGTGCGGCAAACAGCATGCACGCCAGTACCGCGCCAATGGCCAGGCCGCCACGGATGTGGCCGACGCAGGCGTTGGCGAAGTCGATCAGACGACGGGCCACGCCGCCGGTGGTCATGAAGGCGCCTGCCAGCAGGAAGAACGGAATCGCCAGCAGCGTGTAGTGCTCGGAGGTCTCGAACAGCTTGATCGCCAGCGAACGCACCGAGTCTTCGCTGAAGATCATGATGGTCAGCGAGCCGGCGAGGCCCAGAGAGACGGCAATCGGCACACCGATGAACATCAGCAGGAAGAGGACGACGAACAGGAACAGAATGGTCATTACTTGTGCTCCTCGTGCTCGGTCAGCTTGACCGCTTCTGCGGCTTCGTCAGCCAGCCCGAGGCCGGTCTGTTGGCCGCGCAGGATGCGCACGAATATTTCAGCGAAACGGATGAACATCATGGCGAAGCCGATGGGCACGATCATGCCGATATGCCATTGCTTGATGCCGACATGACCCAGATCCTCGGCGCCGATGTTGGCGACGAACAGGGCCTGGATCCACTCGAAGCTGGCGACGCTCAGTAGCCCGGAATAACCCAGGCAGATGAGACAGGCGATGATGCCAATGACCCGCTGGATATGCCGCGGAGCAAGCTTGACCAGGGCGTCCACGCCAATGTGACCGGCGGTGCGCACGCCATAGGACAAGCCAGTGAAGATCAGCCAGGCGAACAGGGCCTTGGTCAGCGCGGTGCTCCAGGTCATGGACTGGGCCAGTCCGATAATGAAGTCGCCGATGGCAAACCAGAAGTCGGCGCTGCCCTCGAACCGGTCGCCCAGATCGTAGAACAGCGTATAGAGATTGTTGAGGATCACGTAGACGAAGGTCACCAGGGTCATGGCGGCCAGCAAGAAGGCAATAAAACCTTCCTCGAAGTGGTCCCAGGCGCGCCGCAGGGCGTTCATGGATGACATCTCCCGTATGGATTGACAGTGTGTGCCGATGTGAGCGACTTGAGCGTTCGCCGTAACCAGCCGTGGCGACCGGTATGACAGAGCAGTAAAAAGCGCCTGTATTACCCGTGTAGCGGTTTGATGGTGCTTGCTGCATCAGCGCTGACCGGGATTGAGTCTGGCCTTCGCGAGTGCTCCGCTTTTCACTGGTCTGTCGGTGTTGCCTGTGCGAAAGGCGGGGAAGGCAGGTGTTACCTGCCCTCCCTGTAAGGCTTACTGGGCCTTGTTGGCAGCTTCGGCTGCCTGGATCAGGTCTGCACCGATCTCGCCTTCAAACTTCTTCCAGACCGGCTTCATGGCGTCGCGCCACAGTTCGCGCTGCTCTGGAGTCAGGTTGACGATTTCGGTGGTACCGGCATCGAGGATGCGCTGCTTGTCAGCCTTGTTCAGCTCGTCGGCCAGCTTGTTCACCTCGGCGGTGACTTCGACCACGATGTTTTCCAGTTCGCTGCGGACATCAGCCGGCAGGCCGTCCCAGAACTTGGTGTTGGTGATCAGCATGTAGTCCAGCAGGCCGTGGTTGGACTCGGTGATGTACTTCTGCACTTCGTGCATTTTCTGCGAGTAGATGTTCGAGTAGGGGTTCTCGGCACCGTTGACCACGCCGGTCTGCAGACCCTGGTAAACTTCGGCGAAGCTCATCTTGCGCGGGTTGGCGCGTACGGCCTTGAACTGCTCGTCCAGCACCGCGGAAGCCTGTACGCGGAACTTCAGGCCGCGGGCGTCCTTGGGCTCGACCAGCTTCTTGTTCGCCGACAGCTGCTTCATGCCGTTGTGCCAGTAGCCCAGGCCGGTAATGTTCTTGTCTTCCATGGAGCTCAACAGGCTCTGGCCGGCTTCGCCTTTCTGGAAGCGGTCTACCGCATCGATGTCATCGAACAGGAACGGCAGGTCGAATACCTGAACGCCCTTGGAGTAGTGCTCGAACTTGGCCAGCGAGGGTGCGATCAGTTGAACGTCGCCCAGCAGCAGCGCTTCCATTTCCTTGCCGTCACCGAACAGCGAGGAGTTCGGATAGACCTGGACCTCGACCTTGCCCGGCAGGCGCTCTTCGGCCAGCTTCTTGAACAGCAGTGCGCCCTGGCCCTTCGGCGTGTTTTCGGCAACTACGTGGGAGAATTTGATGGAGATCGGGTTGGCGTTCGCCAGGCCGGCAATACCCAGGGACAGAGCGCAGGCGAGCGCCGTGGCAGTCAACTTGAACATTGTTGTTTTCCTCTTGTTGTGAATTGAGCGGCTCCATGAAAGGAGGCCGCTCGGCTGTAGCCGGCAAAGGCAGGTCAGGCGCTTCGAAGAAGCCGTTGTGCCTACAGCGACCTTGCTTTGTCGGCTCATGGGGTTGGCAAGAGCAAGCACTGTGCCATAAGCCTGTAATGTTGGTTGGGAGCGTGCGAATCGGATCGCCGTGATGGCAAAAGGCTGACCAATGGTCCGTGTGAGCTTCTTGATCACACCGTTTGTAAAACTTTAGTCGAATAACGACACCGCTGCCGTACACGCCTCACGTCTCTGTGAAGGGCGGGGGAAGAGGCTCTTTTGCGCTGGAAAGAAATTTTTGCGTATCGCGCGGCGGGAATCCGCCAATTAATCCGCCTCTTCCGGCGAGCTTCCGCCAGTATCGGCAAAGCTCAGACCGTGTTTGCGCAGTTTGTCGTGCAGGGTCTTGCGTGGCAGGCCAAGCGCCTCGGCGACGCTGCGCAGCGAGCTGTGCAGGCGCGCCAGTTCTGCCGCGATCAGGGCGCGCTCGAAGGCATCGACCTGTTCGCCAAGGGCAAGGCCGATGGTCGGCACTGCTTCGGTGAGCTGGCCCGGCTCATCCAGCCCCAGTTCAAGCCCCAGCGCGAAACGCTCGGCGGTGTTCTGTAGCTCACGCACGTTGCCTGGCCAGGAATGACGCAGCAACTGCGCACGCTGCTGTGGGCGCAGCTCGCGAATGGGCAACCCGTGGCGCTCGGCGGCGGTTTCGCCGAAGTGCCGGAACAGCAGCAGGAGATCCTCGCTGCGTTCGCGCAGGGGTGGAATGCGCAACGGCGCGACATTCAATCGGTAATAAAGGTCGGCGCGGAAGCGGCCCTGATCGGAAGCCAGGCGCAAATCCTCCTTGGTGGCGGCGATCACGCGGATATCCAGGCTGATGGTCTGGTTGCCGCCCAGTCGCTCGACCACCCGTTCCTGCAGCATGCGCAGCAGTTTGACCTGCACGTCCAGGCTCATGCTCTCGATCTCGTCGAGGAACAGCGTGCCGCCGTTGGCGAACTCGAACTTGCCGATGCGGCGCTTTTGCGCGCCGGTGAAGGCTCCGGCCTCGTGGCCGAACAGCTCGCTTTCGACCACCGACTCGGCCAGCGCGCCGGCATTGATGGCGACGAAGGGGCCGTTGCGGCGGCTGGACAGATCGTGCAGCGCGCGGGCGACAACCTCCTTGCCTGCACCGGTTTCACCGAGTATCAGCACGTCGGCCTGGGTGCCGGCCAGCGCGCCAATCTGTTCGCGCAACCGCTGCATGGCGGGTGACTGGCCGAGCAGGCGCGCCGACAACTGCTGACGATCGGCCAGGGCCAGGCGCAGGCTGCGGTTGTCCAGCACCAACTGGCGCAGAGCGAGGGCGCGGCGCACGCTGTCAAGCAGCGCTTCGCTGGGGAAGGGTTTTTCCAGAAAGTCATAGGCGCCGGCACGCATGGCCTGCACGGCCAGCTGGATATCGCCGTGGCCGGTGATCAGCAGCACCGGCAACTCCGCGTCGTGGCTCTGCAGTTGTTGCAACAGCTGCAGGCCATCAATCCCCGGCATGCGGATATCGCTGACCACCACGCCCGGCCAGTCCGCCGGTAGCCTTGCCGTCAGGCTGCGTGCATCGTCCAGATCGACCACGCGCAGCCCGGCCAGGTCGAGCGTCTGGCTCAGCGCCTTGCGCAGATAGGGGTCGTCATCGACCAGCAGCACCTGGGTGCGGGAATCGATCTGGCTCATGGGGGTTCAGTCCTCGCTCGGAAAGGTCACGCCCGGATCGGCGCTGCGCAGGTAGAGGCAGATCTGGGCACCGCCTTCAGGATGGTTGGCCATGCTCAACTCGCCATCCAGGGCGCGCGCAAGGGTATCGCAAATGGCCAGGCCGAGGCCCAGACCCTGAGTGCTGGTCTTGGTGGTGAAAAAGGGCTCGCGGGCGCGTTGCAGAGCCTCGGCGCTGAAGCCGGGGCCGTTGTCACGCAGGGTCAGCAGTACACCGTCATCCTTGCGCTCGGCACGCAGCCAGATGCGTCGCCCCGGTGGTCGCTCGTTGAGGGCATCGAGGGAGTTGGCCAGCAGGTTGGAGAGTATCTGACGCAGCCGGGTCTCGCCGGCCTGGACCCAGAGAGTCGCCTCGGGAACATCGCGAATCAGCTCGACGCCCATCGCCTGCCTGCGTTTGGCCTGCAGTGCCAGGGCATCGTCCAGCGCCGGCTGCAGCGCCACCCGCTCGGGCGCATGCCGATCACGCCGGGCGAAGGCACGCAGGTGGGCGATGATCGAGGCCATCCGTGCGGTGAGTTCGCTGATCAGTTTGAGGTTGTCGCGCGCCTCGTCGTTGCGCTGCTGGTCGAGCAGCACACGCGCATTGTCGGCATAGCTGCGGATGGCGCCGAGCGGCTGGTTGAGCTCGTGGCTGATGCTGGCGCTCATGGTGCCCAGCGCCGAAAGCTTGCCGGCCTGTAGCAGTTCGTCCTGTGCGCGAACCAGTTCCTGCTGAGCCTGCTCGCGCTCCAGAACCTCTTGCCTGAGGCGGCTGTTGAGCGCCTCCAGATCCTGGGTGCGCTCCTGCACGCGCCGCTCCAATTGCTGACGCGCCCTGGCATCCAGTGCGATGCGCTCCAGATAATGCCGCCGTCGCTGCATCCACAGGCCGACCAGCAGCAACAGCGCAGCGAGGGTAGCGCCGCCAATGGCTACCACGGTGCGTACGGGCCGTTCGAGCAGGGTGATGGGCGCGAGGATGCGTACCGTCCAGCCGGTTTCCTTCAGCTCGCGGCTCTGGATCAGCCAGCGTTCGATATCCAGCGTGAGGTTCTGCGGTGTGATCGTTGGGTAAGGCTGGTCGAAGGCGATCTGTTCGCGCTCCTCGATATCCAGGGCACGGCTGGCGCGGAAGCGCCAGTCGGGGCGGGAGGTGAGGATCACCACGCCGAAACTGTCGGTAACCAGCAGTTGTTCGGGGGTGTTGCCCCAGAGCGTTTCGGTGTGGTCCAGATCGACCTTGACCACCAGTACACCGAGGATGCCCTGATCGTCTTCTACCGCCGCACCGAAATAGTAGCCGCGCTTGCCAGAAGTGTTGCCCAGCCCGTAAAAGCGCCCGAGCTGGCCTTCCATTGCCTGCCGGAAATAGGGGCGGAAGGCGAAGTTGCGGCCAATGAAGCTGTCTTCGGCATCCCAATTCGAGGCTGCCAGGGTCAGCCCATCGGTATCCATCAGATAGATGACGTCAGCGCCGGTCTGGTTGCGCAGGCGCTTGAGCAGGCGATTGGCCTGGTCGGTCACGGCGGGGCTCGAACTGTCGCGCAACAGGCTGCGCAGGTCCGGCAGGTCACCGAGAATGCGTGGCAACACTTCGTATTGACGCAGGGTGCCGAGCAGGTTGGCGACGTAGAGGTCCAGCGTCTGGCGGTTCTGTTCGATCCGTTCGTTGCGGTAGTAACGCTCGGCGAGCTGTTGCAGCGGCCAGAGTAGCGGCACAAGCAGCAGCGCCAGCAGCGCCAGGTTACGCCAGCGTGGACGACGGGGGGATTCGGGTGGAGTCATGCGGATGCGCCTGGGATTCGCGCACATTATGCACAGTCAGGGCGTCTGCAGGGGCGTCCGCAGGGGCTGCATCAAAGCCATGAGTGCTGATGAACCGTCAGGCGTTCTGGGGGGCCTTCATGCCGTGTGCGGCAGTCTGAGGGCAGCGCGGAGTGGACAGGCAATCCTCCAGCGCCGCTTCCCAGTCGGGCAGCTGGAGATTCCAGTTGTGCTGCAGCCGAGAGCAGTCCAGGCGTGAGTTGAGTGGGCGTTGGGCAGCGGTTGGATAGTCCCTGGAGGCGATCGGCTCGAGTCTGGCGCGTAACAGGCCCTGTTGCTGCAGGTGTTCGGCAATGCTGCAGGCGAAGCCGTACCAGGAGGTTTCACCGGTTGCGGACAGATGATACAGGCCGCTGAGGTTGCCCTTGCCAGTGCGCCACTGCTGCACGATCTCTGCGGTAACCGAGGCGATGGTGCCGGCCCAGGTCGGTGCGCCGATTTCGTCGTCGACGATCGACAGCGTGTCACGCTCCTGCATGAGGCGTTGCATGGTCAGCAGGAAGTTGCGCCCGTGCAACGAATAGACCCAGCTGGTGCGCAGGATCAGATGCTCGCCTGCAACGGCCTGGATTGCCTGTTCGCCGGCCAGCTTGCTTTCGCCATAGACACTCAGCGGCGCCGCCTGGTCATGCTCCTGGTAAGGCGCGGGCTTGCGTCCGTCAAAGACGTAATCACTGGAGTAGTGAATCAGCGGAATATCGAGGCGTGCTGCTTCTTCGGCCAGCACGCCGGGGCCTGTGGCATTGACGGCGAAAGCCTGTTGCCGGTCGTCCTGCGCGGGATCGACCGCGGTATAGGCCGCCGCGTTGATGATCAGGTCGGGACGCAGCAAGCGAACCTGCTGGCGAATCTGCTCCGGTTCGGCCAGGTTCAGGGTTTGATGACCGAGTGCGAGCACCTTTCCTTCACCGGCGAGCGCCAGCTGCAGCTCTTGCGACAGTTGCCCCTTGTTGCCGGTGATCAGGATTTTCATGGAAAGAGTTCAACCTCGCTCAGGCGTTTACCCGCGCTGTCCTTGGCGGACAGCTGCGGCGGTTCGGCGATGGGCCATTCGATGCCCACCTCCGGGTCATTCCACAACAGACTGCGCTCGTGTTCCGGGGCGTAGTAGTCGGTGGTCTTGTAGAGAAACTCGGCGCTTTCGCTGAGCACCACGAAACCGTGGGCAAAGCCTTCGGGAATCCACAGCTGGCGCTGGTTCTGCGCACTCAGATGGGTGCCGACCCAGCGGCCGAAGCTCGGTGAGCTCTTGCGCAGGTCAACGGCGACATCGAACACCTCGCCGGCCACGACGCGCACCAGTTTCCCCTGCGGCTGCCGGATCTGGTAATGCAGCCCGCGCAACACGCCGCGCTGGGATTTGGAGTGGTTGTCCTGAACGAAGTTTCGCCTGAGCCCCGTCGCCGCTTCGAAAGCGGCTGCATTGAAGCTTTCGTAGAAGAAGCCGCGCTCGTCACCGAACACTCTGGGCTCGATGATCAGTACGTCGGGAATGTCGGTTTCGATGATCTTCATGCGTCCTCGCCTGCCAGTTTGAACAGGTACTGGCCGTAGCCGGTCTTGCCCAGCGCGTCGGCGCGGCGCAGCAGCTGCTCGCGATCGATCCATTTGTTCTGGTAGGCGATTTCTTCCAGGCAGGCGACTTTCAGGCCCTGACGATGTTCGATGGTCTGCACGTACTGCGAGGCTTCCAGCAAGCTGTCGTGGGTGCCGGTGTCGAGCCAGGCGAAGCCGCGACCGAAGCGCTCGACATTAAGGTCGCCACGCTTGAGGTAGGCCATGTTGACGTCGGTGATTTCCAGTTCGCCGCGTGGCGATGGCTTGATCGACTTGGCGATCTCGATCACATCGTTGTCGTAGAAATACAGCCCCGTTACCGCATAGCTGGACTTGGGCTTCTTCGGTTTTTCCTCGATGGACAGCGCCTTGCCGGTCTCGTCGAAGTCAATCACGCCGAAGCGCTCGGGGTCCTTGACCCAGTAGCCGAATACCGTCGCGCCGCTCTTCTGTGCCGAGGCACGCTGCAGCATCTCGGTGAAGTGCTGGCCGTGGAAGATGTTGTCGCCGAGGATCAGGCACACCGAGTCATCACCGATGAACGCTTCACCGATCAGAAACGCCTGCGCCAGGCCATCCGGCGAAGGCTGCTCGGCATAGCTGAAGTTGACGCCGAGCTGGCTGCCATCGCCCAGCAGGTTCTTGTACTGCGGCAGATCCTGTGGGGTGGAAATCAGCAGGATGTCGCGGATGCCAGCGAGCATCAGTACCGAAATCGGGTAATAGGCCATCGGCTTGTCGTAGATCGGCAGCAGCTGCTTGGATACGCCAAGGGTGATGGGGTGCAGACGAGTGCCGGAGCCTCCGGCGAGGATGATTCCTTTCATGCGTTCTCCAGCGCGCCAAGGCGCTCACGTTGATAGCTGCCGTCTTGGACGCGACGGCACCATTCGAGGTTGTTCAGATACCACTGCACGGTCTTGCGCAGGCCGGTCTGGAAGGTCTCTTCCGGTACCCAGCCCAGTTCACGCTCGATCTTGCTGGCATCGATGGCATAGCGCAGGTCGTGGCCCGGGCGATCCTTGACGAAGGTGATCAGGTCTTCATAGCGCGCAAGCCCGGCAGGCTTGCCCGGCGCCAGTTCTTCCAGCAGCGCGCAGATGCCGCGCACCACTTCGATGTTCTTCTGCTCGTTGTGCCCGCCGATGTTGTAGGTCTCGCCGACCTTGCCTTCGCTGACCACCTTGAACAACGCACGGGCATGGTCTTCGACGAACAGCCAGTCGCGAATCTGCGAGCCATCGCCATACACCGGCAGCGGCTTGCCATCGAGGGCGTTGAGGATCACCAGCGGGATCAGCTTCTCGGGGAAGTGATACGGGCCGTAGTTGTTCGAGCAGTTGGTGATCAGCACCGGCAGCCCGTAAGTACGCTGCCAGGCACGAACCAGGTGGTCCGAGGAGGCCTTGCTGGCCGAGTAGGGCGAGCTGGGCGCGTACGGCGTGGTTTCGGTGAACAGGTCGTCGACGCCGTGCAGGTCGCCGTACACCTCATCGGTCGAGATGTGGTGGAAGCGGAATGCGTCGCGTCGTTCAGTCGGCAGGCTCTGCCAGTAGGCGCGGGCGGCTTCGAGCAGCTGGTAGGTGCCGACGATGTTGGTCTGGATGAATTCCGCCGGGCCGTCGATGGAGCGATCAACGTGGGACTCGGCGGCCAGATGCATGATGGCGTCCGGCTGGAATTCCAGCAGTGCTTCGGCCACGCGGTCGCGGTCGGCGATGTCGGCCTGCAGGAAGCGGTAGCGATCGCTACTGTCCACCTCTGTCAGCGATTCGAGGTTGCCGGCATAGGTCAGCTTGTCGAGATTGAGCACGTGATGCCCGGTGTCGCGAATAAGATGGCGGATCAGCGCCGAACCGATAAAACCGGCTCCGCCGGTAACGAGAATACGCATGATGGGTGAGCTTCCTTGACGTGTTGCAGAGCGGCGTGTCGGCTGATAGACCCGGTGGGTAGATAAAAATTCCCGTGACGGGTGCAGGTGGTCTGCTTGCAGCCGGCGGCATCATAACAGGGCGAAAAACGCTGATGGCGGCAACCTTGCATCATGACGCCGACGTCGGCAAGCTGTGCCGTTTCCGGGCGAAAGCAGTGCTCGATCTACCGCCCATAAAATGCAGGAGCAGGCGCCTTGCCTCTCGATTCCAATGTCCCCTCGGGGGGTGATCCGTCAGTCGACAAGGGACGTGGCGAGGTTGGGCTGGCGACCATTCTCGACAGCCTGGACGCACTGGTCTATGTGGCGGATATGGACACCTACGAGCTGCTGTTCGTGAACGCCTACGGTCGCCAGAAATGGGGTGAATTCCAGGGGCGCAGATGCTGGCAGATCTTGCAGGACGAGCAACCCGGCCCTTGTGGCTTCTGCAGTAATTCGCGGTTGCTGGATGCCGATGGCAAGCCGTCCGGTGTGCATGTCTGGGAATTCCAGAACACTCGCAATGGCCACTGGTATCAGTGCCGCGACCAGGCCATCGAATGGACTGACGGGCGCATCGTGCGGCTGGAAATCGCCACCGACATCACTGATCGAAAGCGTATGGAGCAGGCCCTGGAAAAGGCGGTTGACCGTGCCGAGGCGCTGGCGCGCACCGATGAGCTGACCGGGCTGAACAACCGCCGCGCCTTTTTCGATCTGGGCGAGCGCTTCTGCCGGCGTGCGCGTGTCGGCTATCCGGTTGCCGTGCTGATGTTCGATGTCGATCACTTCAAACGCATCAATGACACCTACGGCCATGCTGCCGGTGACGCCGTGCTGCGTGCCATTGGCCAGCGGCTGCCACCGTTGCTGAGACCCGCGGATGTGCTGGGCCGCATGGGCGGCGAGGAATTCGCGGTGATGCTGCCCGATACTGATGCGCAACAGGCGTGGTTGATTGCCGAGCGGCTACGGATGAGTATCGAAGCGCTGGCGGTCGAGTGCGAGGGCCGAGCCATTGGTTGCACTGCCAGCTTCGGCGTAGCGGTGCACGAGCACGAAGCGGTCTGCCTCGATACGCTGCTGGGCGAGGCCGACCAGGCCCTGCTGCAGGCCAAGCGCGAAGGGCGCAATCGCACCCTCACGGCCTAGCGCAGGGATTTACGCAGCCGCGACAGCGCTCCGATGAAGAAGGTACTGCCAATGGCCGCCAGTGCCAGCAGTTGCGGCCAGACGATATCGGCTCCAGCACCCCGGAACAGGATTGCCTGGGCCAGTTCGACGAAATGCGTAGTCGGGGCCAGCAGCATGATGTGCTGCACCATTGCGGGCATGCTTTCGCGTGGGGTCATGCCGCCCGAGAGAATCTGCAGCGGAATCAGCACCAGAATGATCAGCAGGCCCAGCTGCGGCATCGAGCGCGCGAGGGTGCCGAAGAAGATGCCGATGGAGGTGGTGGCGAACAGGTGCAGCGCTGCGCCGGCCATGAACAGCAGGATCGACCCCTGGATCGGCACCTGCAGCCAGCCTTCGACGACGAAGCGCAGGGCGAACGCCGAGGCCAGCAGCACCACCAGCCCCATCGACCAGACCTTGGCCGACATGATCTCGAAGGGCGTCACCGGCATCACCAGCAGATGCTCGATGGTGCCGTGTTCGCGCTCGCGGATCAGGGCCGCGCCGGTAAGGATGATCGAGAGCATGGTGATCTGGTTGATCACTTCGTTTACCGCACCGAACCAGGCACGCAGCAGGTTCGGATTGAACGCCGTGTGTATCACCGCCTGGATCGGATAGGCATCGATCTTGCGGTAACGGCTGATGAATTCGGCGACTTCCGCATTGATGATCTGCTGTATGTGCCCGGCGCCGGTGAAGGCCTGGCTGACCTGGGTGGCATCGACGTTGAGCTGAATGATTGGCTGCCGCCCGGCGAGCAGGTCCTGCTGAAAATTCGGCGGAATGTTCAGGGTGAAGGTATAGAGCGCCGCATCCATGCCGCTGTCCATTTCAGCCAGGTCGATGGCTTTCGGCGGCAGGAAGTAGGGCAACTGGAAGGCATTGACGATGCGTGTCGAGGCTTGTGACTGGTCCTCGTCGATGATGCCGATGGTGGCACGGTGTGGTGCTTCCGGTACGCCGGTGGCGCTTGAGTAGATGCCCAGCGTGAAAGCGTAGACGATCAGCAGCAGCAGTGCCGGATCGCGATACAGGCTGCGCAGTTCCTTGATGCCCAGTTGCAGGATATTGGAGAGCTTTCTCATCTCATTTCTCCTGCTTCTTCAGGCCGGCGACGCTGAGCAGGGTCAGCAGCGGAATCGCCAGCAGCAGGGGAATGAAATAGGGATACAGCTCCACCAGCCCCAGCGACTTGGAGAACACGCCACGGCTGATGATCAGGAAATGGCTGGTGGGGTAGATATTGCCGATGAAGGCGCTGGCTCCCTCCATGGCCGAGATGGGGTGCATCAGGCCGGAGAACTGTACTGCGGGCACCAGGGTTGCGATGGCCGTGCCGAAGATGGCGGCGATCTGGCTGTTGAGAATCGACGACATCAGCAGGCCCAGCGCGGTGGCACAGATCACATAGAGCAGCGCGCCGAGTGTCAGCGTCAGCAGGCTGCCCTTGACCGGCACGCCGAAGACCAGCACCGCCAGCGCCACCAGCATGAAGAAGTTGATCATGCCCAGGGCGATATAGGGCAGTTGCTTGCCGAGCAGGAATTCCAGGCGGGTCACCGGTGTGACGTAGAGGTTGGTGATCGAGCCCAGCTCTTTTTCGCGCACCACGCCCAGGGCGGTGAGCATCGCCGGGATCAGCATCAGCAGCAGCGGAATCACCGCCGGCACCATGGCTGGCAGGCTTTGCACGTCCGGGTTGTAGCGGTAGCGCAGGGCGATATCCACCTGGCTGGTGGCGGCGTTCTGGCTGGCTTCGCGCGCCAGCTGCTGCAGGTAGCTGACGTGGATGCCCTGCACATAGCCCTTGATGGTGTCGGCGCGCATGGGCATGGCGCCGTCGATCCAGAAGCCCACCTCGGGTTGGCTGCCGCGTTTGAGGTCACGACCGAAATTGGGCGGAATTTCCACCGCCAGACTGATCTCGCCGCTGCGCATGCGTCGTTCCAGCTCGTCGTAATCGTGCAGCGGCGCTTGTTCGCTGAAGTAGCGCGAGCCGGCGATGTTCTGCGTATAGGCCTGGCTGGTGGTGGTCTGGTCGCGGTCGAGCACCGCGTAGGTGAGGTTTTCCACATCCAGGTTGATCCCGTAGCCCATGATGAACATCAGCATCAGGGTGCCCAGCAGGGCCAGGGTGGCGCGGATCGGATCACGGCGCAGTTCCATCGCCTCGCGTCCGCTGTAGCTGAGCAGGCGTTGCAGGCTGAAGCGCGATTGCAGAGCGGCATTGCCAGCCGGCGGCCCGCTGCGGGGTGTTTGCGGTGCGGCTTCGGTGGGGGTCTGTTCGGCAGTGGCGTCCTGCAGATAGGCGATAAAGGTCTGTTCCAGCGTTGGCAGGCCGCGCCTGGCCATGAGCGCGCGTGGCGAGTCGCTGTCCAGTACCCGACCGGCGTGCATCATCGACATGCGGTCGCAGCGCAGCGCTTCGTTCATGAAGTGGGTGGAGATGAAGATGGTCACGCCATCCTCGCGTGACAGCTCCACCAGCAGTTTCCAGAAGCCGTCGCGGGCAACCGGGTCGACGCCCGAAGTCGGTTCGTCGAGGATCAGGATTTCCGGTTTGTGGATCACCGCCACCGCCAGTGACAGGCGCTGGCGCACCCCCAGCGGCAGGTCGGCGGGCAGGCTGCCGGCGAGCGATTCCAGGCCGAAGCGCGTCAGCATCTCGCGCACCCGACCGGCGCGCTGGTCAGCGGGAATGTGGAACAGCCGGGCATGCAGTTCCAGGTTCTGCACGACGCTCAGCTCGCCATACAGCGAGAAGGCCTGGGACATGTAGCCCACCCGCCGACGGGTATCGATATCCCGCGGGTCCACCGGCTGGCCGAACAGGAAGGCTTCACCCTCGCTGGCCGGCAGCAGGCCGGTGAGCATCTTCATGGTGGTGGTCTTGCCGCAACCGTTGGAGCCGAGGAAGCCGAAGATTTCCCCGCGCTCGATGCGAAAGCTCACCTTGTCCACCGCGACGAAATCGCCGAAGCGCAGGGTCAGGTCGTGGGCTTCGATGGCTATATCAGGTTGGCCTTCGCTCTGCTGGCGCGGGGGGATCACCAGCGCGCGGTGATCGCGACGCTTTTCTTCGGGCAGCAGGGCGATAAAGGCGGCTTCCAGATCATCACTGGCGGTGCTGGTCAGCAGTTCGGTCGGTGTGCCGGTGGCCAGTACACGGCCTTCGTCCATGGCTACCAGCCAGTCGAAACGCTGGGCTTCATCCATGTAGGCGGTGGCTACCAGCACGCTCATCTGCGGGCGATTGGCCCGAATGCGTGCGATCAGTTCCCAGAACTGGTTGCGTGCCAGCGGGTCGACGCCTGTGGTGGGTTCATCGAGGATCAGCAGATCAGGGTCGTGGATCAGCGCGCAGCACAGGCCGAGCTTCTGCTTCATGCCGCCGGAGAGCTTGCCTGCCGGGCGCTCGATGAAGGTGGCCAGGCCGGTGCTGCGCGTCAGGTCGGTGATGCGCTGCTGGCGCTCCTCGGCATCCTGGCCGAATAGCCGACCGAAGAAATCCAGGTTCTCGAACACGGTGAGGGTGGGGTAGAGGTTCTTGCCAAGACCCTGAGGCATATAGGCGATGCGCGGACACACCTGGCGGCGATGCGCAGCATCGGCCATGTCGCCGTCCAGCACCAGTACCCGGCCCTGTTGCAGGCGGCGCGCTCCGGCAATCAGCGCCAGCAGGCTGGATTTGCCGACACCATCCGGGCCGATCAGACCGACCATGCAGCCTGCCGGCAACTCCAGGCTCAGATCGTCCAGAGCAAGGGTCTGGCCGTAGCGCAGGGTCAGCTTCTCGACCCGTGCCACCGGCGGTGCACTCGGGCTCATGGCGATACGTTGATGCGCAGGTGCTCAGGCCATTCGGCCTCGGCGTCGAGCTTCAGATAGGCCATGCCGGGCAGGCCGGTCTTGACCTGCTCCATGTGCTTGCTCAGCAGCGCCGGATCGAGCCGCGCCTTGACCCGAAACATCAGTTTCTCGCGCTCGCTTTCGGTCTCGACGCTCTTGGGTGTGAACTGCGCAACACTGGCCACGTAGCTGACCTTGGCCGGGATCACGTACTGCGGCGCCGCATCGATCACCAGATGCACGTCGGCACCAATGGCCACGCGCCCTGCCTGGCGTTCGGGCAGGAAGAAGGTCATGTAGACATCGGCCAGGTCCACCAGGTTGAGCAGCTTGCCTCCGGCACCCAGCACTTCGCCCGGCTGGGTCACGCGGTATTGCACGCGTGCGATGCGGTCGCTTTTCAACTCGCTGTCACGGATGTCCGCCTGCAGCCGGGCGACGCTGGCCTGTGCGGCCTCGACCGCCGATTGCGCTTCGATGACCTGGGATTTCGCCGCGGCAATTCCCGCTGTCGCCGACAGCACCTGCGAGCGTGCCGCAGCCAGTGCCGCCTGAGCGCTCTGCATGGTCGCCAGGTCATCGTCCAGCTGCTGCCGTGCCATGGCGTTGCGCGCCACCAGGGTTTCGGTGCGCTGATGGCGCTTCTGCGCCGCAGTCAACTCGGCGCGGCGCTGGTGTACTACGGCCTCGGCCGTGGTCTTTTCGCTTTCGCGCATGGCGACCATGGCTTGGGCGGTGAGGATGGCATTCTCGGCCTGACGCACCTGGGCGCGGGCCTGATTGAGCTGTGCCTGCAGCACCTCGGTATCCATCCGCGCGAGAATTTGGCCTGGCTGAACGAAGTCGCCCTCATCGACGTTGATTTCCAGCACCCGTCCGCCCAGCTTGGTGGCTACGTCGATCTCGGTGGCCTCGATGCGTCCATTGCCGCTGGCGAAGCCGTCACCCAGGCCACTGGGGCGCAGCTCGTTCCAGAGCAGTGCGGCGATGACGGCGACAACGCCAACGATGGCCAGGGTTCTGAGGGTTCGAGCCTTGTTCATGGAGCACTCCGCTGGCCTGATGGTCCGGGCCAGTATGTAGCAGGCCCGTCCGAGACGTGTTCATTCAGATCAATATCGCTGAAACTCATGAACATTGTTCATGTTCTGGTCACGCTGGGAGACATGTCCGACGGATGCTGCCCGTCATCTGGGTATCTTGCGTGCCTGCTCGAAGGTCCAGTCAAGCAGTTCGCGGCTCAGGCGGTCGCTGGCCTGGCCGAAGGCCTCGACCACGCTTTCCACGCCGGGATCGGTGCTGGCCTGGTGAATCTCGAAACGGCGATTGGCCAGGGTGCGATGGTCGTGCTGGTTCACCAGGCGCGCATCCAGACGAATCACCACCTGCGGTGAGCCATCGACGTAAACGCTCTGAAAGGCGCGCAGGTCGCTGTGCAGGGCCAGGTCGGCGGGTAGGTTGTCGTCTTCGTTGCTCACCGAGGGCATGCGGCCATCGCGCTGGAAGGCTTCGATCAGGCGATCGCGCAGCAGCACGGGCGCGGCATCGCTCCAGCGTGCGCCCTGATAGGCGCTGATCTCGTTGCCGCGAGGGACTACGGCGATGCGCGGGCTGGAGAGGATGCGGCTGGCCTGCGGGGTATTGATACGCAGCGCGTAGTGCGGCGACTGTTCGGCGAGTGGCGCTGATGAGGTGGCGCTGGTCGGCAGCAGGAAGATGCGCAGAGGCTCGGGTGAAGGAAGGATCGAGCAGGCCGAGAGCAGCGTCAGCAGCCCACCCAGCAAGGCAAGGCGGGAAAACGAGTGAAGTCGAATGCTCATGGGGTGAACTCCTGCAGTTTTTCGCGTCCGAGCAGAAAGCCGCTCGGGTTGTCTTCCAGACGCTGGGTGACGCGACGCAGTGCGCCGAGGGTGCTGCGCAATTCGTTGATCGCCGGCCCCAGCTCGTTGAAGCCCTGCAGGCCGTTGTTCAGCGCACCTTCGTTTTCTTCCAGCAGGGTATCCAGCCGGGAGGTGCTGCGGTTCAGGGCGTTCATCGATTGCGCGGCGCTGTCGAGGACGCTGCGGCCCTGGTCGTCGAGCAGGCCGTTGGCATTGTGCGCCAGGCTGGAAAGTTCGGTCATGAGGGTGTTGGCCTGCTCGCTGAGCTGGCCGAATTGCTGAAGAGCGCGACCGATGTCGCCACGCTGTTCGGACAGCACGCTGGTGGCCTGTTCCAGATGTTCCAGGGTGCGCGACAGGCGCGTGGTGTTCTCTTCGGAGAAGATCTGGTTGGCGCTGAGCAGCAGGTTGTTGATGTTGCTCAGCAGGTCTTCGCCGTTTTCCAGCAGCGCACTGAGCGGTGAAGGATCAGCGATGATCAGCGGTGGATCGTCGCGTGAGCCTTCCAGCCGTGGGCTGCTTGGCGTACCGCCGTGCAGCTGGATGACCATGCTGCCGGTGATATTGGCCAGGGCCAGACGCGCCTGGGTGTTCTGCTTGATCGGCGTGTCGCCATAGACGCGAATGCGGGCGACAACCTTGCGCGGGTCTTCGGGATCGAGCCACAGGTCGGTTACGTCGCCGACCTTGATGCCGCTGTATTCCACCGAGTTACCGGTAGACAGCCCGCTGACCGCCTGCCGGAAGCCGACATCGTAGTAGCTGTATTCGCGGTCCATGCTCGACTTGCCGAGCCAGAGGGCGAAGAGCAGCGCGCAACCGACCGCGATCACGGTGAAGAGTCCGATCAGGACATGATGGGCACGGGTTTCCATTAGGGTGTCTCCAGCATTTGTGCAGCATCCTGCGCGGCGCGGCCACGTGGGCCATGGAAGTATTCACGAATCCAGTCGTCATCGGTGGCGGCGACGGCTTCCAGGGTGTCGACCGCCAGCACGCGCTTTTGCGCCAGCACGGCAACACGGTCGCAGATGGTGTAGAGCGTATCCAGATCGTGGGTCACGAGGAACACGCTGAAACCCAGGGCGTCGCGCAGGGTCAGGATCAGCTGATCAAAGGCCGCCGCGCCAATGGGGTCGAGGCCGGCGGTGGGTTCGTCGAGAAACAGCACCTCGGGGTCCAGGGCCAGGGCGCGGGCCAGAGCGGCGCGCTTGACCATGCCGCCGGACAGTTCGTCGGGATACTTGCAGGCGGCATCGGGCGGCAGGCCGGCCAGGGCGAGCTTCTGTCGGGCCAGGAATTCGGCGTCGGAGCGCGTGAGGCCGGCATGCTCGATCAGCGGCAGGGCCACATTCTCCTGCAGGTTCAGCGAAGTGAACAGGGCGCCGCGCTGAAACAGCACACCGAAGCGTCGTTCGATTTCCGAGCGGCGCTGGGGGGGCAGTTTCAGCAGGTTTTCACCGAATACCATGACACTGCCGGCGTTGGGCTGACGCAAACCGACGATGCTGCGCAGCAGCACCGATTTGCCAGTACCGGAGCCGCCGACCACGCCGAGGATTTCCCCGCGGCGGATATCCAGATCGAGATTGACGTGTACCGCCTGGCTGCCGAAACGATTGACCAGGCCACGGACCTGGATGACGGGTTCATCTGATTTCACCAGCCCATCTCCATGAAGAACAGCGCTGCAACCGCATCGATGAGGATCACCATGAAGATCGACTGCACCACGCTGGAGGTGGTGTGCTCGCCCACCGACTGTGCGCTGCCGCTGGCCTTGAAGCCTTCCAGGCAGCCGATCACGGCGATCAGAAAGGCAAACACCGGCGCCTTGGCCAGCCCGACCAGAAAGTGACTGATGGAAATGTCACGCTGCAGGATGTTGAAGAACATTGCCGGTGAGATATCCAGCGCCAGGGCGCAGACCACCAGGCCGCCAATGATGCCGCTGAGCATGCCGATAAAGGTCAGGATGGGCAGGGTGATCAGCATCGCCAGCACCCTGGGCAGCACCAGCAGCTCGATGGGGCTCAGGCCGATGGCGCGGATGGCGTCGATTTCCTCATTCGCCTTCATCGCGCCGATCTGCGCGGCGAAGGCGCTGGCGGTGCGTCCGGCGAGCAGGATCGCCGCGAGCAGCACGCCGAATTCTCGAAGAAAGGAAAACGCCACCAGATTGACCGTATAGATAGTCGCACCGAAGTCGGCGAGCACCGTGGCACCAAGGAAGGCCACCACTGCGCCGACCAGGAAGGTCAGCAGAGCGACGATGGGAATGGCGTCCAGGCCGGTCTGCTCGATATGCGCGGCCAGCGAGGTGATACGCCAGCGGCGAGGGTTGAAGAGAACAAGCAGGAGGGTCTGCAGGGTCAGGCCGATAAAGCCGAGCAGGGTGCGCTGCTGGTTCCAGAGCCCGGCCAGGGTGCCGCCGATATGGGCCAGAACATCCGCCAGGCCATTGGTTTGCGGCGGCAGGCTGGCTGGCGGCTGGTCCATGGCGCTGGCCAGGGTGTGCAGCAGGGCCTGGCGCTCGGGGGGCAGTTGCGGCGCCCACTCATTCAGGCGAGCGATACGGGCCGGGCCAAGCAGCTCCACCAGCAGCCCGGCGCCCGCAGTATCCAGTTCGCCGAGGGTGTGCAGCTCAATATGTTCTTCGTCGCTGATCTGCCGCCGTGCCTGCTCGACTTCGCTGCGCAGCGCCGCGTAGTGCAACAGGGTCCAGTCGCCGCCGATGACAAGGGTCGCGGCCTGACTGTCTGAGGCCGGTTGCCGCTGCAGGTGTCCGGGTCGCGAAGTGGATTGGCTCAAGGTGTTAGTCCGTGTTCCCTGGGTAAATGACGCATAGGCATGGCCCCGTTTCTGTAGGCAGGATTAGCGGATGG
>NZ_JAMOHY010000003.1 GCF_024448695.1 Stutzerimonas stutzeri | reverse complement strand
CTAGCCCGGCGTTTTCTTAGGGGTTACCGCTCAGTCTTCCCGTGGCGCGTAGGCAAACACGTCGGCACGCATCTGGTGTGGGTCCATGCCTGCCTCCACCAGCGCATCCAGAGTGCCGTAGACCATCGCAGGAGAGCCGCTGGCGTATACGTGTAGCGGCTTCAAATCGGCAAAGTCCTCACGAACGGCCTCGTGCAGCATGCCGCAGCGCCCTTCCCAGCCGCACACCTCACTGACCACACGGTGCAGGTACAGGTTGGGCATGCCCAACCATTCATCCCAGTGCGGCAACTGATAGAAATCTTCCGGGTGACGTACGCCCCAGTACAGATGCACCGGATGTGAGAAGCCGGCAGATCGGCAATATTCGATCAGGCTATGCATTTGCGCCATGCCGGTGCCCGCCGCGATTAGCACCAACGGGCCGTCTGGCAGTTCGGCGAGATGGGTATCACCGAACGGCAACTGGACGCGGGCAAAGCCCTGCTGCCGAATGAAGGACAGCAGTTCGATGGCCGACGCCTCGCGTGCCAGTACGTGCAGCTCCAGCTCACGCCCACAATCCGGTGCCGAAGCCAGGGAGAAGGCCGACCATTCGCCATCCCCACGCTGCAATAACAGATATTGCCCAGCGTGATAGCGCGGCTGCCGTCCTGCCGGCAGCCGCAGGACCAGACGCACCACGTCACCACCCAGTTCCTGATAGTCCGCCAGCTGACAACTCAGCTCCCGCACCGGCAACTGGCCGGGCGACAGCACGCCATCCCAGAGCACTACACAGTCGCTCAGCGGCTCGGCCACACAGGCCAGCAGCTCGCCATGGTCGCGGATTTCCCCGCCCTGTCTGACGCTGCCTTCCACCAGCAGCGCCGCGCAGATGTGGCAATTGCCATTGCGACAGCTCTTCGGGCATTCATAGCCAAGGCGCTGCGCTGCATCGAGGATGCATTCGCCCGGCCGGACATCGAGCACGGTGCCGGCGGGCTGCAAGGTAACTTTCATATGCACGTCATCATTGAACGGGACAAGCCCGCCAAGGCTCCGGGCAGGCTCAGGCCCACCTCTTCAGTTATGTCAGTCGATACCCAGTTGCGACCAGAGTTCATCGACCCTTTGCTTTACCGCCGGGTCCTGAACAATGGCCCGACCCCATTCGCGGCTGGTCTCACCCGGCCACTTATGGGTCGCATCCAGGCCCATCTTCGAACCCAGACCGGAAATCGGCGAGGCGAAGTCCAGGTAGTCGATCGGTGTATTGTCGATCAGCACCGTGTCGCGCTTGGGATCCATGCGCGTGGTGATGGCCCAGATCACGTCGTTCCAGTCACGGGCGTTGATGTCGTCGTCGGTGACGATGACGAACTTGGTGTACATGAACTGGCGCAGGAAGCTCCATACACCCAGCATCACCCGCTTGGCATGACCCGGGTACTGCTTCTTGATGGTCACCACCGCCATGCGGTAGGAGCAGCCCTCGGGCGGCAGGTAGAAGTCGACGATCTCCGGAAACTGCTTTTGCAGGATCGGCACGAAGACCTCATTGAGCGCCACACCCAAGATTGCCGGCTCATCCGGTGGACGTCCGGTGTATGTGCTGTGGTAGATGGCATCGCGACGCATGGTGATGCGCTCGACGGTAAACACCGGAAAGCTGTCCACCTCGTTGTAGTAACCGGTGTGGTCGCCATAGGGACCTTCGTCCGCCATCTCGCCGGGATGGATATGCCCTTCGAGGATGATTTCTGCGCCGGCCGGCACCTGCAGGTCACTACCGCGGCACTTCACCAGCTCGGTGCGGCTACCGCGCAACAGGCCGGCGAAGGCGTACTCGGACAGCGAATCGGGCACTGGCGTGACCGCGCCGAGAATGGTCGCCGGGTCCGCGCCGAGCGCCACCGCCACCGGATAGGGCCGGTCCGGGTACTTCTCGCACCATTCGCGATAGTCCAGCGCGCCGCCACGGTGGCTGAGCCAGCGCATGATCACCTTGTTGCGGCCAATCACCTGCTGGCGATAAATGCCGAGGTTCTGCCGCTCCTTGTTAGGGCCCTTGGTGATGGTCAGCCCCCAGGTGATCAGCGGTGCGGCATCACCTGGCCAGCAGGTCTGCACCGGCAGCTTCGACAGATCAACGTCATCGCCCTCAATCACCACTTCCTGGCAGGCCGCATCCTTGAGCACCTTGGGCGCCATACTGATGACCTTGCGAAAGATCGGCAGCTTGTTCCAGGCGTCTTTCAGCCCCTTCGGCGGCTCCGGCTCCTTGAGATAGGCCAGCAGCTTGCCGATCTCGCGCAACTCGCTCACCGACTCGGCACCCATACCCAGCGCCACGCGCTCGGGTGTGCCAAACAGATTGCCCAGCACCGGCATGTCGAAGCCGGTTGGTTTTTCAAACAGCAGCGCCGGCCCCTGCTTGCGCAGGGTACGGTCGCAGATCTCGGTCATTTCCAGCACAGGGGAAACCGGCGTTTGGATGCGCTTGAGTTCGCCGCGCGTCTCCAGACCGCGAATAAAATCGCGCAGGTCGCGATACTGCATGTTCGTGCCTCGTGTTGGGCGAACCGGAATAGGGGGACAAAGTTTAGCGCTGAAGTCAGGCTTTCAGAAGGCTTGAAACAATAGTCTCAGCACACGCCACCTTACGTAACGCCTAAAGCACAAGTCGATTGCCCTCTGCGCCCCAACACCCCAGCGCCTGACAAGCAGGTTGCCGGGACCGCAGAACCTATAGCCCTCCGCCGACTCCTTTGAATTTCTCCACGAATGTAGCGACTTTCTGGAAGACGCTGTGCTTCTTGGTCAGATATTGCGGATTTAACGGGCTCATCTTAGGCAGGATGGCGTTCAGCTCGGTTCCGGCATCGCTGGCATACTCTCGCTTCAACGAGATGGTGATATAGCGCCTGGCAGCTTCCGCATTCAGGCTCTCAGCATTAATCAACTCCTCGGCCTCTTGCTGCTGCACGACTTGGGCATACGCATAGAAAGCTTCAATCACACTGGCCGCATCATCAATCTGATCAAGGTCGGTTTGATTGATAAAGTCGACCACCAGACTTTCTTTAGCGCGGTTACCCAAGCTGGCGCGAATTATCCGGCGCATTTCCTCGACCAACTCAGCTTTGCTCTTGGTTTTCTTGTTGTGCTCGAAGAGCAGCTCCAGGATGTAATCCAGATTGATCTCCTGGGATTTGAGCAGATCCACCTCAAAGACCACGTCATCCCAATCGATGGTGGATTGTTCTTTTTCTGCGCCCGTTTTTTCCCGGCGCAACCAATCGCGTACATCGTTATAGGTCGAGCGGTAATCCTGGATTTTCCGCTCCGCCGGCATCTTGATCGTTTGCAGGGCGGCGAGGTCTTCATCATTTAAATAATGCTGGGCCTTGAACGCTTCAACCGCAGCCGAATCGTTCATGTCCACGCTTTGCAAAGCCTTCAGACTGGCGAATTCATCGTAGTTTTGCAGCACGTTCTCCACACGCAGATACTCGCCAAACAGCTTGGCAAAGGCCTTTTTGTCAGACTCTTTTTCAATCGCCGCAGGGTTGGGGAAACGCTGCTCCAGCTCGGTAACGACCTCAACGAAACCACGCCGCGCCTCACCCGTTAGCACATCGGTAAAGCCCTCCATGTACTCCTTGTAACTCTTCTCCAGCACCACGTTTCGGGTATTGCTGTTGCCGAACAAGGTGATGGCATCGATGGTCGCCTGTTCCAGATCGCGGAAGGTCACGATGTTGCCGAAGGTCTTGGTCGCGTCAAAAATCCGGTTGGTACGCGAATAGGCCTGTATCAGGCCGTGGTAACGCAGATTCTTGTCGACGAACAGCGTGTTGAGCGTAGGGACATCGAAGCCGGTGAGGAACATGCCCACCACGATCAACAGGTCGATTTCTCTGGCTTTGACTTGCTTGGCCAGGTCGCGGTAATAGTTCTGAAAGCCATTGCTGTCCACGCTGAAGTTGGTTTTGAACAGCGCGTTGTAGTCTTCAATGGCCGAGTTCAAGAACTCTTTGGCGGTACCGTGTAGGGGTGAAACATCGAAGCTTTCGTCCTCGATCTCGCCAATCGAATCCTGCTCTTCGTTGGCCGCAAACGAAAAGATAGTGGCCACCCGCAGCGGCTTGTCACTGCCCTTCTGCTGTACCCTGAACGACTCGTAGTACAGCTTGGCGGCGTCCACGCTGCTGACCGCGAACATGGCGTTAAAGCCCTTGTTGCCCGCTTGCAGGCGATGGGTTTTTTGCCGGAAGGTGTTGAGGATGTACTGCGTGATCTCGCGGATACGCTCAGGGTGCAGCAAGGCCTGCCTGTTTTCCGCTGCGCTCAGTTTTGCTTCATCCTGCTCGGTTTCAAGGGCCTTGAACTGCGGCCGCACATCGTTGTAATCGACCTTGAACTTGAGCACCTTCTCATCGCGAATCGCATCGGTGATCACATACGAGTGCAATTCACGGCCAAACACGCTGGCAGTGTCTTCTGCGCCTGAAGCGTTAAGACCTGCAAAGATAGGCGTGCCGGTAAAGCCAAACTGATAGAACTTCTTGAATTTCCTCTTCAGGTTTTTCTGCGCTTCACCGAACTGACTGCGGTGGCACTCATCGAAAATAAACACCACCTGCTTGCCGTAGATGGGCAGGTCAGGCTCGCTCTTCATCAGGTTATTGAGCTTCTGGATGGTAGTGACGACGATCTTGTTGTCGTCCTTGTCCAGGTTACGCTTAAGGCCCGCCGTGCTGTCCGAACCGTTCACGCTTTCCGGCGAGAAGCGCTGGTATTCCTTCATGGTTTGGTAATCCAGATCCTTGCGGTCCACCACAAAGAACACCTTGTCGATAAACGGCAACTCAGTGGCCAGGCGAGCCGCCTTGAAGCTGGTCAGCGTCTTGCCGGAGCCGGTGGTGTGCCAGATAAAGCCGCCGCCTTCGCGCTTGCTCCAGTTTTTGGCCTGATGCGCGCAGTTGATCGTCCACAGAATGCGTTCCGTGGCGGCAATCTGGTACGGACGCATTACCAGCAGCGTATTGCTGACATCAAACACCGAGTAGCGCAGCAACACCTTCAGCAAGGTGTCTCTCTGGAAAAAGGTGGCGGTAAAGTCTTTCAGGTCCTTGATCAGGCTGTTATCCGCCTTCGCCCAGTTCATGGTGAAGTCGAAGCTGTTCTTGTTGCGCTGGGCCGTGTTGGCAAAGTAACGGCTGTCTGTGCCATTGGAGATCACGAACAATTGCAGGTATTTGAACAAGGAATACGCGCTATTGAAGCTTTCCTTGCTGTAGCGGTGCACCTGATTAAAGGCCTCGCGAATCGCCACGCCCCGCTTCTTCAACTCCACCTGCACAAGCGGCAAGCCATTGACCAGAATCGTCACGTCATAGCGATTGGCGTGGCTGCCCTTTTGCTCAAACTGCTTGATCACCTGCACCTTGTTGCGCAGGATGTTTTTCTTGTCCAGCAGGTAGATGTTCTGGATACGGCCATCGTCAAAGACGAAGTCGTGAATATAGTCGTCGTGGATCTTACGGGTTTTCTCGACAATGCCATCGCTGGGCTTGTCCAGCCAGGTCTCGACAAAGCGCAGCCACTCGCCATCGGCAAACTGCACATTATTGAGCGTTTGCAACTGCACACGCACATTGGCCAGCAAGGCTTCGGGCGTATTCAGGCCGGCAGGGTATTCATAGCCCTGATTGACCAGATCCTGAATAAACTCACTCTCCAAATCGCCTTCGCTCTGGTAGCTCTCGGCCACTTGCCAGTCCTTTGTGTACTGCTCCAGAACGATGAAGTTTTTCGATTCGGCAATGGTCGTGTAGTCACTCATTCTTGCGCGTCCCTTTTCTGCAACAGCTTTTTCACCTCGCGGTCGAAATCGGATTCGATGCGCTGCTGCTTGTTGAACTTTTCATATTCGGCAACGGCTTTCTGTTCCGCCTGCTGGCGCGACACGGTGCCGTAGCCTTCCAGAATTCGGTACTCATTAAACGCAAGAAACTTGTTCACGCTTTCAGCAAAGCTTTCCATCGTGAACGTATTCTGCCGCTCGATGATGCCTTCGATATAGTCAAAAAATGCTGATACAGCGCGTTCCAGCTTTTTGATATCTGCCTCGCTCAAGTAATTTTTCGCCACGATGGCATCCGACTTCAGCACGCGGCCATCTGGCGCATTCTTGTAGGTGCTCATGCCCATCAAGGGTTTGTTTGCGTCGGCATGCAAGGCAATGATTTCTGCCGCCGTATGGCCGGTAATGGCAAAGTGAAACTTGTCTTGCACATGGGCATAGAACAACCGGGTGGTTTCAGATTTGGGGGCGTAATCGATGCTGCACTCGGCAAAAATATCGGTGATTTGCTGATAGATGCGCCGCTCGCTGGCGCGAATGGAGCGCACGCGCTCCAGCAATTCACGGAAATAGTCTTTGCCAAAGTAACGGCCATTTTTCAGCCGCTCATCATCCATGGCAAAGCCCTTGATGATGTATTCCTTGATCAAGGCCGTCGCCCAGATACGGAATTGCGTCGCCTGTGCCGAATTGACCCGGTAGCCCACCGAAATCACCGCATCCAGATTGTAGTACTTCACCTGCTGGGTTTGGGTCAGGCCTGCCACTGCGCCATGTTCAGTGGTTGTTTCCAAAATGGAAACAACCACTTCTTCCACCAGCTCGCCGCTATCAAAAATATTCTTCAGATGCTTGGAAATGGCAGGCACGCCCACACAAAACAGCTCGGCCATGCGCTTCTGCGTCAGCCAAATATTCTCATTGCTGAGCAACACCTCCACTTTGATCGCACCATTGGGCGCGGTGTAGAGCAGAAACTCAGTGGTTTGATCGCGCAGTGTGATGTTGTTCTTGGCCATGTTTTTCCTCATGGATCATGCCGCTAGGGCAGTTGTCCCACAGGCTGTGGGACAACTTCATTCACCGCCAGCACGCCAAGGGTTTGGCGAGGCTTGATGTGCTGTTTGATAACTGCCAGCGCCTGGCAGCAATCGCTGGGGTGATCCTCACCAAGGCAAACCGCTACCCGCCAAAAAATATGCTCATCAACCGTTTTCTTTCTGCTGCCAGTAACCATAGGTATTCAGCTTTTCAAGCAATAGACCAACCATCTCTTTTTCGGGCGGTGTCGGCTCAGCGATCTCTTCGTTGGACAAGGTGTTGTGGGGATAAAAATTCATAACCCGACTGGCGTAAGCCTTCTTATCCTCTGGCAACAATTCAGACCATCGCCGATACCCGAGGAAATTGGCGGTCTTTTCATACAGGTTACGCAGTAGAGCAAAATGGTAGCGCTGTACACTATTGGTAGCGACTGCTTGCTCGATAAGCGATTTAATATGCAGATGGTAAGAAAAGCTCTTGTTCGAGTCGCCTTCCTTTTCCTCATGCACATAGGTGCCATCGTCCAAACGGCTGAGAATATAACCGCTCTTGGCGCCTACTTCGTTATAAAGCACGTTATAAAAAAGCGCGCTGTGCGTGGACACAATGAATTTTACGCCTGACTCGCTCGACTTTATCAACTGGCCCAAATTTACCGCTAGCTGAATCAGGTGATCCTCATCCAAAGAGCTGACTGGATCGTCAATGAATACATATTCCAACTGATTGAATTGGTCAGTTTCACGATCAGTCGGCTCAGCGACATTGAGCACGCCAATTACCTGTTCAAGTAGCGTATAGAAAATACTCCAGATAAAATTGCTTTCTTCGCCCTTGGATATTTTCAAATTGCCCGAACGTTCATCATCATTTCCACGTTCGAGAGAAAAAGTGACCTCGGAAAAGGCTTTGAGATTGACCTCGCCTGTCTGCTCGTCTTTTTGCTCTGCATTGAACCGTGGCGTGAGCTTGTCGTTGGTATAACGCTGAAAGGTAGTGATGACATTCTGATCTTGCCCTTGATCCATCAATATCCAATCCGTAAAGGTATTAGGTTGGATTTTCAGCCTGGGTTCGGCGTCGCCGCTAAGGTCGTTATCCCAATAGAACAAGTCTTCAGTGAAAGCGCTGTAATAGAGAATTTTGTTACGCGACAGCCCTGGTTGATCCGCCATATCGCCATCTTCATTAGCATCCACTTTTGGGGCGATGAGTTGCTTGAACTCTCGTGACAGGCGCGTTTTGCCCGTGCCGTTGAAGGCGTAGATCAACTGCACCTTCTTCTTGATGCCTTTTATTTCTTCGGCTATTTCCTTTAGCGTTTTACCCATATTACGGCGCTACCTCTTCAGGCCTGGGGAAACTTAACAGCAAGTCGCGGTAGTGCGCGTATTGTTGCTGGCGTAACTTAATTTCGCGCGGCAAGCCTTCGCTGATGGAATTGGTAAGCGTGTCGAATTTATCGAGAATCGAAACGATACGAGCCTGTTCGGCAAGAGATTTATCAGGATCACCTGGATAAGGAACAGGGATTTTAATCTTTGAAAACCCATTAATCAGCAATGTATTAACCTTGGTTCTGGCTATATATTTTGCCTTCTCGGCGACGAACGATGTCGCCTGCATACAATAGGAAATAAACTTCGGATTCATTGAATGCCGAAAAGCATAGCAATGGTCGTGAATAGCGACCTTTTCATCGCCGAGCCATGCCACTGCCTTACCAACATCTTCAACCGTCTCACCCACGTCGGTTATCACTACATCGCCTGGTTCTGCATAGCGAAGTGACCCAGCCATATCGCTTCTGACCTGTGACAAAGCTTGCGTCGTAAAAACGCCGTAACGCGTGTATATCTCACCGTAATGGATAACGCTGATTCCGTCTTCCACATAGTCAGCCTTGGTAAAACGCTTGCCACGAATAAATGCACCAACTTCGCTCAGCGCCTTCCACTCCACATTACCTTCTTTAAAGCTCAATAACTGGTCGCGGTAGTAGTTGTATTGTTTTTTGCGCGCGGTCAGCTCGGCGGTCAGCTCGGCGGTCAGCTCGGTGAAGCGATCTAGTATGCGAACGATTTCAGCTTGGATTTCAAGCGATTTCTTAGGGTTTTCTGGGCAAGGGATGGGAATTTTTTTGCATGTGTAGCTACCGATCCACTGGCGCTTATGGTCGCCATCAACCAATTCGCTTGGCAATGTGCTCAACCAATAATAAATATATTTAATTAGTGCCTTATTTTCGTCACTTGACGTAATCATCTTCATGGCCGATGACTTAGCCTTGAAGTCAAAATCCACCCACTTATTAGCGGTAGTAAAATCATCAAAGATGATTACAGGATTTTCAGAAGCTTTATAGATACCGTGAACCTCGTCCGTATAGCCAAGAACAAAGGTTTTCCCAGCGGGAAGAACGGGAGTTTCAAATTCATCACTGTAGTTTTTTGCTGCCACTAGATATTTGGTTGGCTGTTCGTATTTCGTTACGACTCCAAGTGGCAGCCACTCCACCGCAACCCCATCCAGCAGCTTTTCCAAAAAGCTCATGCCCCCAACTCCTCACCCTCGATCTCCGCGACGATCACATCAATGTCTTTGCGTAGCTGGTCGATCCTGGCAACCGTGGTTTTCAGGTCGGCATTGAGCTGGGCAATATTCACAACATCGCGGGTGTCCTTGGCATCGATATAGCTGCTGACCGACAGGTTGTAGTCGTTGGCAGCCACCTTATCCAGAGGGACGGACCGGGCAAAGTGCTCCACGTTCGCCTTGCTGTCGAACACCTGCATGATGCGTTCGATATGCGTGTCTTCCAGCAAGTTGTTGTTGGTGCCTTTTTTGAACAGACCGCTGGCGTCGATAAATTGGGTGGTGGTGTCGGTCTTGTGCTTGGACAGCACCAGAATATTCACGGCGATGGTGGTGCCGTAGAACAGGTTGGAGGCGAGCGAAATCACGCTTTCCACGTAGTTGTTGTCAACCAAGTATTGGCGGATCTTCTGCTCGGCACCGCTGCGGTAAAAAATGCCGGGGAAGCAAACAATGGCAGCGCGGCCTTTGGCTGAGAGGTAACTGAGCGCGTGCAGCACAAAGGCAAAGTCGGCCTTGGATTTAGGTGCCAGCACGCCGGCCGGGGCAAAGCGGTCGTCGCTGATAAGAGTAGGGTCGTCTGCCCCCTTCCACTTCACCGAGTACGGCGGGTTGGAGACGATGGCATCGAAGGGTTTATCGTCGCCAAAGTGTGGCTCGGTGAGGGTGTCACCGAGCTGGATATTGAATTTGTCGTAGTTGACGTTGTGCAGAAACATGTTCATGCGCGCCAGGTTATAGGTGGTGTGGTTGAGTTCCTGACCGAAAAAACCGTCTTCGATGATATGAGCATCAAAATGCTTTTTGGCTTGCAGCAACAGCGAGCCCGAGCCGCACGCGGGGTCGTAGATCTTGTTGACCTTGGTTTGCTTGTGCATGGCGAGCTGGGCAATCAGCTTGGAGACATGCTGCGGGGTGAAGAACTCCCCGCCCGATTTGCCGGCGTTGGCGGCGTAGTTGGAGATGAGAAATTCGTAAGCATCACCAAACAAGTCGATATGGCTTTCGTCAAAGGTGCCAAAATCCAGTCCGGCTACGCCTTTAAGCACTTTCGCCAGTCGTTCGTTTTTGTCTTTGACCGTGTTGCCCAGACGGTTGCTGGTGGTGTCGAAGTCGGCGAACAAGCCCCTGATATCACGCTCGGAGGGGTAGCCGCTGGCAGATGCTTCGATGTCTTTGAAGATAGTGTTCAGGTCGGTGTTCAGGCTGGCGTTGCTGTAGGCATTGGCCGCCACATTGGCGAATAGCTGGCTGGGGTAGATGAAGTAGCCCTTGGTCCTTATGGCATCGTCCTTGACTGCTGCGAGACTCTTGTCACCATCATCCATGGCGGCGTAATCGACTGACTCATCACCGCCGGTCATGTAATCAGCGAAATTCTCGCTGATAAAGCGGTAGAACAAGGTGCCTAGCACGTATTGCTTAAAGTCCCAGCCGTCGACTGCGCCACGCACATCGTTGGCGATTTTCCAGATTTGGTTTCGCAGTGCGTCACTTTGTTGGGCGCTGGTCATGCTGTGGTTCCTACTTCAATACGGTTTGCTGGGTCACGCCATCGCGAATAAGCGTGACACGGATAATCTTGGGTGTTTAGTGGGTGGTTGCCGGCATGCCTTGGCCCCTCCAGTGTGCGGGCTGTCGCGCTAATCGCATCATGGCCATCGATGATATGCACTCGACAGCGTTTTCGATAAGCAGGGCAGTAAGACTGCGCGCTGCCTAGCCTATAGGGGCCGTTTGAATCGCCCGAAGTCTACCAGTCCGGCCCTCGCCCTCGGCAGGGGCTTTCTAGCTTCCACTACGCGCAGAAACGACGAGGCCGGGTTTCCCCGGCCTCGTGGCAAGACGCAATGCCTTACTTTCGCTTCATGGACATGAAGAATTCTTCGTTGGTCTTGGTGTCCTTGAGCTTGTCGAGCAGGAACTCGATGGCCGCACTTTCATCCATCGGGTGCAGCAGCTTGCGCAGAATCCAGATGCGCTGCAGCTCTTCCTCGCTGGTCAGCAACTCCTCGCGGCGAGTGCCGGACTTGTTGATGTTGATGGCCGGGAACACGCGCTTCTCGGCGATGCGGCGATCCAGATGCAGCTCGAGGTTACCGGTGCCCTTGAATTCCTCGTAGATCACCTCGTCCATCTTCGAGCCGGTTTCTACCAGCGCCGTGGCGATGATGGTCAGCGAACCGCCTTCCTCGATATTGCGCGCAGCACCGAAGAAACGCTTGGGCTTTTCCAGGGCATGGGCGTCGACACCACCGGTAAGCACCTTGCCGGAGCTCGGGATCACGGTGTTGTAGGCACGCGCCAGGCGCGTGATTGAGTCCAGCAGGATGACCACATCCTTCTTGTGCTCGACCAGGCGCTTGGCCTTCTCGATCACCATTTCGGCAACCTGCACGTGGCGGGTCGGCGGCTCGTCGAAGGTGGAGGCAACCACTTCGCCGCGCACGGTGCGCTGCATCTCGGTCACTTCTTCCGGGCGCTCGTCGATCAGCAGGACGATCAGGTGGCACTCGGGATTGTTGCGGGTAATGTTGCTGGCGATGTTCTGCAGCATGATCGTCTTGCCCGCTTTCGGCGGTGCAACGATCAGGCCGCGCTGGCCCTTGCCGATCGGGGCGCAGAGATCGATCACGCGACCAGTGAGGTCTTCAGTGGAACCGTTGCCGGCCTCCATCTTCAGGCGCTGATTGGCGAACAGTGGCGTGAGGTTCTCGAAGAGAATCTTGTTCTTCGCGTTCTCCGGTCGATCGTAGTTGATCGAGTCGACCTTGAGCAGGGCGAAATAGCGCTCACCTTCCTTCGGCGGGCGGATCTTGCCAATGATGGTGTCGCCGGTACGCAGATTGAAGCGACGAATCTGGCTGGGCGAAACGTAGATGTCGTCCGGACCGGCCAGATAGGAAGAATCCGCGGAGCGCAGAAAGCCGAAACCGTCCTGGAGGATCTCCAGCACGCCATCACCGGATATCTCCTCGCCGCTTTTCGCGTGTTTCTTGAGCAGGGAAAAAATCACGTCCTGCTTGCGCGAACGGGCCATGTTGTCGATGCCCATCTGTTCGGCCATTTCCAGCAGATCGGTGATGGACTTTTGCTTGAGTTCGGTCAGATTCATAGGAAGAGATCAGGAAGGATATAGAAAGCGATTAGCTTGAGAAGCCGCGCAGCAGAATACGAACGGGTTCGTTGTGCGATGTGGGCTGAAGTGCGTCGGCGACGAATGCAGAAGGCGACGAAAGAAGCGTCGCGAGGCCGAATTTAGCACCGCTCAGGCGAGGCGTCCACCCTGTAGCAGCAAAAAGCCCCCGCATTTGCAGGGGCCTTGGCGGAGCGAGACTCAGATGTTGCTGTCGAGGAACGCTGCCAGCTGGGACTTGGAAAGCGCCCCCACCTTGGTGGCTTCGACGTTGCCGTTCTTGAACAGCATCAGGGTCGGGATACCACGCACGCCATACTTGGGCGGTGTTTCCTGGTTCTCGTCAATGTTCAGCTTGCATACCTTGAGCTTGCCTTCGTACTCCTTGGCAATCTCGTCGAGTACCGGCGCGATCATCTTGCACGGACCACACCACTCCGCCCAGTAATCGACCAGCACAGGACCGTCCGCCTGGAGCACATCCTGCTCGAAGCTGCTGTCGCTGACATTGTTGATGTGCTCGCTCATGGAATGTCTCCAGGGTGAAAACCGAAAGTGACGCCATGATAGCCCGGCTTGATAAGGACCGAAAGTCGCAGTCCATCGCCCAGGCTTTCGCCGCATGGCGGCCCAGCAGACCAATCCACAGGCTGCAACAGGGAATATTGCAGGGTGTTGCGCGTTGGCGTAAGCCGATGATCGTGTCAGGATGTCACGATTTTCACAGAGATCAGCCCATGCGCCAATCAGCCGCCGAACCCTTTCCACTGATCGCCGGCCTCGACCTGGGGTCGAACAGCTTCCACATGGTGCTGGCACGCATCAGCAACGGTGAAGTGCGCATCCTCGAACGGCTCGGGGAAAAGGTCCAGCTGGCCGCCGGCATCAACGAGCAGCGCATGCTCGACGAGGACGCCATGGAGCGCGGCCTCGACTGCCTGCGCCGCTTCGCCCAGCTGGTCAATCACCTGCCTCAGGGCGCGGTGCGCGTGGTCGGCACCAACGCCCTGCGCGAAGCCCGCAACCGGGCTTTGTTCATTCGCCAGGCGGAAGCCATCATCAATCATCAGGTGGAAGTCATTTCCGGTCGCGAGGAAGCACGCCTGATCTACTTGGGCGTCGCCCACACCTTCCCCAGCGCAACCGGTAAGCGGCTGGTAGTGGATATCGGCGGGGGCAGTACCGAATTCATCATTGGTGAAGGCTTCGATTCACAGCTGCGCGAAAGCCTGCAGATGGGCTGCGTGAGTTATACCCAGCGTTATTTCCGTGACGGCAAGATCACCCCGGCACGTTACGCCCAGGCTTACACGGCGGCACGCCTGGAACTGATGAGTATCGAACATGGCCTGCGCCGGCTCGGCTGGCAGGACGCAGTCGGCGCATCCGGCACCATCCGTGCGGTCGGCCTGGGCATCAAGGGCGCCGGCCTGGGCAATGGCGAAGTCACGCGCGAGGGCATCGGCTGGCTCAAGCGCAAGCTGTTCAAACTAGGGGACGTGGAAAAGATCGATGTTGAAGGCGTCAAGCCGGATCGGCGTGGCGTCTTCCCCGCTGGCCTTGCGATCCTCGAAGCCCTCTTCGATGCCCTGGAACTGAACTGCATGGCCCATTCCGAAGGCGCCCTGCGCGAAGGCGTGCTCTACGACCTGATTGGCCGTCATCACCATGAAGACATCCGCGACCGCACCCTGAGCTTCCTCATGGAGCGCTATCACGTGGATACCGAGCAGGCCGCGCGCGTCGAGCGCAAGGCGTTGGAAGCCTTCGATCAGGTTTCCAGCGACTGGAACCTGAATGAGGAATGGCATCGCGAGCTACTGGCCTGGGCCGCTCGTGTACACGAGGTGGGCCTGGACATTGCCCACTACCACTACCACAAGCACGGCGCGTACCTGATCGAGCACTCCGACCTGCCGGGCTTTTCACGCCAGGATCAGCTCATGCTGGCCTTGCTGGTGCGCGGCCATCGCCGCAACATCCCGCAGGACAAGTTCAGCGAAACCGGTGCCGACGCCGATACCCTGGTACGCCTGTGCATCCTCTTGCGCTTCGCCATCCTGTTCCACCATATCCGCTGCCACACCGCTTCCGAAGTGCTGCTCAAGCCGGCTGAGCGCAGCCTGGAGCTGGTCTTCCCTGATGGCTGGCTGGACGACAACCCGCTAACCCGCGCCGACTTCGAAGCCGAAGCCGCCTGGCTGACACGGGTCGGTTACGAACTGCGGATGAAATAGGGTTGCAGTTGGCGCGGCGCTGGAAAACCAGCGCCGCATCAGAACATCTCAGCGCCCGCCAGCCAGCGGGCCGGCCAGCCGCTCCAGCAGGGTGCTCTGCACGTTGCGTGAGAGCTGGTTGCCGCTGGGGGTGTTGCGTATGTAGCTGCCGTCGGGCTGTAGCAGCCAGCTCAGCGTGTTGTCGGTGATGAAGGCATCCAGTTCTTTCTTCACCCGCATCACCAGCTTCTTCCCTTCCACGGGGAAGCAGGTCTCGACACGCCGGTCGAGATTGCGCTCCATCCAGTCGGCGCTGGACAGGTAGAGCTTCTCGTCGCCGCCGTTGAAGAAATAGAACACCCGGCTGTGTTCGAGGAAGCGGCCAATGATCGAGCGCACCTGAATATTGTGCGAGACCCCGGCAATACCCGGACGCAGACAGCACATGCCGCGCACGATCAGGTCGATACGCACCCCCGTCTGACTGGCCTTGTACAGCGCCCTGATCATCTTCGGGTCGGTCAGCGAATTGACCTTGAGCATGATGTGCGCGGGTTTGCCTTCAGCCGCATTCTGGGTTTCCTGAGCGATCAGGTCGAGCAGCGTCTTTTTCAGGGTAAAGGGCGCATGCAGGAGCTTCTTCATGCGCATGGTCTTGCCCATGCCGATCAACTGGCTGAACAGCTTGGACACGTCTTCGCAGAGCGCTTCATCCGAGGTCAGCAAGCTGTAGTCGGTGTACAGCCGCGCATTGCCGGCGTGGTAGTTGCCGGTACCCAGGTGCGCATAGCGGCGCAGTTCGCCGTTCTCGCGACGCAGGATAAGCATCATCTTGGCGTGGGTCTTGTAGCCCACCACGCCATAGATAACCACCGCGCCTGCCTGCTGCAGACGTCCGGCCAGTTGCAGGTTGGATTCCTCGTCGAAGCGTGCGCGCAGCTCGATCACCGCAGTGACTTCCTTGCCATTGCGCGCCGCCTCGACCAGGGCATCGACGATTTCAGAGTTGGCCCCGGAGCGGTACAGCGTTTGTTTGACCGCCAGCACGCTGGGGTCCTTGGCGGCTTCGCGCAGAAGATCGACCACCGGGGTGAAGGACTCATAAGGGTGCAGCAGCAGAATGTCCTGCTTGCCGACCACGTTGAAGATGTTCTCGCTGTTCTGCAGCATCTTCGGAATCGCCGGGGTGAACGGCGTGTATTGCAGCTCCGGATGGCTGTCCAGGCCAGTGACGCTGAACAGCCGGGTCAGGTTGACCGGACCATTGACACGGTAGAGCTCGCTCTCGCTCAGGCCGAACTGTTTGAGCAGAAACTCGGCCAGGTGCGCCGGGCAAGTATCGACCACCTCAAGGCGTACCGCATCGCCATAACGCCGTGACATCAGCTCACCACGCAATGCGCGGGCCAGGTCCTCGACATCCTCGGTATCCACCGAGAGGTCGGCGTTGCGGGTCAGGCGGAACTGGTAACAACCCTTGACCTTCATGCCGTGAAACAGGTCATCGGCGTGGGCGTGAATCATTGATGAGAGGAATACATGGTTGGCGCCCGGCCCGCCGACTTCCTCGGGCACACGGATGATACGCGGCAGCAGCCGTGGCGCCGGAATGATCGCCAGCCCGGAGTCGCGGCCAAAGGCATCGATACCTTCCAGCTCGACGATGAAGTTGAGGCTCTTGTTCACCAGAAGCGGGAACGGGTGGGTCGGATCAAGGCCGATGGGGGTGATGATCGGCGCGATTTCCTCGCGAAAATAGCGTCGCACCCAGGTTTTGATCTTGGCCGTCCAATGCCGACGCCGGATAAAGCGCACCTGCTGCTTGGCCAGCTCGGGCAGCAGTATCTCGTTGAGGATGCTGTACTGGCGGTCGACCTGCACGTGCACCAGCTCGGAAATGCGCGCCAGCGCCTGGTGCGGCTGCAACCCATCGGCACCCGCCTGCTCACGGGCATAGGTGACCTGTTTCTTCAGGCCGGCAACACGGATTTCGAAGAACTCGTCGAGGTTGCTGGAAAAGATCAGCAGAAACTTCAGCCGCTCCAGCAGCGGACAGGACTCGTCCAGCGCCTGTTCCAGCACGCGAATATTGAACTGCAGCTGCGACAGCTCGCGGTGGATATACAGGCTGCTGTCGTCCAGGTTCGGCAGCGGAATCACCACTGCTGGGGCTTCTGCTGACTGCACCTCGGGCACCGCCTGCTCCAGCACTTCGCTGCTGACGATTTCCTGCAGGCCCTGTTCGCTGAGTTCTTGACTGTTCATCGCTCTGCCTCGTGAGGGCTCACTGCCCCCGTTTCAACTGTTGTGCCGCCTGCTTGGCGAAGTAGGTGAGAATGCCATCGGCCCCGGCGCGCTTGAAGCCGACCAAAGATTCAAGAATCACCGCTTCGCTCAGCCAGCCGTTCTGGATCGCCGCCATATGCATGGCGTACTCACCACTGACCTGATAGACGAACGTTGGCGCCTTGAAGGCATCTTTGACTCGCCAGACGATGTCCAGGTAAGCCTGGCCCGGCTTGACCATCACCATGTCAGCGCCCTCGGCCAGATCGGCTGCGACTTCGTGCAGCGCCTCGTCACCGTTGGCCGGGTCCATCTGGTAGGTGTTCTTGCTGCCCTTGCCCAGGTTCGCCGCCGAGCCCACGGCATCACGGAACGGCCCGTAGTAAGCGCTGGCGTACTTGGCCGAGTAGGCCATGATGCGCACGTTGTGGTGTTCGGCCACTTCCAACGCCTCGCGAATCGCCTGGATACGACCATCCATCATGTCCGACGGCGCAACCACCTGAGCGCCTGCTTCTGCATGGGACAGTGCCTGACGAACCAGCGCGTCGACCGTGACATCGTTCTGCACGTAGCCGTTTTCATCAAGGATGCCGTCCTGACCGTGAGTGGTGAACGGATCGAGTGCGACGTCGGTGATGATCCCCAATTCGGGGAATCGCGCACGCAGCGCGCGAGTGGCGCGCTGGGCGATGCCGTCGGGGTTCCAGGCTTCGGCAGCGTCGAGGGATTTTTTCTCCAGCGGTGTCACCGGAAACAGCGCCAGTGCCGGAATGCCCAGTGCAACCAGTTCCTCCGCTTCCTCAAGCAACAGATCAATGGACAGACGCTCCACGCCCGGCATGGAGGGCACCTGCTCACGGCGGTTTTCTCCATCGAGCACGAACACCGGCAGGATCAGGTCATCGACCGTCAGCACATTCTCGCGCACCAGACGGCGGGAGAAATCATCACGGCGATTACGACGCAGACGAGTGGCGGGGAACAGCCGGCTGGCGGGAACGAGACTCACGATGGACTCCTGGCCCGCAGAACGGGCGAACATGACAGTTATAGGCCGCCCGCATGACGAGATCATGACAACCTCCGGGCACGACACCAAAGCCCGGCCATTGTCGCCAGCCATGCCACCGACTGCCAGTGCTTTGAGCATTTGCAGGGTGCAATGAACGCGCGCACCCGCGGCCTATCCAAGACTACGAGAGCGGGATTTACCTTGATCCGCCCCAGGCAGTAGCATCGAACACATTCTGCAGCGCCCCATCAGGCCGTTGGAACGTAGGCGAGGCAGGCAAGACAAGGCAAAAGCAGACGAGAAACGTAGCGCAGCGGAGTAACAACCGCAGGGTGAGCACAGCGAATCACACGGAGTTTAGGTGTTCTAAATGAGCAGTACTCACTTCGTTCACCCTTCGGGCCGCGCTGAAGCGCGTTAGCCGCAAGCTACTTTCCGAGCCTGTTTTTAACGCAGTATTGCCAACGCAGGTAGTTTTCAACGGCCTGATACCGGGCGCTTGAACTTGACCAGGAGTACCACCATGAACAAGAAAGTCGCCGTGATTCTTTCCGGCTGTGGCGTCTACGACGGCTCGGAAATCTACGAGAGCGTGATTACCCTGCTGCGGCTGGACCAGCGTGGCGCCAAGGTGCAGTGCTTCGCACCGAACATTGCTCAGCTGCACGTGATCAATCACCTCACCGGCGAGGAAATGCCCGAGTCACGCAACGTGCTGACAGAGTCGGCGCGCCTGGCCCGTGGCGAGATCAAGGACCTGCGCGAGCTGGATGCCGAGCAGTTCGACGCACTGATCATGCCCGGCGGTTTCGGCGCGGCGAAGAACCTGTCCGATTTCGCCAGCCAGGGAGCCGACTGCAAGGTCCTGCCGGATGTGCTTTCCGCCGCTCAGGCTTTTGCCCAGGCCGGCAAACCCGTCGGCATGATGTGTATCGCACCGACCATGGCCGCGCAGATCTTTGGCCCCGGCGTGGTCTGCACGTTGGGCCATGATGATGATCCGGCAGCCGCTGCAGCACGCAGCATGGGAGCTGAGCATCAGCCCTGCGAGGTCAGCGAGATCACCGAGGACACCAAGCACAAACTCGTCACCACACCCGCCTACATGCTGGCGCAATCGATCAGCGAAGCGGCCTCGGGCATCTACAAGCTGGTGGATCGGGTGCTCGAACTGACGGTCAGCAAGCACTGAAGTACGGTCGTTGGGTCGGTAAAGCGTACCCAACCTACGCCGCCGCTTTTCGCACCGTCGCCAAAAACGCCGCAGCTGCAGCGAACATCGTCGCGAAGCTGCGGTTGACCACACGTTGCTGGCGTGGCGTGCGCAGCAGGCGCAGGACTTTCGCGGCCAGGCCGGTATAGCCGGCCATCACCACCAGATCGACGGCCACCATGGTCGCCGCCATCTCGACATACTGCAGAACCAGCGCCCGCTGCGGATCGAGAAACTGCGGCAGCACCGCCAGGATGAAGACGATGGCCTTGGGGTTGCTGGCATTGATCAGAAAACCCCGGAATACCAGCGCCAGGGGACGTCCGATGGGCCGCGGCATGGCCGAGTCGTCCAGCGCTTCGGGAATCGCCTGCCATTGCTTGAAGGCGAGCCAGAGCAGATAGGCAACGCCGAACCACTTGATCAGACTGAATGCCAGCGACGAGGTCGCCAGCACCGCACCCACGCCCGCCGCCACCACGGCAATCTGCAGCACCAGCGCCAGCTGCAGGCCGATGGCGTTCCAGTAACCGCGCCAGAAGCCATAGCGCAACCCGCAGGACATCGATGCAATGGCGCCAGCGCCCGGCGACAGGCTGATCACCCAACAGGCGACGAAGAAGGCAAGCCAGGTTTCAAGCGACATTCATCCACCTCCTGCCGGCAAGCGTCTTGCCGGCCTGTGTCAATCGGGCATGCCCTTGCCCAGCTTCACCGGCTCCTTGAGCGGACGCTTCATGGCCTTGCGCATGCGAATATTCAACGCCTCGACGCCCAGCGAGAAGGCCATGGCGAAGTAGACGTAGCCCTTGGGCACGTGAACGTCGAAGGCTTCGGCCACCAGCAGGGTGCCGACTACGATCAGGAACGACAGCGCCAGAATCTTCAGGGTCGGATGCTTGTCGATGAACTCGCTGATGGTGCCGGCCGCCAGCATCATCACCACAACCGCGATGATGATCGCCGCTACCATCACCGGCACGTTATCCACCAGACCAACCGCGGTGATGACCGAGTCCAGCGAGAAGATGATATCGATGACGGCGATCTGCAGGATGATGCTGACGAAACCGGCCTTCACCGCCCCGCCGGCAGCTGATTGCTCTTCCTCTTCGCCTTCCACGCTGTGCCAGATTTCCATGGTGCTCTTGAACAGCAGGAACAGCCCGCCAAAGAACAAGATCAGGTCTCGACCGGAGACACCTTCACCCAAGACGGTAAACAGATCATTGGTCAGGCGCATGACCCAGGTGATCGAAAGCAGCAGCAGGATGCGCGTGCCCATGGCCAGCGCCAAGCCGAAGAACCGCGCCTTGGGCTGCTGTTCCCTGGGCAGTCGGCTGACCAGAATGGAGATGAAGATGATGTTGTCGATGCCCAGGACGATTTCCAGAGCGGTCAGGGTCAGGAACGCGACCCAGATTTCAGGGCTACTTAACCATTCCATTAACGGTTACTCGAGTGATATCTGTTTGATGGTCTGAATGTCGGTCCCGCGCCAGCGACGCACGACCTTCTGGAAGAACAGGCTGTTAGGCACCTGCACGGTCGCGCCGGTTCCGTCTTCAGCCACCTCTTCGAGGGTAGTGTAGAGCAGGTTGATGTCGGTGACGCGGCCCTTGACGATGGGCTTTTCAAAGCTCTCGACCAACTCCACCAGGTCGCCGATGCGAAAGGGGCCGACGGTCATGATCAGTACGGCGCAGAGCAGGTTCGACAGCACACTCCAAATGGCGAAGAAGGCGATTGCCGCCACCGCGACAAAGCCGGAGAAAGCCGTCCAGAGCACGGTCGCTGAAACGCCGAAACGCTCCAGCACCATGATCAGCGCACCGCCGATGATGAACCAGCGAACGCCGCCACGCAGCGGCAGCAGCAGCTCGGGAGGCAGCGGATAGCGATTGCCGAGACGCGTCAGGCCACGGACCACCAGACGCTGCAGAACATAGGCAATCAGTAGGATCAGTATGATCTGCAGGCCAAGCAGCAGCTGGTCGCCCCACTCCTGGACAAGCATCAGCCATTGTTCGTTCATGTGCTGGCCTCGAGCTGGCCCTGCAAGTTTTCCAGCGCCTCAAGCGCCTCCATCCAGGATTCTTCCAGCGTGTTTTCGCGTGCCTTCAGCTCTGCCTGGCTGGCCAGCAGGTCACGCAGCTCATCCTTGCGCGCCGCTTCGTAAATCGCGGCATCGGCGAGACGCGCCTCGACAAGCGCAAGTTTTTCATGCACGCCGGCCAGATCCTTCTCATGCTTTTCCGCCTGCCGTTTCAGGGGCGCCAGTTGCTGGCGCAACGCTGCAGCCGCCTGACGCTGCGTGCGTTTGTCGGTTTTATCGCCTGCCGGATCAGTCGCAGCGACCGGTTGCTGACGCACACGGTAGTCGGCCAGCCAACGGGCATAGTCTTCAAGGTCGCCTTCGAACTCGACGACCCGCCCCTCCGCCACCAGCAGAAATTCATCCGTGGTGCTTTTGAGCAGGTGCCGGTCGTGAGACACCACCAGTACGGCACCCTCGAAATCCTGCAAGGCCAGCGTCAGCGCCAGGCGCATTTCCAGATCCAGGTGGTTGGTCGGCTCATCCAGCAGCAACAAATTGGGCTTGCCCCAGGCGATCAGCGCCAGCGCCAGACGTGCCTTCTCACCACCGGAAAAATTCAGCACCGGCTCGTCACAGCGATTGCCGCGAAAATCGAACCCACCGAGAAAGTCGCGCAGGACCTGCTCTCGCTCACCCGGCGCAATGCGCTGCAGGTGCAGCAGCGGGCTCGCTTTGGCATCCAGAGCATCCAGCTGGTGCTGGGCAAAATAGCCGATGACCAGATTCTCGCCACGTTGCAGCCGTCCACCCAGAGGCTGCAGCTCGTTGGCAAGCGTCTTGATCAGCGTCGACTTGCCCGCACCATTGGGGCCGAGCAGGCCGATGCGCGCGCCAGGCACCAGCTGCAGCTTGACCTTCTCCAGTACTCTTTTTTCAGGGTAGCCGAGCGTTGCCTCGCTCATATCCAGCAAGGGACTGGAGACCTTGTCCGCTTCGCGGAAGACAAAATCAAACGGCGAATCGATATGCGCCGGCGCCAGCTCCTCAAGCTTTTCCAGCGCCTTGATCCGGCTCTGTGCCTGGCGTGCCTTGCTCGCCTTGGCCTTGAAGCGGCGGATGAAATCCTCCATGTGCTCGCGCTGCGCCTGCTGCTTTTCGAAAGCCTGCTGCTGTTGCGCCAGCCGCTCGGCACGGGCCCGCTCGAAGGCCGAATAGCCGCCGCGATAGAGGGTCAGCTTGCGCTGATCGACATGCACCACGTTGCCGACCACCTCGTCGAGGAAGTCGCGGTCATGGGAAATCAGCATCAGGGTGCCGGGATAGCTCTTCAGCCAGGCCTCCAGCCAGAGAATCGCATCGAGATCCAGGTGGTTGGTCGGCTCATCAAGCAACAGCAGGTCGGAGGGGCACATCAGCGCCTGCGCCAGGTTCAGGCGCATGCGCCAGCCGCCAGAAAAACTGCTCACTGGCAGCAGCATCTGCTCGTTGGCAAAACCAAGCCCGGCAAGGAGTTTGCGCGCACGTGCATCGGCACTGTAACCGTCGGCGTTGTCCAGCTCGGTATGCAGCCGCGCCAGTGCGCTGCCGTCATGGGCAGCTTCGGCGACCACCAGCTCGGCCTGAATTCGCCGCAGCGGCACATCGCCATCGAGCACATAGTCCACGGCCAGGCGGTCGAGCGTATCGACCTCTTGCCGCATATGGGCAATGCGCCAGTCCGGGGGCAACTGGCAGTCGCCACCATCGGGGGTGAATTCACCGCGCAGCAGAGCAAACAGGCTGGACTTTCCGGCGCCATTGGCACCGACCAGCCCGACTTTCTGGCCGGGATGCAGGGTCAGCTCGGCGCCTTCCAGCAAACGCTGGGGCCCACGCTGTAGAGTCAGGTTCTGAAGTCGGATCATAATGGCGGCGGAGTTTATCAGTTCGCCTGGAATCCATCCGCGCGGCCAGGAAAAAAATCACGACCCATGCCCCATGACGATCTGCGCCGTTTCGCCCTGACCTGCTATGCACAACCCGGCGTGGAAAGCGCCTGCCTTGAGCTGCAGGCAGCGGGTGCGGATGTCTGCCTGATGCTCGCGGGCGCATGGCTGGAGCTGCGCACCGTCGCCTGCACGCCAGAGCGCCTGCAGCAATTGAGACGTGTCAGTCATGACTGGCAGACCCAGGTGGTCACGCCACTACGCAGCCTGCGTCAGGCCTGGCGCAAGCAAGCGGCGACGGATAGCGCATTGGGCGCTCTACGTGATGAGGTGAAGCGACTGGAACTGGACGCCGAATATATTCTGCTCGAACGGCTGCAACAGGCAGCGCAACAATGGCCGGCGGGGCAGGAATCAGTCGACTGGCTGAGCGCGCTGTGCAGCGCGCTCACTGGCGATACGCGCGCGCCGCAGGAAAAACTGCGGCGCGCGGCAATGGTTTTGGCGAGAAGCCTAAACAGCTGATGTCAGGAGTCAGTCGCCGTTGCGGCAGCCGGCTTGCGGGTGGCAGGTTTCTTCACCGCTGCGGGCTTGGCGGCGGGCTTAGGCGCAGTCGCGGGCTTGGCGCGGCTGGCGGCTGGACGGACAGCAGGTGCCCTGGTAGCCACTGCCTTGCCTTCGGGGGACTGAGCAGCTGTAGCCGGCTTTGGGGCTGCAGCGGTCTTGACTGCAGGCTTGACCGCGCGAGCCCGCGCAGGCGCTTTCGTTGATGCAGAAACCTTGTCACGGGTAGCCAGTGCCTGCGCTGCAGCCTGTCCGACCTTGGTAACACCCTGCGCCAGGGTAAGGCTCTTTTCAGCATCACGCTTGAGATCGGCCAGATAACTCAGGGTCTCGCTTTGGCGTGCCTGCAGCAGCGCCAGCATGTCGTCGAGCTCAGCCAGCTTCGAACGAGCCTTGGCCTGTGCCTTGGACTTGCCTGCGTTACCGGCCTCGTCGAGCCTGGCCCTCGCCTTGACCAGCTTTTCCTGAGTCTTGCCACGCTGCTTTTCGAGCTTGGCAAGCAGCTGCTCCGGCTCTTTCTGCGCGTCGGCGCAGGCTTTCTGCAAATGCTCCACCAGACTGTGTGAAAGCTGCTCAAGCAGATGCAACGGGGTGGTAACCGACTTTTTCTTCGCGGGCATGAAGACGCCTCCTGGCGATATGGGTGCGGCCATATTAGACGGACTGCCGCATTCAGCAAACACCGGCACCGCCTGCATGGCGTCTAGCCGGCATGCGACTAGACCGTAGCGGCAGCCTGCTTGTGCGCCATATGCAGGACCTCGATCAGGCAGTCCTCAAGCTCGAATCGCTCATGCAGCAGCTGTCCGAGGCATTTCAGCTCTTCATGCAGGCCGGGGCTGTCCAGGCAATCACCCTTGTCGCAGCGATCATTGAATGCCACGGCAACATCGGTAATGGCTTCGATGCGCGGGTATATCTGGCGAGCCAGTTCAAGGCCACGCGCGTCTCCGAAGGCCTCGGCCTCCTGGAGCAGTTGTTCGTATATCTCGAAATGCCCTGCTGACACATAGTCCAGCAGAATCTGGCAGAAGCGCTGCAAAGCCGGTCGGCTCAGCGCAGCCTCGCCGCCATTCAGTCCGTCAAATACCTTGATCAGTTCATGGCGTTCCTGCAGCCAGCGGTCGATCAGCAGGTGCACACCTCCCCAGCGTTCCTGGGCGTTCCGACAGCTCTCGAGCATGATGACCTCACTTCCCTAATCGATGTTGTCTGTTGCGCCTTCCGAGACTTTTTTGTCTGGGGATATCGGCCTTGGGTGAGTGGCAACGCAATGACGAAATCCAACGCTGCCCGAGCAGACTAAGCCCCGGCGATCGAAGCTTCAAGCCGTGCGAATCATTTGTTCGACACCCGCCCAAAACCCGCAAAACGCGCTGATCCGATATCGGACACCCAAGCGCAGCGATCATTCAATCGCGCCGCAGCATCTGCCAGAAACAGAACAGCGACATGCCGACAAACGACAACAGGGTCCATTCGGGAATACTCATGCCAAGCAAGGTCCAGCTGACCTCGGCACACTCGGCCGTACCATGCAGCACCAGCCGGGCAATCTCCTGGAACGGCAATGCATCCATCATGTATTCGAGGCTGGGCAGGCAACTGGGCAGTTGGTCGGCAGGCACGCTTTGCAGCCAGATTTGCCGAATGGCCGTCGCACCGCCCGCCAGCGCAAACAAAAGGGCCAGAACCGAATAACCACGACGACCGGCCTTGCGCGGCCCGTGTAGCGCGGCCACCAGGCAAACCAGGCCGAAGCCGATCACGCAGATACGCTGAACGATGCACAGCGGGCACGGCGCCAGCCCGACCACATGTTCCAGGTAGAGTGCGGCGACCATCATCAGCACGCAGCCGATGAACGCCAGTAGAAAGAGAGAACGAGGGCTGGCCAGGTTCATGGAGGCTCCGCAGGCAGGAAAAGCTCGCTACGGTATTAGCCTGCGCGGCAAGCTGCAAGCCTGACAGCAGGCGCCCGCAAGCGCCTGCGCCCATTGCTAACTGTTGCCGATCACCTGCAATCGGCTGTCGCCCGAACTGTCTACCAGCCCAAGCCCTTCCTGAAACAGTCGATTGCTGCGCTCCTTGTCACCCAGCCGCGCCAGCAGCCGTGCCAATTCGGCACAGGTTTGCGGACGGTGCTCCAGTCGCAGACTGGCTTCGAAATAGTCGCGTGCCTTGCCCCAAAGTTCGTTGCGCAGGCTCAGCCGGGCCAGCGCCAGCAGCAACTCGGCATTGCCCGGGTGATCCTTCAGCCAGCCTTCGGCATGACTCAGCTGACGCGCCGGCTCGCGCCCCTGCACACGCCCATAGCGCTCGACCAGGCGATCATCGAACTGGCGCTTGAGCGCTGCGTACAGGACGTCCTCCGCCTTGGCTTCGTCCCCAAGGCGTGCGAGACCGTCGGCATAGGCGCGCACCAGCGCCGGCTCGTTGCGCAAGCTGCTCGGCGCATTCTGCCAGCGCTGTCCGAGCGCCTGCCGCGCCTCTTCAGCAGTTGCTTCGGGGAGTTGGCCAGCTTGTTCGATGGCCGCCGTCCAGGCCAGCAATTCAAGCTCGCTCAGCCGTGCCGGTGGCAGTACACGATGCTTGCGCAGCTCAGGAAGCAGGCGGCACAGGGCAGGCCAGTCCTGCAGCTGCACATAGAGCTGTTGCAGCAATGTCAGCACATAGTGATGGCGCGGATGCTGGTCATGCAGCCCGTTCAGCGTTTCTCGCGCCTCGGCATACTGACCTCTGGCGATCTGTAACTGCGCCTGGGTCAGGCCGATGGCCAGACCAGCTTGCGGCTCACGCTCACGCGCACGCTGCAGTAGCTCGTCGCTCTGTTCATGTTCGCCCAGCTCATTGGCTGCACGGGCAGCGCCCAGATAATGCACCAGAGGCTGGCGGTCATGCTCGGCGGCAACTCGCAGGTGGACAAGCGCGTTGCTCCACTGCCCTTCAGCCAGCTCACGCAATCCGCTGCGCGATGCTTTGGCAATGCGCCGCTCGCGGTGACGACGCGACCAGGGATTGACCAGTGCGCCAGACAGCTGCAGCACGCCAAGGACCCAGCGCACCAGCACAGTCAGCAGCCAGAGGCAGAGCATCAGCCCGAGCAAAACCCAGAGACTCGACTCATAGCGAAAGCGGTCGTAACTGATCAGGACATAACCTGCGTCCTTGGAGATGGCCCAGCCAACAGCACCAACAATGGCCAGCAGAACGATGAGGAAAATGGCCAGCCGCTTCATGTGCGCACATCCTCTTCACTCGCCTGTTCAGCCTCGCCAGCAGGCTCTTCGTCCACCTCGACCGGCTCGCCGCTCTTGCCGGTCTGACGTTTTTGCACATAGGCCTGCAGGGTCTGCAGTGCAGGAGCAAGATCCGGCAGGGTGACCGAGACCTGGCGTCCGGAAAGTGCCGCGATACGATCCCGCAGCCCGCGACTCTGACCGTTGTCTTCGTTGAAATGATCTTCGATCAGGCGGACAGCCTGCGCCAGGGACTGCCGATAAACTTCGGCGTTGCCGTTGAGTACGGCCCATTGCGCCTGCTCGATGGCCAGCGAAAGGGCCAGCCGTACCTGTGCCAGACTTTGCCCGGCCAACAGCGGCTTGACGTCAGTGCCCGCATTGAAATCGATCCGTACATAACGGGTCATTTCGTCCAGCCACTGCCGCCAGCGACTGCCGCCCTGGCTCTCGGGCTGGGCCTGGCCAAGCTCGAACTCGGGTGCCAGGGTGCTCAGCTGGTTGGCCTGGCCACCCAGCGCGCCCAGTTGCAGAAACAGACCCGTTCGGTCCAGCTCCGGCAGGCTGCGCAAGGCCTCCAGGCCCTCCAGCAGCTTCTGTCTTGCGGCGTAGGCACCCGGATCATCCTGCCGACGCAGGATCAGGTCCGCCTCTTCGACCAGCGAAACGGCACTGTTCACGTCCTGCATGGCTGACAGACGCAGCATTGCCATGCGCAGCAGGTGTTCGGCCTCGGCCAGCTGCCATTGCTCACGGCTGGCGCCCAGCACCTGTTCGACACGCCCGGAAAGCCGCTGCTGGTCGCTCTGCAGTTCCGCCAGCAAACGTCGCTGCTCGCCCAGCTGCTCCGCAGTCGGCAATTGTTCCAGTCGTGTCAGGCGCGTGGCCAGTTGCTGACTGCGCTCGTTCAACTGGGCTGCCTGCTGACCTGTAGCCTGCAGAGCTTCGATCTGTTGCTGCTCCTGACCGGTCAGTTGCTGTACTTGCCAGACGCTGTAACCGCCAGCCGCCAGACCGGCCAGGCCAACCAGCAGGGCCAGACCGACCAAGGCGCCGCGACCACTCTTCTGCGTGGTGGCAGCCGCTTTGTTCGGCGGGTTTTCCCTGACGGGGATGGCGGGCTCCTGGTCCGAGGATTGCCGAGGTGTCTTATCGGAATCTACTTCGCTCACATTTCCATCCTTTGCATCGTTAAGCAGGCTCGGGAGTTTCCCGCAATGCCGCCAGCAACGCCGCGATTCCGGCACCGCGGCAGTCCACTATTCTTTTGGCGCCCAGTGCTGCAGCCATTTGCGCAACGCGGGGACTGGGTACGAACAAGGGTAGCTCACAAAGTTCGGGCCAGTCGGAAGCCGCCAGACCATGCAATGACTCCAGCCCCTGCCCGCTGCTGACCAGCAGGGCATTGAGGCGCTGCGCACGCAGGGTTTCAATCAGCGTTCCGGGTGGATACTCGGGCAGATAGCGGCGATAGAGTTCCAGCTTGTCTACCTGAACGCCTCGACTACACAGGGTATCGGCCAGATGCTCGCGCCCGCCTTGCCCCCTCAGAATCAGCACCCTGGGGTCCGTCGCGGCACCCAGTACCTCATTGAAACGCGGCAAGGCCAGCAGCGCTTCGCTATCGTCGCCGCGGAGCGGCCAGCTTGCATCCAGACCGAAGTCTTCCAGCAGCGCACCCGTGGCGCCGCCGACACTGAACCAGACCTGTCCATGCGGCGGCTGTGGCCAGTAGCGATCCAGCAGCTCGAGCCCCAGCCTGGCCGCCGGCTTGCTCACTACCACGACCGCGCAGTAGCGATCGAGTTCGAGCATGGTCGCGCGCTGCTCGGGCGTTTCCGGTAGTGGTTCGATGGCGAGCAGCGGCAGACTGCTGCTCTGGATGCCTTCTGCCGACAGTGCAGCCGACAGTGCGATGCACTCCTCGGTCGGGCGCGTCAGCAGCAGACGCCAACTGCTCACGCCTTGCCGGCCTCGCCGTAAATATCCTGAAGAATTTTTCCGGCGCCCTGCGCCAGCAGTTCTTCAGCGACCCGTACCCCGAGCGCTTCGGCTTCCGTGGCTGGCGCCCGGCCTTCGGACCGCAGCAGCACTTCGCCATCCGGCTGACCGACCAGACCGCGCAACCAGAGCTGATCGTCTTCAAGCACGGCATAACACGCGATGGGCACCTGGCAGCCGCCATTCAGATGACGGTTCAGCGCACGTTCGGCGGTCACGCGCAGCGCGGTTTCAGGATGATTCAGGCACTCCAGCAACTGATGCAGTTCGCCGTCGCCGGTACGGCATTCGATACCGACCGCGCCCTGGCCGCCTGCCGGCAGGCTGTCCTCGACACTGATGCTGGAGCGGATGCGCTCACCAAAGCCGAGGCGGATAAGCCCGGCGGCGGCGAGAATGATGGCGTCGTACTCACCGGCATCCAGCTTGGCCAGGCGGGTATTGACGTTGCCGCGCAGAAACTGGATTTTCAGGTCTGGACGCCGTGCCAACAGCTGGGCCTGACGGCGCAGGCTCGACGTGCCGACCACCGCGCCCGCCGGCAGTGCAGCGAAGTCATCAAAATGGTTGGAAACAAAGGCATCGCGCGGATCTTCCCGCTCGCAGATGCAGTACAGGCCGAGCCCCTCGGGGAACTCCATCGGTACGTCCTTCATCGAGTGCACGGCAATGTCCGCCTCGTTCTCCAGCAGGGCGGTTTCCAGCTCCTTGACGAACAGACCCTTGCCGCCGATTTTCGCCAGCGGCGCGTCAAGCAGCTTATCGCCCCGGCTGACCATGGGCACCAGGCTGACGCTCACATGGGGATGTGCGGCTTCAAGGCGCGCCTTGACGTATTCGGCCTGCCACAGGGCCAGGGCACTCTTGCGGGTAGCGATGCGAATTTCGCGAGACATGGACAATTCCAGAACAATGAATTGCCGGCGATGATAACAGGCCCGATCCTGTCACTGGGTTGGCAGGAATCAAGGAAGCGGTTCAAGCAATGAGCTGTGGCTATAGCGTGCTCATCAATTTACGCACACCTGCAACATGCCGTCGGCTGACGGTCAGCGGCTCGCCTTCGAGCCCCTTGAGAAACAGCTGAAAATGGCCCAGCGGGGTGCGCTGCAGGCGCTCGATGCGGTCACGGTAGACCAGCGCGTTGCGATGGACACGCACGAAACGCTCGCCAAACTCGTCTTCCAGCGCTTTCAGCGGTTCATCCAGCAGCACCTCTCCGTTTTCGTGCCGCAAGGTGACGTACTTGTGATCAGCTATGAAGTAAATCACCTGGGCCAGCGGAATCAGCTCGATGCCCTTGCGCGTGCGCGCACTGATATGGCTGCGTGGCCCGTTGCCGGCAATCGCCGCGGGTCGGGTGAGTGCCGCGAGCTGGACGCGGTTCGGACGCTCGGCCTTTTGCAGCGCTTCGGCCAGATGCTCCGGACGTACCGGCTTGACCAGATAGCCAACCGCACTGACCTGGAATGCCTCAACAGCAAATTCGTCATGGGCGGTGCAGAAAATCACCGCAGGAGGCGCATCGCGTTCGCACAGCTTGGCGGCCACCTGCAGCCCGTCGAGGCCCGGCATGCGGATATCCAGCAGGACGATATCAGGCCGCAATTCCTCGATCAGGGTGAGGGCCTCTTCGCCATTGCTGGCGGAAGGTTCCAGGACACGATAGCCGTCAAGTTCACCTACCAGGCGGCCGAGGCGCTCGCGGGCCAGAGGTTCGTCATCGACAATCAGCACATTCATATGGATCAGGCTTCCTGCTTTTGTGTCGCACATGGATAGCGTAGACAAGTGTAGTAACGGGCGTTACGCCGCTCCACGCTGAGACTCGCCGCAGGACCGAAAAGTGCCGTTAGTCGAGCGTCTATATTGTGCAGCGCCTGCCGGGTGCCTCGGGACGGCTGCGCTTGAGCGGTCTCGTCGAAGGGGTTGCTGACCTGCAAGTGAAATACGCCATCGGCATAATAGGCCGCCACACCGACCGTGCCGCCCTCGATGCGCGGCTGGATTCCATGTATCAGCGCATTTTCCAGCAACGGCTGCAGGGTCAGTTGTGGAATGGGCAGATCTTCAGGAACGCCGTCCACCTGCCACTCCACCTGCAGCCGGTCACCGAGACGATAGTGTTCGATGGACAGATAGCGCCGCGACAGCTCCAGCTCTTCGCGCCAGGGCACCAGCGTACCGGGGCGGGCCAGGCTGGCGCGAAACAGATCGGCCAGGTCCAGCACGGCCTGTTCGGCCTGCGGCGGATCGGTCGCGATCAGGCTGGCAATGCTGTTCAGGCTGTTGAACAGGAAGTGCGGCCGAATGCGCGCCTGCAGCGACTCGATGCGCGCACGCAGCTCGGCCTGTTCCTGACGCCTCCACTGGCTTTGCAGGTAGAAATAACGCAGCAGAAGGCCTGACATGATCAGGCTGATCAGCGCATGACGCAGGTAGAGGTTTACTTCACCCTCACGCGACAGCGGCCCGCCCAACTGATAGATGTCCGCCACGGCTGTGCACGCCAGCGTCAGGCCCACCACCAACGCACAACAGACGAGCCCGGCCAACCACGGCGACAACCTGGCCAGCAGCGGTCGCAGCCGGCAGGTCAGCCCGACCGACAGCAGCATGACCCATTGCACGAACAGTGACGCCAGCGCCAGCCGCACCCAATCGAAGCCCGGCTGCATCGGCTGGGCCAGCACCAGCACCAGTACGAGCAGCTCGGCCAGCAGTACCAGGCCAAGCAGCGCCTCGGGCTGGCACAGCTCGGGCACGAAGAAATCATCCGTCGGGGGCGCGGTTTTTTGCGGGATTGTCTGCATGGCAGCAGTGTCGGCGTGCCTCGGCATGACCGCAAGGAGCTGCTGCACGGAGTTGCAGGCAAAGTTCGGAAATGCTGTCCAGCGCACTGTTCGCCATGCCTCCGAGACGACGGCCAACCCTGTTATCATCCGCGCCTTTACAGTTCCCGATTTCAGCGAGCGCATTCATGAGCACCGACAAGACCAACCAGTCCTGGGGCGGCCGTTTCAGCGAGCCCGTCGACGCCTTCGTCGCCCGATTCACCGCCTCCGTCGAGTTCGACAAGCGCCTCTACCGCCACGACATCATGGGCTCCATCGCCCACGCCACCATGCTGGAAAAGGCCGGCGTGCTGACCGATGCCGAACGCGACGAGATCATCGCCAATCTGAAAGACATACAGAGCGAGATTGAAGCCGGCACCTTCGAATGGCGCGTCGATCTGGAAGACGTGCACATGAACATCGAGGCGCGCCTGACCGACCGCATCGGCGTCACCGGAAAGAAGCTGCACACCGGCCGCTCGCGCAACGACCAGGTCGCCACCGACATCCGCCTGTGGCTGCGTGACGAAATCGACCTGATCCTCGGCGAAATCACCCGCCTTCAAGAAGGCCTGCTGGGCCTGGCGGAAGCCGAAGCGGGCACCATCATGCCCGGCTTCACCCACCTGCAGACCGCGCAACCAGTGACTTTCGGCCACCATTTGCTGGCCTGGTTCGAGATGCTGTCGCGCGATTACGAGCGTCTGGTCGACTGCCGCAAGCGCACCAACCGCATGCCCTTGGGCAGCGCCGCGCTGGCCGGCACCACCTACCCGATCCAGCGCGAGATCACCTGCGAGCTGCTGGGCTTCGAGGCCATCTCCGGCAACTCGCTGGACGGCGTCTCGGACCGCGACTTCGCCATCGAATTCTGCGCCGCCGCCTCGGTCGCCATGATGCACCTGTCGCGCTTCTCCGAAGAGCTGGTGCTCTGGACCAGCGCGCAGTTCCAGTTCATCGACCTGCCCGACCGCTTCTGCACCGGCTCCTCGATCATGCCGCAGAAGAAGAACCCGGACGTGCCGGAGCTGGTGCGTGGCAAGACCGGTCGCGTGTTCGGCGCACTGGCCGGCCTGCTGGTGCTGATGAAGGGCCAGCCGCTGGCGTATAACAAGGACAACCAGGAAGACAAGGAGCCGCTGTTCGACGCCGCCGACACCCTGCGCGACAGCCTGCGTGCCTTCGCCGACATGGTTCCGGCGATCAAGCCCCGACGCGAAATCATGCGTGAAGCGGCCCTGCGCGGCTTCTCCACCGCCACGGATCTTGCCGACTACCTCGTACGCAAGGGTCTGCCGTTCCGTGACTGCCACGAGATCGTCGGCCATGCCGTGAAGTACGGCGTGCAGACCGGCAAGGACCTGGCCGAGATGAGCCTCGACGAGCTGCGCCAGTTCAGCGACCAGATCGACGACGACGTGTTCGCCGTGCTGACGCTGGAAGGCTCGGTCAACGCCCGTGACCATATCGGCGGCACCGCACCGAATCAGGTACGCACCGCCGTGCAGCGCGGCAGGGACCTGCTCGCCAGCCGCTGACCCACGCCCGTAGCGGGCGCCTGCCCGCTCCGAACCGGAGGCGCCCATGCACCCGCGCAAACCGCGCCTTCCTTTCGCCAACGCCTGGTTCTTCCCTGCCGCCGCGCTGTATGCGGCCCTGCTGCTGCCGGTCTCGGTACTGACAATCCTCGGCCTGATCCCTGCCCTGCCGGGGCTGGCCACGCCCGCCGGACATGCTCAGGAAATGCTCTTCGGCTTCGCCCTGGCGGTGATTGCCGGCTACCTGCTCGGCCCGCAACCCTTGCGGGTGACACTTGCGCTGCTGGCCTGCTGGCTGCTGGCGCGGTTCGGCTCGCTGTTCTGGCCCGGCTCCTGGCTGGCGCTCGGCGCTACGCTGCTGTTCGCCAGCGGGCTCGCCTGGAAGGTGCTGCCGCGCTTTATCGGTGCCGCTAAAAAGTGGCGCAACCAGTCCGTCGCGCCGGTGGTCGGCGGGCTTGCCCTGCTCAGTGCCGTCACCGCCAGCGGCCTCGATCAGGGCCTGGTTCGTCTGTTGCAGCACGAGGCGCTGCTGCTGCTCGCCGCCCTGCTGTTCTTCATGGGCGGGCGCATCATCGCACCGGCACTCGCCGGCCATGCGCAAAATGAAGGGCGACGGCTGGACGCTCGCGTACAGCCGCACCTGGAAGGCGCAGTGCTGATCCTGCTCGCTTTCGCGCTGCTGCTCGCGCCCATGCCCTGGATACTGCTCCAACGCCTGGCCGGAGCCACTCTGATTGCCGCCAGCGTGCTTACCGCCATCCGCCTGCTGCGCTGGCAGCCCTGGCATTGCCGGACACGGATGGACCTGCTGGTGCTGCTGCTCGGCTATGCCTGGCTTGCCCTCGGCCTGCTGCTGCTCGGTCTGAGCGCGATCATCCCGACGCTCCCCGCGACCGCCACCCTGCACGCCCTGAGCGTCGGTGCGCTGGGCAGCCTGACCTTTGGCGTGATGGCGCGCACGCGACTGGTCCAACGCTTTCGTGATCCTGCCGCGCGGCGCTGGATTCATCCGCTGGCGTTGCTGATAAGCCTGGCGGCACTGGCGCGTATCGCCCCGGCACTGCTGGGCTGGCAACACACGGGCTGGCTGCTGCTCGCCGCCGGCTGCTGGACGCTGGCCTATCTGGCATTGGCCTTGCTGCTCTGGCAGTGCCGCGATGCTCATCCCGACAAAGGTCGCCATTTACCGGTGGAACGCTGAGCCCGCGACCGGAACTCCGCGGCGGCAGACATGACCTACAAGCATCGGCTGGCAAAAAGTCGCAGCCCTTGACCTTACCGGGACCGGCATGACTGACCTTCGTACACTGCTGCTGAACCAGGACACTCAGGGCGGCGAGCTTTTCGAGTCACCCAGGGAACGCCTGATGTTCTACCGCTCGGAAATTCACTTCGAATCCTCATTGCTGGCAGAACGAACCAGTGCCTATTTGTCCTCGCAGTCCTTCCTGATGATCGCGTTCGCCTCGACGATGGCCAACAGCAATCCAGACTGGGGGAACCTGTTTCGCCTGGTGGTTCCGGCAGTACTGGCATTGCTGGGCCTGATTACATCCCTGCATGCGATGCCAGGTATCAAATCCAATTTCGAGGTCATCGAGCGCTGGCACCAGAAGCAGGCCGAACTGCTGCAACGCGAGGGCCGCGTCGGCATACTGCCAAACAACGAGTCGGCACTGTTCGGCGAAGGCGACAGCCCCGCAGGCGGCAGGCGCTACAAGCGCACTTTGTTGTTCTCGCTGCGTACACCACTCATCTTCTCGCTGGTATGGTCGGTATTCGGCATGCTGTGTCTGGCGCTGAGCTTCATCGACTAAAACACCGCGCGAGCTGCCGGACACCATCAGCGGAGGGACGTTGCCATGCCGAAATCAGACCGCCCACGTTTTCGCGTCGATGCCGATCGCCAGAGCGGCAGCCGCCGGGTACGCTACATCGAAACCAGCCGCCCGGATGACGGTGGCTGCACCCTTTGCCAGTTGGACGAAGAAAATCCACTGCCACCCGAGAACCGCGCCATGTCCGAACCGCACGACGACGAAGCCTTCGCCGAATCCACCCTGATACAGGCCATCGAAAACCAGCTGGAAGCCGGCGAGCCGGCGGCGACCCAGGCCACGCTGAACAAGCTGACGCTGGTTGGTTACGAACGCGATGAGAGCCTGCACATGATGGCGCTGGTGCTGGCGCAGGAAATTCGCCAGATGCTCGACGAAGATCGAGCGTTCGACACCGAGGCCTACGAAACCATGCTGCGCAACCTGCCTGAGCTACCGGAATAGCCTGAGGTTTCACCAGCCTGCAAGACATGGATCAAGCCAGGGATGCGTTCTCCCATTACACTCAGCACACGGGGCGCCAGCGCCCACCATCCGAGGAACGAGCATGTCGTATACCCCCGAGCAAATCGCCGAACTGGACGTACTGTGCCAGTTCAACCTGGAAAACCTTCAGGAAGGCCTCAAGGTTCATCACAACGCCAGCCCATCCACCATCGCCGCCTTCGAGCGCCTGCACCAGAAGGGGTTGACCAGCCAGCCAGACGGCGGCTATCTCACCAGCCTTGGCCGCGATGCGGCGGAGCAGGCACAGACACTGCTGACCATCCTCACAGAGACCGCTGAGGCCTGAGTCGATTCGTAGTGGTGCGACACTATCACGAGAGCCGCTGACACCCTCTGAGCGCCAGTCGTCGCCGCCTGCTCAAGCCCGGCGTTGACTGGCCGATGATGGGTGCAGGCAGGCCATTGAAACTGCGTCAGCCAAGTGAGTTGCCGAGCCTGTTTTGAGGCTCTGTGACCAGCCCAGAGAGTTTTCAACAGCCTGCCAGCCCCGCGATCTGTACGAAAATATCCATGACCCGCATTCATGAAATCCGCCCCGTTCTCGAAGACGGCATCGACCGCAAGGTGCTGGCGTCGCTGCGCACGCGCTTTCTGACGATCAACAAAGGGCGCCTGGAGCGGGCACTGGAAACGCTGTCGCCACGCCAACAGCCGGTGCTCAAACTGTTGCCGCTGCTGTTTCACGTCAACCATCCGATCCTTCCGGGCTATGTTTCCGCCACCGTGCCAGCCGGCCTGGCCGAGTTCGAGCCGGACGCCGAGATACTGGCCGAGGCGCAGCGCCTGAGCCGATCGTTCTCCCACAAGCCCCAGCGTGGAAAACCCTCCCAGCCGATTCAGGGCCTGTTCCTCATGGGCAGCCTGGGGACCATCGCCCAGGAAGAGCAGAGTGATGTGGATGTCTGGGTTTGCCACGACCCGCAACTGTCGCCGCAGCAGCTCGGCGAGCTGCGCAAGAAATGCGACATGCTGCAGGCCTGGGCAGCAAGCCTGGGCAGCGAGGCACATTTCTTTCTGGTCAACCCGGAACGTTTTGTCCAGGGCCAGCGCGAAACCAGGCTGACCTCCGAAGATTGCGGCACCACCCAGCATTATCTGCTCCTGGATGAGTTCTACCGCACGGCCATCTGGCTCGGCGGCCGCACGCCGCTCTGGTGGATGGTCCCCGACTACGAAGAACATCGCTACGGCGAGTACGTCAGTGCCTTGCTCAGCAAGCGTTTCGTGCGCAGCGAAGAAGTGCTGGACCTGGGCAACCTCGGCAGCATTCCGGCAGGCGAATACCTCGGCGCAGGCCTGTGGCAGCTGTACAAGGCGCTTGAAGCCCCCTACAAGTCACTGTTCAAGCTGCTGCTGATCGAGGTCTACGCCAGCGAGCACCCGCAACTGCGCTGCCTCAGTCTGGATTTCAAGCGCGCCGTCTATGGCGGGCATATGGATCTGAACGAGCTCGACCCCTACATCGCCGCCTACCGCCGGATCGAGGGCTATCTTGCCGAGCGCGACGACCATGAGCGCCTGGCGCTGCTGCGCCGCTGCCTGTATCTGAAGGTCAACAAGCCCCTGAGCCGGCCCCCGACCCGGCACAAGAAAAGCTGGCAGCGCTGCCTGCTCGAACGCCTGAGCCGCGACTGGGGCTGGGACGAGCGCCAGTTCATCCAGCTTGATCGGCGCGGGCGCTGGAAAACCCGGCAGGTCGAACAGGAGCGACGGGCGCTGGTCAACGAACTGACCTATGCCTACCGCTTTCTCAGCGAATTCGCCCGTCGCCAGCAAATTACCAGCAGCATCGACGAGCGTGACCTGGGCGTGATCGGCAGACGCCTGCAAGCGGCCATCGAGCGCAAGGCCGGCAAGATCGAGGCGATCAACCTGGGCATTTCGCCGGACATGGCCGAGGACCAGCTCACACTGGTACAGAGTTACGACGCCGCTGGCGATCTGTCCTGGGCGCTCTACGAGGGCAGCCTGCATGCCAGGGAAATCGCCAACTTCTCACCCTTGAAACGCACCCGTGAGCTGATCCCCCTGCTGGGCTGGTGCCATCTCAACGGCATCATCGGCAGCGCCACCCATATCGCCCTCCATCCGGGTGACAGCGGCATGACCGAAGCTGAGCTGTTCGCACTGCTGAGCGGCCTGCGCCAGACGATTGCGATGCCGCCGCCCGTCGTCAGCGAAGAGACACTGCTCACCGCAGCCGTACCGACTCAGGTGCTGATGCTGATCAACGCCGGCTTCGATCCGTTCAAGCCTGAACAGGCGCCGGCATCGAGAGGCACAAGCCTGCCTGGCTATGACACGCCGCGGGAAAACCTGGTGCTGAGCATCGACCAGCTCACGCTCAACAGCTGGAACGAACTGATCGTCAGCCGCTACACCGGCCCGCTGGCGCTGGCCAGCTGCCTGAGCAGCTATCTCGCCAGCCTGTCGAGCGGCAACCGTCCAGGGCTACAGGTTCGCTGCTTTACCCCGCAAACCGGACCGGCCATTGCGCGGCGGGTGGAAGACATCATCCGCGACGGCCAACAGGCGCTTGGTGAGAATGGCGACAACCGCTACCTGCTGCAGATCAGGCAGCAGTTCCACGTATTCGAACTGCTGTCGGAGCAGATCAGCCATACCCAGCTCAACGACCATGGCGCGCTGCTCGAGTATCTGGGTGAGGCCCATCACCGCCACCGCCCACTGCATCTGGATCGTAACCTGCTGGCCGGCCATGATCTGCCCCTGATACTGGCGCAGGGCAAGGAGGATTGCCTGCAGATCTTCTACCGCATCGAGGGTGATCAGGCCGAACTGAGCGTACTGGACGAATTCAACGCCCTGTGGCGCCAGCGCTTGCCTTATCGCGACGAGCAAAGCCTGCTGACTCCGCTACGGCGATTCCTGCAATCCCTGGAACACCGCCGCAGCGCACAGGAGGCGCTGGATGAAACAGGTATCGCCAGCATGGAGATCCTGTTCTATCGGATCATGCCGGCCCTTGGCGAGCGTCCGGCCTGGGTGGAACGCCGCAATCCGCCGCGCATCGAGGTCAATGCACCCCTGCATGACGTGCAGGCAATCATCGAACCCGGTGAACGGAGTCGCTCGCAGGTCACCCTGTATTGCAACCAGCAGGAATTTTCCAGCCTGGAATACGGCAGCGGCCTGTTCGCTGCCGTAGCCCGTTACATTCTGGCTCAGCGCCGACTGGGCGAGCGCTATCCCTGCTACATCACCGACCTGGATCTTTCCGCACTGCATGGCAGCGGGCGCTCACAGACCGTGCAATACCTGCGCTACAAGGCCCATCTGGAAGCGGCTCTCAATCAGGCCACCAGCCAGATATGAGAAAAATTGCCTTTGGATAATCGAAGAACAATGCATTGACGAGGTGGTGAAGTCGGGAACCCGCACAGAAAGCCCATCCGCGGTTTCCGAGCACTTCTCTACGTCTCAAGCCTACTGTTTGACAGGGCATCGCGCCACGATGCCCCTTGCACAGCGCTGGCCAGAGTCAGGCCAGCGAACAGCGGTTTACAGATTGAAATCGCCCGCAGCTTCTGGCTGATATTCCACTTCCAGCAGGGTCAGCTTGAGCACCTTGCCGCTGGGTGTCGGCCAGTCGATATGCTGGCCGACAGTCATGCCCAGCAGCGCAGTGCCGACCGGTGCGAGCACCGATACGGTGCCGTCCTTGCCAGCATCCTGGGGGAAGACCAGCGTCAGGTGGTAATCCTTGCCGCCGCTTTCCTCACGGCAGTGGACACGCGAGTTCATCGAGACGACACCGGCTGGCAGCTCGCTGCGCTCGACCACTTGGGCACGGGACAACTCCTGCTCAAGCGCCTCGGCGGCCGGACCGTAATCATCCAGGCTATCGAGCAGCCGCTCCAGCCGCTGAAGATCGGGTTTGGTGATTATGATTGACGGTGCAGTGGTCATGGGTCCTGGTCAGCTCCAGCAAAAAGTCTAAAGGGGAAAAAGCAAAAACCCCGCCCTAAGGCGGGGTTTTTAAACCTGAACAGACCCTATCACAGCCTATTAAATAAGCAAGTGGGTCGGCTCGCGGCGCCAGCGCAGAAGCTTCAGAGATCCTCGAACTCAAGCGCCTCGCCGCCCTGCTCCAGTACCACCCGGGTCAGCAGCTCGCCCAGACGCTCATCGTTGGCGTCGCAGATCCACAACGCAGCGGCATCATCATAGTCGAAATGGAAACCACCCGAGCGGGCGGCAACCCAGAGTTGGCGCAGTGAGGGCTGGCGACTGAAGATCAGCTGGCTGCCGCTTTCAAAACGCACGGTCAGCACGCCTCCCGAATTCTCCAGATCGACATCCATACCGCTGTGGTCGAACACATCCTCGATTTCTTCCTGCACCGCATCGACAAGGTCATGGAAGCGCGCTTCGCTAAGGCTCATGGGTCGTTTTCCTGCTGAATAAATGGCGGTCCTAAGCCGCGATACGCCGGCGAGCTTATCAGGCCTGCTGCGCGACTGCCCGCTCACATAGGCAATCCACCGAGCGCTGGGTATACTCGCCGCATTCGTTTTTTCAAGGATTTCTTCCCATGAAGCGTCTGCTGCTTCCTCTTGTCGCCCTTGCCATGCTGGGCTCCGTGCTCGCCGGCTGCGGGCAGAAAGGCCCGCTGTATCTGCCGGATGACGAAGCCACCGTCAAAGAACGCTCCAAAGACCGATTCGAACTGTAAGGAGGCATCACCATGGAGGCCTTCTCGTACCGCGACGGTCAACTCTTCGCGGAGGGCGTGGCACTGCCTGCTCTCGCGCAGCGCTTCGGCACCCCTACCTACGTCTATTCCCGCGCGCATATCGAGGCGCAGTACCGGGCCTATGCCGATGCCCTCGCGGGCATGCCGCATCTGGTCTGCTTCGCAGTGAAAGCCAACTCCAACCTCGGCGTGCTCAACGTACTGGCGCGCCTGGGTGCCGGCTTTGACATCGTTTCGCGCGGCGAACTTGAGCGCGTCCTGGCGGCTGGTGGCAAACCGGAGCGCATCGTCTTCTCCGGCGTCGGCAAGACCCGTGACGACATGCGCCGCGCGCTGGAAGTCGGCGTGCACTGCTTCAACGTCGAGTCCACCGATGAGCTCGAGCGCCTGCAGCAGGTCGCCGCCGAGCTCGATCTCGTCGCGCCTGTATCGCTGCGGGTCAACCCGGACGTCGACGCCGGTACCCATCCGTACATTTCCACCGGGCTCAAGGAAAACAAGTTCGGCATCGCCATCGCAGATGCCGAGGCCGTCTATGCCCGCGCCAATGAGCTGAGCAACCTGGAAGTGGTCGGCGTCGATTGCCATATCGGCTCGCAGCTCACCACCCTGCCGCCCTTCCTCGATGCACTGGACCGGCTGCTGGGCCTGATCGATCGCCTTGCCGAGCGTGGCATCCATATTCGCCACCTGGATCTGGGCGGCGGCCTCGGCGTGCGCTACCGCGACGAGCAGCCACCGCTGGCCGGCGACTACATCAAGGCCGTGCGCCAGCGCGTAGAAGGCCGCGAGCTGGCACTGGTATTCGAGCCGGGTCGCTCCATCGTGGCCAACGCCGGCGTGCTGCTGACACGCGTGGAATACCTCAAGCACACCGAACACAAGGATTTCGCCATCGTCGATGCGGCGATGAACGACCTGATCCGCCCGGCGCTGTACCAGGCCTGGATGGACGTGGTGCCGGTGCAGCCACGCGAAGGCAAGAGCCGTCCGTACGACATCGTCGGGCCGATCTGCGAAACCGGGGATTTCCTCGCCAAGGACCGCGAGCTGGCCCTGGCCGAAGGCGATCTGCTGGCCGTGCGCTCAGCTGGCGCCTATGGCTTTGTCATGAGTTCCAACTACAACACCCGCGGCCGTGCCGCCGAGGTGCTGGTGGACGGTGATCAGGCTTTTGAAGTGCGCCGCCGCGAAAGCGTGCAGGAGCTCTATGCTGGCGAAAGCCTGCTGCCCGCCTGAGGCCGACACGATGCTTTTGCGCTTCACCAAGATGCACGGGCTGGGCAATGACTTCATGGTCATCGACCTGATCAGCCAGCACGCGCACATTCAGCCCAAGCATGCCCGGCAATGGGGTGACCGGCACACTGGCGTGGGCTTCGACCAGCTGCTGTTGGTCGAGCCACCGCACAACCCCGATGTCGACTTCCGCTACCGCATCTTCAATGCCGACGGCTCGGAAGTGGAGCAATGCGGCAACGGCGCGCGCTGTTTCGCCCGCTTCGTGCTGGACAAGCGGCTGACGGCCAAGCGCCGGATACGCGTCGAGACGAAGGCCGGCATCATCGAGCTGAACCTGCGTGCCGACGGCCAGATCAGTGTCGACATGGGGCCGCCGCGACTGGTCCCAGGTGAGATTCCGTTTCAGGCCGATACAGAGGCGCACAGCTACCCGCTGAACGTCGATGGCGAGCAACTGGAAATCGCTGCGATTTCCATGGGCAATCCTCACGCTGTACTGCGCGTGAGCGATATCGACAACGCACCGGTACATGCGCTGGGGCCGAAGATCGAGCACCATCCGCGCTTTCCGCAGCGGGTCAACGCCGGCTTCCTGCAGGTCGTCGACCGCCAGCATGCCCGACTGCGCGTCTGGGAACGCGGCGCGGGCGAAACCCAGGCCTGCGGTACCGGCGCCTGCGCCGCGGCCGTCGCCGCGATTCGCCAGGGCTGGATGGATTCACCCGTGCAGATCGATCTTCCCGGTGGCCGTTTGTCCATCGAATGGGCAGGTTCCGGACAGCCCGTTATCATGACCGGCCCCGCCGTACGCGTTTTTGAAGGACAGGTTCGCCTATGACCGAGCAGAACCAGAACAAGCCGCCGCTGCCCGATGCCGAAGCCGTCGCAGCCTATTTGAGCGCTCATCCGGAGTTCTTCGTCGATCACGACGAGCTGATTCCCGAGCTGCGCATTCCGCATCTGCCGGGAGGCGCCGTCTCCCTGGTGGAGCGCCAGGTGAAGCTGCTGCGCGAGCGCAACATCGAGATGCGCCATCGTCTGTCGCAACTGATGGACGTGGCACGCGACAACGACCGGCTGTTCGACAAGACCCGTCGCCTGGTGCTCGACCTGCTCGACGCTGGCAGCCTGGAAGATGTCATCGGCGCGGTGGACGAAAGTCTGCGCCATGAGTTCCAGGTGCCTTTCGTCAGCCTGATCCTGTTCAGTGAAACTCCGCTGTCGGTTGGCCGCAGCGTCAGTCAGGCTGAAGCGCAACAGGCCATTGGCGGCCTGCTGGCCGGCGGCAAGACGATCTGCGGCGTACTGCGCCCGCATGAACTGGCTTTTCTCTTCGGTGAAGAAGCCAGCAAGGAGATCGGTTCCGCGGCAGTGGTCACGCTCAATCAGCAGCAGGGCATTCTGGCCATCGGTAGCCGCGACCCGCAGCATTACAAGAGCTCGCTCGGCACCCTGTTTCTGGGGTATATCGCAGAGATACTGACCCGCGTTCTGCCCCGTTTCTCCTCACCACTGCGGTCGGTACGCTAGAACGGCTGCAAGCAAACGTAGGGCGGGGTGTCGTTTTTTACATTCACCACGACCCTGCCCGCCGGGTCGGTGAAGCATGACCCGACCTACGGAAGCCCGATGCAAACCGACCTCGACGCCTATTTCCAGCATCTGCGCAGCGAACGTCAAGTATCACCGCACACGCTGGACGGCTACCGCCGCGATCTGCTCAAGGTGGTCGACTACTGCGAGCGGCAGCAAGTGCAGCAGTGGACCGAACTCAAGCCCCACCATGTCCGCCAGTTGATTGCCGATCAGCATCGACAGGGGCTGTCCAGCCGCAGCCTGGCGCGGCTGTTGTCATCGCTGCGCGGGCTGTTTCGCTATCTGAATCAGGAAGGTCGCTGCAGCCACGACCCGGCAGCGGGTATCTCCGCGCCGAAGGGCGAAAGGCGTCTACCCCGGCTGCTGGATACCGACCGGGCGATGCAGTTGCTCGATGGCGGCATCGAAGACGACTTCATCGGCCATCGTGACCAAGCCATGCTGGAACTGTTTTATTCCTCAGGCTTGCGCCTGTCGGAACTGGTCGGCCTGAACCTTGATCAGCTCGACCTGCCGGCGGGCCTGGTGCAAGTTCACGGCAAGGGCAACAAGGCGCGTGTGCTGCCCGTAGGACGCAAGGCGCGTGAGGCGCTGCAGGTCTGGTTGCCGCTGCGCGCCCTGAGCAATCCTGTCGATGGTGCCGTGTTCGTCAGCCAGCAGGGTCGCCGCCTTGGCGCGCGTGCAGTGCAGTTGCGGGTGCGTCAGGCCGGTGTGCGCGAGCTGGGCCAGCACCTGCATCCGCACATGCTCAGGCACAGTTTCGCCAGCCATATGCTGGAATCCTCACAAGACCTACGCTCGGTGCAGGATCTGCTCGGACATGCCGATATCGGTACGACACAGATCTACACCCACCTGGATTTTCAGCACCTGGCCAAGGTCTACGATCAGGCGCACCCCCGCGCCAAGCGCAAGCAGGACAGTGAACCATGAGCATCCGGCTGATCACCTTCGATCTGGACGACACACTCTGGGACGTGCGCCCCGTACTGCACAGCGCCGAACTCACTCTGCGCGAGTGGCTGGCCCGGCACACACCCGAACTCAACGATTATTCCATCGAGGCGCTGAGCGCCATCCGCCACACATTGCTGGACGCGCAGCCGGAATTGCGCCACCGCATCAGCGAGCTGCGCCGGCGCGTGCTCTGCAACGCTCTGGAAGGCGCCGGCTATCCGCACGGCGAAGCGCGCGAGCTTGCCGAGCAGGCCTTTGAGGTGTTTCTCGAAGCACGGCATGCAGTGCAGCTGTTTCCCGAGGTGCATCCGACTCTGGAGCAGCTGGCCAACCATTACACCCTCGGCGTACTGACCAACGGTAACGCCGACGTGCGCCGCCTGGGGCTGGCCGATTATTTCGATTTTACGCTCTGCGCCGAGGAGCTGGGCGTCGGCAAACCCGATCCGCGCCCCTTCTGCGAAGCGCTCAAACGGGCCGGCGTCGCAGCCGAACATGCCGTGCATATCGGCGATCACCCGAGCGACGACATCGGCGGCGCACAACGGGCCGGCATGCGCGCGATCTGGTTCAATCCCGGCGGCGGACCGTGGCAGCAGGCTGGCGGACAACCGGATGCAGTCATCACCAATCTGGCGGAACTGCCGGCGCTGCTCGACAACTGGCGCAAGCCGTAAGGCCGAATTCATTCGGACTTTGCGCCCTTGTCCACCGGGTGAGACAAGACGGGAGCAACCGGCTAATCGCACACGAAAAAGCCCAGCAACTGATTGAAGCTGGGCTCCATGGGATGAAGCCTGGAGCGCTACTGGCGAAGCGTCCAGTTGCCCCGCCCGTCATCCGCGTTTCACCGCTCCGATCAGATAGGCCGGCTGCCGTACTTGCTGTCCGGCTTCTTCGGAGGGTCGGCTACCACATTGGGCTCGACCTCCTGCACCCGACCACCACGCGCCAGGTATTCTTCCATGGCCCGCGCCAGCTCATCGCGTTCGCGCTGTTTGGCTTCCAGACTGGGCAATTCCTCGGGGTCTGCTGCCTTGGCCTTGGCCTTTTTCGGCGTTGGCGTGGCGCGCTCGCTGTCGGTGCCTTCGTGGTCGTCGCTGTCGTCACCGTCTTCGGCTGCGCCCAGCTCTTCTCCGTCATCCTCCTCGCCCACGTCCAGATCGTCTTGTTCTAATTCTTCTTCGCTCATGTTCCAACCTCATGCCTAGCCAGCGATAAGTTATAGCCCAGCGATGCGCGCCCTTGGCCACCGCAAGAAAAAATTCAACTCGCCATCCCGTGCAACGTTGCGATCACCTGCCGCGGGCCGCCCTGGTCCCGGTGCTCACCGAGATAGATGCCCTGCCAGGTGCCCAGCGCCAATCTTCCTTGTGCCACCGGCACACTCAACTGGCAGCCCAGCAGGCTGGCCTTGAAGTGTGCAGGCAAATCGTCCGGCCCTTCGTAATCATGCTCGTAACCACCCGTCCCCTGCGGCACCAGCTGATTGAAGAAGCGCTCGAAATCACGCGGGACTGCAGCGTCGGCATTCTCGTTGACGGTCAACGAAGCCGAGGTGTGCCGCAGCCACAGGTGTAACAGACCAACCCGGCATTGCTGCAGTTCCGGCAGCGCCGCGAGCAGCTCATCGGTGATCAGATGAAAGCCCCGTGGTCGCGAGCGCAACGTGATGGTCGTCTGTTGCCACATGTCGAAAGCGCCCTTGCAACTGAACGCGCGCATTCTAGCGCGGCGCCAGAAAAAACAAAGGGCGCCGAAAGGCGCCCTTGTCGGTGACTCGAGAATCACTTCTTGTTAGTGAACTCCGGGTAGGCTTCAAGACCGCACTCGACGATATCCACGCCCTCGTATTCTTCTTCTGCGCTAACCCGCAGCCCCATGACGGCCTTGATGATGCTCCAGACAATCAGGCTGGCGATGAACACCCAGGCAAAGATGCAGGCCACGCCCAGCAGCTGCGCCGCGAAACTGGCATCGGCATTGGTCGCCGGAACGATCAGGACACCCCAGATACCGGCCACCCCGTGCACCGAAATGGCACCGACAGGGTCATCAAGCTTGAGCTTGTCCATGCCGAGGATGCTGAACACCACCAGCACGCCACCCACGCCACCGATCAGCACGGCCTGCAGCGCCGTCGGGGTCAGGGGCTCAGCGGTGATGGCCACCAGGCCGGCCAGGGCGCCGTTGAGAATCATGGTCAGGTCGGACTTGCCGAACAGCAGACGCGAGGTGATCAGCGCCGCAACCAGGCCACCGGCAGCCGCCATGTTGGTGTTGGTAAAGACCTGGGCGACGGCGTTGGCGTCCTCGATGGTGCTCATGCGCAGCTGCGAGCCACCGTTGAAGCCGAACCAGCCCATCCACAAGATGAAAGTACCGAGGGTCGCCAGCGGCATGTTGGCACCGGGGATGGCGTTGATCTGGCCATTCGGACCGTACTTGCCCTTGCGTGCGCCAAGCAGCAGGACACCGGCCAAAGCAGCGGTAGCGCCGGCCATGTGCACGATGCCTGAGCCTGCGAAATCGAGGAAGCCTGCAGCATCAAGGAAGCCGCCGCCCCATTTCCAGAAGCCCTGAACCGGATAGATGAAGCCGGTCATCACCACCGCGAAGGCGATAAAGGCCCAGAGCTTCATGCGTTCGGCCACCGCGCCGGAGACTACCGACATGCAGGTCGCGGCGAACACGATCTGGAAGAAGAAGTCGGCACGTGCGGAGTAGTAAGGTGCATCCTCACCGCCAGCGGCCACGACATCCACCGCATGCTCGTCGCCGATCAGAAAGCCCAGGCTCGGCAGGATGCCTCCCTCGGGGCTCGAGTACATGATGTAGTAGCCGATCAGCAGATACATGATCGACGCCACCGAATACAGCACGATGTTCTTGGTGAGAATTTCAGCGGTGTTCTTCGCCCGTACCAGGCCGGATTCGAGCATGGCAAAACCAGCCGCCATCCACATCACCAGGGCGCCGCATATCACGAAGTAGAAAGTATCGAGTCCATACTGGACGGGTATCAAAGCTGTGCTGTCCATGTGTCACCTCTTGCTGTCGCGCATCTCGCGCCGTTCGGTCGCCGCTCAGCCGCTTTCTGCGGCAAGCCGGCCCCAGACCCCGGTGCTGACTCCGGGGGTTCGTACTCTTGAAAATCGGATTTGCTGCGCTCGCCAGTGCGCCTGGCGTAGCTGCGCTACGTCGAACCGCGGATGGGAATGCCGGCGCGAATGAAGGAAAAGAGGACATCAGCCAGGCGGCTGCGGCAACCGGCAGAGGCACCTACGCCATCTGAGGCGACCGTGCAGAGGGCGCTCGTCAGGCCGGGGATGGCCACGAACGGCAGCGGACCGATGGCCGAGTGCATCCGTGGCATGTCGCCTGAGTCGAGCGTTGTCTCCTGCGTCAGGCGCGAGCCTGGGGTTTGCAGGGACAAAAGGGCTCCTAGCCCTGCGATCTTTCGCAGAGTCATAGTGTTCACTCCTGGGGCGTGGGGTTCGGTGGGCTTGGCTCAGATCGCGTCGGTATCGGTCTCGCCGGTACGGATGCGGATGGCCTGCTCCAGGTTGACGACGAATATCTTGCCGTCACCAATCTTGCCGGTGTTGGCAGCCTTGGTAATTGCCTCGATGACTCGGTCGAGCTGATCGTCGGCAATCGCCACATCGATCTTCACCTTAGGCAGAAAATCGACAACATATTCCGCACCGCGATACAGCTCGGTGTGTCCCTTTTGCCGACCGAAGCCTTTGACTTCGGTAACAGTGATGCCCTGTACGCCGATTTCCGACAGCGACTCGCGGACATCGTCCAGCTTGAACGGCTTGATGATGGCAGTGACTAGTTTCATGAAAACTTCTCCCGTTTAGGTGGACTTGCCCCAGAAGTACGAACCCGAGGACAAGTCTAAGCTCAGTGTCTGGCTCTTGTAACGCGCCGCTGTAATCCGGCAACGTCCCGACACTTTTCGCCGCTCTGGCAAAACATCCCGAATCACCTGTGCACCATCCCGTTGATGCGTGCGCCACAACAAGCCAAGCAGAATCAATGCCAACTCCTCGAAAGCCCTATTGCTCGGGCCTCAAGGCTGAATGAATGCCTGCCAAGCGCACCCGTGCACCAGATCGAACCGCGTGCACGCAGCCGTGCCCGCTAATCGTGCATGACCGCAAAAAGCAGCTACGGGCGGGCGTGTTACACTGCCTGCCGCTCAGAAACAGGTGATGCCATGTTCCCGCCCAAAACTCTTCTCGACGCCATCGGCTCCCAGGCCTCGCGCCTGCTCAATGGCGCAACGCCCTTGCCGAACGCTGAAATCGAAGCCCGCTTCAAGGCCATCCTGCAGGGTGCCCTGAGCAAGCTCGACGTGGTCAGCCGCGATGAATTTGATGGCCAGATGCTGGTTCTGGCACGCACGCGCGCGCGCCTCGAAGCACTTGAGGCCAAGGTTGCCGAACTGGAAGAAAAACTTACGCCGCCTACCGCCGGGTAGTTGCAGCGGCGACACGATCAAGGAGTGATCGAATGTCCCTGGCCATCGTCCACAGCCGCGCCCAGGTGGGTGTGGAAGCACCATCCGTTACGCTCGAGGCGCATCTTGCCAACGGCCTGCCTTCGTTGACCCTGGTCGGCCTGCCGGAAACAGCCGTGAAGGAAAGCAAGGACCGCGTGCGCAGTGCCATCCTGACCTCCGGCTTCGACTTTCCCGCGCGACGCATCACCCTCAACCTCGCCCCTGCCGACCTGCCCAAGGACGGTGGTCGTTTCGACCTATCCATCGCTCTGGGCATTCTTGCTGCCAGCGCACAAATCCCGGCTAACGGCCTGGACGGCATCGAATGCCTGGGTGAGCTGGCGCTTTCTGGTGCATTGCGCCCGGTACAAGGCGTGCTGCCTGCCGCTCTCGCAGCACGCGCAGCGGGTCGGGCCCTGTTGGTACCACGGGCCAATGCCGAAGAAGCCAGCCTCGCTTCGGGGCTTACGGTCTACGCGGCAGAGCATCTGCTGGAAGTCGCCGCACATTTCAGTGGCCAGACGCCCATCGCTGCCTATCAGGCCCAGGGGCTGCTGCGACAGATACTGCCATATCCCGATCTTGCCGATGTCCAGGGGCAGCTGTCCGCCAAGCGTGGCCTGTTGATCGCCGCAGCAGGCGCTCACAACCTGCTGTTCAGTGGCCCACCCGGTACCGGCAAGACGCTGCTGGCCAGTCGCCTGCCCGGCCTGCTGCCACCGCTGGAGGAGCAGGAAGCGCTGGAAGTGGCGGCCATCCAGTCGGTAGCCAGCCAGTCACCGCTCGAACACTGGCCACAACGACCTTTTCGCCAGCCCCATCACAGTGCATCCGGGCCGGCGCTGGTGGGTGGCGGCAGCCGCCCACAACCGGGCGAGATTACCCTTGCGCATCAGGGCGTACTGTTTCTCGATGAACTGCCGGAGTTCGACCGCAAGGTACTCGAGGTCCTGCGCGAACCGCTGGAAAGCGGCCATATCGTGATCGCCCGCGCCCGCGACCGGGTGCGCTTTCCGGCACGTTTCCAACTGGTAGCGGCAATGAACCCTTGCCCTTGCGGCTACCTTGGCGACCCCAGCGGTCGCGGTCGCTGTCGCTGCACGCCAGACCAGATCCAGCGCTACCGCGGCAAGCTCTCCGGGCCCCTGCTCGACCGCATCGACCTGCACCTGACCGTGGCCCGTGAAGCCACCTCGCTCAACGCCACGCCGCCAACGAGCGAAAGCAGCGCAACGGTCGCGGCCGTCGTGGCGCGCGCCAGGCGCATTCAGCAGGATCGCCAGGGCTGCGCCAATGCCTTCCTCGATCTGGCCGGGCTGCGACTTCATTGCGTACTGGACGGCGAAGACCAGCAATGGCTGGAGCGCGCCTGCGAACGTCTGGGGCTGTCCTTGCGAGCCGCGCACCGAATCCTCAAGGTTTCGCGCACGCTGGCCGACCTCGAGGCAACCGCCGCCATCGGCCGCCAGCATCTGGCGGAAGCGCTGCAGTACCGACCGGGAAGCCAGGCCGGCTGAGCCAGGAGAAGGCACGATTCAGAGCGGCGGCCAAGGAACGTCTACGCTGTGGATAGGTAGCCTGAGCCCTTCGATGCGGCCCCTGCGCCTCAGTGATGTTAAATTGCGCCCCTTCGCCACAGGCGGCCACTCCCCTCAGTCATACAAGGAGCGCAGCATGGAGGCCAAAAAGTCTTCCCCCACCACCATCAATCCACCCGTCTTTTTCGGCTCGGCGATCATCATTCTGGCCTTGGTGATCTACAGCGTCGCCTTCTCCGATCACGCACAAACACTGTTCGGTCAAGTTCAGGCGTGGATCATCGCCAACCTCAGTTGGCTCTATATTCTGGCGGTCGCGATCATCCTGCTGATGGTGGTGCTGCTTGCCTTCAGCCGTTACGGCGACATCAAGCTCGGGCCCGATCACAGCCAGCCCGATTACAGCAGCCTGAGCTGGTTCGCCATGCTGTTTTCCGCGGGCATGGGTATCGGCCTGATGTTCTTCGGTGTCGCCGAGCCGGTGATGCACTTCCTTTCACCGCCGGTTGGTGAAGGCGGTACGGTGACTGCTGCGCGCGACGCCATGCGGATCACCTTCTTCCACTGGGGCCTGCATGCTTGGGCGATCTACGCCATCGTCGCGATGATCCTCGCGTACTTCAGCTACCGACACGGCCTGCCGCTGACCCTGCGCTCGGCGCTGTATCCGCTGATCGGCGAACGCATCTACGGTCCCATCGGCCATGCCGTGGACATCTTTGCCATCATCGGCACGGTACTGGGCGTCGCCACCTCGCTGGGGCTGGGCGTCACCCAGATCAATACCGGCCTGAATCACCTTTACGGCCTGCCAATCTCGGTACCGGTGCAGATCGGCCTGATCATCGCCACCACGGTGCTGGCGACCATTTCGGTAGTCACCGGACTGGACAAGGGCGTGCGCCGGCTTTCGGAGTTGAACCTGACCCTCGCCGCGCTGCTGATGCTGCTGGTGCTGATCGCCGGCCCCACGGTGTTCATCCTGCAGACCTTCGTGCAGAACACTGGCAACTACTTCTCGCAGATCGTCACCGCCACCTTCAACCTCTACGCCTACGAGCCGAACGACTGGATTGGCGGCTGGACACTGTTCTACTGGGGTTGGTGGCTGGCCTGGTCGCCCTTCGTCGGGCTGTTCATCGCGCGCATTTCCCGGGGCCGCACGATCCGCGAATTCGTCACTGGCGTGCTACTGGTACCAACCGCCTTCACCCTGCTGTGGATGACCGTGTTCGGAGACACTGCGATTCACATGATCCTCTGGGAACACGTGACCAGCCTTGGCGAAGCGATCGAGCGCGACAGCTCCCTTGCCCTGTTCGCCTTCCTCGAACACTTCCCCTTCTCCTCGCTGCTGTCGCTGGTGGCCATCATCATGGTGGTGGTGTTCTTTGTCACCTCGGCCGACTCCGGCGCGCTGGTGGTCGACATGCTGGCCTCCGGCGGGCAGTCGGGTACGCCTGTCTGGCAGCGCGTGTTCTGGGCCGGCTCCATGGGCGCAGTGGCCATCGCCCTGCTGCTGGCGGACGGCCTGACTGCCCTGCAGACGGCCACCATTGCAAGCGCCCTGCCATTCACCATTGCGCTGCTCCTGTCGATGTGGGGCCTGCTCAAGGCCTTGCGCCTGGACGCTACCAAGCAGGGATTGCGCTATCAGGCGATTACCACTTCACCGACCACCCGTCGGGCCGATAATGACTGGCAACGCCGCCTGCGCAACCTGATGATGTTCCCGCGCCGCGCCCATGTGGCGCGCTTCATCACCGACGTGGTCCGCCCGGCCTGCGAAGAAGTAGCCGTGGAAATGCGCAAGCAGGGCTACGACGTAACGGTTAGCGAAGGCGAGGATCGCCGTACCCGTATCGAGATCGTTCACGAAGGCGAGCCCGACTTCATCTACGAAGTACGCCCGCGCGCCTATGCGATGCCCAGCTTCGTACCCGGCAGCGAAGAGGACGAGCCCGGCGAGCGCAAATACTTCCGCGCCGAAGTTCATCTCAAGGAAGGCGGCCAGGACTACGACGTGATGGGCTGGAGCCGCGAAGGTGTGATCGGAGACATTCTCGATCAGTACGAGAAACACATGCATTACCTGCACATGGTGAGGTAAGGCCAGGCGTAGGGTGGATCACGCCTCACCGATCCACCGGCTGCGTGGTGGTGGACGTAAAAAGCGACGTCCACCCTACGGGCTCCGCCGTGCGCCTCGGCCGTCCCATCCTGCTAAACTCCCGCCCCGCCCTCAGACACGCCAAACGACCATGTCCCGACTCAATCCCCGGCAGCAGGAAGCCGTGAACTACGTCGGCGGCCCCATGCTGGTGCTCGCCGGCGCCGGTTCCGGCAAGACCAGCGTGATCACCCGCAAGATCGCCTACCTGATCCAGCAGTGCGGCATCCGTGCGCAGTACATCGTCGCGGTGACCTTCACCAACAAGGCCGCGCGCGAGATGAAAGAGCGCGTCAGCAGCCTGCTGCGCGGCGGCGAAGGACGCGGGCTGACGGTGTCGACCTTCCACAATCTGGGCCTGAACATCATCCGCAAGGAATACGCCCGGCTCGGCTACAAACCCGGTTTCTCGATCTTCGACGAAGGCGATATCAAGACCCTGCTCACCGACATCATGCAGAAGGAATATGCCGGCGATGACGGGGTCGATGAGATCAAGCACTACATCGGCAGCTGGAAGAACGACCTGATCACGCCCGAAGAGGCGCTGGCCAGCTCGCGCAACCCCAAGGAGCAGACCGCCGCCATCGTCTACACCCACTACCAGCGCACGCTCAAGGCTTACAACGCGGTGGATTTCGACGACCTGATCATGCAGCCGGTGAAGCTGTTCCAGGACCACCCCGAAGTGTTGGAGAAGTGGCGCAACAAGGTCCGCTACATGCTGGTGGACGAATACCAGGACACCAATGCCAGCCAGTACCTGTTGGTGAAATTGCTGGTGCAGGAGCGCGCGCACTTCACCGTGGTGGGCGACGATGACCAGTCGATCTACGCCTGGCGCGGTGCGCGGCCGGAAAACCTCATGCAGCTGAAGGACGATTTTCCCTCGCTGAAGGTGGTGATGCTAGAGCAGAACTATCGCTCCACCAGCCGCATCTTGAAGTGCGCCAACGTGCTGATTTCCAACAACCCGCACGCCTTCGAGAAGCAGCTGTGGTCGGAAATGGGGCACGGCGACCCGATCCGCGTGATCCGCTGCCGCAATGAGGAAGCCGAGGCCGAGCGCGTGGCGATGGAAATCCTCACCCTCCATCTCAAGACCGAGCGGCCCTACAGCGATTTCGCCATCCTCTACCGGGGCAACTACCAGGCCAAGCTGATCGAGCTGAAGCTGCAGCATCACCAGATTCCCTATCGCCTGTCCGGTGGCACCAGCTTCTTCGGGCGCCAGGAAGTGAAGGACCTGATGAGCTACTTCCGCCTGCTGGTCAACCCGGACGACGACAACGCCTTCCTGCGGGTGATCAACGTGCCGCGCCGTGAAATCGGTTCGACCACGCTGGAAAAGCTCGGCAACTACGCCACCACACGCAAGATATCGATGTACAACGCCTGCGATGAAATCGGCCTCGGCGAGCTGATGGACAGCCGCTTCACTGATCGTCTGTCACGCTTCAAGCGCTACATGGACAACCTGCGCCAGCAATGCGCGCAGAACGACCCCATCGCCGCGTTGCGCAGCATGGTCATGGACATCGACTACGAGACCTGGGTGCGCCAGCAGACCTCCAGCGACAAGGCCGCTGATTTCCGCATGGGCAACGTCTGGTTCCTCATCGACGCGCTGAAGAACACCCTCGAGCGCGACGAAGAAGGCGGCATGACCATCGAGGAAGCCATCGCCAAGCTGGTACTGCGCGACATGCTCGAACGCCAGCAGGAAGAGGAAGACGGCGCCGAAGGCGTGCAGATGATGACGCTGCATGCCTCCAAGGGACTGGAGTTTCCTTATGTATTCATCCTCGGCATGGAGGAGGAAATCCTCCCACACCGCTCCAGCATCGAGGCCGACACCATCGAGGAAGAACGCCGCCTGGCCTACGTCGGCATCACCCGCGCCCGGCAGAACCTGGCCATGACCTTTGCCGCCAAGCGCAAGCAGTACGGCGAAATCATCGAATGCATGCCCAGCCGCTTCCTCGACGAGTTGCCTCAGGAAGACCTGGAGTGGGAAGGCCAGGAGGATGCACCGGTGGAGGTCAAAGCCGCACGCGGCAACGATGCCCTGGCGGCAATGCGGGCGATGTTGAAGCGCTGAAGACAGCGGAAAACTTCAAGCAGGCGTAGGGTGGATCACGCTTCATCGATCCACCGGGTGGCGATCCATCGAGCGGAACCACGGTGGATGTGAAAAGCGACATCCACCCTACGATCAGCTACCCACCGATGATCCCCTCCAGCTCTTTCGCCGCCGCACGCAGGCGCGGCACGAACTCCAGCAGCTGCGCCATGGAACAGCGAATCACCGGAGCATGGCTGAACAGGCAGGCGCTCAGTTCGCCACGCGCATCGCGGACCGGTACGGCGCAGGCGACCATGCCGTCGATAAACTCTTCCGAGTCGGTCGCCAGATCTTCTTCGCGAATACGCGCCAGGTCGTCACGCAGGGCGCTGAGATCGGTGAGGGTATTGCGCGCCAGTTGCCGGATCGGCAGGCGCGGCAGCACCCGCTCCAACTGCTCGGGTGCCAGCGAGGCGAGGTAGAGTTTGCCACTGGCGGTGCACCAGAGCGGCGTATGGCTGCCAATCGGCAGATTGATCTGTAACGGCCAGTTGGTTTGCACACGGTCGAAATAGAGCATGTCCAGCCCATCCGGCACGGACAGCCCGCAGGTTTCACCGATTTCTTCCGACAACTGTCGCAGAATCGCCTGGCGCAGCGCCTTGTGCCGGCCACAGTTGAGGATATTCACCGCCATGGCGTGCAGCCGCTCGCCCGGCAACAGTCCACCGCGCAGACCGAATTGCAGAAAGCCTTCTTTCTCCAGCGTCTGCACCAGCCGGTGGGCGCTGGCCTTGGGGATATTCAGCTTCTCTGCCAGAGCCGTGGGATTGAGCGGCTCTTTCGCAGCGGCCACAGCCTCGATGATCTCCAGCACACGAGTGATGGAAGAGCCTTTCTCACGGGGTGTACTGCGCATGAATCGGGTCCGGTTGCGATTGGGGATGAAAGGAGCCGCCCCGAAGGGCGGCCAAGCTTACTCAATTCACCGCTGATGCGAGATGAAAGTCATCGCTACTTCATCGTCGGCATGGCGAAGTCGGCTCCGGCGCGAATGCCGGTGGGCCAGCGGCGGGTGACGGTCTTCATCCGGGTGAAGAAACGCACGCCATCGGGGCCGTGCATGTTCAGCGGGCCGAAGATCGAGCGCTTCCAGCCGCCAAAGCAATGGAACGCCATCGGCACCGGGATCGGCACGTTGACGCCGACCATGCCGACCTGGACGTTCTCCTCGAACTGCCGCGCGGTGTCACCGTCGCGGGTGAAGATCGAAGTGCCGTTGCCATATTCGTGGTCATTGACCAGTTTCAGCGCCGCGTCGAACGAATCAACCCGCACCACCACCAGTACCGGGCCGAAGATTTCTTCCTGATAGATGCGCATGTCCGGCGTGACGTTATCGAACAGCGTCGGGCCGAGATAAAACCCGTTCTCATGGCCCTCGACCTTGATCCCGCGGCCGTCGCAGACCAGCGTTGCGCTCTCTTCCACGCCCAGATCGATATAGCCGCTGACCTTCTGCTGGTGCTCGCGGGTCACCAGCGGGCCCATGTGCGGCTCGGGTTCGACGCCAAGGCCTGGGCCGGTGCGCATCTGGCCGATTTCATCCTTGAGCATGCCGACCAGCTTGTCCGCCACCTCATCCCCGACGCACACCGCCACGGAGATCGCCATGCAGCGCTCGCCAGCGGAGCCGTAGGCCGCGCCCATCAGCGAGCTGACCACCTGCTGCGGATCGGCGTCGGGCATCACCACCATGTGGTTCTTCGCACCGCCCAGCGCCTGGCAGCGCTTGCCGTGAGCCGAGGCGGTCTTGTAGATGTACTCGGCAATCGGCGTCGAGCCGACGAAACTTACCGACTGCACGCGCTCGTCGGTCAGCAGCACGTCCACCGCTTCCTTGTCGCCGTTGACGATGTTCAGCACCCCGGCCGGCAGCCCGGCTTCGGCCAACAGCTCGCCGAGCAGCATGGTCGCGCTGGGGTCCTTCTCCGAGGGCTTGAGGACGAAGGTATTCCCGCAGGCGATGGCCACCGGCAGCATCCACAGCGGCACCATGGCCGGGAAGTTGAACGGCGTGATGCCGACGCAGACGCCCAGCGGCTGCATCAGCGAGTTGGAGTCGATGTCGCGACCAACATTGGAGGAGAACTCGCCCTTGAGCAGGTGCGGGATGCCGCAGGCAAACTCGACCACTTCCAGCCCGCGGGTGACTTCACCCTGGGCGTCGGAGAAGACCTTGCCGTGCTCACTGGTGATCAGCCGGGCGACGTCGTCGCGGCGACGTTCGAGCAGCTCCTTGAAGCGGAACATCACCCGCGCGCGCACCAGCGGTGGCGTCTTCGACCAGCCTTCGAAGGCGGCTTGGGCGGCGGCGATGGCCTCGCGGGTTTCATCCGCCGAGGACAGCGAGACATACAGGCGCGGCTCGCCAGTGGCCGGGTTGAATACCGTCGCGTGGCGTTCGGAACGGCCAGCGACGGCCTCGTTGTTGATCAGGTTGCCGAGGGTCTGCATGGGGTCACTCCTGGTTCCAGACGGTTTCGTAGAGGTCGATGATTTCCGCTTCCGTGGGCACGCGCGGGTTGTTGCCCGGCGAACCCGAGGCCAGCGCCTGGCGGGCCATGGTTTCGCGCAATTCGAAGAAGCGTTCGCGGGTGATGCCGAACTGCGCGGGGCTCGGGACCTGCAGCTCCCTGTTCAGCGCGTGCAGCTCGGTCAACAGCTTGTCATTGGCCACGTCGGCGCTGTCAGTCTGCGCGGCGACACCCATGGCGCGCGCGCAATCGGCATAACGTTCGGGTGCAGCGGGGATCGAAAAGGCGGTAATCACCGGCAGCAGCATGGCGTTGGACAACCCGTGCGGCACATGGAAAAAGGCGCCGATGGGGCGGCTCATGCCGTGCACCAGCGCCACCGAGGCGTTGGAGAAGGCAATCCCGGCCAGGGTCGCACCAAGCATCATCGCTTCCCGGGCCTGGCGATTGCCCGGTTCGTGATAGGCGGCGCGAAGGTTGGGCGCCAACAAGCGCATGGCTTCAAGGGCTTGCGAGTCGCTGTAGAGGCTGGCCTTGCGGCTGACATAGGCCTCGATGGCGTGGGTCAGCGCATCGATGCCGGTGTCGGCGGTGACCCGCGGCGGCAGCGAGAGGGTCAGTTCGTAGTCGATCAGCGCGGCGACCGGCATGAAACCGAGCCCCGCACAGAGCATTTTCTCGTCGCTGGTCTCGTCGGTGATGATGGTGAAACGCGTGGCTTCCGAGCCGGTGCCGGCGGTGGTGGGAATGGCGATCAGCGGCAAACCGGCTTCGCTGACATCACGGGGAAAGCGGTAGTCGCGCATCTCGCCGCCGAACTTGCCGAGAATGCCAATGGCCTTGGCCGAATCGATGGGGCTGCCGCCACCCAGGGCAACGATGGAATCGAAGTCGCCCTGGCGGACCATCTCGACGCCCGCGCGAATCGACGCGGCGGTGGGCTCGGGTTCGGTATCGGCAAAGCACTGGCTGGCAATACCGTCTCGCTCCAGCTGCTCGGACAGCCGCGCCACATAGCCCAGCTCGACCATCATTCGATCGGTAACGATCAGCGGGCGGCTGCAGCCAAGACTGCGCAGCACGCCGGCGAGCTGCTGGCTGGCGCCGGCGCCTACTTCCATCAGGCGCGGCAGAACAATGCGATGACTCATGCAATCTCTCCAAAAACGGGCCGCCTGACGAATCGACAGCTTCTTGTTTTGAGACTTTATATCTCACTATCGGTTTAGAGAGTAGGAACAGCCACAAACCTCGTCAAGGAAAAACGAGACCTTTTGTCTCATTAATGAAGAATGGAAGACCAGCCATCGCTGGTCAGCGCCTATCCGCCGGTTACGCTCAATCAGTCGCCCGCAGATCGCTCCAGCTCAGCAGCACATCAAGCATGCGGTTGGAAAAAGCCCACTCATTGTCGTACCAGGCCAGCACCTTGATCAGATCGCCCTGCACCCGGGTGTGACTGAGATCGGCAATACACGAGGCCGGATAACCATTGAAGTCGCTCGATACCAGCGGTCGGTCATTGCACTCCATTACACCCAGCGGCATCTTGCGCGCCCCTTCAACCAGTATCTGATTGACTGCCTCGACACTGGCTGGCGGACGCTCTGCGGTAAAGGTCAGATCCACCAGTGAGACATTCGGCGTCGGCACCCGCACCGACAGGCCATCCAGCCTTCCCGCCAGTTCCGGCAGTACCAGACCGATGGCCTTGGCCGCGCCAGTGGTCGAGGGAATCATCGACAGCGCCGCAGCGCGAGCGCGGTAGAGATCCTTGTGCGCCTTGTCCAGCAGGTTCTGGTCGTTGGTGTAGGCGTGCACGGTATTGAGCAACCCCTGGCGAATGCCGACCGACTCATGCAGCACCTTGGCCAGCGGTGCCAGACAGTTGGTGGTGCAGGAGGCGTTGGAGACCACCCGCTGACTGCCCAGCAGCTCATGGTTGACGCCGTAGACCACGGTCAGATCGGCACCATCCAGCGGATGTGAGGCGAACACCCGACCGGCGCCGGCCTGCAGGTGCTGCTCGGCCAGCGCACGGGTCTTGAACTTGCCCGAGCACTCCAGCACCACGTCGACGCCGAGCTGTTTCCAGGGTAGCTGCGAAGGATCACGCTCCTGCAGCAGCCGGATCGACTGGCCGCGAATCTGCAGCATGTCCTCGTGCAGATCAACCTGGCCGTGAAAGCGTCCGAAGGTGCTGTCGAAGCGGGTCAGGTGAGCCATGGCGCCCTGGTCACTGAGATCGTTGATCGCCTCGATACGAATCTGGTTCTCCAGATTGCGCTCGAACAGGGCACGCAATACGGCTCGGCCGATACGGCCATAACCATTGATGGCGATACGTAACATGACGGTCTCCTGGGGTTGCTGATGCTTGGTGGGGATTCGGTACAGGTAATGGTGTGACAGCTCGATGCGTTGAGTGATACCTGAATCAAGCCAAAAGACCAATAGCCCGGCCAGAGTATCCGCACCGCCTGTCGTGCAGGTCGCCGGAGCGAAGGCTGCGCTTGGATCATCGGACCGAATTGAGCGAGAATGCGCGGCTTTTCCAGGCTGCGGAAAGCGGTGGCGAGAAAGGCGGGATCGAAACGAGCCGGCGCGCGCCATCAGGGTGCAGCGTCCAGCCGGTTTCAGACCCGCCCATCGTCAGCGGTACCGGGCCGTCCAGCTTGAGGTAGCGCGTTTGTGGAACAGCTGAAACAGAAGATCCGTAATGAAGGCACTGTCCTCTCCGACCGGGTACTCAAGGTCGACACTTTTCTGAACCATCAGATCGACCCCGTACTGATGCAGCAGATTGGCCGTGAGTTTGCCCGGCTGTTCCGTGACGAGGGCATCACCCGGATCGTGACCATTGAGGCCTCGGGAATCGCTCCGGCAATCATGGCTGGTCTGGAACTTGGCGTGCCGGTGATCTTCGCGCGCAAGCATCAGTCGCTGACACTCACCGAGAACCTGCTCACCGCGTCAGTGTATTCCTTCACCAAGCAGGTCGAGAGCACCATCGCGATCTCCACCCGGCATCTGTCGCCCAGCGACCGTGTACTGATCATCGACGACTTCCTGGCCAACGGCAAAGCCGCCAAGGGGCTGATTTCGATCATTCAGCAAGCTGGCGCAAGCATCGCCGGACTGGGCATCGTCATCGAAAAGTCCTTCCAGGCCGGACGCCAGGAGCTCGAAGATGCCGGCTTTCGTGTCGAATCATTGGCCCGCATCGCCGAACTCAGGGACGGCGAAGTCATCTTTATCGACTGACAGTCGCGCAGACTGCCGTGCAGACTGCCGTGCAGAAACGACAAAGCCGCCCGAAGGCGGCTTTGTCATTTCAACACCTGACTTACAGGCCGGACATGTGCTGGATCGCAGCCTTGAGCTCATCGTCCGAGCAATCGCCGCAGGTGCCTTTCGGCGGCATGGCGTTGATGCCGCTGATGGCGTTCTTCAGCAGGCCGTCCAGACCGCCGGAAGCATCAGCCTTGGCAGTCCAGGCTGCCGAATCGCCGGTTTTCGGCGCATTAAGCAGGCCCGTCGAGTGGCAAGCCGTACAGAACTTGCCATAGACATCTGCACCGCTGCGGGCAGCGCCGCCAGCGGCAACAGCAGCACCGGCACCCGCCGCTGCGCACTCTTCGCCTTGAATACAGACTTCACCCACCGGCTTGAGACGCTCGGCGATGGCTTCATCGGTCGCAGCCTGAGCGCTCATTGCCCACAGGGCCAATACGGCAGTCTGTGCTACCAGGATCTTCTTAATCAGCTTCACCTTACACCCTCATAGTGGCTAGACACGCCCGCGGCCACGGTTACGCAGGCGGGCCGTAGTATAGCGGCAAGCCGTGCCTGCCGAAACACCGACTATGGCACTAGCATCCGCAGCGACCCTGTGTCGCATTCCAACCATCCTGCACCGGCACCTGGTGGAGACGGACGCATGGGCGGTACAACAGCGTTTCCTCAGAAATTGGCCGGTGTCGTGGCGCTGATCAGCCGGGCCGGTTCATCGAACGGATTGCGGAAACGGTGCGGCTTGCTGCTGTCGAAGTAGTAGCTGTCGCCAGCTGCCAGCACATGGATCTGACCGCTCACCGTCAGCTCCAGACGCCCTGCGACCAGCATGCCGGCCTCCTCGCCCTGATGCGCAAGCATCTCCTCACCCGTGTCGCTACCCGGCGGATAGGTCTCGTCAAGAAAGGCGATGGCCCGGCTCGGGTGCGCCTTGCCCACCAGTTTCATACTGACGGCGCCGTCGGAAATATCAATCAGCTCGCCGGCCCGGTAGACCACCTGGGTATCGCTGTCCTGCTCGAAATCCGGTGAGAAGAACTCCACTAGCGACATGGGAATGCCGCCCAGCACCTTCTTCAGCGAACTGATCGAGGGGCTCACGCTATTCTTCTCGATCATGGAAATGGTGCTGTTGGTGACCCCTGCGCGCTTGGCGAGTTCGCGCTGGGACAGCCCCTTGAGCTTGCGGATGGTTTGCAGTCGAACGCCGACGTCCAATACGGGAGCCCCTCAAATCGAGCACGATAAGTAGCCGCTATGATGGCGAGGGCGTTCAGTATTTTCAACACGCCGGGCCATATATGGGTCGCCCGGCCTGGGAGGGTTAGATGTCAGGCCCCGAAAGGTCTGGCAGTGCGGCGACCACGGTAATCTCCACACGCACCTGCGGCGCATACATCAGCGCCTGAACAGTGGTGCGGGCCGGCGCGGTGCCCGACGGCAGCCAGTCGTCCCAGACCTCGTTCATCCCGCCATAATCGGCGGCATCACGCAAATGGATCAGCGCCGAAAGCAGGCGTGACCTGTCAGTGCCGGCCTCGACCAGCAGCCGGTCGATATTGGCCAGCGTTTCGCGCGTCTGCTGGCGGATATCACCCGCGAGATCATCGGCCAACTGACCGGACAGATAAACGGTGCTGCGGTTGATCACCACGTCGCTGTAACGGACCTCGGTATGCAAACGCTTGATAGGCATTGCCTTCTCCTGGAAACGAATGGCGCCGGGCCGCCTTTCGAGCAACCCGACGCCTGCAAAAAATCAGATCAGGGAGTTCAACTTGCCCTTCTGCACCTCGACGGTCGCACCGGAGCGGCTGCGTATCCAGCTGTAAGCGATCGCGAGGATCAGCGCGAAGCCGACATAGCCCAGCAGCGGATAGACGGTCCCGACCAGCTTGCTGAAGCCACCCATGCTCAGCCCCAGGCCGATGCACACGGACACTGTACTAAAGGCCTTGAAGCGTTTCGACTCCGGCTTGGCAAAGCGCGCGCTGAAAGCGAAGAACATGCCCACCGCGGTGCTGTAGACCATGCAGATCAACGCCACCGACATCACCACAGAGAGCAGCGGCGAGATCCGCGTCGCCAGCGCCAGTGTCGGCATTTCGACGCCTTGCAACTGGTTGACGTTGGCAAACAGGCCGATGTTAAGCAGCAGAATCAGCACACCCAGGCCGAGGCCACCGAACACGCCGCCCAGTGCCGCCGCCTTGGGCTGCTTGGTCAGGCCACCGATCACTGCCAGCATCGGGAAGCCTACGGCGATGTTGAACGAGGCGTACAGCAGCGCGCCGACGAACCAGTTGGCGCTGACCGTTTCGTTGTTTTCGCGAGCGACCGCATCGAGGACCTCAACTGGCGCGTTGTAGCTGAAGATCGAGTAGGTGGTAATAATCACCACCATGGCCAGCAGGAAGGGCATGACCATGCTGATCAGGTCGATGATGCGCCTGACGTTCAGGCACAGGGTAGCGATCACCAGCACCGTCATCAGCACGCCGCCGAACAGCGGCGGCAGGCCGTACTGCTGGGCAAAGATCGAGCCGCAGCCGGCCAGCATCACCACGCCTACGCCATAAAGGAAGAACGACAGCACCAGATCAACCACCAGGCCGATACGGGCACCGAACAGGCTGTAGAGAACTTCCTTGTGCGAGTTCGATTGCATCTTCGAACTCATCCGGGCGATCTGCATGCCGAGAAAGGCGAACAGCAGGCCGCTGACCAACGTACCGGCAATGCCGATCAGCCCGTAGCCGGTAAAGAACTGAAGCACTTCCTGACCAGAAGCGAAGCCGCCCCCGATAACCACGGACATATACGCAAGCGCAATCTGGATCGATTGTTTGTTCATTACATTCATCTCGTTCTTAGATTTGTAGGTACGAGGAATGACTGCAGATTCAGCACATTCCGGTAAAGCAGCTACCCCCATGCCGAGGGCAATGAGCAACTCCGGCTCGCTGAATTTTCCTTATTTTATTTCGGACAAATGCACGCAACGCAGGCGCCTGCCCGAATGGCAACTTCATGGGGTCAAAGAGGACGATCAGTGAGCGGACGCAGGCTGGCCGTGGCCATGTGCCTCGCTGCTGCTGTCGTAGCGGGAAATATCCAGGCCCAGGGCGCTGATCTGCGGACGCTTCTTGGCGATCAGATCGGCAAGCAAGCTACCGGAGCCACAGGCCATGGTCCAACCGAGGGTGCCGTGGCCGGTGTTGAGGAACAGGTTGCGGTAGCGGGTGGCGCCGATGATCGGTGTACCGTCCGGCGTGGCTGGCCGCAGACCGGTCCAGAACTCGGCCCCCACCGGATCACCGCCCTGCGGATAGAGGTCGCTGACGACCATCTCCAGCGTTTCACGGCGTCGCGGATTGAGCGACAGGTCATGTCCGGCGACCTCGGCCATGCCACCGACACGGATGCGGTTGTCAAAGCGGGTGATGGCCACCTTGTAGGTTTCGTCGAGAATCGTCGAGCTGGGTGCCATCGCCGCATCGACGATCGGCACGGTCAGCGAATAGCCTTTCAGCGGATAAACCGGCGCCTTGATGCCCAGCGGCTTGAGCAACTCTGGTGAATAGCTGCCAAGCGCCAGCACGTATTGATCGGCGCGCTCCAGTTGCCCGTCGATCCACACCCCGGCGATACGCTCGCCGTCGCTTTCCAAGCGTTCGATGTTCTGTCCGAAACGGAATTCGACGCCCAGTTCGCGGGCCATTTCCGCCAGACGACTGGTGAACAGGAAGCAGTCGCCGGTCTGGTCGTTGGGCAGGTGCAGAGCGCCGGCCAGCTTGTGCTTCACGCCAGCCAGGGCCGGTTCGACCCGGGCGATGCCCTCGCGATCAAGCAACTCGAACGGCACACCGGAGGCTTGCAGTACGGCCATGTCCTTGGCGGCGGCATCCACCTGCGCCTGGGTACGGAACAGTTGCGTGGTACCGAGCTGGCGGCCCTCGTAGCTGATACCGGTTTCCGCGCGCAACTCGTCGAGGCAATCGCGGCTGTACTCGGACAGGCGCACCATGCGCTCCTTGTTCACCGCATAACGGTTGGCGGGCAGTTGCGCAGCATCTGTGCCATCCACAGGTACTGATCAATATTGCCGGTGAGCTTGATGGCCAGCGGTGCGTGGCGCTGTAGCAGCCACTTCATCGCCTTCAGCGGAATGCCGGGCGCCGCCCAGGGCGATGCGTAGCCCGGAGACACCTGACCGGCGTTGGCGAAGCTGGTTTCCATGGCCACGGCAGGCTGGCGATCGACCACCACCACCTCGAAGCCGGCCCGGGCCAGATAATAAGCACTGACGGTGCCAATCACACCACTGCCCAGGATCAGAACTCGCATGACTCTTTGACCTCCACCGGTACGCCCGGATGTATTCGTTGTTGTTGAGCCGAGTGTAGGTCGCTGGCGCTAGCGATAAACCCTGTTTATCCAGCTATGCTTGGCGGAAATTCTCGGCAGAACCGGTATTTCCCGAGGTATATCCGCCATGGCCATCCCGCAAAAAACCCGTCGTGACCTCGACCGCATCGACCGCAGCATCCTGCGGATCCTGCAACAGGACGGGCGAATTTCCTTCACAGAGCTGGGCGAACGGGTCAACCTGTCGACCACGCCATGCACCGAGCGGGTTCGCCGCCTGGAGCGCGACGGCGTCATCCTCGGCTATCACGCGCGACTCAACCCACAGATGCTTCGCGCGAGCCTGTTGGTGTTCGTGGAAATCAGCCTGAACAACAAATCCGGCGACGCCTTCGACGATTTCCGGCGGGCGGTACTCAAACTGCCGCATGTGCTGGAATGCCACCTGGTGTCCGGTGACTTCGACTATCTGGTGAAGGCGCGCATCTCGGAAATGGCTTCGTATCGCAAGTTGCTCGGCGACATCCTGCTCAAGCTGCCGCATGTGCGTGAGTCAAAGAGCTATATCGTCATGGAGGAGGTGAAGGAATCATTGACGCTACCGGTACCGGAATAGCCGCGAAGCTGGCGACGAGCCGTGTGGGCCGCGCCGGATCGCCTCCCCCCTTTGCTCGCTGACAAGCGCCCATCTACCCTGTTGCCTCGCCCTTCATTCGGAGCACTCCATGCGCGCCTGCAACGCCGCCTTCCATGACGAAGACCACCCAGCCTCCTATTACGCAGCCAGCGCCAATCGACCACTCGATCTGCCTCGCCTGGAAGGCGAGCAGGCTGCCGATATCTGCATCATCGGCGGTGGCTTCACCGGACTCAACACGGCCATCGAACTGGCCGAACAGGGCTTCTCGGTGGTGCTGCTCGAAGCGCACCGGATTGGCTGGGGTGCCAGCGGACGCAACGGTGGCCAACTGATCCGAGGCGTGGGGCACGACGTCGAGCAGTTCGCTGCGGTGATCGGTGAAGACGGTGTCGATGCGCTCAAGCGCATGGGCTTCGAGGCCGTCGATATCGTCCGCGAGCGAATCGCTCGCCACGCCATCGACTGCGATCTCACCTGGGGTTACTGCGATCTGGCCACCAAAGCGCGTCATCTGGAAAATTTCGAGCGCGATTACGCCGATCTTCAGCGCCTTGGCTACCCGCATCCGCTGCGCCGACTCGACCAGGCAGGCCTGGGCGAGGTGATTGGCTCGGAACGTTATCTGGGTGGCCTGCTGGACATGGGTTCGGGTCACCTGCACCCGCTCAATCTGGCGCTGGGCGAAGCCGAGGCGGCGCGGACGCTGGGTGTGCGGCTATTCGAGCACTCCCGCGCCGAGCGTATCGACTACGGTGCCGAGATACGCATACACACGGCTACCGGCACGGTACGTGCCAAACAGCTGGTGCTGGCCTGCAACGCCTACCTGGGGCAGTTGCATCCGCAGCTGGCCGGCAAGGTATTGCCCGCCGGCAGCTACATCATCGCCACCGAGCCCCTGCCCGAAGCACGCTGCCGGGAACTGCTGCCGCAAAACAGCGCCGTCTGCGATCAGCGTGTAGCCCTGGACTATTTCCGCCTTTCTGCAGACGGTCGGTTGCTGTTCGGCGGTGCCTGCCATTACTCGGGCCGCGATCCGCGCGACATTGCCGCCTACATGCAGCCGAAGATGCTCGATGTGTTCCCGCAGCTGCGTGGTATCGGCATCGACTATCAATGGGGCGGGATGATCGGTATCGGCGCCAACCGCCTGCCGCAGATCGGTCGCCTGCCCGAACAGCCCAACGTCTATTACGCTCAGGCTTACGCCGGCCATGGCCTGAACGCCACGCATCTGGCCGGTCGCCTGCTCGGTGAAGCCATCAGCGGCCAGCTCGAAGGGCGTTTCGACCTGTTCGCCCGCGTACCGCATCCGACCTTCCCCGGCGGCCGCCTGCTGCGCTCGCCGTTACTGGCGCTGGGCATGCTCTGGCATCGGCTCAGGGACCTGTTCTGAATTCCGCCGTCTCGCTGGCGTCCAAGCATGCAGGAAACAACACAACAGAAAGGAGTTAGCGTGCGCCTGCATCTGCTGCTGGCGATACTGTTCCTGACCGGCTGTGCCGGACAGATCGCCCCACTTGCTCCAACCTACGCACTGTCCAACCAGACTGCCGAGCTGACACAACGGGTTGAGGCCATCGCCGCCAGCCAGCCTGCGGGGCATTCGGGCTTTCGCCTGCTGTCCTCCAGCACCGAAGCTTTCGCCGCGCGGATGAAGATGATTCGCCATGCCGAAGTCAGCCTCGACGTGCAGTACTACATTGTCCACGACGGCCTCAGCACCCGGGCACTGGTCGGTGAACTCCTGCATGCCGCCGACCGCGGCGTACGCGTGCGCGTATTGCTGGACGACACCACCAGCGATGGCAATGACTACCAGATCGCCACCCTGGCTGCGCATCCGAACATCGTCATCCACGTCTTCAATCCGCTGCATATGGGCCGCAGCAATTTCGTCACCCGCTCCCTGGGCCGCCTGCTGCACCTGTCCCGCCAGCATCGGCGCATGCACAACAAGCTGATAGTGGCCGATAGCAGCCTGGCGATTGTCGGCGGACGCAATCTGGGCGACGAGTATTTCGAGATCGACAAGGGCCTGAACTTCACGGATCTGGATCTGCTCAGTGCCGGCCCGGTCGCCAGACAACTGGCGAGCAGTTTCGACCAGTACTGGAACCACCCGCTCAGCGTGCCCATCCAGCAGTTTCTCCGCAGCCCGCCCACAACCGCCGAGCTGAGCGAGGCCCGTCAGCAGATCGCCCTCTACCTGCAGACCGAACGCCTGAAAGGTACGCCACGCTACCAGCGCCTGATGAGCGACCTGCAGGAGCCACAGCTGGCGCAATGGCTCGATGAGCTGATCTGGGCCCCTGGCGCGGCGCTTTGGGACCACCCCGAGAAGATCAATGCAGCGGGAATTCCCGACGCTCACCTGCTGCTGACCACCCAGTTGCAACCCAGTCTGGATTCGGTGAGCACGGAAATGACTCTGATCTCGGCCTATTTCGTGCCGACCGCAGACGGCGTCACCTACCTCAGCCGGCACGCCGAACAGGGGGTGACCATCCGCATCCTCACCAACTCCCTGGAAGCCACCGACGTACCTGTCGTACATGGTGGCTATGCACCCTACCGCGCCCAGCTACTGGAAGCCGGCGTGCAGTTGTTCGAACTGCGCCGTCAGCCGGACCAGGACACCTCCATCAATCTGTTCGGCGAATCCGAATCCAGCCTGCACAGCAAGGCAGTCGTGATCGACCAACGTGAAGTTTTCCTCGGCTCGCTGAACCTCGACCCGCGCTCGGTGCTGTGGAATACCGAGGTCGGCGTGCTGATCGACAGCCCCGAACTGGCCAGCGAAGTTCACCGGCTGACGCTCGAAGGGACCTCACCGGCGCTGAGCTATGAGGTTCGTCTGATTGATCACCAAGGCGAAAGACGCATGGTCTGGATCGCTGAAGACGAGGGCCGGCAACAGGTCCTCACTCGCGAGCCCGGCGGCACCTGGCGACGCATCAATGCCTGGCTGAGCAGGGTGATCGGCCTGGAGCGCATGCTCTAGCACGCACCCATCAGGGTGCCACAGCCAGCCTTCACGACATTTCGGCCAATTTTGCGCCTCAACATGACGTTCCCGCTTAAATCACTCCCTGGTGTGACACCAGAGTGCCAGTTGCCCGACTAGGCTAGCGCGCTGAGGCCGCAGAGACGGCACCTGCCTAATAACAATAAAAAAGGAGCACAACATGCACCCACGTAGATGGATATGGCTGGTTGTTCTGTTGATTGGCTGGCTGCCGAGCCTGCTCAATCCCGTCCATGCTCAAACCTTCACGGCTCTGGAAAGCATGCAGGTCCATGCCAATCGGGCGACCAGCAGCCTGCTGCTCTATCGCGGCGAGGGCTTCCAGCAGGCTCATCTGAAACGGCTGGAGAGCGATCTGTCCGCGTTGAACACCGCCCTGGGAAACCATCCCGGCACGAACGACGAGCTGCGCGCGCTGCATCAGATCCTGCAGGACACGCTGCGCGAAGGCGCCGGATTCGGCCGTGAGGAGGAGGACGTGCCCTGGGGCTGGACACTCCAGATGAGCAAGGCGCTACGCGACTTCCTGAGTGCCGTGCGCAACCAGCAGGGCGCCGATGCCCAGGCCGAACTGCCCGCCAAGGTGGAATACCTGACGGTGCAGTACCTGAGTCGTGCCTATATCGGCTCCTTCGAGATCGCTCGCGAGCAGCCGGAAACCTATCTGGGGCAGGACGAACGCCGGCTGGTGCCCTCCATCGACGAGCAGTTGGCCGTACTGGACGGCAAGGCCAACCCCGCCGTGGCCAGGCTGAAAACCCGCTGGAGCTTTCTCAAGACCGCGCTCGCCGACATGAACAGCGGCAGCAACAGCTTCAATACCGCCTCGGGACGCGCGTTCGCACCGATCATGGTTGACCGTCACGCGCGCAGCCTCAGCGACCAGTGGATGACGCTCACCCACTGAGGCGCTGCGGCTGCCTCGCTCCAGGCCCTACGGCTCTGGGCGATACCCCAGACGCAAGCCGCCCCAGTGACGGCCGCGCACCATGATCGGCACTGACAGATCGTGCATCAGTTCGCCGGTATCGCGGCTGTAGGTCTGTAGCAGCACCTTGCGCTGATGGCTGCCGCAACGCCCGCCGGTACGGTCATTGAACAGGCGCTTGCTGCGGCTCCTGACCCTGTCCACCACCGGATCACCTACCGGCGGCTGACTGAACGCCCGGTTGTGGGTCGGCACATAGCCATCCGGCGTAATGGCGATGGCATACACCAGCGCATCGTTACGGTCGAGCAGCGGCTCCTGGATTGCCGGCAGCACTTCATCGGCATAGCGATCGAACCGGGTGTGGTAACGCGTCGGATCGGTACCCGGCTGCGCCTTGTAATCACGGTCGAAGAGATCCTCGACGCTCAGCCGCCCGGCCTCGAGGTCCGCCTCGAAGCGCGCACTGATGGTCGCCGCTCCTTCGCGCGCCAGATCGAAGATGCGCTGGTGATAGTCATCCAGCTGCACTTCGGCCAGCTGTTCGCTGACCGCCTCGGCTTGGCCAACCAGCTTTTCCGCCGACTGTTCCAGCTGGCTGGTCTGTTTCTCGCTGTCGAGCGCATCGGCACGTAGCTGATCCACGGCGGTAAACAGGTGCGCAAGCCGCTCATGGTTGCTGCTGGTCCCGGCGGTGATTTCGGCCACCTGGGCTTCAACGCTGGCGGCCAGCTGGGCGATATCCGTCAGTTGCACGCCCGTGCCGGCCACCTGTGCAGCGGCCCCATCGAGCTCGCTGGCCTGTTTCTGGATATGGCTGACCACCGCCTCGCTCTGGGCGCGGATATCACCGACCATCCGCCCGACTTCTTCGGTAGCGCTACTGGTGCGCCCGGCCAGGTTGCGCACCTCGTCGGCCACCACCGCGAAGCCACGACCGGTCTCGCCCGCACGCGCGGCCTCGATGGCGGCATTGAGTGCGAGCAGGTTGGTCTGACTGGCGATGGACTGGATCACCTCGGTGATCTGTCTGATTTCTTCGGTGCGCGTCGAAAGCCCGTCGAGCAGCTCGCGACTGGCCTCGGTCTGCGCACTGAGTCGCTGCATGCGTTCGATGGCCTGCTGCAGCTCGTTGCGCCCGGTGTCACTGCTGCGCCGTACGGCTTCGGCGGCCTCCAGTGCCTGCTGGGCACGGGCGGCGCTGTCCTGTTCGGTAACGGTCATCGCCTCGGCGCCATTGGCGATCTCGCTGATCGCTGCCAGCTGGGAGTGCAGGCGTGCGGCCAGTTGCTCGGCACTGAAGGACACCTGGGCCGCCGACAAGGCGTTGTGGCAGGTATGCCGCGAGAGGTTCTTGCTCAGCTCGGCAAAATCCTGGCTCTCGGTGGCGGCCTGCCCTTCGCCGGTCGGGGCACGCCAGGGCACAAACCACGGCCAGAGGCCGAGCAGCAACAGCAAAGGGGCCAGCAGCTGGAGCGGCAGCTCCCTCCAGCCATGAAGGATCAGCAACCCCAGCAATGTCGTTGCATGCAACAGGCAGGCCTTGGGGTGAAGGCGTAAGGCAGGGCTCATGAACGGCCTCTTTTTCTGTTTGGTGTCATTCCTTGTACTCACCTCCGTCGTCAATCGGCAATCGTCCCTTGGTCGCAAATGGCCAGTATAAAACTGGCTTTTCCGCCCCAGCCTTACATCCAGCCGTATTCGGCCATCGACAGTGGCTCGCCATCACCCACGATGAAATGATCAAGCACCCGCACATCGATCAACGCCAGCGCATCCGTCAACTTGCGCGTCAGCTGCCGGTCGGCCTGACTCGGCTCGGCCACGCCCGAGGGATGATTGTGGGTGAGAATCACCGCTGCCGCGTTCTGCGCAAGCGCGCGCTTGACCACTTGCCTTGGGTAAACGCTGGCACCGTCGACAGTGCCGTGAAAAAGCACCTCAAATGCCAGTACCCGGTGCTTGGAGTCGAGAAACAGGCAGGCAAAAAGCTCATGCGGTTCGTGGCGCAGGCGCGCCTTGAGGTAATCACGCACCGCCTGCGGGCTCTCCAGTGCCGAGTCGCGGCGGATGCGCTCGGCCAGATGCCGCCTGGCCATCTCCAGCACCGCCTGCAGCTGGGCAAACTTGGCAGGGCCAAGACCCAGATGGCTACTGAACTGCTCCAGATCGCTTTCCAGCAGCGCGCGCAGGCTGCCGAACTCATTGAGCAGATAGCGCGCCAGATCCACCGCACTCTTGCCGGCTACGCCGGTACGCAAAAAGATCGCCAGCAACTCCGCATCGGACAAGGCCGTCGCGCCTTGTTGCAGAAGCTTTTCCCGTGGTCGTTCCGCCGCTGGCCAGTCACGAATACTCATGTCACCTCCCTGTCGAGTGAACGCCTACTCCCCTGTGGGCGCTGTGATATCGTATCGACCTTTTATCGGCTGTATCCGACCCTTGTCGGAACCAGTTCACAGCGTAATAAGGCAGGTCTATGCAGCGGCTTTATCGTAAACGCATCGTCCTCGGTGTAGGTGGCGGCATTGCCGCCTACAAGAGTGCAGAGCTGGTACGCCGGCTCCGTGATCAGGGCGCTGAAGTCCGGGTAGTGATGACCAGTGGTGGCCGCGAATTCATCACCCCTCTGACCCTGCAGGCGCTTTCCGGGCACCCGGTGCATCTCGATCTGCTTGACCCGGCTGCCGAGGCTGCCATGGGCCATATCGAATTGGCTCGCTGGGCCGATCTGGTGCTGATCGCGCCGGCCACCGCCGACCTCATGGCCCGTTTGGCCCAGGGCGTGGCCAATGACCTGCTGACTACCCTGGTGCTGGCCACCAACGCGCCGGTCGCCCTGGCGCCGGCGATGAATCAGGCCATGTGGGCCGACCCGGCCACCCAGGCCAACCGCCAGTTACTGGAACAACGCGGCATTCGCCTGTTCGGACCCGGCTCGGGCAGCCAGGCCTGCGGCGACGTCGGCATGGGGCGCATGCTCGAAGCCGAGGAACTGGCCCAGGCTGCTGCCGACTGTTTCGAGAATGGCCTGCTCACCGGCGTGCACCTGCTGATCACCGCCGGCCCGACCCAGGAAAACATCGATCCGGTGCGCTATATCACCAATCACAGCTCCGGCAAGATGGGCTTCGCCCTGGCCGAAGCCGCTGCCGAGGCCGGGGCGCGGGTCACGCTGGTGGCTGGCCCGGTATTCCTGCCAACGCCCGACCGCGTGCAACGCATCGATGTGGTCAGCGCCCGCGACATGCTGGCCGCCTGCGAGGCAGCGATGCCCTGCGACCTGTTCATTGCCGCCGCAGCCGTAGCTGATTACCGACCGGAAGTGGTCGCGCCGCACAAATTGAAGAAAGACCCCGCCAGCGGCGAGGGCATGCTCCTGCAGATGGTGCGCAATCCCGATATCCTCGCCACCCTGGCCGGACGCGAAGACCGACCGTTCAGCGTCGGCTTTGCCGCCGAAACCGAGAACCTGCTGGAGTACGCCACGCGCAAATTGCGCGACAAGAATCTCGACCTGATCGTCGCCAATGATGTCGCCAACCCCGGCATCGGTTTCAACAGCGAAGAAAATGCCGTCACCATCATCGACCGCCAGCAGCACGAAACCCGCTTCAGCCAGGCCAGCAAGGGGCATATCGCCCGTCAGCTGATCGCCTTTATCGCCGACCGTTTTCAGCAGGCCTGACCACCATGCACAAGCTTCAAGCAAAAATTCTCGACCCGCGTCTCGGCCAGGATTTCCCACTGCCCGAATACGCCACCAGCGGCTCCGCCGGCCTCGACCTGCGCGCAATGCTACAGGCCGATACGACCCTGGAGCCGGGCCAGACCCTGCTGATTCCCACCGGGCTGTCGATCCATATTGCCGACCCCGGCCTGGCAGCACTGGTGCTGCCGCGCTCAGGACTGGGCCACAAGCACGGCATCGTGCTGGGCAACCTGGTCGGCCTGATCGATTCGGACTACCAGGGCGAACTGATGGTGTCCTGCTGGAACCGCGGCCAGAGCGCCTTCAGCATCGCCATCGGCGAGCGCATTGCCCAGCTGGTGCTGGTTCCGGTGATTCAGGCACAGTTCGAGCTGGTCACGGAATTCGACAGCACCGACCGCGGCGCCGGCGGCTTCGGTCACTCCGGTAGCCACTGAGCAGCCCCGCTTTCAGGACGACCCGAGGAGCCCCATGAAACTCTTCAAGCGCACCGCCAAGGACACCGGCGTACTCAATCCCGCCGAAACCACTTCGTCACCCGCCCGCCGACCGCTGGGCCTCGGCGCCCTGACGCCCGGCCTGCTGGCCGGCCTGATCGGGTTCGCGGTGGCCACAGCTTTGTTGTGGCTTGCCTATCAATCCGCACAGCAGCAACAAGCTGCGCAACTGGCGCAGGCCTGGGGCCAGAGCCAGGCGTCAGCCCTTGCACAGGCCTTGCGTCACCTTGCCAATGACACCCGCAGCATCGCAAGCGACCCGCAATTGCTCGAAGCCCTGCTCAGCGGGCAACCCGAGCGTGTGCGCGCCGCCGAGCAGGCGCTGATCCGGCATGAGGGCGTCGTCGACGTCCATCTCAGCCGACGCGGTCAGGCGCGGCAGAATTCCGAACGACCCGGCCCACTCAATTTTGCCGCGCTGGATATCCTGCAACGCGCCGAAAGCGGTCCGCCACCCGCCCCCGAAGCCTTTCGCGTGGGCAATCGCTGGCTGGTCTACAGTGCCGTAGCGCTGCATTCAGATCCTCAACAACCGGCCCAGGGCACGCTCTTGCGGGTGATCAGCCTTGATCGCCTGCTGGCCACACTGCCGAGCCTGCCAGCCGAAGCGGGGCAGTTGCGTCTGGTGCAACAGTTCCCCAACGCACCCGCGCAACTGCTGACACAGCGCGGCGGCGCCGGGCTGGATGATCAGGCCATCACCCTGCAAAGCGGCAACCCCAACTGGACGCTCAGTTTTCTGCCGGCGGGGCAGCCAGGCGTCATGTCACTCTCCCCCGCGCTGCTGCTGGGTGCTGTGCTGGCGGCACTTTGCGGGCTGCTGCTGGGCCTGCAGCTGGTACTGGGCGCGCAGCAGCGCCGCCTGCGTGAAGATGTCACGCACCTGGGGCAGATGCTGCAGGAACTCTCCAATGGCAAGACCATCAAAACTCCGACCTTGAGCCTGCCGGCGCTTGATGCGCTGGCCAGGAATCTGGCCCGCCTGTCACAGCGCGGCACGGCAATGGCCACACCCAAAGCCAGCGTCGCAGCGCAGCCCGCCGCGCGCCAGACCCCATCCACCGAGTACGTCGATCCCTTGTTTCAAAACACCGATATTCTCGACATTGACATTCTCGACGAGGACCAGGATTGGTTGGGCCTCGATACGAAGGAGCGAGAAACCGCAATGAACGCCCCAAAAGCCCCGAAACTACCCGCCAGCATTTTTCGCGCCTACGACATTCGCGGTGTGGTCGGCGACAGCCTGACCACGGAAACCGCGTACTGGGTCGGTCGCGCCGTCGGCTCCGAAAGCCTCGCCAAGGGCGAGCCGAATGTATCGGTAGGCCGCGATGGCCGACTCTCCGGCCCCGAGCTGGTCGAGCACCTGATTCAGGGCCTGGTGGACAGCGGCTGCAGCGTCAGCGACGTCGGCATGGTGCCGACTCCGGTGCTCTATTACGCCGCCAACGTGCTGGCCGGCAAATCAGGTGTAATGCTCACCGGCAGCCACAACCCGCCGGACTACAACGGCTTCAAGATCGTGATTGCTGGCGACACCCTGGCCAACGAGCAGATCCAGGCGCTGCGCCTGCGCATCGAGAACAACGACCTGGCCGAAGGTGTCGGCCAGGCCGAGCAGATCGACGTGCTGGACCGCTATTTCAAGCGCATCCGCGAGGACATCGCGCTGGCCAAGCCGATGAAGGTGGTGGTCGACTGCGGCAACGGTGTCGCCGGCGTGATCGCCCCGCAACTGATCGAAGCCCTGGGCTGCAAGGTCATACCGCTGTTCTGCGATGTCGACGGCAACTTCCCCAATCATCATCCGGACCCGGGCAAGCTGGAAAATCTCGAGGACCTGATTGCCAAGGTCAAGTCCGAGAACGCCGACCTGGGTCTGGCCTTCGATGGCGACGGTGACCGCGTCGGTGTGGTGACCAACACCGGCACCGTGATCTACCCCGACCGCCTGTTGATGCTCTTCGCCAAGGATGTGGTTTCACGCAACCCCGGTGCCGACATCATCTTCGACGTCAAATGCACGCGCCGTCTGACACCCCTGATCAGCGGCTATGGCGGTCGCCCGGTAATGTGGAAGACCGGGCACTCGCTGATCAAGAAGAAAATGAAGGAGACCGGCGCCCTGCTGGCCGGCGAGATGAGCGGCCATATCTTCTTCAAGGAGCGCTGGTACGGCTTCGATGACGGCATCTACAGCGCCGCGCGGCTGCTGGAGATCCTCAGCCAGGACAAGCGCACGGCCGAGCAGGTATTCGCCGCCTTCCCCAACGACCTGTCGACGCCGGAAATCAACATCGCCGTTACCGAAGAGAGCAAGTTCACCATCATCGAGACCTTGCAGCGCGACGCACAGTGGGGCGAAGCCAGCGTCACCACGCTCGATGGCCTGCGGGTCGATTATCCGAAAGGCTGGGGCCTGGTGCGCGCCTCCAACACCACACCGGTGCTGGTGCTACGCTTCGAGGCCGAAAGCGAGGGCGAGCTCAAGCGCATACAGGACGTCTTCCGCGCTCAGCTTTATACTGTCGCGCCTGATCTCAAACTGCCGTTCTGACTTGCGGAGCCCTGCATGACCCTCAGCCGTGAAGCTGCCACCCAATTCGCCCAGGTTCTCTCCGAAGCGTTGCCCTACATCCGCCGCTTCGTCGGCAAGACGCTGGTCATCAAGTACGGCGGCAATGCGATGGAAAGCGAGGAGCTGAAAACCGGCTTCGCCCGCGACATCGTGCTGATGAAGGCCGTGGGCATCAACCCGGTGGTCGTGCATGGCGGCGGGCCACAGATTGGCGATCTGCTCAAGCGTCTGAACATCGAAAGCCATTTCATCGACGGCATGCGCGTGACCGACAGCCAGACCATGGACGTGGTGGAAATGGTGCTTGGCGGACAGGTCAACAAGAGCATTGTCAGCCTGATCAACCAGCACGGCGGCAGCGCCATCGGCCTGACCGGCAAGGACGCCGGCCTGATCCGTGCGAAGAAGCTCAAGGCCAGCCGCAAGACGCCAGAAATGACCCAGCCGGAAATCATCGATATCGGCCATGTCGGTGAAGTCACCGGCATCAACACCGAGTTGCTGGACATGCTGGTGCATGGCAACTTCATTCCGGTCATCGCCCCCATCGGGGTCGGCCCCAATGGCGAGTCCTACAACATCAACGCCGACCTTGTCGCGGGCAAGGTCGCCGAGGCGCTGAAGGCCGAAAAGCTGATGCTGCTGACCAATATCGCCGGCCTGATGGACAAGCAGGGCCAGGTCCTGACCGGCCTGTCCACCACCCAGGTCGACGAGCTGATCGCCGACGGCACCATCTACGGCGGCATGCTGCCAAAGATCCGCTGCGCCCTTGAAGCCGTGCAGGGCGGCGTGCACAGCGCCCACATCATCGACGGTCGGGTACCCAACGCCGTGCTGCTGGAAATCTTCACCGACATCGGTGTCGGCACCCTGATTACCAACAACCAGCGCTGATTTCGCAGCCTTCGCACAAAGACAAAAGGAGAGCCAAGGCTCTCCTTTTGTCGTTATCGCGCCCGAAAACTGTTTCACCGCACACGGATATAGCAAGGCTTCCAGCATCCCCGGATAGATCGGTCCAGAGCGGTCCCACGGAATATGTAAAGCCGAGAACCACCCTTGTGGATCGCCGAAGGGGGCAGCTTCCAGCCTGATCGCTCTCGGACTGCCGCTACAGCTGAATCCAGGTCGCCTTCAATTCGGTGTACTTGTCGAAGGCATGCAGCGACTTGTCGCGACCGTTGCCGGACTGCTTGAAGCCACCAAAGGGAGCAGTCATGTCGCCACCGTCGTACTGGTTGACCCACACGCTGCCGGCACGCAGCGCCCGTGCGGTGCGATGGGCCTTGGAGAGGTCGGCAGTCCACACCGCCGCAGCCAGGCCGTAGGGCGTGTCGTTGGCAATCGCAATCGCTTCTTCGGCGGTATCGAAGGTGATCACCGACAGCACCGGGCCGAAGATTTCTTCCTGGGCGATCTTCATCGCGTTGCTGACACCATCGAAGATAGTCGGCTCGACGTACAGCCCGCCGGTTTCCTCCAGCGTGCGCCGGCCACCGATCAGCACCTGAGCGCCCTCGTTGCGACCAGCGTCGATGTAACCGAGCACGGTATTCAGCTGCTGATTGTCCACCAGCGCGCCGACATTGGTCGCAGGGTCCAGTGGATTGCCTGGGCGCCAGCCCTTGAGCGCCTCGACCACCATCGGCAGAAAGCGCTCCTTGACCGAACGCTCTACCAGCAGCCGCGAGCCGGCCGTGCACACCTCGCCCTGATTGAAGGCGATAGCGCCGGCAGCCGCTTCGGCAGCGGCCTGCAGGTCCGGCGCATCGGCAAAGACGATGTTCGGGCTCTTGCCACCGGCTTCCAGCCAGACGCGCTTCATGTTCGATTCGCCGGCATGGATCATCAGCTGCTTGGCGACTCGCGTGGAGCCGGTGAAGACCAGGGTATCGACATCCATGTGCAGCGCCAGCGCCTTGCCGACGGTATGGCCGTAGCCCGGCAGCACGTTGAGCACGCCGGCCGGGATACCGGCCTCGATCGCCAGCTGCGCCATGCGAATGGCACTCAGCGGCGACTTCTCGGAGGGCTTGAGCACCACCGAGTTGCCGGTGGCCAAGGCCGGGCCGAGCTTCCAGCAGGCCATCATCAGCGGGAAATTCCAGGGCACGATGGCCGCCACCACGCCGACCGGCTCGCGGGTCACCAAGCCCAGCTGGTCATGGGGCGTGGCCGCCACCTCGTCGTAGATCTTGTCGATGGCCTCGCCGGACCAGCGCAACGCTCGCGCCGCGCCCGGGATGTCCACCGCCAGCGAGTCACCGATCGGTTTGCCCATGTCGAGGGTTTCCAGCAATGCCAGCTCTTCGGCATGAGCTTCCAGCAGATCGGCGAAACGGATCATCACCGCCTTGCGCTTGGCCGGCGCCTGCCGTGACCAGACACCGGACTCGAAGGCCGTTCGTGCACTGAGCACCGCCCGCTCGGCATCGGCAGCGTCGCAGCTGGCCACCTGCGCCAGCACCCGGCCATCGATGGGGCTGATGCAGTCGAACGTAGCCCCGGCTAGGGAGGCGCTGCATTCACCCTGAATAAAGGCCCGCCCCTCGATATGCAGGTCGCGTGCGCGCTGTTGCCAGTCGGCGAGAGTCAGGGTGGTCATGGTGCGTCCTCGGTAATAGTCGAACAATGAGAAAGGCACCCTAAACCAGCGGCGCCGGGGCTATCAATATTTTTTACGCGAACAGGTTTTACCGCCTTGTTTTGTGCGTTTTATTAAACATAGACTCGCCTATCCGCTGTGCGGTCGGCAGTTTGTACGCATCAGCATAGCCCCACACGCTGCATGACCGGAGCTACCATGGCCAACGATCCGCACTCCAGCGCAACCGCTGAACATTTCTGGATGCCCTTCACCGCCAACCGCCAGTTCAAGGCGAACCCGCGCCTGCTGGAAAAGGCCGAAGGGATGTACTACACCGACACCGCTGGCCGCCAGGTGATCGACGGCACCGCCGGCCTCTGGTGCTGCAACGCCGGCCATGGCCGCCGGGAAGTCACCGAGGCGGTCAGCCGGCAGATCGCCCACATGGATTTCGCGCCGACCTTCCAGATGGGTCACCCTTTGCCCTTTGAACTGGCCGAGCGCCTGGCGCAGATCGCACCGCCGGGCCTGAATAGGGTGTTCTTCACCAATTCCGGCTCCGAATCAGCCGATACCGCTCTGAAAGTCGCCCTCGCCTACCAGCGAGCCATTGGCCAGGGCAGCCGTACCCGCCTGATCGGTCGCGAGCTGGCTTACCACGGTGTCGGGTTCGGCGGCATCTCGGTCGGCGGCATGGGCAACAACCGCAAGGCGTTCGGCAGCGCGCTGCTGCCGGGCGTGGATCACCTGCCGCATACCCTCGACCTCAAGCGCAATGCTTTCAGCCGCGGGCTGCCAGCGCACGGTGTGGAACTGGCCGATGAACTGGAGCGGCTGGTGACGCTGCATGGCGCGGACAACATTGCCGCAGTGATCGTCGAGCCCATGTCCGGCTCAGCTGGCGTGATACTGCCGCCGCAGGGCTATCTGCAGCGTCTGCGGGAGATCACCGCGAAACACGGCATCCTGCTGATTTTCGACGAGGTGATCACCGGCTTCGGACGCGTCGGCGAGGCGTTTGCCGCGCAGCGCTGGGGCGTCACGCCGGACATCCTCACCTGTGCCAAGGGCCTGACCAACGGCGCTATTCCCATGGGCGCGGTGATGGTGTCCGAGCAGATCCACGAAGCGTTCATGCGCGGCCCGGAAAGCACCATCGAGTTCTTCCACGGCTACACCTACTCAGGTCATCCGGTGGCCTGCGCTGCAGCCCTGGCCACACTGGAAATCTACCAGCGGGAGAATCTGTTCCAGAAGGCCATCGAACTCGAACGCTACTGGCAGGACGCCCTGTTCAGCCTGCAGGACCTGCCGAACGTCATCGACATCCGCACTGTCGGTCTGGTCGCCGGCATCCAGTTCGCCGCCCATGCCGATGGCATCGGCAAGCGCGGCTACGAAGTGTTTCGCCAGAGTTTCGAGGATGGCCTGCTGGTACGTGCCAGCGGCGATACCCTAGCCCTGTCGCCGGCACTGATCGCCGAGAAGACACACATCGACGCCATCATCGAACGCTTCGCCGGGGCCATTCGCAAGGCAAGCTGAGAAAGCCCGACACCAGAACGAAAAAACCCGCCGATTGGCGGGTTTTTTCTTCAAGGGCCGATCAATTACTTGATCTTGGCTTCCTTGTACATCACGTGCTTGCGCACGACCGGATCGTACTTCTTGATTTCGATCTTGTCGGGCGTAGTGCGCTTGTTCTTGTCGGTGGTGTAGAAGTGGCCGGTACCGGCGCTGGACACCAAACGGATCAGGTCACGCATGATAGTTCTCCTTAAACCTTTTCGCCGCGGGCGCGCAGCTCGGACAGAACGACGTCAATGCCGCGCTTGTCGATGATGCGCATGCCTTTGGCAGTCAGGCGCAGACGGACGAAGCGGTTCTCAGACTCGACCCAGAAGCGGTGATGCTGCAGGTTCGGCAGGAAACGACGACGGGTTTTGTTGTTTGCGTGGGAAACGTTGTTTCCAGTTACCGGACCCTTACCGGTAACTTGACAGACTCTCGACATGGCTCAGCCCTCTAAAACCACATGCCCAACCCGGCATGGGTTGGCCGCTTGAATTCACTTGTCTTTTGGCGCTCAGCGCCACGTTTCATTGGGGTCTTACCGGCTACGCTACAAACGAACAAAGCGTGCCCCTAGAAAAGAGCGCTGCTTTATATCAGAAAGCCCCCCATGCAACAAGCAAGAGTTGAAAATTCAACTGCTTGTCGTAGCGACTGAACAGGCCCTGACGCTGTCCCAGGCAATCTGCGCCAGCAGGTCGCGATACTCGGCCAGCGCTCGCTTGCTACGCCCGGCGAGCCAGTTGCGCGCCATGTCCTGGGTCGGGCCGATGACCACCGAGACGAAACATTCACCGGGAATCACCTTGAACGCGCCGGCCTCACGGTGCCGCCGCAGGATCGCCGCAATGTGACTACCGTGCGCCTGGTTGAACTCGCGCAGCTGCTCACCTCTCTCGCCGGCTTCCACCCGCCCCCGGTTGTGCAGGATGAAGCGCGCCCAGTCCGGATTGGCCACGACCCAATCGACATAACAGGTGACGAACAGTTTCACGCAGGCTTCAGCGTCCAGCGTGTCCACCAGTCCGTTTTCCAGCAGCGCCGCGTACTCGCCGACACCTTCCAGGTAGAGTGCAGCGATGATCCGCTCACGGTTGCCGAAGTGGTGGTAGAGGCTGCCGGTACTGGCGCCCGAACGATCCCGGATCATCTCGATGGTGGTGGCATCAACGCCATGCTCGGTGAAGCAGGCAAGCGCTGCCTGAAGAATTTCCTGTTTGCGTGACGAGCGCGCCATCAAGCCTCCGACGAACTAGAATATTTTTCTAGAATTTTATTCTGACGTTCGTATACTCCCTCATCCAACCCATCCGGGAAAGTGCGGAGAACAAGAAAATGGCAACCCTACAGCCCGAACTGCGCTGGATCGACAACGGCAACGGTCAGCAGTTGGCCAGCCAGTGGTACACGCCGGCGGAGCAACCGCGCGGCGCCGTGCTGATCGCGCCGGCAATCGGCGTCAAGCAACGCTTCTACACGGACTTCGCCACCTGGCTGGCCACCCAGGGTTATCTGGCGGTGACCTTTGACTATGCCGGCATCGGCCAGTCACGCCGCAGCTCCCTGCGCACGCTGAAGGTCGACATTCTCGACTGGGCCAGACACGACTGCAGCGCCATGCTCGACCGGCTCGACAATGCGGCGCAGGAAACGCCGCTGTACTGGATCGGCCACAGCCTGGGTGCGCAGGTGCTGCCGATGGTCCGGGGAAACGAGCGCCTGACACGCATCATCACCATCGCCGCCGGCAGCGGTTACTGGCGCGAGAACAGTCCGCAGATCCGCAAGCAGGCCTGGCTGCTCTGGCACGGCCTGGCGCCGACGCTTACCGCCGTCGCCGGTTACTTTCCCGGCGAGCGCCTCGGCGCGGTAGGCGACCTGCCAGCCGGGGTGATCCGCCAGTGGCGGCGCTGGTGTCTGCACCCTGAGTACCTGATCGGTGTTGAAGGCGAGCCGGTACAACGGGCTTTCGACGCGGTGAGAACACCGCTGGTTTCGCTCTCCTTCAGCGACGATGAAATGATGTCGGCCCGCAATACCGAGTCGCTGCATGGTTTCTACAGGTTCGCGCCCAAGACCATGCACCGCCTCGCCCCAAAAGAGATCGGCGTGGAGCGCATCGGCCACTTCGGATTCTTCCGCAAGCACTTGCAGAACCCTCTGTGGGAACCCCATTTGCTGCCAGAACTGCGGCTGGAACGACCGGCACCTGAGCGCGCATAAACAGGCGGATCAACGCAGCCCGCGCGGCGAAAAGACTTCCGCCCTACGGATCAAGGCTCAGCCGCGCGGCGCGGCGGTCAAGAGCTGCGGATCAATGCGCAGCAGACGTACGGAACGCGCATCGACCAGGCTGGCAGGAGAGACCTCAGCCGGCAGCGTGAGCAGCAGGCCGGTCAGGTTCAGCACCAGCGCTTCGCGTGTGAACACTTCGGAGCCCAGGCCGTAATAGCCGGCAATTGCCTGGCGCAACCCCAACGGCAAGCGCCACTGGATACGCAGCGACGAACCAAAGCCCGCCGCGCGCTCGCGCAACAGCAACGGCAGGTCCTCATCCTGCAGCTCGCCACCAGCCTCAAGCCAGCTCTGCAGACTGCGCAGCAGCGCCAGCTCGCCGAGGTTATGCAACAGCCCGGCGGTGTAGCAAAGATTGATATCCAGCTTGAGCCGGCGCGCCAACCAGCCGGCGAGTTTGGCCACACGCAGGGCTTGCTCGCTGATGCCGAGGGCCAGTTGCGCCAGACGCGGATCGGCCAGTTGCGCGTTACGCTGCACAGTCATTTCCAGCACCAGATCGAGCGTGCGCCTGACACCCAGCCGCGGCAGCGCCTGGGCCAGCGTCTGGCTGGCAGTACCCTGATGCTGACCAGCGCTGTTGGCCACACTGATCAGCCGCGCGGTGATTTGCGGGTCGCGGGAAAACTGCTCCTCCAACATACCCAGATTCCTGTCGGCGGCATTCAGGCATTCGCTGATCGCCACCTGCACCGACTCCAGCAAGGGCGCCCCAGGATTGCTCTTGCGCATGCGCTCAAGAAAGGTGGCCAGCGTATCGGTCGGAGGCGCATGCGCAGAACGGCCTCCTGCCGACTGCGGCAATAGCTTGTCCAACCGCTGGCGCAGGTCGTCGAGATCACAAGGCTTGCCGAGGTACGCCGCAAGCCCGAGCGGTAATGCCGCGCGGACGCTGGCCCTGTCCATGCGCTCGCTGATCAGAATGCACGCCAGCCGCTGCGTCGGAACCCGGCAACGCAGCTCACGCAGCAAGGCGCGCCCATCGAGGCCATCCAGCTCGCCATCGACGATCAGCAACCTGGGCAGTTCGCGCTTGCATGCGGCAAGGGCCGCATAACCGTCATGGGCCTGGACGACGCGCAAGCCCGGGCGCAGGCTACCGATCAGCTGCTCGAGCTGTTCGGCACGCCAAGGCTCGCTGAAGGCGATCAAGACAAATGAGGCATTGGCCAGAGTGGGCACAGCGTTCCAGATAAAAGCGCAACGTAGCGCCTTATTCTGGGCTTCGAATGACAAAAGAGCCAGCCTCGGTCAGGGCCGGCTCCTCACGCAACGGACCGCTACAGACCCAGGCAGATGTACTTGATTTCCAGATAATCCTCGATGCCGTATTTGGAACCTTCACGCCCGAGACCAGAAGACTTCACCCCGCCGAAGGGTGCAACCTCGGTGGAAATCATCCCGGTGTTGACGCCCACCATGCCTGATTCCAGCGCCTCGGCCACGCGGAACACCCGGCCCAGGTCGCGGGCGTAGAAATACGCCGCCAGCCCGAACTCGGTGTCGTTGGCCAGAGCAATGGCTTCGGCCTCGTCCTTGAAGCGGAACAGCGGCGCCAGCGGGCCGAAGGTTTCCTCCTTCGCCACCTTGGCCGTGTGCGGCACGTTGATCATCAGGGTCGGCTCGAAGTAGCTGCCGCCGAGGCTGTGCGCCTTACCGCCGGTGACCACCTGGGCGCCCTGGGCCACGGCGTCCTCGATATGCTCACGGACCTTGGCAGCAGCCTTGTCATCGATCAGCGGTCCCACATCGACGCCGTCATCGAGACCATTGCCGATCTTCAGCTTCTCCACCGCAGCCTGGAATTTCTGCGCGAAGGCGTCGTACACGCCGTCCTGCACATAGATGCGGTTGACGCAGACGCAAGTCTGCCCGGCGTTGCGGTACTTGGATTGCATGGCACCCTTGACCGCCTCATCCAGGTCGGCATCGTCGAACACCAGGAACGGCGCATTGCCGCCCAGTTCCAGCGAGACCTTCTTGATGCCCGACGCACACTGCGCCATCAGCTTGGCGCCGACTTCGGTGGAGCCGGTGAAGGTGATCTTGCGCACGATGGGGTTGGCGGTCAGCTCATTGCCGATGTCGCCAGCAGAGCCGGTGACCACGCTGAACACGCCCTTGGGGATGCCGGCGCGCTCGGCCAGCTCGGCCAGGGCCAGCGCGGAGAACGGCGTCTGGCTGGCCGGCTTGACCACCATGGTGCAGCCCGCCGCCAGCGCCGGGCCGGCCTTGCGGGTGATCATCGCCGCCGGGAAATTCCAGGGTGTGATCGCCGCTGTCACGCCGATCGGCTGCTTGATGACGATGATGCGCTTGTCCTTCTGGTGCCCCGGGATGGTGTCGCCGTAGATGCGCTTGGCTTCTTCGGCGAACCACTCGATAAAGGAGGCGGCGTAGGCGATTTCGCCACGGGATTCAGCCAGTGGCTTGCCCTGCTCCAGGGTCATCAGCCGGGCCAGGTCTTCCTGATTTTCAAGGATCAGCTCGTACCAGCGGCGCAGCGTCTGCGAGCGCTCCTTGGCAGTCAGCTCGCGCCAGGCCGGCAGCGCGCGCTCGGCGGCCTCGATGGCGCGGCGGGTTTCGGTAGCACCCATCTTCGGCACCGTCCCGAGAATCTCGTTGCTGGCCGGGTTGTTCACCTTGTGCGTCTCGCCGCCGTCGGCGTCGAGCCAGGCGCCATCGATATAAGCCTGCTGGCGGAACAGGGAAGGATCTTTCAGTTGCATGGTGCTCTCCTGAAGGCTTGCGCTGCCCGCGACAGGCGGCCTGCGTCAGTGAATGTCTGCGGTGTCCATCAGAGACTGCCAGGCAAGGCCCGGTTCAACCGCATGCAGATGCCAACCATCCTATTGCCGCCATTGGCAGCCGGGCAAGCTCATGCCGCCAGACATTGTCGGGGCATAGATCGTCCTGATGGGCATTCTGTTAAGCCTTGTTACGCGTCACCATCGGTGAGTACCGGGCAGGGTATAGTTTCGCGCGGCAGGATAGAGCCTGCCGTCTCTGTTTAATGGATTGTTGAGGAATTACCGTGAAAGCACTGTTGATGGGCGCCATGGCGACCGCCCTGCTGGCAAGCACTGCCGCGCACGCGCAAATGAAACCCGAGGACATGGTCGAAGCCCGCAAGGCCGGCTACCAGTTCATGGCCTGGAACATGGGCAAGATCAAGGCACAGGTCATCGACGGCAAGGAGCCTTTTGATCAGGCCAAGGTCGCTGCCGCCGCCAACGCCATCGCCGCCATCGCCAACTCCGGCATGGGCGCGCTGTACAGCCCGGAAACCACCACCGATCAGCTGGGCAGTGACACCCGCCTGAAGCCCGACTTCTTCCAGAACCTGGAAAAGGCCGGCCAGATCGGTCGCGACTTCACCCTGGCCGCCAACCAGCTCGCCAGCGTCGCCGCCGAAGGCGACCAGGCCGCGATCAAAAAAGCCTTCGGTGATGTTGGCGGCTCCTGCAAGTCCTGCCACGACAACTTCCGCGCCGAGTAATCAGCCGACCATGCATGCCGGCCGGCCTGCGCCGCCCGGCTTCGGCTACCAGTCCAGCGTGGGCGCCGCAGCCGCGGGCGGCGGCGCCACCCAACCGGCGGCTGATTGCACCCCCCAAACCGTCCCGACCGCCAGCAGCACAATCAGCACCGCCGCCAACAGCGAACCGCCTCGCGCATCCCGCTGAGCCGGATACTCACGCCTTGCGCGCCCCTTGATCATCGCGCCAACCAGCGGCTTGCGCCGGACCAGCGTATACCAGGCAATCGCCGCCAGATGCAGGCCGATAAAGCCCACCAGCAGCCACTTCGCCTGTCGATGCAAACCCGTCAGCCAGCTGCCGGTATCACTGGAGACCAGTGCATAAAGCGGCCCCTTGAAGGCGATATCATCGGTTGCCATCAAACCACTGATCACCTGAAAACCCACCAGCCCCAGCATGGCGAGCACCGACAGCGCGCCCAGCGGGTTATGTCCCGCCTCCTGCCAGTTGCCCTGCAGATAGCTTTTCACCCCGAACGCCGCACCCAGAATGCGCGACCAGCGCGCATAGGTGGAGCCGACAAAACCCCATAGCAGACGGAACACCAGCAAACCCAGCACCAGCAGCCCCAGCCGACCGTGCCAGATCATCAGACCACCGCCCAGCCAGCCGGTAGTGATGGCCGCAACCACCGCAACGGCAAAGGTCCAGTGGAAAATGCGCAGCGGCGCGTCCCAGAGCTTGATATGGCTCGACATCCCTTACCCCCGATAACGTCCCGACTTCGGCCAAAGGCCTTCCTGGCGACCAAGGTTAACAGCCGGACCCGCGCTTGGCAGCCGCCACAAGCCCATTCCAGAGCCTTTACAGGCTCCTCGCCAGCGCTATTGCAGCTTCCTGTGGAGCAAATCCAAACCCCCTCGCCAGCATGGACGCCCCCGGTGGACATGCGTATGATTGCGCCCCGCAACGCACCAGTAGCTCAGCTGGATAGAGTACTGCCCTCCGAAGGCAGGGGTCGTGGGTTCGAATCCCGCCTGGTGCGCCATACAAAAAAAGGCCTCTGGAGAAATCCAGAGGCCTTTTGTTTTTGAAATGTCGTTTATCAATGGTGCGCAAGGGCTGGGCTTGCTCCGTCCTCGCTTTAGCAGATGAAATCAGCGGCGCATACGCTCGTTCATCTGCAACTGGCGGAAATCCTCGTAGGTGCATGTGCGCGGCTCGCTGCCGGTAAGGTCATAGCAACGCTGTCCATAACCCATCGGCCAATAAGCGATGCCCACCGGCGGCCAGAAGATCGAGGCGACTCGAAAGCGGCTGCGCAGTTTACCGCTGTTGACCGTCTCTGACTGCTGATCCACCAGGCGATAAGGAATACCGCCGGTCGCACCCCACGAAAACGGACGGCTGCGCACGAGCCCCTCATCGAAGCTGGCGGGTCTCTCGTTGACCACCAGCCGGGTGTCGTCTGGCAATTTGAACCAGGCGCCAGTCGAGCAGCCAGCCACCAACAAAGTGAGAGGGAGCAGCAGAGTCAAGCGGGCTTTCATATGAGGTCCTTCTGAGAATGAATGAAGATTAATAGCGAAAGATTGCGATCGAGTAGCCGCGGAAATGGGTGAGTTTGACGGACTTGAGGCGCATGGGGGATTTTCTTATCTATAGCTGACCAGCGAAGGCTCTTTGGCTCAAACAGCCGGCTAACTCATCTTGCGCCCCAAGCGCCACAAGAAGGCGCTCTTTATACGCCTGAATAGTTCTATAGCGCTCAAGAAAAGCTATTTGCAGGTCATGGGGTGGCAAAGCCACTGGGGTCTTCGCAATCAACCCAACATTCAATGTAGGCTGCGCTACGGCGCGAGTTTCCCGCACGAAATAACCTTGAACCACCGGATTCTGGAGGTAGCGATAAACATACTCGCGGTTTACGCCTTCACGAATAGGTATACGCGTAACTGCCCGCGCAATATTCCATCCAATCATTGCATCGCTGACCCAGCCGACACGACCAATAGTGCCTACGCACGCGATTAGAATTTCATTTCCTTTAAGCTTTGATTTTCTATGCTTCGAATCAATGCTCGCCGAGACTCGCCTGAGCTGGTTGACGTTAGGAGTAACATCAGAAAGGTCTCCAGACCTTACCAATGGAACACCGTCTTCTTCATCATCACCCGGCTGAACAACGCCGTAGTTCAATTTGTCATCTGGATCAACAAGCGTAGAAAGCTCAACGACCTTCCACCCCTTCGGATTGGTCACCGGGTCGCCGAACATGTCCAGAAACACGGCACGGAGGAAGTCGTCGGCGAGCTGGATGGCTTGCTGGCGTTTGCGGCGGATGGCGTCGGCTTTGACGAGGATGGCGGCGATGCGCTTTTGTTCGGGCAGGGGTGGAAGGGGAATCAACCTGTCCTCCATCGCAGACTTGGTAACGTGAATCATCGTAGATCCGGTACCTTGCTCTCTCTTGATACTCTCCACATCGTTTTGCAGCGCATAAAAAAGGTACTTTTTATCAACAACCCCCTCATCTATCACAATCTTCCATATGTGATAGTGGTAAATAACTTTTTTGCCGCCCCAGATTCGCGGACCAAACGATGCGGACCATGCGTACAGCAGATCGCCATGATCACAATACTTATCCTCAGGAAGTTCCAAGTCCGAATAATACCAATCCCTGTTGGAGAAAAAATTCCCGACCCTTAGAACTTCATACTTACCCTCAGACAATAGCTCATCTTTAGCGTATGCCCTGCCGTTTATTAAGGTACAAACCGTTGAAAGCTTAACCATCGGCCAACTCACAGCATCCCCTCCAGCTCATCCAGATCCGCCAGAATTTCGTTCTCCAGCCCCTTGAGCCGTTGCAGAATCACCTTCGGGTCTTCGTACTGCTCTTGCTGGTACTCCACCTCCTTGTAGCGGTTGATGGAGAGGTCGTACTTGTTAGCGGTGATATCTTGGGCCTGCACGACAAAGGCCTTTTTGCGCTTGTCGCCAAACAGGGTGTTGATGGTGCTGGCGCTGACATTGCTCTCAACCATCTGCCGGTATTTGTGCCACTGGGCAATGGCATCGGGCAGGTCGTTGCCTGCTTCACCCTTGAGCGGGGTGCGTTTGTCGTCCAGGGAGTAGCCATCGGCTTGCAGGTCGTAGAACCACACACGCTCGGTGCTGCCGCCCTTGGTGAACATCAGGATGGCGGTGCTGACGCCGGCGTAGGGTTTGAACACGCCGCTGGGCAGGCTGACGATGCCTTCCAACTGGTTGTTGTCGAGCAGCTCCTGGCGCAGTTGCTGGTGCGCCTTGCTGGCGCCAAACACAACACCGTCCGGCACGATCACCGCAGCGCGGCCACCGAGTTTGAGCGAACGGAGGATATGGGCGACGAACAGCAGTTCGGTCTTCTTGGTTTTCACCAGGCCGAGCACGTCGGGGTTGGTGTTGCTTTCGTCCAGGCTGCCCTTGAACGGCGGGTTGGCCAGCACCACGTCGAAGAAGTTCTGTTCCTGGCGCGGGTAGTGCTCCTTGATGGATTTGCTCAGGCAGTCCTGATACAGGATGTTCGCGCCGTTTACCCCGTGCAGCATCATGTTCATGCTGGAGACGCGGAGCATGGTGGTGTCGAAGTCGAAGCCCCAGAACATCTGGCTGTTGATGTGTTGGCGGTAGGGTTCGAGCAGGTCGCCGGTAAAGTGCCGGTTGCCCTCTTCATCGGTGAAGATACCCGCCTCGCTGGAGTGCTGGCGGTTGAGGTATTCCATGGTGCGGGCGAGAAAGCCCGCGGTGCCGCAGGCAGGGTCGCAGATCACGTCGGTTGGTTGCGGTGCGATCAGCTCGATCATCGCGTCGATGATATGGCGCGGCGTGCGGAACTGGCCGTTGATGCCGGCAGTGGTGAGCTTGCTCAGCAGGTATTCGTAGATATCGCCCTTTACATCGCTCTGGGTCAGCGGCAGGTCGTTGACCATCTCCACGGCGGAGGTCAGCACCGACTCGTTCTTGATCTCCAGATCGGCGTCCTGCATGTATTCGCCGATATGCCCCAGCCCTTCCAGCGCACTGCCCTCCTCGCCCAGGCCATCGACCACATCGGACTTTTTACCCAACTTGGCGAAGTAGGGATAGACGTTGTGCTTGAGGTGCTGGTGTAGCTGCTTTCCGCCCATATGATGGAAGTTCTTCCAGCGCAGCAGTTGGCCTTCCGGGGTGTCGGGGAACAGGCGATCGAAGGTTTTGCCGGTGCGGTTGGCCTTGCGCTCGGCCACGTCTTCCTGCATGTCGAGCATGCGGGCGAACATCAGGTAGCTGATCTGCTCGATCACGGTCAGCGGGTTGGTGATGCCGCCGGTCCAGAACTTTTCCCAGAGTTTGTCGATATCGTTGCGGAGTTTGCCGGTGAGCATGGGGGGTTCTGTGTCCTATTTCCTGGTGTTTGCTTGGTATTGAGCGGCAGCTTCCTGGATACGCAGCAGTTTTTCCCGCTCGCGTTCCAGCTCGCGCTGGAGTTCTTCTTCGCTGGGCAGCGCGGTGAGGTATTTGGAGGCGAACAGCTGTTTGCTTTCGCTGAGTACGGAGTATTTGGCGACGGTGTTATTGCGCTCGCTGCAGAGGATCAGGCCAATCGTTGGGTTGTCATCGGCACGGCGCTTGTGCTCCTCGTACATGCGCACATACATGTCCATCTGCCCCACATCCTGGTGGGTGAGCTTGTGCATCTTCAGGTCGATAAGCAGAAAGCATTTGAGGTGGAAGTTGTAGAAGACCAGATCGATGAAGTAGTCACCATCATCGGTGCGGATGCGCTGCTGACGCTCGACAAAGGCAAAGCCCTTGCCCAGCTCCAGCAGGAATTGTTGCAGGTTGCTGATGATGGCCTGCTCCAGGTCACTTTCCTGCCAGGTTTTGTTCTGGAGATTGAGGAAGTCGAGGATGTAGGGGTCACGCAGGTAGTGCTTGGCGTCTTCGAGCAGCTCCCCGATTTTCTGTTGGGCTTCCTGTTCTACCGTCGGTTTGTCCTTGCTGGCCAGCAGGCGTTCGTAGTAGAGCACACCGATCTGGCGTTCCAGTGCGCGCACGCCCCAGCCTTGTTGCGCGGCCTCGCGCATGTACCAGTCACGCGCACGGGGTTTGTCGATACGTGCCAGCAGGTTGTAGTGCGACCAGCTCAATTCGAGAGACAGTGTCTCTCGAATTGGAAAAGCCAGGTAAAAGCGGCGCATATTGCGCAGGTTGGTGACATCAAAACCTTTGCCAAACTCGCGTTGCAGGCGCTCGGACAGCTGTTTGAGTTGCTGCTTGCCGTACTCGGCCCGCTCCTGCCCCTGCTGCTCCTGCTCAACGATCAATCGGCCCACCTGCCAGTAGGCCTGCACCATCTGCTGGTTGATCGCCTGCCTTACCTGTTGGCGAGCCTGCTGAATGACCTCCGCGATGGCGCTGTAGAGGCTGTCGTCCGTGAGACTCTGGCTAGCCACGTTGCGCCTCCTGCTTCAGGAAAGGTTTAAGCACCGCGATCAGATCGCCTACATCATCGGGGCTGAATACGCCGTCGATGCCTTCGTGAGAGACGCTGTCGAACGGCGGTTCGTAGAGCTTTTCCACTTTGATGCTGCCGTGCTGGGCGATGTGGTTTTTCAGCAGGTTCATAAAGCGCACCTGCTGGGCGGTCAGGCTGGGGTGAGCATGCAGGAAGCTCTTGAAGTGCGCCTCGATGGCTTGTGCATCGAGGCCGATAAGCTCGCGCACGGTGAGATGCAACTGATCCGCAGTGCGACCATAGAACTCGTTGAGCACCTCCAGGCTGACACCGGGGTGGCTGGTGAGGATGGTCGAGGTGAGGGTTTGCAACTCGGCCTCGGCAATGAGCTCGCCCTTGTGGATTTTCTGCAGGGTCGGGTTGGCGGCGAGCATGCTGTCGAGAATGTCCTTGAGGCGGCGGCGGTAGATCATTGCCTCGTTGGCGCCAACGATCTTCACTTCGCGCTCGCCTACCTGCACGCCACCATCTCCAGCCTTGGTGCTGGGCATGGCATAAATCCCACCGCCTGCGGTTTGGCGATACTTCATGATGCCGCGCAGTTCCTTGCGGGCGCTTTCCAGTTTGTCGATGCTCGGCTGCTGCCAGAATTCGGCGCTGCGTACTTCGGCAATCAACACATCCTTCTGGCGCACGGCCTGGATGTTCACGGCGAGTTTGTCCAGTTCAGCCAAGAGGACGATCTTGCCATCGTCGAAGCAACTGGCCTGATCGACCAGACAGCGCTGGATGCCCGCGATCAACTTGTCCAGCGCGGTGGCGTGTTTGTCGCGCAGCACTCGGGCGGACATCAGAGGCGCGATGGTATCGCTGAGCAGGTGCTGGGTTTTAGCATCAAGCCCTTGTAGCTGATTGCCCTGCTGTAGCTGGTGAACCAGCCGCAGCTCACGCCTGACCGCTACGCTGGTGTCCGGCAGGTCATTGATATCCGCCCGCAGCAGCTCAATCGCAGCGTCAAAAGCAGCCACATGGTTCTGCTTGAGTGCCGCCTGCGCCAGCTCCAGGCGTGCTTCGAAGGTGGTCTGCAACAGCGACTTGCCGCCGGTATCTTCCGGCTCCTGATACTCCTGCTCGAAGAAATCGAAGTTGCCGTAGTGGTCGAAGATGAGGAACTCGGTCTTGTCCTTGCCGGGGCCGAACAGGTTGGGGCGCAGGCGGGTGCCACGACCGATCATCTGCCAGAACTTAACCCAGGATTTGACCGGCTTGGCGAACACCAGGTTGACCACTTCGGGTACGTCGATGCCGGTGTCGAGCATGTCGACCGAGATGGCGATGCGGAAGTCGTTATCCGGCTTCTTGAACTCCTTGATCAGGGTGTCCACGTGCGGAATGGCGTTGTGGATGACCTTGCAGACCTTGGTGCCGTACTGCGGGTAGAGCTTGCAGAAGAGCTTTTCCAGGTGTTCGGCGTGATCCTGGCGCTGGGCGAAGACGATGGTCTTGCCGACCAGTGAGCCGGTCTCATCCTTGATGCCGTTGTCGATCAGGTTTTCCAGGATGATGCGGTCGGTGTCCTCGCTGAAGATCTTGCGCCCGATGTCCTTGCCGGCGATGGTGGTGCGCCTGGCTTCTTCCTCGCCGAGGTCTTCTTCTAGCTGGCGTTGCTGCTCGTCGCTCAGGTCGTTGTAGTGGATGCCGTCGCGCAGGAAGTCGGTGGTGAGGTCACGCACGCGAAACGGCACCAGATACGGCGGCTCGTTGTTGATGGCGGCATCCAGACCGAATTCGAAGGTGGGGTCGGTGGTTTCGCAGTCGAAAATATCGAAGGTGTTGCGGCTGATGAACTTCACCGGGGTGGCGGTGAGGCCGACCTGCAGCGCGTCGAAGTAGTCGAACAGGTCACGGTACTTGTTGTAGATGCTGCGGTGGCTTTCGTCAGCGATGATCAGGTCGAAGAAGCCGATATCCAGCTGGGCGAAGCGATTCATCATGCCTGGGTAGGTAGCGATATAGATGCGCGCTGTCTGATCCACCTTGTTGGTTTCACCAATCACGCAGCGTGGCTCGCTGGACAGGTTATGCCTGAAGGCCTCATCGGCCTGCACGCGCAGTTCCTTGCGATCGCAGAGAAACAGTACACGCTTGGCCCAGCTGGTACGCAGCAACAGCTCGGCCAGGGCGATGGCGACGCGGGTCTTGCCGGTGCCCGTGGCCTGGATGATCAGAGCCTTGCGCCGCTGCTGCTGGAAGTGCGCGGCAACGGTCTTGATGGCTTCGATCTGGTAGGGGCGGTCGGCAATGCTCAGCTCGGGGTTGTGCCTTTCCAGTTCGGGGATGCGGTATTGGCGCTGGTAGTTCAGGTACTCAAGACTGTCCTTGCTGTAGAGGCCATAAACCGGGCGGTAGGTGTTGTACTGCCTGTCGTCCCAGATAAAGGTTTCGTAGCCGTTGCTGTAGAAGATCACCGGGCGCTGCATGCCCATGCGCTCGAAGCCATCGGCGTACATGCGGGCCTGTTCGCGCCCGGCCTGCAAGCTGACATTGCCGGATTTCTTGGCTTCGATCACGGCCAGGGGCTGGCCGTTGTCACCCCATAGCACGTAGTCCGCACGGCCCTTGCCGGAGACGTTGCCGGGGAAGTCGACTTCTACTTCCTGGCCGACCTGCGCCGGATTGCTGACATCCCAGCCGGCCTGCAACAGCATGGCGTCGATCAGCAGTGCACGGGTCTTGGCTTCATTCCATTGCAGGCTGTTGGCAACTTTCTGGCTCTGCTGCTGGCGCTTTTGCTGGTCGGGCTTGGCCGGCGGTTCGAGCTTGTCGAGGTGGCGGGTGCGCTCCTGCTCCAGCCTGTCCATGACGCGCTGCAGCTCTTCCTGCTGCTGGTCGAGTTCCTTTTCGTAGCTGGAGACGGTCTTCTGCAAGCCGGCCAACGCAGCAGTCGGGTCCTGCACCTCGGCAAACTCGGGGATAGCAGCCTGCGCTGTGCCGTAGTACTTGATGGCCATGTACATGGCCAATTGATAGGCGGTCTTCAGCGCCAGTTGCGCATTACGCAGCTCGCCTTCGGCACCATGGGCGGTGTCGTTGCCTTGAATACGCAGGAAGTTGATCTGGTGAACCAGGGGCTTGCTGACGCAATCGACAAACACCGGATTTTTCACCAGCTCATAGAAGCTCGACTGTGGCAGGCGTGGCAGCAGCTCTTCCTTGTAGACGGCTTTGGTCAGCTCTTCGGCGAAGCTGCGCAGGCGTGTCAACGCGCTACCCGGATCGATGTGCAGCACCGCCTCGGCCAAGCCGGCGAGATTCGCCAGCAATTCGTTGCCGGGGCGAAGAAACTCGAAGTTGACTGATTTCATAAAGGTGCTTCTGTCCATGTCGGTCCTGTAGCGAGAGCGAGGACCATGCCAATTTTATTCAATGCCGTATCTGTCCCTGCAGTTGCTCAGCGTCTGCTGGCTTTTAAGGCCCAGCAGGCTGGCAGCACGGATTTTGTTGTTGCCTACAACAAAATTTTCTACTGCTCCGGCACCTGACCATGGATCGCAACGTGCTGACCAATCAGCGCCAGTCTTCGATCGAGTTCATTCATGAGGCGCAGCTGGGTCGCCATGACTTCTTTCTTGTTGAAGAATCCGGGCTGCTCGGTGTGAAGACCAAAGCGGCTGTTGATCGCAGCCGGTGACATGACCACCTGATAGGCCTTCGACGCGTGGTTGTAGATGGCGCACAGCAGACCGTTGGTGGTCTGCGACGGATGAACGAATACCAGCGTCAACCACTGCCCCGTGCGCATCTGGATGCTGCTGTCGGCAAACCCGAAGCAAGCCTCGCTGCCATCGCCCAGCCTGATCCAGAACTCGTGCTCGGTGGTGGTGTAGCTGCTGATGTGCATCGAGGAGTGTGCGCTGCCGCCCATGGAGCCATAACCACCATAGACATACCCGCCATTGCTGGCGCTGTGGGAATGAGAAGCCGAGAGGTGGGTGTTGGCGCGCTTTTGCGTATCCAGAACCTGGCCGGTCAAGGCGAAAAAGCGCAGTTCGTGGTCGAAGTGGCGGAACCCTTCATCAAGGAAGTTCTCGTCATTCGGCGACAGGGTGATGTCGTACATCGTACGAATCAGTTCTTCGCGCGCGGCCTTGTCACGCTTGGCCTTCTCCTGCAATTGCGCGCGGTGCGCCTTGGCATCCTCGAAGGCCTTGATGGCCTGGGCCTTTACGATGGGACTCTTTTCCCTGGCGAAGGCCGAGGTTTTCTCCGTCGCCTCCTTGATGACCGGCGCCGCTTTCAAGCTGGCTTCGGCAGCCAGTTCCTTTGCGCGATTCAGGGCCTGGGAGGCTTTCTCAACCATTTCCGGGTTCGCCTGTACGGCCTTTTGCTTCAGGTCATCCCATAAGCTCATGCGGGGTATCTCTCCATGATTGATTACTCGCCAGCGACCGGCTCGGGCCCCAGCGCCACCTGGTTATCTGAAACGCTTCAACGCTTGCCAGCCTTGCTCTGCTTGTCCGGTTTGCGCAGCCGGACGTAGAGGTCCAGGCCGCCGGTGGCGCTGCTGCCGCGTGACTCCAGGTCGAACCGCTTGGGCTCGGCGGCGATCAGGTCGCTGAGTTTTCTGCAGCCGTAGAGCCTGGGGTCGAAGGCCGGGCGCAGTTTACTGATGTTCTGCCCGAGGGTGCCGAGCTGGATCCAGTCCTCTTCTTCGGAGAGGTCGTCGAGTACCCGGGCGATGAAATCCACCGGCACTTGCTGGCACTTGATCGCTGCGCCTTTGTCGAGGGTCTTGGGCACGCGACTGACGGTTTCTTCAACCTGGGCAGCGGCGGCGGCAAGCTTCTCCGGAGACGGCGCTTCCGGCGACTGTTTAAGGGCGGCGGCACGGAGGATCTCGGTATAGATGAACTTGTCGCACGCCGATACGAATGGCGAAGGCGTCTTCTGCTCGCCAAAGCCATAGACGGTCAGGCCTTCCTCGCGGATGCGCGCGGCCAGGCGGGTGAAGTCGCTGTCGCTGGAAACCAGGCAGAAGCCGTCGAAACGCCGGGTGTAGAGCAGGTCCATGGCGTCGATGATCAGCGCGCTGTCGGTGGAGTTCTTGCCCGAGGTGTAGGCGAATTGCTGGATCGGCTGGATTGAGTGATCCAGCAGCACCTTCTTCCAGCTACCCAGGTTGGGCTTGGTCCAGTCGCCATAGATGCGCCGGACGCTGGCGACACCGTACTTGGCGATCTCCTCGAACAGCGGCTCGACAATGGCCGCCGGAGCATTGTCGGCATCGATCAGGACGGCAAGGAATTTCTGTTTTTGCGGGGCGCTGGACTTGTTGGCCATGGGTCATCCCTGGAAGAAGATTTCACGACCATAACGCCGGCAGGCAGGTGCTGACCAGAGGGCTGTACATGTGGCCCTGCAGGCACCGTTATAGAGGCGTATCACTGCTTTCAAAAGCACTAATGGCAAATTGACCTGAAAGGCCATTTGCCATACTGTCCGTTGCAAATTGTGACGGAGCGCAAGCCTCCGTTTAATCACCGTATCGATTACGTTTGGAGCAGGGATGCGCGGTGCATTGCTACGCAGTGGTAAAAGCGAGACTTTTACCGCGTTGGGAGAGACCGGGCAGCCGGTGTATCGGGCCGCTTTGCAATTGCACGAAGCCATTCGACGCAAGGATGCGAATCTCGTCGAGCATCTGGCGATACCGCAGAGCGATGAGCTGGGCAATCAGATCGACTGGTACAGCGACATTCCCGGCGATGTGATTCCCTGGACCTCGGCCACCGAAGAAGAGCGCGCGCCAGCCCGGCAACAGCTGGAAAAGCTGAAGACCGCGCTGGATGATCTCAGCACCCGCTTCCTCGGCAGCGATCCGGCTGACCAGCAGGGCGACAAGGCGGTGTTCGGCAAGCTGCTCAAGCGGGTCATCTACTTCCCCGATGAAAGCTTCGTCTATCTGGTGAATGGCAAGCCGGTGCTGACCTTCTGGGGCTTTCAGCATGCCGACGCTGACCGCAGTCTGGAGCCGCTGCATTGCCTGTATCCACGCAGCGAACCGGAGCCCAGCGCACCGCTGATACCGACGCCCGCTGCGGCTGCGACTGTGGCCGCTCCGTTGGCGGCGGTCGCCGTCGAGCCAGTACCGGTCGTCACCCGCCCCTGGTGGCGGCGCTGGTGGTGGCTGTGGCCGCTGCTCCTTCTATTGCTGACGCTGCTGTTGCTCAGCCTGCTGCGCGGTTGTATGCCCACCACCAGCTTACCGAACCTGCCCCAGCTGAATCTGCCGGCCATTTCCACGCCGGAACTGCCGAGCGGCTCATTGCCGGGTGGCGGGCTGGGCCTGAATGGCGGCGCCGGCGTTGGCGGGTCCGCCAGCGCCCCCGGATTGCCAGAGGGCAACGGGGGCTCATCAGCACCTGAATCCGCTGGGCCGGGTAACGAGCCGGAGTCGAGCGAGGCGCCTGCTGACGAGCCACCCGCCCCGCCTGCGCTGGAAGCTGAACCCGAAGCAGAACCCGCGCAGCCCGCTGATGAACCACAGGCCGAGCCGTCGCAGCCATCGGAGCAGCCACAACCACCGCAGCTGCCCCAGGACCCGCAAGAACCACTGAGCATTCCCGAGCAGGCCGGCAACGGCCCGGCAGACTTCCTCAATGGCGATTGGCGTGCCGGCGCCGGCATCCAGGATCGCCGCACGGGCAAGCCGCTGCGCCTGCAATACCGGTTCGATGACGGCAAGGGCGAGGTCACGGTGCGCCGCCCGGATGGCGTGGACTGTTCCGGCCCGGTCACTGCCGCCATGAACAACGGCAGCCTGGCCATCGACAGCCACGGCCAAGCCGCCTGCGCCGATGGCAGTAACTACGACATGCCACAGGTCACCTGCGCCAAGGGCGCACAGAGCATCGCGGACTGCACCGGCAGCTACGGAAACGAACGCTTCCCGATGTCCATGCGTCGCGCTGGCGAATAAGACTGGATGAATCCCAATGTTGCCTGAAGTCACCCAATTCGAAGACACCGTCACCCTGATCAGCGACACCGGCATCCAGTTCATGGATTTCGCGCTGTCGCTGGACCTGCGCAAGGAGCCGCCCGGCGAATTCGCGCCGCTGACCAGCGGCCTGCTAACGCGCCTGCTGTACAACGAGGAAAAGGACTTCTACTTCTACGAGCCAGAGCCGGAGAAGATCGAGAAGACCAAGCCCGTGTTCAGCCTCGACATGAAAAGCAGCCTGGACCTGCTCGATGGCCTCTGGCTGCCGATCCCCTTCTTCCGCTTCATGCCGCCCCATCGCTACGACGAAGGCCCGAGCAATTGGGCGCGCATGCGCCTGGTCAAGCTTCCCGCTCCGGACATCGACGGCAACAGCCATCGCCTGACGCTGGCCTTCGACAGCCGCGTCATGCCCCGCCAGGACGGCACCGCATACCTTGCACCCAACCAGGAAGACGTTAGCTCCGGCGTCGCCTTCCGCCTGGCCTGCAATATCCGCGATACCCGCTGGTTCCTCGATCAGGGCTGGGTCAGAGAATGGCTGCTGGAAGTGTTCCGCGAAGGCAATGCGCATCGTCCGCGCGATGAAGTCGATATCGAGGTGCGCGAAAACCATCACCTGGCGCACTACCTCAACCTGCTCAGCCTGATGGCGCAACCCGTGCCCGCGCAGCAGACCAATGCCCGCGCCAAGGTGGACATTCCCGAACTCAAGGTCGTCGCCAACGAGGTCAACGGACAGGTCAAGCCGATCCCCGTGGACTTGGTGCTGGACGTCGGCAACTCGCGCACCTGCGGCATCCTGATCGAGAACCACGGCCAGGCCGGCTCCGGACTCAAGCACAACTATGTGCTGGAGCTGCGCGATCTGATCACCCCCGAGCACACCTACAACCAACCGTTCGAGAGCCGCGTTGAATTCGCCCAGGCCAACTTCGGCAAGGATCAGTTCTCGGTCAAGAGCGGTCGCCACGATGCCTTCCAGTGGCCCACCATCGCCCGCGTCGGCAGCGAGGCCGGACGCCTGGCCAGCCGCCGACGCGGCACCGAAGGCTCGACCGGCCTGTCCAGCCCCAAGCGCTACCTGTGGGACGAGAACGCCTACGGCCACGGCTGGCGCTTCAACTGCTCCTATACAAAAGGTGACAGCGAGCCCTACGCCACCGCCGCACCCTTTTCGCACCTGATCAACGAAACCGGCGAGGCACTGTACAGCCTCGACGAGGACGACCGTCTGCCGGTGTTCATGCCGCGCTACTCGCGCAGCTCGCTGATGACCTTCATGCTGGCCGAAGTGCTGGCGCAAGCCCTGTCGCAGATCAACAGCCCGGCCCAGCGCTCGCGCCAGGGCCACACGCGCACACCGCGCCAGCTCAACAGCATCATCCTCACCGTGCCGCCGGGCATGCCTCAGGCCGAGCGCAGCATCCTCAACGAACGCATGCTGCAGGCCATCGGCCTGGTCTGGAAAAGCCTCGGCTGGCATGCCGGCGAGGAAGACCCGCACGAGGAGGACGTCAGCAGCGCGCGCACGCCGATCCCGAGCATTCGCGTGGAATGGGACGAAGCCTCCTGCGGGCAGCTGGTCTATCTCTATACCGAGGTCAACGAGAACTTTGCCGGTCACCCGGAAGAGTTCTTCGCCACCCTGGCGCGGCCCGACAAGGCCGACCGTGAGCGCATCACCCTGGCAACCATCGACATCGGCGGCGGCACCACCGACCTGGTGATCACCGACTACCGCCTGGACCGCGCCGGTAATGGCGGCAGCGGCAGCAACGTGCATATCGTGCCGGAACAACGCTTCCGTGACGGCTTCAAGGTCGCTGGCGACGACATCCTGCTGGACGTGATCCAGGACTTCATCCTGCCCAGCTTCGAGAAGGCTTTGCGGGTCGCCGGAGTGTCCAGCCCGAACGCGCTCATGTCGCGCCTGTGCGGCGACGAATCGGTCAGCGTGCAGGACGGCATTCTGCGCCAGCAACTCAACCTGCAGGTCTTCACCCCGCTGGGGCTGGCGCTGCTCAAGGCCTACGAACAGTACGACCCGGAGCACCCGCAGGAAGTCATCAGCCAGAGCTACGCCGAACTGCTCGGCGAGCAATCGGTAAACGACAGTGTGTGGGAATACGTCTGCAGCGCGGTACGCCGCGAAGTGGGTGGCCAGACGACGTTCGATCTGCTGCAGGTACCGATCAGCTTCGACCTGCAGCAATTGCACGCCGCCTTCCTCAACGACAGGATCAACCTGACCAAGACGCTCAGCGCCCTGTGCGAAGTGATCTTCCAATACCCCTGCGACATGCTGCTGCTGACCGGACGCCCCTCACGGCTACCGGGCGTGCAGGCCTTCATCCGCAAGATGCTGCCGCTGCCGCCGGGGCGCATCCTGCCGTTGCAGAACTACCGCACCGGCGGCTGGTATCCCTTCCACAAGAGCGGCCTGATTGACGACCCGAAAAGCACCGCCTCGGTCGGCGCCATGCTCTGCCTGCTGTGCGCCAACCACAGCGTGCCGAACTTCTATTTCCGTTCGGCGGCACTCAAGCCCTACTCGACCATCAAGCACATCGGCGTGATCGACCTGAACAACTTCATCAAGGACGCCGACGTGCTCTACCGAGACATCGCCTCGCAGGACGGCATGATCAGCCTGCCGCTGATCGGTGATGGCGATGACGCCGACACCCCGCAACTGGTCATGCGCGGCGACCTGCGGCTGGGCTTCCGCCAGCTGACCGCCGAGCGCTGGGCGGCGTCGCCGCTATACAGCCTGCGCTTCACCAAGGCCGGACGTGAAAAGTTCTCCCGCGCCGGAGAAGACGGTGAAGCGCCGCTGCTGAAGATTCGCTTCAAGATCGACACCCGCGACCAACGCACCCGCAAGCAGGGCCTGATCAGCGACCGGCTGGCCATCGCCAGCGTCGAGTCCAGCAGCAACAGGGTCGCGTTCAACGTGCGCAGTGATCTGGAGCTCGAGCTGAATACCATGCTCGACGCGGGACTGAGCGACACCAAGTATTGGCTGGACAGCGGAAGTGTGAAGCGCAAATGAGCAACCTGACTCCCAAACAGATCCAACTGAGCACCTCCTGGGCGGCCATTCACGAAGGCGCCGGCCAGGCCCTGGAGTGGATTCGCGAAGTGCGTGGCAACGCACCCCGCCTGGACAGCGAGGCCGACAGCTTCAACCTCAAGCTGCACCGTGCACGCAACCTGGCGCGCAGCCTTGGCCGGGTAGCCGGCACACCCATGACCATCGGCTTCTTCGGCCTGTCCCAGGCCGGCAAGTCCTACCTGATCTCGGCGCTCGCGGCGAACCAGCAGGGCAAGCTGGAAACCCTCTACGGCGACACCCGTCTGGACTTCATCAAGCACGTGAACCCACCGGGTGGCGGCAAGGAGGCCACCGGTCTGGTCACTCGCTTCAGCCGTACCGCGAAATCAGGACCGGCCAGCCATCCGGTAGAGCTCAAGCTGTTCAGCGAGATCGAGTTGGCCAAGATTCTGGCCAACGCCTGGTTCAACGACTTCAACCAGGAACTGGTCGACTACGAACTCGACGAGCCGCGCATCGCCCGCATCCTCAAGCCCTTTGAAAACGGTGCCACGAATGCCCCGCAGGCCGGCGTCAGCGCCGATGACGTGGTGTCGCTGTGGGATTACCTGCGCGACAACTTCGAGAAGTCGATCCGCAAGCTGGAGCACCTCTACTGGCCGCGGGCAATGGAGCTGGCGCCGCGCCTGAGCTGTACCCAGCGCGCCGAGCTGTTCTCGATTCTCTGGGGCGAGCAGCCGGAGCTGACCAACCTCTATATCCAGCTGGCCTCCACGCTGCAACGCCTGGGCCATGCACCGCGGGTGTTCGCACCGCTGAGTGTACTGGTCAGCCGTGACGGCGACGGTTACTCCCAGCGCGACAGCATCATGAACGTGGACATGCTTGAACGTCTGGGCAGCAGTCGCGATCTGCCGGTCGAGGTCTGCCCGGCGCCAGGCGATAACCTGCTGCCGGTCGTGGGCGTTCCGGTGGTGCAACTGGCCGCGCTGACCGCCGAAATGATCTTCCCGCTGGTCAATCCGACGTGTGACCCGCAGGTGGAACAGGTTGATCTGCTGGACTTCCCCGGTTATCGCGGACGCCTGGGCATCCGCTCGGTCAGCGAAGCCGGCAGCCAGGCCAGTGCCCAGGGCGGCAACCCCGTGTCCCAGCTGCTGCTGCGCGGCAAGGTCGCCTACCTGTTCGAGCGCTACACCGACAGCCAGGAGATGAACAGCCTGGTGGTCTGCACCAGCTCGTCCAAGCAGATCGACGTTAAGGACGTCGGCCCGGTACTGACCCGCTGGATCGAAAAGACCCAGGGCGCCACCGTCCAGGAGCGCGGCAAGCGCACACCCGGCCTGATCTGGGCGCTGACCATGTTCGACATGCAGATCGGCACCATGCTTGAGCAGGACGAAAACATGGTCCGCGAAGGCTGGGAAGGCCTGCTGAAGAAGACCATGCTGGAGCGCTTCGGCCAATACGAATGGATCCAGAACTGGGCCGGCCAGCCGTTCAGCAACACCTACCTGGTGCGCAAGCCGCGTCTGCCGATGGCCACTTTCGTCGAGATGGCCGAACACACCTACGACGAACTGGGCATGGTTTCGCGCTATCAGGCGCAATTGCAGCTGCTGGGGCGGACCTTCGTCGATGCGCCGGCGGTGTGCGAGCACATTGCCCAGCCGGACGAGGCCTGGGCGGCGATGATGGCGCTGAACGACGGCGGTATCCAGCGCATCAGCCAGTATCTCGGCCGGGTCGCCCACCTCGACTTCAAGCTCAACCGCATCGAGGAACAGCTGGAGCGCTGCAAGGACGATCTGTTGCACAGCCTCGACGGCTGGTATCACAAGGACGGCGAAGGCGCGCTGGCGCTCAAGCGTGCCCAGGCACAGATGATCCTGCAGGACCTGGGCCGCCGGCTGCCGGTGCTGGGCGAGCTGATCGACCACTTGCAATTACCCGGCGACAGCGTGCGCGACCTCTATCTGAGCGGCGCCTACGAGGTTGAAGAGAACGCCACCGAAAGCACCGAAGAAGCTGCCCAGGCCGCACCACAGAGCCTGTACGGCAACGATGGCGGCTTCGACTTCGGCGAGGTGTTCGGCAGCGCTGAAACACCGGCAGCCAAGGTGGCAGCGCCACAGCAACAAAGCAGCGAGCATCGCTTCGCCCGGGCCGTGTTCAAGGCCTGGATCAGCCATCTGCGTGAAATTGCCAACCGCCAGAATCTGCTGACCCTGCTGGGCCTGGATCGCAAGGTGGTCGAGGCCGTGGTCGATGAGCTCATCACTGCGGCCTATCGCCTCGACGTGCCCGAGCAGATCAGCCGTGCGCTGTTGCTGCGCACCCAGAGCGGCACGCGCCGTGATCAGCTGGTGCAGCGTCAGGTGCTGACCGTGCAGCTGGTATTGCGCGACTACGTGTCCTGGTTCGGCAACCTGCACAAGCCCGTGGACGCCCGACCCAAGAGCCTGATCGGCAGCAAGGATCACCTGTTCGCCTTCTATCGCCACCCGCAGCCGGGCCAGTTGCCCGAACTGCCTGTGCAGCCGATCGACCAGTCCAGGCTGTTCCTTGGCGACTGGCTGTCCGGGCTGGCCTGCATTACTCAGGACAACGCCGGGCACAGCGCCGGACGCGAAATCACGATTGAACAGAATGAATGGCTGGGCCGTGTGCTGCAGTCGTTCCAAGCGAGATAAGACATGCCCATACGTGTTGACCTGCTGACCCTTGAGCCAAACATCCCCGGCCAGGCCCGACTGGCGGTGAAGAAATGGCGCGGCGCCAGCGAGAAGCTGGAGTTTTCCATTCAGCGCAATCAGGACCAGTTCTACCTGCAAGGCGACCGGACCTGGAGCAACAATCCGTTCTGGTTCCAGGTGCCGTGCTTCAATCAGGGCGCCGACGAGGATGTGCTGGAAACCCTGATCGGCCCCGATGTGGTCGATCCCCTGCTGGAAGGCAGCGGCAGCTCGAACTTCCGCATCGAACTGCGTGAACTCGATGGCGGCCTCGTGGATCAGGGCGTGGTGCGCCCGGCCCAGGGCCTGCTGTCGTCGATTGCCGGTGGCGAAACCCGCGCGCTCTATGACGGCGGCAACATGAGCGTGCCCGAAGCGCCGCTGGAAATCCCGGACATGCCGTCGCTGGAGCTGCCTGAGCCGCAGCCGGCTGCAGAGCCGCTCAGTGCCACGCCTGAGCCCGAGCCGGTGGTTGCAGAACCGGCAGTCACGAAACCTTCGGCGCAGAAGAAAAGCAACCTGCTGCCACTGATCCTCGGCGTGCTGGTTCTCTTGGCAATCGCGCTGGGACTCTGGCTCTGGTTGAAGAAGCCAGCGGTTGAAACGCCGGCCGAGGCACCGCCCGCGGTAACCGAACCCGCTGCAGCCAGCGAGCCGGTCGCCGCCGGCCCCTGCACGCTGGAAAGCATGGCCAGCCAGAGCGAGCTGAGCTTCGTGCAGAACTGCATCCGCGAGGCGCCGGACAGCGCCGCGCTGCTGGAAATCATCGCCACCGCCAAGCAGGCCGGGCATTGCGGCATTGCCCAGCGCCTGTATGCCAACCGCGCCCAGGCCGGTGACGTGCAGATCGCCCACGCCTATGCGCGTGAGTACGACCCCGAGTTCCACCAGCCCAGCACTTGCTTCGCCGAGGCGGATGCCGCCACCGCAGCCTACTGGTACGAAACCATCCTCGCCTCGGCGCCGGACGACGCCCAGGCCCGCCAACGCTTCGAGGAGCTGCAACCGTGAGCCTGCGTATCAGCTGTGCGGCACTGCTGGCGTTCTGCGCCAGCGCCACCTTGCAGGCAGCGGACAAACCCCTGCTGCAGGAAGGCAAGCAGACCCTGTTCCAACGCGTACTGACCACGCCCAACTGCCAACTGAGCGCCAGCGCCGGTGGCAGCGGCCAGACACAGCCGGCATTCAGCCGTTTCTACGTCTACGAGCGCGCCCAGGCCGGTAACGCCGAGTGGCTGCGCGTCGGCCCGGACAGCTATGGCAAAACCATCGGCTGGCTGCCCGCAGCCTGCACCGTGGACTGGAAGATGCAGCTGACCCTGGCCTTCACCAACCCGGCCAACCGTGACCGCCTGCTGTTCTTCAAGGAGCGCCCGACGCTGGAAGGCATCCTCGATGCGCCGGACCCGGTCAGTCATGTCGCGCCACTGCGGGCCAAACTCAAACAGGGCCAGCCGGCCCCCGGCGTGCTGGCGCAGGAGCCGGAATTCTTCGTCGATCTGCAGAAGGAGTTCTACCTGCTGCCGGTGCTCAGCGGTGAGGAGGTGATGAGCGAAGAAGGTTTCCGCATGCGCCTGCTCAACGTCGCCTCGGTGAGCAAGGCCGAGACGCCATCCGCCACCGGCAGCAACGCGACGGGCGCCGCGAACGCAGCCGGCAGCGCAAGTCAGCCGGCCATCACCAGCCAGCTCAAGGAATTCAGCGCGGCCGTGGTGTTCGTCATCGATTCGACCATTTCCATGGACCCCTATATCGAGCGCACCCGCGAGGCGATCAAGAAAGTTTACGCGCAGATCGCCGTGGAAAACCTCGGCCAGCAGGTCAAGTTCGGCCTGGTCGCTTTCCGCTCCAGCACCCAGGCCGTACCGGGGCTGGAGTACGTCAGCAAGATGTACGCCGACCCCAACAAGGTCACGGACGGCGCCGACTTTCTGAGCAAGGTGGCCGACCTCAGGCAGGCCAAAGTGTCGAGCAGCAGCTTCGACGAAGACGCCTACTCCGGCGTCATGCACGCCATTGATCAGGTGGACTGGAGCCAGTTCGGCGCCCGCTACGTGGTGCTGATCAGCGATGCCGGCGCCATCGAAGGCGACAACAAGCTGTCCGGAACCGGTCTCAGCGCCGAACAGGTGCGGATCGAGGCCAGCAACCCCGGCGTGGCGATCTATACCCTGCACCTGAAGACCGCCGCCGGCCTGAAGAACCACGGCAAGGCCGAGGCTCAGTATCAGGCGCTCTCGACCTATCCGGGCACCAACACTTCGCTGTATTACCCGGTCAATGCCGGTGATCTGGACGCCTACGGGCGCAAGGTCGATGCCTTGGCCAACGCTATCACCAGCCAGGTCAAGGCCGCCTATAGGGGCGACGAGGCCATTGGCAGCGCACTCAATGCCAAGGCGGAACCGGCAGCTGCCAGCAGCGAAGAGCAGAAAATGCTCGACGACGCCGCCCTGATCGGCCACGCCATGCAGCTGGCCTATCTTGGGCAGAAGATCGGCACCCAGGCCCCCCCCGTGTTCCAGGCCTGGATCAGTGATCGCGACCTGATCAAACAGAACCTGCCGACCACCGATGTGCGCGTGCTGCTGACCAAATCCCAGCTCAGCGACCTCAGTGACGTGCTCAAGCAGATCCTCGACGCCGCCAACCAGGGCCTGATCTCGCCCAGCGAAATGTTCGAGCGCCTGCGTTCGGTGGCCGCCACCATGGGCGCCGATCCCAACCAGTTGAAGCAGGGCGACAACACCCGCCTGGCGGAGCTGGGCATGCTCGGCGAATACCTGGAAGACCTGCCCTACCAGAGCGAAGTACTCAATCTGGACGAGGAAACCTGGAAGAGCTGGGACGGCCTGGCCCAGGAGAAATTCATCCGCACCCTGAGCACCAAGCTGCGCCACTACCAGCGTTACAACGCCGATGTGGACCGCTGGGTGGCGCTGGCCAAGGACAGTGATGCACGCGACAACGTGTATCCGGTGCCGCTGGAAATGATGCCCTGAGCCATGCTCGATATTCAGGGACTACGGGTCGCACGGGGCAGCGGTGCGCAGGCGCATCGCGTCTGCCTGCCGGCGTTGCAGCTGGGGCATGGCGAGATTCGCGCCATCACCGGTGAGAGCGGCTGTGGCAAGAGCACCCTGCTCGAAGCCATCGGCCTGTTGCTCGCCCCGCAGGCGCTGACGCACTACCGGCTGGGTCGCGAGCGTGTGGATGTCTGCCAATTGCTGCAGGCCGACGACCAGTCGGCGCTGGCGGCAGTACGCTCGCGCCAGTTGGGTTTTGTCCTGCAAAGCGGCGGTCTGCTGCCCTTTCTCAAGGTGCGCGACAACATCAGCCTGCCGCGCCGCCTGCTCGGCCTGCCGTCGCGCAGCGGCCATGTGGAAAAGGCTGTGGATGTGCTGCGCCTGCAACCCTTGCTCGACAAGTATCCCCAGGCCCTGTCCATCGGTGAGCGTCAGCGTGTGGCTTGCGTGCGGGCCATCGCCCATGAGCCGCAACTGCTGCTGGCCGACGAACCCACCGCAGCGCTCGATCCGGTCAATGCACGGCGGCTGTTCGAGCTGCTGCTGAGCCTGGTGCGCGAGCTGGGGCTGACCGCGCTGGTGGTGTCCCACGACTGGGCGCTGATCGACGAGTTTGGTCTGGCGCGACTGGGCGCCGTCAGCCGTGAAGGGGAGACAGCCTTTGTCCCTGTGGCTTGATCGCTTCGCCCTGCTCGGCAGGCTGGCACTCAACGACCTGTGGCACGACCGCAAGGTGTCGCTGTGTGTGGCCGCCTCGCTGGTAGCGGTGATCGCCCCGCTGCTGCTGCTGTTCGGCCTCAAGCACGGTGTGGTCAACCAGCTGCAGGATGACCTGTTGCGCGATCCGCGCAACCTGGAAATCCGCCTGCTGAGCAGCGGCAACTACGACACAGCCTGGCTCACGCAACTGCAACAGCGCCCGGAAACCGGTTTCGCCATCGGTCAGACCCGCTCACTGAATACCCAGGCCGACCTGCTCGGCCCCAACCGACGCTTCGTCGAAAACGCAGAGATCATCCCCACCCAGGCCGGCGACCCGCTACTCGACACACCACTGAGCGCGCTACGCGGTAACCAGGTGATTCTCAGTGCACGCGCCGCCGAGCGCCTGAACGTCCAGGCCGGTGACTCGCTGCAACTGCAGGTGACGCGCCGGCTGAACGGTGTCAACGAACGCGGCGAGCAACCCCTGCAGGTGCTGGCGGTACTCGACCCGGCGCGTTTCGGTCGCCCCGCCGCCTTCGTCGCGCCTGAGCTGCTGCTGGGGCTGGAACGCTTTCGCGACGGCTATCAGGTGCCCGCGCTGGGCGCACACAGCGGTAACTCCGCCGAGGGCCTGACGCCCGGTTATGCCCGCGCGCGCTTGTATGCACGGGATATCGACAGCGTTGCGCCGCTGGAGCGCTGGCTGAATGCGCAACACATCGAAACCAGCAGCCGCCTGGCCGAGATCGATGCGGTCAAGGCCATCAACCATGTGCTGGGAGTGATCTTCGGCGTGATCGCCGGCGCTTCACTGGTGGGCTGTATCGCCTCGCTGATCGGCGCCTTCCTCGCCAACATCGACCGCAAGCGCCGCAGCCTGGCGCTGCTGCGCCTGCTGGGTTTTCAGCGAGCTGCGGTGGCTGGCTATCTGGTGCTGCAGGCGTTGTTTCTCAGCGGCGCCGGCTATCTTGGCGGTCTGGCGTGCTACGGCGTCGGCAGCCAGTTGTTCAACCGCCTGCTGGGCAGCAGCCAGGCCACAGGCGCCTTCGTCTGTGACATCACTTTCTGGCACGGGCTGATCGCCCTGTTGCTGGCGCTGCTAGTAGCGGCGCTGGTTGCCCTAATCGGCGCCTTGCGCGCCATCAGTATTGAACCTGCGGAGAGTCTGCGTGAACTCTAGAAACTGGTGCCGTTTCCTGCTGTTGCCCCTCGGGCTGGCCTGCACCCAGGCCTTCGCCACCTGGGACGAGAAACACTTCAACCCCATGCCCGAGGCCGGCGACGTGGTACTGCCCATGCCCTGCGACGGCTCCATGGTGTTCCGCAAGGTGCATATCCCCATGGCCGGTCCGCTGGACGACTATCCCATCAGCATCGGCCAGGACAGCGCCGAATGGGGCTACGTCGAGCAGACCCGCCCGGCCTTTATCGCCGGCAGTTTCACCTCCAGTGGTTCCAAGAAGTCGCGCTATTACCTGCTGGCCAAATATGAAATGACCCAGCTGCAGTACCGCGCCCTGACCGACGAGAGCTGCCCGACGCCGTCCAACAAGCTGCGCCTGCCGGTGGTGGCGGTCAGCTGGCTGGATGCGCTGCAGGTTTCGGACAAGTACAACCTGTGGCTGCGCCAGCACGCAGCGGGCAAGCTGCCCAGGGAAGACGGCGCGCTGGGCTTCGTGCGCCTGCCGACCGAGATCGAATGGGAATTCGCCGCGCGCGGCGGGCTGGAAGTCGGCACCGCCGAGTTTCGCGACGGTCGCTATCCGATGGTTGAAGGGTTGAACGGCCATGAATGGTTCGCCGGCTCGCAATCAGCCAACGGCCAGTTGCAGTTGTCGGGCCTGCTCAAGCCCAACCCGCTGGGCCTGCACGACATACTCGGCAATGCTGACGAGATGATCTTCGAGCCCTTCCGCCTGAACAAGCTCGACCGCCAGCACGGCCAGGCCGGCGGCTACGTGGTGCGCGGCGGCAACTACCTGACGGCGCAAGGGGAAATGCGTACGGCCCTGCGCAAGGAAGAGCCCTACTACAACGCCCAGGGCCAGGTGAAGAACAAGACCACCGGCCTGCGCCTGGCGCTGGTGTCGCCGACCCTGACCTCGCGCGAGCGGGTCGCCAGCATCGAAAGCAGCTGGAAGAAACTCGGCAGCGGAACGGAAGATGCCACCAAGGACAAGGGCACCGTGCAGGCGCTCGAAGCGCTGGCCTCCGGCGTCGAAGATCAGGCCCTCAAGGATCAGCTCAAGTCCCTGGAGAACCAGCTACGCGCCAGCAACCAGCAACAGGAAGAGGCTCGCGATCAGGCCATTCGCGCCAGCCTCAACCTGGGCGCCTTCCTCTGTACCAAGATGCTCGATGACGGCCAGTATCTGGATTTCCTGCAGAAAAACTACGACCTCAACTGCGCTGCCGGCGAGCAGGACCCCAGTTGCCCCATGCGCAAGGGCAAGCTCGACGAACAGCAGGACCGGCTGCACAAGCTCAGCCGCTACTACGCCAGTAGCCTGGTCGAGTCGGCCAGCCTCTACGGCCAGCCGCTGCTGCAGAAACAGCTGCCGGTGATGGAAGAGCTCATCGGTCGCAACAAGCAGCTGCAGGAACTCAAGCCCTATCTGCGCACCCACTGGGCCAACCAGAAGGCCTTCCTGCAGACCCAGAAGATCGACACCAGTGCCTGGCTCACCAGCTGCAAGGCCGTATCCCGATAACTAGAAAAAGCACAACGCCAAACACACAAGGAGCGACAACATGAAACTGAGCCAAGGTATGTTTTCCAGGGCCGTACTCGGCTTTGTCATGGCAGGCAGCATTCTGCTGAGCGGCTGCGCCAGCACCGGGAGCCTGCTCACCGACAGCTCGGTCCCGGCCGCCGACCCGCGCCTGACCCAGGGCAATGACGCCGCGTTCTTCAGCAAATCAGGCTTCACTGCCTGCGCCGGTGCCGCCAGCGTCGGGGTGCTGGCCTGCGCCCTGTCCAACTCCAGCAACAAGGCCGCCTGCGCCGTGGTCGCCGGCCTCGCTGCCTGCGGCGTAGCCATGGGCGCCAACTACTACTACGACCAGCGTCGCAGCCAGTACGCCAACACCGCCGAGCGCCTGGGGGTGATGAGCGCTGACATCCAGAAAGACACGGAAAATGTCGTCGCCCGTACCGAAACCATGCAGCGCGTCATCCGTGACGACGAGCAGAGCATCGCCGCCATCCAGAAGTCGATCAAGAACAAGCAGCTGGACAAGGTCCAGGCCGAGCAGGAGTTGGCTGGTGTCGACCAGAACCTGGCGCTGATGCGCAAGGAACTGGCCAATATGCGCAACAAGGTCAGCGAATACGAGAAGACCGCCAAGCTTGAGCGCGAAAGCGGTGCCGGCACCGATGTGGTCAAGATCGAAGAGGAGATCGGCAAGATGAACCTCAAGGTCGCGGCCCTGCAGCAGGAAGTCGATGGCCTCTATAGCCAGCGCTCCGCGATCACCCTGGGCTGAGGCGACGCACATGATCTTTCGACTGTTGTTTGGCGCCCTCGCGGCGCTGACGCTGGCCGGTTGCGCCACCGCACCGGCCAACTGCAACTCCGCCAACAATGACGCGAGCCTGATCGCCAAGATGCAATGCGACCACTCCGGCGGTTACAGCGCGCAGATTCGCCAGCGTGAGCAGGAGCTGCTGGATGCCCGGGCGGAAAACGAACTGTTCCACCGGGTATACGAGGAGATCAGCGCACAACAGCAGGCCACTCGCCAGAGCCTGGACGCCCAGCGCCAGCGGCAGGCCAGCCTGCAGCAGTCGTTGAACAGCCTCCTGAGCCAGCTCAAGAGCCGGCACGCCAACAAGGACCAGGTGCAACAGCAGATCGCCACGCTGGAACAGGACCTCCAGCGCAGCCCCGCCAGCGGTGGCAGTGCTGCCGAGATCGCCGCGCGTCAGCAGGAACTCAAGGCGCTGCAGCAGAAGGTCAGCCGTCTGCAATTGAGCCTGGGCTACGAGTAACCAGCCCACTCCCCCAGAGGCCGTCCTTGCCGACGGCCTTCATTTTTCAGGAATTCGCTTCATGCAGCGGGTGACACGCGAGTCGGCAACTTATCCCCAACAGGCGCTATCGGCACTCGATGCCAAGGTCGAGCTGATACGTCGGCATTTCCCGCCCAGCGTCGCCAGCCTGTACGCCGTGCCCCGGACCGGTGAGGACGGGAAACTGCAATGGTGGTCCGAACTTGCAGGACAGCCGCACCCCTATGCCGAACTGAACGCCGATCAGCAGCGCCGGCTGCTGGAGAAGTACCAGCAGCGCCAGCACGCCATCGGCCACCTGGCCAACGAGCTGCAAAGTCGCGGCCAGGACGATACCGCCACCCGCCTGCGCAGCCTGATCGGTGCGCCGGACCTGGCCAACCTCTACAGCCTCAACGATGAACCACTGGTGGTGCGCTGGGGCTTGCCGCCACCCCCGCCTGCGTCCGCGATACCGCCAGCTTCAATACCGCCGCAACCGACGCCAGTACCACGCAAACGCTGGTGGCTGCGCCTTCCGCTGTGGTGGCTGCTGCTGCCTTTGCTATTGCTTGTGTTGCTCTGGCTGCTCTGGTTCTGGCGGGGCTACCTGCTGCACCTGATCAACCCCACGCCAATGATCAGCCATGCCTGCCAACCGGGAAATGTGCGGCCTCCGGATTTTGCTGTGGTGCTGGATACCTCCGGGTCGATGAACCTCAATATCGACGTCTCGCCCGCAGACGACCAGTGGTTCCACAGCACCGGTGTCCACCTGCCGGAGAACAACCCGCGCCGGGCGCGCATGCTCAGCGAACCCACCCGGCTGACGGTGGCCAAGCAGGCGTTCGGCGGCATGCTCGACACCCTGCACCCCGACATCAACACCCGCCTGATCACCTTCGACGGCTGCTACAACCAGATCGACCGGGGTCTGTTCGGGCAGAGTCAGAGAGATCAGCTGAAACGCAGCGTACAACAGCTCGGCGCCAACGACGGCACGCCACTGGCCAGCAGCCTGGAGCTCGCCGCCAGCCAGGTCGATGGCCGCCTGCATGATGCGCTGGTGGTGATGTTCGTTGACGGTGAAGACGGCTGCGAACGCAACGCCTGCGCCGTGTCACGCAGCATCGCCCGCCAGCAGCCGCGCCTGCGTGTCAATGTGGTCAACATCAGCGACAGCGAACTCTCCAACTGCATCGCCGAAAATACTGGAGGCCGCGTGTATACCGCACGCAATGCAGCCGAAGTGTCGAGCATGCTGCGTGAAGCCAGCGAAGAGGTTTCGACCGATCCAAGCTGCCCGTAACCCCTGACAGAACAATTATTTTTACCGTGTCGCCTGTCCGCCCAGACAGTCGAACCCATCAAAAAGGGCGCAAGGAGCAACGCAATGGCTTACACCTCGATTATTTTCAAGAATCCCAATACTGGCGCGATGAAAGAAGCACCGGTTGGGTTTTCATGGACAACCTTCTTTTTTGGTTTTTTCCCTGCAATGTTTCGTGGCGACTGGAAATACGCGCTGATCCAGCTAGTCATAGCCTTCATTACGCTCGGCTTCAGCAACATTGTTTTCGCGTTTATCTACAACAAGCTCTACATCAGGGACCTGATCGGTGCCGGGTTCAAGGCACAGTCGATTGCCAGTGGCGACATGAACTTTGCGTCCGCCAAAATCGGCATGCAGATTCCTCAGCTTGAAACGGCTTGAAAAAGCGTGAGGCGCAATAACGAGCAAAAGCGACAGCACTGCTCAGCACCAGCGTCATTCTTCACCGTTAAGCACGGTTGCAGCTGACGCAGTGACCGGCAGATGACCACTCAGCGGCCATCTGCCGTGCGGCGATGAACGGCAAAAGAGCAGCCTCGGCAAAGTGACAAAATGCCATCACACCTGCAAACGGCCCTTTCTATGCCAGAGCGACTTTCCTATGCCTGCTGAAAAACGTTATTCCGTCATTCTCGAACACACCGGCCAGGTGCTGCTCGACGACGCTCCACTGTCACAGCTCGAGGCGTTCTGGGACGCCAACGACACCCTCTATTTCGGCCTGCGTATGGAGGACGAGGTGAGCGAACATGCCCGCGTATTCGTCACCGACGTGGTCCCGGAAGAGGAAGACGCCGCCTTCGCCTGACCTTGCTCCCTTCAGGCCTGCACACTCAGAACATCCCCAGCGTCACCGCCGCCAGCACCAGATAGCGTGCACCCTTGGCCAGGGTCACCAGCAGCAGGAAGCTCCACAGCGGTTCGCGCAGCATGCCGGCGACCAGGGTCAGCGGGTCGCCGATGATGGGTACCCAGCTCAGCAACAGTGACCAGCGACCGTAGCGGTGGTAGCTTCGCTGGGCTTTTTCCAGCTGCTGCGGGCTGGCCGGAAACCAGCGCTTGTGGCGCAGGCGCTCGACGTAGCGCCCGAGCAGCCAGTTGACGAGCGAACCCAGCACATTGCCCAACGTGGCCACCGCCAGCAGCGTGGCGGTCGGGAAGTTTCCGCTGAGCAACAGCCCGACCAGTACCGCTTCGGACTGTGCCGGCAGCAGCGTAGCGGCAGCGAAGGCGGCCAGGAACAGGCCCAGATAGGCGGAAAGGTCGAGCACGGGGTTTCACCGGATTGTTGGCAGCAGTGCGGTAGCGTACGAAGCGGGAACAGACCCTAGCAGAGGATTTGAATGAACGGCAGGTTGATCTATCTCATGGGCCCTTCGGGTTCGGGCAAGGACAGCCTAATGGATGCGGCACGCGAACGCCTGACAGAGGGCGGCGTGCGCATTGCACGGCGAGTCATCACGCGCTCGGCAGAGGCCGTGGGCGAGGATGCGGAGGCGGTAAGCGAAGACGAATTCAAACGACTCGAAGCCAGTGGCGCCTTTGCCATGAGCTGGCGGGCCAATGGCCTGGCCTATGGAATTCCCGTGCAGATCGATCAGTGGCTGGCCGACGGCAACGATGTACTGGTCAATGGCTCGCGCGGATACCTGCCCCGCGCGCGCCAGCGCTATCCCGATCTCCTCGCAATTCTGCTCAGCGTCAGCCCCGAGGTACTGCGCCAGCGCCTGCTGGCTCGCCAGCGTGAAACCCTCGAACAGATCGAGCAGCGCCTGGCGCGCAATGCACGCTTCATGGAATCCCCGGACAACTTGCAGCTGCTGGACAACTCCGGTGACATCGAGCTGACGGTGCAAGAGCTGCTGCGCATCCTCAAGCACGCCTGAGCGCCTTGAGGTTTCAAGCGCAGCGCGCGGTTTTTTAGAATCCCGAACCCGGTCGGTCGAGATAGCCTTGCTCGGCTTCACTTGATACGCGGCCAAGCATTGCATTGCGGTGGGGGAAACGGCCAAAACGGGCAATCACGTCGCGATGACGCCGGGCGAAGTCGAGAAAACCCGCGAAGGCAGGTCGCTCATCTGGCATAGCCATATCGCACAGTGCAGTGAACCGGGCCACTGCCAGTTCCTGATCCGAAAGGTTCTCGGCGTGCTCCAGCACCAGGTAGATGAAGGTCCGCTCAATGGGCGCGAGCAACCTGTCGCGGCCCTGCAGCATACCGTCGCTGACCAGCTGCCGGGCACGCTCGTCGCCGGCAAATGCCCGTGGCGTGCCGCGATGAATCATGCGAGGTAACTGGTCGAGCAGCAGGACAAGCGCCAGCCAGCCCTGCTCCACGCGGGACCATTCCAGCAGGCCGCCAGCGCACGCCTGATCGCACAAATCGCCGAAACGCTCACGGGCCTCGCGGTCCTGTTCAGGTTTGTAGCCGAACCACAGCTGCTGCTTGTCGCTGACGATCTGTTGCGCCGTGCAGCCCTGGCCAAACCACCAGTCCAGCAAGTCCTGCCAGGGCGCGGGCATCATTTAGCCCTTGTGATAACCGGTGACGCGCTCGACTTCTTCCGGCGAGCCGAGGAACACCGGCACGCGCTGGTGCAGTGAGGTCGGTTTGATATCCAGAATGCGCTGTTTGCCATCGGTAGCGGCGCCACCCGCCTGCTCGATGATGAAGGACATGGGGTTGGCCTCGTACATCAGGCGAAGCTTGCCGGGTTTTTCCGGTTCACGGTCGTCCCAGGGGTACATGAACAGACCACCACGGGTCAGGATGCGATGCACATCGGCCACCATCGAGGCGATCCAGCGCATGTTGTAGTTCTTGCCCAGCGGACCTTCCTCGCCGGCCAGCAGTTCGCTGACGTAGCGCTTGACCGGCTCGTCCCAGTGACGCTGGTTGGACATGTTGATGGCGAACTCGGCGGTGCTGTGCGGCACCCGGATGTTGTCGTGGGTGAGCACGAAGCTACCCAGCTCGCGATCCAGGGTAAAACCCATGACGCCATTGCCGAGGGTCAGCATCAGCATGGTCTGCGGACCATAGATGGCATAACCGGCCGCGACCTGCTTGGTGCCCGGCTGCAGAAAGGCCTCTTCGCCGAGCGCATCATTCTGGCTGAAGCATTCGCCCGGGCAGCGCAGCACCGAGAAGATGGTGCCGACCGAAACGTTCACGTCGATGTTGGAGGAGCCGTCCAGCGGATCGAATACCAGCAGGTACGCGCCCTTGGGGTACTTGCCGGGAATCTGATAGGCGTTGTCCATCTCTTCGGAAGCCATGCCGGCCAGGTGGCCGCCCCACTCGTTGGCTTCCAGCAGGATCTCGTTGGACAGCACGTCCAGCTTCTTCTGGACCTCGCCCTGCACGTTCTCGCTGTCGGCACTGCCGAGCACACCGCCCAGCGCGCCCTTGGAAACCTGATGGCTGATCTCCTTGCACGCGCGTGCCACCACCTCGATAAGGAAGCGCAGATCCGCCGGGGTGTTGTTGCTGCGAGTCTGCTCGATCAGGTAGCGGCTCAGGGTTACGCGTGACATGGAATGACTCCGGGAGAGAAAAAACCCGCGCAGTTTAGCAGGGCACGGGGCTACTAATCTCCTCAGACCGACCATGGTCTGCAGGAGTTCAGCGAAACGGTAATGGCCGCTCGTGGGGTCGGTGGAGCGTGACCCGACCTACATGACCTTCCAGATCTCCTCGGCGTATTCGCGGATGGTCCGGTCCGAAGAGAACCAGCCGGTACGTGCGGTATTCAGCACGGCGGAGCGCCACCAGCTATCGGGATCGCGCCAGCGTGCTTCCACGTCCAGCTGCGCCTGCCAGTAGGCCTCGAAATCAGCGCAGACCATGAAGGTGTCGTGCCATTTGAGGCCGTCGATCAAGGCCGTGTAGCGGCCCGGATCATCCGCCGAAAAGGCTCCATCGCGAATGGCCAGCAGTACCTCGCTGAGACGAGGTGAGCTGAAAATGGTCGCTTCGGCGCTGTATTCGCCCGCCTGCTTGCGCGCCTCCACCTCTTGCGCTGTCATGCCGAAGATGAACATGTGCTCCAGACCGATCTGCTCGCTCATTTCCACATTGGCGCCATCCAGGGTGCCGATGGTCAGCGCGCCGTTGAGCGCGAATTTCATGTTGCTGGTGCCTGAGGCCTCCAGGCCGGCGGTGGATATCTGCTCGGAAAGGTCGGCTGCCGGAATGATGCGTTCGGCCAGGCTGACGTTGTAGTTGGGCAGGAATACCACCTTGAGCAGGCCGCGCACTGTCGGGTCGTCGTTGATGGTGCGGGCGATGTCGTTGGTCAGTTTGATGATCATCTTGGCGGTGTGATAACTGGCCGCCGCCTTGCCGGCGAAAATCTTCACCCGTGGTACCCAGGCACCGCCTGGATCGGACCGAATCGCCTGATACAGCGCCACGGTATGCAGCAGGTTGAGCAACTGTCGCTTGTATTCGTGGATGCGTTTCACGTGCACATCGAACAGCGCACCTGGATCGATGCAAATACCTGTACTTTCCTGAACAACACGCGCCAAAAGCTGCTTGTTGGCCAATCGCTGCGCAGCGAAGCGTGCGCGGAAATCCGCCTGTTCAACGAAGGGCTCCAGCTTGAGCAACAGGGTTTGCGGGGCATCGAGCAGGCCATCACCCAGGTGTTCGACCAACAGGCTCGTCAGCTGGGGGTTGGACTGATACAGCCAGCGGCGAAAGGTAATGCCGTTGGTCTTGTTGCTGATGCGTTGCGGATACAGCGAATGCAGATCGGTAAAGACCGTCTCACGCATCAGCCCGGTATGCAGTGCCGAAACCCCGTTTACGCAGTGCGACCCGAGAAACGCCAGGTTGCCCATGCGCACCCGGCGCCCGTTGCTTTCCTCGATCAGCGACACCGAGCGCAGCAGTTCGGCATCGTGAATATCACGCGCGCGCAAGCTGTCCAGGTGGTGCGCGTTGATCAGGTAAATGATCTGCATATGACGCGGCAGCAACCGCTCCATCAGACCTACCGGCCAGGTTTCCAGAGCCTCGGGCAATAGCGTGTGGTTGGTGTAGGACAGGGTCGCGACTGTCAGCTCCCAGGCCTTGTCCCAGGCAATATCGTGCACATCCACCAGCAGCCGCATAAGCTCTGCCACGGCGATGGCCGGATGGGTGTCATTGAGCTGGATGGCAGCGAATTCCGGCAGGTTCAGCAGGGTGCCTCGCTGATCCAGATGCCGACGCAGTAGATCCTGCAGCGATGCCGCAACAAAGAAGTATTCCTGGCGCAGCCGCAGCTCCAGACCCGCTTCAGTGCTGTCGGCGGGATAAAGCACCCGCGAAATACTTTCGGCACGTGCGCCTTCTGATACCGCACCGACATGGTCGCCGGCATTGAAGCGTTCCAGATGGAAATCCGCTTCGGCGCGGGCTCGCCATAACCTCAGGGTATTCACACTGGCACCACGCCAGCCAACAATGGGCGTGTCGTAAGCGATGGCGCGCACACCCTCGGCCCAGTGCCAGAAATGCTTGGGCTCCTTGCCGGGTGCTTCGGCGGGCAAGGCCATGACGCTGCCACCGAAGCCGATCAGGTAGCTGACCTCAGGCCGCTCGAACTCCCAGGGATTGCCGAAAGTCAGCCAGGTCTCGGTCTGCTCGTGCTGCCAGCCGTCGACGATGGCCTGGCGAAACAGGCCATGGTCATAACGAATCCCGTAACCATGAGCGGCAATGCCCAGCGTCGCCATGCTTTCCATGAAGCAGGCGGCCAGCCGCCCCAGGCCCCCATTCCCCAGTGCCGCATCCGGCTCGGTCAGGCGAATACGCTCGAAATCGACATCAATCCCGGCCAGCGCCAGCCGCGCGGTTTCCAGCAGGCCGAGGTTGCTCAGGCTATCAATGAGTAGCCGACCGATAAGAAACTCCAGGGAGAGGTAGTAAACGCGCTTCTTGCCCTGTCGATAGGCCTCGCGGGTACGGTCCATCCATTGGTCGATCATGCGGTCACGGGTGGCCAGCGCTACCGCCTCGAACCAGTCGTGATCGGAAGCATGCTCGGGGTCCTTGCCAATGGAGTAGGTCAGCTTGGCGAGAATGATGGTGCGGAAGGCTTCCACTTCATCGGCAAGGGGGGCGGACTGTTCTGGTGTCATGGACGGGCCTCGTAGCGCTACGCGAATGGCGATGTGGAGGGATTTGCAGGTCCAACCCGGCTCCGGGCGACCTTCTGGACACTTCTAAAAACCAGCTGCGTTGCCATCGCTGCGTTTATAGAAGCACCCCTCCTGTCGGGCTTCGACTCGTCGGATTCACTGGAAATTCCACTCGACGCCGTTATCATCGCGCGCCCTCATTACCGAATTGCGCCTGTGAAGACCCGATTGATCGCTTCCGCCGACCCCGACCGCCTGGAAACCTGGGCGCGCTACAGCAACGGTCTTTGCCGCGACTGTCGCGCCACCTGCTGCACGTTGCCGGTGGAGGTGCGCATTGATGACCTGATCCGTCTGGAAGTGGTCGATGCCTTCGAGCGCGACGAACCGCCCAGAACCGTCGCCAGGCGGCTGAGCAAGGCCGGTATCGTCGAGCATTTCAACCAGAAGCACGGCATCTTCACCCTGACCCGCCTGGCCAACGGTGACTGCCTCTATCTCGACCGGCAATCACGGCTGTGCACGGTCTACGCGAAGCGCCCGGACACCTGCCGCAATCATCCGAAAATCGGCCCCAGGCCCGGTTATTGCGCCTATCAGCAGAAAACCGCTGCACGCTGAGAGGATGTTTGCGAGTCAAGGCACTCGACCAGCCACGTTGTATTCCGCCTCAGAAAGCCGGTCTCGAGAAGGTTCACCAATAGGCCACGGACACTGGCAATATCGTGACTCAGCAGTCATGCTTTGCGTCTGCCTGTATCCGCAACGTTTAGGAACCCTCCCGGCATGAGTCGCGACAGCCGTTATCTGGAAGACCTTCTGCACCACGACATCCCCTTGACGCGCGCGCTGGGGCTGCAAGTCGAGCAGTGGGAGAATCATGAATTGCGTGTGAAGGTACCGCTGCAAGCGAACATCAATCACAAGAGCAGCATGTTCGGCGGCAGCCTTTACTGCGCCTCCGTGCTGGCTGGCTGGGGCTGGCTGCATCTGCGCCTGCGCGAGGCAGGCATCGAAGATGGCCATATCGTGATTCACGAGGGCCAGATCGACTACCCGCTGCCGGTGGTCGACGATGCCACGGCGATTTGCTCAGCTCCCGAGGACAGTGCCTGGGAACGCTTCGAAACCATCTACCGCCGCCGTGGCCGCTCGCGTCTGACCCTGCACAGCCGCATCCTGACTGCCGATGGCCGCGACGCCGTGCGCTTTACCGGGCAGTTTGTACTGCACAAGTAACCTCGCCGACTGAGGCTTCATTGCGAAACCTCAGCATCTCCCGATTCAGACGTAACGCGACTTGGGCGTAGCCATCGGCAGCGGGCCGTCGCCGATCAGACGGAACTCGCCCTTGGCCGCATCATAAGCACGGATCTCACTGGTGCCGATGTTGTAGAGCCAGCCGTGAATGAACAGCTGCCCACTGGCCAGGCGCGCCGCCACCGACGGGTGAGTACGCAGGTGTTCGAGCTGCGCCAGCACGTTTTCCTCGGTGAGAATGCGCAGCGTGCTGTCGTCGGCACACCCGCAGTTCTCCTCCACCACGGTACGGGCCACTTCGGCATGCCGCAGCCAGCTCCTGACCGTGGGCATGCGATCCAGACTGGACGGATTGAGCACCGCTTTCATCGCGCCGCAATCGGAATGCCCGCAGACAATGATGTGCTTGACTCCCAGCGCCATCACGGCGAACTCGATGGCCGTCGAGACACCACCGTTCATCTGCCCATAGGGCGGCACGATATTGCCCACGTTGCGGGTCACGAACAGGTCGCCCGGCGAACTCTGGGTGATCAGCTCCGGCAGGATGCGCGAATCTGCGCAGGTGATGAACATCGCCCGCGGCGTCTGTTCGTTGGCCAGTTTGTCAAACAGCTCGCGTTGCTGCGGATAGACATCCTCGCGAAAGCGCATGACACCTGCGACGAGGTTGTCGAGCGCTTCCTGCGCGGTTTCGTTCGGCACGTCTTCGAGGCACATGTTCAAGATCTCTTCTGGTTGATTGCCCGCAGTCGCGGGCTTGTTTTCGTCACGGGTGCGGTGTTCAAGAGGTTGCAGAGGTTCCTGCGCGGCCACCGGCTGCATCACCGTCGCGCCGGACGGGAGCTATAGAATTATTCCCGGGCACAGGGCAGTAAAGCGTTTTCAGCATCCTCCAGGCCTGGTTTTGTATCCGGCTGCGACAGGCGGGAAAGGCCCGTTTTCCCGCCTGTCACGGCACTGACTCAGACGATCTCGATCAGCAGGTCGCCGGGCGTCACTCGGTCACCCTTGGCCACGTGAACGGCCTTGACCGTGCCGGCAACTGGCGCCTGGATCTCGGTTTCCATCTTCATCGCCTCGCTGATCAGCACCGGTTGCCCGGCCTTGACCACATCCCCTTCACTGACCAGCACATCGACGACATTGCCCGGCATGCTGGTGCTGACGTCGCCCGGACCATTGGCCTGTTTGCGCTGGCTGCCGCCGCCACCACCGACGAAGTTGTTCAGCGGCTCGAACACCACTTCCTCCGGCATACCATCGATGGAAAGGAAGAAATGCCGCTTGCCTTCGCCCTTGACGCCGACGCCGGTGATGTCGACACGATAGGTCTCGCCGTGCACATCGATGACGAACTCGGTCGGCACGCCCTGCCCGCCTGCGGCAGTCGCCGTGGTGCCATCCGGAATCGGCAGCAGCACCTCAGGCACCAGCGTGCCGGCTTCGCGCTCCTCGAGGAATTTGCGGCCAATGTCGGGGAACATGGCATAGGTCAGCACGTCTTCTTCGGTTTTGGCCAGCGCACCGACCTCTCGCCGCAGCTTGTCCAGCTCAGGCTTGATCAGGTCGGCTGGGCGCACCTCGATGAGCTCCTCGCCGCCGATGGCCTGGCGCTGCAGCTTGGCGTCGATGGTGCCCGGCGCCTTGCCGTAGCCGCCCTGAAGATAGAGCTTCACCTCGTTGGTGATGGTCTTGTAGCGCTCACCGGCGAGCACGTTGAAGAACGCCTGGGTGCCAACGATTTGCGAGGTCGGGGTTACCAGCGGCGGATAGCCGAGGTCCTTGCGCACGCGCGGAATCTCGGCCAGCACTTCATCCATGCGGTTGAGCGCGCCCTGCTCCTTCAACTGGTTGGCCAGGTTGGAAATCATCCCGCCCGGTACCTGATTGACCTGCACACGGGTATCGACGCCGGTGAACTCGCTTTCGAACTGGTGGTACTTCTTGCGCACCGCGTAGAAGTACAGGCCGATCTCCTGCAGCAGTTCCAGATCGAGGCCGGTGTCATAGGGCGTGCCACGCAACGCGGCGACCATGGATTCGGTGCCGGGATGACTGGTGCCCCAGGCCATGGAGGAAATGGCGGTGTCGATATGGTCGGCGCCGCTTTCGATGGCTTTCAACTGACACATGCTGGCGACACCGGCCGTGTCGTGGGAGTGGATGAACACCGGCAGGTCGATCTCGGCCTTCAACGCGCGCACCAGCTCGCCGGTGGCGAACGGCGTGAGCAGGCCGGCCATGTCCTTGATGGCGATGGAATCGACGCCCATGTCGCGCATCGCCCGACCCTGTTCGACGAACAACTCGACGGTGTGCACCGGGCTGGTGGTGTACGCGATGGTGCCCTGAGCGTGTTTGCCGGTCTTCTTTACCGCACGGGTCGCGGTTTCCAGATTCCGCACATCGTTCATCGCATCGAAGATGCGGAACACGTCGATGCCGTTGTCGGCCGCCTTGGCGCAGAAGGCCTCGACCACGTCATCAGCGTAATGCCGATAGCCCAGCAGGTTCTGCCCGCGCAGAAGCATTTGCAGACGAGTGTTGGGCAGCGCCGCCTTAAGCTGGCGCAGGCGCTCCCAGGGATCTTCCTTGAGAAAGCGCACGCAGGCATCGAAGGTAGCGCCGCCCCAGATCTCAAGCGACCAGTAGCCGACACGGTCGAGCTTGTCGCAGATTGGCAGCATGTCCTCGGTGCGCATGCGGGTAGCCAGCAGGGACTGATGGGCGTCGCGCAGGATGGTGTCGGTAACGGTGATCTTCTTGGTCATGGTTCGGTTCCTCACAGGCCGGCGTGGGCGGCGATAGCCGCGGCAATGGCCAGGGCCAGTTCGCCCGGCTTGCGCTTGATCGAGTAGTTCAGCAGCTCGGGGTGGTTGTCGACGAAGCTGGTGTTGAATTTGCCGCTGCGGAAATCCGGGTTGGCGAGGATCTGCTGGTAGTAGGTGGCGGTGGTCTTCACGCCCTGCACGCGCATGTCGTCCAGCGCCCGCGAGCCGCGAGCCAGCGCTTCTTCCCAGGTCAGCGCCCAGACGATCAGCTTCAGGCACATGGAGTCGTAGTACGGCGGAATGGTGTAGCCGGTGTAGATCGCCGTATCGGTACGCACGCCGGGGCCACCGGGCGCGTAGTAGCGGGTGATCTTGCCGAAGCAGGGCAGGAAGTTGTTGCGCGGCTCCTCGGCATTGATGCGGAACTGCAGGGCGAAACCACGGTACTGGATATCTTCCTGCTTGACCGAGAGCGGCAGGCCCGAGGCGATGCGGATCTGCTCGCGAACAATGTCGATGCCGGTGATTTCCTCGGTGATGGTGTGTTCCACCTGCACGCGGGTGTTCATCTCCATGAAATACACCTCGCCATCGGCGAGCAGGAATTCCACGGTGCCGGCATTCTCGTAACCCACGGCCTTGGCCGCACGCACCGCCAGGTCACCGATGTAGGCGCGCTGTTCGGGGGTCAGTTGCGGGCTGGGGGCGATCTCGATGAGCTTCTGGTTGCGTCGCTGGATCGAGCAGTCGCGCTCGAACAGGTGCACGGTGTTGCCGAAACTGTCGGCCAGCACCTGCGCCTCGATGTGCTTGGGCTCGACGATGCATTTCTCCAGAAAGACATCCGCCGAGCCAAAGGCCTTGGTCGCTTCTGAAATCACCCGCGGCCAGGCATGCTGCAGCTCCTCGACGGTATTGCAGCGACGAATGCCGCGCCCGCCGCCGCCGGAAGTAGCCTTGAGCATCACCGGGTAGCCGAGACGCTCGGCCTCGCGCAGGGCCTCGTCCATATCGACGACATTGCCTTCGGTGCCGGGTGTGACCGGCACGCCCGCCTTGATCATGCTGCGTCGGGCCTCGGTCTTGTCGCCCATGCGACGAATGACTTCCGCACTCGGGCCGACGAATCTGATTCCGCGCTCGGCGCAGATTTCCGCCAGCTCAGGGTTCTCGGACAGAAACCCGTAGCCGGGATGCAAGGCATCACAGTTGGTTTCCACCGCCAGGTTGACCAGTTTGCGCGGATTCAGATACCCGGCCAGCGGATCTTCGCCGATGAAATAAGCCTCGTCGGCACGCTTGACGTGCAGCGCATGACGGTCGGCCTCGGAAAATACCGCCACCGAACGAACACCCATTTCGGCGCAGGCCCGCACGATGCGAACGGCAATTTCACCGCGGTTTGCGATCAGCAGCTTCTTGATCACTGTCTTCCCTCGGATCGATGAACGGACGACCCAAGCGACGGGCCGATAGTCGCTCGCCTTGTCGAGCGAGCGTTTTTCACCCTACGCCTGCGAGGGGGATTACCGAAAATGAATAATTGTTTGATTGGGGATAAGTAAATACTTATAGCTGTGCCAGAATAGGCAGCCAGCCTGGCTTCCAGGTAGACGACACGACCGAAAAACCACGCAAAAAGGCAGCGAAAACGATGCGAAGATCGCTGATGCGCATTACGCTGCGCCAGCTACAGGTGTTCCGTGCAGTCTGCGAGAGCCACTCCTACAGTCGTGCTGCAGAGGAAATGGCACTGACCCAGCCGGCCGTGAGCCTGCAGATTCGTCAGCTGGAAGAGCTGGTCGGTCAACCGCTGTTTGAATACCTGGGCAAGAAGCTCTACCTCACCGACGCCGCCGAAGCGCTGCAGCGCGCCAGCACCGATATATTCGGTCGCCTGGACAGCCTCGACATGCAGCTGTCCGATCTGCACGGCTCATTGCAGGGGCAGCTGAACCTGGCGGTGGAGTCGAGCGCCAAGTACATCACACCACACCTGTTCGCAGCCTTCAGGCGCCAGCATCCGGAAGTCAGCCTGCAACTGCTGGTGGTCAACCACGCCCAGGCGGTCAAGCGCCTGTCGGTGAGTCGCGACGATCTGCTGATCATGTCCCAGGTGCCGACTGACATGGACCTGGAATTCCTGCCCTTTCTCGACAACCCGATCATCGCCGTGGCGCCGCCCGAGCACCCACTGTGCCATGCCGCCGAACTCTCGCTGCAAGACCTGACACCCTACCCGCTGCTGGTTCGCGAGCCCGGTTCCGGTACGCGCAAGGCCAGCGAAGATTACCTGCGGCAAAAGCGTGCGCATTTCGCCCAGACCATTCAGGTGGCCTCGCTGGATGCGCTGCGCGAAGGTGTGGTGGCGGGTCTTGGCGTGGCACTGCTGCCGCGCCACGCCGTGCATCTGGAGCTGGCCTGCGGACTGCTGCGCGAGCTACCGATAGCAGAGTTACCGCTGTATCGCAGCTGGTGCGTGGTGCACCCGCGCGGCAAACGCCTGAGCCCGGTAGCCCAGGCGTTCTTCGCCTTCATCCGTGAAGAGCGCGCCCAGATCAGTGCGCTGGCTACACGCTTTGCCGGCACGCCGCTACGCGACGGTCGCCACTGAGCAGATCGGGAAACTCCATTAGCTGCGCCTGCAACCGAAGCTGCTCGGCATGGTTTTCGATGGCGCGACGGAAATACATGCGCCGCTCGTCCTGCTGCTTGCGGCGAGCGCGGGCTTCGAGGTTGACATAGGCTTCGCGGTACTGGGACATGTGCTGTTCTCCCGAAACAGGGTTGGAGAGATCAGCATCGAAGCCGTGAGTGACGCCATGAAGTCAGTCCGATGACAAACCGGTGACGCCCGGCGTCAATCGTCCTGATGCTTCAGCGACTTGGGCGACAGACGCAGGCTGCGCAGGCTGCGCTTGACGCTTTTCAGGTGGTTGACCAGATCCGGGCCGCGCGCCATGGCGACACCCATGGCCAGCACGTCGATCACGACCAGATGGGCGATACGCGAGGTCAGCGGGGTATAGATCTCGGTGTCTTCCTGCACGTCGATGGCGAGGTTAACGGTGGCCAGTTCGGCCAGCGGCGTCTGGCTCGGGCACAGGGTGACCAGCGTCGCGCCGCTTTCACGCACCACGTTGGCGGTGATCAGCAGATCCTTGGAGCGCCCCGACTGGGAAATGCAGATCGCCACGTCAGTGGGCTTGAGCGTCACCGCGGACATCGCCTGCATGTGCGGGTCCGAATAGGCGGCGGCGCTGAGCAGCAGGCGGAAGAACTTGTGCTGGGCGTCAGTGGCCACTGCGCCGGAGGCGCCGAAGCCGTAGAACTCCACACGCTCGGCCTTGGCCATGGCAGAGATGGCCTTTTCCAGTGCAACGGGATCGAGATGCTCGCGCACCTCCATCAGGGTGTGCAGCGTGGTGTCGAAAATCTTCTGACTGATGTCGCTGGTCGAGTCGTTCTCGCTGATGGCGAACTGGCCGAAGCTCGCGCCGGCGGCCAGGCTCTGCGCCAGCTTCAGCTTGAGGTCCTGGAAGCCCAGGCAGCCGATGGCACGACAGAAACGCACGATGGTCGGCTCGCTAACACCGACCACATGGGCCAGATCAGCCATGGAACTGTGCATCACCGATGCCGGGTCGAGCAGCACATGGTCTGCCACCTTCAATTCCGACTTACGCAGCAGACTTCTCGATTGGGCGATGTGTTGCAGCAGGTTCACGGGGTAGGCTCGCTATGCTCTGTACCTGACGAGCGCCATGCGCGCAACGCTGCGCCATGACCCAGCCCGTCAGATTGTGTAGTGGGCTTGTAGTTATACTACAAGAGCTGCAACATCGCCCACATCGGGCTGTCGAAAACCGATCTCACCTCAGCCCGTCTCATCAAGTAGGAGTGATGTCGTGTCCATTCCCTGCGACATGCTGGTCTTCGGCGGCACCGGTGACCTGGCGTTGCACAAGCTCATCCCCGCGCTCTATCACCTGCATCGCGAAGGGCGACTGCACCGGGACGTGCGCATTCTTGCCATCGCCCGCAAGCGCCTGGAGCGCAACGCCTATGTGACTTTGGCCGAGCGCCATTGCCGGGCACAGGTGGCGCGCAACGATTTCGATACGAACGTCTGGCAGGCTTTCAGCCAACGCCTCGATTATTTCCCCATGGACGCCTCCCAGCGCGGCGAATTCGTCCGCCTCGCGCACCAGTTGGGACAGGCCGAAGGCCGCGTGCACGTGCATTACCTGGCCACCGCCCCCGACCTGTTCGAGCCGATTGCCTCCAATCTCGAAAGTGCCGGGCTGGCCGGCAAAAACGCGCGCATCGTGCTGGAAAAACCCATCGGCCATTCACTCGATTCGGCGTTGTCGATCAATGCCGCCATCGGCCAGATGTTTCCCGAGCCACGGATTTACCGGATCGATCATTATCTGGGCAAGGAAACCGTGCAGAACCTCATGGCGCTGCGTTTCGCCAATGCGCTGTTCGAGCCGATCTGGCGTGCCGGGCATATCGACAATGTGCAGATCACCGTGGCCGAAACCCTCGGCGTGGAAAATCGCGGCAGTTACTACGACAACGCGGGCGCCATGCGCGACATGCTGCAGAATCACCTGTTGCAGCTGCTCTGCTTGGTGGCCATGGAGGCGCCGGTACGCTTCGACGCCGAGTCGGTACGCAACGAGAAGGTCAAGGTGCTCGAAGCCCTCAAGCCCATCACGGGCAACGACGTGCAGGACAAGACCGTGCGCGGCCAGTACGGCGCCGGGCAGATCGGCGGTCACGACGTGCAGGCCTACTACTTCGAAAAGAACATCGACAATGACAGCGACACTGAAACCTTCGTCGCGGTAAAGGCTGAAATCGACAACTGGCGCTGGGCGGGCGTGCCCTTTTACCTGCGCACCGGCAAGCGCATGGCCAGCAAGCGCTCGGAAATCATCATCACCTTCAAGCCGGTACCGCACATGCTGTTCAGCAAGGGCGAGACCAACCGCCTGGTGATCCGCCTGCAGCCCGAGGAAAGCATCAGCCTGCAGCTGATGGCCAAGGCGCCCGGCAAAGGCATGCAGCTGGAACCGGTGGAGCTGGACCTGAATCTGGTTCACGCCTTCAGCAGCACGCGCCGCTGGGAGGCTTACGAGCGCCTGCTACTGGACGTCATCGAGGGCGATTCGACGCTGTTCATGCGTCGCGACGAAGTAGAAGCCGCCTGGCGCTGGGTCGATCCGATCCTGCGTGGCTGGCACAGCCATTATCGCAAGCCACGGCCCTATCCAGCCGGTACCGATGGCCCCGAACAGGCCCATCAGCTGATTGAGCGACAGGGCAGCCGGTGGCGACAATAGCAGGCGGCTGCGCGACACCGTGCAATCGCCCGGATAATGCCTGGTAGAGCAGTCCAGTACATATTCGCACCACTATCTGTAACATTGACTGACAACTGCGGCGGAACTTCTGAGTTCCGCCGACAAGCAACTCATCATGAATTATTTTTCATCTTTTATCGCGTGGGCGATTCTGCGCCGCAATAGCGACGATATCACCCCTGAATATCAGCAAAGCAGGACGTCCATTTACAGTGACTGAACTCGCCTGATTTCAGCTTGATTCTGTCTGGCTGATCACATCATATTCGCAGCCTTTTCCGAGAACACCAAAAAGCCCTTGATGGAACGCCCGAAAGCCCCACCAATCAGGGCTTTCAGCAAAAATACGAAAGACTCTTTCGGGCCCTTGAACAACACTCGTCTCGACACCTTCGAACATGCTTGTTGACCGCCTGCAACTTCGCTGAATATCTGCCTGGATATTCGCCCTGTTCACCACTGAATATCCCGCAAGACAGAACCCATCCATACGCTGCCGATATGATCAATATCTGCTGCATATCTGTCGACTCAAGGCAGAGTTCGGGTTGAGAAATGATTTTCCATGTGTTTATCCTAGAAAAGGATTTCAATCAGCAACCCCAAAGGACTTGTTTTGAGTGTTCCTACCGTAACGCTCCGTCGCCCAACCGACGGCGACGGTTTTGCCCTCCACGCACTGGTAGCCCGCTGCCAGCCGCTGGATACCAACTCGGTCTACTGCAACCTTCTGCAGTGTTCCGATTTCGCCGATACCGCCATTGCTGCCGAAGATGCACAGGGTCAGCTGGTCGGTTTCATTTCCGGTTACTGCCCACCTTCCCGCCCGGACACTTTGTTCGTCTGGCAGGTCGCGGTAGACGCCTCGATGCGCGGCCAGGGTCTGGCTCTGCGCATGTTGATGGCCCTGACCCATCGGGTCGCCAGCCAGGGCGTTCGTTTCATGGAAACGACCATCTCGCCCGATAACGGCGCATCCCAAGCCCTGTTCAAAAAGGCCTTCGCGCGACTGGGCGTCGACTACGACACCCGCACGCTGTTTTCCCGCGCCGTGCACTTTGCCGGCCAGCACGAGGACGAAGTGCTGTATCGGGCTGGCCCATTCGACATTCCGAATCCAGAAGAAAAATCAGAGGAAACCGCATGAAAACCTTCGAACTGCACGAATCCGGCGTTCGCAGTTACTGCCGCTCTTTCCCCGTGGTATTCAAACAGGCGCGCGGCGCCGAACTGATCACCCGCGAAGGCAAGTCATACATCGACTTTCTCGCCGGCGCCGGCACCCTCAACTACGGGCACAACCATCCGGTGCTCAAGCAGGCGCTGCTCGACTACATCAGCGATGACGGCATTACCCACGGCCTGGACATGTACTCCGAAGCCAAGGAACGTTTCCTGGAAACCTTCTCCCGGCTGATTCTCAAGCCGCGCGGCATGAACTACGTCATGCAGTTCACCGGCCCGACCGGCACCAACGCGGTGGAAGCCGCGCTGAAGCTGGCGCGCAAGGTGACAGGCCGCAGCAACGTCATCAGCTTCACCAACGGCTTCCACGGTTGCAGCATCGGCGCGCTGGCAGCCACCGGCAATCAGCACCACCGTGGCGCTGCCGGCGTTCCGCTGACCGACGTCAGCCGCATGCCCTACGCCAACTACTTCGGCGACAAGGTCAACACCATCGCAATGATGGACAAGCTGCTTGCCGACCCGTCCAGCGGCATCGACAAGCCGGCTGCGGTGATCGTTGAGGTTGTACAGGGCGAAGGCGGCCTGAACGCCGCATCCGCCGAGTGGGTGCGCAAGCTGGAAAAACTCTGCCGCAAGCACGACATGTTGCTGATCGTCGACGACATTCAGGCCGGCTGCGGCCGTACCGGCAGTTTCTTCAGCTTCGAGGAAATGGGCATCAAGCCGGACATGATCACCCTGTCCAAGTCGCTGTCGGGCTTCGGTCTGCCGTTCGCCATGGTGCTGCTGCGCAAGGAGCTGGACCAGTGGACTCCCGGCGAGCACAACGGCACCTTCCGCGGCAACAACCACGCCTTTGTCACCGCCACCGCTGCGCTTGAGCATTTCTGGCAGAACGACGAATTCGCCCAGAGCGTGCGCGCCAAGGGCAAGCGTATCGCCGACGGCATGCACAAGATCGTCCGCCGTTATGGCCCCGATTCCCTGTTCGTCAAGGGACGCGGCATGATGATCGGCATCAGTTGCCCGGACGGCGACACCGCCGCCGCCATCTGCCGCCATGCCTTCACCAACGGCCTGGTGATCGAAACCAGCGGCGCCCACAGCGAAGTGGTCAAGTGTCTTTGCCCGCTGGTCATCAGCGAAGAGCAGATCGATAAGGCCATGAGCATCCTGGACAAGGCCTTTGCTGCCGTGATGACCGACCATGCCGCCGATCAGGCCTCCTGATTTTCCGAGGAACTGAAAAATGATCGTACGTACCCTTGCCGAATGCGAGCAGTCCAACCGCAAGATCGTCACCGAAACCTGGGACAGCACACGCATGCTGCTCAAGGACGACAACATGGGCTTCTCGTTTCACATCACCACCATCTACGCCAACACCGAGACGCATATCCACTACCAGAACCATCTGGAGTCGGTGTACTGCATCAGCGGTAACGGCGAGATCGAAACCATCGCCGACGGCAAGATCTACAAGATCGAGGCCGGCACCCTGTACATCCTCGACAAGCACGACGAGCACCTGCTGCGCGGCGGCTCCGAGGACATGAAGATGGCCTGCGTGTTCAACCCGCCTCTCAACGGCAAGGAAGTGCACGACGAAAGTGGTGTCTATCCGCTGGAGGCCGAAACCCTCGCCTGACAGGCCAGGCGGGTGCAATGCCGCACCCGCCGCTCGCCAAGCAACCGAAAGGAGAATGCGAAGTGAACCCCGTGCAAACCGACCATTACCCTTCACGCCAGCATGATCAACCCCGCTGGCAGGAGCGTCTGGACCCGGTTATCCACCGCACCGACCTGACCAACGCTCCCATCACGGCGCAACAGATCGCACGCTTCGAGCGTGACGGCTATCTGGTCATTCCCAACCTTTTCAGCGCCGATGAAGTCGCGCTGTTTCGCGACGAACTCGACCGCCTGCGTCAGGACCCAACCGTCGCCGAGTCCGGCAAGACCATCCGCGAACCCGGCAGCGGTGCGATCCGCTCGGTATTCGCCATCCACAGGGATAACGCCCTGTTCGCCCGCGTCGCAGCCGACGAGCGCATCGCCGCCATCGCAAGCTTCATCCTGGATGGCGACATCTATGTGCATCAGTCGCGGATGAACTTCAAGCCGGGCTTCACCGGCAAGGAGTTCTACTGGCATTCGGACTTCGAGACCTGGCACGTTGAAGATGGCCTGCCGCGCATGCGCACCCTCAGCTGTTCAGTCCTGCTGACCAACAACGAGCCGCACAACGGCCCGCTGATGCTGATCCCCGGCTCGCACAGGCATTACATCCACTGCGTGGGCGCCACCCCCGAGAATCATTACGAAAAATCCCTGCGCAAGCAGGAGCTCGGCGTGCCGGATCACGACAGCCTCACCCGACTGGCCGAACGTTACGGCATTGACACAGCCACTGCTCCGGCAGGCAGCGTGCTGTTCTTCGACTGCAATACCATGCACGGCTCAAACGGCAATATCACGCCAAGTGCCCGCAGCAATCTGTTCTACGTCTACAACCATGTGGATAATGCTGCACAGGCGCCTTTCTGCGGACTCGCACCACGCCCCGACTTCGTCGCCGAGCGTGAGGACTTCACCCCCCTGCAGATCCGGCCACAACAGTATCTCTGAACTTCCAAAAGCGTTTCCGCCTCGTGCGGGAATGGCTTGCGACTGGCTGCGAAGCCGGCCCAGGGATGACAATTCACCCCCAAGACGGGACGTTGAAACGATGCACACCGTAGAAAAGATCGGCGGCACTTCCATGAGCCGCTTCGACGAACTGCTCGACAACATCTTCATCGGCCAGCGCCAAGGCACCGAATTCTATCAGCGGGTCTTCGTCGTTTCGGCCTACAGCGGCATGACCAACCTGCTGCTCGAGCACAAGAAAACCGGCGAGCCTGGCGTCTACCAGCGCTTCGCCGATGCACAGAACGAATGCGCCTGGCTCGATGCCCTGCAGGATGTTCGCCAGCGCATGCTGGAGAAGAACACCGAGCTGTTCCCTGGCGATTTCGAGCGCCACGCCGCCGACCAGTTCATCAATGCCCGCATCGATGATGCCCGCGAATGCATGAGCAGCCTGCAGCGCCTGTGCGCCTATGGCCACTTCCAGCTCGGTGAACACCTGATGAAAGTGCGCGAGATGCTCGCCTCGCTGGGTGAGGCACACAGCGCCTTCAATGCCGTGCTGGCGCTCAAGCATCGCGGCATCAATGCGCGCATGGTCGACCTGACCGGCTGGCACCGCGACTCGCCGCTGCCGTTCGAGGACATGGTCCGCGAGAGCTTCGAAGGCGTCGACCTGAGCCGCGAACTGGTAATCGCCACCGGCTACACCCACTGCAGCGAAGGCCTGATGAACACCTTCGACCGCGGCTACAGCGAGATCACCTTTGCCCAGATCGCCGCTGCCACCGGCGCGCGCGAGGCGATCATCCACAAGGAATTCCATCTTTCCTCGGCCGATCCGAATCTGGTGGGCGCCGACAAGGTGGTCACCATTGGCCGCACCAATTACGACGTGGCCGACCAGCTGTCGAATCTCGGCATGGAAGCGATCCACCCGCGTGCCGCCAAGACCCTGCGCCGCGCCGGCATCGAGCTGCGCATCAAAAACGCCTTCGAGCCCCAACACGCCGGCACCCTCATCAGCCAGGACTACCGGAGCGAGAAGCCCTGCGTGGAGATCATCGCAGGCCGCAAGGACGTCTTCGGGATCGGCGTGTTCGACCAGGACATGCTCGGCGACGTGGCCTACGACATCGAGATCAGCAAGCTGCTCAAGCAACTCAAGCTCTACGTGGTGAACAAGGACTCGGACGCCAACAGCATCACCTACTACGCCTCGGGTTCACGCAAGCTGATCAACCGCGCCGCGCGACTGATCGAAGAGACCTACCCGGCAGCGGAAGTCACGGTGCATAACGTCGCCATCGTCTCGGCCATCGGCTCGGACCTCAAGGTCAAGGGCATCCTTGCCAAGACCGTTGCAGCACTGGCCGAAGCAGGCATCAGCATCCAGGCGATCCACCAGTCGATTCGCCAGGTGGAAATGCAGTGCGTGGTTAACGAGGAAGATTACGATAACGCCATCGCCGCGCTGCACCGCGCGCTGATCGAGCCGGAAAACCACGGCGACGTGATCGCCGCCGCGTAATCACCCCCGCCACAAGCACCGCCGGGCCTGACACTGTCACGCCCGGCGGTTTGCTTTGTGACTGCCTGAGCCCGCAGTCATCGCGCAACCGCAGGTTGCCATCGCAGACATGACGCCCGTCAATATTGCCTGTGCAAGGCAGGGCCACTATGAAACCGGAACGCAGGTCGCACTGCCAGCGCTCCGTCACAGCCACGCACAGGAGTTCCCATGTTTCCCGAATACCGCGATCTGATCACCCGCCTGAAATCCGAAGACGCACACTTCAACAACCTGTTCGACGAGCACAACGAACTGGACCAGCGCATCAAGAACATGGAGGCGCGCATCATTCCGGGCACCGATACCGAGATCGAAACCCTGAAGAAGGAAAAACTGCAGATCAAGGATCGCCTCTACAGCGTGCTCAAGGATGCCGACGTCGCCTGACCGTTGCCCCTCGCTTGCGGGGCGCGCAACCCATTCGCGATTGAAGTCGCACATGTAAAGCCGGTGCACACCAAACCTGTGGGGGCGGCTTCAGCCACGAAGCGTTTCCAGCAAGACTGACAACGAAACCCTTATGCCGGCCCATCACCCGCGCAATCCTTGGCCGCGCGCAGTAAAATGCCGCGTTTCTCCGACGCCCTGCGAGTTACCGCGCCATGAGCACCCCCTTCCGCCCCGAACTGCTGTCGCCCGCCGGCACGCTCAAATCCATGCGTTACGCCTTCGCCTACGGTGCCGATGCGGTCTACGCCGGACAGCCGCGTTACAGCCTGCGCGTACGCAACAACGAGTTCGACCACGCTAACCTGAAGCTCGGCATCGACGAAGCACACGCGCTGGGCAAACAGTTTTACGTGGTGGTCAACATCGCGCCGCACAACGCCAAGCTGAAGACCTTCATCAAGGACCTCGCACCCGTGGTAGCCATGGGACCGGACGCACTGATCATGTCCGATCCCGGGCTGATCATGCTGGTGCGCCAGCACTTCCCCGAGATGACCATTCACCTTTCGGTACAGGCCAACGCGGTGAACTGGGCGACGGTGAAGTTCTGGCACGACCAGGGCGTGAGCCGGGTCATCCTCTCGCGCGAACTGTCGCTGGAGGAGATCGGCGAGATCCGCGAGCAGGTGCCGAGCATGGAGCTGGAAGTCTTCGTCCACGGCGCGCTGTGCATGGCCTACTCGGGCCGCTGCCTGCTGTCGGGCTACATCAACAAGCGCGACCCCAACCAGGGCAGCTGCACCAACGCCTGCCGCTGGGAATACAAAACCCATGAAGCCAAGGAGAACGAGCTTGGCGAAGTGGTGCACCAGTACGAACCGATTGCCGTGCAACGCGCCGAGCCCATCCTTGGCGTGGGTAAGCCCACCGATGAGCTGTTCCTGCTGGAAGATTCCAGCCGCCCCGGCGAGTTCATGGAAGTCAGCGAAGACGAGCACGGCACCTACATCATGAACTCCAAGGACCTGCGCGCCGTGCAGCACGTCGAGCGTCTGGTGCAGATGGGCGTGCATTCGCTGAAGATCGAAGGCCGCACCAAATCCCACTACTACGTCTCGCGCACCGCCCAGGTCTACCGCAAGGCTATCGACGATGCCGTGGCCGGCAAGCCGTTCGACAAGTCGCTGATGGATACGCTGGAATCGCTGGCCCATCGCGGCTACACCGAGGGCTTCCTGCGCCGTCACGTGCATGACGAATACCAGAACTACGAACGCGGCTTCTCGCTTTCCGAACGCCAGCAGTTCGTCGGCGAGCTGACCGGCGAACGCCGCAACGGCCTGGCCGAAGTCAAAGTGAAGAACCGTTTCGCCGTCGGCGACAAGCTGGAACTGATGACCCCTCAGGGCAACCTCAACCTGCGTCTGGAAACCTTGGAGAACAAGCGTGGCGAGCAGATCGACGTCGCACCGGGCGACGGCCACACCGTGTATCTGTCCGTGCCGGAAGACGTGGACCTGCAATACGCCCTGCTGATGCGCGAACTGGAAGGCAGCACCACCCGCAGCTGAAAACACCGCGTGGAGACGGCCTTGCTCCTCACCTCGCAATCGCGGGTTCGGGAGTGAGCGGTTCACCGGATTTCAGCACGCCATGGGCGATACAGAGCATTACACAGCGCCGCGCGGAAGATCTGTTTGTCGGCGCAGATGCTCAAGAACCGACTCGATCAACCCCTTGATCTTGATCTCGCGGATGACCTCCAGACGGCGCTGTTCCACCTGCCAGTCTTGAAGATTCTTCAGGCGATGCACCAGCTCTTTCAGCGAGCGAGGCGCTCGGAGATGCCTGAGGCGCGAAACCGGTGGATAAGCTTCGCTTTATCCACCGTCGCGAGAAGCTTTCAGCTGCCCGGCGCCAGCAGCAGGTTGGGTGCCTGGCGCTGATAACCTTCCTGATCCATGCGAAGGTCAAGGGCGAGACTGGCGAGGTCAGCGGAGAGACCTTCGGCGTCCGGGTCGGATTCGAGGTAGACCAGCTTGAAGTAGCTGTTGCAGCCGGGGCAGCACTCGGCACGGATGGGTGCCTTGTCCGGGGCGTGGCGGTCGCTTTCCAGGCTGGCGTAGTGCAGGTCCTTGCTGGAGTCGCAATGCACGCACTTGACCCGCACGAAGTGCCATTCGCAGGCGCACAGCGAGCAGACCAGATAGCGCAGACCCTGTTGCTTGCCGCGATGGCGGATCACCCCGGTCATCGCCGGTGAGCCGCAGCAGGGGCATTGGGCGCCGCTGCCGATGTCCGTCACGCTGCCTTCAGGCAGAGCCAGCAGCGCCTGGCTCCAGGCGGCCTGCAGCGCGGCGCCGAGGAAAGGCACCACGGCGGCGTCGAGCGCCGAGTAGTAGCCGTCCAGGAGGCTCACAGCCCAGCTGCGACGCTGTTCGCCATCGGCCTTGCGCAAGCTGTCCAGCGCTTTGCCGACGGCTTCGTTGGGAGCCTCGACTTGCTCCAGCAGGGCGTCGAGAAACGGTTGCCAGCCGTCTTCACGCACCAGACTGTCCACCGCCAACGGAGGCATCTTGTGGGTGCGGGCCTGGGCCAGGCGCTCCGGCGTCGGTAACAGCGAGGCGGGTGGTTGTTCCAGCAGCTGTTGCTGAACGCGGCAGAGTCCGGCCAGCAGGCGCAGGTAGTCTCCCATGGGGTGGTCTGTTGCCAGTTTTTCCAGACGTTCGGCGCGCAGGGCGAACAGGCGTTCCGGTGGCAGGTCGCTGTAGGGCGGGGTGCTGGCCGAAGCAGTGATCTGCTCCGGTTCGAGAAGGTTGTCAGCCATGTCTGTGGCCTCCTGAAAAAACAAGCGCGACCCCAAGGTCGCGCTCGCGTCGTTGCGATTGGCCGGGTTCAGTCGCGCTTCCGGTCGGTGACTTCACGGTACCAGAGCTCATGGTGCTTGCGCGCCCAGCGGTGGCTGACCTTGCCGGAGAGCATGGCGCCGAAGGAGCCCTTGATCCAGATCGCTGCGTAAACGTGGACGATGATCGCCAGCACCAGCACGAAAGCGGCGAAGGCGTGTGCCAGAGCCGCCAGGCGGATGGCGTCGATACCGAACAGATGGCTGAAGTACTCGCGCCAGATGACGATGCCCGACACCAGCAACACCAGCATGCTCACCAGCAGCGCCCAGAACAGCAGCTTCTGGCCGGGGTTGTACTTGCCGATGGGCGGTACGCCGTCTTCCTGGTTGCGCATCACCTTGCCGATGTTTTTCAACCACAGGCCGTCGTTACCGGAGAAGTAGTTGGCGCTCCAGAAGCGAAATACCAGGCCCAGGAACAGCACGAACATCGCTACGCCCAGGAAAGAGTGCAGGATGCGCGTCCAGGGGCCGCCGCCAAACAGGTTGCTCAGCCAGAACAGCGCCGGATGGAACAGCGCCAGGCCGGACAGACCCGCCAGGATGAACAGGATCGCCACGGCCCAGTGGTTGCTGCGCTCGTTGGCGTTGTAACGCTGGATTTCATCTTGTTTCATGTCGATGGTCCTCGACCGGCCCCGCACGAACGGGGCCGGCACGCCTCAGGGCTGCTTGGGGTCGTAGGTCTGCACCGCCGGATCCTGTTGATGAGCCGCCGGCTCGACCGTCGGCTCGTCCTCCTCTTCCTCGACACGTTGCGGGCCGACCCGCACATAGTGGAAGAAGCCGCCCAGTACCGCCGCTCCCATGGCCAGCAGGGCCAGGGGTTTGGTGATGCCTTTCCACAGGCTGACCATCGGGCTGATGACCGGCTGATCAGGCAGGCCGGCATACAGCGACGGCTTGTCGGCGTGGTGCAGCACGTACATGACGTGGGTGCCGCCGACGCCATCGGGGTCGTAGAGGCCGGCGTGTTCGTAGCCACGCGACTTCAGGTCCGCGATGCGCTCGTCTGCGTGACGCTGCATGTCGTCCTTGCTGCCGAAGACGATGGCGCTGGTCGGGCAGGTCTTCACGCAGGCCGGCTCCATGCCCACCGACACACGGTCGCTGCACAGGGTGCATTTGTAGGCCTTCTTGTCATCCTGCGAGATGCGCGGCACGTTGAACGGGCAGCCGGTGACGCAATAGCCGCAGCCGATGCACTTGTCCTGGTTGAAGTCGACGATGCCGTTGGCGTACTGCACGATGGCGCCAGGCGACGGGCAGGCCTTGAGGCAGCCCGGATCGGCGCAATGCATGCAGCCGTCCTTGCGGATCAGCCACTCCAGGTCGCCGTCATCCTTTTCGTGCTCGGTGAAGCGCATCACCGTCCAGCTGTCGGCGGTCAGGTCGATGGGGTTGTCGTAGGTGCCGTGGTTGCTGCCCACCTCGTCGCGCAGCTCGTTCCATTCCGAGCAGGCGACCTGGCAGGCCTTGCAGCCGATGCACTTGGACACGTCGATCAGCTTGGCCACCTCCTCGACCTGACGGATCGAGGGGGCAGGCGTGGTGGTCGCGGAGCGCGCAATAATGTCTTGAGTAGCCATTACACCTTCTCCACGTTGACCAGGAACGACTTGGATTCCGGCGTCTGGGTGTTGCCGTCACCGATGTAGGGCACCAGGGTGTTGGCGATGTACCCCGGCTTGGCCACGCCGGTGAAGCCCCAGTGCAGCGGAATGCCGACCTGGTGCACCACCTGTCCGTTGACCTGCAATGGACGGATGCGCTTGGTGACTACCGCCACAGCCTCGATGTGGCCGCGTTTGGAGCTGACGCGCACCCGGTCGCCGGCAGCGATGCCCTTCTCCCTGGCCAGCACTTCGCCGATCTCGACGAACTGCTCGGGCTGAGCGATGGCGTTCAGCTTGCAGTGCTTGGTCCAGTAGTGGAAATGCTCTGTCAACCGGTAGGTGGTACCGGCGTAGGGGAACTCGTCAGCAGTGCCGAGTGACTCCCACACCGAATCGAACACGCGTGCGGCCGGGCTGCTGATCACCTTGCGGTTTTTCGGGTGCATCGGGTTGACGCCGATGGGCGTCTCGAACGGCTCGTAATGCTCGGGGAAGGGGCCTTCGGCCATCTTGTCCACGGCAAAGAAACGCGCCACGCCTTCGGGGTTCATGATGAACGGATTCATCCCCGCTTCGGGGTCGATGCTGGCGTTGTAGTCCGGCACGTCGGTACCGGCCCAGCCCTTGGCCTGCGCATCCCACCAGACCAGCTTCTTGCGGTCCGACCAGGGTTTGCCCTGGGGGTCGGCGGAGGCGCGGTTATAGAGAATGCGGCGGTTCGCCGGCCAGGCGAAGGCCCAGTTCTGGTGCTGCTTCATGTGGTACGGGTCGCTGTTGTCGCGCCGCGCCATCAGGTTGCCCTGCTCGGTCCAGGAACCGCAGAAGATCCAGCAGCCCGAAGCGGTGCTGCCGTCGTCCTTCAACTGACTGAACGCGCCCAGCTGCTGACCGGGACGGGCCACCAGGTTGCCGTTGGCGTCGGTCACCTCGGTCACTGCGTAACCGTTGAATTCCTTGGCCAGTTCCTCGGCCGAGGGTTCGTGGGCCACCTTGTAGGGCCAGTGCAGGTTGAGGATGGGCTCGGGGAAGACGCCGCCCTCGGTGCGATACAGCTCGCGCAGCCGCGTGTGCAGGCCGGACATGATCCAGATGTCTGGACGTGATTCACCGGGGCCGTCGGCAGCCTTCCAGTGCCACTGCAGCCAGCGGGTACTGTTGACCAGCGAACCGTCTTCCTCAGCGAAGCAGGTGGTCGGCAGGCTGAACACTTCGGTCTGGATGCTGGCGGTGTCAACGTCGTTGAACTCGTCGTGATTGCGCCAGAACTCGGAAGTTTCGGTTTGCAGCGGGTCCATCACCACCAGCCACTTGAGCCGGGCCAGCGATTTGACCACGCGGTTCTTGTCCGGCAGCGCCGCCAGCGGGTTGAAGCCTTGGCAGAAATAGCCGTTCACTTCGTCGCGCGACATCATGTCGAACATGCGCAGCACGTCGTAGCCGGCGCCGCCGTATTCCAGCTTGGGCAGGTAGTCGAAGCACCAGTCGTTCTCCGCCTGGGCGGCTGGGCCGTACCAGGCCTTCATCAGACTGACGTGGAACTTGCCGTAGTTCTGCCAGTAGGACATCTGTCCCGGTCGCAGCGGCTTGGGCGCGCGCTTGGCAATGTAGGTCGAGTAATCCTGCTCGGCATCCAGCCCCAGGGTCAGGTAGCCCGGCAGCAGGTTGGAAAGCAAGCCGAGGTCGGTCAGCCCCTGGATGTTGGAGTGCCCGCGCAGCGCGTTGACGCCACCGCCCGGCATGCCAACGTTGCCCAGCAGCAACTGGACCATGGCCGCGGTGCGGATGATCTGTGCGCCGATCGAGTGCTGGGTCCAGCCGAGGGCATAGAGAATCGTCATGGTCTTGCCCGGTGTCGAGCAGGTGGCGATTTCTTCCCAGATCTTCAGCATGCGATCCACGGGCGTACCGCAGATCTGGCTGGCCAGTTCCGGCGTGTAGCGGCTGTAGTGCTGCTTCATCAGCTGGAACACGCAACGCGGGTGCTGCAGGGTTGGATCGACCTTGGCGTAGCCGTCCTCGCCCAGCTCGTAGGTCCAGCCGGACTTGTCGGTATAGGTGCGCTTCTCCGCGTCGTAGCCGCTGAACAGACCATCCTCGAAGCTGAAGCCTTCGCTGACGATGAACGATACGTCGGTGTAGTTGCGCACGTACTCGTGCTGGATCTTGTCGTTGTCGATCAGGTAATTGATCAAGCCGCCCAGGAACGCGATATCCGTCCCGGTACGAATGGGCGCGTAATAGTCGGCCACCGAGGCGGTGCGGGTGAAGCGTGGATCGACCACGATCAGCCGGGCCTTGTTCTCGGACTTGGCTTCGGTCACCCAGCGGAAACCGCAGGGGTGTGCTTCTGCAGCGTTGCCACCCATTACCAGGACCAGATCGGCGTTGCCGATATCCGTCCAGGTGTTGGTCATGGCGCCACGGCCGTACGTCGGGGCAAGACTTGCCACCGTCGGGCCGTGTCAGACACGTGCTTGGTTATCGAATCCTACGATGCCGAGATTGCGGACGACCTTGTGGGTCAGGTAGCCGGTTTCGTTGGACGCAGCCGAGGCGGCGAGAAAGCCGACCGAGGTCCAGCGGTTAACCGTCTGGCCTTGGGCGTTCTGCTGCACTAAGTTGGCGTCGCGGTCCTCTTTCATCAGACGGGCGATGCGCTCAAGCGCTTCGTCCCAGGACAGGCGGGTCCACTCATTGGAGCCGGGCTTGCGCACCATTGGGTGCTGCAGGCGGTTGGGGCTTTTGATGAAGTCCAGCAGGCCGGCGCCCTTGGGGCACAGGCTGCCGCGGTTGACCGGATGATCCGAATCGCCCTCGACGTGGATGATCTGCTGATCGACGTTCTTGCCGCCGGTGCCGCGACTGTAGAGGATCAGGCCGCAGCCCACGGAGCAATAGGGGCAGGTGTTGCGGGTTTCTTTGGTGTTGCTCAGTTTGAAATGCCGTATCGACTCGGCAAAGGCGGGCTCGGGCGCCATGCCCAGGGCCGCCATGCTGGTCGCTCCAAGGCCTATCCCGCAGACCTTGAAGAACTGGCGACGGTTCATGTCCATCGTTTCTTCCTTATCAGGCTAAGACGAGGCGGGTCATCGAAAACCGGTCGGGCTGTTCTGGCGCAGCCTTGAGCATGGTTCCCATCGACCCATGAGCGCTTTTGGCGCTTCGCTTGGGCACATTGTATACGGCCCGCTCGCTGAAAGGATTAATCCTTTGGTTATGCAAGGATTTGTGGCGCGCAATAAAAAGCCCGGACATCGGTCCGGGCTTGGGTACGTCAGAAAACTCAGGCGTTCTGGCGGATACCGGCCACCAGCCAGGGCTGGTTCTCGCCTTGGGCACGCTCCATGCGCCAGCTTTCGCTGAAGGGCTCGCCCTGGTCGAAGCGGGAGTTCTTCGCCACGCCGACGAAGGTCAGGGTGGCGGTGGTCTTCTCGGCATTGTCATCCACGCCGTCGAGCTGGATCTGCAGATCATCGACATAGGTCGCCTGATAGGCATCACCGATCTCGGCGCGCTCGCGCTTGAGAAACTCAAGCAGTTGCGGGGTGACGAACTCGGCGATCTTGTCCATCTCGTTCGCATCCCAGTGCTGCTGCAGCGACAGGAAATGCTCGCGAGCGGCGCCGACGAAGCTCTGCTCGTTGAACCACGCGGGTGCGTTGATCACCGGAGCCGCAGCCACGGCCGCACTGCTACTGCTGCCACCGAAGATCGACGGCTGCTGCGGCATTTCACGCTGCATGGGCGCATGGCCGGCCACAGCGGGTTGCTGCTGGCGTCGGCGTGCGGCGATGAGGCGGAAGATGACGAAGGCGATCAGGCCGAAGATCAGGATATCCATGAACTGGATGCCCTCGAAGCCATCACCCATGAACATCGAGGCCAGCAGGCCACCGGCAGCCAGACCGGCCAGCGGGCCGAGCCAGCGCGAAGCACCGCTGGCGGCGGCGGGTTGTTGACGGCCGGCCTGCTGCTGAGCGGCATCATTGCGTTGTTGAGGTGCAGCCTGGCGGGTCTGGTGGCTGGGCGCCGAGCCGAAGCTCTTGCCGCCGCCGAAGCGCTTGGCGTGGGCGTCGAGCGCGAAAGTCAGGCTGAGACACAGCGCCATGAAGAGGCTAAGCACAGATTTCATTAAGTGTTCCCATGTTGGGTGAAGGTGCGCGCGTCATGTTGCACAGGGGTGCGACACAACGCCAGCGGTAAATGTTTCAGGCTTTTGCTTATCGAAACGGCAGTCGCCTCTTGATCAGCGCCAGTTGTACAGCTCCTTCTCGGATATCTCCTGCATCGGCTCCACCTGAGCCTGAAAGGCTTTCATCGAGGCCCAGATGCGGCCATTCAGCTCGCTCTGTTTGGCCAGCTGGCCCAGCACCTGCTCGGAATGCTCGCGCATGGCGACGAGGACTTCGTCGGGGAAGCGCTTGAGTTCGACGCCCTGCTGCTTGAGCTGTTCCAGCGCCAGGGCGTTGTTGTAGGTGTAATCGTCGAGCATGTCGCGGCTGGCGGCGCGGGTCGCCTCGGTGAGGATCACCTGCAGGTCCGCCGGCAGACTGTCGAAGGCTTTCTGATTGACCAGCAACTCCAACACCGCCTGCGGCTCTTGCCAGCCCGGATAGTAGTAATAGCGCGCAGCCTTGTGCAGGCCGAAGGCCAGGTCGTTGTAGGGGTTGACCCAGTCAGTGGCGTCGATGGCGCCGGTCTGCAGGGCAGTGAAGACTTCACCGCCAGGCAGGTTGACGCTGGTGGCGCCAAGCCGCGCCAGCACTTCGCCGCCCAGACCCGGCATGCGGATCTTCAGACCCTGAAGATCGCTCAGCGAGTTGATCTCCTTGTTGAACCAGCCGCCCATCTGCATGCCGCTGTTGCCCACCACCATCGGCTTCACGCCGTGCGGTGCATAGGCCTCTTCCCAAAAGGCCTGCCCGCCGCCCTTGCTCAGCCAGGCGTTCATCTCGATGGCAGAGAGTCCGAAGGGTACCGAGGTGAAGAACTGCGCGGTGGGCACCTTGCCCTTCCAGTAATAAGCCGCGCCGTGACCCAGCTCGGCGGTGCCGCGCGAGACGGAGTCGAAGACTTCTAGTGCAGGCACCAGCTCACCAGCGGCATACACCCGAATGGTCAGGCGGCCAGCGCTCATGGCGGTAACGCGCTCGGCCAGGCGCTCGGCGGAAGTGCCAAGGCCCGGATAGTTCTTCGGCCAGGCGGTGACCATCTTCCACTGGTAGGTCTTGGCGGGTTCGCTGGCTTGCTGAGCGGTGGTTTCGGTTTTGTCGTCATTGCAGCCGGTGAGACCGAGGGTAGCGAGTAGCGTTGTGGCAGCGAGCAGATAACGGCGTTTCATGGGGCTCCGGTTTTCCTTGGTGACTTTGTTCTTGGTGCGGAAGTCGGGTTGCAGGGCGCGTTGCCTGCCCTGCAGTCTCAAAGCGCTTCGAGCTTGGCGTAACTGAGCATCAGCCACTTGCTGCCTTCATCCTCGAAATTCACCTGCACCCGCGCCTGGGCGCCGGAGCCTTCGAAGTTGAGGATAGTGCCTTCGCCGAACAGCGCATGGCGTACGCGCTGGCCGAGGTTGAACGGGGTATCCGGCACGCTGGCGCCGTCGAACAGCGAGGCACCGCTCATTCCTCTGGTATTGAACGAGCGGCTGACCGTGTTGCTCAGGCGCACTTCGCTGATCAGGGCCGGCGGGATTTCCCGCACGAAGCGGGAAATCTTGTTGTAGGTCTCGCTGCCGTACAGCCGCCGTGTTTCGGCGTAAGTGATGGTCAGCTGCTGCATGGCGCGGGTGATGCCCACATAGGCCAGGCGACGTTCCTCTTCCAGACGACCGGATTCCTCTAGGCTCATCTTGTGTGGGAACAGCCCTTCTTCCATGCCGACAAGGAATACCAGCGGGAACTCCAGACCCTTGGCGCTGTGCAGGGTCATCAGTTGCACGCTGTCCTCGTGGTCGCCGGCCTGCTGCTCGCCGGCCTCCAGCGAGGCGTGATCGAGGAAGGCCGCCAGCGGTGACTGGATGTCGTCATCCTCTTCACTGTAGTTGTCGAAAGCGCGCGCGGCGGAAACCAGTTCCTCCAGGTTCTCCACCCGCGCCTGGGCCTTTTCGCCCTTCTCGTCGCGGTGGTAGGCGAGCAGGCCGGACTGCTCGATCACCAGCTGCGCCATGCTGTGCAACTGCATGCCCTCGACCTTCAGCGCCAGGGTGTCGATCAGCTCGACGAAGCCGTTCAGCGCGCTGGCCGCGCGACCGGATACCGCCTTGGTGCCGACTGCCTGATGCAGCGCCGCCCACAGCGAGGTTTCCTCGGCGCGGGCCAGCTGGCGCAGGGCCTCGACGGTCTTCTCGCCGATGCCGCGTGCCGGCAGGTTGATCACCCGCTCCAGCGCCGCATCGTTGTGACGGGTCTGGATCAGGCGCAGGTAGGCCATGGCGTTCTTGATCTCGGCACGCTCGAAGAAGCGCTGACCGCCATAGATGCGGTACGGGATCTTTTCGCGCAGCAGCGCCTCTTCCAGCACTCGCGACTGGGCGTTGGAGCGGTAGAGGATGGCCATCTCGCTGCGGCTCATGCCGTCGCGGATGGCCTTCTCGATGGTTTCCACCACGTAGCGTGCTTCGTCGTGCTCGTTGAAGGCGGCATAGAGGTTGATCGGCTCGCCTTCGCAGCCCTCGGTCCACAGCTCCTTGCCCAGACGCCCCTGGTTGTTGGCAATCAGCGCGTTGGCGGCCTTGAGAATGCACGCGGTGGAACGGTAGTTCTGTTCCAGACGAATGGTCTGGGCATCGGCGAAGTCCTGGCTGAACTGCTGCAGGTTTTCGATGCGCGCGCCACGCCAGCCGTAGATCGACTGGTCGTCGTCGCCGACCACCATCAGGCTCTCGCCGCCCTTGGCCAGCAACCGCAGCCAGGCGTACTGCACGGCGTTGGTGTCCTGGAACTCGTCCACCAGCACGTGACGGAAACGCCGCTGGTAATGCGCCAGCAGCCCAGGATGGTCGCGCCACAGATCCAGCGCGCGCAGCAGCAGCTCGGAGAAGTCGATCACTCCGGCGCGGGCACAGGCCTGTTCATAGGCTTCGTAGATCTTCAGCTGGGTGGCGAGGAACAGGTCGCCGCCGGCCTGGATGTTCTGCGGGCGCTGCCCTTCGTCTTTCTGCCCGTTGATCCACCACTGCGCCTGACGTGCCGGCCAGCGCTGCTCGTCCAGGCCGAGCTCGCGAATCACCCGCTTGACCAAGCGTTGCTGGTCGTCGGAATCGAGGATCTGGAAATTCTGATCCAGCTTCGCTTCCTGCCAGTGCGCCCGCAGCAGCCGGTGGGCCAGGCCGTGGAAGGTGCCGACCCACATGCCCTGCGGATTGACGTGCAACAGCTGCTCGATGCGCTGGCGCATCTCGGCAGCGGCCTTGTTGGTGAAAGTCACCGACAGGATCGAATGCAGCGAGGCGTGTTCGATCTGGTTGAGCCAGGCGATGCGGTGTACCAGCACGCGGGTCTTGCCCGAGCCGGCACCGGCGAGAACGAGTTGACGCCCCAGCGGCGCGGCCACGGCCTGCCGCTGGGCATCGTTGAGGGAGTTCAGGAGGAGGGAGAGATCGTCAGACATGGTCGCCATTCTATCCGCAAACCGGCCTTCTTCGCTGCGTTCACCCGTCTCGGGTGGATGGGCGCTCATTCATTGGTCGGAATGGGGCTGTTGCCCTGGGCTGCCAACGTGCCATTATCCGCCGCTGTCATATTTACCAGGCTCCGGATACCACTGCAGAGCAACTGATGATCGATCCCGCTCAAGCAACACCATCGGCGTCATCGGCCAAGGAGGACCGCACCGTTTTCAACTTCGCAGGCATTTCGCAACCGACCGAACGGACACGACTCCTCTATCAGGATTCGTGGGCTTGGCTGGTGCTCATGGTCCTTGCCAGCCTGTTCTGCGCAGGGCTGTTGTGGGGTGAGGTTTCAGCGCTGGAGCTGGGGATGTGGTCCGGCTGGACGCTGTTGCTGACGTTACTACGGCTGCAACAGGCGAGTGCCTTCGCAGGTGCTGCCACGATTGACCAGCAGCGCCCCTGGTGGCGTCACGCCTTTGTCGCGGGCAATGCCTTGACGGGGCTGACGCTCAGCTATGCCTTTGTTGCGCTGGTCCCCGGCGGCGGCTTCGTCCAGCAAGCCCTGCTCTATGGATCGCTCAGCGCGGTCATCATCATCGGCAGCATTGCCAGTGCCGTTTCCTGGCGAGACTTCCTTGCGCTTGCTCTGCCGGGCCTGTTGCCGTCGGGCACGGTGTTGCTGAGCAGTGATCAGGCGACGCTGCAGGGCTGGGGTGCGTTGCTGCTGATCGTCCTGCTGACGCTGTGCATGGTTGCCTGGCAGCTCAACCGACTGCTGATTGCACGACGCAATGATCTGCTGGACGGGCCGGGTGAGCCGGCCACCGCCCGGCCACCGCAGCATGCCGAGGCATGTCCTATCGACGGGTTGCAACAGCGGGTGGCGAGCACCCTGTTCGAGGCGGCGGGCGAAGGTATGGTCATCATGGATGCCGAATTCCGCCTGCTGGCTGTCAACGATGCCTGTTGTGCGCTCTCCGGCTACAGCCGCGAGGAGCTGGTTGGTCATCGACTGGCGCAGCTGGCCAGCAGCGAAAGCAGCCGTCAGCAATACGAAATGATGCGTACCGTGTTGCTGCGCGAGGGCTGCTGGCAGGGCGAGCTGATCAAGACCCGCAAGAGTGGTGAGGTCTACCCGCAATGGGTGCAGTTGCAGGTGGTGCGCGATGCCGAGGGTGGTGTCGTCAATGTGGTGGCCTTTCTCTCCGATCTGAGCGCCCGCCGCCAGGTGGAGGAGCGCCTGCGTTACCTCTCGCACTTCGACGAACTCACCGGGCTGGGCAATCGCAGCCTGCTTCTGGAGCGGCTCAATGGTGCCTGCGAGCGTGCACGTCACAGCAGTCGCGGCCTGGCGGTGCTCTATATCGACCTTGACCGGTTCAAGATTCTCAACGAAAGCCTGGGCCACGAAGTAGCCGACCGGCTGCTGTGTGAGGTCTCACGTCGCCTGTCACATACCTTCACCAGCGCCAACACCATTGCGCGGTTGTCAGGTGACGAGTTCGTGGTGCTGCTCGAAGGCTATGGCAGCCTCTCGACCCTGGCTCACAGTGGCAGTCGGCTGCTGTCGCGCATTGCCAAACCCATCATCGTCGACGGCCAGGAGCTGGTGATCGGTGCCTCCATCGGCGTCAGTCTGCTGCCTGACAATGCCCGCGACGCCACTTCGCTGCTGCTGCAGGCGAACATGGCGATGCGGCATGCCAAGCACCTGGGCGGCAATACCCTGCAGTTCTTCACCGAACGCCTGCGGGTTCCCAGCCTGGAAAATCTCAAGCTGGAAAATCAGCTGCGTCGCGCCATCGACGAGGGTCAGCTCGAAGTCTTCTATCAGCCACGGCTGAACCTGAAGGAGGGACGTCTCGACGCGGCGGAAGCGCTGGTGCGCTGGAATCACCCGCAGCAGGGGCTGATGGCGCCGGGTTACTTCATTGCGCTGGCCGAGGAAACCGGGCTGATCATTCCGCTGGGCGAGTTCGTCCTGCGCCAGGCCTGCCGTCAGGCACGCCAGTGGCAGCAAGACGGGCTGGCGCAGATTCGCGTGTCGGTGAACCTGTCGGTCAGGCAGCTCCGACAGGGCAATTTCGTCAGCCTGGTGCGCCAGGTGCTGGAAGAAACCGGCTTGCCGCCACAAATGCTCGAACTTGAACTGACCGAAAGCCAGCTGCTCGACGATATCGACAACGCCATCAGCATCAGCCGTCAGTTGCGTGCGCTGGGGGTGAAGCTGGCCATCGACGATTTCGGCACCGGCTATTCCTCACTCAGCTACCTCAAGCGTTTCCCGGTGGATTTCGTCAAGATCGACCGTTCCTTCATCTCCGAGCTGGAACAGTTCGGAGATGATGCGGCCATCGTCCGCGCCATCATTGCCATGGTGCACAGCCTGGAGCTGCAAGTAGTGGCCGAAGGCGTCGAAACCCAGGCGCAGCTGGACTTCCTCAGCGAACAGGGCTGCGACGAGATTCAGGGCTACCTGATCAGCCGCCCGGTGCCCGCCGAACAGTTTGCCGCGCTGCTGGCTGCTCCGTAGGGCGGATGCCGCTTTTTGCATCCTCCATGTCGCCACCGGTGGATCGCCACCCGGTGGACCGACAAAGAGCTATCCACCCTATAAACGTGCAGTTCGCGGCCTCACCTCCAATACCCAGTCACCATCCTCTTCCTGCGCGGTCGCCTGCAGCCGCAGCGGCCTCAACGCGACGAGATGCAGGGTCAGGCCGTGCTCGGCGGGTTGCACACGCCAGCGAATGCTCTGGCCATTCAACCTCATCTGTCCGGCACGTTCGCGGCCCTGGGCCTGCAACAGCAGGGTGTAGGCACCATCGAGGTTCCCCTCGCGATAGACCGCTGGCACATTGAAGCGCAGCCGCAGAGCATCCTCAAAGACTTGCACGTCGACCAGCCGTGCCGGTTCCGGCGTCGTCAGCCGTCCGATCATCATGCCCACCAGCAGTCCGATCAGCACCAGCGAGGCGAAAAAGCGCCGACGCAGGCGCGGTAGCGGGTCGTGCGCCGCAGGGCCGTCTGCCGCAGGATCACCTGCCGCAGTAGAATGCCCGCCGTTTTCAGATTCGGTGCCCGCCATGTTCCACGTGATCCTTTTCCAGCCGGAAATTCCGCCCAATACCGGCAACATTATCAGGCTCTGCGCCAATGCCGGCTGCAGCCTGCACCTGATCGAACCGCTGGGTTTCGAGCTGGACGACAAGCGCCTGCGCCGCGCCGGACTGGATTATCACGAATACGCACCGCTCAAGCGTCACACCGACCTGGAAAGCTGCCTGGCCAGTCTGGGCCAGCCACGCCTGTTCGGTTTCACCACAAAAGGCTCGCAGCCTTTTCATGAAGTCGCCTTCCAGCGCGGCGATGCCTTCCTGTTCGGCCCTGAGAGCCGAGGCCTGCCGGCGGAGATTCGCGACTCGCTGCCCATTGAACGCCGCCTGCGCCTGCCGATGCGTCCCGACTCACGCAGCCTGAACCTCTCCAACACGGTTGCCGTCGCCGTCTATGAAGCGTGGCGCCAGTTCGATTTCGCCATGGACTGATCCTGAACGTTAGGCCACGCACTACGTCGTAACTAGAACTCCAGCTCAAGAAGAAAGAGGAGATCGACGTGAGCCAGCCAACCTTCAAGCCCTACCACGCGCCTGCCGGTGGCTGGGGTTCGGCCTATTCGGTCGCCAACATCCTGATTCGCCAGAAGATCCCGCTCTCCGGCGCATCGCTGCTGCTCAAGCAGAACAAGCCCATCGACGGCTTCGCCTGTGTCAGTTGTGCCTGGGCCAAACCGCATCCGTCGCGACCTCTTTCCTTCTGCGAGAACGGCGCCAAGGCCACGTCTTGGGCAGGCGATCAGATCGAAGCGGTGACCGAGGTCGATGACGGCGTGCACCGCGCTGTCGGGCCACTGCGCGTAACCCCTTACGACATTCCCGAAGGCTGCTGCGCCGGCTACTACCCCGAATGCAATGTGCTGCTGCCGCTCTGGCACCACGCCAAACGCAGCAAGGTGCCGGCGGCGAAGTCGATTCCGATACGCTTGCGCAAGGTGATTGCCGCGGCCTGAAGCCGATCACCCATTCCGCCGCGCCTCGACCCTACGAAATTGTGCGTGCAGACAACGCAGCCCTGATCGGTTGAAAAGCCCGCAAGGCTCCCCCATATCCATCGAATTCGGGCATTCATCGCCCCGCTGCGTGGAGATTTTCCTTTGACCACCATCGTTTCAGTGCGCCGCAACGGCAAAGTCGTCATGGGCGGCGACGGCCAGGTTTCCCTGGGCAACACCGTCATGAAAGGCAATGCCAAGAAAGTCCGTCGCCTCTATCACGGCCAGGTGCTGGCCGGTTTTGCCGGCGCCACCGCCGATGCCTTCACCCTGTTCGAGCGCTTCGAAGGCCAGCTGGAAAAACACCAGGGCCACCTGGTGCGCGCCGCCGTCGAACTGGCCAAGGACTGGCGTACCGACCGGTCGCTGAGTCGCCTGGAAGCCATGCTGGCGGTGGCCAACAAGGACGCCTCGCTGATCATCACCGGCAACGGCGACGTGGTGCAGCCCGAGGACGACCTGATCGCCATGGGTTCCGGCGGCGGCTTCGCCCAGGCTGCAGCCATGGCGCTGATGCGCAAAGGCGGTGAAGAAATGTCCGCCCAGGAAATCGCCGAAACCGCGCTGAACATCGCCGGCAGCATCTGCGTCTTCACCAATCAGAACCTGACTATTGAGGAACTGGACAGCGCCATCTAAAGCGCGTCCGCTTCCGGAGTACCGAATATATGTCCATGACGCCCCGCGAGATCGTCCACGAACTCAACCGCCACATCATCGGCCAGGACGACGCCAAGCGTGCCGTCGCCATCGCCCTGCGCAACCGCTGGCGGCGCATGCAGCTCTCCGCTGAGTTGCGCCCGGAAGTCACGCCGAAGAACATTCTGATGATTGGCCCTACCGGGGTGGGCAAGACCGAGATCGCCCGTCGCCTGGCCAAGCTGGCCAATGCGCCCTTTATCAAGGTGGAAGCGACCAAGTTCACCGAAGTCGGCTATGTCGGTCGCGATGTCGAGTCGATCATCCGCGACCTGGCCGATGCGGCGCTGAAGATGCTGCGCGAGCAGGAAGTACAGAAGATGCGCCACCGCGCCGAAGATGCCGCCGAAGAGCGCATTCTCGATGCCCTGCTGCCACCGGCACGTCCCGGCTTCAATGAAGACCCGGCGCCCAGCAGCGACTCCAACACCCGCCAGCTGTTCCGCAAGCGCCTGCGCGAAGGCCAGCTGGATGACAAGGAAATCGACATCGAAGTCGCCGAAAGTCCGGCTGGCGTCGAAATCATGGCCCCGCCCGGCATGGAGGAAATGACCAGCCAGCTACAGAACCTCTTCGCCAACATGGGCAAGGGCAAGAAGAAAAGCCGCAAGCTGAAGATCAAGGAAGCCTTCAAGCTGGTGCGCGACGAGGAAGCCGCGCGTCTGGTCAACGAGGAAGAACTCAAGGCCCGTGCGCTGGAGGCCGTGGAGCAGAACGGTATCGTCTTCATCGACGAGATCGACAAGGTGGCCAAACGCGGCAACACCAGCGGCGCCGATGTCTCTCGCGAAGGCGTGCAGCGCGACCTGCTGCCGCTGATCGAAGGCAGCACGGTCAACACCAAGCTGGGCATGGTCAAGACCGACCACATCCTGTTCATCGCCAGCGGCGCCTTCCACCTGTCCAAGCCCAGCGACCTGGTGCCGGAACTGCAGGGTCGCCTGCCGATCCGTGTCGAACTCAAGGCCCTGTCGCCGGAGGATTTCGAGCGCATCCTTACCGAGCCGCACGCTTCGCTCACCGAGCAGTACTGCGCTCTACTCAAGACCGAGGGTCTGGCCATCGAATTCCTTCCCGACGGCATCAAGCGTCTGGCCGAGATCGCCTGGCAGGTCAACGAGAAGACCGAGAACATCGGCGCGCGCCGGCTGCATACGTTGCTCGAACGCCTGCTGGAAGAAGTCTCCTTCAGCGCCGGCGACCTGGCCGGCCAGCAGAACGGCGAGCCGATCCGCATCGACACCGCCTACGTCAACGAACACCTGGGCGAACTGGCGGCAGACGAAGATCTGTCGCGCTACATCCTGTAAAGCCATGTTCCATGGGCTGCAAATGCCCTGCTGCGATTTGGTAGGAGCGGGCTTGCCCGCGAGCTTTTGGCGACAGATACCATGCTGGCGTGAAAAGCTGAGCTCGCGGACGAGTCCGCTCCCACCGAGGCAGGGGCAGCCAGAGCGGCGCTGGACACGGTCTTCTTTAAGACCGATTCCGGGCCGCTCGAACATCCTCGCCCAGCCCTCATCCTCTTTCCCGGTTCAATCCCATGCGCATCCCCACTCAGATAAAACTCCGCAAGGCCTCGAAAACCCTGGAACTGGAATACGGACCCAACGAGCGCTACAGCCTGCCGGCCGAATTCCTGCGGGTGCACTCTCCCTCCGCCGAAGTGCAGGGGCACGGCAACCCGGTGCTGCAGACCGGCAAGGTCAACGTCGCCCTGGAAGGTGTGGAGCCCGCCGGGCAATACGCACTGAAACTGACCTTTAGCGACGGCCACGACAGCGGCCTCTATAGCTGGGACTACCTCGATCATCTGTCTCAGAACCAGCAACGACTCTGGGATGACTATCTCCAGGCGCTGGCCACAGCCGGCAAATCCCGCGACCCGGATATCTCGCCGGTCAAACTGATGCTCTGAAGCCGGAAAGAACCGGCTGGCGTCAAGCTGCGCTGGCGCATTTCGGTTTAGAATGCCCCGCACATTCTTCCGGTGACAGTGACATGACCGACCCTCGCAAAGAGCATGACGCAGAACCCACCACCCACTTCGGCTACAAGAACGTGGCGGAGAGCGAAAAAGCGCACAAGGTGGCCGAGGTTTTCCATTCCGTGGCCGCCAAGTACGACCTGATGAACGACCTGATGTCCGGCGGTGTGCATCGCCTCTGGAAGCGGTTCACCATCGAGCTGTCCGGCGCGCGTCATGGCAACCGTGTGCTGGATATCGCTGGCGGTACGGGTGATCTGGCACGCCAGTTCTCGCGCATCGTCGGCCCCACCGGCGAAGTGGTGCTGGCCGACATCAACGCCTCGATGCTCAGGGTCGGTCGCGACAAGCTGCTGGACAAGGGCGTGGCGGGCAATATCAGCTTCGTGCAGGCCGATGCCGAGAAGCTGCCCTTCCCGGACAACCATTTCGACGTGGTCACCATCGCCTTCGGCTTGCGCAACGTCACCCACAAGGAAGACGCCATCGCCTCCATGCTGCGGGTACTTAAACCCGGCGGACGGCTGCTGGTGCTGGAATTCTCCAAGCCCACCAACCAGCTGTTTTCCAAGGCCTACGACGCCTACTCATTCAGCCTGTTGCCGATGATGGGCAAGCTGATCACCAATGACGCCGACAGCTATCGCTACCTGGCCGAGTCGATCCGGATGCATCCGGATCAGGAAACCCTCAAGGGCATGATGGCCGACGCCGGCTTCGAGCGCGTCACCTATCACAACATGACCGGCGGCATCGTCGCCCTGCACCGCGGCATCAAGCCCTGATGCTGCAGCTTGCCGTGCTGGCCGCAGCCGAACGCGGCATCAACCGCGTGCTGCGCCTGGACCCGAGCGCCTTGCCGCGACTGGCACGGCTGAATGGTCGCGTTATCGAGATCGACTGCAGCGCACCCGCCTGGCGCCTGTTCGTGCTGGCCGATGGCGAAGGCCTGCGTCTGGCGTCCGAATGGGGCAGCAAGCCTGATTGCCGCCTGCGCGCACCGGCGTCGAGCCTGGCGCACCTGGCTTTGAGCCGCAACAAAACTGCCGTACTGCATGGTCCCGAAGTCGACATCGACGGCGACAGCGCCCTGCTGATGCACCTTGCCGAGGTGCTGCAGGATCTGGAGCTGGACTGGCAATACGAGGTATCACGCTGGCTCGGACCGGTCGCCACCCAGTTGCTCGACAGCAACCTGCGCGGACCGCTCGCCTGGGCCAGGCAGAGCAGCGACAGCCTGCGCCTGAACCTGGCCGACTACCTCAACGAGGAGTCCCGCACACTGGTCGGCAACAATGAAGCGCAAGCCCGCTTCGACGAACTCGACCGGCTCAAGCTGGCACTCGACCGCCTCGAAGCGCGGTTCGAACGCCTCACCCATTCCCTGCAACCAGATCAAGCCGAATGAAGCTGTTCGCCGCCACCCGCCGCCTGTTCCGCATCCTGCTGGTGGTGATTCGCTACCGCCTGGACGACCTTATCCTCGATCTGCCGATGCCCTGGTGGCTGCGCGCAAGCAGCTATCTGCTGCCCTGGCGCTGGCTGCCACGGCGGCCCAGCGAACTGTCCCGCGGTGCGCGTCTGCGCCTGGCGCTGGAGGGCCTGGGGCCGATCTTCATCAAGTTTGGCCAGATCCTCTCAACCCGTCGCGACCTGTTGCCGCTGGACATCGCCGAAGAGCTGGCGATGCTGCAGGACCGCGTACCGCCCTTCGATTCGGCCATGGCTATCACCTTGATAGAGCGCCAGCTGGGCGCGCCTGTAGGCGAAGTGTTCGCCCGCTTCGACAACAAGCCGCTCGCTTCCGCCTCGGTTGCCCAGGTGCATGCAGCGCAGTTGCGCAGCGGCGAGGAAGTCGTGGTCAAGGTGGTGCGGCCCAATCTCAGGCCCATCATCAATCAGGATCTGGCCTGGCTGTTCCTGCTGGCCAGAACCGCCGAGCGCGCCTCCATCGACGCCCGCCGCCTGCATCTGGTGGAAGTGGTCGAGGATTACGCCAAGACCATTCATGACGAGCTCGACCTGCTGCGCGAGGCCGCCAACGCCAGCCAGCTCAGGCGCAATTTCCAGGACTCACCGTTGCTTTACGTACCGCAGATTCACTGGGACTACTGCCGCTCGCAGGTCCTGGTGATGGAGCGCATCTACGGCGTACCGGTCACCGACATGGCCAGGCTGGCCGAGCAGCGCACCGACATGAAGCAGCTGGCCGAACGCGGCGTGGAGATCTTCTTCACCCAGGTGTTTCGCGACAGCTTCTTCCATGCCGACATGCATCCCGGCAACATTTTCGTCAGCACCCAGCAGCCGTGGAACCCGCAATACATCGCGGTGGACTTCGGCATCGTCGGCAGCCTGACGCCGGAAGACCAGGATTACCTGGCACGCAACCTGATGGCCTTCTTCAGGCGCGATTACCGCAAGGTCGCGCAGCTGCACATCGATTCAGGCTGGGTGCCAGCGGAAACCAAGGTCAACGAATTCGAGGCGGCGATCCGCACTGTCTGCGAGCCGATCTTCGAAAAACCGCTCAAGGACATCTCCTTCGGTCAGCTGCTGGTACGCCTGTTCCAGGTGGCGCGGCGCTTTAACATGGAAGTCCAACCGCAGTTGGTGCTGCTACAGAAGACCCTGCTCAATATCGAAGGCCTGGGCCGCGAGCTGTATCCCGATCTGGACCTGTGGAGCACTGGCCAGCCTTATCTCGAGCGCTGGATGCGCGAGCGCATGAGCCCCAAACAGGTGCTGAAGAATGTGCAGGGCCAGATCGAACAGATACCGCACCTGGCCGGCATGGCCCGCGAGCTGCTCGAACACATGTCGCAGCCCCACGCCAACAACCCGGCGCCACCCTGGCGTGAGCGTCACCACGGCTGGCCGCTGCGACTGATGGGCGCAGCCCTGCTCGCCGGCGGCGCTGTTCTGGCCACCGGTGCCGACTCCTTCATCGCCGTCGCCAGCTGGCCGGCCTGGATGATGCTGGGGGCCGGCGCGTACATCGTCGTGCGCCGATAGCCATGGCCGATCGGGGCTGGCACACTTGGCGGCATCTGCGGAGAAATCGATGAACTGGCTGGACGAAATCAAGTGGAACGCCGATGGCCTGGTTCCGGCCATCGCACAGGATTACAGAACCGGGCGCATCCTGATGATGGCTTGGATGAACCGCGAAGCGCTGACGCTCACCACGCAGGAAAACCGTGCCATCTACTGGTCGCGCTCGCGCGGCAAACTATGGCGCAAGGGCGAGGAATCCGGCCACATCCAGAAACTGCACGAACTGCGCCTGGATTGCGATGCCGACGTGATCGTGCTGATCGTCGAGCAACTGGGTGGCATCGCCTGCCATACCGGGCGGGAAAGCTGCTTTTACCGCGTATTCGAGAACGACGAATGGAAAAGCGTCGATCCGGTTCTCAAGGACCCGCACGCCATCTATGCGGAGCACAAGCATGAGTGACACCCTCACCCGTCTGGCCGAAGTTCTGGAGGCCCGCAAGGGCGCCGCACCGGACAGCTCCTACGTGGCCAGCCTGTACCACAAGGGCCTGAACAAGATTCTGGAAAAGGTCGGCGAGGAATCGGTGGAAACCATCCTGGCGGCCAAGGATGCCGCCGTCAGTGGCGACACCCGCGAGCTGATCGGTGAAACCGCCGATCTGTGGTTTCACAGCCTGGTCATGCTGGCCGCACTCGATCAGCATCCCCAGGCGGTACTCGACGAACTGGACCGCCGCTTCGGCCTTTCCGGACACGCGGAAAAAGCCGCGCGCCCGCACAACTGATTCATTTTTGGAGGTAGCACCATGGGTTTCGGTGGAATAAGCGTCTGGCAACTCCTGATCATCCTGCTGATCGTCGTCATGCTGTTCGGCACCAAGCGCCTCAAGGGCCTGGGCTCGGACCTGGGTGATGCGATCAAGGGCTTCCGCAAGTCGATGGGCACCGATGAGGAAAAGCCCGGCGTCGAAGAAAAGCAGAGCCACACCATCGATGCCGAGGCACGCAAGGTCGAAGAACCGACCAAGAAAGACTAGGGCTCTCCGATGTTCGATATCGGCTTCACTGAACTGCTCCTGGTAGGGTTGGTAGCCCTGTTCGTGCTTGGCCCCGAGCGCCTGCCCGGCGCGGTGCGCACAGCCGGATTGTGGGTTGGTCGCCTCAAGCGCAGCTTCAACAACATCAAGGCCGAGGTCGAGCGGGAGATCGGCGCCGACGAAATTCGCCGCCAACTGCATAACGAGCGCATTCTCGATCTTGAGAAGGAGCTGAAGGAGAGCATCATGCCGCCCTCCACCAGCGCCGCCCGAGCCCCGACCGAGTCGACTGAGCCCGCTAAACCGACCGAAACGGCCACGCCTGCCGAATCGCCCCCCGCTCCTCGCCAGGACAGATCCCCCGAACCATGAGCCACGATACTGGCACCGATCAGGAAATGCCGCTGATCGCTCACCTGACCGAACTGCGCAAGCGTCTGCTGCGCTGCGTAGTGGCGATACTGCTGCTGTTCGCCGGCCTGTTCTATTTCTCGCAACAGATCTACGCGCTGGTCGCCGCGCCCCTGCGTACATACTTGCCGGAAGGCGCGACCATGATCGCCACCGGCGTGGCCTCGCCATTCCTGACGCCGTTCAAGCTGACGCTGATGGTGTCGCTGTTCATGTCGATGCCGGTCATCCTGCACCAGATCTGGGGCTTTATCGCGCCCGGTCTGTACAAGCATGAAAAACGCATCGCCGTACCGCTGCTGATCTCCAGCATCATCCTGTTCTACGCCGGCATGGCGTTCGCCTATTTCGTGGTCTTCCCGATCATGTTCGGCTTCTTCGCCAGCGTGACCCCCGAAGGCGTGGCGATGATGACCGACATCGGCCAGTACCTGGATTTCGTGCTGACGCTGTTCTTCGCCTTTGGCGTGGCCTTCGAAATTCCGGTGGCGACCTTCCTGCTGATCTGGGTCGGCATCGTCGACGTGGCCACACTGCGCAAGAGCCGCCCCTATGTGATCGTCGGGTGCTTCGCCGTGGGCATGGTACTGACACCACCGGACGTATTCTCCCAAGCGTTGCTGGCCATACCCATGTGGCTGCTGTTCGAGGCCGGCGTGATCTGCGGCAGCATGATCAAGACGCGCGAAGCGGGTTTCCGCGGCGATGCCGATGAAGACAGGCCCGAGCGCGACCAGCCACCCGTTTCACGCCCGTGAATCTGATACTGCTGGAGCCGGCGGATTTCATCGACGCCGAGCGGGTGGTACTGCGTGACCGCCGACTGGCACACCTGCGTGAGGTCCACCGCGCCGAGGCTGGCGAAACCCTGCGCGTAGGCCGGCTCGGCGGCGAAATGGGTGAAGGCCGGTTGCTGCGTCTGGACAGCGCGTCAGCCGAACTGCAGGTCCGCTTCGATCAGCCACCCCCGCCCAAGCTGCCCATCACCCTGTTGCTAGCCCTGCCGCGCCCGAAAATGCTGCGCCGCGTGCTGCAGACAGTCGCCACCATGGGCGTACCGCGGCTGGTGCTGCTCAACAGCTATCGGGTGGAAAAGAGCTTCTGGCAGACGCCCTTCCTGGACCCTGCAGCCATTCGCGAACAGCTGATCCTGGGCCTGGAACAGGCGCGCGACACGGTGCTGCCCGAAGTGATCATCGAAAAGCGTTTCAAGCCTTTCGTCGAAGACCGCCTGCCGCAACTCGCCGCCGGCAGCCTGGGCCTGGTCGGTCATCCCGGTGATTTTCCGCACTGCCCACGGGCGGTGGAACACCCGGTGACGCTGGCCATTGGCCCCGAAGGCGGCTGGATTCCCTACGAAGTGGAAAAATTGGCCGAAGCAGGCCTCACCCCGGTGCAACTCGGCGAGCGCATTCTGCGCGTCGAGACAGCCGTCAGCGCTTTGCTGGCACGGCTGTTCTGAGGGGTTTGCCCGCGATTTCACAGCCATCTCGTCAGAATGCCAACCAGTACCGATGAACGTAATGCACGCAATGGGTGCAAATGGGTCAGAGCCTCTGAGTCCCACGAAGCAGAGCCTGCCATGCGCCCGATGACCATTGATCTGTACCGTCTGGAATACGCTTTGGATGCCCGCGATGCCTGCGCGCATTACCTCGATCTGGAAAGCGGCGATATCCGCGCCGTTTTCCCCGGCGAAGCACCGCCCAGCGCCAACGAGAAATACGACGTCCGGTCCGACCGTTACCTGCATATCGAACCGCTCGACCTGCCACAGTCCATCGCCATGCGCGAAGCCTTTTTGTTCGCCCAGCATGACCCCAGCGCCTATGCCGTGCTGAACACCGCACTGCGCGGGCGTAAACCGCTGCGCACCTTCGATTTCAAGCTGGAAGATTTTCCGGAGATACGCCAGGCATGGCTGGATTACCAGACTGTCCAGCTGCGCGAATACGCCATGAACTGGCTGCACGACAACGGGCTCGAGCCTTCCGGACGCTAGGCGTCAGCTTTCCAGCAGAAAGGTCACCGGCCCGTCGTTCTGCAGATGCACCTGCATATCGGCGCCGAAGCGACCGCAGGCGACCTGTGGATGCTGCTGACGCGCCTGGGCCAGCAGATATTCATACAGTTCTTCGCCCAGCATCGGCGACGCCGCGCTGGAGAAACTCGGTCGCAGCCCACTGCGAGTATCGGCAACCAGGGTGAATTGCGAGACCAGCAGCAAGCCGCCGCCGATATCGCTCAGCGAGCGGTTCATCCGCCCCTCTTCGTCTGCGAATACCCGATAGCGCAGCAGCTTGTGCAAAAGCTTGTCCGCCCGGGCACGGTCATCCTCACGCTCGACGCCGATCAGTGCCAGCAGCCCTTGATCTATGGCTCCAACGATCTCGCCAGCCACCTCGACCCGCGCCTGCCGCACGCGCTGAATCACTGCCCTCATCAGGCCTCCTCGGGCGGCAGGTCCAGCAGGCGATGGGCGATGACACTGGCGGCGCGCACCAGAGCGTCGCAATTGCCGGGCTCGCTGGCCGAGTGTCCGGCTTCACGGATGATCTGCAGTTCGCTGCCGGGCCAGGCTTCGTGCAGCTGCCAGGCATTCTCCAGCGGGCAGATGACATCGTAACGACCGTGCACGATGATCCCCGGCAGGTGCGCGATCTTGTGCATGTCACGCAGTAGCTGATCGGGCTCGAGAAAGCCCTGATTGACGAAGTAATGACACTCGATTCGCGCCATGGCCAGCGCCCGGTGAGTATCGGCGAAACGCTCCGCCACATCATGGCTGGGCCGTAGCGTAGCGGTCCGCCCTTCCCAGCAGGACCAGGCCTTGGCCGCATGCATCTGGGCGATCTGGTCGCTGCCGGTCAGGCGCCTGTAGAACGCCTGCATCAGGTCACCGCGTTCCTCCGAAGGAATTGGCGCGATGAAGTCCTGCCAGTAATCGGGAAACAGGCGGCTGGCGCCCTCCTGATAGAACCAGGAAAACTCGTGCGGTCGGCAGAGGAAGATGCCGCGCAGGATCAGCGCATGGACATGTTCGGGGTACGCCTGGGCATAGGCCAGCGACAGCGTCGAACCCCATGAGCCACCGAACAGCACCCATTTGTCGATCCCGAGAAATTCGCGGATACGTTGCATATCAGCGATCAAATGGGCCGTGGTGTTGTTTTCAAGACTCGCGTGAGGCGTCGAGCGACCGCAGCCGCGCTGATCGAAGGTGATGATGCGGTACAGGTTGGGATCGAAGAAGCGCCGACTCAGGGCGTCACAACCGCCACCGGGACCACCATGCACGAACAGCACGGGCAGGCCGTCCGGCGAACCGCTCTCGTCGACATACAGCACATGCGGCGCTTCGACCGCCAGCTCATGCCGCGCGTAGGGTTTGATCTCCGGGTGCAAGGTTTGCATGGCACACTCCCTTGGTTTGTACAGCGGGCGCGAGGGGCCGCCTGAGGTTTCCGGCATCATAACGAGGATCGAGGGGTTCGGCATGTCTGTATGGAAATTAGCCAGCATCACTGCAATGGCCATGCTGCTACTGGCTGGTTGCGGTCGCGAAGCCCCTGAGGCGGCGCTCGAATCAGCGGCAAGAACGCTGCAGGAAAGCATTGAGAACAGGGACACCGCGGCATTGCTGGCGCAGATTCATCCGGACTTTCGCGCCAATCAGAACCTGGACCGTGAATGGCTGCGGCGCACCGCCGCACTGATGTTTCTGCGGCATCGCAACGTGCGGGTACTGGCACTGAGCAGCGACAGCTGGCTCGATCCAAGCTACACCAGCAAGGGCCATAGCGAGGCACAGGTGGCGCTGACCGGCGCGCAGGGCCTAGTACCTGAACGCGTCGGGCACTACAGCGTCAGGCTCGAATGGTGGCTGGAAGACGGCGAATGGCTGCTGGCGCGGCTGGACTGGGATTGAGCGGTAGCGCCACCACGCCGGCCATTAGAAAATGAATGGGATAAAGCGCTTGCTGCGCTGCATGTAGCGCCGATAGCCCTCGCCGAAGTACGCCAGACATTCCTCCTCGTCGCGCAGCGCTGTCAGCCACAGGAACAGCGAGGCGGCCAGCGCCAGCAGCAAGCCAAGCAGCCCCGCCTGCTTGAAGAAAATGCCCCAGGCCAACAGCAGCAGCGAGCAGTACATGGGATGGCGGATATACCGGAAGATGCCCACCGTCACCAGCTGCGAGGTTTTCTCGAAGGCGAACAGTTCGTCATCGTCGCGCGCCTGATCGGTCTTGCCAACGCGCCGCAGCATGTACAGCCCGGCGACCAGAACGGCGATGGATACCTGCAGCAACACCCAGGACACCAGTTGATGCGGGGCATAGCGGTCATCGAACCAGACCGGACCGTTGAGCGCCAGCAACGCGAGGATCGCCACCCAAGCGAGAAAACGCGGAAAACCGTGCGAGCGAGGCTGGCGCAACGACGCCCGCGACAGCCAGGCCAGAATCAGCGTACCCAGCAGGAAAAAACCAGCCTGCAGCATCAATCATCTCCTTTGAGCAGTGCCCACCTGGGTGGACGGCCATGCCTGGAAGCCATCTGCTACACTTCCGGCCCGCCAATATTCTCGCAGCAGTCTTCACGATGGATCGAACCCAACTGCTCAGCCTGCTGCCGCATCAGGGACCCGCGCTCTGGCTGGACCGGGTGCTCGAACACGATCCCGGCGGCATCCGCGGCCTGAGCGCCTGGTCCCATCTGCAACCATTCGGTCCCGATGCTTCGCCCTGCCTGCTGTTCGAGGCGGCGGCGCAATTGTGCGGCGCGCATGGTGCCCTATACGGCGCTGGAAAATCCATCGAGATGGCCCTCGTGGGCAAGCTGAGCGCACTGCAGCTGCACCACGAACCCAGCGAGCGCAACGGTCTGCTGCTGGTGAGTGCGACGCAGGAAACGCTCAGCCCGACCGGCGCGCTCTACGCCTTCAGCATCCACAGCGGCGACCGACTGCTGCTCGATGGCCGCCTGCTGCTGGTTCTTGTTCATGCTTGAATTACGCGGCCTGGGCTTTCGCTATCCCGACACCGAGCACCCGGCGCTGGACGGCATCAATCTGCGTCTGGAAGCCGGCCAGTGCCTGGGGCTGCTGGGCAGCAATGGCGCAGGCAAGACCACCCTGCTATCGCTGATCGCTGGCCTGCGCCAGCCGCAGCAGGGTGAAATCCGCTGGCAGGGTGAGCGCAGCATCGGCCTGGTTCCACAGCAACCGGCCTTTCATGCTGGGCTGAGCGTGAAGGAAAACCTGCAGCTGTTCGCCGACCTCTACCGGCTGCGCGGAACCGAACGCAGCAACCGCCTGCAGCGCTGCATCCACGACACCCATCTGGAGTCACTGCTGGGAACTCGCGCCGCCCGGCTTTCCGGTGGTCAGCAACGCCGCCTCAACTTTGCCATCGGGCTGCTGCAGCCTGCTGCGCTGTATCTGTTCGACGAAGCCACAGTCGGTGTCGATATACATTCGCGCGAGCTGCTGCTCGGCGCCGTGCAGGGCCTGGCTGCCGACGGTTGCGCAGTGATCTACACCAGCCACTATCTGGAAGAGATCGAGCGTCTGGCGCAGCGGATCGTCCTGCTCGCCGAAGGCCAGGTACGTCTCGATCTGGACAAGCGCCAGCTGCTCGGCGATGACCATGGCCTGCTACTCGAATGGCCCACCGCGCCGCCAAGCGGCCTCGATGCACTGCTCGCGGAGTTGCAGCTCGAATGCCTGCCGACCACTCGTGGCTGCCGCATTGAGCGTATCGACGCCCCCCAGCTGGCCCGCCTGTGCCAGTTCATCGCCAGCCAACCGCAACTGCCCGACCTGCTGCGCTTCGGTCGGCCCTCGCTGGAACAGCTCTACCTGCACTTCAGCGGAGGTGCGCTGTGAGGTTACGGGCACTGGTGCGCAAGGAATTCCTGCTGCTGATCCGCGACCATCATGCACTGGGCGTGCTGTTTCTGATGCCGGCGCTGTTCGTGCTGCTGATGGCCTTCGCCCTGGCCGAGGTCAACCAGGATCGTCTGCCAGCCCTGGAGTTGGTTCTGGGAATTCCTCAGCCCAGTGAGGAAAGCGCCTTCTTTGCTGCCGCGCTGGATGAACAGCTGGGCGAAAGCCGGAGACTTGAAAGTACCGCCACTTCCGCCCCCCATCTTCGCCTGAGTCCGGCGTTCGCCGAGCAATTGCTGGACACCGAACAGGCCAGCCTGGGCCTGGTCTTCCCCGCCGCCACCGACGCCCTGAGCCGCCAGCGCGTGCGCGCCGCCGCCCATGCTGCACTGGCGCAGACGCGGCTGATGGCGTTTCTGCTGGACACGGGTGAACTCGACGCCGACTCGTCCCTGGCCGAACGCATGACGCTGATCCGGCAGCGCACCGAGGTTCGCATCGACGAGCAGGAACGCCTGGCCAGTGGCGCCCTCGACCAGCGCGCCAACGCCAGCCAGCACAGCGTGCCGGCCTGGCTGATCTTCGGCATGTTCTTCGTGATGTTGCCGATGGCCAACAGTTTCCAGCGCGAGCAGCAGAGCGGTACCCTGCTGCGCCTGCGCTGCCTGGGCGTGAACATGGGCACGCTGGCGCTGAGCAAACTGCTGCCCTATCTGGCGATCAATCTGCTGCAATTCGGCCTGTTGCTGGCCATCGGTGTCTGGGCACTCCCGCTGCTGGGCTTGCCCGGCCTGCACCTGCCCGGCAGCATCGCTGCCTGGCTACTGCTGGCCGGCAGCCTGGCCCTGGCGGCCTGCAGCCTGGGACTGGCCATCGCCAGCCTGGCGCGCAGCGGCGAGCAGGCGCTGATGTACAGCGGCGGCATCAACCTGATTCTGGCGGCCATCGGCGGCGTCATGGTGCCCAAAAGCGTGATGCCCGAGGCCATGGCCCGGCTGGCGGAGCTCTCACCCATGAGCTGGGGCCTCGATGCCTTTCTGGTACTGCTGGTCGGCCAGGGTTCGCTGACCGATGTTGCGCCCTGGTGCGCCCGCCTGCTGCTGTTCGCGGTGGGGGTGGGTGCGCTGGCGCTGTTCCTGTTTCTCAAACGACTGAACGACACGCAATGGACGACACACAACTAAAACAGGCGCTCAAGCAGTTGCTGATCCGCGAATGCGACAAGCAGGACGATATCGACTGGGAGAGTATCGCCGACGACGAGCCACTGTTCGGTCAGCAAAGCCGCATCCAGATGGACAGCCTCGACGCGCTGCAGGTGTCACTGGCTCTGCAACAGCATTACGGCGTACGCATCGAGGGCGCCAAGGATGGCCGGCGCATTCTCAACAGCATCGACAGCATTGCTGCCTTTATCAGGCTGACCTCGTGAAGCCGGTCTACCTGCAATCCGCTCAACTGTGCAGCGCCCTGGGCGAAAACCTGCAGGACGCTGCCCTTGCCTGCCATGAGGGTCGGCTGCCGCAGCCGAAGTGGTTCGAGCTGCACGAGCGCCATGAGCAACGTCCGTATCTGGCTGTTGCCGGCGCACCACTGGATCTGCGCCAGCGCCTGCAACAGCTGATCCGCACCAGCAGCGAGGGTGGCGCGCTGGACGACTGCCTGCTGATTCTTGCTTCAACCACGCTGGATATCGCGGCCATCGAGGCGCGGGTTGCAGCCGGTGAGGCAACCGGCAATCAGATGGCCCCGGCACTTGACGCCCTGGCCGAAGAGCTCCGTCGCGAGTGGGGTTTCGCCGGCGCCTTCACCCTCAATACCGCCTGCACCAGCGCCGCCAATGCACTGCTCTATGGCGCGCGGCTGATTGCCCGCAGCCACTACCGGCGCGCGCTGGTGGTGGCCTTCGAAACGCCCAGCGAAGTCACCCGGCAAGGCTTCGGAGTGCTGGAACTGACCAGTCCCAGCGCGGCCTATCGCCCTTTCCATGCCGAACGTGACGGCTTGATTCTCGGCGAGGCCTACGCCAGCGTGATGCTCGCCTGCGAACCCGGCCCGGCGCCCCTGGCACGGCTGTTGGGCGGTTTCAGCGCCTGCGACACCAGCAGCCTGACCAACACTGCCGAGGACGGCAGCCATATCGACTGGGTCATGCGTCGCGCACTGTACAGCGCAAAAACCAAGCCGGCGAAGATCGCCCTGGTCAAACTGCACGGCACTGCCACTCAGACCAATGATCTGGCTGAAAGCAACGGCATGCGCCGCACCTTCGCCCAGGCGCTGCCGCCGTTGTGCGTGCTCAAACCTTATCTGGGACACACGCTGGGCGCTTGCGGCCTCAGCGAAACCCTGCTGCTGCTGGAGAGTCTGCGCCAAGGCTCACTGCCAGGCTGCGATTACGCCGGACAGGCGCTGTTGCCACTGGCCGCCGAACCGCTGGCAGTAGCCGGCCACAGTCTGATGCTGGCCAACTATTTCGGCTTCGGTGGCAACAACGCCAGCCTGGTATTGCAAGGAATCACGCCATGAAGGTAATCGCCGCCAGCGAAGTCCGCTGTCGCAACCACAGCGACAGCGAACTCAAGGCAGCCCTGGGCAGTCACCTGCCCAACCCGCCACGGCGCACGGACCGCCTGACGCTGCTGGCACTGCTTGCTGCCGCGCCGCTGAAGGCGCATTTGCAGGCAGACACCGGGCTTTATCTCGCCGCCACCTACCCGGCGCGACAGAACATGTTCGCGCTGCTGGAGAACGTCTGCGCCCAACAGCGCTTGCCCAAGCCCTTCGAGTTCGTCAACAGCGTCAGCAATGCCGCAGGCTTTCATGTGGCACAACAACTGGGCCTGCAAGGGCCGAACCTGTTTATCGGTGCCGGCCCCCAGGTTTGGGGGCATCTGCTCGATCTGGCGGGCAACGACCTGGAACGGGCGCAGATCCGGCAGGGGCTGGTGCTGCTGGTCGACGAAGACGAGCAGGACGGATTCTGCGTCCAGGCGCTGGTGCTGGAGAATGGCGGCGATGCACTCAGCGCGCGGGATTTCGTGGCGCTGAGCGATTCAGTTGAGGTTGTGCGGCTGGAACTGGGCTCGTAGGGCCTCCGCTGTCAGCCTCATCGCCGGGTTACGCTTCGGTTAACACGACCTACAGCGGAGCTAGCGTCTGGCCCAGTCCGCCAGCCGCCGCACCAGTTCGCGCTCCTGCACGGCGATGCTTTCCAGCATCCCGGCGATGGCATTGAAGTCACTGTCGCCCTGCTTGTTGCGCGACTGGCGCACGCAAGCCGAGGCGAATTGGCGCCAGTCGTCACCGATGCGTGTCAGCTGCACGGCCATGTCGTTGAGCGCCGGATCGCCCAGCAACGCGCCGGACTCCTGCAAAAAGCTGGCGTACATGAAACGGAAGCCGGCGCCACCGGTGCCGATCTCTTCCTGCATGCGCACGATATGCGTGAGATAGAGGCGGTTGTACTTGGTCTGCACCGGATCAAGCCTGCGGATCTGCGCGGCCAGATGACGGATGCCGCGAATGCCGATCCAGGGCAGTGGCATGCCGTCGAGAATACGCGAGGTGGAAACCAGACTCTGTCGCACCAGGCGATCCCAATCCTGCTCAGCCGGTACATCCTCAACCCAGTACATCAGCCCCTTGGCGGCCAACGCGCCCTTGGCGAAACGGGCCTTCTGCAGATCAGCGCCGGCACAACGCACCGGCTCTTCGAATACAGGATCGCTGAGCAGGTAGTCGTCCCCATCACGGCCATAGGCCAGCAGATTGTGCGCGTTGAAGTGAAAGCGCATCTCCGGCGGGAAATAGGGCAACCAGAACACCGAACTCTGCAGGCCGGTCAGACGGCCTTCAGCCAGCGCGCGGTCCAGCGCCAGGCGACCCTGTTCCGGCTGGCGGAAGGTAGCGGTGTGCAGCCGCGCACCGAGGCGTTTGCTCAGCGTCTTGATGATGTGCTTCGGCGGCATCCGGTAGGCAATCAGCGGCATGCCGCCAAGCTTGACGATGGGCAGGTAGGCGAACGCCAGCCCGGAGGACAGGCCGAACGCCATCGGTTCGCTCATGGGCAGACCGGCGTGCGTCAGCAGATTGGCCATCACGCCGCTTTCGCAGTGAGCGCTCTGCCGATGCTGGAAGGTGCTCATCGCGGTAGCTCCTGCTGATAGCGGATCAGTTCGGCGACATCCAGGCCGAAGGCCTCGGCATAACGGGTCAGCTGCCCGGCAGACAACCGGCGATAGATGGCGGGCCGAAAATGCCGACGAATGCGCCACTGCCAGAAGCCGGTCACCTGCGCCAGCGCCGGCTCGTCGAGACGATAGCGGTACATCAGGCATTTGAGCGGCGAGGCCTGCCCGCTGCGCCATTCGGTCAGGGCCTGGGCTTCCTGCTCTTCGAGCTGCGCCACGGCCAGTTGCGTGGAATAGGACTCCGGCTCCCAGCCAGCGCTCTGCGTACCGCAGTAGCGGCCCTGCTCGTCGACGGCGTAGAGCAGTTTGCTATGGCCACCGTAGCTGCTGTTGGGGTCCTGCGGGACCTCGTCAAGCTTCATCCGATACGCCCTGGACCACGGTCATGTGCAGAAAGGCGCTGGAGAAGCGGCCACTTTCCGGGACATAACCCAGCAGCCGCTGGCCGGCCCGGAGCTGGCCGCTGTGGAACAGCTCGTCAAGCATGATGAAAAAGGAGGCCGCGCCGGTATTGCCCTTGCGCGTCAGGTTGGTGAACCAGCGCTGCAGGGGAATGGCAAAGCCGATACGGGCCAGGCCTTCGGCCAGGCGATCACGGAAGAACTCGGAGGAATAGTGCGGCAGGAACCAGTCGATGTCCTCGGCGCGGATATCCCGGCGCCTGCGGATGCGCTGCAGTGCCTGCTCCACGGTGACCTCGACGATGTTCTCGTTGAGCAGTTTGACGTTCTGCTTGATGGCCATCACTGAACGGCGATTACGCTCCTGCGCAGACATGCAGCTCCAGCCCACCAGCTGCTCGCCCTCCATGTGTGCACCGGCATACATGCAGGCCGGGAATTGATCGGCGAAGGACAGGATATCGATCCAGTCGATGCGCAGGCTCAGGCCATTGGGGTTGGGGCGGTCTTCCAGCCAGACCGCGCCGGCGCCGTCAGAGAGCATCCAGCGCAGGAAGTCCTTCTCGAAGGCCAGCTCCGGACTGCGTTCCAGATCCTCGGCGGCGCTATCGATTTCCGCCGTGAAATTGCGTGCGTGCATCAGCGCCGAAGCGACTTCCGAGCCGCAGGCCACGGCGTTGCGGCTCTCGCCACTGGCCACGTTGAGCCAGGCGTATTTCAGCGCACTGACGCCGCACAGGCAGATGCCGGCAGTCGTCACCACCTCGCAGGGTGGATTGCCCAGCTCGCCATGCACCATCACCGCATGGCCCGGCAGGGTCTGGTCCGGCGAGGAGGTGGCGGCCACCAGACACTGGATATCCTGCAGTTCAGCGGGGCCGACCAGGCCGCGAATGGCCTCGGCAGACAACTGCGCATTGGTCATGCTCGGCTTGCCCGTGAGCGGATCGATCACGTAGTGACGCTGACGTATGCCGTTGCGGCGCAACACGATGGAGCGCGCCCGCGAAGGCCGGTCACCCACCTGACCGAGACGGGCTTCCATCTGCTCGTTGCTGACCGGATCGTGCGGCAGGCAAGTACTGATGCGGGTGATGTAGACGGGATTTACCAAGGGAATCAGTCCTCGAAACGCTCTCTCACTCGCCGGACGGCGCAGCAAAGTAGGCCTTTTCTCGCTGGATCCGGGCGCGGGTCAGCGGGGCGAGCAGCTTTTTCAGCAAGGCGGTGATCGGCACCACGGTGATGATCAGGCTCAACAGAAAAACGATATAGACGATCAGCCCGACGCGACGGCGCCGGCTGTGCTGCGGGCCGAGGGCCGCCAGCAGCGTACCCCAGGCCTTGAAACTACGGGCGCCTACACGCTCACTGGCAATCAGTTTTTCATCAATTCGTACCGCACCCAGGCCGCGCAGCATCGGCTGCTCAACAGGCCCGCTCAGCGCCAGACGCTCGCCGATGGCCACGCCAAAACGCCGCGCGCCGGCAATTTCCGCCTCGCTGATACCGGCCTTGGGCACCCAGGGAAACGCTTTCTGGCGACCGGTGAACATCCACAGCGGCGTGGCGAGGAAACTCGCCGCGCTGCCACATTCATCGGTCAGCACGATGTTGTCCACCAGTCGCGCACCCAGCGCATCCAGACGTGCCTTGAGCTTTTCCTGGGCCATCAGCCACATGTTGCGGCAACCGATCAGCGTGACCACCGGCGTATCGTTTAGCAGTTGCGCCGCTTCAGGCGAGGCGAGAAAGCTGGTGATGGGCCGTGAGGGCGAAAGGAACCAGACCTGATAGGCGAGGATCACCAGGTCATAGCGCTTGGCCTTGTCCACCTGCAACGGTTGCAGGGGCTCCGGACGCATCAGCACGGTTTCGGGGAAGACGCTGAAAAAGGTGAGAAAGGGCCAGGGAAAGGGATAAGGTGTGGCCGGCTGCACAGGCAGGAAATCCACCTGCAGATCGTCACGCACCAGCAGCGGCGCACAGACGGACTGCACCAGCCGTCCAAGCTGCCCTGTTTGCGAATAGTGAACGACCAAGACCTGGCGCATTGAAACTTCTGTCACCGAAAATGGTCGCGATTATGCCACAGCATGTAAAACAGAATGTAACGCGCGCCTGGCTCATTGCAGGCCTTGTGACGACCGGCATGGGCGCAGCGCAAGCAACAGACATTCAATTGCAGACCGCGCCGGTGGAGCAGGGCCTCTTTTATGCCGAGCTGCATGCAGCCACGGCAGAACACTGGAACGCTCCGCTGCGGCACATCAGCGGCGGCCTTGAGGAACTGGTGTTTACCGATGTCCCGCCCGGACGCTATGCCGTACAGCTATTCGTCGACCTGAACGGCAACGGCCAGCTCGATCTCAGCCCCAGGGGCATACCGCGCGAACCCGTGGGCTTCTCCGGCAACGCGCGTCTGAGCAGGGGAAAGCCCGAGCCGCAAGGCTGCGCCTTCGAACATGACGACCGTGACAGTCTGGTGCAGATCAAATTACACCGGGGTGGCTCGAATCACCCGCTGGAGTGAATGCAGCATCAGCCCGCCTCGCCTCGCCAGATCAGCCCACCGGTGTCGTAGCCACGCTTGCGCGCCTCGTCGAGCAGACGATCACGTGTCGCCGCATCGAGCTGCACGTCGCGTGACAGTAGCCAGAGAAACTCCCGATCCGGACTGCCCACCAGCGCGACGCTGTAGTCCTGATCCAGGTAGAGTACCCAGTAGTGGCCCTTGGTCAGGCCGGGGAAGAGATTGCTGAACCAGTTGTCAAAGCGCACCCAGAGCCTGTCGGTACTGCCCGGCTGCTGCGGCTCCGCCTCACCTCTGGCCTCCTTCCACTCACCGCTTGTGGTTTCGCAGCGGTTGACCACCTCGACATTGCCATTATCCAGCAGGCTGTAGCGGGCCTCGGACCTGATGCAGTCACGCTGGAAGAACATCGGCAAACGCGCCTGCTCGTACCAGATGCCCTGGTAGCGCTGCAGGTCGACATTGCCCACGGTGGACGGTGCGTCATCGACACTTTTGGAGCCGGAACAACCGGCCAGCAGGACGGCGCTCAGAAGAACACTGGCGATACGCATGCTTCTCTCCCAATCGAATGCGATTTGAACTATTTCAGACCCTGGCCGGAAAACATCATGACCTTGTCTCCGGCGAACTGGATGCTGATAAACCGATGCTTGGCGCCCCAGGTACAGCTGGACATGCCCAGCGCACCGGCGCACTCGCCCGGCTTGCCGAGAAACGCTTCCACCTGCTGTCGCGACATCCCGGCTTCGAGTTTGGCGAAGTTTTCCTGAGTGACCGGACTGCAGCCGGCAAGGGCCAACAGCGCGACCAGCATTCCTGCATAACGCAATGACATAGAGCACCTCCCAAGGCTGCAGCGCAGTATAGACAAGTGTCTCGCGTGGCTGCCGAGCTGATGGCGCCTGCCATCAGACCTCACTGATCACGCTTTGTCGCAGCATCTGCCAAAGGTCTTAACGTCCCGGCTGCGGGCGAAAGCCCGGTATTGCGGTGGGACGGTCCGTCCGGGTGGCCGGCATCGTGCAGTTGAGATCGCGAAACGGCTGCTCACTAAGGCGCTCCCAGCCATGCCCGGGCGAGGTTTGCCGGCAAATGACTGTGCCGTCGGTCTTGCTTTGCCACTGGTAATAGGGCGCCGGGGCGGCATTCGCCAATAGCGGGAATGCCAGGCTGAACGCGAGAAGCAGTGCACGCATGGTCGGGCTTCGCTGGAAAGGGCTGCCCCACTGTAGCGCTGTCAGCCTATTGCACAAGCACATCCCGGCACCCACTACCGGACGGGAGTATCGCCAACCGCCTGCGTGGGCGCATTTTCGCCGACGCATGAAGCCGAATAGGCGGATTCCTGCCGATCAAACCGGCTTTTATCGTCGCAAACCCTTCAGCCTCCATGCAAACAGCACTGGCACGGCTCCTGCAGTGCATCTGTGCTCGATGCGATGCCAATGACAACAAGGTTGCAGCGATACACCTGCCTGGGGGATGCCCCGACACCATCGCCCCTCTGCTTGTCCTCTCGGCTTCTGCCTCCTCTACCGAGAGCAATCGTCTATCGTGAGTGCTGCACCAACCAATAAAAACGAAACGGAGATCCACCATGAGACTGACCAAAAGCCTGGGCCTGCTCGCTGCAGCAGTAGCGTTCACCGCCAGCACGGCGGCTGTCGCTGCGCCGACCTTCATCAATATTCTCACTGGCGGCACCAGCGGCGTGTACTACCCGATCGGCGTGGCCCTGTCGCAGCAGTACAACAAGATTGACGGTGCCAGGACATCCGTTCAGGCCACCAAGGCCTCGGTGGAAAACCTCAACCTGCTGCAGGCCGGTCGCGGCGAGCTGGCCTTCTCCCTGGGTGATTCGGTTGCCGACGCCTGGAACGGTGTCGAGGACGCCGGCTTCAAGGCGCCACTCAAGCGCCTGCGCGCCATCGCCGGCACCTACAACAACTACATCCAGATCGTGGCCAGCAAGGAATCCGGCATCCAGACGCTGGACGACCTGAAGGGCAAGCGCATCTCCGTCGGCGCACCGAAGTCCGGCACCGAACTCAATGCCCGCGCGATCTTCAAGGCCGCCGGCCTGGACTACAAGGACATGGGCCGTGTCGAATTCCTGCCCTACGCCGAGTCGGTCGAGCTGATCAAGAACCGTCAGCTGGACGCCACCCTGCAGTCTTCGGGCCTGGGCATGGCCGCCATCCGCGACCTGGCCAGCACCATGCCGGTGGTCTTCGTCGAGATTCCGGCCGATGTGGTCGAGAAGATCGAGAGCGATGCCTACCTGGCGGGCGTGATCCCGGCCGGCACCTACGACGGTCAGGACGCCGACGTACCCACCGTGGCCATCACCAACATCCTGGTCAGCCATGAGAAGGTCTCCGATGAAGTGGCCTACCAGATGACCAAGCTGATGTTCGACAACCTGTCGGCACTGGGCAACGCCCACTCCGCAGCCAAGGACATCAAGCTGGAAAACGCCACCAAGAACCTGCCGATCCCGCTGCACCCGGGTGCCGAGCGCTTCTACAAGGAAGCCGGGGTTCTGCAGTAACCCAAGCGCTGACAGACGGACGGAGCAGGCCCCAGCGCCTGTTCCAGTCCGCTCCTTGTAGCAGCAGGCTTGCCCGCGTTGCCTCGTTGGCAAGCCTGCTTCTACAGGCCCCCTTGCAGTGAGAGAGTAATTCCCATGAGCGAAAGCCAAGGGCTGCACGCCAGCCCCAGCGAATGGCCGAGGGCGCTGTTCTACGTCGCCCTGCTGTTCTCCATCTATCAGATCGTCACCGCCGCCTTTCACCCGGTGTCCAGCCAGGTGCTGCGTGCCGGTCACGTCGGTTTTCTGTTGCTGCTGGTGTTCCTCTGCTACCCGGCGCGCGGCAACGGCAAGCCGTTCCAACCGCTCGCCTGGCTGCTGGGCCTGGCCGGCTTCGCCACCTTCTTCTATCAGTGGTATTTCGAGGCGGACCTGATCCAGCGCTCCGGCGACATGAGCACCGCCGACATGGTGGTGGGCCTGACGCTGATCGTGCTGGTGTTCGAAGCCGCGCGGCGGGTCATGGGCATCGCCCTGCCGATTATCTGCGGACTGTTTCTCGCCTACGGTCTGCTCGGCGAATACCTGCCGGGCGAACTGGCCCATCGCGGCTACTACCTGGACCAGATCGTCAACCAGCTGTCGTTCGGTACCGAAGGCCTCTACGGCACACCGACCTATGTGTCGGCGACCTACATCTTCCTGTTCATCCTGTTCGGCTCGTTCCTCGAGCAGGCCGGCATGATCAAGCTGTTCACCGACTTCGCCATGGGTCTGTTCGGCCACAAGCTCGGCGGCCCGGCCAAGGTGTCGGTGGTGTCTTCCGCGCTGATGGGCACCATCACCGGCTCGGGCGTGGCCAACGTGGTCACCACCGGTCAGTTCACCATTCCGCTGATGAAACGCTTCGGCTATCGCCCGGCGTTCGCCGGCGGCGTCGAGGCCACCTCGTCCATGGGCAGCCAGATCATGCCTCCAGTGATGGGTGCGGTCGCGTTCATCATGGCCGAAACCATCAACGTGCCCTTCGTCGAGATCGCCAAGGCCGCGCTGATTCCGGCGCTGCTGTACTTCGGCTCGGTGTTCTGGATGGTCCACCTTGAAGCCAAGCGCGCCGGCCTCAAGGGCCTGCCGAAGGACGAATGCCCGAGTGCCTGGGCTGCGGTGAAGGAGCGCTGGTACCTGCTGATCCCGCTGGTGGTGCTGGTCTGGCTGCTGTTCTCCGGACGCACGCCGATGTTCGCCGGGACCATCGGTCTGGCGCTGACGGCAATCGTCATCCTCGGTTCGGCGATCATCCTCAAGGTGTCGTCGTTCGGGCTGCGCATCGCCTTCTGGATCGCGCTGGGCCTGCTCTGCGCCGGCTTCTTCCAGCTCGGCATCGGGGTCATCTTTGGCGTCATCGCGGCGCTGGTGGCGGTGTGCTGGTTCATCAAGGGCGGTCGCGACACCTTGGTCATCTGCCTGCATGCGCTGGTCGAAGGCGCGCGCCACGCAGTGCCTGTGGGCATCGCCTGCGCCCTGGTCGGCGTAATCATCGGCATCGTTTCGCTGACCGGCGTGGCCTCGACTTTTGCCGGTTATATCCTGGCGGTCGGCGAGAACAACCTGTTCCTCTCGCTGCTGCTGACCATGCTGACCTGCCTGGTGCTGGGCATGGGTATCCCGACCATTCCCAACTACATCATCACCAGTTCGATCGCCGCGCCGGCACTGCTCGACCTCGGTGTGCCGCTGATCGTCTCGCACATGTTCGTCTTCTACTTCGGCATCATGGCCGACCTGACGCCGCCGGTGGCGCTGGCATGCTTCGCCGCCGCACCGATCGCCAAGGAGAAGGGCCTGAAGATCAGCATGTGGGCCATCCGCATCGCCATCGCCGGATTCATCGTGCCGTTCATGGCGGTGTACAACCCGGCGCTGATGATGCAGGGCGGCGATTGGGGCGCCACGCTGTACATGCTGTTCAAGGCCGGCTTCGCCATCGGCCTGTGGGGCGCGGTGTTCACCGGCTACCTGCAGCGGCGCATGGCGCTGTGGGAAAAACTGCTGGCCTTCGCCGCGGGCGCCTCGATGATCCTCGCCACGCCGATGAGTGACGAGATCGGCTTCGCCCTCGGCACGATCTTCCTGGTGCAGCACATCTGGCGCGCTCGCCGCGCCGAGCGTCTGGCGGCAGCGTGATAGGGCTCTGCCTGGGGCTCGCTGGCGTGGTATGGGCCGAGGTGCCCACACCCGCCTTCACCCTGGCGTGGACCCACACCATCGAGAAGATCCGTTGGGAAGAGGATTACCGCGTGACGCCGGACGGGCTGCTGCTCGGCGAAGCGCGGGTCAAGGGTTCCGGCGCCGGGATGGAAATCCCGGATGATGCCGAACTGCGTAACGGGGCCTGGCACTACCAGCGCCGGATGCCACCGCTGCCACTCCTGCGCCTGGGGCGAACCCCCGAGGCAGGGGATTACCAACTGTGTTTTGACCAGCGTTGCCACGCCATGAGCGAATGGCTCGGCCCGCCACAAGCGGACCAGCCGGCACTGGAGGTCTGGGGCTGCAGCTTGGCCAAGGCCGACCCTCATGATGGCAGTGGATCGGGACAACCGGCGCATCGATAACCAACCCGCTTCACGCAATCAAACCACCTGCACCTGCCCCCGCTTGAACGCAGTTGCTCTTCTCGCCCGCAGTTTGCGCCACCAGATCACCACACCTGTTGCCGACAGCACGGCAATCGCCACGCCCAGCACTGCGATCAGGATGCGCCCAGGCATGCCGAGAATGCGCCCACCATGGATCGCCGGCTGCAACATGTGGAACTGCTGGCCCAGCGTGCCCTGCCCCGGTATTTCCTGACCCAGCAACTTCGTCCCGTCACTGCCGTGGAAGAACAGCCAGGCATTGCCCTGGTTGCTGTCATGCTCACCAAAGCCCGCGCCATAGAAGTTGTATTCAAAGCTGTAGTACAGCTCGGTGATCGCCTCGGTGAGGCCCAACTCAGCGGCGTGCTGCATGGCATAGTCGTAGGCCTGATGGAAGTCGTAGGCGGTCGTGCCCAGCTGCTCGGGCGGCATTCGCCCGCGAGCTTCGTAGACACTCGCCTCCACTGGCGAAAACAGCGACACCACCGGTTTGAACACCTGCTCGGGCAGGTTCATCGCCACGCTGCTGATCGCCACTGGCGCGAGCAGCAGCCACAGCCACAGGCCCCCGGCACGGTGCACGTCATGATTGAGACGCTGACGCTTGATCTTCCAGGCCGTCCACCACTTGCCGAAGAACGGTCGGCCACGCGGAAAAGTCAGCAGCAGCGAGACGACGCAGTCGAACGTCCAGGCAATCGCCACGATGCCCATCAGCCACAGGCCCCAATTGCCCGGCAGCGACAGGTTGTAGTGAAACTCGAGGATGAAGGGCACGAAGTTCTTGCGCGAGAAGCAGCATTCGCCCCAGTAGCGTGCGCCCACCGTCTCGCCGCTCACCGCATCTAGGTAGTGCACCACCGGTCGCTCGTCATAGGGCTTGCCAGTCGCCGGATCATTGCGCGGCACCAGCGCCATCAATGCGGCGTGCCCGGGCTCGCTGGGAAACGCCATGTACCAGACCTGCAGACGCGGGTTGGCCTGCTCGACGCGTTCCACCAGCGTCCCCGGCGCCAGCACCGGACCCTCACTGGTGGTGTGGTAGAACTCCGGGTTCAGCCATTCGTCCAGTTCGTGATGAAAGGCCAGGATGCTGCCGGTGATACCGGCGAGGAACAGGAACAGGGCAGTGGCCAGGCCGATGTAGCGGTGCAAAAGCACGAGAATGGAACGCATCATCCGTCGTCCGTCTTTCAGAAAGCACAAAGCCGCCGCCCTGTCGGGACGGCGGCTGGTTGATCGATCAGAATTCGTGACTGATGGTTGCAGTCACGTTTCGCTCGGCGCCGTAGTAGCAAAAGTTGAGGCTTCCGCAGGACGCAACATAGCTTTCGTCCGTCAGGTTATTGGCATTCAGACGCACTGAAGTGCCCCTCAGGCCGACCTGCGCCAGGTCGTAGCTGAGCGATGCGTCGTACAGCGTGTATGACGGCACCTGCACGGTGTTTTCCGCATCCGCCCAGCTCTTGCCCATATAACGAACGCCGAGCCCTGCACTCAACCCGGCAAGTGCGCCACCGGCAAAGCGATAATCCGCCCAGAGGCTGGCCATGTGTTCTGGCGTCTGCGCTGGCGTGTTGCCCTCGACATTGCGCGTCAAGCCATCGGCAGCCCTGTTGAAATAAGGCTTGGTGTAGTCGACTTCGGTGAAGGTATAACTGCCCAGCAATCGCAGACTGTCACTCAGCTGAATGCGCGCCTCCAGTTCGAGACCTTGAGACTCCAGTTCGCCGGCTTTGCGATAGAAGTCTTCGCTCGCCTGCTTGGTCGCGACGTTTTCCTGCGTGATGTGGAAAAGCGAGGCGGTGTAAAGGTCGTCAGTGCCCGGCGGCTGGTATTTCAGCCCCAGCTCCCACTGGGTTCCTTCCGAGGGATCGAGCAGGCTGCCGGCAGCATCGCTGTAGGTCGATGGATTGAACGATTCGGAGTAGCTGATATAGGGCGCAACGCCATTGTCGAACTGGTAGAGCACGCCAGCACGACCGGTCAGCTTACTGTCGTCCAGTTTGTTCTCGGTACCTGCAGCTCGATTGACGAGGCCTGTAGAGGCACTGTACTCGTCCAGACGGTTGCTTTCAGAAACCTCGAACCAGTCCTTGCGCAGGCCCAGCGACAGATTCCAGCGACCCACTTCAATTAGATCCTGGATGTAGGTACCGGTCTGCTCCTTGCGCCTCAGGTAGCTGTAAAGATCATATGGCGGGTAATAAGCGACCTCGTCGTTGCCATACTCAGGGCGAAACGGATCGATATTGCCCGGGGTTCCATAAGCCCAATCCACCACGTTCTTGATTCGCTGGTAATCGAACCCCATCACCAGCGTGTGCATGGCTGAACCCGTCATGAACTCAGCCTGGACCATGTTATCGATGATCCAGGAATGCAGAGCCTCTTCGGCCCCTGTGTACTGGCGATACAACTCATTGGGACGTGGCATGTAGCCAGGGTACGGGTCAAAATTGTCATAGCCCCATGCGTATACCTGCTCCTGCGTATGCTCGGAGTCCAGATAACGGAAGTTTTGCCGTACGCTCCAGACCTCGTTCAGCCGATGCTGAAATTCATAACCGAACATCTGCTGGTCGCGCTTGGCGGTATCCAGACCCGGCTCACCTTCGAAGAAGCTGTCCGAAATTCGCTGGCCGTTGGTGTGGGGATAAAGCGTTCCGGAAGCCGGCAGACCGCCGTGGTAGCCGCTTTGCGGATCACTCTGCAAATAGCCGTACAGGTTCAGCGAGGTATCTTCACTGAAGTTGATCGCCACGCTGGGCATCAGGGTGTAGCGCGTCTCTTCGACATGATCGAACTGGGTGTCACCATCCTTGGCGATACCCACGAGACGGTAGGCGATGTTCTCGGTCAGAGGGCCCGTGAAATCGAAACCGAGGCTTTTATGGTCATTGCTCCCGGCAGAGAGTTCTACCGAACGACGCGCCTCGAACTGCGGGCGTTTGGTCGTCAATGCCACCAGGCCGCCGGGGTTGCTGCGGCCATATAGAACCGAGGACGGCCCCTTGAGCACATCGATACGCTCTATGAAATAGGGATCAACCTGAAGGCTGCTGAAGGTGCCCGCGTCGCTCATCGACTTGAGTCCGTCGACGATGATGTTATCCACCGAGCCATCATTGAAGCCGCGCATGGCGACGTAGTCGTAGCGCCGTGTGGCGCCATAGGGATTGGTCACCACGCCTGGGACATAGCGAATCGCTTCGGAGACGGTCTGAGATCCTTGATCATCGATCTGTGCACGCGTGACCACGGACACGCTTTGCGAGGTGCGCACCAGCGGCATACTGGTCTTGGTTGCCACGCTGCTGTGGGTGGCGTTGTAACCCTCCATCTCGCCCAGGGCGTTACCCAGCGCGAACCCTTCAACAAGCATGGGCTTGAGTTCAACGGCGTTGACCTGTTCGGCACGTGGAACCAACGAGTAGGTGCCCCGGCTGTTGTGTACAGCCTGTAGCCCACTGCCTTGCAACAGCGCATCGAAACCTTCTGCCACGCTGTATTGCCCACTCAGGCCGCTCGACTGACGCCCCTCAAGCAAGGCGCCATTTACCGAGAGCATGGCGCCTGCTTCACCGGCGAAGCGGCTGAGCACGCTGGACAACGAACCTGGGGGAATAGCATAGCTGCGCAGCGATTGCTCGCTGGCAGCCGACTGCGCAAGCGCTGCAGGCGGAGCGACCATGGTCGCCAGTGGCAGACAGAACATCGCAGCACGGATCGCGTGCGTCAGACGCTGGGAATGCTGAAACGGGCGGATTCGGGAAGGCATGAGGCATCCTTTTTGGCGAAGGCAAAATTCACGATCGGTGACGGTATGCCCGCCTGGCTCGCCAAAAAGGGAACTGAATTGAGAATCTTTTTCATCCACGCAACATTAGGCTCAGGCTTCGCCTGTTTGGATCAGGGGCTCCAGGCTGACCCACCAGGGCAGGCGCTGGTGGATGCGTAGCGGCAGAGTGCTTTCCAGCGCGTCCAGCACCTGCCCGACATCCGTCAGCGGGAATGCGCCTACGACTCGCAGATCGGCTATGCGCGGGTCGCAGCCGATATAGCCACGGCGATAGCGACCCAGCTCGGTAACGAAGTCTTCAAGACGCAGGTTGTCAGCCAGCAGTACGCCGCTGGCCCATGCCTGGCTGGCAGCCTGAACGGGTTGTGCCGGTTGGATGAGGTCGCTGTCGAACCTTGCTTGCTGCCCCGAGGTAATGGTGTGCGGCTTGTCGAGACGGCTCGGCTGGACTTCCACCGCACCGGCAAACACATCAAGCTGGGTCGCCCCATGGTGCTGTCGCACTGCAAAGCGTGCCCGCTGGCGTGCCTGCACCCGGCCCTGCGCCGTACGCAGCAGCAGAGGGCGGCGCTCATCAGGCGTATCGAGCAACAACTCTCCGCGATACAGCGCAACCTGGCGCCTGTCTCCATCAAAGGCCACATCCACTGCGCTGTTTGTGTTCAGCCACAGTTGCGAGCCGTCCGCCAGGCGTAACGCGCGCACTTCTCCGACCGCTGTGCGCTGGTCAGCGGACCAGTCCCGCCAGGAGCCTGCACCCGCCACCACTGCCAGCGCTCCACCCGTCATCAGCGAAAGCAACTTCAGCGCCTGCCTGCGATTGGGCTGACGCTGCTGCAACAGGCAGCTGGCTGCACATCCGCTCCGGTCATCTGCAAGCGGCTGGAATTGCCCGCTGATCCGCTCGACCCGTTGCCAGGCAAGCACATGCTCCGGCTCGTGCAACCAGGCGCGCCAGGCCAGTCGGTCAGCCTCGCTGGCGGAGTCGGACTGCAGCACCGCAAACCATTGTGCTGCCTCCTGCAGTACCCGGTAATCGGCGTTCACGGCTCTTCCACCAGCAGCAGGCAATGCAGCATCGCCTGGGCCATGTACTTTTTCACCATGCGCTCGGAAACGCCCAGCTCTGCGCCAATGGCTGCGTACTTCATACCGTGCAGCTGGGACATAAGAAATGCCGCACGCACCTTCGACGGCAGCCGGGCCAGCATCGCGTCGATGCGCAACAGTGTCTCGACGATCAGCGCTTGGGATTCAGGCGAGGGCGCTACTGCTTCCGGCTGCAGCGCCAGGGCATCAAGATAGGCCTGTTCCACCTGACGGCGACGCCAGTGATTGATCAGCAACCCTTTGGCGATGGTGTGTAGATAGGCGCGTGGCTCGCGGATTACGGCTAAATCCTGATCCTTGCCCATTAGCCGGACGAAGGTGTCTTGCGCCAGATCAGCAGCGTTTTGACTACAGCCCAGCTGACGCCGCAACCACCCGTTCAGCCAGCCCTGGTGCTCGACATAGAGCCGATGCATGAATTGTTGCCGGATAAGTCCGTCGGCTGCCATGGAGCCTCCCGCACGCTTGATGCGGGAATGATAACGCTTCTCAATAGCAAAATTCTACTGCGTAACGCCTTGATCGCCAAAGCCGGAACCGGCAGTTTTCGAGTGCCTTTTCTTGGGCAAAAAAAACCTCGAACTTCGTTGGGGGAGGGGGAAGTTCGAGGTTGAATCCGGACCGCTAGGGCGGGGTCCGAAGATCTGCCAACACTTAACACAACAAGGAGCATCGAAGAGCTTTCACACCCTTCGAAGCCTATGACTCGCCTGTTTGGCCCGAAGTTCAACGCCTTGTGAAAATATTTTCACTATCGACAGGCAAAGTCCCGGTCAGTGCGCCTCATCCCAGTTGTTGCCCACGCCTGCCTCGACCAGCAGCGGCACGTCCAGCTCGGCCGCCTGGCTCATCAACGGGCAAAGCGCCTCGCGCACCTGCTCGACCAGATCCTCGCGCACTTCCAGCACCAGCTCATCGTGGACCTGCAGAATCACCCGCGCATCCAGGCCGCTTTGCTGCAGCCAGCCATCCACGGCAATCATTGCGCGCTTGATGATGTCCGCCGCGGTGCCCTGCATAGGCGCGTTGATCGCGGTGCGTTCGGCGCCCTTGCGCATGGCGCCGTTCTTGGAGTTGATCTCGGGCAGATAAAGGCGGCGACCGAACAACGTCTCGACATAACCCTGCTCGGCGGCTTGGGCACGGGTGCGCTCCATGTAGGCCAGCACGCCCGGATAACGCGCGAAGTAGCGGTCGATATAGGCTTGGGCTTCGCCACGTGCCACATCGATCTGTTTGGCCAGGCCGAAGGCGCTCATGCCGTAGATCAGGCCGAAGTTGATTGCCTTGGCGCGGCGGCGCTGCTCTGCGCTGACCTCATCCAGCGGCACGCCGAAGACCTCGGCGGCAGTGGCTCGGTGGACATCCAGACCGTTGCGGAAAGCGTGCAGCAGGCCTTCGTCCTGGGCCAGATGAGCCATGATGCGCAGCTCGATCTGCGAGTAGTCCGCCGCCAGCAACTTGTAGCCGGGTGCCGCGACGAAAGCCTGGCGGATACGCCGACCTTCGGCAGTACGGATCGGGATGTTCTGCAAGTTCGGATCGCTGGAAGACAGCCGCCCGGTGGCGGTGACTGCCTGGTGATAGCTGGTGTGAATACGCCCGGTGCGCGGGTTGATCTGCTGCGGCAGCTTGTCGGTATAGGTGCCCTTGAGCTTGCTCAAACTACGGTGCTGCATGATCACCTTGGGCAGCGGGTAATCGCGCTCGGCCAGCTCGGCGAGCACGCCTTCGGCTGTCGAGGGCTGGCCACCGGCAGTTTTCGAGAGCACCGGGCAACCGAGTTTTTCGTAAAGGATGGCGCCCAGCTGCTTGGGCGAGCCGAGATTGAATTCTTCGCCAGCGATATCGAAGGCTTCGCGTTCGAGCTGGACCAGTTTTTCACCCAGCTCCACACTCTGCCGGCCCAGCAACTGGGCATCGACCAGCGCGCCGTTGCGCTCGATACGCGCCAGCACCGGCACCAAGGGCATTTCGATCTCGTTCAGCACCTTGAGCAAGGCCGGTGTGGCGTCTAGCTTTTCCAGCAGCGTCTGGTGCAGGCGCAGGGTGATGTCGGCATCCTCGGCGGCATAAGGCCCGGCCTGCTCGATGGCAATCTGGTCGAAGGTCAACTGCTTGGCGCCCTTGCCGGCAATGTCCTCGAAGCGGATGGTGCCGCGGCCGAGGTACTTGAGTGCCAGGCTATCCATGTCGTGGCGGGTGGCGGTGGCATCCAGCACGTAGGATTCGAGCATGGTGTCGAAGCGCAGACCGCGCATTTCAATGCCGTAGTGCATCAGCACGTTCATGTCGTACTTGCCGTGCTGGCAAATCTTGCCCTTGTCCGGGTCTTCCAGTAGCGGCTTGAGCGCGGCGAGTACCGCGTCGAGATCGAGCTGCTGCGGTACGCCCATGTAGCTGTGGCACAGCGGCACATAGGCGGCTGTGCCGGCCTCGATGGCAAAGGACAGGCCTACCAATTGCGCCTTCTGCGCGTCGATGCTGGTGGTTTCGGTATCGAAGGCGAAGCAGTCGGCACCTTGCAGTTGTGCCAGCCAGCGGTCGAAGTCGGCCTGTTCGAGAATCGTCTGGTACTCGGCTTCGGCCTGGATCGATGCACCTTCCGGCGTACTCTCGTCGATTTCAGCGGCTTTCGCCTCACGCAGCAATTCATCCAGCCACTGCTTGAACTCCAGCTCGCGGTAAAGCGCGATCAGCGCCTCGCGATGGGGCTCGCCGGGCATCAGGTCGCTTACCTGTACATCCAGCGGCACGTCGAGCTTGATCGTGGCCAGCTCGTAGGACATGAACGCCGCGTCGCGGTGTTCCGCAAGCTTGGCACCCAGTGACTTGGCGCCGCGAATCGGCAGCGCGGCAACCTGATCGAGGTTGTCGTAAAGCCCCTTGAGTCCACCTGAAATGCCATTGAGCAGGCCGCAGGCGGTCTTCTCGCCGACGCCGGGCACACCGGGGATGTTGTCCACCTTGTCGCCCATCAGGGCCAGGAAGTCGATGATCAGGTCCGGGCCGACGCCGAACTTGTTCTTCACGCCCTCGATGTCGTAGACGCTGCCGGTCATGGTGTTGACCAGACTGACGTGGGGGCAGACCAGCTGCGCCATGTCCTTGTCACCGGTGGAGATCACCACATCACGCCCCAACGCCGCGCACTGGCGGGCGAGGGTGCCGATCACGTCGTCCGCCTCCACCCCTTCCACGCATAGCAGCGGCAGGCCCAGCGCACGCACGCTGGCGTGCAGCGGCTCGACCTGGCCCCGCAAGTCGTCCGGCATCGGCGGGCGCTGGGACTTGTATTCGGCGAACAGCTCGTCACGAAAGGTCGGCCCTTTGGCATCGAACACCACCGCAAACGGGCTGTCCGGGTATTGCCGGCGCAGCGACAGCAACATGTTCAGCACACCCTTGACCGCACCGGTGGGCTTGCCGGTGGATGTGGTCAGCGGCGGCAGGGCATGGAAGGCACGATAGAGGTAGGACGAACCGTCCACCAGGACCAGGGGCGTTTGACTCATGAGCGGGATCAACCTTTTCGACGGTCTCGGGGCTAGAATGCTCAGGACCAATCACTGGAAAAGGGACAAGGTTATCATGCGCGCTCTCAAACACCTGATGCTCGCCGGCGTGCTGGCAGCCGTACCGCTGATCGGTTTCGCCCAGGAGTCGGTGGACGGCGAACCGGACGTCACCATCCGCCAGGAAGGTGAGCGCACGGTGGAGGAATACCGGGTCAACGGGTTTCTCTACGCCGTGAAAGTCACGCCCAAGCACGGCAAGCCCTACTTCCTGGTGCGCGCCGACGGCGACAGCAACTTCATCCGTGCCGACAAGCCGGACATGCTGATCCCTGCCTGGGAAATCTTCCGCTGGTAAGCGTCGTCATCTATCGAGGTCTGGCACGTCATGTCCGTATTCACGCCGCTTGAGCAGCATGAGCTGGAGGCCTTTCTGACACCCTACAGGCTCGGGCGCCTGCGCGACTTCCAGGGCATCGTCGCCGGCACCGAGAACAGCAACTTCTTCGTCAGCCTGGAGCAGGGGGAATATGTCCTCACGCTGATCGAACGCGGGCCGGTACAGGACATGCCGTTCTTCATCGAGCTGCTCGACGTGCTGCATCAGGCCCGCATCCCGGTGCCTTACGCCGTACGCACTGCCGAAGGGGCAGCGATGGGCTCGCTGGCGGAAAAACCGGCTTTGCTGCAGCCGCGCCTGCCGGGCCGGCACGTTACGGCGCCGAATGCCGCGCACTGCTCGGAAGTGGGGCGCCTGCTGGCACGCATTCACCTGGCGACCCGCGAGCGAATTCTGGAACGCCCCAGCGACCGTGGGCCGGACTGGATGCAGCGGGAAGGGCCGAGCCTGGCCTTGAACCTGCCCGACGCGCAACTGCCGCTGCTGCGCGATGGCCTGGCAGAAATTGCCGAGTTGAAGCCGAAGTTTCGGTCACTGCCCAGGGCCAACCTGCATGCCGATCTGTTCCGCGACAACGTATTGTTTGAAGGCAGCCACCTGACCGGCGTGATCGACTTCTACAACGCCTGCTCGGGGCCGATGCTCTATGACGTGGCAATTGCAGTGAACGACTGGTGCTCACACCCCAACGGTGAAATCGACGAGGAGCGCAGCAGGCCTCTGCTGGCAGCCTACTCTGCCCTGCGCCGCTTCACCCCCGCCGAAGCCGAGCTGTGGCAGCCGATGCTGCGCATGGCCTGCGTACGTTTCTGGCTCTCGCGACTGGTCGCCGCACAGCAGGTCGCTGGCCAGCAGGTGCTGGTCAAGGACCCCGAGGAACTGCACCGCCTGCTCCGCGCACGCCAGCATTTCCACAGCGCACTGCCGTTCGCCTTCTGACGGGAACGTTTTTCCGCTGCCGGCGTCTGTCCTCTCCGCCCGTGATCCTTCTGACGAGTGCGGTAACAGGCCGTCGAAAAACGACCTGTTAAGATAAACCACCCTTGACCATTGCCCGCTGTAACCTCGCTGCTGTTGGGCTGATCACTCACCATCCTGATGCACCTGTGCCCTTGCGGGCCGGCGGCATTGTCTTCAGGGAAACACGAATGACTTCACGCTATGTAATCGATGCCTCGGTACACCCCAAAGGCAGTCTGGAAACGCTGTCCCAACGGGAAGTCCAGCAGCTGAGCGAAGCCGGCTCAGGCAGCACCTATGCGCTGTTCCGCCAGTGCGCTCTGGCAATTCTCAATACCGGCGCGCATATCGACAACGCCAAGACCATTCTTGAGGCCTACGAGGACTTCGAGGTGCGCATCCACCAGCAGGACCGTGGCGTGCGCCTGGAGCTGATCAACGCGCCTGCCGACGCCTTCGTCGACGGCCATATGATCGCCAGCACCCGCGAAATGCTGTTCAGTGCACTGCGCGACATCGTCTATACCGAGAACGAACTGTGCAGCACGCGTATCGACCTGAGCACTTCACAGGGCATCACCGACTATGTGTTTCACCTGTTGCGCAATGCCCGCACCCTGCATCCCGGCGCCGAACCGAACATGGCCGTGTGCTGGGGTGGACACTCGATCAGCAGTGAGGAGTATCAGTACAGCAAGCGCGTCGGTCACGAACTGGGCCTGCGCAACCTGAATATCTGCACCGGCTGCGGGCCGGGGGTGATGAAAGGCCCGATGAAGGGCGCCACCATTGCCCACGCCAAGCAACGTCTGGTCGGCGGGCGCTACCTGGGTCTGACCGAGCCGGGGATCATCGCCGCCGAGGCGCCGAACCCAATCGTCAACGAGCTGGTGATCCTGCCGGATATCGAAAAACGTCTGGAGGCCTTCGTGCGGATCGGCCACGGCATCATCATCTTCCCGGGCGGCGTGGGCACGGCGGAGGAGTTTCTCTATCTGCTCGGCATCCTGCTGCACCCGGACAACCAGGACATACCCCTGCCGGTGATTCTTACCGGGCCGGATGAAGCGGCACCCTACCTGCAGCAGCTGCACGCCTTCGTTGGCGCCACCCTGGGTGAAGCCGCCCAGCAGCGCTACCAGATCATCATCAACAACCCGGCCGAAGTGGCCCGGCAGATGGTCAAGGGACTGAAGGCGGTGAAGGATTTCCGCTGCGAACGCAACGACGCCTTCCATTTCAACTGGCTGCTGAAGATCGAAGAAAGCTTCCAGCACCCCTTCGACCCCACGCACGAGAACATGGCCGGCCTGCAACTGACCCGCGATGTGCCGCCCCATGAACTTGCGGCCAACCTGCGCCGGGCGTTTTCCGGGATCGTCGCCGGCAATGTGAAGGACAAGGGCATCCGTCGCATCGAGCAGTTCGGTCGCTACGAGATACATGGCGACCCGGCAATCATGAAACCGCTGGACGCGCTCCTGCAGGCCTTCGTCGCGCAGCATCGGATGAAATTGCCGGGTGGACGCCCCTACGAGCCCTGCTACCGCGTGGTGAGCTGAAAAAGCTTCGCGGCTGAAGCCGCTCCCACCAGACACATCAACGTGGGAGCGGCTTCAGCCGCGCATGCATGCGTGACCTATGGTCTCAGCCGGCTAATCAACCGCACTTGGAATTGCCGCAGTTCAGACAGGTGGCGCAACCATCCATCTGTACCACGGCCTGGGTGCTGCACTTGTTGCACAGCTGTGCGCCAGCGGGGAAGCCGTCGCCCGGCTCCAGTGCCACGGCACCCTGGCTGGCTTCGTAGGCGGCCCGCTTTTCGGCCAGGTACTTGAGCTGGCTTTCATCCAGCGCCTGACCTTCGAGCATGCCGATGGCGATCAGGTGACGCTCCAGCACGCCGCCAATCTCGGCAACGATGGAGGGCATGTAGACGCCGCCCTTCTTCAGGTAACCGCCACGCGGGTCGAAGACCGCCTTGAGCTCTTCCACCAGGAAGGTGCAGTCGCCGCCCTTGCGGAATACTGCCGACATAATGCGGGTAAGCGCGACGATCCACTGGAAATGATCCATGTTCTTCGAGTTGATGAAGATCTCGAAGGGACGACGCTGCTCATGGGGCGTACCGGCATTGAGCACGATGTCGTTGACGGTGACATAGAGCGCATGCTCGAACAGCGGCGACTTGATCTTGTAGGTCATGCCAACCAGGGTTTCCGGCCGCTGCAGGCTCTCATCCATCTCCACCACGTTGGGCTTGGCGGACTTCTGCTCGGCGGGCGCCAGGGGTCGCTCGATGGTTTCATCGACGACCTTGAAGCCCTTGATGCGCTGAGTGATCTTTACGGTCATTGCGGTTCTCTCCATCCGGGCGGCGCGGGCCGCCCGGCTATCAATCGGATGACAGGCCGGCTCAGTACTTGCCGTAATAACCTTCTTTGAGTGCATCGAAGAGGTTGGCGGCACTGTTCACCTCGCCGTCGTATTCCACTTCCTGATTGCCCTTGAGCTCGACCACGCTGCCGTCTTCGAGGGTGAAGCGGTAGAGGGTCTTCTCCAGATCCGACTCCTTGACCAGCACGCCCTGGAATGCCGCCGGGTTGAAGCGGAAGGTGGTGCAGCCCTTGAGGCCCTGGCGCCAGGCGTAGCGGTAGATATCCTTGAACGCCTCGAACGGGTAATCGGTGGGCACGTTGGCGGTCTTGGAAATCGAGGAGTCGACCCATTTCTGCGCGGCGGCCTGGATATCCACATGCTGCGTCGGCGTGATGTCATCAGCCGTGATGAAATAATCCGGCAGTTTCTCGCCCGGCTCTTCGGAGCCCGGCTTGGCGCGCTCGTTGATCAGCGTGCGGTAGGCCAGCAACTCGTAGCTGAACACCTCGATCTTTTCCTTGGCCTTGCGGCCAGCGCGGATCAGGTTGCGCGAGTAGTGATGGGCAAAGCTCGGCTCGATGCCGTTGGAAGCGTTATTGGCCAGACTCAGGCTGATGGTGCCGGTCGGTGCGATGGAGCTGTGGTGAGTAAAGCGCGCACCCTCCTCGGCCAGTGACTCGATCAGCTCCGGTGCGTACTCGGCGATCTTCTGCATGTAGCGCGAGTACTTGGCGTGCAAGACGCGGCCCGGCACCTGATCACCCACCTGGTAGCCGTCCTTCTTCATTTCCGGACGTTTGCGCAGCATCTCGGCGGTGACCTCGAAAGTCTCCGCAAGCAGCGGCGCCGGGCCTTTTTCGCGGGACAGTTCGAGCGCCACCTGCCAGCCGACCAGGGCCATTTCGCGGGCGACTTCTTCGGTGAACACGCAGGCTTCCGGACTGCCGTAGCGCAGCTTGAGCAGGGTCAGGGCCGAACCGAGACCAAGGAAGCCCATGCCATGACGACGCTTGTGTTCGATCTCGTGGCGCTGACGTGCCAGCGGCAGACCGTTGATCTCCACCACGTTGTCGAGCATGCGGGTGAACAGGCGCACCACTTCGCGGTATTTGTCCCAGTCGAAGCGTGCTTCCTCGCCGAAGGGATCAATGACGAAGCGGGTCAGGTTGATCGAGCCCAGCAGGCAGGAACCGTAGGGCGGCAGCGGTTGTTCGCCGCATGGATTGGTGGCGCGAATCGCCTCACACCACCAGTTGTTGTTCAACTGGTTGACGCGGTCGATGAGAATGAAGCCCGGCTCGGCATAGTCGTAGGTGGAGACCATGATCATGTCCCACAGATGCCGCGCCTTGACCCTGCCGTAGATCTTGCAGGCAACCAGACCGTCATCGCGAACAATGTAGCTCTCATGGGTCGGCCACTCGCGCCAGACCACCTGCTCGGGATCGTCCAGATCGAGTTCGGCCTTTTCCTTGAGGTGCAGCGGGAAAATCAGCGGCCATTCGCCGTCGGCTTCGACGGCTTGCATGAACTCGTCAGTGATCAGCAGGCTGAGGTTGAACTGGCGCAGACGGCCATCTTCACGCTTGGCGCGGATGAATTCGCGCACGTCCGGATGGCCGACGTCGAAGGTGCCCATCTGTGCGCCACGGCGACCGCCGGCGGAGCTGACGGTGAAGCACATCTTGTCGAAGATATCCATGAACGACAGCGGCCCGCTGGTGTGCGCGCCGGCACCCGAAACGAAGGAGCCGCGCGGACGCAGGGTGCTGAATTCGTAGCCAATCCCGCAGCCGGCCTTGAGCGTCAGCCCGGCTTCGTGGACCTTGCCAAGGATCTCGTCCATCGAGTCGTCGATGGTGCCGGATACGGTGCAGTTGATCGTCGAGGTGGCCGGTTTGTAGGCCTGCGCGCCGGCGTTGGAAATGATACGCCCGGCAGGGATGGCGCCATTGCGCAGCGCCCAGAGAAACTGCTGGTACCAGAGCTCGCGGGTGTCCTGCGCTTCCACTTCGGCCAGCGCCCGTGCAACCCGCTGCCAGGTGGCGTCCACGTCCGCATCGACTGCAGCACCATCCTTGCTGGTGAGGCGATACTTCTGCGCCCAGATATCCTCGGAGGCCACCTGCAGGGGAATGCTGGAAGTGGTTGTGTTCTCTGCCGCGACCGGCCCGACCGTCTTCGCCATGCGCTGCGCATCCTCGTGTCGTATGGGAAAAATCGAAGCGCGAAGCTTATGCCATGCCGGCGAGAATGGCACCTGACCGTTATCAATCTAGCTCACGGATACGCATGAAAATCGCGCATTCCGGATCAATGGCCGCGGCGTCCAGCCAGGACAGGTGACGCCATGAAACCGTTGGTCAGAGCGATTCCAGGCACTCGGCCAGGGTGTTGCCCAGATTTTCCACAAGCCGCTCGTAGCCATGGACGTCCACGGGCAAACCTACGCCCAGCACGTCCAGTTCGGCCATTTTCACCGGCAGGCCGGCGGTCAGGGTGTCGGCCAGACGTGGGCGCGTCGGGGGTTCGCTGAACACGCAGCTCGGCCCGGCCTGCTGCAGCCGCTGGCGCATGGCTGCGACATGCCGGGCGCCGGGTTGCGCCTCACCACCGACACTGAATACGCCGGCATGGCGCAGACCGTAAGCCGCCTCGAAGTAGTCGTAGGCCTCATGGAAAACGAAGAACGGCTTGTTCTGCACCCTGGTGAAGCGCTGCTTGAGGCGCGCATCGAGCGCCTCGATGCGCTGGGCGAAGGCGGTCGAGTTGGCCTGATAGCGCTGTGCATTGGCCGGATCCGTGGCGGCCAGGTCAGCCGCCATGCGCTCGGCGATGATCAGGGCATTGGCCGGCAGCAGCCACAGGTGCGCATCGAGTGTGCCCGGACGATGGTCGTGGTCGTGCTCGTCGGCATGGGGGGTCTCGCCATGCGCAACCTCTTCATGCCCGTGAGCATCATGATCATGACCGTCGTGATCGTCGTGATCGTCGTGATCGTCGTGATCGTCGTGATCGTCGTGATCGTGATGTTCAGCCTCGTCGTGCGCGTGCGCATCACCAAAACGACGCAGGGTCAGCTTCGGCAGGTCCTGCACCGCCACGGTCGTGCCTTCGCGAGCGCTCAGCGCACGCGGCAGGAAGCTCTCCAGATCCGGGCCGATCCAGTAGAACAGCTGCGCATCGCGGATACGCCGTACGTCGGACGGTCGCAGCGAATAATGATGCGCCGAAGCACTGGCCGGCAGCAGGACATCCGGCTCACCGACGCCATCCTGTACCGCCGCGGCGATCAGCTGTAGCGGCTTGATGCTGGTCAGCACACGAACTTCGGCGTGGGCGGACGCGGCGCCAGCAAGCAGCGTCGCAAGTAAGGGAAGGGAGAAAAGACGGATCACGGGCAGCACTCGATGTTCGAAATTGGTACATAATAACGTCTCTCCACTATCACGTCGCTGCCCATGTCCAAAACTCCGCTGGCCTGCACGCCTCACGACCACGACCATTGCGTCAGCCATGCGCTGGCCGAAGCCGACAGCCTTTGCGCGCGCCAGGGCGTGCGCCTGACCGCCTTGCGCAAGCGTGTGCTGGAGCTGGTCTGGCAGAGCCACAAGCCCCTCGGCGCCTACGACATTCTCGCGTCGTTAAGCGAGCAGGACGGTCGTCGTGCCGCACCGCCCACCGTCTATCGGGCGCTGGATTTCCTGCTGGAGAACGGTCTGGTGCATCGCATCGCATCGCTCAACGCCTTCATGGGCTGCAACCGTCCCGAGCACCCGCATCAGGGCCAGTTCCTCATCTGTCGCAGCTGCCACACCGCCATCGAACTGGAGCAGCGGGCGATTGCCGAGGCCATCGATGCCGCCGCACGCACCGTAGACTTTGTCGTCGAAGGCCAGACTGTTGAAGTGGTCGGCCTCTGCGCACCATGCCGGAGCGCCGCATGAGCGAGGTGCTGCTGCGGCTGGATGACATCCACGTGCGCTTCGCCAACCAGAACGTGCTGGAAGGCGCGCAACTGCAGGTGCATCGTGGCGAAATCGTCACGCTGATCGGTCCCAACGGTGCCGGCAAGACCACGCTGGTGCGTGCGGTGCTGGGCCTGCTCAAGCCCGATCGTGGCCATGTCTGGCGCAAGCCGAAGCTGCGCGTCGGCTACATGCCGCAGAAACTGCATGTCGACGCCACCCTACCCTTGTCGGTGCTGCGCTTTCTGCGCCTGGTGCCCGGCGTCGACCGCGCCCGCGCACTGGCGGCGCTGGGTGAGGTGGGCGCCGAACACGTCATCGACAGCCCGCTGCAGAGGATTTCCGGCGGCGAGATGCAGCGCGTGCTGCTCGCCCGCGCCCTGCTGCGCGAACCGGAGCTGCTGGTGCTGGATGAACCTGTGCAAGGCGTGGACGTGGCTGGCCAGGCCGAACTGTACCGGCTGATCGGCGTGCTGCGCGACCGCTACGGCTGCGGCGTGCTGATGGTCTCCCACGATTTGCACCTGGTGATGAGCGCAACCGATCAAGTGGTCTGCCTGAACCGTCACGTCTGCTGCTCGGGGCATCCGGAACAGGTCAGCAGCGACCCGGCCTTCATCGAGCTGTTCGGCCAGGATGCCCGCAGCCTGGCGATCTATCACCACCAGCACGACCATAGCCACGACCTGCACGGCAGCGTGGTGACCGGCAAACCCCACGTCCACGGCCCGAACTGCAAGCACTAGACAGAGCCTCCGATGCCCGATTTCCTACTCAACGCCCTGCTCGCCGGCCTCGCCCTGGCATTGGTCGCCGGCCCGCTCGGCTCGTTCGTCGTCTGGCGGCGCATGGCCTATTTCGGCGACACCCTGTCCCACGCCGCGCTGTTCGGCGTCGCCCTCGGGCTGATGCTCGACGTCAACCTGACCCTGGCAGTGACAGTCGGCTGCGTGCTGCTCGCCTTGCTGCTGGTGACCCTGCAACAGCGCCAGCCGCTGGCCTCGGACACCCTGCTCGGCATCCTCGCCCACAGCACACTGTCGCTGGGGCTGGTGTCGCTGAGCTTCATGAAGGACGTGCGGGTCGATCTGATGGGCTACCTGTTCGGCGACCTGCTTGCCGTCGGGCCGAGCGATCTGGCCTGGATCGTCGGCGGCAGCGCGCTGGTGCTGCTGATGCTGATTCCGCTCTGGCGGCCTCTGCTGGCAATCACCGTGCACGAGGAACTGGCCAAGGTCGAAGGCCTGCCGGTGGCCGGCATTCGCCTGGCGCTGATGTTGCTGATCGCGGTGGTGATCGCCGTGGCGATGAAGATCGTCGGCGTGCTGCTGATCACCGCGCTGCTGATCATTCCCGCCGCCGCCGCGCAACGCCATGCGCGCACCCCGGAGCAGATGGCCTTTGGCGCCAGCGTGCTGGGTATCGTCGCGGTATGCCTGGGGCTGACGCTGTCCTGGTACGAGGACACCCCGGCCGGCCCGTCCATCGTGGTCAGCGCCGCCGCACTGTTTCTGCTCAGCTTCGCCTGGCCTCGCAGGGCCTGAGCTATGACCGATCTCAAGTACCTGCGCGGCTACCCTGAGCCGCTGCTGGCGCAGGTTCGCCAGCTGATCGCCGAGCAGCGCCTGGGCGACTATCTGCAGCGTCGTTACCCTGCACGGCACGAAGTGCAGAGCGACAAGGCGCTGTACAGCTATGTGCAGAAACTCAAGCAGGACTACCTGAAAAGCACACCACCGATCGACAAAGTGCTCTATGACGGTCGGCTGGACCTCACCCATCGTGCCCTTGGCCTGCACACCGCGGTGTCACGGGTGCAGGGCGGCAAACTCAAGGCGAAGAAGGAGATTCGCGTCGCCGCGCTGTTCAGGGACGCGGCGCCGGAATTTCTGCAGATGATCGTCGTCCACGAACTCGCCCACCTGCGCGAGAGCGAGCACAACCGTGCCTTCTACAAACTCTGCGAGCACATGCTCCCAGGCTACGGGCAGATCGAGTTCGACCTACGGTTGTTTCTGCATTGGCGGGAGCTGCAAGACAGCTGACGAGGCGCCTCGCGCAGGATGGAAAACTCGCACAGCGATTTTCCATGCGAGTCACCCGAACACATCGTGTGCCGAGCCAGTCGCCGCACCGCGTGGATGGCTGCGGCCATCGACCCTACGGTCCTGCTCGCGCTGGAGGCCAGTGTAGGGTGGAAAACCCGCGAAGCGGTTTTCCACGCAGACGGCCCCCGACCACACCGCGCCGGACCAGCCGTCGAACCGCGTGGATGGCTTCGACCATCCACCCTACGCACACCCGTTACGCCGGAATCGCCTCCGCTGCGGCCTCGCGATCCCAGACCCGATGCTGACCGAGCGCCTGAGCGAAGGCGCCGAACACCGCATCCACGTCATCACCCTCCAGCAGGCCGGCATCGGGCTGCAGGCCCAGGCTCGCCAGCAACGGACGCGCCGCCCCAAGCATCACGACGGGCTTGAGATGCTTATAGGCTTCCAGCAGGTAGTGCTTGGCCTCGCCGGACTTGGCCATGACCGCAGCCGCATCGACGCCACCGGGAACGAACACCGCGTCGAACATCACCGAGGGCATGCCGTCCATCGCGGCATCGACCGGCAGCATCGTGCCGTCCGCCGTTTTCACCGGAGCCGGCGACGGGCCGATAATCTTGGCCAGCGCGCTTTCCTTGGCCAGCCTGGCCTTGAACGCATCAACCGCCGCGCCATCGACGCCGTTCGCCACCAGAATCGCCACCTTGCGCGACTTGATGTTGCCCGGCACGTGATTCATCAGACTCAGGGCCGGCGAGCTCTGCACGCTGGACGGCTTGGTGGTCACGGTCGGCGCGCTCGGCACCGGCAGGCCGAGATTCTCGGCGACGCGGCGAGCCAGCTCCAGGTCGATGTTGGCGAGGATCTCGTTGACCTGGCGCTCGCGGATGAACACCCGCTCCACCTTGCCGAGTTCGAAGGTGTAGGCGCCGATGATGTGCTCCTTCTCCGGCGCGCTCATGCTGTTCCAGAACAGCGTGGCCTGGGAGAAGTGGTCGCCGAAGGATTCGCTGCGGTTGCGGATCTTGTGCCCTTCGACCCGCTCCGGATAGCTCTCGAAACCGCCGCCCTGGGCCGCCGGCGGGGTTTCCTTGGGCCAGCCGCTGTCGATCGAGTTGGGCTCGTAGTTGGCGCGGCCCTTGTGGATCGTCTGGCGATGGAAGGCATCGCGCTGGTTGTTATGGAACGGGCACAGCGGGCGGTTGATCGGGATCTCGTGGAAGTTCGGCCCACCGAGACGCAGCAGCTGGGTGTCGGTGTAGGAGAACAACCGGCCCTGCAGCAGCGGATCGTTGGTGAAGTCGATGCCCGGCACGATGTGGCCGATGTGGAAGGCGGCCTGCTCGGTTTCGGCGAAGAAGTTGTCCGGGTTGCGATTGAGGGTCATCTTGCCGAGCTTCTGCACCGGCACCAGCTCCTCGGGGATGATCTTGGTCGGGTCGAGCAGGTCGAAGTCGAAGCTGTGCTCATCAGCCTCTTCCACCACCTGCACGCCCAGCTCCCACTCAAAGTAGTCGCCCATCTCGATGGACTCCCACATGTCGCGGCGGTTGAAGTCCGGGTCTTTGCCGGCAATCTTCAGCGTCTCGTCCCAGACCAGCGAGAAGGCACCGGCCACCGGTTTCCAGTGGAACTTGACAAAGCGGCTGACGCCCTCGGCGTTGATCAGGCGGAAGGTGTGCACGCCGAAGCCTTCCATCGCCCGGTAGCTGCGCGGCAGGGCGCGGTCGGACATGGTCCAGAGCACCATGTGCGCCGATTCCGGGGTCAGCGAGACGAAATCCCAGAAGCTGTCGTGAGCCGACTGGGCCTGCGGAATTTCGTTGTGCGGCTCAGGTTTGACTGCATGCACGAAGTCGGGAAACTTGATCGCGTCCTGAATGAAGAACACCGGCATGTTGTTGCCGACCAGGTCGAAGTTGCCCTCGTCGGTGTAGAACTTGGTGGCGAAGCCGCGCACGTCACGCACGGTGTCCGCCGAGCCACGCGAACCCTGCACGGTGGAGAAGCGCGTAAAGACCGGGGTTTCCTTGCCTTCGGCGGAAAGGAACGAGGCCTTGGTCAGCCAGCTGTGATCGGCGTAGCTCTGGAACACGCCGTGCGCCGCGGCGCCGCGGGCATGCACGATGCGCTCGGGAATGCGCTCATGGTCGAAGTGGGTGATTTTCTCGCGCATGATGAAATCTTCGAGCAGCGAGGGCCCACGATCGCCGGCCTTGAGGGTGTTCTGGTTGTCGGCGATCTTCACGCCCTGGTTGGTGCGCAGCGCCTCGCCGGTGGCGTCGCTGCGAAACGCTTCCAACTGATCGAGCTTGGTGTTGTGATTGGCGCGGTCGACGGTATCGGTGCCGGCCAGCTCGCTCTGTTTGGGGGTTTTGTCGGTCATGATGGGCCTCCGTTTGCGGTGAGCTGAACCGCGAATGATCGGGCCACGCTCTGGACCTGATAGGTGATCTATTCACGGCGTACCGATTAGTGACCCCGCCAATCGTCGCAAGGTTGCCGTCTGCGTTGATTTGCTTTGCCTATCGGCACCATGCTTTTGCTTAATCCCACCCGCGCGGACGAGCGACCTCGGCGCCAAACGAGTAGAATGGCCACCTTTCGCCGATTATCCCGGCAACGAACGCCGCACCCACAAGGTTCGCCCGTGATCGAATTCCATCAAGTCCACAAAACCTATCGGACCGGCGGCAGAGATGTCCCTGCCCTACAGCCGACGCAGCTGGAGATCGCCTCCGGTGAAATCTTCGGCCTGATCGGCCACTCCGGCGCCGGCAAGAGCACGCTGCTGCGCCTGATCAACCGCCTCGAGGAACCCTCCGGCGGGCGCATTCTGGTCAGCGGTGACGACGTCACCGCGCTGGATGCCGACGGCCTGCGGCGCTTCCGCCAGCGCGTCGGGATGATCTTCCAGCACTTCAACCTGCTGATGTCCAAGACCGTGGCGGACAACGTCGCCATGCCGCTGCGCCTGGCCGGCATCCGCTCGCGCAGCGAAATCGACGCCCGCGTCGCCGCTTTGCTCGACCGCGTTGGTCTCAAGGATCACGCGCGCAAGTACCCGGCGCAGCTCTCTGGCGGTCAGAAGCAGCGCGTCGGCATTGCCCGGGCGCTGGCCACCGAGCCGAGCATCCTGCTCTGCGACGAGGCCACCAGCGCCCTCGACCCGCAGACCACGGCATCGGTGCTGCAGCTGTTGGCCGAGATCAATCGCGAGCTGAAGCTGACCATCGTGCTGATCACCCACGAGATGGACGTGATCCGCCGCGTCTGCGACCGCGTGGCGGTGATGGACGCCGGCGCCATCGTCGAGCAGGGGCCGGTCACCGAGGTGTTCCTGCACCCCAAGCACCCGACCACCCAGCGCTTCGTGCTGGAAGACGAGGCGATGGATGAAAGCGAGCTGCACGACGATTTCGCCCACGTGCCGGGCCGCATCCTGCGCCTGACCTTCCAGGGCGATGCCACCTACAAGCCACTGTTGGGCACCGTCGCCCGTGAAACCGGGGTCGACTACAGCATCCTTTCCGGGCGCATCGATCGCATCAAGGACACCCCCTACGGCCAGCTCACGCTGGCGCTGATCGGCGGTGACATGGCGGCGGCAATGGCACAACTGCAGGCCGCCGACGTGCACGTGGAGGTATTGCGCTGATGGACGCCTTTTTCAGCTCCTTGTTAGGGAATGTCGACTGGTACGAGATCTGGCTGGCGACGCTGGACACCCTGCTGATGCTCGGCGGCTCGCTGCTGTTTACCATCCTGCTCGGCCTGCCGCTGGGCGTGCTGCTGTTTCTCTGCGGTCCGCGCCAGCTGTTCGAAAACGCGCCGCTGTATGCCGCGCTGTCGTTCGTGGTCAACGTGCTGCGCTCGCTGCCGTTCATCATCCTGCTGATCGTGATGATCCCCTTCACCGTGCTGATCACCGGCACCTCGCTGGGCGTGGCCGGTGCCATTCCGCCGCTGGTGGTGGGCGCTGCACCGTTCTTCGCGCGCCTGGTGGAAACCGCGCTGCGCGAAGTGGACCGCGGCATCATCGAGGCGACTCAGGCGATGGGTGCCACCACGCGGCAGATCATCTTCAGCGCATTGCTGCCCGAGGCGCGACCGGGCATCATCGCTGCGGTCACCGTTACTGCCATCACCCTGGTGTCCTACACTGCGATGGCCGGTGTAGTGGGGGCCGGCGGCCTCGGCGACCTGGCGATCCGCTTCGGCTATCAGCGATTCCAGACCGACGTGATGGTGGTCACCGTGGTGCTGCTGCTGGTACTGGTGCAGGTGCTGCAAAGCGTCGGCGACCGGCTGGTCACCCATTTTTCACGCAAATGAACCGCAACCAGGGCGAGCGAACCTTCGCACCCCACTCAATCTACGAAGGAACCGAACGATGAAGAAACTGATTGCCGCCCTGGCCACCGTCGCGGCATTTTCCGCACAGGCCGCCGAAACCCTGACCGTGGCCGCCACCGCCGTGCCGCACGCCGAGCTGCTGGAGTTCGTCAAGCCGCAGCTGGCCGAGCAAGGTGTCGAGCTGAACGTGAAGGTCTTCACCGATTACGTGCAGCCGAACATCCAGGTCGCCGAGAAGCGTCTGGACGCCAACTTCTTCCAGCACCAGCCGTACCTGGATGAGTTCAACAAGGGCAAGGGCACCGATCTGGTCAGCGTGGCCGGCGTGCATATCGAACCCTTTGGGGCCTACTCGAGCAAGGTCAAGTCGCTGGACGAACTGCCCAATGGCGCCACCGTGGTCATCCCCAACGACGCCACCAACGGCGGTCGCGCGCTGCTGCTGCTGGAAAAAGCTGGCGTGATCGGGCTCAAGGAAGGCGCCGGCATCACCGCCACGCCGAAGGACATCGCCGAGAACCCGAAGAACATCAAGATCCGCGAGCTCGAAGCCGCAACCCTGCCGCGCGTGCTGACCCAGGTCGACCTGGCGCTGATCAACACCAACTACGCGCTGGAAGCCAAGCTGAACCCCACCGAAGACGCACTGGTCATCGAAGGCAGCGACTCGCCCTACGTGAACATCCTCGTCGCCCGTCCGGACAACAAGGACAGCGACGCCATGCAGAAACTCGCCGCCGCGCTGCACAGCGAAGAGGTTCGCCAGTTCATCGAAGAGAAGTACCAGGGTGCGGTCGTCCCCGCGTTCTGACCTGCTCCTGGTCTGACAACGAACCCCGCCACGTGCGGGGTTCGTCGTTCAGGGCGGGTGGTTTTCCTGGGGCCGGGTTTATACGGCCACATATTTGCGATGGCGAACACGTTCGACCCTACGACGGCTACTCCACCTGGGTCAGTAACCCTGGTAGCTGTTCCTTCAGCTTCTGCACCTTCAGCGGCGCACGAATAAAGCCGCGCTGGCGACCGTCCGGGCCGATGATGACCAGGTTGCCGCTGTGATCGACGGTGTAGTTTTCCCGGCTGGTATCGCCGGGGATGAAGGGAATGCCGACGCCATTGGCCAGGGTCTGGATATCATCCAGCGGGCCGGTCAGCCCGGTGAAGCCGTCACCGAAGAAGCCCAGGTACTGCTTGAGCTGCTCGGGCGTGTCGCGCTGCGGATCGACACTGACCAGCACCGGCTGCATGCGCTCGCGCACCGTCTCGGGCAGCTCGTTGCGCAGCTGGCGCAACTCAGCCAGAGTCGCCGGGCAGATGTCCGGGCAAAAGGTGTAGCCGAAGAACAGCAGGGTCCACTTGCCCTTCAGCTCGTCCACCTGAACCGCCTCGCCCTCCTGATTGATCAGGCTCAGCGCCGGCACCGTGCGGCTCTGCGGCAACAGTATGATCCCGGCATCGAGCATCCGGGTCGGATCGGCCTGGGGCTCGCTGTCGAGCACCCGGTAGACCGTCAGCCCGATGACCAGCGCAATCAGCGCGACGAGGATGAAGACAGTGGTCTGGATACGGGTCATGTGCGTCTCTGAGGGTGGCTTAAAGGTTGAGCAGCAGATAATGGTCAACCAGCAGCGCGATGAACAGGGCGAATAGGTACCAGATACTGAATTTGAAGGTCTTGATTGCCGCATGGGGCCGGCTGTCGCGGTACAGCACGATGGCCCAGTAGAGGAAGCGAGCGCCCAGTGCAACTGCTGCAGCCAGGTACAGCAGGCCGCTCATGTGGATGGCGAAGGGCATGAAACTCACGGCCAGCAGGACCGCCGTGTAGAGCAGGATATGCACCTTGGTGTAATGCTCACCGTGGGTCACCGGCAGCATGGGGATGTTGACCTTGGCGTACTCGGCCTTGCGGTGAATGGCCAGTGCCCAGAAGTGCGGCGGCGTCCAGGCGAAGATGATCAGCACCAGCAGCAGCGGTTCGGCACTGATCTGTCCGGTCACCGCAACCCACCCCAGAAGAGGCGGCGCCGCCCCGGCCAGGCCGCCAATGACGATATTCTGCGGCGTGGCGCGCTTGAGAAAGCCGGTATAGATCACTGCATAACCAAGCAGCGAGGCCAGCGTCAGCCAGGCCGCCAGCGCGTTGGTGAACACCAGCAACAGGGCCAGGCCGGCAACGCTTAGCGCCAGGGCGAAGGCCAGCGCGGCGAAGGGTGAAACCCGCCCTTCGGCCAGAGGCCGCTTGTGGGTGCGGGCCATGACCGCGTCGATACGGCGGTCCACCACATGATTAACCGCCGCCGCTCCGCCGGCGCACAGGGCGATGCCAAGGTTGCCGAACAGCAGCACCGTCCAGGGCACGCCGGCGCGGGTGGCGAGAAACATGCCCACCAGCGAGGTGATCAACATCAGCAGCACCACCTTCGGCTTGGTCAGCTCCAGGTAATCACGCCAGCCTGCCGCGACGCTCGATTGGCTGAGTACTGTGGCCATGGGCTTCTCCTTGTGGTCATTGGCTGGGCAGTTCGACACCGCCTGCGTCATTCGGGTCGCGTGAAAGCGCGCCGGTACGGGTTGCAGCATGTGTCCGGGCAATGGCCTGTCGCGGCAAGCGCAGCCGGTAGTTGATCAACACCAGAACCAGCAGCAGGGCCGCGCCGCCGCCGTTATGGGCGACGGCGACAGCCAGGGGCAGGTTAAGCAAGACATTGCTGATGCCCAGCGCAACCTGCACGGCCAGCGCCGCCAACAGCAGCACGGCAAGCGGGCCAAGGCCGTGGCGATGAAGTCGCCAGGCCAGCGCCAGCAGCACCAGGGTGATCAACAGCGCACCGATCCGGTGGGCAACATGGATGGCCGTGCGCGCCTCGCCATAGAGCAACCCGCCGAGGTAGTTGGGGCCGATGTCGTGATGGGTCAGATCGAAGGCGCGGGCAAAGTCCATCTGCGGCCACCATTGGCCGTGACAGGTGGGAAAGTCCGTGCAGGCCACCGCCGCATAGTTGCTGCTGACCCAACCACCCAACGCGATCTGCCCGATCACCAGCGCCATGGCCAGACCGGCGAACAGCCGCAGCCCCGGCGCCATCGGCACAGATAACGGCGGCAGGCGCCCGGACAAACGCAGGCACAGCAGAAACAGCAAACTCAGGGTGGCAAAGCCGCCCAGCAGATGGGTCGTCACGATCTGCGGCCAGAGCTGCAGCGTCACCGTCCACATGCCGAAGATGGCTTGCGCGATCACCACGGCGAGTAGCAGCAGCGGCAGCTTCACCGGCTGGCCCGCTTCACCGCGACGGCGCAGCGCCTGCACCGCCAGCCCGAGGATCACCAGCCCCAGCGCGCCGGCGAAGTAGCGATGGACCATCTCGTTCCAGCCCTTGCGCACCTCCAACGGCGCATCCGGGAAGCGTTCGGCAGCCAGCACCTGCTTGTGCTCGCTCATCGGCACAGCGAGAAAGCCGTAGCAGCCGGGCCAGTCCGGGCAACCGAGGCCGGCGTGGGTCAGCCGCGTATAGGCGCCGAGCAGCACCACCACCACAGCCAGGGCAGTGGCGATCAGGGCGAGGCGATAACCGGGGCGTGGTCCTGACTGCATAAGCTCCTCGTTCTCCAGCTTCGGGCTGTTGCTCAACCTATCTGCGAAATCTTCAGCAGGTACTTCAGATCGTCGAGAATCGCCTTGCCATCAGCATCCGCCGCGTAGCGCAGCACCAGGTTGCCGTGGGGATCGACGATCCACAGCTGCGGCCCGGCCGGTGCTTCGGGATTGGTCGAGTACGCCGCAGCATCCAGGGCATAGCGCATCAACTGCGGATATTCACGTTGCAGGCGCTGCTCGTAGTCGGCATCCAGCGTCTGCGCCGCGGCCAGCGCATGACCGGCGCGGGCGGCTTCGCGGGCCAGTCCGATGTTGATCTGCCGCGCCAGATAGACCAGTTCCCGGCAACTTTCGTTGCAGCCGTCCGGTGCCGTGACCAGCAACTCCCAACGCGCCTCGCCTGCCGCCGCCACACCGAGTGCCTCCCGTCCCTGGCCGTTGGCGACCAGCACGCCGTCGTAGCTGCGGGTTTCCGGCACCCAGAAACCGAAGCGATACATGGCCGAGGCGAGCAGCATCGGCACCAGCACCACGCCAATGATCAGCAGCAGTTGCAGGCGACCACGGCCCCGCCGTGGCTCAGGTTGAGTGGCGGTCGGATTCATGCCTGGCATGGCGGTTCTCCCGTGCCTGATGCACGCCCAGATAAATGAACAGCGCCAGCAGCGCAGCGGCCAGCGCAAACCATTGCACGGCATAGCCCCGGTGCTGCGCCGGGCTCATGCTGGTGACCGGCCAGTCGGCACGATAGGCCGCCGGCCCCGGTTCGAGTCGCAATTCGTAGGCAACGCCCTCGCGGTCGAGGGCTTCCCACAACTCTGCGATGTCCACGTAATTGATCAGCCGGGGCCAGCCTTCGGCCATGCCCCGGTCGAGGACGAAGGGCTTGCCGGAGGGTACATAGGCCCAGGCGGCCAGCTTCAGCGCCTGGCCAGGCGTGTCGAATTCGGGCGGAATACGCCGGTCCGGCCAGGGAATCCAGCCGCGGTTGACGATCATCCAGAGCCCGCTGGCCTGATCCTGAAAAGGCTGCAGCAACTCGACCCCGACCTGGCCGTCGCGGGTACGGCTGTCGAGCAGAAAGCTGTGCTCGGCATCGAAACGGCCCTGCAGGTGAACGCGGCTGTAGGCGGGGTCCGTGAGCCCGTCCAGCTCGGCAGGCGACAATGGCCCGAGCTGCGCGCGCGCTTCCTGCCGCTCCAGCATGTCGCGCTTCTGTTCGCCGCGTTCGAGTTGCCAGAATCCCAGCCAGACCAGCACCGGCAGCAGAGCCAGCATCACCAGCGTCGGCAGCAGCCCCGGCCTGAAACCCCTCATGGCTTGCCCTCTTCTCGTTCGATACGCCTGGCACTCCACTTGTCTCCCGCCGTCGTCACAATTGGCTTCGCCGTCGCCTTGCAGCCTGCGATCAGGCGCTTCAAATCACATAAACGAAAATGAACAACCCCAGCCAGACCACATCGACGAAGTGCCAGTACCAGGCCGCCGCTTCGAAGCCGAAATGCTGCTCGTTCGTGAAGTGCCCCCGCAGGATACGCACCAGCATCACCGTCAGGATGATCGCGCCGATAGTGACGTGGGCGCCGTGAAAACCCGTGAGCATGAAGAAGGTCGCGCCGTAGATACCCGAACCCAGCGTCAGCCCCAGCTCACTGTAGGCGTGAACATACTCTTCGATCTGCAACGCGATGAAGGCGGCTCCGAGCAGCACAGTCAGCCCCAGGCCGATCTTCAGTTGCTTGCGGTTGTCCTTCTTCAGCGCATGGTGAGCCCAGGTCAGGGTGAAGCTGGAACTCACCAGCAGGATGGTATTGATAAGAGGCAGGCCCCAGGCACTGATGACACCCTCCGGGGCCGGGTAGAGTTTCGGGTCGGGGTTGTTCAGCAACGGCCAGGTGTACTCGAAGCCCGGCCAGAGCATGTTGCTGACGCCCTTGTCGCCCTCACCCCCGAGCCAGGGACCGACCCAGTAACGGATGTAGAACAGCGCTCCGAAGAAGGCGGCGAAGAACATCACCTCCGAGAAGATGAACCAGGTCATGCCCCAGCGGAACGAACGGTCCATCTGCGGGCTGTAAAGACCCGAGCGGCTTTCCCTGACCACCGCACCGAACCAGCCGAACATCATCCAGGCGATCAGCAGGGCGCCAACGAAGAAGATCAGCGGGCCGTTGGAGTCGGCGCGGTCGGCCTTGAGGTCGTTGAACCAGCTGCCCAGGCCGTAGACGGTCACCAGCAGCGCGACGGTGGCGATGATCGGCCATTTGCTTTGGGCGGGGACGTAGTACTGCTCATGGCTTTCAATTGGCTGATGGCTCTCGGTGCTCATTGCAGACTCTCCTTGGCCGTGGTCGCAGGCAGAACGGCGACCGGAGGCTGGCGGGACGTGATATCGAACAACGTGTAGGCGAGGGTCAGGTGGTGTACATCGGCCGGCAAGTCGCGGTCGACGATGAAGCGCACCGGCATTTCGATGCGCTCACCCGGTTGCAACACCTGCTGGGTAAAGCAGAAACACTCGGTCTTGTGGAAATACGCCGCAGCCTTGGAAGGCGACACGCTGGGTACGGCCTGGGCGGACATCGGCTTGTCCGTGGGGTTATAGGCGATGAAGCGGATTTCCTGGCTGGCGCCGGGGTGTACCCGGAGCTGATCGTCGACCGGACCGAACTCCCAGACCATGCCCGCGGCATTGGTGGCGAGAAATTGCACGCGCACCTCTCGCGCCTCGTCCACCGTCTGCGCCCCCTGATAGGCGCCGGCGGTTTTGCCGTTGATGCCGAACGCCTTGCACATCACGTCGTAGATCGGCACCAGGGCAAAGCCGAAGGCGAACATCGCCACGACGACGAACAGCAGACGGCGAACCAGGCGGGCAAGCGGCAGTTCAGTGCTCATGACGGCTTCCTCCAGCAGGCTCGATGCTAATCATGCTTCGGGCCCGTCCGATGCTCATGCAGGGTGTGCATGTCCGGCGGCGTGGTGAAGGTGTGATAGGGCGCCGGTGAGGGCACGCTCCATTCCAGGCCTTCGGCGCCGTCCCAGGGCTTGGCCGCGGCAGCCGGGCCGCCACGGATGCACTTGATGACGATGAACAGGAACAGCAGTTGCGTAGCGCCGAACATGAAAGCGCCCACCGACGAGATCATGTTGAAGTTGGCGAACATCATGTTGTAGTCCGGGATACGCCGCGGCATGCCGGCCAGGCCGACGAAGTGCATCGGGAAGAACGCCAGGTTCATGCCCACGAACGACAGCCAGAAATGCAGTTTGGCCAAGGTCTCGTCGTACATGTGCCCGGTCCACTTGGGCAGCCAGTAGTAGGCGGAGGCGAAGATGCCGAAGATCGCGCCGGGCACCAGCACATAATGGAAGTGCGCCACCACGAAGTAGGTGTCGTGGTACTGGAAGTCCGCCGGGGCGATGGCCAGCATCAGCCCGGAGAAACCGCCGATCGAGAACAGAATCACAAAGGCCACGGCAAACAGCATCGGCGCCTCAAAGGTCAGCGAGCCACGCCACATGGTCGACACCCAATTGAACACCTTCACGCCGGTGGGCACCGCGATCAGCATGGTCGCGTACATGAAGAACAGCTCGCCGGTCAGCGGGATGCCGACGGTGAACATGTGGTGCGACCAGACGATGAACGAGAGGAAGGCGATGGCGCCGGTGGCGTAGACCATCGAGGTGTAGCCGAACAGCGGCTTGCGCGAGAATGCCGGGATGATCGAGCTGACCGCGCCGAACGCCGGCAGGATCATGATGTACACCTCGGGGTGGCCGAAGAACCAGAACACGTGCTGGAACAGCACCGGATCACCGCCGCCCGCCGCGCTGAAGAAGCTGGTGCCGAAGTGGATGTCCATCAGCATCATGGTCACCACGCCGGCCAGCACCGGCATCACCGCGATCAGCAGAAAGGCGGTGATCAGCCAGGTCCAGACGAACAATGGCATCTTCATCAGGGTCATGCCCGGCGCACGCAGGTTGAGCACCGTGGCGACCACGTTGATCGCACCCATGATCGAGCTGATGCCCATCAGGTGGATGGCGAAGATGAAGAAGGTCACCGATTCCGGCGCGTAGGTCGTCGACAGCGGCGCGTAGAAGGTCCAGCCGAAGTTCGGCCCGCCACCTTCCATGAACAGCGTCGAGACCAGCAGCCCGAATGCTGCCGGCAGCAGCCAGAAGCTGAAGTTGTTCATCCGCGGCAGCGCCATGTCCGGCGCGCCGATCATCAGCGGAATCATCCAGTTGGCCAGCCCGACGAAGGCCGGCATTACCGCGCCGAAGACCATGATCAGCCCGTGCATGGTGGTCATCTGGTTGAAGAATTCCGGCTGCACGATCTGCAGGCCCGGCTGGAACAGCTCGGCGCGGATCACCATGGCCATTGAGCCGCCCAGCAGGAAGGCCGCGAAGCTGAACCACAGGTACATCGAGCCGATGTCCTTATGGTTGGTGGTCAGCAGCCAGCGCGAGAGGCCCTTGGCCGGGCCGTGGTGATGGTCGTGTCCGGCATGACCATGGTCGTCGATCACTGCACTCATCAGCCTGTCCTCTTATTGGGTGGCTTCTTCGGCCTGTTTGAAATCGAGCACGTCTTTCGGCGTGACCATCTCGCCCGTGTCGTTGCCCCAGGCGTTACGCTCGTAGGTGATGACGGCAGCCAGATCAACTTCCGACAGCTGCTTGCCGAACGCCGCCATGGACGTTCCCGGCTTGCCGTTGACGACGATATCGATATGCGCCTCGATGTCCTGGGTGACCATCTGCGAGCCCTTGAGCGCAGGGAAGGTCGGCGGCATGCCCTCGCCACTGGCCTGGTGGCAGGCCACGCAGGCGGTGCGGTAGACCTGCTCACCGCGCTCGGTCAGCTCCTCGATCGTCCATTCCTTGCTGGTCAGCTCGGCCAGCTTGGCGGCTTCGGCCTTCTTCTCGGCAAGCCAGACGGCGTAGTCTTCCGGCGAGCGCACATCCACCACCACCGGCATGAACCCGTGGTCCTTGCCGCACAGCTCGGTGCACTGGCCGCGGTAGATGCCGGGTTCCTCGACACGGGTCCAGGACTCGTTGATGAAGCCGGGGATGGCATCCTTCTTCACCGCCAGCGCCGGTACCCACCAGGAGTGGATGACGTCTGCGGCTGTGATCAAAAAGCGCACCTTGGCGCCGGTGGGAATCACCATCGGCTCATCCACTTCCAGCAGGTAGTGCTCACCCTTGGGTGCCAGGTTGTTGATCTGGTCGCGTGGCGTGGTGAGGTTGCTGAAAAACTCCACATCCTCGCCCAGGTACTTGTAGTGCCACTTCCACTGGTAGCCGGTGACCTGGATATCGACGTCGGACTCGGTCGAGTCGTAGATATGAATCAACGTTCGGGTCGCCGGCACCGCCATGCCAACCAGGATCAGCAGCGGTATGACTGTCCAGGCCACCTCGACCTTGGTGTTTTCATGGAAGTTCGCCGAATGAGGATGCTTGGAGCGTCGGTGCGCGATCATCGAATAGATCATGACGCCGAACACCAGCGCACCTATGACTACACAGATCCAGAAGATCGCCATGTGCAGGTCGAATACGGAGCGACTGACATCGGTAACGCCGGCTGGCATGTTCACGTCCCAGGCGGCATGCGCCTGGCCGAACAATAACCACAGCCCGAGACTCATCCAGAACATTGGATGTCGAGACATTGCGGGTTCCCCTTATGGTTCTTGTTATCCCGCCGACCGCTTCGCTCCGCCGATAATCGGCTGATCCGGGCCTGAAGCCTTGGCCCCGGTGGTATCAGCTACGTTTTCGATCAGACCGATCTGCTCTGGCTGCGCCACCGAGACTCCAGTGGCCAATCCTTCGCCTGCACGCACAGTCGGATTGCACTCAAGTACCCCTACGCTTCGGAGTATAGACAGCGATTGCCGACTGGCAATTCAAGGGCTTTCCACCGCTGCTTCGGACCTTGCGGCAATGCCATCGTTCTTCTTCACGCCACGAATGTTCATCAACGCCAGACAAATCTGCAGAACGATCAGCGCCCAGGCACTGGCGTACCAACCCCAGATTACCCAGAGCAGGTTGCTCAGCAGAAAGCACCAGAAACCGAGCGTCCGGCGGCCAGGCCGCAGCGAGCCGATCAGCCACGCTGCAGCTACCGTGACCACCATTGCAGGCCATTGCAGCAGGTCGATCCAATCCATATTGCCTCCCACACCAAGAACGAAACCGGGCGTCCGTTCCGACCTTGATTGGTGCGATGCGCGCCCGGGAGAGTTCCATATTGCCGTGGGAAAACCCGCCAGCTCGTAGGGCGGATGTCGCTTTTTACATCCACCGCGCCGCCACTTGGTAGTCGCCGCACGGTGGAGCGCCACCCGGTGGAGCGCCACCCGTGGATCGGTAAAGCGCGATCCACCCTGCGTACAGGCCGCTGTGAGCGCCCTCAGCCCCGCCGCTAGAGCAAACTCATCTGCTGCCCCGGCGGAGCAAAGCGGCTGCAATCGAGCCCCGCATTCTGTTCGCGACGATTGAAGCCCAGGCGCTTGCAGGCCAGGCGGAAGCGCTGGGCCAGCAGCTCGGCGAACTGGCCTTCGCCGCGCATGCGGCTGCCGAAGCGACTGTCGTAGTCCTTGCCACCGCGTGACTGGCGAACCAGGCTCATCACATGCGCGGCACGCTGCGGGAAGTGCTCGGTCAACCATCCCTCGAACAACTCGGCTACCTCATGAGGCAGGCGCAGCAGCACATAACCCGCCGACACTGCACCCGCTTCGCGTGCCGCTTCGAGCAGGCGCTCCAGCTCCATGTCGTTGATCATCGGGATCATCGGTGCGCACATCACACTGACCGGCACGCCGGCTTCATGCAGCGTGCGCAACACGCGCAGCCGCGCGGCGGGCGAGGCAGCACGGGGTTCCATGATGCGCTTAAGTTCGTCATCCAGCGTGGTCAGGCTGACCGAAACACTGACCAGTCGCTGCTCGGCCAACGGCACCAGCAGATCCAGATCGCGCAGCACCAGCGAGCCCTTGGTGATGATGTGCACCGGATGCTTGAAACGCAGCAAAATCTCGAGTGCCTGGCGGGTCAGCCGCTGTTCGCGCTCCAGCGGCTGATAGGCATCGGTATTCACCCCCAGCGCGATGGGCTGCGGTACGTAGCCCGGTCTGCTCAGCTCCTGTTCCAGGCACTCGGCAAGGTTGGTCTTGGCAATCAGCCGGGTCTCGAAATCGATACCTGGCGACAAATCCCAATAGGCATGGCTGGGGCGGGCGAAACAGTAGATGCAACCATGTTCGCAGCCACGATAGGGGTTTACCGACCGATCGAAGCCGACATCCGGCGACTTATTGCGACTGATGACGGTCTTGGCTGTCTCGCGACGAACTTCAGTGGCGCGCGTGGGTGGCACCTCCTGCTCCCAGCCATCGTCACAGGACTCGCTGAGGGTCGGCGCGAACCGATTGTGCGGATTGATCGCGGTGCCGCGACCGCGCGGGGTGTTTTTCGGCGTGAACATGAACGGCTCCGAATACTGTTTTTATATACAGTATCAGAGCCGTTTCCTACAGCGTTAACCGGGCTACGCCCGCTCGTCGCCCCGCGTGGGGAACGAGCCTTACTCGGGGGTCTTCTTCAACTTCGGATTGGGGAAGAACTGCACGGTCTGCACCTGCGTCTCCGGTGCTTTCGGCTTGGCCTGATTGACCCGCGTGCCCAGCTCCGAGGGCACCGACTGTCCCTGAGCATTGAGGGTGTCGGCATAGCCGCAGACCACGCATTCGCGGTGCGGCACGTCATCCACATCCCACATCTTGATACTGTCGGTCGCACTACAGGCCGGGCACACGGCGCCGGCGATAAAGCGCTTGGTCACTTTCGGTGCGTCGCTCATGCCACTTTCTCCGTCAGGCCAAGGTGGCGCAGCAGCGCGTCGGTGGACGGCTCACGGCCTCGGAAATCGACAAACAGGACCATCGGCTCCTGCGAACCGCCGCGGGCCAGGATGGCGTCGCGGAAGGCGCGGCCGGTTTCGGGGTTGAACACGCCTTCTTCCTCGAAGCGCGAGAAGGCATCGGACGACAGCACTTCGGCCCACTTGTAGCTGTAGTAACCGGCCGCATAGCCACCCGCGAAGATGTGCGCGAAGCTATTGGGGAAGCGGTTACTGGCCGGCGGACGCATCACCGAGACCTCATCGCGGATGCCTTCGAGCACCTCAAGCACGCTGCGCCCGTCGCCGTGGGTGGCGTGCAGCTCGAAGTCGAACAGTGAGAATTCCAGCTGGCGCACCATCATCAGTCCCGACTGGAAATTCTTCGCCGCCAGCATCTGCTCCAGCTTGTCCTGCGGCAGGCGCTCACCGGTCTGGTAATGACCGGAGATCAGCGCCAGGCCTTCCGGCTCCCAGCACCAGTTCTCCATGAACTGGCTGGGCAGCTCGACGGCATCCCAGGCCACGCCGTTGATGCCTGAAGCGCCGGCATGCTCGACCTGGGTCAGCAGGTGATGCAGGCCGTGGCCGAATTCGTGGAAGAGGGTGGTCACTTCATCGTGAGTCAGCAGCGCCGGGCGTTCGCCCACCGGCGGGGTGAAGTTGCAGACCAGGTTGGCCACCGGCGTCTGCAGAGTGCCCAGGCAGGTGCGACGCTTGTCGCGGGCACCGTCCATCCAGGCGCCGCCGCGCTTGTTGGCGCGGGCGTAGAGGTCGAAGAAGAAGCGCCCCACATGCTCGCCGTTTTCGCGGATCTCGAACAGACGCACGTCCGGGTGCCAGCTGTCGAAGTGCTCCAGCTCGTGGATTTCGATGCCGTAGAGCCGCTGGACAATGGCGAACAGCCCGGACAGCACCTTGTCGATGGGGAAGTATTCGCGCAGCGCTTCCTGATTGAGGCTGTAGCGCTGCTGGCGCAGCTTCTCACCGAAGTAGCCGACATCCCAGCTCTGCAGATCGGCCACACCGTTTTCGGCGGCGAAGGCGCGCAGCTCCTTCAGATCGCGCTCGGCGAACGGCTTGCTGCGCTTGGCCAGGTCGCGCAGGAAACCCAGCACCTGATCGGTGCTTTCGGCCATCTTGGTGGCCAGCGACAGCTCGGCGTAGTTGCCGAAACCCAGCAGCCTGGCCAGCTCCTGACGCAGGTCGAGGAGTTCATTCATCACCGGGCCGTTGTCGAACTGGCCGGCGTTCGGCCCTTGATCGGAGGCGCGGGTGGAGTAGGCGACGTAGACCTCTTCGCGCAGCGCGCGGTTGTCGGCGTAGGTCATCACCGCGTAGTAGCTGGGGAATTCCAGGCTGATCAGCCAGCCGTCCAACTCCTTGGCCTTGGCCGCTTCAGCCATCTGCGCCTTGGCCGAGTCGGTGATGCCGGCCAGCAGGCTTTCGTCGGTGACGTGCTTGGTCCAGGCCTGGGTCGCATCCAGCAGCTGGTTGGAAAACGTGCTGCCCAGCTCGGCAAGCTTCATCTGAATGGCGCCAAAGCGCTGCTGCTCCACGGGCGGCAGGTCGATGCCGGACAGGCGGAAATCGCGCAGGGCGTGTTCGAGGATGGTCTTCTGCGCCACGTCGAAGCCGTCCGCTTCGGGGCTCAGCGACAGCGCCTGGTAGGCGGCGAACAGGTCGGCGTTCTGGCCGAGTTCGGTGGCATACGCGGACAGCTTGGGCAGGCAGGCCTCGTAGGCGCTGCGCAGCTCGGCGTTGTTGCATACCGCATTGAGGTGGCTGACCGGCCCCCAGGCGCGGCTCAGGCGGTCGTTCATCTCGTCCAGGCCGACCACCAGTGTGGACCAGTCGAGGCTCTCGGCCGGGCGACTGAGCAGTTCCTGCAAGGCGACGCGGTTATCGCCGAGGATGCTGTCCACAGCGGGTTCGACATGCTCGGGGCGGATCTCGGAATAGGGCGGCAGGTCGAAATCGCGAAGCAGCGGATTGTTGGCGGTCACGGCATTGGCCCTTTCTGATGGATACCCCCGGCATGTTAAAGACAAATGCCTGACCGCGCAGCTTGGAATCGGACCGATAGCGCTTCCCTATACCTATGACGTAGCGGCTTCGGAAACCGGCTTCGGCTCCTCATCACGCTGCGCATAGCGCTGGGCGAGCACCGCGCAGACCATCAGCTGAATCTGGTGGAAGATCATCAGCGGCAGGATGATCATCCCCACGGCACTGCTGGCGAAAAGCACCTGGGCCATGGGCACGCCGGTGGCCAGGCTCTTCTTCGAGCCGGCGAAGAGAATGGTGATGCGGTCTTCGAGGTTGAAGCCCAACCGCCTGGCAAGCCAGTGCGTCAGCCAGAGCACGAGTGCCAGCAGGGCACAGCAGACCAACGTCAGTGCAACCAGTCGCGACAGTGGAATGAGTTGCCACAGCCCCTCGACCACCGCGTCGCTGAAGGCGGTATAGACCACCAGCAGGATGGAACCCTGGTCGACGGATTTCAGCCAGCCCTTGTTGCGCGTCACCCAGGCGCCGATCCAGCGCCGCGCAAACTGCCCGGCAATGAAGGGCACCAGCAGTTGCAGCACGATCTTGCCGATGGAGTCCAGCGTCGATCCGGCTTCACCTTCCACACCCAGCAGCAGCATCACCAGTACCGGCGTGAGGAAGATGCCGAGCAGGCTGGACGCCGCCGCACTGCAGATCGCAGCCGGGATGTTGCCACGCGCCAGCGAGGTGAAGGCAATGGCCGACTGCACCGTGGCGGGCAGGGCACAAAGGTAGAGAATGCCCAGGTAAAGCTCGTTCCCCACCATGGGTGTCAGCAGCGGCTTGAGTGCCAGGCCCAGCAGCGGAAACATCACGAAGGTGCAAGCGAATACCAGCAGGTGCAGGCGCCAGTGTCCGGCCCCGGCCAGGATGGCTTCACGCGACAGCTTGGCGCCGTGCATGAAGAACAGCAGGGCAATGGCCAACGTCGTGGCCCAGCCGAAGATCACCGCGCCCTGGCCTTCGCAGGGCAGGAAGGTGGCGATGGCGATGACCGCCAGCAGGGCGAGGGTGAAGTTATCGAACAGCAGGCGCAAATGGGCCATGGCGAGAATCCTTGTACTTGCGGGTAACAGGCGGCGACCTTATCGTGACCGGCATCTTCCGACTAACGCCAAGCAGGCATGAAATGTCGCCAACCGGACAAGAAGCTGCATTGCTTGCGCGCCTCGACGAGCTCCGGCAGCTGCCAAGGCCCGTCTATGGCCAGCTCGACTCGCCGCCCAATCTCAAGCTCGGCTATCGTCACAGTCATCCCTGGATACAGCTGTCCCACGCCGTGGAAGGTGTACTCGAGGTACGTACCGACCGCGGGCGCTTCATTGCGCCGCCGCTGCGCGCCGTGTGGATTCCCGCGGGCATTACCCATCAGGTGTTCTGCGCCCCGGATACCTGCATCCGCAGCCTGTACATCGACCGCAGCGTGGCTGGCGATGCACCCGAGCGCTGCCGCGTGCTGCAGGTCAGCCCGCTGCTGCGCGAACTGATCCAGCAATTCAGTACACTGCCCGAAGCCTACGCGGAGAGTGGCCCGGAAGGCCGTCTGGTGCAGGTGCTGCTGGATCAACTCGGCAGCGCACCGGAGGTCGAACTGGTGCTGCCATTGCCGGTCGAGCCACGCCTGCGCCAGTTGTGCCGCAGGCTGCAGGCGCGTCCCGATTCACGCGAGCGACTGGTGGACTGGAGCCAGACGCTGGGGCTTTCCGAACGCACCCTGAGCCGGCTGTTCATGCGCGAGACCGGGCTGAGCTTCCGCGCCTGGCGGCAACGCCTGCGCCTGCTCAGCGCCTTGCCGGCACTGGAGCGCGGCGAGCGCGTCACGGACGTGGCGCTGGGCTGCGGTTACGAATCACTTTCAGCTTTTATTGCGGCCTTCCGCGAACAGTTTGGCGCAACGCCGGGCGAGTTCTTCCGCCCGGGCTCGCCAGGCATGGACAATCCATAGGGCGGCCAAAGCGCACCGCCATTCACCGCCGCATCAGGAGACCCGATGAGCATCCGAACCTACCAGAACCACACCCCAAGGCTCGGCCAGCGCGTATTCGTCGACCCCAGCGCCGTGCTGATCGGCGATATCGAGATTGACGAAGACAGTTCGGTGTGGCCGCTGACAGTGATCCGCGGAGACATGCACCGCATCCGCATCGGCGCGCGCAGCAGCATCCAGGACGGCAGCGTGCTGCACATCACCCACGCCGGGCCGTTCAACCCGGACGGTTTCCCGCTGGTCATCGGCGACGAAGTGACCGTCGGGCACAAGGTCACGCTGCACGGCTGCACCCTGGGCAGTCGCATCCTGGTGGGCATGGGTTCCATCGTCATGGACGGCGCGGTGGTGGAAGACGACGTCATCATCGGTGCCGGCAGCCTGGTACCGCCAGGCAAGACGCTGGAAAGCGGCTTTCTCTACGTCGGCAGCCCGGTGAAACAGGCCCGTCCGTTGACCGACAAGGAGCGCAGCTTCTTCAGCTATACCGCCGGCAACTACGTGAAGTTGAAGAACATGCATATAGCGGAAGGGACGCCGTAGGACCGAATTTGTTCGACCCTACGCTGCGCCCTATAGAATTCCACCCCAACGCAACGCAACGCAACGACGAGTTCTCATGCACCACTCCACCATTCTTTTCGACCTTGACGGCACTCTCACCGACCCGCGCGAGGGCATTACCCGCTCGATCCAGCATGCACTGGCCAAGCTTGATATCAACGAGCCGGATCTGGCCAAGCTGGAACCCTTCATCGGTCCGCCGCTGTTGCAGGCGTTCATGCAGTTTTACGGCTTCGACGAGGCACGCGCGTGGCAGGCGGTGGAGTTCTACCGGGAGCGCTTCAAGACCCAGGGCCTCTACGAGAACCTGCTGTTCGACGGTGTGCTGGAGATGCTCGAACACCTGCGCGGGCAAGGCCGTACGCTGTATGTGGCGACCTCCAAGCCCTCGGTGTTTGCCCGCGAGATCGCCCGCCACTTTGCCTTCGATCAACACTTCAAGGTGATCTACGGCAGCGAGCTGGACGGCACCCGTACCAACAAGGTCGAGCTGATCGCACACCTGCTTGCCGAAGAAAAGCTGGAAGCCGCTCAAACCCTGATGATCGGGGATCGCAAGCATGACCTCATCGGCGCCCGCCAGAACGGCCTGCAAGCTGCTGCCGTCGGCTACGGCTTCGGCAGCCACGCCGAGCTGATGGCCGAATCGCCGGCCTATTACTACGCCACGCTGAACGAACTGCGCAGCGCCTTCGCCTGATAAAAAAGACGCGCCCGAAGGCGCGCCAAGTGAAGCGCACGCAAGGATCTACTTGATCTGCACGATCAGGTCGCGGCGGACCAGGGTCTTGATCTTCACCAGATGGTCATCTTCCTGTTCCTTGGCCTTGTGAAAGCTCTTGGCGATGTTGGGATGACCACCAGCCTCGGCCAGTTCGATAAGCAGCTCCCAGGCCGCGTTGTCTTCCAGCTCGATGGTTAGCAAGGCGCCCATGCCCTGGGCGACGTTGGTGCGCGGGTCGGTGAGGACTTCCATCACACCCATGGATTTCACCCCGGCCACATCGGCACAGGGCGTCATCGCCGTGGGGTCTGCGCCCAGCGTCTCGATGGCCTCGCGCACCAGGTTCATGTGCTCGAACTCTTCGTCGCGAATGTGCTTGAGCACCTGGATCAGGTCCGAGTTGGCGTCCTCCAGTGCCTTGGCCTTGGCGATCATCGCGTCGTACAGGCGCACGCCGCTGCGCTCGAAGGCCAGGCGCTCACCCAGCTTGTCGATAAGAATTTCCGGGCTCTTGCCCAGGGCCTTGTCGAAGGTGGTCTTGAGCATGCCCTTGGCCGACCCCGGCACGGGTACCGAACCGATGCGCTCGGCTTCTTCGGTGCGCTTGACCCGTTCGAGCATGGCGCCCTTTTCGTTGCCGGGCACGTCCGGACGGATCTGCTCGACCGCTTCGAGCAGGCTTTTGGTGTCCTTGGGGGACATCTGTACCCCGGTCATATTGGTGCCTACTTTGGCTGCAGTTGCCATATCGAAATCTCCTCAGGAATGCTTGCGCATGAGTTCGCCACCCGGCGCCCACTGGTAACCCGCCGAAACGATGTCCGAGGCGAGCCCTTCCGAGGCGAGGTGGTTGCGATAGTCGAGCGAAGACTTCGGCTCCTTGGCCTTGTCCACATAGACCGGGCCGGCGGTGCGCAGGTTGACCTCGGCGGCCAGCACCTGACGGACGAACTCGCGCTGGCTCTTGAACTCGACCATTTTCGGCAACGGGCCGGCGAGAATTTCGGCGGGGTCGCGCCCTTCGAGCTTCTTGAACCATTCGCAGGCGACATTCAGGTGGCCCAGCTCGTAATCCAAGAAGCGTTCCCAGATCGCCTTGATCCGTGGATTGGTCTCTTGTTCGGCGCAGCTGGCGTACATGTAGACCTCCATCGCCTCGTGCACCAGCCACTTTTCCAGATGGCTCTCGCTGGGGTCGGACAGCGAGCCATACTGAGTCACGTGCTGCTCTTCCACCGAGGCGATCTCGGCGTACAGCTGGCGCGCCAGCGGATCGGCGAACAGCGGGCCGATGTTCATGTAGTAATCGTGGGTCTGGTATTCCGCGCCAGTGATCAGCGCCGCGTGGATCTTGGTGATCAGCGCCGCTTCCTGTTTCTCGTAGTGGTCACGGATGTCGTTTTCCGGGTGCCGGTGATGCTCGGATGTCTTGCGACCGGGCACGATGTCGGTATAGCCCTGCAGGATGTTGTTGGCATCCTTGCCTTCCAGGCGATCAAGCATCGCCGAGTAGCGGTACAGGTGATCGAAGTCTTCCAGCAGACCGAAACGATAGGTCTGCGCCTGATAGGGGTCCGGCTCGTTCTGCGCGACCGCGGCGGTCACTTCGATGGCGACCTGTTCGTAGGCCACGGTGGTTTCCAGCGGTGAATGATCGGCGCCGATCAGCCAGTTGACCATGGTGGCCTGGTGTTGCTCGACGCGACGGATCTCCGCCAGTGGCAGGCGCAGCTCCTTGTTGAAGCGCGCAATACCATGCTTGAGGCGCAGGGCGTCTGTTTCGACACCATTCATGATGATGATGCGGACGCGGGTAAAGGCATCGTCATCGAGCTTGCTGATCGGCTTGCCGGCCATTTCCTTCCATGTGAATTTCTGCTTCTCCAGGGGCGTGCCTTTGTTGTCTAAAATTCCGGATATGGTCTCCATGGAGCCTCCGTTGTTATGCGTGGGAATCAGGCATCGGTAATCGCTCCATGAACATGGGCGATCTATAAAGGGGACCGAGGAGACAGCAAAAGGATTCGCGCCATTCATCGGCAATGGCGTGATCGTCGCCGATGACCCGCAAACGTGTGGGCTTCGCTAACGGCCACAAGCGCATTGGCTGGCGTATCGCCGCTTCGTCTGCTTAGTTCGCAAGCTGCCTCAAGCGGGCTTCCCGTTCGTCGGTAGGGCGTTTGGCCAGCCCCGCCACTGCAGCATGAAAGCGCTGCCAGTCCCTGCCGTTCTGCTCGAACAGCGCCGCAAAAGCCGGCACCCAGCGGTCATACAGGCCGAACGGCAGCAGGCTGGCGTTGTTCAGCGGCTGGGCGAACCAGCGATCGAAGCGCCGATCGCCATTCCACTGGCTATCGCGCAGGGTCCGGTAGGCCTGACGCAGGCGCATGAACTCGAATTGCTTAAGCTGTCGCATCTCGCTTTCGGAGCGTTGTGAGGCGTACAGCTCATTCAGCCGCTCACGGGTGGCCAGCAGCAATTCGACCAGTTGCCGGTAATGCCGTTGAGCTTGCTGGTCCTGCTCCGGCAAGCCGCGGCTGATCCGCCACTGACGCAAGCCTTCGCGCTCAACGAAGCTGGCGTAGGACTCGTTGAACGCCGTGTCGCCCGGCAGGTACAACTGCTGGTGCGCCAGCTCGTGGAAGATCAGCCCGGCCAGCTGCTCGTCGTTGCGCCGCAACATGGTGTTGAGCAACGGGTCATCGAACCAGCCGAGGGTCGAGTAGGCTTCCACGCCAGCGACATGGGTATCCAGCCTTTCAGCCTGCAACCGCGCCGCCGCACCACGCGCCGCACCCTGGCGGTAGTAGCCGCGGTAGGCCACGCAGCCGGCAATGGGGAAGCAGTGTTCACGCGGTGACACGGAGAATTCCTCGGTGGCGAACAGGCTCCACACCACATAGGGCCGCTGCAGGTCGGCATAAAAGTGATAGCTGTCATTGTCCGGCAGGCCCAGCGCCCGGCTGGCGAAATCACGCGCCAGCAGGGCCTGTTCGAGGCGCTGACGCAGGTTGGCATCCTGGGCTTCATCGGCGATCAGGGCAGCCACGGGCTGACGCTGGCGCAACACCTCCAGCTGCCCCACCGCCAGCTGACCGTAGTAACTGCTACAGCCATTCAGACCGGCGGCAAGCAGCAGGGGAACCCAGCGCAGGTGAAGGCGGTCGATCAAGGCGGCGTTGGGCTTCGGCATTGGGGAACCGGTTGCTGAATGGGGCTGGCGCCTGGTGCGCAGCGGGCACCCTACCGAGCCGATGCCGCGCGTTGCAATACCGGGCGCACCATCGCCTCTTGTTCCTGATTTATCCAGCCGGAGCTTTTCCATGCGCCGTATCGCCCTCACCCTGTTCGTTTCGAGTCTCGCCGGCTGCTCGCTGTGGATGCCCAAACCCGACCCCGCTCAGGCGTGGATCGAACTTGCGCCGCTGGAGAAGACCGACCTGCAGGCGCTGGCGGTAGACGGGCGCAGCCTGGAGGACGATCGCTATTTCCAGGTCCGGCCCGGCAGCCGCACACTGGAGATGCGCTATCGCTTCCAGGTCGGGAGCGCCGATATCGGCCCAAACAGCGAACCGCTGCAGCGCGACTGCAAACTGAGCCTCGAATACGACCGCTTCACCGCCGGCGCACGCTATCGCCTGGTCGCTGGCGGCTACGGCTTCCGCCCCTGGGCCAGACTCTACGACCAGCATCAGACACTGCTGGCGCGTGCCACCGAACAGGGTTGCGGCAACCTCGCCAAACGCTGAGCGCGTTGAAAAGAACCGACATCTGGCGCAGGCTCCGCTGTAGCCAACTCGGAGCTTGCCACCATGCGCCTGCCGCTCATCCTCCTGCTTGCCCTCACCCTGGGTGGTTGCGCCAGCCCGCTGCCGCCCCCCGACCCGAACATGGCCTGGGTGGACATGACGGCCCAGACCACCGATATCTTCATGTCCGACCGCCTGGACGGCAAACGGACCTATGATGGTCGCTATTTCCAGGTGCCACCGGGGGCGCATGAACTTGAAGCGCGCTACGAGTTCGAGATCAGTAGCGGCGGTTTCGGCCTGTTTGGCGAAACCCACACCATGCGCTGCACCCTGGTGGTGAATTACGACAACTTCGAAGCCGGCAAGCGCTACCTGTTCCAGGCCCGCTCACTGGGCTTCACTCCCCAAGGCTGGCTGCGCGATGAACAGCGCAATGTGCTGGTGCAGGCCGAAGCCGAACACTGTTACTGAATTCGAGGTAGACGATGTCCCGTATTTCCCAGACCCTGTTTTCCGCTCTGGATCTGGCACCCATCCGCGACGATGGCACGCCGGCAGAGGCGCTGCACAACGCCCTGGCGTTGGCGCAGCACGTGGAAAGGCTCGGCTTCGAGCGTTTCTGGGTGGCCGAGCACCACAACATGGACGGCATCGCCAGCGCCGCGACGTCGGTGCTGATCGGCTATCTAGCCGCTAATACTTCACGGATTCGCCTTGGCGCCGGTGGGGTGATGCTGCCCAATCATGCGCCGCTGGTGATCGCCGAGCAGTTCGGCACCCTTGAGGCGCTGTACCCCGGTCGAATCGAGCTGGGTCTGGGCCGCGCTCCGGGCGCCGACCAGTTCACCGCCCATGCGCTGCGCCGCGACCGCATGGGCAGCGCCGATGATTTTCCTGCCGATGTCGAAGAGCTGGAACTGCTGCTGGGTCCGCGCCAGCCCAACCAGCGAGTGATCGCCATGCCCGGCGTGGACAGCAACGTGCCGATCTGGCTGTTGGGTTCCAGCCTGTTCAGCGCCCAGCTGGCGGCGGCCAAAGGCCTGCCCTACGCCTTCGCCTCGCACTTCGCGCCGCGCTTCATGCATCAGGCGATCAAGCTCTACCGCGACAACTTCACGCCGTCCCGAGTGCTCGACAAGCCCTACGTGATGCTCGGCGTGCCGCTGATCGCCGCCGACAGCGACGAGCAGGCCGAATATCTGGCCACCAGCGTCTACCAGCGCATCCTCTCGCTGATTCGTGGCCAGAGCCTGGTGCTGCGCCCGCCGGTCAAGAGTATGCAGGGCCAGTGGCTGCCCCATGAACAGCAGGCGGTGGGTGACTTCCTCGGGCTGGCGCTGATCGGCGGGCCGGAGAAGGTCAGAGCACGTCTGGATGTGCTGCTGGAACAGACCCAGGCCGACGAACTGATCTTCACCTGCGACCTCTACGAGACCGCCGACCGTCACCGTGCCTTCGAGATTCTCGCCGGGCTGAAGTGAAGGCTATGCCCCAGTTACGTGTTGGTGAAGTAATGCTGCTTTTGTACGGATTTATCCGCGAAATTCGCGGCTGAAGCCGCTCCCAAAGAAGGCTCCTCACACCTCAAGTGCCTGCAACAGCTAACAGGGACATCGCCAAGTAAAGCCCGGCCTGCAGTCGCTGACGGTATGCCGCAGGCGGAACACGTTCGGCCCAGATTGGCGGTCATCCCGAAAGCGCTGGCGCCGGCACGACCGTAAGCAAGGGCCGGATTTATCCGGCCAGCGGCCTCATAGGCCTAACGCGTTCAGCCCTCCGACAACCTATCAGCTGCCGTTGAGACGGAAACCGATCTTCACCGTGACCTGAAAGTGCGCAACCTGGCCGTCCGTGACGTGCCCGCGGATCTCGCCCACCTCGAACCACTCGACGTTCTGCAGGGTCTTGCTCGCTTCCGCAATGGCGTTGCGAATGGCCTCATCGACGCTGTTACGCGACGAGCCGACGATCTCGATCTTCTTGTAGGTGTGATGGTCCGACATGAATGCCTCCTTCTGGTGCGCGAGCCTCCGCTCGGATGGTTGCCTCCTGCCTGGATTGAGGCTAGCAAAGCCCGGCGAAGTTCAGGCGTAGGGTGGATAACGCGAAGCTTATCCACCGTCTTTTTCCGGGTCTCTTCCACGACGCGTGGAAAATGCTTCGCAGTTTTCCACCCTACGCCGTGCCACGTGCTTCATACGGCGGGATCAGATTACGCCTTGAAGCCCTCGGCCTGCATGCGCCACAAAGCATCGAACTCGCCGCCACGCGTGCGCAGTTCATGGGGCGGGCCGTCCTCGACGATCTGCCCGTCGCGCAGCACCACGATGCGCTCGAAGTTGGCCAGGGTGGACAGCCGGTGCGCCACCGCCACTACGGTACGGCCCTGGATCAGCTGGTTCAGCGCATCCTGGATTTCCGCCTCGGACTGGGTATCCAGTGCGGAAGTGGCCTCGTCGAGGATCAGGATCGGTGCATCCTTGAGGAAGGCGCGGGCGATACCCAGGCGCTGGCGCTGGCCCCCGGAGAGCATCACCCCGCGCTCGCCGACCAGCGTCTGATAACCCAAGGGCAGCGCGCGGATAAAGGCGTCGCAGAAGGCGTGCCGTGCTGCCTCAAAGACCTCCTCGTCGCTGGCCTCGGGACGGCCATAGCGGATGTTTTCCAGAATGCTGCGGTTGAACAGCGCGGTTTCCTGGGGCACCACGGCAATCTTCCCGCGCAGGCTGTCCTGGCTCACATGCCGGATATCCTGCCCGTCAATCAGGATCTGTCCGGCCTGCACATCATCCAGCCGCTGCAGCAGCGCCAGCAGGGTCGACTTGCCGGAGCCTGACGCGCCGACAATGCCCACCGACTGCCCCGCCGGAATGCGCAGGCTGAAATCCTCGAATACCGGCCCACGTTCCGGGTAGGCGAAGCGGATATGCTCGAAGTCGATATCGCCTTCTTCCAGCGTCAGCGCCGGCTCCGGGTCTTCCAGGCCGTGGGGCTGGTTGATGATGCGCAGGGTGTCGGCGATGGCGCCGATCTGCTGGGTGGTATCCACCAGCGCCAGGGCGAGGTCACGCGAGCCGTGCAGAATGCGGAAGGTCAGAGCGCTGACCAGCACCACGTCACCGGCGGTCACTTCGCCGCCGATCCAGCTGCGAATCGCCCAGACCAGCATGCCTCCGGCCATCAGCGACAGGCAGATGTCGTGCATCACCCGCGCCTTTTCCAGATACATCCAGCTGCGCCGCTGCGCGCGGGCTTCGTAGCCGATTTCCTGCGCCAGGCGCTCGGCCTCGCGGTCCCGGGCGGAGAAGGCCTTGATGGTCCAGACGTTGGACACTGCATCCACCAGCTCGCCACCGACCCGTGCGGCCTGGGCGGCAAAGCGCTGATGCTTGCTGCGCCCGCGAATGCCAAAGCCGGTGATCAGCAGCGCCACCAGCAACACGAACAGCACCAGCGCCACGGCCATGCGCCAGTCCACGGTAAGCAGCACCACCACCGCACCGATGAAGTCCACGATGGGCGGCACCACCTTCCAGGCCAGACCACCGTAAATCGCGCCGGCAGCCTGCCCAACGGCGGAAATGCGATTGCCCAGCGAGCCGGCAAAATGCTCGTTGAAGTAGCGCATGGGGTGGCCGGTGAGGTACTGGAACAGATCGACGCGGATATCCACGCAACTGGCCACCACGGTACGGCAACCCAGCCAGCCGCCCAGCCGCCAGAACACGTTTTCCATCACGATCAGTCCGAGGAACAGCCACAACGGCAGCCAGACATTGGCCGCACCCCGGTTGCTGCCGCTCTGTGCCATGGCATCGACCAGCAGTTTCATGCCGTACTGCACGGCCACTGCGCAGATCGAGGCGCTGACTACCAGGCTCAGCAGGCCGCCGAAGTGCCAGGGTCGTGCGCGAACGTAGCGCCAGAGGAACGCCAGCGGTCTGCTGGGCATCACCTCGGCATCCGCCCGCGCCGGGGCGTTCATGCGATGACCCGGTCCGCAGGTGTTCGGGGTTCCTGAACGCCGAAGCGGGTCTGCTGCAAACGCAGCTCATCGACCAGGCCACTGTGCACCTCTCGCCGTCCTGCCGCATCGGCAAAGCCCAGCAGGCCGGTCGGGCAATGACGCTCGTCATCCCAGCCGGGGTAATCGAGGACGGGGTAGAGGCAAATCCCTTCTACCGGCACGCCGCGCTGCTGGGCGAGCCCCACCTGCTCGCTGACATAGCGCAGCCAGTCGCCGCGCAGGTCACCTTCGGCGCCGGTTTCAGCCACCAGCAGCGGACGCCCATAGCGCTGGTGAATTTCAGCGAGGATGCCGACAAACGGACGGTAATCCGGGTGGCCACGCTCGATGGTCGGCCCGCCCAGATACCACTGGTTGTTCGAGTAGTAGTTGATGCCGAGAATATCGAGGTATTCCGGCTTGCCGCCCAGGCCGGGCCAGGCCTTGCCGCAGAGCATGTCCCACGCCTCGAACTGGCCCAGACGGGCGTTCTCCGCCTCACGCTGCGGACCGGGACGGTCGTTGCCGGCACGCACATGAATGGCCGGGTCAACCTGAACGAAGCGTGCCTGTGAATCCACTTCGCGAATCGCCTCGATGGCGGCGATGCTGGCACGTATCAGCTGGTGCTTGAGTTCGGCGCCGCGTCCGCTGGCCATGGGGTTCAACAGTTCCTTGTCGCCACCGGCCCAGGCCCAGAAGGAGATCTCGTTGATCGGTGCATAAAAGGCCGCACGGTCGGTTTCATCGCGGATCAGCCGTGCAGCGGCGGCGGCGAAACGGGCGAAACGTTCAACGAAACCGGGCCGCCAGATATCCACATCGTCCGGCCAGCCGTAATGGCACAGATCCCAGATCACCTGAGTGCCGGTGGCATGCGCCGCATAAAGTTGCGGCAGAAAGCTGGACCAGTCGTACTCACCCGGCCGGCGCTCGATCAGATGCCAGCGCAAACCGTCGCGCACGGTGCGGATACCGTAGCGCTGCAGCGCGGCATAGTCCTGCTGCGCCCAGCGGTCATGTCCCGTGGCAGCCAGCAAGTCGAGCCGGCGACCGTCTGCGCGGCGATGGGTAGAGCACTCGAAACCGCCAAGAAAGAAACTGTTGAACAGACTGGGGTGATGCATCCTGACCTCTGTCTCCGGTGAATGACGCCTTTCGCGGCAACTATGACCGCGCAGCCAATCCAGGCGTTTCGAGCGGCACCCGTTCGGCTTCCTCGATGCGCTTGTACAGCGCCAGCGCCTGACCGATTACCTGATCCATGTTGTAGTACTTGTAGGTGCCCAGCCGCCCGACGAAAGTCACGCCCGGCGTCTGCTCGGCCAGCTGCTGGTAACGCTTGTACAGCTCGGCGTTCTCCGGCCGCGGGATCGGGTAGTAGGGATCGCCTTCGGCCGAGGGGTATTCATAGGTGATGCTGGTCCTGGGGTGAACCTGCCCGGTGAGGTGCTTGTATTCGCTGATGCGCGTGTAGGGCACGTCCTCGCTGGGGTAGTTGACGGTGCCGACCGCCTGGAACTGCGCCTGATCGAGCTGTTTGTGCTCGAACTTCAGCGAGCGGTAGGGCAGCTTGCCGAAGCGGTAGTCAAAGTACTCGTCGATGGGCCCGCAGAAAATCAGATGATCGTGCTGCACTTCGTTGCGGATCTCGCGGTAGTCGGTGTTGAGCATCACCTTGATATTCGGGTGCGCCAGCATCCTCTCGAACATCTTCGTGTAGCCGTGCTTGGGCATCTGCTGGAAGCTGTCGGTGAAGTAGCGATCATCGGTGTTGGTGCGTGTGGGAATGCGTGAGGTCACCGACTTGTCCAGCTGCGACGGGTCCAGGCCCCACTGCTTGCGGGTGTAGCCGCGGAAGAACTTCTGGTACAGCTCGCGGCCGATGCCGTTGATCACCACATCTTCGCTGGTCTGGATGTTCTCCACCGGTTCGGCACGGCTGGCGAGGAAATCTGCCGCTTCCTGCTCGGTGGTCATGTTCAGACCGTAGAGCCTGTTCAACGTGGTCATGTTGATCGGGATCGGCACTTCCTGTCCGTCTACCTGCGCCAATACACGATGCTCGTAGGGGCGCCACTCGGTGAAGCGCGACAGGTAGTCAACGATGCGCTGGGCATTGGTGTGGAAGATGTGCGGGCCGTAACGATGGATCAGCACGCCGGCCTCGTCGTGGTAGTCGTAGGCGTTGCCGCCGATATGCGGGCGGCGGTCGACCACCAGCACACGCTTGTTCAGCCCGGCCGCCAGGCGCTCGGCCAATACGCTGCCGGCGAAACCGGCACCGACGATGAGGTAGTCGAAGCCACGCGTACGCGCCGGCGGCTGTTCGCCGGAGCCGCCGCCAAGACGTTCCGGGTTGCTGTCCTGCGGGCTCATATCGCGCATTGCATCTTCTCCTTCATCAGGGACCAGGTGTGATCCCAGGACATGTCGCCAAGGATCTCGTCGGCCTTGGCCAGCAGCGCATCACGGTCCTCGGCATCGGCCAGCGCAGCCTCGCATGCGGCGACGAAGGCCTCGGCGCTGTCGGCGATGCGCACGATGCCGGTGTCGCCATACGTGCGCACCACATCGGTAATCGGCGTGGAGACCACCGGGCAGCCGCCCGCCAGGTATTCGGGCGTCTTGGTCGGGCTGATAAAACGGGTCGAGTCGTTCAGCGCGAACGGCATGATCGCCACGTCCCAGCCGGACAGGTATTGCGGCAGCTCGTCGTAGGTCTTGCCACCGAGATAGTGGATGTTGTCGCGTTGCGGCAGCAGCTCAGGATCGATCTTCACCACCGGGCCGATCAGCACGATCTGCCACTCCGGCTTCATCCGCGCGACCTGCTCAATCAGTTCGAGGTCCAGGCGCTCATCGATCACGCCGTAGAAGCCCAGACGCGGGTGAGGAATTTCGGCCTGGTCGTACGGGTCATGCTGCGGACGGCGCGCAGCGGCAAAATGCTCGACATCGACGCTGCTGGGAAATGGATGGGCATTGTCATGACGCTGGCGCTTGGCCTCAAACAGGCTGTGGCCACCGGTAAACACCAGATTGGCACGGCGCATCAGCTCAACTTCGCGTTCGATCAACTGCGGTGGCGCACCATGAAAAGCCGACAGCTCGTCCATGCAGTCATAGATGGTCAGCTTCGGTTGCAAATGGTTGGAAAACGCCAGACTCATCGGCGTGTAGTACCAGAGCAGCAATTCGCTGACGCCGAGCTTGGCCAGATAGCCATCCAGCAGGCTGCGCTGGACACGCTCGGCGGCTTCGCCCACACAACCGGCAGGAAGACGCGGAATCAGCACTTGCACGCCATTTTCCTCGGGACGCACCTCCAGCCAGGGCTGGGCATCCTCGGTGGGAATCGGTTCCTCGCAGAACAGCACGTTGAAATCCCGGGCGAAGCGCGACATCAGATGCTGCGGGCGCTGATAGACGAAGCTCCAGCGCAGGTGGGACAGACACAGCAGTGTCGGCACCTGCTCATCAAAAACCACTTCGGCCGGCTCGGCAGACTTGTGGGGGGATTTGCCAATCTCGTACTGAAAGGGGCCTGCCCAGCTCATGAGAAACCTCGGTACGGGTGGCGGTGCTGTCAGCGTCCCGTCCGCTGCATCGCGCGTGAATTCGGCGCTGCCCTGCGCAACATATAAGGCGTGCACGGCAGCCAATAGTTCGGTTTCGGGCGCGCCGTTCGCCGGTAATGGACGACACAAAGCCGCCGGCGGTTCCCCTGTTCCACGTCCGCACACCCTCCGTCATCTGCCGGTCGGCGGACGGGTTGAACTTGCCTGGCATCCTGTCCGTCATCTACTGCAGGACGCCTGATTTCGACTCGACCCCCGCTTTGCGCGCACAACCGTTCCTGCGCCCGGCCCGGTCGATCCCACTCTGGAGATGCTCTGCGGCGCTGTCTTGACGACAGCCTCGGTGTGTTCCGTGCGCGTCCACTAATTGCATTGCGGAGGTGGATATAGATGATTCTGGTCACTGGCGGTGCGGGGTATATCGGCTCACATGCCGTACTGGAGCTGCTTCTGGCAGGCGAGGAAGTGCTGGTACTGGACAACCTTTGCAACAGTTCGAAAACCGCACTCGAGCGTGTCTCGCACCTGAGCGGACGGACGCCGCAGTTCGTCAAGGGCGACGTGCGCAATCGGGCGCTGCTGACCGCGCTGTTCGCCTCTTATCCAATCCGGGCGGTGATGCACTTCGCCGGGCTCAAGGCCGTGGGCGAAAGCGTGCGCGAACCCCTGCGCTATTACGAAACCAACGTCAGCGGCAGCATCGCGCTGTGTCAGGCGATGGCCGAAGCAGGGGTCTTCCGGCTGGTGTTCAGCTCCTCCGCGACGGTCTACGGCAAGTCGCCGGTGATGCCGATCACCGAGGATCGACCGACCGGCACACCGACCAACCCCTACGGCCAGTCCAAACTGATGGCCGAAAGCGTGCTCAAGGGCCTGGCCGAATCCGACCCGCGCTGGTCCATCGGCCTGTTGCGCTATTTCAATCCGATCGGCGCACATGAATCCGGGCTGATCGGCGAAGACCCCAACGGGGTGCCGAACAATCTGCTGCCCTACATGCTTCAGGTGGCCGTCGGGCGGCGCAAACAGCTCAACGTCTACGGCGCGGACTACCCGACCCCGGATGGCACCGGCATTCGCGACTACATCCACGTGGTGGATCTGGTGAAAGGCCATCTCAAGGCGCTGGATCGGCTGGAGCAGGTCCGCGGGGTCAGCGTGTGGAATCTTGGCACCGGCAAGGGTCATTCGGTACGCGAGATGATCACCGCCTTCGAGGAAGTCACAGGCCGGCACCTGCCGCACGCGATCAAACCGCGCCGGGCGGGCGACATCGCCCAGTGCTGGTCCGACCCGAACAAGGCCTGGGCGGAACTCGGCTGGCGCGCGGAAAAGGATCTGGTCACCATGCTCGCCGATGCCTGGCGCTGGCAGAGCAACAATCCGCGCGGTTACGCCACCGAAACGAAATTGCCGGCAGCCATGGCCAGCTGATCGCGTCGTCATTCCCTGCCGCTACGGTGCATGGAGCGCACCCCGCGAGGCTTCCCCCGGCCACCAGGGCTGTATCGAAGTCGATTCAAGTGCCGACCAGGGCACGACCTTTACGGTCAGGGTACCGCTGACGCCGAACGACCAAAGCTCTGCTGTGTGATGATCGGCGCGGATGCCCTGTACGCTCTGGCGGCGCCTGTCAGACAGTCCTCGCGCGTGCGCACGCCCGACTTGACCGCTTTGGTTTCAACCTCGCCGCAATGGCGTAGCATGCTGCGCAGCCCCTGTAACCGCTCAAGGAGACCGCCATGTCCGATCCCACTTACGCTCCGCCGAAGGTCTGGACCCACGACGCGCCTTCCGGCGGCAAATTCGCCAGCATCAATGCGCCAACTGCTGGCGCACGGGTCGAGCAGGCGTTGCCGGTGGGCAGGCATCCGCTGCAGCTCTACTCATTGGCCACGCCCAATGGCGTCAAGGTCAGCATCATGCTTGAAGAGCTGCTCGCCCTCGGCCATGCCGGCGCCGAGTACGACGCCTGGCTGATCAGGATCGGTGATGGCGATCAGTTTTCAAGCGGCTTCGTCGAGGTCAACCCCAACTCGAAAATCCCTGCGTTGGCCGATCACAGCGTCGAAGGTGAGCCCCTGCGGGTGTTCGAGTCCGGCTCGATTCTGGTCTACCTGGCAGAAAAATTCGGTGCCTTTCTGCCTACCGAACTTCGGGCACGTACCGAGACCCTGAACTGGCTGTTCTGGCAGATGGGCTCGGCACCTTTTGTCGGTGGCGGCTTCGGGCATTTCTACGCCTACGCGCCGGAAAAATACGAATACCCGATCAACCGCTACGCCATGGAGACCAAGCGCCAGCTCGATGTTCTGGATCGCCAGCTGGCTGAAAACCGCTACGTCGCAGGGGACGAGTACAGCATCGCCGACATGGCGATCTGGCCCTGGTATGGGGTTCTCGCTCTCGGTGAGCTGTACGAGGCGGGGGAATTCCTCTCCGTTGAGCGTTACCGCCATGTGCAGCGCTGGGCCAACGAGATTGCCGCACGGCCTGCCGTGGTTCGCGGGCGCAAGGTCAACCGCACCTGGGGCGAGGAGTCGGAACAGGTCCCCGAGCGTCACAGTGCGGCAGATCTGGACTGAGTCGCAGCCCGCTCCGGTTCAGGTGGAAACGGCACAGCCTTTCCACCTTCCCCGCGTAATACAACCCCGCCGACCGCTGATCCTCCACGCTGAACTCTGGCAGTAGCCGCGCACTCAAGATTCCATGAGCGCTGCTTTTGCCTGACTGTATCACTGGCCATGCGCACTGCCGTCGTGCCGGGGTAGCACAGTGCACGGCAACCCGGTTGTTCAACACAACGTGAGGTGGATCATGAGACATACACTGGTAGCAGCGTTTGCAACGCTGACCGATGCCAACCGCACCCGTGGCGACCTGATGTCGCGCGGCATTCCACGGGAACAGGTTCACGCTGTAGGCGCCGACACCGCAGAAATCCATGCCTACGACAGCCCCTACTCCACCACTGATGACCGCCTGGATCGCACCCAGCATGATTCCCGGGTCGCGCAGTTCTTTCAGTCGCTATTCGGCAACGAACCCCATGAACAGCATCGCCACTACGCGACGGCCTATCCAGATGCGATACGCCGCGGCGCCCTGGTGATTGCCGTGGACGTGACCGACGAAGATCAGCTGATCAGGGCGCGCGATGCGCTGGAGTACAACGGCGCCATCGACATCCACGAACACGGAGGCGGTACCGTCGATACGGCGGCAGCGCACGGCTATGCCGGCCCTACCAGCCCCTATGCAGGCGCGACCGGCGGTGACAGTCATCTCGACAAGCACTTTGCTGGCTCCGCAGCCGCTACGCCAGGCGAGTCGCTCGCTGCAGGTCCGGCGAGCGCAGGCCACACCGATACCGTCTCGACCGACTATGACGACAGAAGCTCTGCCGACACCGGACGCTACGACATTGGCGGTGCCGCCAAACGAGCCGGTACGGGCTACCCTGAAACCACCGCCACCGCAGCCCCAACCGGCGCCGGAACCACAGGCCATGGCACCCCAGGCGTCGACACCGCTCCGCCCGGAACGAGTCGCGAGCGCATCTGCGTGATCCAGCGTCCAAGCTGACAGCGATCCACAGGTAGCGATCCACAGGTAATGACGGGCCGCACGATGCGTGCCCGTTGTTTACCGGAACCCCTGCGGCGATTGGCGCGGCAACAGCACGATAAACCTCGCGTATTCTGGCCGTTGCCCATGCCAGCCGAGAGCCACGCCATGAACATGCCGAGAACCGTCACGTCCTGCCTGCTGGTTTGCCTGCCTGTGTTGTCCAGCGTCTGGGCCGCCGCACCGGCCATGGACCAGACGCAAGGGGACTCAAAAAGCGCCTTTGTACTGCATGAAGGCGGCAATATGCACACCGATCAGCAGGCCCTGCGCGAACGCCGCGCCAAAGCGCTCGAACGTGAACAGCGCGAAGCTGTCGACGCCCTGATGGCGGCCAAGTACGCGATCACCCGAAAATACCTGGCCAAACTGCCGGCCCATGAGCGAGAGGCCATGCAGGCCGAACTCGCCGAACAACACGCCACCTTCGCCTATCGCTATCCCGCGGCTCATGCCCGCCTGCTGCAGAGCACCCCCCACAAGACCGGCGTCTCCGCAGACTGACTCAGCCGCGTGGAAAACGGCAACGCCCGTTCCACGCCTTTGCGCAGCATCGCTGCTTTGCCGGACAAACCCTGCAAGGTTTACGGCCTGATGCTTTATCGCCCGCGCCGGCCCGCGCCCAGCGCCTGCCGCAACCCGGCCTTGCCAAGGCTCAGCGCCAGACATTCCTCGGTTAACCCGAGTGCTGCGTTGAGCAGCGGCCTTGGCTGATAAGGCTTGCGCAGGCCCAGCCCGACCTTTGCAGCAATCAGCGCCGCCGTCGCGCCGAGCAACGCCGGCAGCAATACCGGCTCGCGCCGCACACCCGCCAGCGCCGCTGCACTTACGCTGCCAGAGAGCGCGCGAAACATCATCGAAGGGACAATCGTGCGATCCGGGGCAAAGGGCATCTTGTCGCCGAGCATCTCGCTGGCCGCCAGTGGCACCAGCGCCTTGCGCGCCACGTTCGACGTCAGCCACTGTGCCGCCTCGCCCGCACCGTCGAGATCATCCCGTCCGTCCAACGCCCGGCTGACCATCGCCGGCGCCAACAGGCTGCGCATGCCCGTCACCGCCCCGATCGCCACGGCGGCCCAAAACAGATTGCTCGAAGTACTCATGCAGGTGTCCCCGGTGGCTGTCTAGTTTCCGACCGGGCCGAGTGAGGGGCGTTCAACGGAGGCGAGCGCCGGGGTGAGTGGCTCCTCTTGCGCACCTTCTTCCTATCGGGTGGCCGCTCGGTAGCGTTGGCTGCAATTCCCTCCACCAAGCCCGGTCTACCCTGTACAAGTCAGCTTGGGAGGTGGATGTGGAAAGCATGTTTTTCAGTAGCGCAACGGCGCTGCTACGCACTCTGGTGGTTGGCGTGCTGGCCTATATCAGCCTGGTACTGCTGCTGCGCCTGTCGGGACGGCGGACGTTGTCGAAGATGAATGCCTTCGATCTGGTGATCACCGTGGCGCTGGGCTCGACCTTTGCCACCATCCTGCTGAACCAGGATGTGTCGCTGGCGCAGGGCGTGCTCGCACTGGCGTTGCTGATCGGGCTGCAGTACGTGGTTACCTGGTCGAGTGTGCGTGCGGCGTGGTTTCGCAAGATGATCACCGGCGAACCGGCGCTGTTGTTCTATCGCGGGCGCTTTCTCGGCGATGCGTTGCGGACAGCGCGGGTGACAGAAGACGAGGTGAGGGCGGCGATTCGCAGCAGCGGGATGGCGGCGCAGAAGGGCATCGAGGCGGTGGTGCTGGAGACGGATGGCAGCTTCAGCGTCATTCAGGACGGTGCACAGGGTGGCTGTTCATCGCTGGATGGGGTGACGGCTCCGCACTCAGGCGAGCAGCGCGGCTAGCGCCTCACCGAACCGTGGCGGTGGCCGTCGCAGAACAATCCCAGGCGGGTGCGGATGCCAGATTCCGCGCGCCAGGGTCTCTCACGCTTGTTGCATCGCCGCAACACTCGACCACCTGATGCGCACGCGCACGGGCTGGCGGTCGATGCGGCAAGCTGTGACGGTCTTGTTTCTAGTTGGCGCAGCGATCAGCCGATCAGCCACGCGCGCCAAGCTTGCCGACCACACCACGCAAGGTTTCCTGAATGTCGGCAGGCAGCAGCACCGTCTTGGCGTTGTTGCTCTGGCTGAGTTTGTCCAGCGCGGCGATGTATTTCTCGCCCAGCAGGTACATCATCGGACCGCTTTCGCTGCCGATGGAGCTGCTCACCCGGCGAATCGCCTCCGCCGAGGCTTCAGCCAGCATGACCTGGGCATCGGCATCGCGCCGGGCCGATTCCAGACGGGCCTCGGCTTCGAGGATGGCCGCCTGCTTGGCGCCCTCGGCACGGGTCACGGTGGCCTTACGCTCGCGTTCGGCAGCGGCCTGCAGCTCCATTGCACGCTGCATGGATTCCGACGGCTTGATGTCCTGGATTTCCACCGACTTGACGGTCAGGCCCCAGTCCACCGCTTCGTCGGCAATGCTTTCACGCAGGCGTGCCTTGATCCGGTCGCGCGAAGACAGCGCTTCGTCCAGTTCCATCTCGCCGACGATGGAGCGCAGGGTGGTCATGATCAGATTACGGATCGCTTCGGAGAAATCGGTGATGCCGTACACCGCCTTGACCGGGTCGGTGACCTTGATAAAAGCAATCGCGTTGGTGAGGATCACCGCATTATCGCGCGTGATGACTTCCTGTTCCTGCACGTCGAGGATGATGTCCTTGGTCACCAGCTTGTAGGCCACTCGATCCAGGTAGGGAATCAGGATGTTCAGCCCCGGACGCAGGGTGCTGTGGTATTTGCCGAGGCGCTCGACCACCCATTCCTCACCTTGGGCGACCAGGCGTACGCCCTTGGCAATGGTGACGACGATGAAAACAACAATGACAGCAGCAATGATCAGTCCCGCATTCATATCTCTATTCCTTTAAAAAATCTTCTCAGGCCTTGACGACCTTCAGATAGCTGCCTTCGACGGACACCAGCCGCACGCGCTCGCCGGCACTGATCGTTTGATCGGCCACGCAGGCCCACTCCTCGGCGCCGAGGATAGGCCGCTGGAAACGCACCTTGCCACGCTGAAAGGGTTCGACCTGGCCGACCAGCAGGCCCACCTCGCCGATCACTTCGCCGGCAGCGGTGCCGATCAGCGTCCTGTGCCGACTGGGCCGGAAGACCCGGAACCACACCACCACCATGGCCAGCGATGCCAGTGCCCAGATCAGCAACTGCACGGTCAGTGACAGTTCGCCGGCCACCAGCAATACGCCGCCGACCAGCAGGGCGCCGAGGCCGAACCAGATCACGAAGAACGAGGGAATCACCAGCTCCAGCATGATCAGCAGCAAACCGCCGACCGCCCAGTACCACCATTCGATAGTCATTTCGACTCCCTTGCCAGACTGCATGCCTGCCGACGCCGGCGCAGCAACATGAGCGGCGCCGGATCGGGCTGGGCGAGTATGGGCGTTATTGTCTGTCGATTACCCGAAGCCTGTCATTCATTTGCGTTACCGCAATAGCGCCGCTGACCGACAATCGGCACCAAAGTCTCAACCGCTCATCGAGAAGAGAGTCCGAGTGCTGGGGTGCGACTTTGCTTTAGGCTGTAGAATCTGGGCTTCGCCACCGTCGGCTACATTCTTGGCTGCCTGAGCGTGGTCTCAACTCTGGAGATAAGTAATGAGCGCCCTCTCACTGGCTGGCACCCCCATCGAGCATTTCCATGTTTGCGCATTCTTCGATAGCCGCGAGCAGGAATACGACGTGCTGATCCCCTTTTTCAAGGAAGCGCTGGACCAGGGCGAGAAGAACATCCATATCCTCGATCCTGCCACCCTGTCACAGCACAGAGAGCGTCTCACAGCAGGCGGGATCGATACCCACGCCTGCGAAGCCTGTGGGCAGCTGGAGCTGCAGTCCTGGCAGGGCGTTTACCTGGACGAAAACGGCGCTTTCGAAAAGGATCGCATGCTTGCGACACTGGATGCCGTTTGCAAGAAGGCAACCGAGGCGGGTTATTCCAGGGTTCGAATCATGGGCAACATGGACTGGGCGTTCCGTGGCGCGGCGGTGAACAAGGATCTTCTCGCCTACGAGGCAGAGGTCAACGAAGTACTGTTGAAAAATCGCCAACCGGCGATTTGCGTCTATGACATCGCCAAGCTGAACGGCTCGATGATGATGGACCTGCTGCGCACCCATCCGCTGACACTGATCAACGGCATCGTGCAGGAAAACCCTTTCTACACGCCTGCAACCGAGATGCTCGAAGAACTCCGTAACAGGGAAACCGGCGCAGCCGCGTAGCGCCTTATGCCAAACAACTCACAGCCCTTGTGCTGGCCGAACCGTTAGATGAACCAACCGATGTCGGAACACCAGGATAACGCCAACGCAGACCGCAGCCTCCGTGATCTGATGGGCCTGCTGGCGCTACCTGCGTTGTGGGCGGGACGCGACGGAGCCGCCATTCTGCAGATCACCATTGAGGCGGTCGAGCGCATCGTGCCGATGCGTTTCACCATGGTCGACGTCAAGTTGCTGCCGGACACTCCCAGCCACATCGTGTTGCGTCTGGACGGCCAATACATCGACGCAGCCGAACGTAGCGAATGGGAGGCCGCAACCCGCGAATGGGAACAGACGCGCCTGCCCGATGGGCGTGTTCATCTGCTATTCACGCCGCGCCAGCCGATGCGCATCGTGCGGCTGAGCATGGGCTACGGCAAGTTCGGCGGAAACATCTGGTTTGGCTCCAAGCAGCATGATTTTCCCAGTGAACCCCAACTCGCCTTTCTACGCGCCGCCGCATCGCTGGCAACCACAGGTTTGCAGACCGCCCGCGCCCACCATGAGCGCGAGCAGGCCAGCCGCGCCAAGGACGAGTTCCTCGCCATGCTGGGGCACGAGCTGCGCAATCCTCTGGCGCCGATCATCACCGTGCTGGACCTGCTCAAACTGCGCAGCAAGGGCCAGCAACTGCCTCGCGAGCACCAGATCATCGAACGCCAGGCAAAACATCTATCCAACCTGCTGGATGACTTGCTGGACGCGACCCGCATCATTCAGGGCAAGGTCGAACTCAAACGCGAGCCGCTCGATCTGTGCAGCGTGATCCATCGAGCGGTCGAAGCCAGCGATACGCTGGTTCAGGAGCGCCGCCACAGCTTGACGATACGCCTGCCGGAACAGGCGGTATGGGTCTACGGCGACCCGACCCGGCTGATGCAGGTGTTTGCCAACCTATTGTCGAATGCGGTGAAGTACACCGATCCCGGCGGCAAAATCGAAATTGCCATGCAAGCCAGCGAAGGGCAGGTGGCGATCACCGTGCAGGACAACGGTTCAGGTATCAGCCCGACGCTGTTTCCCAGGCTCTTCAACATATTCGAGCAGGGCGCAGCCACCATTGACCGCGGCAAGGGCGGGCTCGGTATCGGCCTGGCGCTGGTTAAAACCTTCGTCGAGCTACATGAGGGTACGGTGATGGCCCGCAGCGAGGGCATCGGCTGTGGCTCGGCGTTCACGGTCTCGCTTCCCCGCCTGAGCCTGCCGAACAGCCTTCAAAACCTGCCTGACTTCACGCCCGCAGCCGCTGGCTCGGCGTTTCGCATACTGCTGGTCGACGACAACATCGATGCGCTGGAAAGCCTGCGTGACTATCTGGCTCACCACGGCCATGAGGTCGTCGCCACCAGCGAGCCGCTGCAGGCATTGCAGATCACCCAAACGTTCCACCCCGATGTCGCTGTGCTGGATATCGGCCTCCCAGGCATGGACGGCTACGATCTGGCCGCTGCTCTGCGAGGCAGGTTCTCCCAGGAAGAACTGCGTCTGGTGGCACTCACCGGCTATGGCCAGACCCGTGATTTCGAGCGTTCGAAAGCCGCAGGCTTTGACACGCATCTGGTCAAACCGGTCTCGCTGGAAGCCCTGGACGCAGCCATTGCCGGCCTCAGCCAAGCTGCCGAGCCACTACCTTAGCGTCACTGCCTCAGCCGCTTGCAGCGAAACCCGCCTTTGCTCAGCGCGCCTCGGCCATCGCCGCGTTCCCCGGTTGCCCGGCCAAGCGGCGCTCGACCTGCTTCTGCGCCTTGTAGGCCAGGGCAGCCGGCGCCACCGGTGTGGCCTTGCCGGTTTCCAGCCACTTTTTCAGGCGATTCGCATCGGCCATGTGGGTGTACTTGCCGAAGGCGTCCAGCACCACGAAGGCCACGTCACGCTGGTCCATCACGGTACGCATTACCAGACAGTGACCGGCGGCGTTGGTGAAGCCGGTCTTGCTCAGCTGGATATCCCAGTTCGGCTTGCGCACCAGCGCATTGGTGTTGCGAAAGCCGAGGGTGTAGTTGGGCTTGCGGAACGCCACGGTCTTTTCCGACCGGGTGCTGAGTTGCTCGATCAGCGGGTAGGCCTGGCTGGCGCGCAGCAGCTTGACCAGATCGTTGGCGCTGGAGACATTGCGCTCCGACAGGCCAGTAGGCTCGACGTAGCGGGTACTGCTCATGCCCAGTTCGCTGGCCTTGAGGTTCATCGCCTGGATAAAGGCCGCATAACCGCCCGGATAATGGTGCGCCAGGCTCGCCGCCGCGCGGTTTTCCGAGGACATCAGGGTCAGCTGGAGCATCTCGCGGCGACTGATCTCGCTGCCAATGCGGACTCGCGAGAAGACACCCTTCATCTCGACCGCATCGCGTATGGTGATCGGCAGGTATTCATCCAGCGGCAGCTTGGCATCAAGCGCCACCATGGCGGTCATCAGTTTGGTTACCGAGGCGATAGGCACCACCAGATCGGGGTTGCTCGCATACAGGACCTGATTGGTTTTCAGATCGACCAACAGTGCGCTGCCGGAGGCGAGCTCCTGTTGGGCCGCTGCCGGAGCCGCTACCGCAGCGGGACCGATGATGGCACTGCTGCAGGCCAGCAGCAGGCCGAAAATGGAATGGCGAAGTTTCACAATGATTACCAAAATAAAATGACGAAATGGACGGCCACGCGGCGCGCAGTATACGGAAAGCTGTCGCCCACAGGTTCATGCCGGTGGGAGTGTAGAAGAGAATCGCCGCACCTTCAGGCCATCAAGCGGTCCAATCAGCAGATATCAATCCAGGGGAGAACACCATGTCCCGCTTCAGCAGCAAAACCACCACCCGCGACGAGATCGAACGCGAAATCCATAACCTCATGAGTGCGCTGGACGAGCTCAAGCGCGAAGCAGGCCGAGGCTCGCGCCATAAACTCGACGATCTGCGCTCGCGTGCCGAGTCGCTTTGGCAGGATAACCATTGGGACGAGCATTGCCAGGCGCTGTCCCGGCGCAGCCGCGAAGCCACACGCATGGCCAGCGACTGTGCCCGCAAGCATCCCTTGAGCACCCTGGCGCTGGCGGCCGGTGCCGTGGCCCTGATTGGCTACCTCGCTACACGTCGCTAGCAGGCCGTTGAAAAACCACCTGCGTTGGCAATACTGCGTTAAAAACAGGCTCGGAAATGCTCATTTAGAACACTAAACTCGTACGCGAGCCCGGTCCGTTCCTCGCCTGTTTTTGCCTTGTCTTGCCTGCCTCGCCTACTTTTTTCAAAGGCCTGCTGAAGGACGTAGCCATGCTCAACGCCGAAACCCCGCGTCTCAAGTTCGCGCTCTACGGGGCGCATTCCAGTCTGGGCAACGCGGTGCTGTGCGAGCTGTTGAGCCGGCAGCACGAGGTTGTCGCGCTGATCAATGACTTCAATTCCATGACTGCCCGACCAGGGCTGCGCACCAAGGCCGGCGATCTGTTCAATGCCACCAGCGTGTCACGCAGCGTGGCTGGCATGCATGGAGTCATCTGCCTGTTCGACAGCCCTTCGGTTCCGACGGCGCCCGATGCCAGCGTCGTTGGCCGGCCGCAGGACTTGTATCAAGCGGTGTTCTCGTTGCTTTCGGGCATGACCGACGCCGGCGTCCAGCGCCTGCTGCTGGTGGCCGACTTCAACGCCCACGCCGATGAGTCGGAGCTGGCAGCCGCCCGGCAACTGATCGCCTCGCATCCGCTGAAGTGGACGCTGGTGGATGCCAGTACCGCCGGCGAGGACCTGTCCATCGAAGACTACAGCGATATCGACGGACTGCCCAGCAATGATCCTCGCGTGCAGCTACGACGCATCGCCGCCGGCATGGTCGATGAGTTGGAGCGCCCACAACACCTGCATCAGCAGATCCAGTTTCACTTCTAAAGACTTTTAGCCTTGTAGCTCGCGACGCAACGCCAGCAACACCGGCGTCGACTCAGGGCGTACACCGCGCCAGAGCTCGAAGGCCGCCGCCGCCTGCTCCACCAGCATGCCCAGGCCATCGCGGCTGTGCGCGCCAAGATCGCTAGCCCATTGGCAGAACGACGTGGGTTTCGCGCTATACATCATGTCGTAGCAGAAGGTTTGGCCGGCAGCGATCAGCGCGTCGGCCAGCGGCGGCAGCTCGCCGGCAAGGCTGGCCGAAGTGCCGTTGATGATCACATCGAATGCACCATCGAGCTGCTCGAATGCGCTGGCGCTGACCGGGCCCAGCTCGGCAAATTCTTCGGCCAGTTGCTCGGCTCTGGCCCGCGTGCGGTTGGCAATCACCAGTGACTCAGGGGCTTGCGCCAGCAAGGGTTCAAGCACGCCACGCACCGCGCCACCGGCACCCAGCAACAGGATTCGCTTGCCCTGCAAGGTCACTCCGGCGTCCAGCAGGTCGCGTACCAGGCCGATGCCATCGGTGTTATCACCCAGCAGGCGTCCGTCGTCGAGCTTGTGCAGGGTATTCACCGCACCGGCCCGTCGCGCGCGCTCGGTCAACTGGTCAGCCAGCCGCCAGGCTTCTTCCTTGAACGGTACGGTGACATTGGCACCGCGCCCGGTGACGAAAAATTGCCGGGCAAAACCGGGAAAATCGTCCAGCGGCGCCAGCAAGGCTTCATAGCTGAGAACCTGGCCCGTCTGCTGCGCAAACAGACGATGAATCTGCGGCGACTTGCTGTGGCCGATGGGGTTGCCGAAAACACCGTAGCGGTCCATGAGTAGGCTCCAAGCTGCAAGGAAATCAGGCGTCGGCGAGCCAGTCGCGGTCCTGTAGAAAATATTCGGTCAGCCGCGCTTCCGGCGTGCCGGGGGCGGGATGCTTGTCATAACCCCAACTGACCTGCGGCGGCAGCGACATGAGAATTGACTCGGTACGCCCGCCCGATTGCAGGCCGAACAGCGTGCCACGGTCGTAGACCAGGTTGTATTCCACGTAGCGACCGCGGCGCAGCAGCTGGAAATCACGCTCACGCTCGGCGAAAGACGTGGCCTTGCGGCGGCGCACGATGGGCAGGTAGGCCTCCAGATAGGCGTCGCCGACGGCGCGCATAAAGGCGAAGCTGGTATCGAAATCCCACTGGTTGAGATCGTCGAAGAACAACCCGCCAACGCCGCGCGGCTCGTTGCGGTGTTTGATATGGAAATAGCGGTCGCACCATTCCTTGTAGCGCGGATAGACGTCGGCACCGAACGGTGCGCAGGCGTCGCGGGCGATCCGGTGCCAGTGAATGCAGTCTTCCTCATTGCCGTAGTAGGGCGTCAGGTCGAAGCCACCGCCGAACCACCAGACCGGCTCTTCACCCTCTTTCTCTGCGATGAAGAAGCGCACATTGGCATGGGACGTCGGCACGTAGGGGTTGTGCGGGTGAATCACCAGCGACACGCCCAGCGCCTCGAAACCGCGGCCGGCCAGTTCGGGACGATGAGCGCTGGCCGAGGGCGGCAGCCCGCTGCCATGCACATGGGAGAAATTAACCCCGCCTTTTTCAATCAGGCCCCCGTTCTCGATCACCCGAGTACGGCCACCGCCGCCACCGGGGCGAGCCCAGGCGTCCTCGACGAAACGGGCATCGCCATCCTCGGCTTCCAGCGCCGTGCAGATGCGATCCTGCAGATCGAGCAGGTAGGTTTTGACGGCTTCGGTCCGGTCGTTCACGAAATCACCTTGGCAAGAAGTGGCGCGGCACATCCCGGACGAACGCGGGGATGAGCGAAAATGGTGCGCAAGCATATCATCCGCCCTGGTTGACGAATGCCGCGCGGAGCGGTTGGATAGGTTCTTTGCGTCCGCTCAGGAGCCCCTTATGTCGCAGCGTATCCAGTTCAGCCAGCACGGTGGTCCCGAGGTTCTCGAGCAGGTTGAGGTCGAGGTTCCGGCCCCAGCCGCCGGCGAAGTGCGCGTACGCAATCACGCCATCGGCCTGAACTTCATCGACACCTATTTCCGCAGTGGTCTCTATGCACCACCGAGCCTGCCATCGGGTCTGGGCAACGAAGGCGCCGGTGTGATCGAAGCGGTCGGCGAAGGCATCGAACAGTGGCAGGTGGGTGATCGCGTGGCCTACGCCACCGGGCCGCTGGGTGCCTACGGCGAACACCATGTGCTGCCGGCGCGGCATCTGGTGAAGCTGCCGGATGCCATCAGCTTCGAGCAGGCGGCAGCGGTGATGCTCAAGGGTCTGACCACGCAATACCTGCTGCGCCAGGTGCATCCGTTGCAGGCCGGCGAAACCATTCTGTTTCACGCAGCGGCCGGTGGCGTCGGCTCGATTGCCTGTCAGTGGGCGAACGCGCTGGGCGCACAGCTGATCGGTGTGGTCGGCTCGGCAGAGAAGGCCGAGCGCGCAAAAGCACTGGGGGCTTGGGCCACTATCGACCGCACCCGCGAAGATGTGGTGCAGCGCGTGCTGGAGCTGACCGGTGGCCAGAAGTGTCCGGTGGTCTACGACTCGGTGGGCAAGAGCAGCTGGGAGATTTCCCTGGATTGCGTTGCTCCGCGCGGACTGTTGGTCAGCTTCGGCAACGCCTCCGGCGCGGTGACCGGGGTCAACCTGGGCGTACTGGCGCAGAAGGGCTCGCTGTTCGTCACCCGCCCGATCCTGGCCGGCTACGCAGACACCGCACCGAGGCTTCAGGCCATGGCTGCGGAGCTGTTCGAGATGATCGCCAGCGGTCGGATCAGTGTCGAGATCGGCCAGCGCTTTGCGCTCGGCGAAGCCGCCAAAGCCCAACGCCTGCTGGCAGAAGGGCGCACCACGGGATCGACGATCCTGTTGCCGTAAGGCTGGAAGGCTGGCCGAATTCATTCGTCCCTGGTTCGTGAAGGCCGAACACGTTCGGCCCTTGCAGCACCATCCATGTCTAACTCGCCCGTATGACTTCGCCGTTGCGCACATCCCGGATGGTGCTGGGATTTCGGCGACCACCCAGCGAGCCAGCAAGAACAGCATCGAGCTGGCGCGGGAAATACTGCTCCACGCGCAAGCGCGAACGAGCAGAAGGGCGACCGGCGGGATTGGCCGAGGTGGACACCAGCGGGCCGGTCAGTGCGCAAAGCCTGGCCACCAGCGGATGATCGCTAACCCGCAGCGCCACACTGTCGTGCTGTCCGGTGATCCACTCGGGCAGACGCTGACGGTGCGGCACCAGCCAGGTATTGGGTCCCGGCCAACTACCGGCCAGGCGATCCAGCCAGCGTTCGGGTAGATCATCGAGAAGAAAGTCGAAAGCCTCGATATCGCCAGCGACCAGGATCAGACCTTTTTCCACCGGTCGATCCTTGAGCGCCAGTAGCCGGTACACCGCTTCGCTGTCCCAGGGATCGCAGCCCAGACCCCAGACCGCCTCGGTAGGGTAGGCAATTACACCACCGGCCCGAACCACGCGCGCCACTTGCTGCATGCGCCAATTGCCGACCATCTCGACCTCTGCTCAAGGAAAACCCGCGCAGTTTACCTGAGCTGACGTCTCAACCGCTGCGCGCTACCCACAGCCCGTATTCGCATGCCACCCGCTCGTCGATCTCCAGTTCAGTGAGTTCGGCCAGCACCTGTGTCAACGGCTGGCCCAAGGCTTGGGCGAGGGCTTCGCTGCTCATAGGCGCCGCATGCAACTGGGCGAGCAACGGGTGTCGTTCGTCCTCGGGCATGACGCTACCCGGTACAACCTGCTGCCAGCCACGCAGGGCCTGGAGGATATCGTCGACGCTCTCCACCAGCGCCGCGCCCTGACGAATCAGCTGATGGCAGCCGCGTGCGCCGGGATGATGGATGGAGCCGGGAATGGCGTACACCTCACGCCCCTGCTCGGCAGCCAGCCGCGCGGTGATCAACGAACCGCTGGAGGGGCTCGCCTCAACCACCAGTACGCCCAACGCCAGGCCACTGATGATCCTGTTCCGGCGGGGAAAGTTGGACGCATGCGGCGGGCAATCCAGTGGCAGCTCTGACACCAGCGCACCGCCGCCTTCGACAATTCTGCTGGCCAGACCGACGTGCCGCGCCGGGTAAAGTCGCTGCAACCCTGTACCCAGGACCGCAACGGTGCGGCCATCGACATCCAGCGCGCCCTGATGCGCCGCCCCATCAATGCCCAATGCCAAACCACTGGTGACGACGAAGCCACCCCGCGCCAGACTGCGGGCGAAACTCAGAGCATTGTCCAGCCCCGCCCGCGAAGCGCGGCGGCTGCCAACCATGGCCAGCTGCGGGCGTTCAAGCAGGCTGGCGTCGCCCTCGACGAACAGCAGTGGTGGAGCATCCGGCAGTTCGGCCAGCAGCGCAGGGTAGGCGGGGTCGTCCCACATCAGCAGATGGTGGTCGGGCTGCTCCAGCCAGGCCAGCGCGGCGGCAGCACGTTCGCGGATCGATGTGCTACGGCGGGGTTCGGCACAGCTGGCCGGCAGGCCCAGCGAACGCCAGGCGCTGGCCGGTGCGCTGAGCGCGGATGAGGCATTCGGGAAGGCTTCGAACAACCGGTGCAAACGTCGCGGCCCCAGGTCGGGCAACAGATGCAGTCGCAGACGCGCTTCAAGCTCGGCGGGAGAAATGGCAGGCATGGCAGACGTCCTTGTTTCCTTGCGCCGCATCCGTGCGACGACTCGATAAACTGAAAGCCCCGCATCAGCGGGGCTCGACACGTTGTCAGGGGTTGCGGATCTTGTCCTGCACCGCCAGCGAACGCGTGGCCTGCAACACGAGGCCGTAGCTGAGCTTTTCGTAGGTGCGGAATACCATTAGCAGGCCGGCACGCTCATCGGGAATCTTCACGTTCTCGCCGGTAACCCGGTCGCGCACGGTTTCACCGGTTTTATACACGGCCAGCACGTTGCCATCCTTCAAGCCGTCGCGGGCGCCCTTGTTCAACGTGACCACATCGAACTGGCCGATCTGGGTTACACCGCGCGGTATGTCGAGAATCACGCCGTTGATGTCCTCTTCCGGCTCGCTGGGCATGAAGGTGGATGTGATGGCCCGCTCCTCGCTGGGGAACAGGCGATCACCGATGCGCGCCTCCTGAGTGACGCGGGTCAGCATCATGGTGGCAATGTCTTCTTCCATGTCGAGAATCTCGGCGCTGCCGACATCATCGGCGTTGATCCCGAGAAATTCCTGAGTGTCCGGGTCCACGTAGGTCTTGCCCTGACGGAAGATGCCGTAGACCGGGATATTGTCCTCGAAGACGCCACGACCATAGACACGATCACCCGAACCGCTGATGACGCGTTCGGCATTGCCCGCGACGATATAAGGCGCACCCTTGAACTGGTCCACACTGTCGATGATGCGGTTGCTCAGCAGAAAGCTGTTGATGGCTTCCAGCGGGATGGTCGGAATGGCTTCGGCCATCGGCGTGGTGCGCACGGTGGGGGACAGCTTGATGGTGCCGCGCGAAGTGCCGCGATTGAGCATCAGCCGCGGCTGGCCATCGACATAGACCAGGCTGAGGCTGTCGCCGGGATAGATCAGGTGCGGGTTTTCCACCTGGGGGTTGGCATGCCACAGTTCCGGCCATTTCCAGGGTTCACGCAGGAATCGCCCGGAGATGCCCCAGAGCGTATCGCCCTTGACCACGGTGTACTGCTCGGGGTGATCGGCCTTGAGCTGAACCTCGGCCTGGGCAATACCGCCGACCGCCACCAGCAGCAGGGCGAGTAGTGATTTCCTCATGTGGTGAATCCCTTTATGATGTGCCTTCACGTAAAGCGCCCTGGCGCCGCGGTAATCCTTGTGGAAAGCGGCGTTAAGCCGTTTACAAGCTGCCCGGCATCTTAGCAGCGGCTTTTGAATTTATTCCATAAGTGCATCACAAACGTATATGGCGATTCTGAACATCCTGGAGTTTCCCGATCCACGCCTGCGTACCATCGCCAAGCCGGTCGAAGTGGTCGATGACGACATTCGCCAGCTGATCGACGATATGTTCGAAACCATGTACGACGCGCCGGGCATCGGCCTGGCCGCAACCCAGGTCAACGTTCACAAGCGCGTGGTGGTGATGGACCTGTCGGAAGACAGGAGCGAGCCACGGGTCTTCATCAATCCCGAGTTCGAATTTCTCACCGACGAGATGGACCAGTATCAGGAAGGCTGCCTGTCTGTGCCGGGTTTCTACGAGAACGTCGATCGCCCGCAGAAATTGAAGATCCAGGCGCTGGGCCGCGACGGCCAGCCGTTCGAGCTGATTGCCGAAGGCCTGCTGGCGGTGTGCATCCAGCACGAATGCGATCACCTCAACGGCAAGCTCTTTGTCGACTACCTCTCCACACTCAAGCGTGACCGGATCAAGAAGAAGCTGGAAAAACTTCACCGCCAGCAGGCTTGATCTCCCTATTCCAAAGGCTTGCAGCAGCAAGCCTTTTTTATTGACGGGTCCTTCACATGCGCATCGTTTTCGCCGGCACGCCGGAATTTGCCGCTCAGCACTTACAGGCACTGCTCGATGCAGGCCATGTCATCGTCGCGGCTTATACCCAGCCGGACCGTCCCGCCGGTCGCGGACAGAAACTGATGCCCAGCCCGGTCAAGCAGCTCGCCGTTCGCCACAGCATTCCCGTGTATCAGCCGCAGACCCTGCGCGATCCCGCTGCCCAGGCCGAGCTCGAAGCCCTGCAGGCCGACCTGATGGTGGTGGTCGCCTATGGCCTGATTCTGCCGCAAGCGGTGCTCGACATGCCGCGCCTGGGCTGCATCAACAGCCATGCCTCGCTGCTGCCGCGCTGGCGCGGTGCGGCGCCGATCCAGCGCGCCATCGAGGCCGGCGATGCCGAGTCCGGGGTTACCCTGATGCAGATGGAAGCCGGCCTGGATACCGGCCCGATGCTGCTCAAGGTGAGCACGCCGATCAGTGCCGAGGACACCGGCGGCAGCCTGCACGACCGCCTCGCCACTCTGGGCTCGCAGGCACTGGTGCAGGGCGTGGCGGCGCTGGCAGCCGGCAAACTGCACGGCGAAACCCAAAACGACGACCTCGCGACCTACGCGCACAAGCTGAACAAGGACGAGGCGCGCATGGACTGGACGCGGCCAGCGGTCGAACTGGAGCGGTTGGTCCGGGCGTTCCATCCCTGGCCGATCTGCCACGCCAGTCTCGAAGACGCGGTGGTGAAGATTCACGCAGCACAGCTCGGCGCAGGACAGGGCAGCCCCGGGCAGATCATCGCCGCCAGCAAGCACGGTCTGGAAGTCGCCTGCGGTCAGGGGTCGCTGTTGCTGTCCCGACTGCAACTGCCGGGCGGCAAGCCGCTGAATTTCAGTGACCTGTACAACAGCCGGCGCGAGCAGTTCGAGCCAGGCAAGGTGTTTGAATAATGGCGATGAATCCCCGGCTGGCCGCCGCCCGTGCGCTGGCGGCCGTGCTCTCTGGCAAGGCTTCGCTGGGCAGCAGCCTGCCGGAAATGCTGGACAAGGTCGAAGCGCGTGACCGCGGCCTGACCCAGGAACTGGCCTTTGGCACCGCGCGCTGGCAACCGCGCCTGGCGGGACTGGCCGCCAGGTTGCTGCAGAAACCCTTCAAGGCCGCCGACCGCGATGTCGAGGCGTTGCTGCTGGTCGGCCTCTACCAACTGTTCTACACCCGTATTCCACCCCATGCGGCCATCGGCGAAACCGTCGGTTGTGTTGAAAAGCTGAAGAAGCCATGGGCCAAGGGGCTGCTCAATGCGGTGCTACGCAGCGCCCAGCGTGAAGGCGAGGCGCTGCTGGCGGAACTGGAGCACGACCCGGTGATCCGCGTGGCGCATCCGCGCTGGCTGCAGAAGTCACTCAAGGCCTTCTGGCCGGAGCATTGGGAAGCTATCTGCGCCGCCAACAACGCACATCCGCCGATGATGCTGCGGGTCAATTGTCGTCAGGCCAGCCGTGACCAATACCTGGCTGAACTGCAGGCTGCCGGTATCGAGGCTTATCCCTGCCAGTTCAGTGAAGACGGCATCCGCCTGGCTGTGCCCTGCGACGTACAGCAGCTACCCGGCTTCGCCCAAGGCCGGGTCAGCGTGCAGGATGAAGCGGCGCAACTGGCTGCCGGGCTGCTGGAACTCAAACCCGGCCAGCGTGTGCTGGACGCCTGTTGCGCGCCGGGCGGCAAGACCTGCCATATCCTCGAACGCGAGCCGGGGCTGGCCGAAGTGATTGCCCTGGACCTGGAACCCAAGCGTCTGCAGCGCGTACAGGAGAATCTGCAGCGCCTGCAGCTCAAGGCCACGCTGACCGCAGCCGATGCCCGCGACACCGGAGCCTGGTGGGATGGCAAGCCCTTCCAGCGAATCCTGCTGGATGCGCCCTGCTCAGCCACCGGCGTGATTCGTCGCCACCCCGATATCAAACTGGCTCGCCAGGCCGACGACATCGCTCCACTGGCGATCCTGCAGGGCGAAATGCTCGATGCGCTCTGGCCCACCCTGGAGGTCGGCGGCGTGCTGCTGTATGCCACCTGCTCGGTGCTGCCGACGGAGAACCGTGAAGTCATCGAAGCCTTCCTCACCCGCACACCCGGCGCCCGTGAGCTGGACCTGGCGGGCAGTTTCGGGATCAAGCAGTCCCGGGGCCGGCAGCTATTGCCGCAGGAAGGCGGGCACGACGGTTTCTACTACGCCAAACTGATCAAGATTGCCGCCCATCCCGGCGGCCCGAATGCCTGAGCCAGCGCTCTTCAGAGGAGTGACCGCGTGAAAATCATCATTCTCGGTGCAGGTCAGGTCGGCGGCACCCTGGCGGAAAACCTTGCCAGCGAAGCCAACGACATCACCGTGGTCGATACCGATGTCGATCGCCTGCGCGCCCTCGGTGATCGCCTGGATATCCGTACCGTTATCGGTCACGCCTCGTTTCCCACAGTGCTGCGTCAGGCCGGCGCTGACGATGCCGACATGCTGGTGGCGGTCACCAACAGCGACGAGACCAACATGGTCGCTTGCCAAGTCGCCTTTACCCTGTTCAATACGCCGACCAAAATCGCTCGTGTACGCGAGCCTGCCTACCTCATTCGCAACAGCCTGTTCAGCAACGAGGCGATTCCGGTGGACGTGCTGATCAGCCCCGAACAGGTGGTGACCAACTACATCAAGCGCCTGATCGAATACCCCGGCTCGCTACAGGTCATCGACTTCGCCGAGGGCAAGGCACAGCTGGTGGCCGTGCGCGCCTACTATGGCGGCCCGCTGGTGGGGCAGGAGCTGCGCCAGATACGCAAGCACATGCCCAACGTCGACACCCGCGTTGCGGCAATCTTCCGCCGCAATCAGGCAATCCTGCCGCAGGGCGACACCGTGATCGAGGCCGATGATGAAGTCTTCTTCATCGCGGCCAGAGGCCACATTCGCGCCGTGATGAGCGAAATGCGCCGCCTCGACGAAAACTACAAGCGCATCGTCATCGCCGGCGGCGGGCATATTGGCGAGCGCCTGGCCGAAGCCATCGAAAACCGCTACCAGGTGAAAATCATCGAGGTGAATCCGGCCCGCTGCCGTTACCTCTCCGACACCCTGGACAGCACCATCATCCTCCAGGGCAGCGCTTCGGACCGGGATCTGCTGATGGAGGAGAATATTCGCGATGTCGATGTTTTCCTCGCCCTGACCAACGACGACGAAGCCAACATCATGTCGTCTTTGCTGGCCAAGCGCCTCGGCGCTCGCAAGGTGATGTGCATCATCAACAATCCGGCCTACGTCGACCTGGTCCAGGGCGGCGAAATCGATATCGCCATCAGCCCGCAGCTGGCCACCATTGGCACCCTGCTGACCCACGTCCGGCGCGGCGACATCGTCAGTGCCCACTCGCTGCGGCGTGGCGCCGCCGAAGCCATCGAAGTGATCGCCCACGGCGACCTGTCCTCAAGCAAGGTGATCGGTCGTCCGATCGGCAAGATTGCCCTGCCGTCAGGCACCACCATCGGTGCGGTGATTCGCGACGAACAGGTACTGATCGCCCACGACAACACCGTGATCGAATCCGGTGATCACGTGATTCTGTTTCTGGTGGACAAGAAGCAGATCCGCGCCGTCGAGCGGCTATTCCAGGCCGGCCTGACCTTTTTCTGAGCCGTGCGCTGACCCTGTATGGAGCCGTCTGCCGCTGGCCGTGGCGCATGTTCTTTGAAGGCGCCGTGAACCAACTCCGGTAGCCCCTCGGATGGGGTTCGCGCGCGTTTCCGACCGCCGATGCTTCTTCAATCAGTGGCGTATTCACGAGTAGGCCACGCCGGATGAGCTGTTCAACCGTCCGCACTCGGGAATCTCAACGCGGTCGACGAGGCGCACCAGCAGGAAGTGGTTCCATGGCATGCTGGTTTTTCGTCATCGGCAAAGCGATGATGCCGTTCGTTCAGCCATGCTGCGAAGGAGACTCTGAATGCTTGAATCACTGGAAAAGATGCTGGCACAGGGCATGGACAACCCCATGCTGCGTTTCGGTCTGGGCAAGGGTTATCTGGATGCCGGCGATGCCGAGCGAGCCGCCACGCACTTTCGGCGGTGCGTCGAGCAGGACCGCAAATACTCCGCCGCCTGGAAGCTGCTGGGCAGGGCATTGCAGCTCAGCGGCGACAATGCCGGTGCACGCGAGGCCTGGAAGCAAGGCCTGGTGGCCGCACAAGCGCATGGCGACAAACAGGCCGAAAAGGAGATGGACGTGTTCCTGCGCAAGCTGGACAAGGCGCAGCGCCCCTGATCTTCTTCACCGTCTTGGGCCCGCACCTGACCCGGTAGGGCCGAACGAGAGTCAATCCGGCAGGATGAAACGCAGTCCTACACCTTCGGCATCCACCCGCATCACTTCCATTTGCAGCTCGGGGGCGGGGATGGGCAGATCTTGTACCTGGCCACGGACGATGATGCCTGGTCGCAGCGATACCAGGTCCGGGTGTTTGACGTAGACGCCACTGTCAGAAAGATCGCGGGTCTGCGCCAGCACGTCACCGAAGGTTTCGTGACTGATGCGAATTCGGCATTTCATGCTGGCGCGTGGGTGCATACGCTGGTTTGTCACGGATCCCTCCTGACCGGCTTATTGTTGTGCTTGTTTCAATACCAGCGGGCTTCGCCGACCGGACGCTTCTTAAAGCGCTTCATGGTCCACATGTACTGGGTCGGCCAGCGGCGCACGTAACTTTCGATCATGCGGCTCATGGACGCAACGGCAACATTGATGTCTTCGCTGTACATCTCGTCCGGCGCGGCTTCGAGGATCACCCGGAACCCGGACCCATCCTCCAGTCGCAACGCATGCAGGAACACGCCCACTGCCTTGCCGCCAGTGAGCATACCGGGCACGAATTTGCTGGTCAGTGCCTGAGTGGCGAAAAACGGCACGAAGACGCCAGAGTTTTCACTGGGCTCGGGATCGGCCGGAATCCCCACCGAACCGCCACGGCGCACTTCCTTGATCACGCTGATGATGCCCTCGCGTGTCGAAGGCGCGACCCGATTGCCCAACTGCACCCGCTGCTTCTGCAACAACTCGTCTACCGCCTTGAGCTTGGGCGGGCGATAGAAAATGACCGGTTTGCATTGCGCGCAGTAGAAGTGATTGAGCACTTCCCAGTTGCCCAGATGGCTGGTGATACCGACCACGCCCTTGCCGGAAGCCAGTGCCTGTTCGAGAACCTCCAGACCCTCCACTTCCTTGACCAGCTGCAGGGTCTTGTCCGCCGGCCAGATCCAGGCGCAGGCGCTCTCGGTAAAGGTTTTGCCGATCTGCTGCAGGCAATCGCGCAACAAGTGCTCGCGGCGCTCGTCGTCAAGCTCGGGAAAACAGTGGGCGAGGTTGATACGCGCCACTTCTCTCGAGCGATTAGGCAGTTTCCACATCAGCCAGCCGATCAGTGCGCCGAGGCGCTGCACCATCGACCAGGGCAGCAGGGCGAACAGCCTCAGGAATCCGACTATCAGCGCACCTTTGAACCTATCCAAGGCCTACTCCCGACAAAAATCAAAGTGGCTAGTGTACCCCCATCGGCAAGTTCGACGCCGCCGAAGCGGCCAGCGACGCATGCCGATGGCAGTCGGTGGTGTGATCCATGACCAGTCCGCAGGCCTGCATGTAGGCGTAACAGATGGTCGGGCCGACGAAGCTGAAACCGGCCTTTTTCAAGGCCCGACTCATCGCCTCGGCTTCTGCGGTGATAGCCGGCACATGCTGATGCGTCGGGAAGTGATTGACCAACGGCTTGCCCCCCACAAAAGACCAGAGAAAACTCGCCGGGTCCTCCAACCGCAGCCACGCGCGGGCATTAGTGCGTGCGGCTTCCAGCTTGCGTCGGTTACGGATGATACCGGGGTCCTGCAGGCGCTCGTCGATCTCGGCATCGGTCATCTGCGCCAGACGCTGCGGATCGAAGCCGAACAACACCTGCCGATAGCGCTCACGCTTGCGCAGCACGGTGATCCAGGACAGCCCGGCCTGAGCGCCTTCGAGAATCAGAAACTCGAACAGTACCTGTGGATCGTGGGTCGGAACGCCCCATTCGTGATCGTGATAACCGATATACAGCGGATCCTCGCTGCACCAGGCGCAACGTTGCATGGGCGGCTCCTTGAAAGGTACGGGCTGCCCGTGCCAGCGTCGGGAAAGCACGGGAATCGGGTATACTCCGCAGCTTTCCGTCGAAGCCAGCACAGGTGAAATTTTGAGCCAGACTACGCCTGCCGTGCGCACCTTCCAAGACCTGATCCTCGCCCTGCAAAGCTACTGGGCCGAGCAGGGCTGCGTGGTCCTGCAGCCCTATGACATGGAAATGGGCGCAGGTACATTCCACACCGCCACCTTCCTGCGCGCCATCGGTCCCGAGACCTGGAACGCCGCCTATGTGCAGCCTTCTCGCCGCCCGGCCGACGGCCGCTACGGCGAGAACCCCAACCGCCTGCAGCACTATTACCAGTTCCAGGTGGTATTGAAGCCCAACCCGGACAACATCCAGGATTTGTACCTGGAATCGCTGCGCCATATCGGTGTGGATACTTCGGTACATGACGTACGCTTTGTCGAGGACAACTGGGAATCACCGACCCTCGGCGCCTGGGGCCTGGGCTGGGAAGTCTGGCTCAACGGCATGGAAGTCACTCAGTTCACCTACTTCCAGCAGGTCGGCGGTGTCGAGTGCTACCCGGTCACCGGCGAGATCACCTACGGTCTCGAGCGCCTGGCCATGTACCTGCAGGGCGTCGACTCAGTCTACGACCTGATCTGGGCGGACGGCCCGTTCGGCACCGTGACCTATGGCGACGTGTTCCACCAGAACGAGGTGGAGCAATCGACCTACAACTTCGAGCACGCCAACGTACCGAAGCTGTTCGAACTCTTCGATTTCTACGAGAGCGAAGCCAACCGGCTCATGCAGGCTGAATTACCGCTGCCAGCCTACGAAATGGTGGTCAAGGCCTCGCACACCTTCAACCTGCTCGATGCCCGCCGCGCCATCTCGGTCACCGCGCGCCAGCAGTACATCCTGCGTGTACGCAGCCTGGCGCGCTCGATTGCCCAGAGCTACCTGATGGCCCGGGCCAAACTCGGCTTCCCCATGGCCACCCCCGAACTGCGTGACGAAGTGCTGGCCAAGCTGGAGGCTGCAGAATGAGTGCACTGGATTTCCTCGTCGAACTGGGTACCGAAGAACTGCCACCCAAGGCCCTCGCCAAGCTGGCCGAAGCCTTCTGCGCCGGTATCGAGAAGGGCCTGAAGGACGCCGGCCTGGGCTTCGCCAAGGCGCAGGCCTATGCCGCGCCGCGTCGCCTGGCTGTAGTGGTCGAGCAACTGGCAACCCAGCAGCCCGATCGCAGCATCAACCTCGACGGCCCGCCGATGCAGGCCGCCTTCGACGCCGACGGTGAGCCGACCCAGGCTGCCCTGGGTTTCGCCCGCAAGTGTGGCGTGGACCTGGCCGAGATCGATCGCAGCGGACCGAAACTGAAGTTCAGCCGCACCATCGAGGGCCAGCCGGCTGCCGAGCTGTTGCCGGGTATCGTCGCAACCTCGCTGAACGATCTGCCGATCCCCAAGCGCATGCGTTGGGCCGCGCGCAAGGAAGAGTTCGTTCGTCCGACCCAGTGGCTGGTGATGCTCTTCGGCGAGCAGGTGATCGATTGCGAGATCCTTGCCCAGCGCGCCGGGCGCGAATCCCGCGGCCACCGTTTCCATAGCCCAGGCCAGGTGCACATCTCCAAGCCGACCAGCTACCTGGAAGACTTGCGTGGCGCCCATGTGATCGCCGACTTCGCCGAACGCCGTGAGCTGATCGCCAAGCGCGTCGAGCAGCTGGCTGCCGAGCAGAACGGTACGGCCATCGTGCCGCCGGCATTGCTCGACGAAGTGACTGCGCTGGTCGAGTGGCCAGTGCCGCTGGTCTGCTCGTTCGAGGAGCGCTTCCTCGAAGTGCCGCAGGAAGCGCTGATCACCACCATGCAGGACAACCAGAAGTACTTCTGCCTGCTGGATGCCAACGGCAAGCTGCTGCCGCGCTTCATCACCGTGGCCAACATCGAATCCAAGGACCCGGCGCAGATCGTCTCCGGCAACGAGAAGGTGGTGCGCCCGCGTCTGACCGACGCCGAGTTCTTCTTCAAGCAGGACAAGAAGCAGCGCCTGGAAAGCTTTAACGAGCGGCTGAAAAATGTGGTCTTCCAGGCACAGCTCGGCAGTGTCTACGACAAGGCCGTGCGGGTTTCCCGATTGGCCGCGTTCATTGCCCAAAGCACTGATGGTGACGCCAACCGTGCAGCACGCGCCGGTCTGCTGAGCAAGTGCGACCTGGCCACGGAAATGGTCGGTGAATTTCCCGAGATGCAGGGCATTGCCGGCTACTACTACGCCCTCAATGACGGCGAGCCGGAAGACGTCGCCCTGGCGCTGAACGAGCAGTACATGCCGCGCGGCGCGGGCGCAGAACTGCCGAGCACCCGCACCGGCGCCATCGTCGCAGTAGCGGACAAGCTGGATACGCTGGTCGGTATCTTTGGCATCGGCATGCTGCCTACCGGCAGCAAGGATCCCTATGCACTGCGTCGTGCCGCTCTGGGCATTCTGCGCATTCTGATCGAGAAGCAGCTGGACCTGAATCTGGTCAAGGCCGTGGAGTTCTCCATCACCCAGTTCGGCAATCAGGTGAAAGCACACGGGCTGGCCGAACAGGTGTTGGACTTCATCTTCGACCGCCTGCGTGCACGCTACGAAGACGAAGGCGTTGACGTGGCCAGCTATCTCTCGGTACGTGCCGTATCACCGGCCTCCGCACTGGATTTCGATCAGCGCGTGCAGGCCGTTCAGGCCTTCCGCACGTTGCCCGAGGCTGCCGCACTGGCCGCGGCCAACAAGCGTGTCTCGAACCTGCTGAGCAAGTTTGACGCCGCTCTGCCGGAAACCGTCGAGCCGCGCTGGTTCGACAACGCCACCGAATTCTCGCTGTATTCGGCGCTGCAACAGGCCGAACAGGCCGTGCAACCGCTGGCACAGGCGCGTCAGTATCGCGAAGCACTGGAACGCCTGGCGCATCTGCGTACACCTGTGGATGCGTTTTTCGAGGCGGTACTGGTCAATGCCGAAGAGCCTTCGGTACGCGCCAACCGCTATGCCCTGCTGGCCCGTTTGCGAGGACTGTTCCTTGGCGTCGCCGATATTTCCGCACTTGGCTAAACCCGTGAAGCTGATCGTGCTCGACCGTGATGGCGTCATCAACGAAGACTCTGACGCCTATGTGAAAAGCCCGAATGAGTGGATTCCGATCCCCGGCTCACTCCAGGCCATCGCACGGCTTTGCAAGGCCGGCTGGACAGTGGCGGTGGCCACCAACCAGTCCGGTCTGGCACGTGGCAAGTTCGACGCCATTACCCTGGAAGACATGCATTTCAAGATGCAGCAGCTGGTGATGGAGCAGGGCGGGCGTATCGACCTGATCGTGCATTGTCCCCACGGCCCGGACGACGGCTGCGAGTGCCGCAAGCCGAGGCCCGGACTGTTTCGCACCATCGCCGAACATTTCAGCCTGGCTGATCTGCAAGGCGTTCCGGTAGTGGGCGATAGTTATCGGGATCTGCACGCAGGCATGCATCTGGGCGGTAGGCCTTATCTGGTCAGAACGGGCAAGGGCATGCGCACTCTGGAAGGTACATTGCCACCCGGCACCCAGGTTTTCGATGATCTGGCAGCAGTGGTGGATCACTTGCTGGGGAGCACCGCATGAAAGCTCTACTCCCCCTGCGCATTGCCTTGTTCTACTTCCTGCTGTCGTTCACCGCATTCGCCTGGTGCCTGGTATGCCTGGTGTTTGCGCCGTTCATGTCGTTCCGCACGCGTTATCGCTTCGTGGTGCAGAACTGGTGCCGCTGCGCCGTATGGCTGGGCGAAACACTGGTGGGCCTGCGCTATGAAGTACTGGGCGCAGAGAACATCCCCTCACAGCCCTGTGTGATTCTGGCCAAGCATCAGAGCACTTGGGAAACCTTCTTCCTGTCGGCCTATTTCGAGCCCCTGACCCAGGTGCTCAAGCGTGAGCTGCTCCGTGTGCCCTTTTTTGGCTGGGCCATGTGGCTGCTCAAACCCATCGCCATCGATCGTGACAATCCCAAGGCTGCGCTGCGGCAGGTGGCCAAACAGGGTCAGGAACGCCTGGAGCAGGGCGCCTGGGTGCTGATCTTTCCGGAAGGTACCCGCGTGCCAGTCGGGCAGCAGGGCAAGTTTTCCCGCAGTGGCGCCTCGCTGGCGGTCAATGCCGGGCTGCCGGTACTGCCCATCGCTCACAACGCCGGCATGTTCTGGCCCAAGGCGGGCTGGAGCAAGAATCCCGGGGTCATTCAGGTGGTGATAGGTCCGGCCATGCATGCCGAAAGCGAAGGGCCTCGCGCAGTGGCAGAGCTCAATCAACGTGCCGAAGACTGGATCAATATGCAGGTACGCCAGCTCGAAGCCCAGCACCAACCGACTCCTTAGCGTAAGGACCGTCACGGCTACCGATACACCCTCGTAAAAACAAAAGGGGGAGCAGATCGAAATCTGCTCCCCCTTTTTCGTTGCAACCGCAGCAGTTATGCGACAGGCGAAGTACTGCGGATCAGGTGATCGAAGGCGCTCAGGGAAGCCTTGGCGCCTTCGCCCAGGGCGATGACAATCTGCTTGTAAGGCACC
>NZ_JAMOHY010000002.1 GCF_024448695.1 Stutzerimonas stutzeri | reverse complement strand
GGTGCCTTACAAGCAGATCGTTATCGCCCTGGGCGAAGGCGCCAAGGCTTCCCTGAGCGCCTTCGATCACCTGATCCGCAGTACTTCGCCTGTAGCGTAATGCCCGTAGGGCCGCACTCGTTCGGCCCCTACTCTCCAGTAGCGTTGCAAAGCAAAAGGGAGCAGATTTCGATCTGCTCCCTTTTTTTGTTCCGGATTTCCGACGGATAGATGGCAGAGATTGGCGGTCTACTGGCTACACCGGTTCCGCTTTGGCTGGTGACAACGAACGAAGAGGGCGGACAACGTTTCTTCGCACATATCAGCAGTCCCGGGAGCGAATTCATTTATGACGAGTGCGGATGCGCCGCAAAATCCCCGCGGGGCCGTGGTGACCCTGGCGAATCGTACCCGCGAGCCTCGACATGAAAAGGCTGTGCATGAGCAGCTGGCCAAGCGCCTGGCTGCGCTCCAGGGGCTGGCTTTTCTCGGGGAATATGAGCCTGCCGCACATTACTCCCAACGGCTGTATTTTGTGCCTTCCGGTACGCTTGTGGGCGTCGAGGCGGCGCGCGAGCTGGGAATCGAAGGCGAACAGGACCTTTTTGGCGGCGTGGTGCCCCATGCTTTCGTCGAGACCAAGGCCATATCGCATCCCCTGTTGCGGCCCAATGCCGATTCGCCCATTGGCTGGTCCCGGGATTTCGCCAACCGGGTAAAGGGCAGTGTGCTGGCAGGCTACAGCGTATTTTCTCTGCACGATGCACGTGAGGCAGGAAGGCGTCTGCTGCATGAAGGGCCGTTGCGGCTCAAGCCGGTGCGCGCCACCGGCGGTCGTGGGCAGACGCGAGTGGAGGGCGTTCAATCACTTGATCAGGCGCTGGAACATATCGAGGAGGCCGAGCTTGCGAAGTATGGGCTGGTTCTTGAGAGCAATCTGGATCGCGTAACGACCTTCAGTGTCGGGCAGGTGCGCGTGGCTGCGCAGACACTGAGTTATTACGGCACACAACGCCTGACTCAGGACAACGCCGGTCAGACTGTCTATGGCGGCTCGGACCTGGTGGTTGTGAAAGGCGATTTTGATGCCTTGCTCAAGCTTGATCTGCCGGACAAGACCCGTCTTGCCATCTCGCAGGCGCAGGTCTATGACGCGGCTGCCTCGGCCTGCTTTCGTAATTTCCATGCCTCGCGACGCAACTACGACATTGCCCAAGGGGTCGATGGCAGAGGCCGTGCCTGCTCTGGCGTGCTGGAGCAGTCCTGGCGCATTGGCGGTGCCAGCGGCGCCGAAGTTGCAGCGCTGGAAGCTTTTTCCCAGGGTGGCAAGGCGGGCGTGGTGCGGGCATCGACCGTGGAGTTGTACGGTGAGACAAAGCCGGTTCCAGAGGGTGCCACGCTGCTCTTTTGTGGTGAGGACGAGGAGGTCGGGTTCATCACCAAATACGCAACGGTGGAGGAACATGGCAACCCATAGCGAGCCTGTGGATATCCTGGTTGATGATGAGCACATCGCCGGCACCTTTCTGACACCCCCGACAAAGTTGCCCGGTGTGCTTTTCGTACATGGCTGGGGTGGTAGTCAGGAGCGCGACCTGACCCGCGCCCGGGGCATTGCCGGACTGGGCTGCATCTGCCTGTCGTTCGACTTGCGCGGTCATGCCCTGACACTGGCGCAGCAGCAGACGGTGACCCGTGAACAGAATCTGAATGATCTGCTAGCCGCTTACGATCTGCTGGCGCAGCATCCCCATATCGACTCATCGGCGATTGCGGTGGTGGGGACCAGTTATGGCGGCTACCTGGCCGCGCTGCTGACTGCCTTGCGACCAGTCCGATGGCTTGCCATGCGGGTGCCGGCGCTGTATCGGGATGACGACTGGATGGTGCCCAAGCGGCAGCTCGATCGGGATGTCCTCAACCAGCTGCGAGGGCGGCGTGTGATGCCCGAGGAGAATCGAGCCCTGGCGGCCTGCGCAGATTTTCGTGGCGATGTGCTGCTGGTCGAATCCGAATTCGACCACTTGGTTCCCCACGCGACCATCATGAGCTACCGCGCGGCGTTCCATCAGACGCACTCGTTGACCCATCGCATCATCCTCGGTGCCGATCATGGCCTGACCAGCGAAAGCTGTCAGAAAACCTATACCGACATCCTGGTTGGATGGGCGACCGAGATGGTGGTTGGCGGTCGCCTGGGCAGACTGCAAAGCCCGGGTGCCTGAGGTCCTTCAGGACGGCGCGCGTGCGACTTGCCAGAGGATTTCTGCACAGTCCTGACGGCGTGCGATGAGCCGTGCGGATACGAAGAACAGATCAGACAGGCGGTTGAGATAGGCCAGACCCACCGAGCGCAAGGGCTCGCTGGCGTTCAGGTGCTGACAGCGTCTTTCGCAGGTGCGCGCCATGCTGCGGCACAGGTGGGCGAGGGCGATCAGCCGCGAGCCGCCTGGCATGATGAAATCCTTCAGCGGTCCCAGCTCTTCATTCCAGCGGTCGATGGCGGTTTCCAGTCGTGCCACTTCGGCCTCGTCCAGGGCCTGATACTCCGGCATCGCCAGCTCGCCGCCGAGGTCGAACAGGCGATGCTGACAGGGCGCCAGTACCTCGCTCAGTTCCGCCAGTCCCGGCCAGCGTGGCCGGGCTTCCTCGAGCTCGGCGAGCAGCAGACCCAGCTGGCTGTTGAGGGTGTCAATCTCGCCCATCGCCTCGATGCGCGGGTGATCCTTGGGTACCCGGCGGCCATCGGCCAGTCCGGTTTCGCCGCTGTCGCCGGTGCGCGTGTAAATCTTCGAAAGTCGGTTGCCCATCAGTAATTCCTGTTCAATTGTCAGGCGCCTCGGATGTCGATGCCAGTGGCAGGCGCAGGGTAAAGGTGGTGCCCTGGCCCGGTCTGCACTGCACTTCCATCTGGCCCTTGTGGTTGTTGGTAATGATGAAATAGGAAACGGAAAGTCCCAGCCCGGTCCCCTGGCCGACTTCCTTGGTGGTGAAGAAGGGCTCGAAAATCCGTTTGCGAATATGTTCGGGGATGCCGCCGCCGTTGTCTTCCACCTGGATTTCGACCCAGGGCGGGTTGAGCCGCGTACTCAGGATGATCTGTCCGTGGCTTCGGTGCGGGCCCTGGTGGATAGCCTGGGCAGCATTCTTCAGCAGATTCAGCAGCACCTGTTCGAGCTCGTTGCCAATGCAGGGGACCCGACTCACCTGCGGGTCGAAGTCGCGCAGGATATCAATGGCGCGAAAATCGAAGCTGTCCGTCAGGGCAAAGTCGTTGCCGGCGATTTCCAGTGCCTGGTCGATCAGTTCGCTCAACTGACACTCGGCCAGTTGGCGGTTACTCAAGCGGCTGAAGCTGAGCATGTGGCTGACGATTCGGGCAGCACGTGAGCCGGCCTGCTGAATGCCATCGAGCAGTTGTGGGACCTCGCGTCGTTGCAGGTACTGGTTGACTGCTTCCAGTTGCACCCCGGTCTCCTCGGCGGCCTGGCGATTACGCTCGAGGTCCGGCGACAGCCGTCTGCGGATGTTCTGCGCATTGTGCAGAATGGCGCCAAGCGGGTTGTTGATTTCATGGGCCATGCCGGCGGCGAGGCTGCCGACCGAGAGCATCTTTTCCGACTGCACCATGAGTTCTTCCATATTGATGCGCTCGGTGATGTCGTCAATACGGATCACCACGCCACGACCGGCGCCGCCCATCAGCGGATAAAGCGTCAGGGCGTAGTGCCGGGGTTCTTCATTGAAGGCCCAGGTGACGCGCTCGATCTTTTGCACTTCGTGATGTTCGCAGGTGCGACGAATCTGGCTGAGAAAGGGCCGCAGTGGCTCGAAGGCGATAAAGACCGGCTGGTTCAGTGCGTCCTGGAGGGACGTACCGGAAAGCGCACTGGCCTGCTGGTTCCATTGGGTCACGTAGAGCTGTTCATCCAGCGCGATAAGCACCGATGGCATGGAGTCGATGATGCTGTTGAGGTAGTTCTGGAAGCCGGTGAGCTTGCGTTCGATCTTGCTGCGCACCTGGACTTCCAGTTCAAGCTTGCGGTTGGAGTGCCGGGTTTCTTCTGCCAGGCCCTGGGCATGGTCGAATGCCTCCTGGGCATCATCGCGGGCTCGTTTGAGCTGCTGTTCACGCGCTTCCATGCGCGACAGCATGGTGTTGAAGGCATCGGCCAGGCGACCGATTTCGTCCTGGTTCCGGGGCGTGGCGCGCAGCGAATAGTTTTCCTCGCGAGTGACCTGGCGCGTCAGGGCTTCAAGGTCGCGGATCGGGCGAGTGACCAACTGGCGGATCTGCCGTGCAACCAGTATCCAGAGCAGCAGGCTGGCCAGCAGGATCGCCAGACTGGCCGTCAGGGTGCCGGTGTAGAAGGCGCCCGGCAGCTCGCTGCTGGCCACGATCAGCAAGTGTCCCGGCGGGCCTGCCGCCTGGGGTAGTTCTACCAGCAGGTTGGCGCGCATTTCGGTTTTTTGCCACTGGGCAAGCTGGTCTGTCTGTTTCGGCAGATTCAGTGCTTCGCCCCGATGCAGCTGCGCGAAGCGCTGCCCCGCAGCGTCATAGATCACCGCCGCGCGCAGCGGCGCATAGTCGTCCAGTTTGCCCAGCAGCGCATTGGCGGCAGCTTCCGAAGCAAGGGCTTGCCTGCTTAGCTCGGGTGTGGCGAACAGCGCGCCGAGGGTGTGCATCGCCTGGGGCGCCATGCTCTGACGCGAGATCCAGTAGGCCGCGCTGATAAAGGTCAGATTGGAGACCAGCAGCACGGCGGCAAGCAGGACGAGCGGGGCGATCAGCAGCTTGCGACCGACCGGGAGATTTTCGAGACGCTGGCGCAGAGTCATGACAGGCACGGGCGAAGGGCGTTTGTGCAGGGTAGCGGGGCCTCAGTCCGGCGGCAATCCGTGTTGCATGAGGAACAGTTGCAGACGCTGCAGCAACGCGTTCAATTCGTCAGCCCGTACGTGCTGCCGTTGTGCCGACTGACAGGCGTGACCGAGCAGGAAGCTGATTTCCGTGCGGCGACCGCTGCGCACATCCTGGTGCATGGAGGAGTAATTATTGGCGGTGGCTTCGACGATGCGCAGTACCTCGTCTTCCAGTGCGTGGGCTGCTTCGGCCTGGTTGCAGGCCATGAGCACCCTGCGCAGCTCTTCGCACAGCTGGCTGAGCTGTTCACGATGCGCGAGCAGTTCGCCGTTGCGGCACCCGTACAGAACGGTCAGTGGGTTGATCGCACAATTGATCGCAAGCTTGCGCCACAGCCTGGTTTCGATGTCGGCTGTCCAGTCGCAGGGAATACCTGCCGTAGCCAGGTCGCGAAGCCAGGTCGGTGGACGCTGATCGAGGGGGTCGCCCAGCCAGTTCTCACCGTGGCCGGCGTGAACGACCTGAAAATCCGCAGGGCGGTAGCCGCCTTCGGTGCTGGAAATGAAGATGCAGCGGCTGCTTGGCCAGCGTGCGGCTACGGCCTGCTGGCTGCCGAGGCCATTTTGCAGCAGGAGAATTTCGGCTCCCGGCAGCAGCCGCTCTGCCACTGAGGCGACGGCAGTTTCGGCGTCGTAGGCCTTGCAGGCTACCAGCAGTCGCTGAATGGGCTCGGCGGTTGTGGGCAGTTCGGCGGTTATCGGATACAGGCTGGTCTGGCTTTCCTCGATCAGCCTGAGGCCACCGGCGGCGCGATAGTCGGCGAGTCTCTGGGGTGTGCGCAGAATGATGCGTACCGGAATTGCGGCGCGACTCAGGCGCGTTGCCCACAGGCAGCCGAGACTGCCCGCGCCGAGAACGTGCCAGACGGTGCTCATCCGCCTGGCTGTTTGAGGCGCATCGGTACGATGCGGCCCGTGCTGTAGGCATCCGGAAGCAGTGACTCGGCGCGCTCGATGACGAGCCGGGGGTCGATGGGCAGGGCGCTCGCATCGAGACTGACCAGGCCGATGCCGGCTTTGAGCGAGATGAAGCCTTCGCTGGTCTTGAAAGCCTTGATATTCAAGCCCTCATGCAGCCGCTTGAAACTGCTCGGAGAGCATGCCTGCAGGTCATCGACCAATGCCAGCAGCCCGAAATGATTGTCGTCCAGGCGCGTCAGGATATCCAGCGGTCGAACCAGCTGTTGCAGGCGCCGTGCCACACCATGCAACAGTTCCTGATAAAAGCGCTCGCCGTAGCGCTGGCGCTGGCCGGCAATTTCCGGCAGTCCGATCACCAGGTAACAGATTGCACCGCCACGGCTCTCGACCTGGCGCAGGCTGTCGCTGAGTTTCTGCCGCAGATAGCGCGTATTGCCGAGGCCTGTGATCGGATCGATCAGGTTGCGTTTCTCCAGGCTGGCAATGTTCTCGGTGAGCAGGCGATTCTCTTGCAGGAGCCGTTGCAGCGAGCCACACAGGCGGTCGGCGGCATACACCCGCGGAACCAGTTGTTCATTCATCGCCGACTTGCTGATGAAATCATCCACACCACGGTCGAATGCAATGTTCAGTACATCATTACCGTCGCGTCCGGTGAGCAGAATGATGTAGGTGTAGTGATCGGATGTTTCGTCCTGCTGGCGGACCAAGGCCGTCAGCTCCAGGCCGTCCATCTCCGGCATCAGCCAGTCGGCGAGAAGCACATTGGCCGGGCGCTGCTCGATCAGCGCCAACGCTGCACTGGCGCTGTTGGCGAAGCGTATGTCCTCATAACCGGCCTTGCTCAGCGCGCGACCGATCATGATGCTGGAAAACTTGGCGTCGTCGACTACAAGGATGCTGAGGTGTGAGTTGGGCATTCATTGGCTCAGTAGAGAAGGGGTTGTGGCAACAGGTTATGGTCGGGCGTTCAGGGCTCAAGCGGCTATAATGGAGGCCCATTTCAACCGTCAAGCTAAGCGCGCTGGGTCACACCCATGCGCCGTTTCATACTATGGAGCAAGCTCATGCCCTCATTCGACGTGGTGTCCGAGCTGGACAAACACGAAGTCACCAATGCCATCGACAACGCCGTCAAGGAACTGGATCGACGCTACGATTTGCGCGGTAAAGGCAATTTCGAGCTCAAGGAGTTGACCATTCACTTGACTGCCGATGCTGATTTTCAATTGGAACAGATGCTGGACATTCTCAAGTTGAGCCTGGTCAAGCGCAAGATCGATGTTCAATGCCTGGAACTCAAAGACCCCTATCCTTCGGGCAAGTCGGTCAAGCAGGAAGCGATTCTACGCGAAGGCATCGACAAGGAATTGGCAAAGAAGATCGTCGCGTACATCAAGGACGCCAAGCTCAAGGTGCAGGCGGCCATTCAGGGCGAGCAGGTCCGGATAACGGGCAAGAAGCGTGACGATCTGCAGGAAGCCATCGCGCTGCTGCGCGCTCACGAATTTGGCATGCCGCTGCAGTTCAACAATTTCCGCGATTGATTCTTCCTGCGCCAGCCGCGCTTATTCATTCCCTCACTGCCGGGGGTTGCTTCGGGCGCCCGGTTGAAAGGAGTTTTATTTTATGGACCTGAGTGTCGACTATCTGGTCGATCTTTCCGAATCCTGGCTGCCTGTCGTTCTGCAATACGGTGCGCAGGTGACGCTTGCCCTGCTGACCTTTCTGTTCGGTTGGTGGCTGATCAATACCCTGACCGCAAAAATTTCCAGCCTGCTGCAGCGACGCAAGGTCGATCCGACCCTGCACGGCTTTATCGGCAGCCTCGCCAGCGTAGTGCTCAAGGTGCTGCTGCTGGTCAGCGTGGCATCGATGATCGGCGTGGAAACCACCTCGTTCATTGCAGTGATCGGTGCCGCAGGTCTCGCCATTGGTCTGGCGCTGCAGGGCAGTCTGGCGAACTTTGCCGGTGGTGTGCTGATTCTGCTGTTTCGCCCCTTCCGTGTGGGCGAGTGGATCGAAGCGCAGGGCGTAGCCGGCACGGTCAACTCGATCCAGATCTTTCATACGGTGCTCAAGACTGGTGACAACAAGACCGTGGTAGTGCCCAACGGGGCATTGTCCAACGGGCACATCACCAATTTTTCCCGCGAGCCGCGTCGCCGCGCCGATATCAATGTCGGCATCGACTACAGCAGCGACATCAAACTGGCACGCCAGATCCTGCTGGAAATCGCCGAGGACTCGCGTGTCTTGCGTGATCCCGAGCCGGTGGTGTTCGTTACGGGGCTGGGTGACAGTGCCGTCAACCTGTCGCTGCGCGTATGGGTCGCGACCGGGGATTTCTGGCCGGTGACTTTCGCCTTCACCGAGCAGGCCAAAGAGCGACTGACCGCAGCAGGCGTGGGTATTCCCTTCCCGCAGCGGGTCGTGCATCTGGTGCAGAGCTGATAGTTGTTGCATGAATGATGAAACCGGCGTCTGCCGGCTTCATCATTATTCAGGAGCGCCCGGAAGCGACTTCCCCTTCAGCTCCGTTTGACTGCTGGCGAGTCCTGCGCCATTGCCAGACGATCAGTATCAGCGTAGGTATGCCGAGCAGGGCTGTAACCAGGAAGAAGTTGCTGTAGCCCAGATTCTCCACCATCACACCTGAATAGCCGCCGAGCAGCCGAGGTAGCAGCAGCATCAGCGAGCTGAGCAGTGCGTATTGGGTCGCTGAGAACTTGAGGTTGGTCAGGCTCGATAGGTAGGCGACGAACGCTGTCGAAGCCAGCCCACCGCTGAAGTTGTCGCAGGAAATGGTGACGATGAGCATCTGCAGGTCCGCGCCCATTTCCACCAGCAGCATGAACATCAGGTTGGTCGCCGCCGAGGCCACACCGCCAATAAAGAGAATCGGCAGAATACTGAAACGTACGATCAGCAGGCCGCCGAATGCCGCGCCAAGCAGCGTCATGATCAGCCCGAACACCTTGCTGACGCTGGCGATCTCATCCTTGGTAAATCCCTGGTCGATGTAGAAGACATTGGCCATCACGCCCATGACCGTGTCGGACATCCGATAGGTGGCGATCAGTCCCAGCAGCAGCAGCGCTTGCCAGCGGTAACGGATGATGAAGTCGGTAATCGGTGTCAGCACCGGTCCCATCAGAATGCGACCGGGTGCAGACAGGCAGCCCCAGCAGATCAGCAGGTACATGGTGCCGCGTGGCCAGTAGCCACCCCAGTAAGACTGGAACATGCCGGTAGTCGAGACAATGAGGATAATCAGCACGATCACCGACACCGCCTGATGCGCGAAATCGAAACGTTGCGGGCGTTGCTTCTGCCCGGCCTGGCCGAGAATATGCCGCACCGGCACCAGCAGGGAGCGGCCCACGGGAGAAATGCTGCCGAGAATGAACAGCGCATAGAGCAGCGCTCGCGGCCAGGCCTGTGCGATCAGCGCGTTGATCATCGCCGGTACGGAAATCAGCAGTACCAGCAGCAGGCCGACAGCGGCCAGTTGGTGGTTGAAGGTATAGCGTGAAGGCTCGTCGGGTAGCGGGGCTGCGGCGGGAGGTTCGGGAATCAGCAGGCTGGTGATGAAGCCCGGCACGATCAGCAACGCGAAGATGAGGTAGGTCAGGGTCCAGGCGGCCTGGTCGTACTCCAGACTACTCGACCCCAGCCACTCGGCAAGAAACAGCGCGCCAGCGCTGGCCAGCAGCATGGCGACGCGATAGCCGGTCATGTAGCTGGCCGCCAGGGTTGCCTGCAGTTTGTCCTCGGCGATCTCCAGGCGATAGGCGTCGATGGCGATGTCCTGGGTGGCCGAAGAAAACGCCACCATCACCGCCAAGGCGATCAGCATGGTCAGATTGCTTTGCGGGTTGCACAGTGCCATGCCTACCAGGCCGATGGCGATCAGCGCCTGCGACAGCACCAGCCAGGAGCGCCGCCGTCCGAGTGCGCCGATCCACGGCAGGCGCCACTGGTCGAGCATCGGTGACCACACCCATTTGAAGGCGTAGGCCAGGCTGATCCAGCTGGCGAAGCCGATGGTTTCCCGCGAGACACCGGCTTCGCGCAGCCATACCGACAACGTCGAAAATACCAGGATCGCCGGAAGGCCTGCGGCGAAGCCGAGGATTAGCAGCGTCAGGGAGGCGGGGCTGGCATAGGCGGCGAGAGCATCGCGCCAGGTTTCACGGGGCATACGGCAATGATCTGTCAGGAAATGGGCACAAAGCGCGCACTCTACTCGTTGTGCCCGAATGATTGCCAGCCGTGCCGACGTACGTCCACCCGGTCATTGATGATGGTCAGGCCCTCGGCGCGCAGGCGCATGCGCTGCTCATGGCCCGCGGCACTGCCCGCCGGCAGGCTCAGGCGTCCGCCAGCGGCAATCACCCGGTGCCAGGGCAGACGGGTGTCGTCCGGCAGTTGTGACATCAACCGACCGACCCAGCGTGCGGCTCGACCGAGGCCGGCCATGGCAGCCAGCTCGCCATAGCTCACCACCTTGCCTTCAGGAATTTGCGCCATTACCAGATAAACGGCAGCCCGGCGTGCTTCGGCATCGGCGCCGGGTGGTAACAACGTTGACTGGTCGGTCATGGCAATGCTTCCTGATGAACTCGTCTTCCGCCTGGCGGTCAGTGCTTGCTGTGACCACAGGCATAAGGATAATGCGGCCCCAATCACGGCTATTAACCCACCCGATCAGAATTCAATACATTTATATGTTTTCCAGAACCCTGTTGTGCATGGCCTTGGCCACGCTACCCCTGCCATTGCTCGCTGATACCGTATGGCTTAAGAATGGTGATCGTCTGACCGGCAAGATCAGTGTCCTGGACGGTGGCAAACTGCTCCTTGAAACCGATTATGGCGGTTCGATTCCATTGAAGTGGAGCAGCATCGCCACACTGGAAAGCAACCAGAAACTGCTGATCAAGCAGGATCAGGTTGCCGGCGAGGTGGTCCAGTCGCTGCAGGCTAGCGATGACGGCAAGGTAATCCTCGCCAATGGTGCCAGCCCGCGCACCGTGGAGCTGGCGAGCATTTCGCAGATCATTCATCCCAAACCGTTGGTCCAGGACCTCACCTGGAAGGGCAACATCGATGTGGCGATGGACTACAAGCGCGCCGAGACCGATACCGACGACTACGATGTGTCCTTCGATACCAAGGCCCGGCACGGCCTGTGGAGGCACAACGGCACCGGCAGCTACAACCGCGAATACCGCGATGGCGTTACGGTTACCGACAACTGGGATGCCGAATATGCCCTCGACCGTTTCATCGACGAGCATTGGTTCTGGCAGGGACGTCTGAGCTACAAGCGCGATCAGATCGAGGATGTTCGTCGCCAGCGCACCCTAGGTACAGGTCCCGGTTATCAGTTCTGGGACAACGAGCTGGGTGCGTTCTCGCTGGCCTCGCTGATCAACCGCAGTGACTACGAATATGCCGACGGCAGCAAGGATGAATTCTTCCTGGCCGCCATGAAGTGGGATTACAACCGCTATCTGGTGGGCAAGACTTTCGAGCTGTTCAGCTCCGGCGAAATCGGCAAGCCGCTGGAAGGCGTGGCCGACTATGCGCTGGATGCCGAAGTAGGGCTGCGCTACAAGGTGACCGACTGGGCTTCGCTGAACATGAAGGCCGAGCGTGACATCGTCAGCGGCGCCGAGAACGAAACCGATGAAACCCGCTACACCATCGGCTTTGGGGTGGGTTGGTAAAGGCGGCAAGTTGCCTGTAGCCATTCGCCTCTGAAGCCACTCTCGCAGGCCGTGCGGCAGCGCTTTTGTGGGGTGGCTCAGCCACGAAGTTCTTGAAGCAGAAGCTTAAAGGCGCAGGCCGCCATCCAGCTCCAGAATCCGTCCGGTGAAGTAATCGTTCTCGAAGATGTAGGCCACCGAGTGGGCGATTTCCATCGGCGTTCCCAGGCGCTGGAGCGGGATGCCGGCGGTCATCTTCGCCAGTGCCTCGGGTTTCATGCTGGCGACCATTTCGGTCTCTATGAAGCCGGGCGCCACACCTGCCACGCGGATGCCATAGCGCGCAAGCTCCCTGGCCCAGACCACGGTGTCGGCGGCGACGCCGGCCTTGGCGGCGGAGTAGTTGGCCTGGCCCATGTTGCCGGCGCGGGAAATCGAGGAAATGTTGATGATCGCGCCCTGGCGCTTCAACTCGATCATCCTGGCCGCCACTTCCCGGGTGCAGAGGAAGACGCCGGTCAGGTTAACGTCGATCACTGACTGCCACTGCGCCAGGCTCATCTTCGACAGCTCGCCATCCTTGACCTTGATGGTCAGGCCATCGCGCAGGATGCCGGCATTATTGACCAGGCCATCGAGCCCACCGAAGTCCTCGCTGACCTGATGCACCATGTGGCTGACCTGTTCCTCATCAGCAACATTGCACAGATAGGCGCGCGCCTCACCACCTGCCTGTTTGCAGGCCTGGACGGCTTCATCGAGGCGCTCCTGGTTGAGATCGACCAGCGCGAGGCGGGCGCCCTTGCCGGCGAGGTATTCGCCCATCGCGCGTCCCAGGCCCTGACCGCCGCCGGTAATGATGATGACCTTGTCTCTGAGCTGCATGGCCATCTCCCGTTTTTATAATGGATGTGTATCGCGACGCCTTCAGAGGACGGGTTATGCTGGCGCGGTTCAATAGCCAGCAGTCCCAGGAGCCAAAGGTGAGCGTAGAAGCCGTCAAGAATGCCCGACTATTACTGCTCAAGGAATACCGGGGCGTGCTCTCCACACACTCCCTGGCAATGCCGGGATTTCCCTTTGGTTCGGTCGTGCCCTACTGCCTGGGCGAGGAGGGCTGGCCGCTGATACTGATCAGCCGGATCGCCCAGCACACCCGCAATCTTCAGGCTGATTCGCGCTGTTCGTTGCTGGTGGCCGAGCGTGGCGTTGAAGATGTGCAGCTTAACGGCCGACTGACCCTGATGGCCGAGGCACGACAGTTGATTGAGCCGCTATTGGTCGAGGCTGCGGCTGAGCGCTATTACCGTTACTTCCCCGAGTCACGTGACTATCATCGCGTGCATGATTTCGACTTCTGGATTGTGCAGCCAGTGCGCTGGCGTTTCATCGGTGGTTTTGGCGCCATTCACTGGCTCGATCAGGTTGCGAGGGCCAATCCCTTTGCCGGTGCCGAGGGCGGCGAAGGCGGCATGCTCGAACACATGAATGCCGATCATGCTGCAGCTATCAGGCATTACGTCGAGCAGGCGGGGCTGTCGGCTGCATCCGAAGTCAGGATGGTTGGGATAGATGCCGAGGGCTTTCACCTGCGCATCGGGCAGGCCGTTCACTGGTTGCCCTTTCCGTCTGAATGTTCGACCGCCGCCCAGGTGCGTCAGGCCCTGGTGGCCATGGCTCGTGCCTGATTCAGCAGGGCTTCAGCTTCATCCGGTAGTTTTCAAGGCTTGTTGACGACGGGCAGGGCGAATAATCCCGTTACAGCCTGCTCGTCAATCGGCTTGAATTCGGCGCCGTATGCCGTCATCTACACAGAATTGGAAGCTGTTCTTCCGCCAAGGATTATTGATGCGAATTATCTTGCTGCTTTTTCTCCTGTTCCCGCTGGCCGAGCTGGCGCTGCTGATCCAGGTCGGCAGTTCCATCGGGGTGCTGGCGACCATCCTCGTGCTGGTGCTCAGTGGCATGGCTGGCATTCTGCTGATGCGCTTTGCCGGTTTTGCCACCGCCTGGCGTGCCCGTGAGCGGCTGGCACGAGGTGAATTGCCGGAGCGTGAAATGCTCCAGGGCGTGATGATGGTCGTTGCCGGTGGCCTGCTGTTTCTACCGGGTTTCCTCAGTGATCTGATCGCCCTGCTGTTGTTGTTCCCGCCCTCGCGCAAGCTCTTTCTGGGCGTGCTCGGTCGTCGTGCCGAAGCCCAGGCGCAGCGCCGTCGGGCCTTTGCCGATGATCTTCGTCGACAGCATGAGCAAGCTGCCGGGGCTCAGCGCCCGAACGTGATCGAGGGCGAATGGGAACGTCGCGACAAGTGATACGGCTATCGATCTGCAGGGTCCGCGCAGCCAGACCCTGCGTCCTCGTGCTGTAAAAAAATAGTCGCTGGCCCTTGAAATCATTTTCCTCGCCCGCATCTAGCGGACACCGCAAGGTCGCTGTCGCATTTTGACAGTCCGTCTTCTGCGGCTCGCACAGCGGGCCGCAACCGGCACCGCCGGAATTTGCCAACCCGCCGATGAGATGCATCGGCATGGAACCACTCTGTTAGGAGAGATCGACAATGAAGCTTCGTCCTCTGCATGACCGCGTCGTGATTCGTCGCAGCGAAGAAGAAACCAAGACCGCAGGCGGTATCGTCCTGCCGGGCTCCGCTGCCGAGAAGCCGAATCAGGGCGAAATCGTTGCTGTGGGCACTGGCCGCGTGCTGGACAACGGTGAAGTGCGTGCGCTGGCCGTCAAGGTCGGCGACAAGGTGGTATTCGGCCCTTACTCCGGCAGCAACACCGTCAAGGTTGACGGCGAAGACCTGCTGGTGATGAGCGAGAACGAAATCCTCGCCGTCGTTGAAGCCTGATCACCCCGAATCTCCGTAACCAATTTCAAGAATTGAGGATCAATCAAAATGGCTGCTAAAGAAGTCAAGTTCGGCGACTCCGCACGCAAGAAGATGCTGACAGGCGTAAACGTCCTGGCTGATGCAGTAAAAGCGACCCTCGGCCCGAAAGGCCGTAACGTGGTTCTGGAAAAGAGCTTCGGCGCTCCTGCGATCACCAAGGACGGCGTTTCCGTCGCCAAGGAAATCGAGCTGAAGGATCGCTTCGAGAACATGGGCGCCCAGCTGGTCAAGGACGTTGCGTCCAAGGCCAACGACGAAGCCGGTGACGGCACCACTACCGCCACCGTTCTGGCTCAGGCCATCGTCAACGAAGGCCTGAAAGCCGTCGCTGCCGGCATGAATCCGATGGATCTGAAGCGCGGCATCGACAAGGCCACCATCGCCATCGTCGCCGAGCTGAAGAACCTGGCCAAGCCGTGCACCGACACCAAGGCCATCGCCCAGGTCGGCACCATCTCCGCCAACTCCGACTCCTCCATCGGTGACATCATCGCCGAAGCCATGGAGCGCGTAGGCAAGGAAGGCGTGATCACCGTTGAAGAAGGCTCGGGCCTGGAAAACGAACTGTCCGTCGTAGAAGGCATGCAGTTCGACCGTGGCTACCTGTCGCCTTACTTCATCAACAAGCCGGACACCATGGTGGCCGAGCTGGACAGCCCGCTGCTGCTGCTGGTCGACAAGAAGATCTCCAACATCCGCGAAATGCTGCCGGTGCTGGAAGCCGTTGCCAAGGCCGGTCGTCCGCTGCTGATCGTTGCCGAAGACGTCGAAGGCGAAGCCCTGGCCACCCTGGTGGTCAACAACATGCGCGGCATCGTCAAGGTTGCTGCGGTCAAGGCACCTGGTTTCGGCGATCGCCGCAAGGCCATGCTGCAGGACATCGCCATCCTGACTGGTGGTACCGTGATTTCCGAAGAAGTCGGCCTGAGCCTGGAAACCGCTACCCTGGAGCACCTGGGTAACGCCAAGCGCGTCGTGCTGAACAAGGAAAACACCACCATCATCGACGGCGCTGGCGCTCAGGCTGATATCGAATCCCGCGTTGCCCAGCTCCGCAAGCAGGTCGAAGACACCACGTCCGACTACGACAAAGAGAAGCTGCAAGAGCGTCTGGCCAAGCTGGCTGGCGGTGTTGCCGTGATCAAGGTCGGTGCCGGTACCGAAGTCGAGATGAAAGAGAAGAAGGCCCGCGTTGAAGACGCCCTGCACGCAACCCGTGCTGCCGTCGAAGAAGGTGTGGTACCTGGCGGCGGTGTTGCCCTGGTGCGTGCGCTGCAGGCCATCTCCGAGCTCAAGGGCGACAACGAAGACCAGAACGTCGGTATCGCTCTGCTGCGTCGTGCTGTCGAAGCACCGCTGCGCCAGATCGTCTCCAACGCCGGCGGCGAGCCGAGCGTAGTGGTCGACAAGGTCAAGCAGGGTTCGGGCAACTTCGGCTTCAACGCCGCATCCGACACCTATGGCGACATGATCGAGATGGGCATCCTCGATCCGGCCAAGGTCACCCGTTCCGCACTGCAGGCTGCGGCCTCCATCGGCGGTCTGATGGTCACCACCGAAGCCATGGTTGCCGAAGTGGTTGACGACAAGGCTGCCCCGGCCATGCCGGACATGGGCGGCATGGGTGGCATGGGCGGCATGATGTAAGCCAGCCAGCCACGCTGTATAAAAAACCCCGAGCTTGCTCGGGGTTTTTTTGTGCGCGTGATACAGGATCTTGCGTCGGTCAGTCCTTGAGGCGGTGCGTCACTTCGCTGAGTTGTGCCGACAGGCCATGCAGGTTCTGACTGGCGGTTTCGGTACGCTCGACGTTTTCCTGATTGCGCGTGGCGATCATGGTGATTTCGGTGATGTTGCGCGAAATGTCTTCGGCAACGGCTGTTTGCTCTTCGGCCGCCGTGGCGATCTGTCTGTTCATGTCGCGGATGGCTTCGATGGCGGCGGTGATGTGCTGCAACATCTGCCCGGCCTGCGTCACTTGTTCGAGGCCTTTTTTGCTGTGTGCCTGACCGTTTTCAATGGCATGCACCGCGTTGCTCGCACCGGTCTGCACGGTGTCGATGATCTGGTGGATTTCCGCCGTCGATTCGGAGGTGCGCTGTGCCAGCGTGCGGACCTCGTCGGCGACTACGGCAAATCCGCGTCCGGCCTCACCGGCGCGCGCCGCTTCGATGGCCGCGTTGAGCGCCAGCAGATTGGTCTGGTCGGCGATCCCGCGAATTACTTCAAGTACCTTGCCGATACGTGCGCTGTCGCCTTCGAGGCGACGGATGACATCGGCGGTACTGCTGATCTGGTTGCTCATCTGGGTAATGGTCCCGATGGTCGAACGCATCACGGTCTCGCCCTGTTGTGCCGAGTCGTCGGCAGCATTGGCAGCCTGGGCCGCTTCGGCGGCATGACGCGAGACTTCCTGAGCGGTGGCGGACATTTCGTGTATCGCCGTGGCGACCTGGTCGGTGCGCGAGAATTGGTCTCGGGTGCCCTCGGCCATCAGCGTGGCGATGGCGTGCAATTCACCACTGGCACTGTCCAGGTTCGACGTGCCCTGTCGCAAGCGGGCAAAGGTGTCGGCGAGGAAATCACGCAGGATGTTCGCTGCCGTGGCGAGGCGACCGAGTTCGTCCGCACGGCTGGCATCCACAGGCTTGCCGATCTTGCCCTGGCTGAGTCGGGCGACGTGCTCGATGAGAATCGTGATGGGATTGATGATATTGCGGTTGACCAGCCACAGGCTGAGCAGAGCCACCAGCGCGCCCACCAGCAGCATGATCATCGGACCGAGCAGGGTCGTGGATGAGGCGTTTGCGTGGAGCCTTTCGGAGTGGGTATCGGCGGATTGGCGAAGCTGTTCTACCAGCTCGCTCATCTGCTCGCTGGCGGCGCGGTCGATACCGCTTACTGCGGCGTCACCGATGATCGGATCGCCGCCAGCGACAATGAAGGCATCCAGGCCCTTGCGATAGGCAGTGCCGAGGTTGCGGTGTTCGTCGCGCAGGCGCTCGATCTGCATGGCCAGTGCGGGCTTGTGGGCAGTCAGCCTCAGCAGCTCGCCGAGGATGTTCTGCACCTGCGTTTCCTGGGCCTGGAACTGCGCCCAGTACCTGTCGCGGCGCTCGGGCTGGTTGCCGCGCAGCAGCACGTTCTTCCATTCCTGCACTTGGGTCTTGAACTCCAGATTGGCTTCGCCGATCAGCCGGGACTCGGTGAGCGGGCCGTCGAGTAGTTGCTGGAACTGATCGATGTTGCGGTTGAGGAAGTGAATGCAGGCCAGGGCTGTGAGCAGTATCAACAGCAGACTGCCACCGATCAGCATGAGAATTTGCGTGCGCAGGGATTTTTGAAACATGGATGGATTTCGCTCGTGGATCGAATGGTAAAAACGTGGAGGGCATCCTTGGCCCCACAACTTCTCGGCAATACCGTGAAATTCTTGAACGTCGGCCAGACAGGGTGGGGATGCAGCAGGCAGGGAATAGTACGTGTCGTGTGTTGCACCACGCGCTTTTCACGTGGGGGGGAAGCGATGCGAGGCGTAATTCGGGCGTCGAAACGGAAAATGGCCCGACCGGAGGCTTCCGGTCGGGCCATCGTCAGAGATCAGAGTGACGGATAGTCGGTATAGCCCTCTGCGCCCTGGCTGTAGAAAAGCTGTGGGCGTGGCTCGTTGAGCGGTGCGTCCTGGCGCAGGCGCTCGACCAGATCGGCGTTGGCAATAAAGGGAACACCAAAGGCCACTGCATCGGCCTTGCCTTCAGCCAGCCAGGCGTTGCTCTGTTCCTTGTTGAAGCCTTCGTTGGCGATATAGACACCGCCAAAAATCCGCTTGAGCTGCGGCCCCAGGCTGTCTTCGCCGGCATGCTCGCGCGTGCAGATGAAGGCTACGCCACGCTTGCCCAGTTCGCCTGCCACGTAGCCGAAAGTCTCGGCACGGTTGGAGTCGCCCATGTCATGAGAGTCGGCGCGCGGTGCCAGATGCACACCGACACGACTCGCGCCCCAGACACTGATGGCGGCATCGGTGACTTCAAGCATCAGGCGTGCACGGTTTTCCAGTGAGCCGCCGTACTGGTCGCTGCGCTGGTTGGTGCTGTCCTGCAGGAACTGGTCGAGCAGGTAGCCATTGGCACCATGGATTTCCACGCCGTCGAAGCCCGCTTCTTTCGCGTTCTCGGCACCTTTGCGGTAGGCCTCGACGATGGCCGGAATCTCGCTGGTTTCCAGCGCACGAGGCGTTTCATAGTTCTTCTTGGGGCGCACCAGGCTGACATGCCCCGCCGGCTGGATGGCACTCGGTGCAACCGGTAGCTGGCCGTCGAGATAGAGCGGGTCGGAGATGCGTCCGACATGCCAGAGTTGCAGCACGATCTTGCCGCCCTTGGCATGCACGGCGTCGGTAATCTTCTTCCAGCCCTGCACCTGTTCGGCGGACCAGATGCCAGGGGTGTCCGGGTAGCCGACGCCCATGGGCGTCACCGAGGTGGCTTCGCTGATGATCAGGCCGGCGCTGGCGCGCTGGCTGTAATACTCGACCATAAGCTCACCGGGCACGCGGCCCGGCTCTGCGCGGCAGCGGGTCAGGGGCGCCATGATGATGCGATTGGACAGTTCCAGGTCGCCGATCTTGATGGGGTCGAAGAGTGTGGGCATAACGATACCGCTCCTGTGTAGGGGTGCGAGAGGGTTCAGAGTTGCTGGCCGATGCGCTCGATAAAGGCCCGGATGACCGGTTCGTTGCGCTTGAAAAAATGCCACTGGCCGACTTTCTGGCTGGAAATCAGCCCGGCCTTCTGCAGGGTCGCCAGGTGTGCCGAAACCGTGGACTGCGATAGTCCGGCACGCTGGTCGATCTGTCCGGCGCAGACGCCGTTTTCCAGTGAGTGGTACTGCTGGGGAAAGTACCGTTGCGGCTCCTTCAGCCACTGCAGGATGTCCCGGCGCAATGGGTGGGCGAGTGCCTTGATGATGTCGTCGAAGTCGTCTGGCATGGCGTCTGGATGGATGTATATCGGAGTGGGGCGAACTATATATCGGATATTGACGATATAGGAAGTTATTCAAGCGATCATTTTGATAATGACGGTCTGCGCCTGCCATTCGTTCAAGCGCCGCCAGCTCCTGTAGAATCGCCGGCTGAGTTTCCAGGGGTGTTCTATCTATGCGTATCGGCCACGGTTACGACGTGCATCGCTTCGGCGAGGGCGATTTCATCACGCTCGGCGGCGTGCGGATTCCTCACAGGTTCGGATTGTTGGCGCATTCCGATGGCGACGTACTGCTGCATGCGCTCAGCGATGCGCTGCTCGGTGCGGTGGCACTGGGCGATATCGGCAAGCATTTCCCCGATACCGACCCGCAGTTCAAGGGCGCCGACAGCCGGGTGCTGCTGCGTCATGTGTTGAAGCAGGTGCAGGCCAAGGGCTGGAAGGTCGGCAATGTCGACGCCACCATCATCGCCCAGGCGCCCAAGATGGCGCCGCATATCGAGACCATGCGTAGTCTGATCGCCGAGGACCTGCAGGTCGATCTGGACCAGGTCAATGTCAAGGCCACCACCACCGAGAAACTGGGCTTTACCGGGCGCGAAGAAGGCATCGCCGTGCATGCGGTGGCGCTGCTGGTTCGCGCATGACCGAAGATCAGTTGCTCGGGCCGCGCGCGCATGGTGGGACGTGTGGCAGCGCTGTGCTCAAGGCGGTTGCCGAGGACTTCCAGGTTGATGAAGTGCTGGACATTCCGCTGTCCGGTGAGGGTGAGCATCTTTGGCTCTGGGTCGAGAAGCGCAACCTCAATACCGAGGAAGCGGCGCGACGCCTGGCCCGTGCCGCCGGCGTACCGCTTCGAAGCATCAGCTATGCCGGCTTGAAGGATCGTCAGGCGCTGACACGCCAGTGGTTCAGCCTGCATTTGCCGGGCAAGGCCGATCCAGCACTGGATAAGGCCGAAGACGAGACGCTGAGAATTCTCAAGGTACGCCGCCACCAGCGTAAATTGCAGCGTGGTGCGCACTCGGCCAATGGCTTCACCCTGCGTCTGACTCAGCTGCAAGCCGATCACGCCGAACTCGACGAACGCCTGCAGCGTATCAAGGTCCATGGCGTACCCAATTACTTCGGCTTGCAACGCTTCGGTTTCGAGGGTGGCAACGTACTGGGCGCCCGCGAATACGCAGAGCGACAGGAGCTGCCCGTGCAACGCAACCTGCGCTCACGGCTGCTTTCTGCGGGGCGCAGTTACCTGTTCAACAGCGTGCTGGCCGAACGTGTCGCCAGTGGTATATGGAACCAGGCGCAAGTGGGCGATCTGCTGGCGTTCACTGACAGTCGCAGCTTCTTTCCCGCAGGCGAAGCCGAATGCGCCGACCCACGCCTGGCTATCCTTGATCTGCATCCTACCGGCCCGTTGTGGGGGGCTGGCGAGTCGCCCGCAGGTGCCGGGATGCGGGTGTTGGAAACAGCCGTCGCAATGGCCGAGCCGGCAATCGCCAAGTGGCTCGCAGAAGCTGGAATGAAGCATGAACGGCGTATTCTTCGCCTCCCCATTGGCGGCTTGTCGTGGCATTATCCGGTGCCTGACATTCTGCAACTTGAATTCGTCCTGCCGACCGGATGCTTCGCCACGGCTGTGGTGCGTGAACTGGTCAGCCTGGCAGGGCAGACGGATATCTGATGCGTATTCTGATCGCCAACGACGACGGGGTGTATGCACCTGGGCTCGCCGCGCTTTATGACGCGCTGGCGGATTATGCCGAGTGCCGGGTGGTCGCCCCCATCCAGGACATGAGTGGCGCCAGCAGTTCGCTGACGCTGGACCGCCCGTTGCACCCGACGACTATGCCGAACGGTTTCATCGGCGTGAACGGTACGCCCACCGACTGTGTGCATCTGGGCATTAACGGTTTGCTCGACGAGGCGCCCGATATGGTGGTTTCGGGCATCAACCTGGGTGCCAACCTTGGCGATGACGTGCTCTATTCCGGCACCGTCGCCGCTGCCATCGAAGGCCGCTTCACCGGCAAGCCGGCGTTTGCCTTTTCGCTGGTCTCGCGCTCACCGGAGAACCTGCCCACGGCGGCTTATGTCGCCCGCAAGCTGGTGGAGAAGCACGATCAGCTGGATCTGCCGCCGCGAACCGTGCTGAGCATCAACGTGCCCAACCTGCCGCTGGACCACATCCGCGGTATCCAGCTCACGCGTCTCGGGCATCGTAGCCGGGCCAAGCCCCCAGTGAGGCAGGCCAATCCGCGCGGCAAAGATGGCTACTGGATCTCCGTGGCTGGCGATGTCGAAGATGGTGGGCCGGGAACCGATTTCCATGCGGTGATGCAGGGCTATGTCTCGATTACGCCGTTGCAGCTTGATCGAACCTTTCGTGAGGCCTTCCAGGCGCTGGATGGCTGGCTGGAGGGGGTTCTGTGAATCATCTTGGACAGGAGAATCTGATGCGCCACGGAACCGGGATGACCTCGCAACGTACCCGTGATCGTCTGATTCAGCGCCTCTATGAAGAGGGCTTGTCGAACGCGCATGTGCTGGAGGTTATCCGGCGCACGCCGCGCCATCTGTTCGTCGACGAAGCGCTATCGCATCGCGCTTATGAAGACACTGCGTTGCCCATCGGCCACAACCAGACCATTTCTCAGCCATTCATGGTCGCGCGCATGAGCGAGCTGCTGCTGGCTGATGGCCCGCTGGACAAGGTGCTGGAGATCGGCACGGGTTCCGGTTATCAGACCGCCGTGCTGGCACAGCTGGTGGAGCGGGTGTTCTCGGTTGAGCGAATCCAGGCGTTACAGGAGCGAGCCAAGGAACGCCTGGCCGAACTGAAGTTGCGTAATGTGGTCTTTCGCTGGGGCGATGGCTGGGAAGGGTGGCCGGCATTGGCGCCTTATAACGGCATCATCGTGACTGCGGCGGCAGCGGACGTGCCGCAAGCCCTGCTCGATCAGCTGGCGCCCGGTGGGCGTCTGGTGATACCGGTCGGTGCGGGTGAGGTTCAGCAATTAATGCTGATCGTTCGTGAGGAAGACGGTTTTTCCCGGCAGCTGCTGGATACCGTGCGTTTCGTACCGCTGCTCAATGGACCTGTAGTTTGAAGACTCAGCGGAAGGAAGCATGAAGAGCGCGTTAATGTTGTACCTCAAGGGCGCAGCCATGGGGGCCGCCGATGTGGTTCCAGGCGTGTCCGGCGGCACTATTGCCTTTATTACCGGGATATACGATGAGCTGCTGCGCTCGATCGGCGCGATCCCCGGCGCTGTATTACTGCTGCTGCGTGGGCGCATTCGAGACGCGTGGAAGGCAGCCAATGGCACCTTTCTGCTGATTCTGCTGAGCGGCGTTTTAACCAGCGTGTTCAGTCTGGCCAAGCTGATCTCGTATCTGCTGGAGGGGCATCCGATCCCGATCTGGTCGTTCTTCTTCGGCCTGATCCTGGTGTCGGTGCATCTGGTCGGCAAGGAGATTCAGCGCTGGGATCTGTCACGCATCATCGGGTTGATCCTTGGCGTCGCCTTCGCCTACCTGATCACCGTGGCTGCTCCGGTACAGTGGAGCAGCAGTGGTATGAGCCTGTTTTTTGCAGGCGCCATCGCCATTTGCGCGATGATTCTTCCCGGTATTTCCGGCAGTTTCATTCTGGTGCTGCTGGGGCTTTATCCGGTTGTGCTGGCTGCGGTGAAAACACTCGATATCGGCACACTGATGTTTTTTGCAACCGGCTGCCTGGTGGGGCTCCTGAGCTTCGCGCGTGTGCTCGGCTGGATGCTCGGGCGCTGGCGTGATCTGACCCTGGCGTTTCTCACCGGGCTCATGCTGGGTTCACTGAACAAAGTCTGGCCCTGGAAGGAGACGCTTACCTGGCGTACCAACTCCCAGGGCGAGCGCACACCCGTACTTGAGCAGAATATTTCTCCGGACAGTTTTGCCAGCCTTACCGGACAGGACCCGCAACTGATGCTGGCCGTGCTGATGGCTGTTGCAGGCATTGTGCTGGTATTGGGGCTTGAATGGTTTGCCAGTCGGCGTCAGCCTATGGCTCAGAACGTCTGAGCAGATTAAGTCCAGGGAGTGTTCGTTGAGGCTCACAGCAGTTGTGCGGTGGATTTGCAAGCCTTCGGCCCGTGGTGCACTGGTCATGGCGCTGGCGGCTGCTTTGCTGGCCGGTTGTGCAAGCTCGCCTACGGGTGGCGTGCAGGTAGTTGATCGCAACTCTCGGGACCGCGTCTCCAGTGGTCATTACATCGTTCAACGCGGTGATACGCTCTGGTCCATCGCCTTTCGCTTCGGCTGGGACTGGAAAGCGCTTGCCCAGCTTAACGGCATCGGTCCGCCGCATGTGATCTATCCGGGTCAGCGGATCCGCTTTGGAGGCAGTGCTCCGCGCAATGTCGCCAGCGCACCTCCCGCGTCTCCACCCAGTGTTCAGACCCCGCGTGCATCGGCTCCGATCGTGACGCCCGTACCCGCGCCTCCGCCCATCACCCGAGCACCCCAGGTGGCTCCGCAAGCGACTACCCCGGTCAAGCCGGTGGCCCGTTCGGCAAGCGGTTGGGCATGGCCGGCGAAAGGGCAGATTATTGGTCGCTTCTCTTCAAACGGCAGTTTGAATAAAGGGATTGATATCGCCGGGGAATTAGGACAGCCTGTTTTAGCTGCTTCTGATGGGGCTGTTGTGTACGCCGGTAGTGGTTTGCGGGGTTACGGCGAACTTGTGATCATCAAGCACAGCGATACCTATGTAAGCGCCTACGGCCACAACCGCAGGCTGCTGGTTCAGGAAGGCCAACAAGTCAAAGCTGGGCAAAGCATTGCCGAGATGGGATCGACTGGAACCGACCGGGTGAAGCTGCACTTTGAGATTCGCCGCCAGGGCAAACCTGTAGATCCTCTGCAATACCTGCCAAAACCTTGAGCTGAGGCCTGCCTGTTCCGGTAACAGGGGGCTCGTGTGTTGCCAGGGATTGCGTGCCACCCGAGCCTGTTGTCGAACTCAGAACAGGACAACAATAATGGCTCTCAAAAAAGAAGTGCCGGAGTTTGACGTAGACGATAGCGTTCTACTAATGGAGCAGGCCTCTGGATTGAAACGCCCCAGCGACAGCTCTCGCGTTCGTTCGATCGGCTCCAGATCCGGGACCACTACCGCCAGGCAACACAAGTTCATCGATTACAACCGGGCGCTCGATGCCACCCAGTTGTACCTCAACGAAATCGGCTTTTCTCCCCTCCTGACTCCCGAAGAAGAAGTGCATTTCGCTCGCCTGGCCCAGAAGGGTGATCCGGCGGGGCGCAAGCGCATGATCGAAAGCAACCTGCGGCTGGTGGTGAAGATCGCCCGGCGGTACGTCAATCGTGGGCTGTCACTGCTGGACCTGGTTGAAGAAGGCAACCTCGGACTGATCCGGGCCGTGGAGAAGTTCGACCCCGAACGCGGCTTCCGTTTTTCCACCTATGCCACTTGGTGGATTCGGCAGACTGTCGAGCGGGCGATCATGAACCAGACCCGCACCATTCGCCTGCCCATTCATGTGGTCAAGGAACTGAACGTCTACTTGCGCGCCGCCCGTGAGCTGACCCAGAAGCTCGACCATGAGCCCAGCCCCGAAGAAATCGCCAATCTGCTGGAAAAGCCGGTTGCCGATGTCAAGCGCATGCTCGGGCTGAACGAGCGGGTGACCTCCGTGGATGTGTCGCTCGGCCCGGACACCGACAAGACGCTGCTCGATACGCTCAGTGACGACAAGCCGAACGATCCTTGCGAGTTGCTGCTCGATGATGATCTTTCAGCCAGCATCGACCAGTGGCTGTCCGACCTGACCGAGAAACAGCGGGATGTGGTCATTCGCCGGTTCGGTTTGCGCGGCCATGAAAGCTGTACCCTGGAGGAGGTTGGCAAGGAGATCGGCCTGACCCGCGAGCGGGTGCGTCAGATCCAGGTCGAGGCGCTCAAGCGCATGCGTGAGATATTTGAGCGCAATGGCCTTTCCAGCGAAGCGCTGTTCGGTTAACAGGCAGTTACGAATTGTGATCAGCACCTGTCAGCCCCCTGGCGATAGCGGCGAAGGGGGCTTTTTCCTGGCTATGCCCAATGAGTGTTGCGAGCACTTGAGGTATGAGAATCCTTCAGTGGGAGTGCTCCATCAACACGCAACGGGGACATAGCCTTTTTCTTTGCGGGGCAGGGCGCGTTCGGGAGCCACTTCCATGAACACTCTCCCATTAGGTTAATCCTTTCATTGTCTGGGGTCTTTCAGAAACGGTTTTCCGTGTAAGCATTTGCTTACGGTGCGTGTAAGTAATGAGAGAAAACATCCGTTAGTGTCTGGCAGGACTGAAATTAAGTGTTTGATTCAGAACGTAAAACTAACAATTGGCTTGATGCTGTCCAGTTCCGGGTTGTCTTTTCATGAGTTGCCGTTGCGGCTGAGAAGCTTAATATCGCAACCGTGCTCATGGACAGGCACAGCCGGCAAGGAAGTCGGTCAGGATCAGCCGCAGGAAACGGCTTCATCAGGACGATGAGCAGGAAATACAAGGAAGCATGGAAGGAGGCGGGCGGGGGTTAAACCCCCGCCCCTTTTTTTGCACGGAACAAAGGCGGGCGAACGGACTTCGCTGAACGACTCTTGCGATTGGCAGACTAAGGCTATGACCCATTCGCAGGAGCTCATCATGAACGGTAATGCCCCGCAAGAACCCTCCCGGCCTGATCATGCCGAGGAAGATCCGGTTGATCGTCATCCTGACGAAGCCGACGAAGATCAGTTGGATGAAGCGCTGGAAGAAACCTTTCCCGCAAGCGACCCGATTTCACCATAGCCGCAAAGGGCAGCTGACCAGCTGCCCCTCAGTCCGTTTATCTCTCGTTGTCGTGCCGTAGCGCTATCAGGGTCCTGTTGCTGTTGTAACGTTGCAGGCGTGATGCAAGTGCCTCCGGCAGCACCATGCTTTCATTGAAGCCGAGTCGTCGATAGAAAGAGACCTGTTCCGGGACGCAAAACAACCAGACTGGTCCGCTGTTTTCGCTAACCGCCCTGGCAACCAGGCGTGCGCCCAAGCCTTTTTTGCGCTGCTCAGGCGCAACCAGCAGTCCGCTCAGCCAATACCCGTTTTCGACGCTGCTCAAGCAGAGTGCTGCCACGATTTCAGTTGTGCCGGCGACCCAGCAGCGCGCACCTGCCGGAGCGCGCATATGGCTGCGATGGGCTCGGTAGAATTTATTCAGCAATGGCCTGTATTCGCTTGGCAGCAGGCGCAGTTGATCGTCGGATATGGAAGTTCTGTGCATGTTCGCTGGCCGCTTTTTGCCCGCACATTCTGGTCTGGTGACTTGGCGGTGTGCCCTGGATCAATGAATGCTTGTGTGCCTGGTCGAAGCGTTTGCGCATTGGGTTATGCTGCCTTCACACACTTCATGGAGGTTCGACATGCGCAATATTCTTCTCGCTTTCGATGGTTCGGACAATTCCCGGCGGGCGCTGCAGTACATCGTCAATCTCGCCACCGATGCCCCCAAGCCGCTCGAGGTGCATGTGCTCAATGCCCAGCATGAGCCGGTGATTTACGGTGAATACGTCACATCCAACATGATCGAAGATCTCAACAACAGCCTGTTGGCCAAGTCGCGCACCCTCATTGCCGAGGCGACAACGGTGTTGCAGGCGGCAGGTATCGCTCATGAGGGTCACGCCGCTCTGGGTAACGTGGCCGAGCAGGTTAATGAAGCCGTCAAGCGGCTGGGCTGCGATACCGTGGTGATGGGCACGCGAGGCCTGGGCAGCTTCACCGGCATGCTGCTGGGTTCGGTCGCCAACCGGGTGATTCATGAGGTGTCGGTGCCGGTCCTGTTGGTGAAATAACGAGTGAAATGAATTGCAGTGAAAAGCCGGGCTGGTTCAATCCGGCTTTTTCTTGAGCAGATCGGCGAGGTTGGCGAAGGCCTTGAAGGTTTCTTTCGGTCCCAGGTCACTGCCGGGTCGAGCTTCAGCGTGGTACTGATTGTCTGTATAGCGTGAATGCTCGTTGTCGTGGCAATACAGGCAGAGCAGCTCCCAGTTCGAGCCGTCTTCGGGGTTGTTGTCGTGATTATGGTCCTTGTGATGGACCGTCAGTTCGCTCAAGCGCTTGCCTGAAAACTCGCGGGCGCAACGTCCGCATACCCAGGGGTACATTTTCAGGGCTTTTTCACGATAGCCCTGCTCGCGCTGGGCGTAAGGCGTATTCGGCTTGTTCGTGCTCATTTCTATGTCCTGCTGACAAAAGCCATCAATCGAAGTCTGCGACAGTATTGCCGTCAGCCTGCCAGTCCGACGTAGACATTCTGCACGTCGTCGTGGGCGTCGATGGCCGCGAGGAAGGCTTCGACCTCTTCGAGTTCTTCGGCGGACAGCGTTGCCACGGGATTCTTCGGGCGATAGCCGAGCTGTGCCGACTGCACGCTGAAGCCGTGTTCGGGCAGAGCACGGCAGACCGTATCCAGATCCGTGGTGTCGCTGATGAACAGCCAAGTGCCTTCGTCGGCTTCTTCAAAGTCCTGGGCGCCGGCTTCAATCGCCGCCAGTTCCGGATCGGCATCGGCCGTGGCAGGAGCTGCCTCGATCATCCCGCAATGGTCGAAGTCCCAGGCAACCGAGCCCGAAGCGCCCAGCTGGCCCTTGCGGAACAACACGCGGATTTCGGCCACGGTGCGGTTGATGTTGTCGGTCAGACACTCGACGATCACCGGCACCTGATGCGGCGCGAAGCCTTCATAGGTGGTGCGCTCGTAGTGCACGCTTTCACCCAGCAGGCCGGCGCCTTTCTTGATGGCGCGCTCCAGGGTTTCGCGCGGCATGGAAGCCTTCTTCGCCTGCTCCACAACCAGGCGCAAGCGAGGATTCATGTCCGGATCGGCACCGCTGCGCGCCGCGATCATGATTTCCTTCGACAGCTTGCCGAAGGTACGGCCCTTGGCGTTGGCTGCCGCTTCCTTGTGTTTCGCTTTCCACTGTGCGCCCATGCTGGCTCTCGTTTTTCGTGCGGATGAGGGAGTCGCCCGTCTGACGGTCGATTCTAGCGGTTGCTGTCGTTGCAGGCACGACCTGAGCGACAAACAGGTGCAGCTTGCGGGTACCGAAACATGTCCGACTGAACGTGTTCGGCCATGCTTCCTGCGGCCTGTCTTGGTAAACCAGGCGTGTCGCGTTAGGCTCGCGACTCCATTGCTGTTGCGAGTGCGATCCATGCCGGTGTCTGTGAACTTCAAGAACAAGATTTCCCGCCAGCGGCCCTATGGTCGAGTGGAAGGGGGGCTCAAGGCATCGGAATGCGATCTGTCGTTGATCGTCGATCAGCTTGAAAGCGATCGGGGACGCATCATCAATTCTGCTGGCGTACGCCGTCTGCAGCAGAAGACCCAGGTCTTCCCGCTGGAGCGCAATGCTGCGGTGCGCAGCCGTCTGACGCATTCGCTGGAAGTACAGCAGACGGGGCGCTTTATCGTCCGCACGCTGTTCCGGCAGCTGGGTGACAAGGCCGGGCTGTACGGTCTCGACGGGCTTGAAGGGACGCTGGAAAGCCTGGTGGAAATGACCTGCCTGATGCACGACATCGGCAACCCGCCCTTCGGTCATTTTGGTGAATTCGCCATTGGTGAGTGGTTCGCGCGCCACCTGGAGACACTATTTGATGCTGCTGTGCCGGTCGGGGTGGGCGATGAGACCTTGCGTGCGCAGATGTTGGCCGACCTGCGAGCGTTCGAGGGTAATGCCCAGGCGCTTCGCCTGGTGGTCAGCCTGCAGCGACTGAACCTGACGTATACCCAGACCGCCGGGCTGCTCAAATACGTGCGTGTCGCTTATGCGCCAAAACCCGAGAAGGGCTCGTTGGGCGCGTATCTGCACAAAAAACCGGGCTTTTACCTGTCCGAGGAGCCTTTCGTCTGCGCGTTGCAGGCTGCGCTTGGGCTTGCCCCCGGCACCCGTCATCCGGTCGCCTACATCATGGAAGCGGCGGACGATATCGCCTATTGCCTGGCCGATATCGAGGACTCGGTGGAGAAGGGCATCTTCAGTATCGAGCAGCTGGCCCGGTTGCTGGTGGAGAAGTTCGCCGAGCATGGCTCGCCGGACGAGCCGGTTGCGGCAACCGGACGCAGCTTTCGCAGCATGGTCGCCTATGCCGAATCACGGGCGCAGAAGGAGACGATCAACAAGGTCGGCGAGTTTTTCATCTGGCTGCGGGTGAATATGGTGCATCCGCTGGTGCAGCACGCAGCCCGGCAGTTCATCGAGCATATCGAGCCGGTGTACCACGGTACCCTGGACCGCGCCCTGCTGGAGGATGCCAGCCTGGAGAACGCCATCGTACAGACCTTCAAGGACGTTGCGATGGAGCACGTCTTCTGCCACCGCGAAGTGGAGACGCTGCAATTGCAGGGCTACCGGATTCTGCAGGGGTTGCTGGATGCCTACGCGCCACTGCTGAGCGTGCCTGTGCCGGTGTTCCATGCGCTGACCGATGGTGTCTGCCGCAGCGAGCCACACCTGCAGATGCTGGCCAGGCGCTTGCCCAGCCAGTTGGTCAAGGCCTATCACGAGGCGCTGAAGAGTCATCCTGACGGCTCGCCCAATCAACCGTTGTGGGCGTTCTACTATCGCTGCCGGATGCTGCAGGATTTCGTCAGCGGCATGACCGATCAGCTTGCCCAGGACGAGTTTCGCACCCTCTCGGCGCTGTAAGCGCGGTTAGTTTTCAGCGGCGTAAGCGCGCAGGAACAGCGTGACGACATCCTCCACATGCCGCTCCGCTTCGACCGTATCCGGTGCGTTGTCATAGCCAATCAGCAGACGGAAATGCGTGCCTCCCTTGAGCATCGAGCAGAAATGCTCCGCGCCGCGCATGGGCTCAGGTACACCCAGTAGGCCGCATGCGTGGGCCTGGCCAAGCAGCTGTTCGAGATCCTGTAGCAGTCGCTGCGGTCCGGCGTCGTAGAACATCCGTGACAGCCCCGGATTCTGCGTCGCCATCGCCACCATCACGCGGTGCAGGCCGATGGACTCGGGGCTGTTGGCCAGCTCCTGCAGCGCATGGCCGAGATCCAGCAAAACCTGGCGAATCGAGCAATCCTCTTCCAGGACGAACAGTTTGCGCGGCAGGCGCGTCTCGCAGGTGGTCTTCACCGCAGTAGCGAACAGCGCTTCCTTGTCCTTGAAATGACTATAGAGCGTGAGCTTGGAAACACCGGCTTCGGCGGCGATGGCATCCATGCTGCTGCCTTCGTAGCCGTTGCCGAGAAAAAGCGTCTGCGCGGCGGCAAGTATCGCCTCGCGCTTTGCGGGGTCCTTCGGACGACCGGGGCCTGATGATGCGGGCAAGTCTTCAATCATGGGATACGTTTAATACTGGACTGGCTGGTTTGGTTATTTTTACTATACCCGGCAGTATAAGTATTCACGTTCGTTTTGTGAGAGAGAATCCGCGTGCTCAAACCTGCCCTGCCTCTTATCGGTGCCCTTGGTTTTGCCTTGCTGGCTGGCTGCGGCAATGGCGAGTCCGAACCCGTCACGGTACGACCCGTGATGGTGGTTCAGCCGCAACCGGCGAGCGAAGCCTTCGAGAGCTATCCGGGCGAGATTCATGCCCGTTACGAACCCGAGTTGGCGTTTCGTATCGGCGGCAAGGTGGTCGAACGTTTGGTCGAAGCCGGTGAGCGCGTGCGCAAGGATCAGCCACTGGCCAGCCTCGATCCGCAGGACGTTCGCCTGCAACTCGAAGGCATCCGCGCTCAGGTGACGGCTGCCGAGGCAAATTTGCGGGTCGCGCGTGCCGAACATGAGCGCTACAAAACCCTGATGCAGCGGCAGCTGGTCAGCCGTTCGCAGTTCGATGCCTCGGAAAATACCTACCGCGCAGCCCAGGCGCGCTTGCAGCAGACGCGTGCCGAGTTTGACGTGGCCAGCAACCAGGTCGACTACGCGGTATTGCGTGCCAGCCGTGACGGGGTAATCGCCCAGCGCCGCGTCGAAGTTGGTCAGGTGATTGCTGCTGGCCAGACAGCCTTTGTCCTGGCTGCAGATGGCGAGCGCGAGGTGGCGATCAACCTGCCCGAGCAGGCGCTGGAGCGTTATTCGGTGGGGCAGGAGGTGGTAGTGGAGCTCTGGTCTCAGCCGGACAAGCGCTATCCGGGGCAAATCCGCGAGCTGTCGCCAGCCGCCGATGAGCAGTCGCGGACCTATTCGGCGCGTGTGGCCTTTACCCAGGCCGATGTGCAGGTTGAGCTGGGCCAGAGCGCACTGGTGTCGATTCGCAGCGCCGACGAAGTATCGCTTGCCGTGCCGCTGTCGGCCGTCACCGCCGAGCAGGGCCAAGCCTATGTCTGGCGAGTAAAGGAAGACGCCACTCTGGAGCGTGTCACTGTGCGGATCGGTGCCTTCGGTGAAACCCAGGTGCCGGTGCTGGACGGTCTGCAGGCCGAGGACTGGGTTGTCATGGCCGGGGTCCAGCTGCTGCATGAAGGCCAGGCGGTCAGACCCATCGACCGCGACAATCGTCCGGTTGCGCTGGCTGGCCAGGAGTAATCCCGATGCGCTTCAACCTTTCTGCCTGGGCGCTGGGCAATCGACAGATTGTGGTCTTTCTCATGCTGCTGATAGCCGCCGTGGGCGTGCTCTCCTATGGCAAGCTTGGCCAGAGCGAAGACCCGCCGTTCACCTTCAAGGCCATGGTGATCCAGACCAACTGGCCCGGCGCCACCGCCGAGGAAGTCTCCCGTCAGGTCACCGAGCGCATCGAAAAGAAGCTGATGGAGACTGGTGCGTACGAACGTATCGTCTCCTTCTCGCGGCCGGGTGAGTCCAATGTGACCTTCATCGCCCTCGATTCGCTGCGTTCCCGGCAGATCCCGGATCTCTGGTACGAGATACGGAAGAAAATCGGCGATATCCGGCATACCTTGCCGTCTGGCGTTCAGGGGCCGTTCTTCAATGATGAATTCGGCACCACCTTCGGCAATATCTATGCGCTGACCGGCAAGGGTTTCGATTACGCCGTGCTCAAGGATTACGCCGACCGCATCCAGCTGCAGCTGCAGCGGGTCAGGAGTGTCGGCAAGGTCGAACTGATCGGCCTGCAGGACGAGAAGATCTGGATCGAGCTGTCCAACGTCAAGCTGGCCACCCTTGGCGTGCCGCTCGAAGCAGTGAAGCAGGCACTGGAAGCACAGAATACGGTGATGTCGGCGGGCTTCGTCGAGACGCCAAGCGAGCGCGTCCAGCTGCGTGTGACGGGCAGCTTCAAGACGGTCGAGCAGATTCGTGATTTCCCCATTCGGGTGGCGGGCCGGACTTTTCGCATAGGTGACGTGGCCCAGGTCTATCGTGGCTTCAACGATCCGCCGGCACCGCGCATGCGCTTCATGGGGGAGCCGGCAATCGGCCTGGCGGTATCCATGAAGGACGGGGGCGATATCCTCCTGCTCGGTGAAGCGCTGCAGAGCGAGTTCGCCCGCCTGCAGCAGGAGCTGCCGGCCGGCATGGAGCTGCGCAAGGTGTCCGACCAGCCGGCTGCGGTTAAAACCGGGGTCGGCGAGTTCGTCAAGGTGCTGATCGAGGCGCTGGTCATCGTGCTGCTGGTGAGCTTCTTTTCCCTCGGCGTGCGCACCGGTCTGGTGGTTGCGTTGTCGATCCCGCTGGTGCTGGCGATGACCTTCGCCTCCATGCACTACTTCGATATCGGCCTGCACAAGATTTCCCTCGGCGCCCTGGTGCTGGCGCTGGGGCTGATGGTGGACGACGCCATCATCGCTGTAGAGATGATGGCGATCAAAATGGAGCAGGGCTTCGATCGGCTCAAGGCTGCCAGCTTTGCCTGGACCAGCACAGCCTTTCCGATGCTCACCGGCACCCTGATCACTGCGGCCGGATTCCTGCCGATTGCCACCGCGCAGTCCAGTACGGGTGAATACACGCGCTCGATCTTTCAGGTGGTAACCATTGCGCTGGTCGCCTCCTGGATCGCGGCGGTGATGTTCGTGCCGCTGCTGGGCGAGAAGCTGCTGCCGGATCTGGCCCGGCGTCACGCGCAGAAGCATGGCGGCAGCGCTCAGGGTCACGATCCGTACTCCACGCCGTTCTACCAGCGGGTAAGGCGGCTGATCCATTTCTGCGTGCGCTGGCGCAAGACAGTGATCGTGCTGACGCTACTGCTCTTCGTCGCCTCGATTGGCCTGTTCCGCATCGTCCCGCAACAGTTCTTCCCGGCCTCGGGGCGTCTGGAGTTGATGGTCGATCTGAAGCTGGCCGAAGGCGCCTCGCTCAAGGCCACCGAAGCCGAGGTGCGGCGTCTGGAGGAGATGCTCAAGGCGCGTGCCGGGATCGACAATTACGTTGCCTATGTCGGCAACGGCTCGCCGCGTTTCTATTTGCCCCTCGACCAGCAACTGCCGGCGACCAGCTTTGCCCAGTTCGTGGTGCTGGCGGACAGCATCGAGCAGCGCGAAGCCCTGCGCAGCTGGCTGATCGAGCGACTGGAGCATGACTTTCCCAGCCTGCGGGGGCGTGTCAGTCGCTTGGAAAATGGGCCGCCGGTGGGTTACCCGGTGCAGTTCCGGGTGACCGGCGAGCATATCGATGTGGTGCGCGATCTGGCGCGTCAGGTGGCCGCAAAAGTGCGGGAGAACCCTCATGTGGTCAACGTCCACCTTGACTGGCAGGAGCCGAGCAAGGTGGTCTGGCTGAATATCGACCAGGACCGTGCCCGCGCCCTCGGTGTGAGTACGCTGGAACTGTCTGGCTTTCTCCAACGCACCTTCACTGGCGCCACGGCGAGCCGCTTTCGCGAAGACAACGAGCTGATCGAAATCCTCCTGCGCGGTACCGCGCGCGAGCGTGAAACCCTGTCGATGCTGCCCAGTCTGGCGATTCCGACGGCCAGCGGACGCAGTGTGCCGCTGGCGCAGGTTGCAACACTGGAGTACGGCTTCGAGGAAGGGGTGATCTGGCACCGCAACCGCCTGCCAACGGTCACAGTGCGTGCCGATATCTATGGCGAGCAGCAGCCGGCCACGCTGGTCAAACAGATCGAGCCGACGTTGCGCGAGGTGCGTGAGGCGTTGCCTGGCGGCTACCTGCTGGAAGTCGGCGGTTCGGTTGAAGACTCCAGCCGTGGCCAGGCTTCGGTGAATGCCGGCATACCGCTGTTTATCATCGTCGTGCTGAGCCTGTTGATGATTCAGCTCAGGAGCTTCTCGCGCACGGCCATGGTCTTTCTCACCGCGCCCCTGGGGCTCATCGGCGTGACGCTGTTCCTGCTGCTGTTCGGCCAGCCATTTGGTTTCGTCGCCATGCTCGGCACCATTGCACTGTCGGGGATGATCATGCGCAACTCGGTGATTCTGGTCGATCAGATCGAGCAGGACATCAGTGCCGGCCATGATCGTTTCAGCGCCATCATCGATGCCACCGTGCGCCGTTTTCGCCCCATCGTGCTGACTGCTCTGGCAGCAGTGCTGGCCATGATCCCGTTGTCGCGCAGCGTATTCTTCGGTCCCATGGCGGTGGCCATCATGGGCGGGTTGATCGTCGCTACCGTGCTGACGCTGCTGTTTCTGCCGGCGCTCTACGCCGCATGGTTCAGGGTGCGGGAAGAGGCTGACTGAGGAAGGGGAATGATCTAAGCTCAGGCCATGAATCCCCCAGGAAGCCAGGCCGAAAACAATGGGCGCAGTATGGCGGTCCGATAGATCCCGTGCGGGTAATGGCAAGCGTGCGCCAGTACCAGGCAAGGCGGGAAAGAAAACCAGCAGCGGTCGCCGACTGGCGCGCCGTATGGGCTGGTTGCTGGTTGTTTCCCTACTGGCTGGTGGCGGCTATGCAGCCTGGCATGAAATGCACAGTTCCAAGCTGCAGGCACTATGGCTGAGCCGTTACGCCGACAATCTCGATTACCAGCTCAAGCCCGGCGCCAGTCCCAGCATTCTTTTCCCCGATGCCGGCCCTTTTGATCGCCGTCTGGGCTATGCGCAACTGCCGGGATTTTTGGAACGGCTTACGGCCAGCGGCTTTGCCATCGAACAACAGGTGCGATTTTCGCCGGCATTGCAGCGATACGTCAGCCGGGGCTTCTTCGTGCCCTATCCGGAGAAGTTCCAGGCCGGACTGAGCATTGACGACTGCCGTGGGGAGCCGCTGTACGCCAACCGTTACCCGCATCAGTACTACGAAACCTTCGACGATGTGCCGCCTGTGGTGGCCATGAGCTTGTTGTTTATCGAGGATCGCGGGTTACTTGATGCCGGACGCCCGCGTGCCAATCCGGCCGTGGACTGGCCGCGCTTCACCCGGGCGGCCATCACCCAGGTGGAACGGCAGCTTGGTCTGCCGGTGCAAGCGGCTGGCGGCAGTACGCTGGCGACTCAGGTGGAGAAATACCGGCACTCGCCTGAAGGCCGTACGGGCAGTGCTGAAGAAAAGCTCCGGCAGATGGTTTCCGCCAGTGTGCGGGCTTATAGCCGGGGCCAGCTGACGATGGATGCACGTCAGCACATCGTGCGCGATTACCTCAACAGCGTGCCATTGTCTGCCGCCTTCGGTCACGGCGAAGTGCATGGTATCGCCGATGGGCTGCGGCTCTGGTTCGGCGCCGACTTCGCCGAGATCAACCGGCTACTCGATTCACGCCGCAATGCCGGGACATCTCTCGACGCCCAGGGCCTGGCGCTGCGCCAGGTGCTCTCCCTGCTGATCGCCCAGCGCCGTCCGTCCTACTATCTCCTCTCGGGGCGCGACGCGCTGGCCGAACTCACCGACAGCCATCTTCGTGTGCTGGCCAGCGGTGGTGTGATCGATACCCGGCTGCGTGATGCGGCTCTGCAACAGCAGGTCGTGTTCCGTGATCTGCGACGTGAACCGGGTATCCGCGAGGTGGCCGCGAACAAGGGCATCAGCGCCGCACGAATGCGCCTGAGCAATCTGCTGGGCGTATCGCTGTATGAGCTCGATCGCCTCGATCTGACGGCAACCACGCCGTTGCATGGTGAGCTGCAAAGTCAGGTCAGCACCTATCTTGAGCGCCTGGCCGAGCCCGAATTCGCCGGTGAGGCCGGGCTGTTCGGGGAGCGGATGCTGTCGCCGGAGCGCACCGCCTATGTCCGCTACAGTTTCACCCTGTTCGAGCGTGGCGGGCAGGGTTTTCGCGTACGGGTGCAAACCGATAACACCAACCAGCCCTTTGATATCAACGAGGGCAGCAAGCTGGAGCTGGGTTCTACGGCCAAGCTGCGCGTGCTGACTACCTACCTGGAAGTCATCGCCGAGCTGTATGAGCGTCATGCCCAGCTGAGCCGCGACGAGTTGCTCAAGGTACGAGCCCATGACCCGCTGACGCGCTGGGCTCTGGGTTATCTGAGCCGGACGCGCGAACCCAGTCTGCCGTCGATGCTCGAGGCGGCGCTTGAGCGACGCTATTCGGCCAGCCCCGGCGAGCGCTTCTTTACCGGTGCCGGCATGCACAACTTCAGCAACTTCCGGCGCGAGGACGACAGCCGTCTGCCCACCATGCGCGAAGCCCTGCAGGAGTCGATCAACCTGCCGTTCGTACGCCTGATGCGCGATCTGGTGGGCTACAGCACTTACCAGACGGCCAACGGCGTCGAGTTGTTGAAGAGTGATGACAACCCGCAGCGCAGTGAATATCTGCAGCGTTTCGCCGATCGCGAGGGCTCCGTGTTCCTGCTGCGGTTCTGGAAAAAATACCGGGGCAAGAGTGCCGATGAGCGCATCGAAGTATTCCTCGATGGCATGCGGCCTACCGCATCTCGCCTGGCTGCCGTCCATCGCTATCTAATGCCGGATGCCGACCGGGCTACCTTCGACCGTTTCCTCACGGCGCGCCTGCCGGATGCCGCGCTGGGCGATACGGCGCTCGCACTGCTGTATGACCGCTATGGCCCCGGCGCTTACAGCCTGCCGGATCAGGGCTATATCGCCCGCGTCCATCCGCTGGATCTGTGGCTGCTCGGTTATCTGATCAGGTATCCCGAGGCTGGCATCAGCGAGGCCATCGCGGCCAGTGCCAGCGAGCGGCAGGAGGTTTATGGCTGGTTGTTCCGCAGCCGTCACAAGAGTGCCCGCGACAGCCGCATCCGGATCATGCTTGAAGTGGAAGCCTTCACCGACATCCATCGTCGCTGGCAGCGCCTGGGCTATCCCTTCGAGCATCTGGTACCTTCGCTGGCCACGGCGCTGGGCAGCTCCGGTGATCGCCCGGCTGCACTGGCGGAGCTGATGGGCATCATCGTCAACGACGGGGTGCGGCTGCCGAGTGTACGGATCGACAGCCTGCATTTCGCCGGCGATACCCCCTACGAGACGCGCCTGGGTATCAGCTCGGAAGCTGGCGAGCGGGTGCTGCCGAGCGAAGTGGCGGCGGCCTTGCGTGCGGCGCTGCACAGTGTGGTCGAGGAGGGCACTGGCCGTCGCCTGCGTGGCAGTTTCCTGCAGGCCGATGGCGAGCCTCTGCGCGTGGGCGGCAAGACCGGTACGGGCGACAACCGCATTCAGACCGTCGCCAGTGATGGCCGCCTGATCAGCTCTTTGGCGCTGAATCGCACCGCCACCTTCGTGTTCTTTCTCGGGCCGAACCACTTCGGCACCCTGACGGCCTATGTGCCAGGGCGTCGCGCGGACAGCTTTCGCTTCACCTCGGCCCTGCCGGTGCAAGTGCTCAAGGGCATGGTACCCATCCTGCAGCCTTACCTGCAGAGCGCAACCCGGGTATGTCAGCCGCCGGCGGAGCCCGTTGCCCCCACCCTGACCGCCGGCACTGTGCTGACCAAACCTTGAATGCAGGGCCGAATGCGTTCGGCCCTGTGGTTTCGTTCAGAACGCCTTGAGCATCCGCCCGAGCAGCTCCATGGCCTTTTCGCTGCGCGCGTCCCAGGGATGGCCGTGGTTCAGTCGTGCGCAATTGCGAAAGCGCTGCGTCGCAGAGAAGATCGGACCGGGAGCCAGGCTGATGCCCTGGGCAAGGGCCAGCTGCAGCAGTTGCAGCGAGTCCACCTGCTCAGGGAACTCGAACCAGAGAAAGTAGCCACCGCTGGGTCGTGTGACCCGCGTACTGGCCGGAAAGTGGCGCGCTGCAGAGGCCAGCATGGCGCCCTGCTGCATCTCCAGGGCATGGCGTAGCTTGCGCAAATGGCGGTCGTAGCCGCCATGTTGCAGATAGTCGGCAATGGCCGCCTGCGCCGGGATCGAAGGGGAAATGGTGGTCATCAGCTTGAGTCGACTGATTTGCTCGGCATAGCGCCCACCCGCGACCCAGCCGACCCGATAGCCCGGCGCCAGGCTCTTGGAAAAGGACCCGCAGTGCATCACCAGCCCGTCGCGATCCTGGCTCTTGACGGGTTTTGGCGGTTCGCGGGTGAAATACAGCTCGGCATAGACATCATCCTCGATCAGCGGCACCTGATGGAGGTGCAGCAGATCGTAGAGTTGTCGCTTTTTCTCTTCGCCCATGCTGGCGCCCAGCGGGTTCTGCAGGCTGCTCATGAACCAGCAGGCCTTGATTGGCAAGCTTGAGAGGCTACCGGCGAGCACCTCCAGATCAATGCCTTCCCGTGGATGGACCGGGATCTCCACCGCTTTGAGCTTGAGGCGCTCCAGCACCTGTAGCGTCGCATAGAAGGCCGGCGCCTCGATGGCGACGAGGTCGCCCGGCTCGGTGACTACCTGCAGACAGAGGTTCAGCGCCTCCATGGCGCCAGTGGTAATCACCAGCTCTTCCATCGGCAGCTTCACGCCACCGACCATGTAGCGCAGGGCAATCTGTCGCAGCAGGTCCGGATTGCCGGTGGTCATCTCGCTGATCACTTCACGCGTCGGCATGTCGCGCACGCTTTGCGCCATCGAACGGGCAAGGCGCTGCAGTGGAAACAGGTCGGCGCTGGGAAAGGCTGAACCGAAGGGCACGGTATCGGGGTTACGTAACGAGCCGAGTACCGAGAACACCAGTTCGCTGACGCCAACTTCGGTGGTTTCGGCAGGGCGCAGACTGATATCCGGCTCATGCAACGGACGCTTGGCATGCTCGCGGACAAAATACCCCGAGCGTGCCCGTGCCTGGATCAGTCCGCGGTCTTCCAGCAGGTAATACGCCTGGAAGACGGTGGACGGACTGACGCCGTAGGTGCGGCTGGCGTGGCGGACCGAGGGTACCTTTTCCCCCGGCACCAGCACGCCGGTGCGAATCAGTTCGGCAATTTCATCAGCAAATTTCTCGTAGCGTTTCATCGTGTCCGGACTCGATGCGGCATTGCCGGAGGACGATACTTCAGCAGGCTGGATTGGCCCATGCTTATCAGCGGTTGGTCGGCGCGATAAACGTACTGCCGGCGCGCACCATGCTGACCGGATCGTCCAGATCGCGCACCTCGAACTGCAGGGCGTGACTCAGCCCCCGGGACTTTTCGCTATCGATCAGCGCTACGCTCAGCGGCAGGTTGATGATTTCTCCCGGCGCCAGGCTGACTTCACGTCGGCCATGCAGCATGAACGGGCCTTCGCCAAGCGACACGCCATACTCACGATGCTGCTGGGTCTTGTTGATGATCTTGAGGCTGTACATGTTCTCGATCTGGCCCTGACTGTTCTCGCGGTACAGGGTGCGGTCCTTGGTGACATCCAGCGAGAGCAGGGGCCGTTCGTCCAATGCCCAGCCGAAGGCGCCGAACATCAGCAGCAGCGCCGCCGCGTAACCGATCAGGCGTGGGCGCAGCAGGCGGGTTCTGCCGCCTTGCAGGGCGCGTTCGGAGGTATAGCGCAGCAGACCCCGCGGATAGTTCATCTTGTCCATGACGTCATTGCAGGCATCGATGCAGGCGCCGCAGCTAATGCAGTCGAGCTGCAGGCCGTCACGGATGTCGATGCCGGTGGGGCAGACCTGCACGCACAACGTGCAATCGATGCAGTCACCCAGACCTTGCGCCTGCCGATCGCTGTCCTTGCGGCGTGCGCCGCGCTGTTCGCCCCGGGCTGTGTCGTAGGAAACCACCAGCGTATCGGCATCGAACATCACGCTCTGAAAGCGCGAATAGGGGCACATGTGCAGGCAGACCTGTTCACGTAGCCAGCCGGCGTTGAGGTAGGTGGCGGCGGTGAAGAAAAACAGCCAGAAGCCGGCCGTCAGACCCAACTCCAGCGTGAGCATGTCCTGCACCAGCTCCCGGACGGGTGTGAAGTAGCCGACAAAGGTCAGGGCAGTGGCCAGGCTTACCGCGAGCCAGAGCACGTGCTTGGCTGCGCGGCGTGCAGTCTTTTCGACCGACCAGGATGCGGCGTCCAGCTTGATCCGCTGGCTACGATCACCTTCGGTAACCTTTTCGGCCCACATGAAAATCCAGGTCCAGGTGCTTTGTGGACAGGCATAGCCACACCAGACGCGACCTGCCAGTACGGTGATGAAGAACAGGCCGAAGGCAGCGATGATCAGCAGCGCCGAGAGCAACATGAAATCCTGTGGCCAGAATGTCGCGCCGAAAATATGGAACTGCTGTTTTCCAATGTCCCAGAGCACCGCTTGCCGTCCGTTCCAGTCCAGCCAGACCGTACCGAAATAGAGCAGAAACAAAAGACCTGTGCCAAACAGTCGCAGATTGCGAAACAGCCCGTTGAAGCTGCGGGTATGAATCGGCCCGCCAGCCTGGGCAGGTGTCAGCCGTATGGGCTTGGCCGGATCAACACTGTCGATGATCCTGGCAGTAATTCGTTCGCTCATTGCGTCACCCCATCAGACTTTCAGACGGGGTGAATGATCAATGGAGTGATGCTTGTGTAACAGGCTCAGCTGTTTATGAAAAATGCGGATCAGATGGATTCTGAAAGCGCTTTCAGAAACCTGTGTTATCTATCCTGATCTGCGTCAACGGCTTGTGTGGAAGTTGCAACTGATCCGTATTTTTAGACTGCATCTGCACCTGTTTAACCAGGGCGCGTCGGGCGATAGTCCGGCGTTTCGCTATGCGAAGATGTCGCGCTGTGCGATTCGCAGCCGCCTTTTCGGCAAAGGTTGCCGACTCTTCTCCGTTCTGCCTGACGTCCAAGGAACATCGACATGATTCTCAAAGGCCTGACCTGGCTGATCCTGCTGCAGTTGCTTGGCAGTGTCATAAACCTTCTGCTGTTACCGGCGCTGCCCGGTCCCATCATCGGCATGGTGCTGCTGTTTGTTGCCCTGCTGGTGCGTCGGAGCATTCCCGAGTCGCTGGAGAAGACCACTGCGTTGCTGTTGCAATACCTGCCGCTGCTACTGATTGTTCCTGCGGCGGGCATCATCACCAGCAGTGACGCGCTGCTGGCCGATTTGCCGGCCATTGCTGTTGGCCTGGTGCTGTCGCTGGTCATCACCGTGCCGTTCTGCGGCTGGCTGATGCAGGCGCTGATCCGTCGCATGGAGCGTAAGCAGGAGGATCAGGCATGAGCACCTTCGACCTGGCTACGGTCTGGCGGCTGACGCTGGAGCATCCGCTGTTCTCGGCGGGCCTGACGCTGGTTGCCTTCCAGCTGGCGCTGGCGCTGTACCGGCGCAGTGGCTGGTTGGTGCTGCAACCGGTGATGATCGGGATGCTGCTGGTGGTGTCGGTGCTGTATCTGAGCGGCCTGGACTACCAGACCTATCGCGAGGGCGCTTCGATGATCGCCATCCTGGTCGGCCCTGCCACTGTGGCACTGGCGATTCCCTTGTACCGCCATCTGCGTCGTATCCGGCAACTGTTCTGGCCGATCGTGATCACCCTGTGCGTCGGCGGCGTGCTCTGCGTGGGGCTGACGTTGCTAATTTCCGGTTTCATGGGTGCCGATATGGCGGTGCTGATGAGCCTGGCGCCCAAGGCGGCAACCATGCCGATAGCCATGCTGGCAGCCGAGCAGATTGGCGGTGTTGCCTCGCTGGCGGCGGTTTTCGTGATGCTCACCGGTGTCATTGGAACGGCGCTGGGGCCACTGATGCTGGGCTGGGCGGGCGTCAATCATCCAGCTGCGCGCGGCCTGAGCTACGGCATCAACGCCCATGCCATCGGTACGGCGCGCGCACTGGAGGAGGGCGACGAGTGCGGTGCGTTCGCGGCGCTGGGCATGAGCCTGCTGGGCATTCTGATTGCCTTGTTCCTGCCGCTGACGCTTGGGTGATGCCGGGCGTCGCCTTCAATACATCGGGTTAATCGATATATTGCTGCAATAAAATGCATCCATAGTGCCTCTCGTTCGATAGAAGATGGTTTCCATCACAGGTCAGGCCCCTTTTGAAAAAAGGGCCTGCATCACGCGAACGAGGCTGCAATCGATGATCGACTTACGTCCCCGTGCCGAGCTGGGCCATTCAAATCACGGCTGGCTCGATACCCGTTACCATTTTTCCTTCGCCGACTACCACGATCCGCTGCGCATGCACTGGGGCCGGTTGCGCGTGTGGAATGACGACTGCATCGCACCCCATTCGGGTTTTCCTGCCCACCCGCATCGCGACATGGAAATCATCACCTATGTGCGCAAGGGTGCCATCAGCCATGAGGACAGTCTCGGCAACCGTGGCCGTACTGTGGCAGGCGACGTGCAAGTGATGAGCGCCGGCACCGGCATTGCCCACAGTGAGTTCAATCAGGAAGACGAAACCTGCGAACTCTTCCAGATATGGATCTACCCTGATCGAAGCGGGTTGCCGCCGAGTTGGGGTACCCGGCCCTTCCCGCGTGGCGAGCGCTCCGGCGCCTTTGTCACCCTGGCCAGTGGCATCGAAGGTGACGCCGATGTCTTGCCGATCCGTGCAGATGCGCGTTTGGTGGCTGCGACACTTTCCGCGGGTCAGGTTGCCGAATATGCGATTGCTGCTGGCAGAAAGGTCTATCTGGTAGCTGCCAGTGGGCGGATTGAAGTCGGCGATGTCATTGCTGCCAGAGGTGACGGCGTGGCGGTGCGTGATGAGGCACTGCTGAGCGTCAAAGCGCTGGAAGACAGCGAAGTGGTGCTGGTGGATGCGCGATGAGCGGACCGACAATTGAACCTGAACTGATCAAAGAGGAAGAAAAAATGGCGAAGATTCTCGTGCTCTACCATTCCATGTATGGCCATATCGAAACCATGGCCAACGCCATTGCCGAAGGCGCGCGCAGTGTCCAGGGTGCCGAAGTGACCATCAAGCGGGTGCCGGAAACCATGCCCGACGAGGCCTTCAAGAATGCCGGCGGCAAGACCGATCAGGCCGCGCCGGTTGCCAGGCCGAGTGAACTGCCTGAATACGACGCCATTATCTTCGGTACGCCTACGCGCTTCGGCAACATGTCCGGGCAGATGCGCAACTTCCTTGACCAGACCGGCGGGCTCTGGGCCAAAGGGTCGCTGCACGGTAAGGTTGCCAGCGTGTTCACCTCGACCGGTACCGGTGGCGGCCAGGAGATGACCATTACCTCAACCTGGACCACTTTGGCTCACCACGGGATGATCATCGTGCCGACCGGCTACGGTATTGGGGAGTTCTTCGATATTTCCGAAACCAACGGAGGCACGCCCTATGGCGCCTCGACCATCGCCGGTGGCGATGGTACGCGTCAGCCCTCTGCCAAGGAGCTGACCATCGCGCGCTATCAGGGCGAACTGGTAGCCAAGACTGCGCTCAAGCTCATGGGGTGATCTACACCTTCGGCTAATCCAGGCGGCGGTCTCTGGCTATCCGGTGTGTTAATCGATTTGTCGGCTGATGCGGCGTATGCGTTCCAGCACCGCGTTCATGCCGTTGCTGCGTGAAGGCGACAGGTGTCTGGACAGGCCGAGTTGCTCGAACCAGTGTGCGACTTCGAGCTGCTGCAACTGGTTACTGTCGATCCCGTTGACGCGCGCGAGCAGAACGGCAAGCAGCCCGCGCAGCAGGCGTGCTTCGCTGGTGGCGCGGAAATGCCAATGGTTATTCTGCCTGTCACCGATCAGCCATACCCGGCTTTCGCAGCCGCTTACCAGAGTGGTTTCGTTGCGCTCGCTTATATCGACCGGCTCCAGCCGGTCGCCCCATTGCATCAGCAGGCGTGCGCGTTGCTCCCAGCTGTCGGCCTGCTGGAATTCCTCCAGGGCGTCGTGCGCGGCAGCCGGCAGGTTGTTCACAGCAGCAGCTCCAGAGCACGATCCAGTGCGGTAAAGAAGCGCTGCAAGTCGTCACCGTCGTTGTACAGGCCGAGCGATACGCGAATGGCCCCCTCGATACCCAGGGTCTTCATCAGCGGCTGTGCACAGTGGCTTCCGCTACGCACGGCGATGCCCTGTTCGGTCAGCAGATGCGCCAGATCGCCATGATGAATGCCGTTGACGGTAAAGCTGGCCAGCGCCGTCTGGGGTTGGCCCAGAAGCTGTACGCCGGGACGGGCAACCAAGCCGGTCAGCAGCTGTTCGTGAAGTTTATGCTCATGAGCGGCTACGCTTGTGGCGTCCAGCCTCGACAGGTAATCCAGGGTCGCGCCAAGGCCGATCACGGCGCCGATGGGTGGGGTCCCGGCCTCGAAACCCAGTGGCGCGGCGTGGAATTCGGCGCTCTGGAAGTCCGCTACCCGGACCATTTCGCCGCCGTACTGCCAGTGGTCGAGCTTGAGCAGGGATTCGCCGCGGCCATACAGTGCGCCGACCCCCTCGGGTCCATAAAGCTTGTGGCTGGAGAATACATAGAAGTCACAGGCCAGTGCCTGCATGTCATGGCGACCGTGCACCACGCCCTGGGCGCCGTCGACGATAGTCAGTGCGCCCTGGGTCTTGGCCAGCGGCAACAGCTGCGCCAGGGGTTGCCAGGCGCCCAGGACGTTGGACAGCTGGCTGACGGCGAGCAGGCGTGTGCGCGGGCCGATCAATTCTGTAGCGCTGTGCAGATCGATCAGGCCATCCGCGTCCAGTGGCAATACCACCAGTCTGGCGCCACGCCGCCTGGCCAGCTGTTGCCAGGGCAGCAGGTTGGCGTGGTGTTCGAGTGCGCTGACGACTATTTCATCATCCGGCTGCAGCAGGTGTTCCAGTCCGTAGGCCAGCAGGTTCAGCGCCTCGGTCGCGCCGTGCGTAAAGACGATTTCGGTGGGGCTGCGGGCGTTCAGCCAGTGCGCCACCTTGACCCGCGCCTTCTCGAAGGCCCGCGTCGTCCGCTCGGCGGCCTGGTGCTGGGCGCGATGCACGTTGGCGGTGCCGCTGGTGTAGTAGCCGGTCAGCGCGTCAATCAGTGCTTGGGGTTTCTGCGAGGTGGCAGCGCTATCAAGATAAGTTTGTCCCTGGGCTTCGAGAATGGCCAGGGCGGGGAAGTCGGAACGCCAGGGGGAAATCAGAGCCATAAGCTGCAAGCTTCCAGCTGCAAGTGAACTGCAGGCCGTCCTTTCCAGGCCGCCTGCAGCATGGCGCTCGCAGCTTGGCTACTCCTCTGTCAGTTGTGCGCGTGCAGCGCTTCGTTCAACTCGATGGCGGATTTGTGGGTTTTGCATTCCACGGCGCCGCTCAGGGAGTTGCGACGGAACAGCAGGTCGTTCTGGCCGGCCAGTTCGCGTGCCTTGATCACCTTGACCAGCTCGCCCTGTTCATCGAGCAGGTTCACCTTGGTGCCGGCGGTGATGTACAGGCCCGACTCCACAGTATTGCGGTCACCGAGGGGAATACCGATCCCGGCATTGGCGCCGATCAGGCAGCCTTCGCCCACGGAGATGACGATGTTGCCGCCACCGGACAGGGTGCCCATGGTGGAACAGCCGCCACCGAGGTCCGAGCCCTTGCCGACGAAGACGCCTGCCGAAACGCGTCCTTCGATCATGCCGGGACCTTCGGTGCCGGCATTGAAATTGACGAAACCTTCATGCATGACCGTGGTGCCTTCACCGATGTAGGCGCCCAGACGGATGCGTGCGCTATCGGCGATGCGAACCCCGGTTGGAACCACGTAATCGGTCATCTTGGGGAATTTGTCGACGGAGGTCACTTCCAGCAGGTAGCCCTTGAGGCGTGCTTCGAGCTGGCGCTCGGCCAGTTCACCTAGGTCCACGGCTCCCTGGTTGGTCCAGGCGACATTGGGCAGCAGGGCAAAGATGCCAGACAGATTCAGCTGATGCGGTCTGGCCAGGCGGTGAGACAGCAGCTGAAGCTTAAGGTAGGCCTCGGGTGTGGTTGTCGGCGCGGCATCGCTTTCCAGCAGCGTGACCACCAGCGGGCGCTGGCTCTCGGCAAGGCGAGTCAGCAGCGCATGCTGGGCGGCATCCTGCGGCTTGATTGCATCGGCCAGTTCGGCAGCCTGAGAGATGCTGATGGCAATGGCCTGGTTGCCGCCCTCGTAACCCAGTACAGGCGCGATGGCCGCGATCAGTTCCGGGGCGGGTTGCAGCAGCGGCTGCGCATAGAAAACTTCGAGCCAACTGCCCTGGCGGTTTTGAGTGCCGACGCCGAAGGCGAGGCTGAAAAGCGTGTTGTTCATGAGAAATCCTTTTTTGTCGGGTCGCTTGCGTCGCGCGCTCAGTTGTTTCCGGCCAGCGCGGCAGCGTAGAGATCGGGCTTGAAGCCAACCAGCGTTCTGTCGCCGATATCGAGCACCGGACGCTTGATCATCGAAGGCTGCGCGAGCATCAGTTCAATGGCCTTGGCCTGGTCGAGGCCGTTCTTCTGCTCATCGTCAAGCTTGCGAAACGTGGTGCCGGCACGATTGAGAAGGGTTTGCCAGCCGTGCTCCTCGCACCACGCCTGCAGATGCGCGAGATCGATGCCGGCGCTCTTGTAATCATGGAAGTGGTAATCCAGACCCTGCTGGTCGAGCCAGGTGCGGGCCTTCTTCATCGTGTCGCACGCCTTGATGCCGTACAGGCGTAGGCCTTGGTTTTCGTGAGGCATAAATGGATTTCGGTTGGTCATACAGGGGGCTGATTATGCCATGTCATCGCTGTCGCTGCTGGATGCAAGACGGAGTGCTTCGCGGATGGCCTGCGCATTTGTCGGGCGAACCAGCCGTGCCAGCTCTTCGCCCTGGTGCAGCAAAATCAGTGTCGGCCAGAGTTTGACCCGGAACGAGCGACCCAGTGGGCGGCCTGGACCATCCTCAATCTTCAGGTGGCGGATCTCCTGTTCGTTCATCGCAGCGGCAAGGTGGGGTTGCACTGCCTGGCAATGACCGCACCAGGCTGTTCCGAATTCCACTAGCGTGAAACCCGCCAGTGCATCCACTTCGGTGCGTGTGGGGGTATCGATGGCGTAGGTCGCGTTGAAGGGCATGGCAGGACCCTCTCAGGGTATTTGTGGCGGAGTGGGGAAGGGTTGCGCTGAGGGTGCTGCAAGCTGTAACTGGCCGGGTTTGCTGTGTAGCGCCGACCCTCAGTTGCCTATTTGGCAGGATGCGCTTGTCGCCAGTCAAAAATTGAAAGTACTTGGGTGGCCAGTTAAGGCTGGCGACCCTTATAATCGGGCGGATTTCTACATTCCGCGACATAGCGTCGCGCCAGTGATCCTATTGGCGCGTGTTCAGCAATTGGACTTTTCGCTAGTCGTCGGGGTTCCCAAGTTCTGAAAATCAGTGGTTAGGCGGGCCGATGATCAATATAAAACGTGGGCTTGATTTGCCCATTACAGGTGCGCCGGCGCAGCGTATCGAGGCCGCAAGGCCCGTGCGAAGCGTCGCCGTAATAGGGTTTGATTACCCAGGCATGAAACCGACCATGGAGGTTCAGGTCGGTGATCGCGTGAAGCTGGGGCAGATCCTCTTTTCCGACAAGAAATCTCCGGGGGTTCATTTCACGGCACCGGGTGCGGGTGTGGTCAGCGCCATCCACCGCGGTGAAAAGCGTGTGTTGCAGTCGGTGGTCATCGACCTTGACGGCGCGGATGAGTTGACGTTCAGCCAGTATGCCGATGCGGAGCTGGAGACACTGAGCGACGCCCAGGTGCGTGAAAACCTGCAGCAGTCCGGTCTCTGGACAGCCCTGCGCACCCGCCCGTACAGCAAGGTGCCGGCGGTAGACGCAACACCCAACTCGATTTTCGTTACCGCTATCGATACCCATCCACTGGCAGCCGATCCGGCTGTGATCATCGGTGAGCAGGCGAGTGATTTCGAGGCGGGACTCAAGGTGCTCGGCAATCTGGCCAGGGTATTCCTGTGCAAGGCGCCGGAAAGCACGCTGCCTGGAGAGAGCCTGGCCAAGGTACAGGCTGAAGCCTTCGCCGGTCCGCACCCTGCAGGCCTGACTGGTACCCACATCCATTTCCTCGATCCGGTGAGTGCCAGCAAGAGTGTCTGGAGCATCGGTTATCAGGACGTGATCGCCATCGGCAAGCTGTTCACGACCGGGCGTATCTCGGTTGAACGCGTCGTATCGCTGGCCGGTCCGGTGGTTGAGAGTCCGCGTCTGTTGCGCACTCGACTGGGAGCCAACCTGGACGAGCTGAGTGCCGGTGAGCTGCAGCCTGGCGCCAATCGCGTGATCTCCGGCTCGGTGCTGGGAGGCCGTACCGCGCATGGTGCTTTTGCCTATCTCGGTCGTTACCACGTTCAGGTGTCCTGCCTGCGCGAGGGCAAGGAGCGCGAAATGCTCCATTACATGCGCCCGGGCGTCGAGAAGCATTCGATCCTCAATATCTATATCTCCAAGCTGATGGCGGGCAAGAAGTTCGCGTTTTCCACCTCTACCAATGGCAGCCCGCGCGCCATGGTTCCGGTGGGCAACTACGAAGAGATCATGCCGCTGGACGTTTTGCCGACCCAGTTGCTGCGTGCGCTGATTGTTGGCGACACCGAAGTGGCGCAGAAGCTCGGTTGCCTGGAGCTCGATGAGGAAGATCTGGCACTGTGCAGCTATGTCTGTGCCGGCAAATATGAATACGGCCCGATCCTGCGGGACAATTTGACTCGCATCGAGAAGGAGGGGTAAGGCATGGGCATTCGCGCATTCCTCGACAAGATCGAGCATCATTTTGAAAAGGGCGGCAAGTACGAGAAGTGGTATGCACTGTACGAAGCCGCAGACACGTTCCTCTATCGTCCCGGTAGCGTCACCAAGACCACCGCTCACGTGCGCGACGGCATCGACCTCAAGCGCATGATGATCACCGTCTGGCTGTGTACCTTTCCGGCGATGTTCTTCGGTATGTGGAACACCGGCTACCAGGCCAACCTGATCTTCGCGCAGAGCCCCGAGCTACTGGCGGCGCAGGATGGCTGGCGCTTCGGTCTGATCGGCATGCTGGCCGGATTCGATCCGAACAGCCTCTGGGACAACTTCATCCAGGGTGCAGCCTACTTCCTGCCGATCTACGCGGTGGCCTTCATTGCCGGCGGTTTCTGGGAAGTATTGTTCGCTTCGATCCGCAAGCATGAGGTCAACGAGGGCTTCTTCGTCACCTCCGTGCTGTTTGCACTGATCCTGCCGCCCACCATCCCGCTGTGGCAGGTTGCGTTGGGTATCAGCTTCGGTGTGGTAATCGGCAAGGAAATCTTCGGTGGTACCGGCAAGAACTTCCTCAACCCGGCGCTCACCGCGCGTGCCTTCCTGTTCTTCGCCTATCCGGCGCAGATGTCCGGCGATGCAGTGTGGACAGCCGTGGATGGTTTCTCCGGTGCGACCGCGCTGAGCCTTGGTTTCGTGGGCGGCATCGAAAACGTGATCGGCAACGGCATCACCTGGATGGACGCTTTCATCGGCACCGTGCACGGCTCCATTGGTGAAACCAGCACGCTGGCAATCTTCATCGGCGGCGCAATCCTGATCGGTAGCAAGATCGCATCCTGGCGCATCGTTTCCGGTGTGATGCTCGGCATGATCGGTCTGAGCTTCCTGTTCAACCTGATCGGCTCCGACACCAATCCTCTGTTTGCCATGCCCTGGTACTGGCATCTGGTGGTGGGCGGATTTGCCTTCGGTCTGATCTTCATGGCGACCGACCCGGTGTCCGCCTCCATGACCAATACCGGCAAGTGGGTGTTCGGCATCCTGATCGGTGTAATGGTTGTGCTGATTCGTGTGGTCAACCCGGCCTTTCCGGAAGGCATGATGCTGGCGATCCTGTTCGCCAACCTGTGTGCGCCGCTGATCGATCACTTCGTCATTCAGGCCAATATCAAGCGGAGGCTGGCACGTAATGTCTAGTCAGAAAGAATCCACCGTTCGCACGCTGACGGTAGCCCTGTTGGTCTGCCTGGTGTGCTCAATCTTCGTAGCCGGCGCCGCCGTGGCGCTGCGTCCTGTGCAGGATGAGAATCGCCTGCTGGACAAGCAGCGCAACATCCTGGCCATCGCCGGGCTGGGCCAGCCGGGCATGTCCGGCAATCAGGTCAAGGCGCTGTTCGATGAGCGTATTGTGGCCCGCCTGGTCGATCTGGAAACCGGCAAGTTCAGCGACAAGTTCGATGCCAAGACCTTCGATCCGCTGGCAGCGGCGAAGGACCCGGCCTTGTCTCAGGCGTTGCCTGGCGAGCAGGACATTGCCTCGATCAAGCGCCGTGAGCGTTACAGCACCGTTTATATCGTTGAAGGTCAGAGCGAGGGTGAAATCGACAGGCTGATCCTGCCGGTTCGCGGCTACGGTTTGTGGTCCACGCTTCATGGCTTCATGGCGGTGCAGGGTGATCTGGATACCGTTGCCGGCTTCGGCTTCTACCAGCACGCAGAGACTCCCGGTCTCGGTGGTGAAGTCGACAATCCGAAGTGGCGCGGTCTGTGGCCAGGCAAGGAGCTGTTCGATGACAGCAACAAGCTGGCGATACAGATCGTCAAGGGTAACGTCGACCCGCAAAGCCCGAGGGCTCAACATCAGGTCGACGGTCTGGCTGGTGCAACCCTCACGACCAACGGTGTAAGCAACCTGCTGCAATTCTGGTTGGGTGAAAACGGCTTCGGCACCTTTATCGCCAATCTGCGCACAGGGGAGGCATGAGCATGTCGCAACCCACTATCAAGCAAGTTCTGTTCGATCCGATCTTCAACAACAACCCCATCGGCCTGCAAATTCTCGGAATCTGCTCGGCCCTGGCGGTTACCTCCAACCTGAACACGGCATTGGTGATGTCGGTGGCGCTGACGCTGGTCTGCGCCTTCTCCAACCTGTTCATTTCGATGATCCGCAGCCAGATACCCAGTTCGATCCGCATGATCGTGCAGATGGTGATCATCGCCTCGCTGGTGATTCTCGTTGACCAGGTGCTCAAGGCGTTCGCCTACTCGCTGTCCAAGCAGCTGTCGGTATTCGTCGGGCTGATCATTACCAACTGTATCGTCATGGGTCGCGCCGAAGCCTTCGCCATGCAGAACCCGCCCGTTCTGTCGTTCTTTGACGGGATCGGCAACGGGCTGGGTTACAGCGCCATGCTGGTTGCGCTTGGCTTCATTCGCGAGCTGTTCGGTGCCGGCAAGCTGATGGGCTATACCATCTTCCCGGCAGTCAATGATGGTGGCTGGTACCTGCCTAACGGCATGATGCTGCTGCCGCCTTCGGCGTTCTTCCTCATCGGTCTGTTCATCTGGGGCATTCGCGCCTGGAAGAAGGATCAGGTTGAGAAGCCGTCCTTCAAGATGGCGCCTCAGGTCTCGAACAAGGAGGCTTATTAATGGAGCATTACATCAGCCTGTTCGTCCGCGCCGTGTTCATCGAGAACATGGCCCTGGCGTTCTTTCTCGGCATGTGTACCTTCATCGCAATCTCGAAGAAGGTGGAGACGGCGATCGGCCTGGGTATCGCGGTTATCGTGGTGCAGACCATTACCGTCCCCGCCAACAATCTGATCTACACCTATCTGCTCAAAGCCGGTGCGCTGTCCTGGGCTGGTCTGCCTGAAGTGGATCTGAGCTTCCTCGGGTTGCTCAGCTACATCGGCGTGATTGCGGCCATCGTGCAGATTCTCGAGATGACGCTCGATAAGTATGTACCGAGCCTCTATAACGCTCTGGGTGTGTTCCTGCCGCTGATCACTGTTAACTGCGCCATCATGGGCGGCACGTTGTTCATGGTGGAGCGTGATTACAACCTGGCGGAAAGTACTGTCTATGGCGTCGGTTCGGGCTTGTCCTGGGCGCTGGCCATTGCGTTGCTGGCGGGTATTCGCGAGAAGCTGAAGTACAGCGATGTACCAGACGGACTGCAGGGGCTGGGCATCACCTTCATCACCATCGGCCTGATGTCGCTGGGCTTCATGTCATTCTCCGGCGTACAGCTATAAGGACGGGATGAACAGATGAGTTACGAAATCTTTCTTGCCATCGGCATGTTCACCGCCATCGTGCTTGCACTGGTCGTGATCATCCTGGCAGCACGCGCCAAGCTGGTATCCAGTGGTGATGTCAGCATCGAGATCAACGGCGAACGCACCATCACCGTACCCGCTGGCGGTAAGCTGCTGCAGACACTTGCTTCCAGCAATATCTTCCTTTCATCCGCCTGCGGTGGCGGCGGCACCTGCGCGCAGTGCAAGTGCATCGTCGAATCGGGCGGCGGCGAGATGCTGCCTACCGAAGAGGCATCGTTCACCCGCCGCGAGGCGGCTGAAGGCTGGCGCCTGTCCTGCCAGACACCGGTCAAGGCGGACATGAAGATCGAGGTTCCGGAAGAAGTTTTCGGCGTGAAGAAGTGGGAGTGCACCGTGCTCTCCAACCCCAACGTCGCGACCTTCATCAAGGAGCTCACGCTTAAGTTGCCGGAAGGCGAGAACGTCGACTTCCGCGCGGGCGGCTATGTGCAGCTGGAATGCCCACCCCACGAGGTGCGCTACAAGGACTTCGACATCCAGGAGGAGTACCGCGGTGACTGGGACAAGTTCGACCAGTGGAAGTACGTGTCGAAGGTCGACGAGACCGTGATTCGTGCCTACTCCATGGCTAACTACCCGGAAGAGCGCGGTCTGGTGAAGTTCAACATCCGTATCGCCTCGCCGCCGCCGGGTCGCGACGATCTGCCCCCAGGTCAGATGTCATCCTACGTGTTCAGCCTCAAGCCGGGCGACAAGATCGCCGTTTACGGACCCTTCGGCGAGTTCTTCGCCAAGGATACCGACAACGAGATGGTCTTCATCGGCGGTGGTGCCGGCATGGCACCGATGCGCTCGCACATCTTCGACCAGCTCAAGCGCCTGAAGTCCACACGCAAGATGAGCTTCTGGTACGGCGCGCGCTCCATGCGCGAGGCGTTCTACGTCGAGGAGTACGATCAACTGCAGGCCGAGAATCCGAACTTCAAGTGGCACCTTGCACTGTCCGATCCGCTGCCTGAAGACAATTGGGACGGCCCGACCGGGTTCATCCATAACGTGCTGTACGAGAACTATCTGAAGGACCATCCGGCCCCGGAAGATTGCGAGTTCTACATGTGCGGCCCGCCGATGATGAACGCCTCGGTGATCAAGCTGCTTACCGACCTGGGCGTCGAGCCGGAGAACATCCTGCTCGACGACTTCGGCGGCTAGCATGGCCCAGGCGTTACTTCAGCCCGTCATCGTTGTCGCCTTGCTGAAGCCTGTCATGGCTGTCGCTCTGGCGGCAGCCCTGACGGGCTGTCTGTTTCAGGATCGGGTGGAGGAGTTTGGCGGTCCGACCATGGGCAGCACCTATTCGGTGAAGTACGTGGCCAGCAGTGGCGTGGCTGCAAAAGAGCAGCTGCGAGGCGAAACCGAATCGATTCTTGCACAGCTCGATCAGCAGCTGTCGACCTACCGCGCCGATTCGGATATCGCAACCTTCAATGCTTTGCCTGCCGGGCAATGCATGGATATGCCACTGTCCGCACGAGAGCTTGTTCTTGCCGGGCAGCAATTGTCGTCGGAAAGCGATGGCGCACTGGACCTGACCATCCAGCCACTGCTCAATCTCTGGGGCTTTGGCCCGCAAGGGCGCCAGGAACAGGTACCCAGCCAGGAGGACATCGCCAGGGTTCGGCAGGATGTCGGTCATCAGCATTTACGAGTCGAGAACGAGCAGCTGTGCAAGGATGCAGCCGTTCAGCTCGATTTCAACAGCATTGCTGCCGGTTATGCGGTGGATCTGGTCGCGCAGCGACTTGAGGCATTGGGTGTCGAAAGCTATCTGGTGGAGATCACCGGTGAACTCAAGGCACGGGGTCGCAAGCCGGGTGACGCGCCCTGGCGCATAGCCATCGAGGCACCGCAGACCAATGAGCGCATAGCGCAGCAGGTGCTAGAGCTGGATGGTTACGGTGTTTCCACTTCAGGCGACTATCGCAACTATTTCGAGCGCGACGGCAAGCGCTACTCGCATACACTGGACCCGCAAACAGGCGCACCCATTGAACATCCTCTGGCAGCCGTGACGGTGGTCGATCCATCGACATTGCGCGCAGATGGGTTGTCTACCGTTTTGATGGTGCTGGGCCCGGAGCGTGGCTTGGCGTTTGCCGCCGAGCACAGGATCGCAGCGCTCTTTGTGGTTCATAAAGAGCGGGAATTCGTCAGTACAAGCACTGCAGCCTTCGATGAGCTGTTCGGTGCGGGAGTAGAGCAATGATCTGGTTGACTGTTTTTCTTGTCATGTTGCTGGTTGTTTTCGGCATGTCCATCGGTGTCATCATGGGTCGCAAGCCCATTGCCGGTTCCTGCGGCGGTATCGCCAACCTCGGCATCGAGAAGGAGTGCTCGATTTGCGGCGGCAGTCGCGAGAAGTGTGAAGAGGTCAATGCCGAAACGGATGAGCGGAGCGATCTCGCATACGATGCGAGCAAAGGCTGAGGCTGTCGCGTGATTGGGGCCAGCCGGCCATAGACCGGTATACGCCTTTTAGCCCGTGACGGCTCTGAGTTGCCGTTGGCGCCAGGAAGCAGGCGATGAGGCGCCAGTCTGTGGCCCCGTCATTTCATCAAGCGAATCTCGTTTAAAGCGGCAGGGCTGCCTGCTGCGTGTCCAGGGGGGAATATGGCTGTCTACAATTACGATGTGGTGGTTCTGGGTTCAGGTCCCGCCGGTGAAGGCGCCGCAATGAATGCGGTCAAGGCCGGGCGCAAGGTGGCCGTGGTGGATTGCCGACCGAAAGTAGGCGGAAATTCGACACACCTGGGAACCATCCCGTCCAAGGCGCTGCGCCACTCGGTACGGCAGATCATGCAGTACAACAACAACCCGCTGTTCCGCCAGATTGGCGAACCGCGCTGGTTCTCCTTCCCGGATGTGCTGAAAAGCGCCGAAGATGTCATCGAAAAGCAGGTCACCTCACGTACCGGTTATTACGCACGCAACCGCATCGATATCTTTTTTGGTGTTGCCAGTTTTTCCGATGAACAATCGGTCGAAGTGGTCAGCGCCAACGGCATGGTCGAGCGGTTGGTTGCATCACAGTTCATCATCGCCACGGGCTCGCGCCCCTATCGTCCGGCCGATATCGATTTCTCGCACTCCAGAGTGTATGACAGCGACACCATCCTGACCCTGAGCCACACGCCACGTCGCCTGATCATTTACGGCGCAGGGGTGATCGGTTGCGAATACGCATCCATCTTCAGTGGCTTGGGTGTATTGGTCGACCTGATTGATAACCGCGACCAGTTGCTCAGCTTCCTGGATGACGAGATTTCCGACGCCCTCAGCTATCACTTGCGCAACAACAATGTGCTGGTGCGCCACAACGAGGAATACGAGCGCGTAGAGGGGCTGGAAAACGGCGTGATCCTGCACCTGAAGTCGGGCAAGAAGATCAAGGCCGACGCGTTCCTCTGGTGCAACGGGCGTACGGGCAACACCGACAGGTTGGGCCTGGAGAATATTGGCCTGAAGGTCAACAGCCGTGGTCAGATTCATGTTGATGAGTATTACCGCACCGATATCGGCAACATCTACGCTGCCGGTGACGTGATCGGCTGGCCCTCGCTGGCCAGTGCTGCCTACGACCAGGGTCGCTCTGCTGCCGGCAGTATCGTCAACAATGACAGCTGGCGTTTCGTCGATGATGTGCCGACCGGCATCTACACGATTCCCGAGATCAGTTCCATCGGCAAGACCGAGCGCGAACTGACCCAGGCCAAGGTGCCCTACGAAGTGGGCAAGGCGTTCTTCAAGGGTATGGCGCGCGCTCAGATCTCATCTGAAAAGACCGGCATGCTGAAGATACTGTTCCATCGCGAGACGATGCAGGTACTGGGTGTTCACTGCTTCGGCTATCAGGCTTCGGAAATCGTGCACATCGGTCAGGCGATCATGAACCAGCCGGGCGAAGCCAACACCATCAAGTACTTCATCAACACTACCTTCAATTATCCGACCATGGCCGAGGCCTATCGCGTCGCTGCATTCGACGGGCTCAACCGGCTTTTTTGAGCGGCTCCGACCGGTGGCCTGAGACGGTCGGAGAAGATACCCGGAACTGGCGCTGGCCAAATCGGGAGGGATTTTGATCAGGTAAAACTGCTGCAGGTCGGGTCAGGCTTCATTGACCCGACGAAGGGGCAGGGCGGATGTACAAGCGACAGCTGCCTGTTGCCCGCCTTATCTTTTCGTCAGTGTTTCAACCGCCAAGCCGGGAAAGTCGGTTATCAGGCTGTCGACCCCGCAGTCAGCAAGGCGGCGCATCAGTGCCGGGTCGTTCACCGTCCAGACCGATACGTGCAGGCCCTGCGCCCGCGCTTTGGCGATGCGCTCGGGGGTACACAATGTCCATTTAAGTGCCAGCAACTGGCAATCGTATTGCCTGGCCACTTTCAACGGATCAAGCCAGGCGTATTCGGCGACCAGACCGCAGGCGATTTCCGGTGTCAGGCGTTTAAGCGCGCGCAGCACTTCCCGTGAACCGGAGGTGATGGTGATGCGCTCAAGCAGGTCGTAACGCTCGGCCAATGCCCTGATCGCCAGTACCGTGCGCGCGGCACGCACCCGCGAAGCACTTTTAACTTCCAGCTGCCAGTGCTCGAAATCGCATTTCTCGAATAGCTCCGACAGCCGTGGAATGGGGCTGGGTTGCTTCCAGCCCGGCCCGCCGTGGCGGGCGTCATAGCGCACCAGATCGGCGGCATCGTGTTCCACCACCTTGCCGCGCCGCCCGGTGGTGCGTTTGAGGGTGGGGTCGTGGATGACCATCAGTTCACCGTCTTTCGACAAATGCAGGTCAAGTTCGCAGCGGCGCACGCCATGAGCGAGGCATTGCTGGAAGCTGACCAGCGTATTTTCCGGGGCTTCACCCTTTGCGCCGCGATGGCCGTAGATCAGGGTCACGGTTGCACTTCTCTTTCCAGGGGGCTGACACGCTGATGGTGCGGAACACTATTGATCACGCGGTTGCCTTCGAAATAGACGGAAAACGTCCGGTAATCCCAGCGCGTGATCGGCGGCTTGCCGACGGCGGGGTGCTCTTCGTCGGCAAGGCCGAAGCGGTCGAGCACCTGCACCTTCGATTCCCCGCGGTCAGGCATGGCGATATCGCTCGCGCCTTGCTGGCCAACAGGGATGCGGATGATTTCCGCATGGACCGGGAGGCTGAGGGCGAACAGCAGAAAAGGGAAAAGCAGAGGATGCATGTCAGGTTCCTTGCAGGCTTTCACGGGCCAGGCGTCGTTCCGTCGCCTGTTTCTGCAGGATATGCCGGGCGAGCAGTTGCCGTTGTGCATCAGTCAACGCTTCGAAGGAGGTGCCGATTGCAAACTGCCCGTCATCGCGCGCCTGGCAGCTCACCACGCATGCCGTCAGCAGCATGCCGAGTCCCTGGGGCATCAGCACCATCTTGAGCCTCCAGCTGGAGCCTTCTGCAAGCGGCTGATCATGAAGGAAGTTGATTCCGCCTTCGGAAAGGCCCACTTCCCGTACCGGACCGAGATCCTTCAGCAAGCCCTGGGCCAGCGCCTGGCCCAGCAGGTCGATGCGCCGGTTCTGCACCTTCAGGTAGTTGGCCAGCGTGCGATTCTGCTCGCTGATCTGGCGCAGCAGATATTGTGCTTCGAAGTCCATTTGATGCAGTTCGCCAAGCAGGTCGAACAGGCGGGCCGCATCCTCACCGGCGATTGTGGCGGGCCCTTCGGGCGGGAGGATTTCAAGTGCGATCATGTCCTCGATACGATAGTATTCGCGGCGATCTTCAGTATCTTCTATGGACATGTCGGTCCCTGAGCTGCAGTAATGGTTTGAGTGTATCAGGCCGCCTGAGAACGTCATTCAGCTTGTTATTTTCCCGCCAGCGAAAGCGAACCCATCGATTTATGTTCAGACCGCTGCCCGTTTATATCGGAGCGCGCTATACCAGCGCCAGGCGTCGTGGCCTCTTTGTCTCCTTCATTTCCTTCACCTCGATGATCGGGCTTGCACTCGGTGTGCTGGTGATGATCGTTGTGCTGTCAGTGATGAACGGTTTTGATCACGAAATGCGCACCCGCGTGCTGGGCATGGTGCCGCACGCGACAGTCGAAAGCCCGCTGCCCATCGACGATTGGCAAACGCTGGGGCAGCAGCTGAGTGAGCATCCGCAGGTCGTGGCTGCCGCCCCGTTTATCCAGATGCAGGGGTTGCTGACGCATCGTGGTCAGGTCACCAAGATCCTGATCAACGCCGTGGAGCCACGGGTTGAACCGCAGGTATCAATCATCGACCAGTTTTTCCGTGAAGGATCGCTGGCGAGCCTTGCGCCTGGCGAGTTCGGCATCGTCATCGGTGACCGGGCGGCGACCAAGCTTGGCGTCGGTATCGGTGACAAGATCACCTTTGTCGCGCCTGAAGTGACGGTGACGCCGGCCGGTGTGTTTCCGCGCATGAAGCGCTTTACGGTGCAGGGCATATTCCACGTCGGCGCCGGTGAGATTGATGGCTATGTGGCGATGGCCCACATCACCGACATGGCACGCCTGCATCGCTGGAGGCCCGATCAGGTGCAGGGCGTGCGGCTGCGCTTCGATGATCTGTTCCAAGCACCGGCCATCGCAGCTTCGCTGGCCAGGCAACTGGGCGATGATTTCTATTCCCGAGACTGGACGCGAACCCACGGCAACCTCTACCAGGCGATCCGGATGGAGAAGGCCATGATCGGGCTGTTGCTACTGCTGATCGTTGCAGTGGCGGCCTTCAATATCATCTCGACGCTGGTCATGGTGGTGACCGACAAACGAGGGGATATCGCGATTCTGCGTACCCTCGGCGCAACTCCGCGGCAGATCATGGCGATCTTCATGGTTCAGGGTACGGTCATCGGTGTGGTCGGTACTCTGGTGGGCGCCTTGCTCGGGATGTTCGCCGCGCTCAACGTGAGCGGCTGGATTGCCGGACTGGAGCAGCTGCTCGGGCACAAATTTCTCAGCGCAGATGTGTATTTCATCGATTATCTGCCGTCGCGGCTGATGGCCGCTGATGTGATTCAGGTCTGTGGCGCGGCGCTAGTCCTTAGCTTTCTCGCCACCCTTTATCCGGCGTGGCGCGCGGCGCGTACCCAACCGGCTGAGGCGCTACGTTATGAGTGAACAGGTTATGAAAGAGAGGTCGTCGCTGGATGCTGCAGTACTGAGCTGCCGTGATCTGGGCAAATGTTACGAGCAGGGGCCTGAGTCGGTAAGCGTTTTGTCTGGCCTGCAACTGGAGCTGTATCCCGGGCAGCGCGTGGCCATTGTCGGTAGCTCCGGTTCGGGCAAGAGTACCTTACTGAATCTGTTGGGTGGACTCGATACGCCCAGCGAGGGCAGTGTCTGGCTGGCGGGTGAGGAGCTTTCGGCACTGAGCGAAAAAGACCGTGGCCTGCTGCGTAATCGCGCGCTCGGTTTCGTTTATCAATTTCACCATCTGCTGGCCGAGTTCACCGCGCTGGAAAATGTGTGCATGCCGCTGTTGATCAGCAAGACGCCGATTCCCGAAGCCCGCGCGCGCGCCACTGAGCTGCTGCAGCGGGTCGGTCTTGGTCATCGGCTGGCGCACAAGCCTTCCGAGCTGTCCGGCGGCGAGCGTCAGCGTGTGGCGATAGCCCGCGCCCTGGCCAATCGCCCGGCGCTGGTGCTGCTCGATGAGCCTACGGGTAATCTTGATCACCACACGGCGCAGGGCATTCAGGACCTGATGCTGGAGCTGAGCACCTCGTTGCGCACGGCCTTTCTCGTGGTGACGCACGATCCGCAGCTGGCCGGACAGATGGATCACATCCTGCGCCTGGAAGATGGCCGGCTGGTGGCTGGCTGATGTTCAGACCCTTAAGCATTTTCATCGGGAGCCGCTACACACGGGCCAAGCGGCGCAACCATTTCATCTCGTTCATATCGCTGACGTCGATGATCGGCCTGTCGCTGGGCGTGCTGGCAATGATCATGGTGCTGTCGGTGATGAATGGCTTCCAGCGCGAAATGAGCGAGCGGATTCTGGGCATGGTGCCCCATGCGGTGGTCAAGGGTGACGGGCAGCCGCTCGATGACTGGGCTTCGGTTGCAGACGGCATTGTGGCGCATCCGGCTGTGCTGGGTGCGGCGCCCATTACCCAACTCGAAGGCATGCTTTCCTTCAGGGGCAGCATGCAGCCGGTGGAAATCAACGGCATCGATCCCCAGGCCGAAGCCGGGGTTTCGACGCTGGCCGAGAAAATGGTTGCGGGCCGCCTCGAAGACCTGAAGCCGGGTGAGGCTGGAGTGATCATCGGATTGATGACAGCGCGTCGCTTCGGTCTGAAACTGGGTGACAAACTGACGGTTATTGTGCCCGAGATCAGCGACACGCCAGGTGGTATCACGCCGCGTATGCAGCGCCTGAACGTGGTTGGTGTGTTCAAGGTGGGTGCGGAGCTCGATGGCAGTCTGGCGATTATCCATCGCGTCGATGCGGCAGGTATTCTGCGCTGGCAGCCGGAGCAGGTGGAGGGCGTACGGGTGCGTCTGGCCGATCTTTACCGGGCGCCGGAAATCGCCGCCGAACTTGCTCTGCAATTGGGCGAGGGTTACCGGAGCGAGGACTGGTCACTGACCCAGGGCAGCCTGTTCAGTGCGATGAAGATGGAGAAGACCATGATCGGTCTGCTGCTGTTGCTGATCGTGGCTGTGGCAGCATTCAACATCATTGCGACTCTTATCATGGTGGTGGCTGACAAGCGCGCCGATATCGCGATCCTGCGCACGCTGGGCGCCACGCCGCGGCAGATCATGGCGATCTTCATGGTGCAGGGCAGCATCATCGGCCTGACCGGCACCCTGATCGGGACTGTGCTGGGCGTGCTGGGTGCATTGAATGTCAGCGCGCTGGTGGGCTGGCTGGAAAAGGCATCGGGGCAGCATATTTTCAGCTCCGACGTGTATTTCATCAGTACCCTGCCGTCCGAGTTGCGCCTGGAGGATGTTCTTCTGGTAACGCTTGCAGCGCTCGCTCTGAGCTTTCTCGCCACGCTCTATCCTGCCTGGCGTGCCGCGCAGACACAGCCCGCTGAAGCACTGCGCTACGAGTAAGGGCGTCCCTTCAGCGGCGGTCTTGCTGGCGCTTGCGCCAGCTGCGCCCAACCCACCATCGCCAGTAGGCCTGGGTTGCGGCGTAGCCCAGCACGGCCAGCACCACGGCAACCACGAAAGAGCCGAGATACAGGGGTTGCCAGTGACTGTCGAGCATCTGGCGAACCCAGGCGAGGCTCAACTCCATGGGCATTGGCGAGGCAGGTGTATCCATGAGCCAGGTCCCTACCTTGTAGTTGCAGTAGAACACCGCTGGCATCGTCAGCGGGTTGGTCAGCCAGACCAGTCCTACAGCAATCGGCAGGTTGGCACGGGCGGGCAAGGCGCAGGCCGCTGCCGTGAGCATCTGCATGGGCATCGGGATCATCGCCCAGAACAGGCCGATGGCCATGGCGCGGGATACAGAATGACGGTTGAGGTGCCAGAGGTTGGGGTCATGGATCAGCACGCCCAGAAACCGCAGGGACTTGTTCTCCTTTATACGATCCGGGTGCGGCATGTAGCGTTTGAAAAAACGACGCGGCATGGCGTTTCTCTGGCGGGCTTAAGCTTCGCGATTATGCCTGAAACGAGACCCGGTCCTGACAGGAGTTTGTGACATTAGGTATAAACTTTGGCGTATTCGACAGGATGTCGAAACCGTCGTAGCGGGCCGCCGAGAGACATCGAGACGTGCTCACCCCTCTGGAACGGATTCCGGGAGATACCATGCGTACAGCGATGCTGGCGCTGGCGGCAGGCCTGCTACTGCTGCGCTTTCCACCTCAGCTGCCACCGATGTGGGCGCTGCCTTTCTTGTTACTGGCTGGGCTGGCATTGCTGCCGACGCGCTGCCGGGCGTTATCGTTTTTCTTCTTCGGGCTTGGCTGGGCCTGCTTGAGTGCCCAGTGGGCGCTGGATGACCGCCTTCCGACAAAACTCGACGGTCGCACCTTCTGGCTGGAAGGGCAGGTGGTCGGCTTGCCGGACATGCGTAATGGTGTGGTGCGCTTCGAGCTGGTGGATATCACTTCACGGCATGCCGGCCTGCCTTCGCGAGTACGCCTGGCCTGGTACGGCGGGCCGGTGCTGCAGGCCGGGGAACGCTGGCGACTGGCAGCCAAGCTGAAACGACCACGAGGCCTGGTCAATCCCCATTCATTCGATTATGAAGCCTGGCTGCTGGCGGGCCGGGTCGGCGCCAACGGTACGATCAAGGCCGGCCAGCGAGTTGCAGGCGCGACGGGAAGCCAGGCCTGGAGAGACCGGCTGCGTCAGCGTCTCATGGCTGTTGAGGCGCAGGGGCGAGCAGGGGGTATTGCAGCGTTGGTGGTAGGGGATGCCAGCGGTTTGAGCGCTGCCGACTGGCGAACGCTGCAGGACACCGGAACCATTCATTTGATGGTGATCTCGGGACAGCATGTAGGCCTGCTCGCCGGTCTGCTCTATGGCCTGGTGGCGCTGTTAGCACGCTGCGGTTTGTGGCCGGAGCGCCTGCCCTGGCTGCCCTGCGCATGTGGTCTCGCGCTATTCGGTGCGCTTGGCTACGGCTGGCTGGCAGGCTTCGAGGTACCTGTTCAGCGAGCCTGCATGATGGTTGCACTGGTGTTGCTCTGGCGCTTGCGTTTTCGGCATCTGGGTGTCTGGTTGCCGTTGTTGGTGGCCTTTAACGCCGTGCTGCTGATTGAGCCGCTGGTGAGTCTGCAGTCCGGCTTCTGGCTGTCGTTTGCAGCGGTGGCGCTGCTGATTCTGATCTTTCGTGGCCGGCTCGGTAACTGGAGTTGGTGGTGGGCACTGGGGCGCGCTCAGTGGGGCATGGCTCTGGGTCTGCTGCCGGTTCTGCTTGCGCTGGGTTTGCCGGTGAGTATCAGCGGGCCGTTGGCCAATCTGTTCGCGGTGCCGCTGGTGAGCGCGCTGATCGTGCCCTTGTCTCTGCTTGGGACCCTGTTGCTGTGGCTGCCTCCGGTCGGTGAGTCGTTGTTGTGGCTGGCAGGTGGTGCGCTGGCCGCTCTGTTTGCAGCATTGGAGCTGCTGGCCGGCTGGCAGCCGGCCTGGTTGTCGACTGCATTGCCGCTGTGGTGCTGGCTGCTGGTGGCGCTGGGTATGCTGTTGCTTCTGCTGCCTGCCGGAGTGCCCTTGCGGCCCCTCGGGTTGGCGTTGCTGGCGCCGCTGTTGTTTGCTCCGGAAGAGAAGCTGCCGGTTGGGCAGGCGGAGGTATGGGTGCTGGACGTGGGGCAGGGGTTGGCGGTGTTGGTGCGTACCCGCGAGCATGCGCTGCTCTACGATGCGGGGCCGCGTTACGGCGATTTCGATATTGGTGAGCGCGTGGTGTTTCCCTCGTTGCGGGCGCTTGGCCTGCAGGGGCTGGATCTGCTGATCCTCAGTCACGCCGACAGCGATCATGCCGGTGGCGCCGAGGCGATCCAGCGACACATGCCGGCACCACGGGTTATCAGTGGTGAGCCACAAAGACTGCCGGCCTCGCTGGAGGCCGAAAACTGTCGCTCCGGTGAGCGCTGGGAGTGGGATGGCGTACGCTTTGTGCTCTGGCAGTGGTCCGGGGCGCGTAATGGCAATCAGGCGTCCTGTGTGCTGCTGGTCGAGGCCGGTGGCGAACGCCTGTTGCTCACCGGGGATATCGATATGCCCGCCGAGCGAGCGTTGCAAGAAAGCGACGTGGAGATCGCAGCGCACTGGTTGTTACTGCCGCATCACGGCAGTCGCAGCTCATCTTCGGCTGCTTTTATCGAGGCTGTAGGTGCTGATGACGCGTTGGTTTCACGCAGTTTGCACAATGCCTTTGGGCATCCGCACCCGGACGTAGTCCGGCGTTTGCAGGCATCGGGCGCGGCGCTTCACGATACCGCCGAGTTGGGTGCCGTCAGAATTCGTCTTGGCAGCTTCGGACCGGTTCTGGGCTTGCGTGGCGAGCGACGATTCTGGCGGGAAAAATGAGAACCGTGGCCGTCGGCGGGCTGCCGCTCCTATGCTAGAGTTGCGCCACTTTTCCGAGGGGGATTCATCTCGTGTGGGAGCTTGTCAAAGCGGGCGGCTGGATCATGCTGCCCATCATTCTGTGTTCCATCGCGGCGGCAGGCATCGTTGCCGAGCGGTTGTGGACCCTGCGGCCGAGCCGCGTGACGCCACCACACCTGCTGGGACAGGTATGGAAATGGATCAAGGACAAGAAACTCAGCAGCCAGAAGCTCAAGGAACTGCGCGCCGATTCGCCGCTGGGTGAAATTCTGGCGGCGGGGCTGGCCAACTCGAAACATGGTCGCGAAATCATGAAGGAGTGCATCGAGGAAGCCGCAGCGCGGGTGGTTCATGATCTCGAACGCTACCTCAATGCGCTCGGCACCATCGCCGGCATTGCTCCACTGCTCGGTCTGCTCGGCACGGTGCTCGGCATGATCGAAATCTTCAGTGCCTTCATGGGCTCGGGCATGGCCAATGCCTCGTTGCTTGCCTCCGGCATCTCCAAGGCGCTGATCACCACGGCGGCAGGATTGATGGTCGGTATTCCGGCACTGTTCTTCCATCGCTTCCTGACGCGTCGCGTCGAGGAATTGGTGGTCGGCATGGAGCAGGAAGCCATCAAGCTGGTTGAGGTGGTGCAGGGCGACCGCGATGTCGATCTCGGTGAGGGCAAGGCGTGAAGTTCAGACGCAAGGCGCGGGAGAACGTCGATATCGGCCTGGCGCCGCTGATCGACGTGGTATTCATTCTGCTGCTGTTCTTTGTGGTCACCACCACTTTTACCCGTGAAACCCAGCTCCAGGTCGATCTGCCGGAAGCCGCCAGCGGCACGCCGCCGCAGGCAACCGAAAGCAAGCAACTGGAAGTGCTGATCGACGTCGAGGGCCATTTCAGCCTCAATGGCAACCCGCTGATCAGACATGACCTGGGCACTTTGATGGCTGCGCTCAGCAAGGAATCGGGGGGCGACACCAGTCTGCCGATGGTCATCAGTGCCGACGGTAAGGCGCCGCATCAGGCGGTGGTCACGGCCATGGATGCCGCTGGCAAACTAGGCTTTTCGCACCTGCGCATCACCACGGTCGAGGTCCAGCCGGAGCCCTGATGTCATTTGTTGAACGCCTGCAGCGCGCTTGGTATGAGGGGCATCCGGCCCTGTCTCTGCTCGCTCCGCTGGAAGTGCTGTATCGGCGGGTAGTTACTGCCAAGCGCAGGAAATTCCTTGCAGGCAGCGCCGGCAGCTATCGAGCGCCGGTGCCGGTCATCGTGGTGGGCAACATCACGGTTGGCGGCACCGGCAAGACGCCGCTGATTCTCTGGTTGATCGAACACTGCCGCCGGCGAGGGCTGAAGGTCGGCGTGGTCAGCCGGGGCTACGGCGCCCGGCCTCCTTCATACCCCTGGCGCGTGCTGCCCGAACATTCGGCGGCGGAGGTGGGCGACGAGCCGTTGCTGATCGTGCAGCGCACCGGGGTCCCGCTGATGATCGACCCGGACCGTTCGCGCGCCGTTCGCACCCTGCTCGAAAGCGAGCCGCTGGATCTGGTGCTGTCCGATGACGGCCTGCAGCATTACCGGCTCGCCCGTGATCTGGAACTGGTGCTGATCGACGCCGTGCGCGGGCTTGGCAACCGGCGCTGCCTGCCTGCCGGTCCGTTGCGTGAGCCTGCTGACAGATTGCGGTCCGTCGATGCGGTGCTGTTCAACGGTGCCGAGGCCGACAGCGCTGAAGGTTATGGCTTCACCCTGCGCCCATCGCGGCTGATAGAGCTGGTCAGTGACGACGCCTGGCCACTGGATCACTTTCCGCCGGAGCAGCAGCTGCACGCGGTCGCGGGCATCGGCAATCCGCAGCGTTTCTTCACCACGCTTGAGGCGCTACACTGGCGACCGATTCCGCACCCCTTCGTCGATCATGCCTGCTATAGCCTGGAGCAGCTGACTTTCAGCCCCGCGCTACCGCTGATCATGACCGAGAAGGATGCGGTCAAATGCCGGGCATTCGCGTTGCCGGGCTGGAGTTATCTGCAGGTCCAGGCCGAGCCGTCAGCGGCCTTCGTGACCTGGTTTGATACCCGGCTGGATCGCTTGCTGCCCCAATCACCCTGAGCCGCTCGCGCTGTCCGGTGCGCTCGGCTGCATCCAAGGACTGCCATGGATACCAAACTGCTCGATATTCTCGCCTGCCCGCTGTGCAAAGGTCCGTTGAAGCTGGCCGACGACAAGTCCGAATTGATCTGCAAGGTCGATGCAATGGCCTTCCCGGTGCGCGATGGCATTCCGGTGATGCTCGAAGGCGAGGCCCGCACCCTGGACGTGGACGAGCGACTCGATAAATGAAACCAGCGTTTACCGTGGTCATTCCGGCGCGCTATGCCTCCAGTCGCCTGCCGGGCAAACCCCTGCAGGATATCGCCGGTAAGCCAATGATTCGTCACGTCTGGGAACAGGCGTGCAAAAGTGCGGCGCAGCGAGTGGTTGTGGCGACCGATGATGCGCGGATTGTCGCCGCCTGCGCCGAGTTTGGCGCTGAAGTGCTGCTGACCCGGCCCGATCACGAGTCCGGAACCGACCGCCTGGCCGAGGTTGCCGCAGCGCTGGGGTTGGCTGCGGATGCCATTGTGGTCAATGTCCAAGGTGATGAACCCATGATTCCACCGGCGCTCATCGACCAGGTGGCGGCCAATCTGGCGACGCATCCGGAAGCGGCCATCGCCACCCTGGCTGAACCGCTGAGCGATGCACAGGCACTGTTCAACCCCAATGTGGTGAAGGTGCTTAGCGATATCAACGGGTTGGCGCTGACCTTCAGTCGCGCACCGCTACCCTGGGCCCGCGACGAATTCGCCCAGAATCGTGCAGTACTACCATCCGGCGTTCCCTATCGCCGGCATATCGGCATCTATGCCTATCGGGCCGGGTTTCTGGCCGACTTTGTTGCATGGGGCCCCTGTTGGCTGGAAGGCACCGAGTGTCTGGAGCAGTTGCGTGCGCTCTGGCACGGCCAGCGGATTCATGTCGCTGACGCCATCGAGGCGCCCCCGACCGGAGTGGACACTGCTGAAGATCTGCAGCGCGTTCGCCGCCTGCTGGGAGCCTGAGTGTGAAGGTGCTGTTCGTTTGCCTGGGCAATATCTGTCGTTCACCCACCGCCGAAGCTGTGTTCCGCCATCAGGTGCAGGCCGCTGGCCTGACTAAACGCATTCATATTGATTCTGCCGGCACTGCTGACTGGCATCGGGGCAAGGTGCCGGATAAGCGCAGCTGTCAGTTTGCCAGTCGTCGTGGCTACGATCTTGCGTCGCTGCGGGCGCGGCAGGTCTGTTCCGAAGACTTCCAGGACTTTGACCTGATCCTGGCGATGGATCACGACAATCTGGCACACCTGCAGCAGATGCAGCCGGTCAATGGCCGGGCCGAATTGGACCTGTTTCTCAGGCGCTACGGTCTGGGTTGCGATGCCGTACCGGATCCTTATTACGGGGGGGATGATGGCTTCGAGCAGGTACTGGACCTGGTTGAGCAGGCCAGCGCAGCGTTGCTGAACGAAATCAGGACGCGTCTGTGAGCCTGATCATCGAAAAAGATTTTTCCCTCAAGCCATTCAACACCTTTGCCGTGGAAGCGCGGGCGCGCTACTTCGCCCAGGCGCATGACGATCAGGAGGTGCGCGAGGCGCTGGCTGCGGCGCAGCGCCTGGGGTTGCCCCTGCGCGTGCTTGGCGGCGGCAGCAATCTGCTCTTTACCTCAGATGTAGAGGCACTGGTGGTGCGGCTGGTCAGTCGCGGTATTCGCGTACTTTCCGAAGAGGGTGATCACGTAGTACTGGAAGCGGAGGCGGGCGAGCCTTGGCATTCATTTGTGCTGCATAGCCTTGAGCTGGGTCTTGCCGGTCTGGAGAATCTGAGCCTGATCCCTGGCACCGTAGGTGCGGCACCGATTCAGAACGTTGGCGCCTATGGTGTGGAAATAAGCGATGTATTCGCCGGGCTGACCGCGCTCGATCACACTACGGGCGAGTTGTGCGAATTCGATGCAGCGGCTTGTGCCTTCGGTTACCGCGACAGCCTGTTCAAGCAGAAAGCGGGGCGCTTCATCATTCTGCGGGTGCGTTTCGCATTGCGACGGGCTCCGCGTTTACAACTGGAATACGGCCCCCTGCGGCAAAGGTTGCTACAGGCAGGCGTAGAACACCCGACCCCGCGCGATGTCAGCGATGCAGTCTGTGCCATTCGCCGTGAAAAGCTGCCTGATCCACAGGTGCTGGGCAATGCCGGCAGTTTTTTCAAGAATCCACTGGTGCCACAGTCGCTGGCCGATGAGTTGCGCAGGTGCCATCCAAATCTGGTGGCTTTTCCCCAAGCCAATGGGCAAGTCAAGCTTGCCGCCGGTTGGTTGATTGAGCAGGCCGGCTGGAAAGGCTTTCGCGAAGGTGATGCCGGCGTGCATGGCCTGCAGGCTCTGGTGCTGGTCAACCATGGCCAGGCCAGTGGTAAGCAGATCCTGGCATTGGCGCGGCGTATCCAGACGGATATCAACTTACGCTTCGGGGTGGTTCTGGAAATCGAGCCGAACGTCATCGAAGGCTGATCGAGCGGCGCAAGCCTGTAAAGCCCGAGCGGAACCTTCGAGCTGTCTTGCTATTTGAACATCGCAGCCTGCCTGGCGCTCAAAAACAAAACCCCGCACTAAGGCGGGGTTTGTTTTGTTCGGGATGCCGGGGCATCCCTGTCAGCGCGATGTATCAGCGTTGGCGATTTTCATCGCTTTCAGACTCGCTGTCTTTTCTCTCTTCGCCTGTAGGGGCCGGCACCACGGCGTCGACAGCTGGTTGCTCAGTCGCTTCCTCGGCGGCGTCTTCCATGCGGTTGCTCGAAGCTTCCAGAGGCTTTTCGGTGGGTGCTTGCTCAGCGACAGGCTCGGCGGCAACGACTTCCGGGCTGGCCAGAGGTTGTTCAGCGGCGGTCTGTGCTTCGGCGGCAGCTCTCTCGGCGGCTTCCTTGGCCAGGCGCTCTTCCTCGCGACGGCGACGACGCACTTCACGCGGGTCGTTGGGCGCGCGGCCCGAAGGCGTAAGGACCGGTGCCGGAGCAGCAGGCTGAGCTTCAACGATCGGAGCCGGTTCGGCGACAACTGCTACGGGCTCTTCGGCAGCGGGGACGGGCGTGCTTTCGATCGGCTCTGGTGCAGAAGGTTCAGCTTCGACCTGTTCTGCTTCTGCAACTACGTTGGCCGGCGCTTCGGTCGCCACTTCCGGTTTGGCCTGTTCAACTTCTACAGGCGTAACGGGTGCTTCCTGTGCTGCTGTTTCAGCTTCGATCGCAGTTACTGACGGTGCAGGCTCGGTCTCGGCGGAGTTGGCCACGAGGGCTGCGGCGGTTGCAGCGATGGCTACCTGCTCGGATTTTACCGGGGCATTGCTTTCGCTGACTTCGCCTGTTTCGACCTCGCTTTCGCTGTCGATTTCGTTGCCATTGGCATCGCGCTGGCGATCGCGGCGGTTGCTACGGCGACGCTGACCACGAGAGCGACGGCGAGGACGATCACTGCTCTCGGTCGAGTCCTGCTCGTCCGTAGCGCCTTCCTGGGTTTCTTCGTCCTGCAGCACGGCTTCCTCAAGAGGAGCCTGTTCCGTGCGCGGTTTGCGCTCCTCACGAGGTGCGCGCGGCTTGCGCTCGGTGATGTCTTCGCTCACGGTCGTGGCGGACTGATCGTTTTCGTCAATCGGTGCGCGCAGCTCGCGCTTGCGCTCTTCACGCGGCTGGCGGTCCTCGCGTGGTGTGCGTTCGCGACGTGGTTGCGCTTGCGGCTGCGAAGTGCTTTCGCTGGTTTCTACCGATTCGCGCGGCTCACGTGGTTTGCGCTCTTCGCGTGGTGGTCGCGGCTGGCGCTCTTCACGGGGTTGGCGATCTTCACGTGGTGCGCGCTCTTCCCGAGGCTTGCGCTCTTCGTCACGGCTGCTGCGAGAGTCACGGCGACGATTCTGCTGGCGACCGGTGCGACGCTCATCATTGCGCTGTGGGCGATTGCCGGATGCCGGCTTTTTCTCGACCTCGACAACGGGTTCTTCCTGCTTGCCGGCAAAAAGGCCGACCAGGGATTTGACCAGTCCCTTGAACAGGCTTGGTTCCTGTGCAGCGGGAGCGGCAGGTGCCGGGGCGGCGGCAGGCGAAGGGGTGGCGGCTGCGGGGGCTGGAGCCGTGCGCTGTGGCGCGGTCTTGACCGCTGCTTCCTGGCGCACCAGGGTGCGGGTCGAGCTGACTGGCTGTGCTTCTTCGACTTCTGTCGGGCTCATCTCGTAGCTGGCCTGACCGACCATGATTTCCGGGCTGTCGTCGCGTAGGCGCTGCACTTCGAAGTGCGGCGTTTCCAGGTGGTCGTCCGGCAGAATGAAGATGCGCGCGCGGGTGCGCAGTTCGATCTTGGTGATGGCATTGCGTTTTTCATTGAGCAGGAAAGCCGCCACCTGGAAGGGTACGCGTGCGCGAATCTCTGCGGTGCGGTCCTTCAGTGCTTCTTCCTCGATCAGGCGCAGGATGGCCAGCGACAGCGACTCGACGTCACGAATGATGCCTTGTCCCTTGCAGCGCGGGCAGACGATGCCACTGGTTTCGCCCAGCGACGGACGCAGGCGCTGGCGAGACATTTCCAGCAGACCAAAGCGCGAAATGCGACCAACCTGGATGCGGGCACGGTCGGCTTCCAGGGCTTCGCGGACCTTTTCTTCCACGGCGCGCTGGTTCTTCGCCGGGGTCATGTCGATGAAGTCGATGACGATCAGCCCGCCGATATCGCGCAGGCGCAGCTGGCGGGCGATTTCTTCAGCCGCTTCCAGGTTGGTCTGTAGCGCGGTTTCCTCGATATCGCCGCCCTTGGTGGCGCGCGCCGAGTTGATGTCGATGGACACCAGTGCTTCGGTCGGATCGATAACGATGGAGCCGCCGGACGGCAGTTTCACTTCACGCTGGAAGGCGGTTTCGATCTGGCTTTCGATCTGGAAGCGATTGAACAGCGGCACGCTGTCTTCATACAGCTTGATCTTGCTGGCGTACTGCGGCATCACCTGCTGGATGAAGCTCAGGGCTTCTTCCTGGGCATCGATGCTGTCGATCAGTACTTCGCCGATGTCCTGGCGCAGGTAGTCGCGGATGGCGCGGATGATGACGTTGGATTCCTGATAGATCAGGAATGGAGCAGGGCGGTCCTGGGAGGCTTCCTTGACGGCGCTCCAGAGTTGCACCAGGTAATCGAGGTCCCACTGCAGCTCTTCGCTGGAGCGACCGAGGCCGGCAGTGCGCACGATCAGACCCATGTCGGCCGGGACGTCGATGCCGTTCAGGGCTTCGCGCAGCTCGTTGCGTTCCTCGCCTTCGATGCGGCGCGAAATGCCGCCCGCCCTCGGATTGTTAGGCATCAGTACAAGGTAGCGGCCAGCCAGGCTGATGAAGGTGGTCAGGGCGGCGCCCTTGTTGCCGCGCTCTTCCTTTTCGACCTGAACGATGACTTCCTGGCCTTCCTTCAGGACGTCCTTGATGTTGACGCGGCCTTCGGGAGCCTTGGAGAAATATTCGCGGGAGATTTCCTTGAGAGGCAGGAAGCCGTGGCGGTCAGCGCCAAAGTCGACAAAAGCGGCTTCGAGGCTGGCTTCGACGCGGGTGATCTTGCCTTTGTAGATGTTGGCTTTCTTCTGCTCGCGAGCGCCGGATTCGATATCCAGGTCGAACAGTCTCTGGCCATCGACCAGTGCAACGCGCAACTCTTCAGGCTGGGTTGCGTTAATCAGCATTCTTTTCATGTAGTACCGTCGGTTTCCGTGGCATCCGGAAACGGCGTTCGGCACACACGACTCTCGCGGTCGGTGTCAGGTGCGTCAGGAATGGTTGTAAGGCACTCCAGTGTCCAGCGATGTGAGGCCAGTTGGGCCGGCGTCGCGACGACGTCTCCTGCTTGCTGTCGAAACAGCAGCAATGGTTCGGGAGGAGGAATCAGGCATCGGTAGCGGACGGAATGAAACGTCTGTGTAAGCCTTTGCTACGCAATCCGATGCTGTGCATCTCGACCCAACACGCATACGTTGAAAATCGGGTGCCGCTCGCAGAATCCAGAGAGCGGGTTTTCGATTATCGCGATTGCCCAAAAGAGGGGGCACGCATCATGTCTTCAAGGCTTGTTTCGCAACCTCGTCGCTACTTGAGAGAGGGTACGTCGGACGGCCTCACGTCCTCGAACACGTTTCCGGTCAGGGATGGCTATTTCATGCTTCCTCAGACCTGGCCGCTTTTGGCGGCCACGGGACTATAACAGCAATGTTTAAGTGCTTCAATTGCATGAAAATTGATACCATTTGCCAATGACCAATACACCTCTCCAGACCACAGGCGTGCAAATGCTTGAGGTCTCGCCGGAACTTGCCGGCCAGCGCATCGATAACTTTCTTCGAACCCAGCTCAAGGGCGTGCCCAAGACGTTGATCTACCGCATCCTGCGCAAGGGTGAGGTGCGGGTCAATAAAGGTCGGATAAAGCCCGAATACAAACTTCAGGCTGGCGACATGGTGCGTGTGCCGCCTTTGCGGCTGGCTGAGCGCGACGAGATCGTGCCGCTTGCTCAAGGGCTGCTCGATCGCCTGGAGGCTGCCATTGTTTATGAAGACAAGGCGCTGATCGTGCTCAACAAGCCGGCCGGCATTGCCGTGCATGGCGGTAGCGGACTCAGTTTTGGGGTCATTGAGGCGCTGCGCCAGCTGCGCCCGGATGCCAAGGAGTTGGAGCTGGTGCATCGCCTGGATCGCGATACGTCGGGTCTGCTGATGATTGCTAAGAAGCGCAGCATGCTCCGTCACCTGCATCAGGCACTGCGTGGCGACGGTGTTGACAAGCGTTATATGGCGCTGGTGCGCGGTCGCTGGGAGACGGGCACGAAACAGGTCAATGCGCCCTTGCTGAAAAACACCTTGCGTTCCGGTGAGCGCATGGTTGAGGTGACGGATGAGGGCAAGGAGGCGCTGACGCTGTTCCGTGTGCTGCGTCGTTTCGGCGATTTTGCCACGTTGGTTGAGGCCAAGCCCATTACCGGGCGTACCCATCAGATCCGCGTGCATGCACGCCATGCCGGGCATGCCATTGCCGGTGACAGTAAATATGGCGATGAGGAGTTTTCCGGGTTGATTCGTGAGTTGGGCGGCAAACGTCTGTTCCTGCATGCCTATGCATTGCGGGTGCCTTTGCCCGAAGGGGGTGAGCTGAGCCTGGAAGCGCCGGTCGACGAACTCTGGTCGCGCACGCTGGAGCGTCTGGGTGAGTGATTACAGTCTGCTGATTTTCGATTGGGACGGAACCCTGATGGACTCTATCGGGCGCATCGTCGAATCGGTCTGTGCGGCGGCCAAAGTATGTGATCTGCCTGTGCTCGATGAGCTCGCCATCAAGGGCATCATTGGCCTTGCCTTGCCTGAGGCCATTGCCACGCTGTATCCGGACCTGGGCGATGAACTCAGGGTGGCGGCTTTCAGGGATGCTTATATCGAGCACTATCTGGCGCTCGAAGCCGAGCCTGCGGCGCTGTATCCCGGTGTTGTCGAAGGTCTGCAGCAGTTTCGCGAGCAGGGGTATCGGCTCGCCGTGGCGACTGGCAAGGGGCGGCAGGGGTTGGATCGGGTGCTTGCGGGTCAGGGGCTGACGGATTTCTTCGACGTCACGCGCTGCGCGGATGAAACAGCCAGCAAGCCTCATCCTTTGATGATTCAGGAGATTCTGGCGCACTGCGGGGCAAGACCCGAGCAGGCGTTGATGATTGGTGATTCGGTGTTCGATCTGAAAATGGCCAGGCGCGCCGGGGTGGATAGTGTCGCGGTCGGCTACGGTGCGCAGCCTTTCGAGGTTTTGCAGGCCTGTTCACCACGTTTTGCGATCAATGGCTTTTCGGAGCTCGGCCAGTGGCTGCGCGCTGCAGGCAAGACTGAGGCAGGTATATATGTCGGATGAATGGAAAGCCCCGGTCGAGGGGAGTAAGGAAGAGCGTAATAGCTGGAAATTGCTGGAGAAGACGCTGCTGGCAGGCGTGCAGGAGCAGCGCAGGGCCAGGCGCTGGGGGATATTCTTCAAGTCCTTGACCTTTTTGTACCTGTTCGTGGCGCTGGCGCTTTTTTCGCCGCTGCTGCAGTTGGGTGACGGCAAGAAGGACGGCGGCCGCCATACCGCCGTAATCAATGTGCGGGGGATGATCGCCGATGAAGAGCAGGCCAGTGCCGACAATATAGTCGGTGCGTTGCGCGCGGCATTTGATGATTCGGGGACCCGAGCCGTGGTGTTGCGCATCAACAGTCCTGGTGGGAGTCCAGTGCAGTCAGGCTATATATACGATGAAATTCGTCGACTGCGAGGCGAGTATCCGGCGATCAAGGTCTATGCGGTGATTACCGACCTAGGCGCTTCGGGCGCTTATTACATCGCCAGTGCTGCGGATGAAATCTATGCCGACAAGTCGAGCCTGGTGGGCTCCATCGGTGTGACGGCTGCAACCTTCGGTTTTGTCGGGGCACTGGACAAGTTGGGTGTCGAGCGGCGGGTGTACACCTCCGGCGAGCACAAGGCGTTTCTCGATCCCTTCCAGCCGCAGAAGCAGGAAGAAACCGAATTCTGGGGGAGTGTGCTGGCGACCACCCATCGTCAGTTCATTGATAGCGTCAAGCAGGGGCGTGGTGACCGGCTGCAGGTAGAGGCATATCCCGAGCTGTTCTCCGGCCTGATCTGGTCGGGTGAGCAGGCACTGGAGCTGGGGCTGATCGATGGTCTTGGCAGTACCGGATACGTGGCAAGGGAGGTGGTCGGTGAAGAGGTGATAGTGGATTTCACCGTCAAGGATTCTCCACTTGACCGCTTCACCAAAAAACTCGGCGCCGGCGTGGGTGCGCAGCTGGCGCTGTGGATGGGGTTGCAGGGGCCGGCGCTGCGCTGAGTTGCGGTTTTTATCAGGGGACCTCGATTCCTGCATGGTTGAGCATGTCCACCAGTCGGATCAGCGGCAATCCGATCAGGCTGGTGGCATCTTCTCCTTCGGTGGTGCGGAACAGGCTGATACCCAGGCCTTCTGCCTTGAAACTGCCTGCGCAATCGAAGGGTTGCTCGGTCCTGAGATAGCGCTCGATCTGCCCCTCGTCGAGTTCGCGGAAATGTACGCTGAAGCGCAGGCAATCTACCTGCTCGGTTCCATTGCGACTATCCAGCAGCGTCAGGCCGGTCAGAAAGTCCAGACGCTTGCCGCTGCATGACAGCAGCTGCTCTTTCGCGCGCTCGAAGGTGTACGGTTTGCCGATAATCCTGCCGCCAAGCACGGCCACCTGATCGGAGCCAATGATCAGATGATCAGGATGGCTGTCGGACAGCGCCTGGGCTTTTTCGCGCGAAAGCCGGCGTACTAGCTGTTCCGGGGCTTCATCGGGATGAGCGGTTTCGTCGATATGCGGGGCGCAGCAGTCGAACGGCAGGCGCAGGCGTGAAAGCAGTTCGCGTCGATAGGGGGAGCTTGAAGCGAGTAGCAGGCGGCGCATGTTTGTTCCTTATATATAGATGCTGGATTGTCGTCGGGTGGGCTGCTCTCAGAAGCTGAATTCCTTTGACAGCCGTAGGGCGCATCCCTAGAATGCCGCGCTTATGTTGAAAGGACCAATACCCCCGCACGTTGACCCGCGCAAGCTCGCTGACCGAGCGGCCTCCCTCAAGGGCGAGCTGCAGTTGTCTGAGCTCAAGCGGCTTGTCGATCCTCTAGAGGACGACAAGGGTGTGGTGCGCGCCAGTTTCGACTTTGGGCGCGACGAGCAGCGAACCGTGGTCATCCACAGTGAACTGAGCGTTGAGGTCACAATGATTTGCCAGCGTTGTCTGGAGACGGTTGTTCTGCCAATTCACAGCGAATGCGATTATGCCGTTGTGAGTGAAGGTTCGAGCGGCCAGAACCTGCCCAAGGGCTATGACGTGCTGGAAGTGGGAGAGGATCCTCTGGATCTGCTGGCGCTGGTTGAAGAGGAGCTTTTGCTCGCTCTTCCGATTGTTCCACTCCATGACCTTGAAATTTGCCAGCCGCCGGCAGGGCCTGATGAGTCCGAGCCGAGTGAGGACGAGGTAACGCGGTCCAACCCGTTCAGCGTACTGGCGCAGTTAAAGCGTGACCCAAACGTTTAGGAGTTGATCCCAATGGCTGTTCAGCAGAACAAAAAATCCCGTTCCGCCCGCGATATGCGTCGTTCCCATGACGCCCTGGTGCCGAACGCCCTGTCCGTGGAAAAGAGCACCGGTGAAATTCACCTGCGTCACCACGTTTCCCCGGAAGGTTTCTACCGTGGTCGCAAGGTGATCGACAAGGGCGCTGACGAGTAAACCTTGTCCGCTCCGATCATCGCGATCGATGCAATGGGTGGGGACTTCGGTCCTCACTGCATTGTTCCGGCCAGTCTCGACTGTCTGGCTGAAGCGCCCTCGCTGCACCTGGTCCTTGTCGGCCAAACCTCCATCCTTGAAGAAATCGTCTCCCGATATGGGCGGGTGGATGCTGCACGTCTGAAAATTGTCGAGGCTGATGAGGTCATCGGGATGGACGAGCGACCGACCCAGGCGTTGCGTGGCAAGCCTCGATCGTCCATGCGTGTTGCGCTTGAGCTGGTGCGTGACGGCCAGGCCCAGGCCTGCGTCAGTGCCGGCAATACCGGTGCTCTGATGGCGCTTGCTCGGCATGTCCTGAAAACGCTGCCGGGCATCGATCGCCCGGCCATGGCGACCGCCATACCGACTCGTGACGGCTCCTGCCTGTTGCTTGATCTGGGCGCCAACGTGGATTGCAGTGCCGAGCAGCTCTATCAGTTTGGCGTGATGGGGTCGGTTGCGGCGCAGAGTCTGGGGGTTGAGCGGCCGCGGGTGGCACTGCTGAACGTGGGAACCGAGGCGATCAAGGGCAATCAGCAGGTCAAGGCGGCCGCGCTTTTGTTGCAGCAGGCGGTTGACCTCGACTACAGCGGTTTTATCGAGGGTGATGGACTCTTTCGGGGAGAGGCTGACGTCATCGTCTGTGATGGTTTTGTCGGCAATATTCTTCTCAAGTCCACGGAGGGACTTGCGCAGCTGGTTTCCTCGCGTGTCGAGGCATTGTGTCAGCGCTCGCTGTTTTCGCGCCTGCTGGGCGCGCTTGCGCTGCCGCTGTTGCGTCAGCTGCGCGCCGACATGAGTCCGGCGCAATACAACGGTGCGAGCTTTCTGGGCTTGCAGGGCATCGTCGTGAAAAGTCATGGCAGTGCTGGCAGGGAAGGTTTTCAGTCGGCCATCCGGCGTGCGGCGGAAGATGTTCGGCATAATCTGCCGGAGCAGTTACACAGTCGACTGGAGCGTCTGTTTGCGACCGATCAGTCGCTTGTCAGCGGCATTGATGTGACCACAGGCGATGGCTTGCCATCCAACTGAGAATTTGAGGCGCCGGCATGGCGCATTCTTTTGACGAACCACAACAAGAGAGCTGTTTCATGTCCGCATCACTTGCATTCGTCTTTCCGGGTCAGGGCTCCCAGTCCGTGGGTATGCTCGCCGAGTACGGCACCCAGGCACTGGTGCTGGAAACCTTCGCTGAAGCGTCTTCCGCTCTGGGCTATGACCTTTGGGCGCTTGCCCAGCAAGGGCCGCAAGAACAACTGAACCAGACCGACAAGACTCAGCCGGCCATTCTTGCAGCCTCCATCGCGTTATGGCGTCTTTGGCTGGCCGAGGGTGGCGCACGTCCGGCATTCGTTGCCGGCCACAGCCTTGGCGAGTACAGCGCACTGGTTGCGTCCGGCAGCCTGCCGTTTGCCGATGCGGTGAAGCTGGTCGAACTGCGCGGCCAGTTGATGCAGCAGGCGGTGCCTGCGGGTACTGGCGGCATGGCGGCGATTCTGGGGCTGGAAGATTCCGACGTGCTGGCTGCCTGTGCCGAAGCGGCGCAGGGCGAGGTGGTCAGTGCGGTCAATTTCAATGCTCCCGGGCAGGTCGTGATCGCCGGTTCTGCTGCTGCGGTCGAGCGTGCCATCGACGCCTGCAAGGCCAGGGGCGCCAAGCGCGCCATGCCGCTGCCGGTCAGTGTGCCGTCGCATTGCGACCTGATGCGTCCAGCTGCGGAGCGGTTTGCCGACGCGCTGATCGCAGCCGCCTGGCGAGCTCCCGAGATTGCCCTGGTGCAGAATGTCAGCGCAGCGATTGTCGAGGATCTCGATACACTCAAACGCGATCTGCTGGCTCAGCTCTACAGCCCGGTACGCTGGGTCGAAACCATTATGGCTCTCGGTGAGCGTGGCGTGACCGATCTGGTCGAATGTGGTCCGGGCAAGGTTCTGTCGGGGCTCAACAAACGTTGCGTCAAGGGCATCAACACCTACAATCTCGACACCCCTGATGCCTTTGCTGCTACACATGGCGCGCTGGCATGAACAAGGAGAACACTATGAATCTGCAAGGCAAGGTTGCGTTGGTGACAGGCGCCAGTCGTGGTATCGGCCAGGCTGTGGCGCTGGAACTCGGGCGCCAGGGTGCCATAGTAATTGGCACTGCGACCTCTCCTTCCGGGGCTGAGCGCATTGCTGAAACCCTTCGTGAAAACGGTATCGAAGGTGCTGGCCTGGTGCTGGACGTGACTAACGACGAGTCTGTCGCCACTACTCTTGAGCACATCCAGCAGCATCTGGGTCAACCCGCCATTCTGGTCAACAACGCCGGCATCACGCGCGACAACCTGATGCTGCGCATGAAAGACGACGAATGGAATGATGTGATCAATACCAATCTCAACAGTCTTTATCGCCTGACCAAGGGCGTTCTGCGCGGCATGACCAAGGCGCGCTGGGGGCGGATCATCAGCATTGGTTCCGTAGTGGGTGCCATGGGCAACGCGGGACAGGTAAACTACGCCGCAGCCAAGGCCGGCCTCGAAGGTTTCAGTCGTGCGCTGGCTCGTGAAGTGGGTTCGCGTGGTATCACGGTCAATGCCGTGGCGCCGGGTTTCATTGATACCGACATGACGCGCGAGCTGCCTGAAGCTCAGCGTGATGCACTGCTGGGACAGATTCCTCTGGGTCGTCTCGGGCAGGCGGAAGAAATTGCCAAGGTCGTCGCCTTTCTGGCTTCTGATGGTGCTGCCTATGTTACCGGGGCTACGGTTCCGGTGAATGGCGGCATGTACATGAGCTGATGCGCCGCCCAACGCATGTATGCAGCCATAACGGCTGATTGATTCGTTATAAAACTGCGGTGTGTTTATAGACAGAAGGTTGAAAGCAGGTTCATGCTTGCCCGCTTTCAGCTTGAAATGCGGAAAACGCTTTCTATACACTACCGCGCAGACCAGCTGCCTGGATTTTTCCATAGGAGTGAAAACAAGGTATGAGCACCATCGAAGAACGCGTCAAGAAAATCGTTGCCGAGCAACTTGGCGTCAAGGAAGAGGAAGTCACCAACAGCGCTTCCTTCGTCGAAGACCTGGGTGCCGACTCCCTTGATACCGTTGAGCTGGTGATGGCTCTGGAAGAGGAATTCGAGACCGAGATCCCGGACGAGCAAGCCGAGAAGATCACCACTGTTCAAGAAGCCATCGATTACATCAACGCGCACGCGCAGTAAGTTGTAATCCTGCTTCGAGTCAGTAAAGCCGCACTGCCTTTGAACGGGTAGTGCGGCTTTTGTTTGAAAATCAGATTAAATGCAGTGGATCGCGTCCATGCGAACGACCTCTGTGAAGGATGCTCTCTCATCCGTTGCGATTGTCAGCGGAGCAGGTCGGGCTACAAGTAAACGTAAGGAGAATTGCTGTGTCGCGTAGACGCGTCGTCATCACCGGGATGGGCATGCTATCGCCACTGGGTAACGATGTGCCAAGCAGCTGGCAGGGGATTCTCGCCGGTCGCAGTGGCATCGGCCTGATAGACCACATGGATCTTTCTGCTTATGCCACCCGCTTTGGTGGATCGATCAAGAATTTCGACGTCGAGCAATACCTGCCGGCCAAAGAGGCGCGCAAGCTCGATCTCTTTATCCAGTACGGCCTGGCTGCCAGTTTCCAGGCAGTGCGTGATTCCGGGTTGGAGATCACCGACGCCAATCGCGAACGCATCGGGGTTGCCATGGGGTCCGGTATTGGCGGCCTGACTAATATCGAGAACAGCTGCAAGTCCCTGATCGAACAGGGGCCACGGCGCATTTCACCCTTTTTCGTACCGGGTTCGATCATCAATATGGTGTCGGGCTTTCTCTCGATCCATCTGGGATTGCAAGGTCCCAACTACGCCATTGCCACGGCCTGCACCACCGGTACGCACTGCATCGGCATGGCCGCGCGGAACATTGCCTATGGTGAAGCGGATGTGATGGTTGCCGGTGGCTCGGAAATGGCTGCCTGCGGGCTGGGGATTGGTGGCTTTGCCGCTGCTCGGGCCTTGTCCACGCGCAATGACGATCCGACAACGGCAAGCCGTCCCTGGGACAAGGGCCGGGATGGTTTCGTTCTCTCCGATGGCGCCGGCTCGCTGGTGTTGGAAGAGCTGGAACATGCGCGGGCTCGTGGTGCGAAGATCTATGCCGAGCTGATTGGTTTCGGCATGAGCGCCGATGCCTTCCACATGACCTCGCCGCCGGAAGATGGCGCCGGGGCTGCACGCTGTATTCGCAATGCCATTCAGGACGCGAAGATCGATGCCGAGCAGGTGCACTACATCAATGCCCACGGCACTTCGACACCGGCGGGTGATAAGGCTGAAGTTGCGGCGATCAAGTCGGTATTCGGCAGCCATGCCTATGACCTGTCGGTAAGTTCGACCAAATCCATGGTGGGGCATCTGCTGGGTGCTGCCGGTGCGGTTGAGGCGATCTTCAGTGTCCTGGCCATTCGTGATCAGGTGGCACCGCCGACCATCAATCTCCATGAGCCGGATGAAGGCTGCGATCTGGACTTCGTGCCGCACGAGGCCAAGCCGAGGCTGATCGATGTCGCGGTGTCAAACTCGTTCGGTTTTGGCGGCACCAACGGCTCACTGGTGTTCCGTCGGTTCACCGAGTGACACTGACCTGGGTGGATGGGCATCCCGCTACCGGGGTGCCTGTTCATGATCGTGGTTTCGCCTACGGCGATGGTCTGTTCGAAACCATCAGGGTGGTTGCCCGGCAACCGCAACTGCTGGATCGGCACCTGCAACGACTCGAGAACGGTTGCCAGCGTCTGGGCATTCCCTGCGACCCGGCGAAGCTGCGTACACAGATTCTTGCATTCAGCACCGCGCTGGGTGACGGCGTCGCCAAGCTTGTCCTCAGCCGGGGCGATGGCCGGCGTGGTTATGCGCCACCACAACCGTGCCAGCCACGCTCAGTGCTGCTGGGTTCGCCTGCACCCGACTATCCTCGCAAACATGCCGAGCATGGTGTGCGTCTGTATCCCTGCGCCACGCGCCTGGCCGAGCAGCCTGCGCTGGCCGGATTGAAGCATCTCAATCGTCTGGAGCAGGTGTTGGCCCGTGGCGAATGGCAGGATTCGGCCTTTGCCGAAGGGCTGATGCGCGATATGTCCGGGCGCGTCGTCGAGGCGGTGTTCAGCAATATTTTCCTGTATTCGGACGGCGTACTTCAGACGCCATCGCTTGAGCGTTGCGGCGTGGCGGGCGTGATGCGCGCTGAAATTCTCGAGCGCGCACAGCGTGCGGAAATCCGGACCCAGGTTGGCGATGTCAGCCTTGAACAACTGCTCATGGCTGACGAAGTCTTCGTTTGCAACAGTCTTTATGGCATCTGGCCCGTGAGCCAACTGCACACCCATGTCTGGCCGGTAGGTGCACTCACACGTAAACTGCAGAGCCTGATTGCCGACCTGTCGAGTGGTACGTGATTCGAAAACTGTCTTTTGCGCTGTTGGGCGTGGTGCTGCTCGCTGTGCTGGCCTACGGCCTGGTTGCCTGGAAACTTCACGCCGCCTTGGAGCAGCCGCTTCAGCTCGACGAAGTGCGCATGCTGGAAGTCGTATCCGGCGATACGCCCAGTGGTCTGTTTCAGCGGCTGGAGCGTGAAGGGGTTCTGCGTGACTCTTTCTGGCTGCGATTGCATTGGCGGCTGAATCTGTCCGGTCAAACCCTGCACAGCGGTGAATATCGGCTGCTTGCGGGCATGACGGCGGGTGAGCTGATCGGGCTGTGGCAGCGTGGCGAGGTCGTTCAACACACCCTGACCATTGTCGAGGGCTGGAATTTCCGGCAGGTACGTACCGCGCTGCAGGCTTCGCCCCTGGTCGAGCAGACCATCGCGGATCTGTCCGACCGCGAGGTCATGGCGCTACTCGGGCATGCGGATCTGCATCCGGAAGGGCGTTTCTTTCCCGATACCTACAGCTTCACCCGTGGTGTAACCGATATCGAATTGCTGCAACGGGCCTTTGTCCGGCTCGAAAGCGTGCTGGCCGATGAGTGGCAGCGTCGTAGCGAAGGCTTGCCCTACAAGGAACCCTATCAGGCGCTGATCATGGCCTCGATCATTGAGAAGGAAACCGGCGTGCCCTCCGAGCGCGGTGAGATTGCGGGCGTGTTTGTGCGCCGCCTCGCACGTGGCATGCTGCTGCAGACCGACCCGACGGTGATCTACGGCATGGGCGAAAACTATCGCGGACGGATTACCCGTGCCGATTTGCGCAAGCCAACGCCTTACAACACCTATACCAATGCCGGCCTGCCGCCGACGCCCATCGCCATGGTCGGTCGCGAGGCGATTCACGCTGCCCTGCACCCCATGGAAGGCACCAGCCTGTACTTCGTGGCGCGAGGCGACGGCAGTCATGTCTTCAGCAATACGCTGGCCGAGCATAATCGGGCGGTGCGCGAATATCAGCTCAAGCGCCGCGCCGACTACCGTTCCAGTCCACCGCCCCGGTCAGCGCCGGCAGCAAGCGAGAATAGCCAGTGACGGGATGCTTTATCACCCTGGAGGGGCCTGAGGGCGCGGGAAAGAGTACCAATCGTGAATTCATTGCCGAGTATCTGCGTGAGCGCGGCGTCGATGTGGTGCTGACCCGCGAACCGGGCGGCACCCCACTGGCCGAACGCATCCGCGAAATTCTGCTGGCGCCAGCCGATGAACCCATGGCCAGCGACACGGAGTTGCTGCTGGTATTCGCCGCGCGCGCGCAGCATATCGATCAGGTCATCCGGCCGGCGCTGGCGCGGGGTGCGGTGGTGTTGTGTGATCGTTTTACCGATGCGACCTATGCCTATCAGGGCGGTGGTCGTGGCCTGGCCCTGCAACGCATTGAGCAGCTTGAAAACTTCGTGCAGGGCGATTTGCGTCCCGACCTGACGCTGATTTTCGATCTGAAGGTCGAGATCGGCCTGAGTCGGGCGGCGGCACGCGGGCGTCTCGACCGTTTCGAGCAGGAAGGCCTGGGTTTCTTCGAGGCCGTGCGCAATGCCTATCTTGATCGCGCCCGTCAGACGCCGGCGCGCTATCGGGTGATCGACGCCGGACAGCCGCTGGCGGCGGTACAGCGTGATCTGCGCGCACTGCTACCGCAGATTCTGGAGCGTGTCAGTGGCTGAAATCCTTCCCTGGCAGGCTGGTCTGTGGCAGCTACTGGCAGGCCGCGCGCAGCATGCACATGCCTATTTGCTGCATGGGCCGACGGGTATCGGCAAGCGAGCACTGGCCGAACGCCTGATGGCACTGTTGCTGTGCCGACAGCCATCGATAGAGGGTGCTTGCGGTGAGTGCCGAAGCTGCCAGCTACTCGCTGCGCAGACTCACCCCGATCATTGCATTCTCGAACCGGAAGAGGCTGACAAGGCGATTCGTGTCGATCAGGTGCGCCAGCTGGTCGGTTTCGTGACCCAGACCGCTCAGATGGGTGGACGCAAGGTGGTGCTGCTCGAACCGGTCGAGGCAATGAATCTCAACGCAGCCAATGCGCTGCTCAAGAGTCTCGAGGAGCCCGCTGGCGATACGGTGCTGCTGCTGATCAGCCACCAGCCAAGCCGACTGCTGCCGACCATCAGAAGCCGATGCGTGCAGCAGGCCTGTCCCTTGCCGGCGCGGGCGCAAAGCCTCGACTGGCTGGCTGTGCAGCTCCCGGAGTTGCCTGCCGAGCAACGCGAGGAATTGCTGACGCTGGCGGCGGGTTCGCCCCTGGCCGCATGCCGACTGCATGCCCTGGGCGTGCTCGAGATGCGGGTGCAGGTCGTGGACGGGATAAAGAAGTTGCTCAAGCAGCAGCAATCACCCAGTCAGTTGGCTGAAGCCTGGAATCCACTTTCATTGATCCTGCTGTTCGACTGGTTCTGCGAATGGGCGCACCTGATCCTGCGCTATCAGATGAGCGAGGATGAGTCAGGGCTTGGCGCGACCGATATGGCCAAGGTGATCCAGTATCTGGCGCAGAAAACGACACCGGCAAAACTCTTGACGTTGCAGGATTGGTTGCTGGCCCATCGGCAGAAAGTGCTGGGCAAGGCCAACCTCAACCGTGTCTTGCTTCTCGAAGCGCTGCTGGTGCAGTGGGCAAATCTGCCTGGGGCGCGTTAGACTTCATCGGAATTTCTGCTAGGAACATCCCATGAGCCTGCCCGCAAATCTCGGCCCGCGTAACGGCATCCTGTCCCTGACCATCAAGGACAAGTCGGTGCTCTATGCCGCCTTCATGCCGTTCATCAAGCATGGCGGGTTGTTCATTCCTACCAACAAGAGCTACAACCTCGGCGATGAAGTCTTCATGCTGCTGAGCCTTATGGACGAGCCGGAGAAGATTCCGGTTGCCGGCAAGGTCGTCTGGATTACCCCGAAGGGCGCCCAGGGCAACCGCGCTGCAGGTGTCGGCGTGCAGTTCAGTGAAGGCGACTCGACGGCCCGGAACAAGATCGAAACCTACCTGGCCGGCGCGATGAAATCCGACCGACCGACGCACACCATGTAGAGAGTAACCGCGGTAATCATGCTGCTCCGACCCGAGCACCCTTTGCGCTTGGCCCCCAGAATTTTCCCCTATAATGCGCGCCCCGTTTCGATTCTCAGGTGGCGTGTTCAATGCTGGTAGATTCCCACTGTCATCTTGATCGGCTTGATCTCACTGCGCACGAGGGTTCCCTTGATGCGGCGCTGGAGGCTGCGCGGCAGCGTGGCGTTGGGCATTTCCTCTGCATCGGGATCAGTGCCGACAACGCCGCAGCCGTAAAGACGCTGGCGGAGCGTTATGCGGATGTCGATTGCTCGGTGGGTGTGCATCCTCTGGATCTTGCGCCGAATGCCGAGCCTGCGCTCGACTGGCTGTTGGCCGAGCTGGAGCATCCGTATGTGGTTGCCATCGGCGAGACGGGTCTCGATTACCACTACGAGCCGGAAGCTGCCGAGTTGCAGCAGCGCTCGTTCCGTCTCCACCTGGACGCGGCCAGCGTCTGTGGCAAGCCGGTGATCGTGCATACCCGCGCAGCCCGAACCGATACCCTTGGCCTGTTGCGTGAAGCGGCGTTGCCGCAGGCGGGCGTGCTCCACTGTTTCACCGAGGATTGGGACATGGCCAGGGCCGCGCTTGATCTGGGCTACTACATTTCGTTTTCAGGCATTGTGACCTTCCGCAATGCAGACGCTCTGCGTGATGTCGCGCGTCGGGTGCCGGCTGATCGCCTGTTGGTCGAGACTGATTCGCCCTATCTGGCGCCGATGCCTTATCGGGGCAAATCGAACCTGCCACAGTATGTGCGTGAAGTGGCGCAGTTCCTGGCCGAGCTTCGTGGCGTCGATTTCGAGCAGCTGAGCGAGCAGACCACCGATAATTTCCGGCGGCTGTTTCCGCTGGCGCGGGTCACTGCCTGACCACGCCCCGACAAAACGCAACGTCATGACGCAGGCCGTACGCACCGGCAACCTGTACAATCCGCGCCGCTTTTGTATGCCTGTCGTGTAGTGACTGGTAAGCAGGGCAGCATCTCTCCCGCGGATATCCAGCCGTTCGGGACGATACTTTTTCAGTAATAGGTGGCGCCATGTCCAGCGACACACTGCATACAGGCTCCCTGCAACGGGGCCTTAAAAACCGACATATCCAGTTGATTGCTCTGGGCGGCGCCATCGGCACGGGGCTGTTCCTCGGCTCTGCAGGCGTGCTGCGCAGTGCCGGGCCATCGATGATTCTCGGCTATGCCATTGGCGGTTTTATCGCCTTTCTGATCATGCGCCAGCTGGGCGAGATGATCCTCGAAGAACCGGTCGCCGGCTCTTTCAGCCACTTTGCGCACAAGTACTGGACGCCTTATGCGGGTTTTCTCTCGGGCTGGAACTACTGGGTGCTCTACGTGCTGGTGGGCATGGCCGAGCTGACGGCAGTCGGTAAATATGTGCAGTTCTGGTGGCCGGAGGTGCCGACCTGGGCCACGGCAGCGGCATTTTTCATTCTGATCAACCTGATCAATCTGGCCAACGTAAAAGCGTTCGGTGAGACCGAATTCTGGTTCGCGATCATCAAGGTCGGGGCAATTGTCGGCATGATTGTCCTGGGGCTGTATCTGCTGCTGAGCGGGCGGGGCGGCGAGCAGGCCAGCTTCAGCAACCTCTGGACGCACGGTGGATTCTTTCCCAACGGCATCAGCGGGATGGTGATGGCGCTGGCGATCATCATGTTTTCTTTTGGGGGGCTGGAACTGGTGGGTATTACTGCCGCCGAGGCGTCCAATCCCAAGACGGTGATTCCCAAGGCTATCAATCAGGTCGTTTACCGCATTCTGATCTTCTATATCGGCGCCTTGAGCGTACTGCTGGCCCTGTACCCCTGGGATAGCCTGCTGCAAACCCTGGGTTCGGCGGGCGATCCGTACAGCAGCAGCCCCTTCGTGCAGATATTTTCCCTGATCGGCAGCGACACTGCGGCACATATCCTCAATTTCGTGGTGCTGACGGCGGCGCTTTCGGTCTACAACAGTGGTGTGTATTGCAACAGCCGCATGCTTTACGGGCTGGCCGAACAGGGTGATGCGCCGCGGGCGCTGATGCGGGTGAACCGTCGCGGCGTACCGGTTTTGGCTATTGTTTTTTCGGGGCTGATGACGCTGCTGTGCGTGGTGGTTAATTACCTGCTTCCGCAGGGCGCCCTGGAACTGCTCATGTCGCTGGTGGTTGCGGCACTGCTGATCAACTGGGCCATGATCAGCCTCGCACACCTGAAATTTCGCAAGGCGATGATGGCGCAGGGCGTCGAGCCATCCTTCAAGTCGTTCTGGTACCCCTTCAGCAATTACCTGTGCCTGGCTTTCGTGGCGCTGATCGCAGTGATCATGCTCTGGCTGCCAGGTCTGCGCATGTCGGTCATGGCGGTGCCGTTCTGGGTGCTGTTCATCTGGTTCTGTTTCCGGCTGCGCCTTGCCCGGCAGCGCGCCGGATCGAACTGATTCGTTAAGCAGGATAAAAAGAACCCGGCGCAGGGCCGGGTCAAGACCATTAGGAGTTTGAGGTCACGTTCCTCGCTCCCTCAACTGGTCGTGCTTTTGGGGGGATGGCACGACCAGTGATTGAAGTATTGGCTGCTATCAAGGAGTTTGCAGGGTAATTGACGTGTTTTTAAAACGGATTTGGAATAGCCACCAGGCCACTGATCGCTCATCCCGCTTTCATGTTGCGAATGATCGACAGGGTCTGTTCGATGATCTCGGTCCGGGTATAAAAGTGCGGTGAAAGGCGTATGCCGCCACCGCGCTGCGCACAGACGATCTGTTCGGATTTCAGCCGTTCGAACAGCGCCTGATTGTCCCAGCCGTCGATCCTGAAGGTCAGGATACCGGCGCGCCGGAGGGGTTCGACAGGGCTCAGCAGCTGCACTCCCTGCATGGCCGACAGCTCGCGCTGCAAATGATCGATCCGTTCGGACAATCCCTGCTCCACTTTTTCCATGCCTACCTCTTCCAGTAGCGACAGGCTTGCCTCCAGTGCCATGGTAGCCAGCATGTTCGGACTGCCGCATTCGAAGCGGCGTGCGCTGCGTGCCGGTTCCCAGTCTTCGCGGTCGTAATCACCGGCGTGCTCGAGCATGTGCCAGCCGTACTCGTGCAGTTTCAGGCGGGCGCGCAAGTCGCTGCGGCAATAGAAAACGCCGAGGCCTTCGGGGCCCAGCAACCATTTGTGGCCATCGGCCATGGCAAAGGCGCAGCGGTTCTGCTGCACGTCGAAGGGCAGGGCGCCCAATTGCTGGATCGCATCGATGCACAGCAATACGCCGCGTTGCTCGCAACCTTCGCCGAGTCGCGGCAGGTCCAGGCGCAAGCCGCTGGCGTACTGCACGGCGCTGATGGCCATCAGGCGTACCTTCGGGCTGCAGGCGGCAAGCAGCGCGGCTTCAGGGTCTGCACCCTTCAGGCTGACGCGTATCACCTCGACGCCCTGCGGCTGCAAGGCCTCCCAGACGACCCGGTTGGAAGGGAATTCCTCATCGCTGATGACGATCTGGTCGCCCGTTTTCCAGTCCAGCCCGAAGGCGACGAATGACAGCGCTTCGGAGGTGTTCTTGACCAGTGCGATGTCTGCCGTGGACGGTGCGTTGAGCAGTCTGGCCAGCCGTCCGCGCAGGCTCGTCTCGACTTTCAGCCATTGCGGGTAATCCCGCGCGCCAACTGACATGTTCTCCTGGGCGAAGCGTTTCACAGCGTCGGTTGCACGACGTGGCCAGGGTGCGACTGCCGCATGGTTCAGGTAGCGAAGGCCTTCAATCTGTGGAAATTCGTCATTCAATGTGCTCATTGGTCTGGTTCCGTGCATTTTCTGACTGGATAGGCATAATGTTCTGCCTCGATTTTCACGTTGCAGCCTCTTATGCAGATTGAACCGCGCAAGGTCCGCGAATTCCGCCGTCGCGAGCAAGAGATTCTCGATATTGCTCTTCAGCTCTTTCTTGAGCAGGGCGAAGACAGCGTCACTGTCGAGATGATCGCCGACAAGGTCGGGATCGGCAAAGGCACCATCTACAAGCATTTCAAGTCCAAGGCCGAGATCTATCTGCGGCTGATGCTCGACTACGAGCGCGACCTCAACGAATTGCTGCATTCGCCGAGCCTCGATCAGGACAAGGAAGCGCTGTCGCGCGCCTACTTCGAGTTCCGCATGGGCGATCCGCAGCGCTATCGTCTGTTCGACCGCCTTGAAGAAAAAGTGGTCAAGGGCAATCAGGAACCTGAAATGATCGAGGAGCTGCACCGTATTCGTGCCTCGAACTTCGAGCACCTGACCCAGCTGATCAAGGGGCGGATTGCCGAAGGCAAGCTGGAAGACGTGCCGCCATACTTCCACTACTGCGCGGCCTGGGCGCTGGTGCATGGCGCTGTGGCGCTGTACCACTCGCCGTTCTGGAGTAACGTACTGGAAGATCAGGAAGGCTTTTTCCAGTTCCTGATGGATATTGGCGTGCGCATGGGTAACAAGCGCAAGCGCGATTGATCGTCTGCTGCATGGTCGACGGCGCAAAGCCTGATTGCTGGTTCATGAAGGGAGGGGGGATATGCGACTGTGGAGCCTTGCACTACTGGTCTTTGCGCTGAGTGGCTGCATGAAGGTCAGCGATATGGCTGAAGGCACGCGCTATCACCTGCGCGATGTTGGCATTCTCGACCATAGCGAGACCCGTCGTGCCGCTTCCTGGCGGTTGCAGGCAGATTCCTTCATCTATGTAGCCCAGGCCCATTTCGTTCCGCCGGGAGACGCCTATCCACGGCCTAACGTGGTCGCCGAGGAGGCCTTCAAAGGCTTCGTCGAATACTTTCCCATGGTGCGTCGTTCGGCTCAGCCGCTCGGCTTTGAGGAGGCGATGGCTCAGGCGTCATCCGTCGGCGCCCACTACCTGCTGTATACACGCTTCGCCGCCGCGGACGACCGCATCGGCAGTTTCGACGAGCTGAATGATCAGCGTGCGCTGGATCGTCTTGGGGTGGACAGCAGCGTGGTGCAACTGATGCTGGTGGAAACCGGGACGCGCTACCTGGTGGATACGGCGCGCATCCGCAGTCGAGGTGGGTTGTTGTGGCTGTACGACAATCAGCCCGAAGAGTTGCTGGGGCCGCCGTTGCGTGACTATGCACGGCGCTTGTTGGGTACCGCTCGCTGAGGCATGCAATGACTGATTCAGACCAGGCCGCAAATCTGCTGGGGCAGATTCCACGAAGCGAGAAAAAGGGACCGGCCCCCGTGCATCTGTGGAATCCGCCATTCTGCGGTGACCTGGACATGCGCATTGCCCGTGACGGTCGCTGGTACTACATGGGCACGCCAATCGGTCGCCCGGCCATGGTGCGATTGTTTTCCACGGTGATTCGCCGCGACGGTGATGATTATTTCCTGGTGACGCCTGTCGAGAAGGTCGGAATCCAGGTCGAGGATGTGCCCTTCGTGGCGGTTCGACTCGAGGTTGAGGGGCAGGGTGAGGTGCAGTTACTGCGCTTTTTCACCAATGTTGAGGATGAGGTCGAAGCGGGAGCTGAGCATCCCTTGCGTTTCGAGATTGATCCGGCTACTCGGGAGCCGGCTCCCTACATACATGTACGCGCCAATCTCGAAGCGCTGATGCATCGCAATGTCTTCTATCAGTTGGTGGACCTGGCGGTGCCTTGCGAGATTGACGGCCAGAGCTGGCTCGGCGTCTGGAGCGGCGGGGTGTTTTTTCCCATCGGGTCGTTGTAGCGCACCCCACGCGTTGTTTGCTGCCATGCCATGCAGATAGCCACCCGAGCATCAATGTCATCGGCTCGCCTGGGCTCAACAGACGCTAGTCATGGGCGAACTCTCTTCTTTGCTTTCCGTAGTGCGCTCCTTCCTCTGCTGCAGTTCTGCATTGTGCGCTCATTCATTTGAGCGTCTGCCAGGTTGGTAGATGTTCCGGATATAACCATGCGGATAGCGCGTGATCTTCAATCTATCTGTGCTAGCTTAAGGCCAACCCACACTCCTAACCGCCTAAAAAATAAATATTTTTTGGCCTGGCGATGGGAAGTTGTGGATAGAGTCGAAGGAGACGATATGCCGGTCAGCAGAAGAAAGTTTCTCAAAACTACAGTGGCTTCGGCCGTGGCTGTACAGGGGTTCAGTTGGTTTGGCAGCGATGAGGTTTTTGCCGACGATACCGTCATCATTCCCAGTGCTGACCACTGGGGGCCTTTCCGGGCGGTGGTCAAGGACGGTGTTCTGGTAGGTATTCAGCCGGTGCCTGAATTGGACGCCATGCCCAACAAGATGCTGACCGAAGGTTATCTGGAGCGTGTCTACCACAAGACGCGGGTTATGTACCCGATGGTGCGCAAGTCGTACCTGGCTGATCCCACTGGCGATACCAAGCCGCATTTGCGTGGCAAGGAACCCTTCGTGCGGGTTACCTGGGAGCAAGCCCTGGCGCTGACGGCCAATGCCATCCTGAATACCGCTGAGAAACATGGCAACGAGGCGTTGTTCAGTGCTTCCTACGGCGGCTGGTCCCATGGCGGGCTGTTACGCCCGCAAGTGCTGCAGGGGCGCCTGTTCAACCTGATCGGCGGGCACTCCGTAACCACCGGCGACTATTCGGGTGGCGCCTCGCAAATCAGCCTGCCTCACATCATCGGCGATATGGAGGTCTATTCGCCGCAGACGTCCTGGACCATGGTGGCTGAAAATACCGAGGTTATGGTTATGGTCGGTTGCGATCCCTGGAAGAACAACCGGGTCGAATTCACCACCGCCGATCATCAGATGTACCCGCGCTGGCAGAAGATCAAGGAAAAGGGCGTCAAGTTCATTTCCATCAATCCGCAGTACACGATTACCGATGTGGAGCTGGGCTCGGACTGGGTGAAAATCATCCCCAACACCGATACGGCGCTGTTCCTGGCCATGTCCTACCATGTCTATAAGACCGGTAAGTACGATCAGGCCTATCTGGATAAGTACACAGTGGGCTTCGATAAATTCCTGCCCTATCTGCTGGGTGAGGATGCCGACGGAACTCCTGCCAAGACGCCCGAGTGGGCGGCGGCCATCACTGGTATTGCTGCAGAAAAAATCATCGAGATGGCCGAGTTGTTCGCCAGCAAGCGTACCCAGTTCGCCATGGCCTGGTCGTTGCAGCGTGCGCACCATGGTGAAATGCCGCACTGGGCCGCAGTCAACTTTGCCGCCATGGTCGGCAAGATTGGCAAGCCGGGCGAGGGTATCGGGTTCAGCTGGCATTACGGCGGTGGCGGTATGCCGCAATCCACCAAGACCATGCCTATCGGTCTTCCGCAGGGGCGCAACCCGGTCAAGACACGTTGTCCAGCCTCGCGAATCAGCGAAATGTTGCTCAACCCCGGCAAGAAGTTCACTCGCGATGGCAGCGAGGAGGCTTACCCAGACGTCAAGCTGGTGTATGTGGCGGGTAACAACGTGTTTTCCCATCAGCAAAACACCAATGAACTGCTGCGGGCGATGAACCAACAGGTAGAAACTTATATCTGCCAGGACCCTTGGTGGTGTGCGTCTTCACGCTTCGCCGATATTGTCTTGCCCGCGACCACGGTGCTGGAACGCGACGACATGAGTTCGGGCGGCACTTACAGTAACGACAAGATCTATGCGATGCGCCAGGTTATCGAGCCGTATGGCGAAAGCCTTGATGACTTCGAGATATTCAAGCGCCTGGCTGATCTGATGGGTGTGGGCTATCAGTTCACCGAGGGCCTGACGGTTCGTCAGGTGCTGGAAAATGCCTATGCCCATGCCAATCCGGGGATTCCCTTCGAGGAGTTCTGGGAAAAAGGCTACGTCAAGCTGGACGTGCCGGAAGAGATGTACCGCTGGGTGCGTCACGGCGATTTCTTCACGGACCCGGAAAAGAACCCGCTACATACAGCGTCTGGAAAAATCGAGCTGTATTGCGAAACCATTGCCAAGGCCAATGTGCCGGATTGCCCGCCGATACCGAAGTACCTCGAACCGGCAGAGTTTCTGGGTAACGCCAAGCCGGGACAGGTGCATGTGGTCAGTCCGCATCCGTTCAACCGCTTGCATTCGCAAATGGCCAACACGGAGCTGCGTCACGAGGAGCATGTGCAGGGACGCCAGCATGTGCTGATCAGCATTGAGGACGCCCAGGCCAACGGCATCGAAGAGGGTGACCTTGTCGAGTTGTTCAATGATCGCGGCATTACCATTGCCGGAGCGCGGGTGACCGATCAGATCATGCAGGGGGTTGCCAGTCTTGAAGAGGGTGGCTGGGTGCAGTTCGACTCGAAAGGACGTTGCAATAGCGGGTCGATCAACGTCATCACCACCAGTCTCGCAGCGAGTGGCCTCAGTCAGGCAACCAGCGCCAATACCTGCCTGGCCGGCCTGAGGAAGTGCATCGATCCCGAGTCGGAGAACCTGGCGTTCGAGCCGCCGGAAATCGAAGAGGCACCGCAGGATCTACTCATCGATGCTGCTTCGATGAACCTTATGGCCCGCGCTCAGGCCGTTAAAGGCGCGACGATGGGGAGCATGGGGCCGGGTGAGAAGCTGTTCTACGGTCGTTGTACGCTGTGTCACGTTGCCAAGGAGCCAAGTGACTACACCATCACTCAGTGGCGTGGCATTACCCAGAGCATGTTCCCGCGTGCGGGCTTGACGCCCAGTGAGCAGGAGCTGGTGCTGCAATTTTTGGCGGAGAATGCCAAAGGCGGTTAGTTTGGTTGTGAGAGCGAAGGGCATGAGTCGACGGATGTGACTTCATGCTATTCGGGAGACGAAAAAGGCGGGCTGAATAGCCCGCCTTTCTTTTTACATGTTGGGATAGTTAGGTCCGCCGGCACCTTCCGGTGCCACCCAGGTGATGTTCTGGGCGGGGTCCTTGATATCGCAGGTTTTGCAGTGCACGCAGTTTTGCGCGTTGATCTGGAAGCGCTTGCTGCCGTCGTCGTTGGCCACCACTTCGTAGACACCCGCAGGGCAGTAGCGCTGTGCGGGCTCGTCGTACATCGGCAGGTTCTTGTCGATCGGGATGCTCGGGTCGGTCAACTTGAGGTGAACCGGTTGTTCTTCCTCATGGTTGGTATTGGAGAGGAACACTGAACTCAGCTTGTCGAAACTGAGCTTGCCGTCGGGTTTCGGGTAGTCGATCTTCTTCGCTTCGTCGGCCAGTTTCAGGCAGGCATGATCCGGCTTGGTGTCATGCAGCGTGAAGGGAATCTTGCCGCCGAAAATGTTCTGATCGATGAAGTTGAATGCGCCACCCTTGATCGCGCCCCACTTGTGGATCGCGGGCCCGAAGTTGCGGCTCTTGTACAGCTCGTCGTACAGCCAGCTGTTCTTGAAGCCCTCTTCGTAGGTGGTCAGTTCATCGCCACCTTCGTTCCCTGCCAACAGCGCATCGGCGACAGCCTCCGCCGCCAGCATGCCGGACTTCATCGCCGTGTGGCTGCCTTTGATCTTGGCGAAGTTCAGCGTGCCCGCATCGCAGCCGATCAATGCGCCGCCCTTGAAGACCATCTTCGGCAGGGAGTTCAGGCCGCCTTTGGCGATGGCGCGGGCACCGTAGGACACACGCTTGCCGCCTTCCAGGTACTGCTTGATTACCGGGTGGTGCTTGTAGCGCTGGAATTCATCGAACGGAGACAGGTGCGGGTTGCTGTAGGACAGGTCGACAATCAGCCCGACCACCACCTGGTTGTTCTCCAGGTGGTAGAGGAAGGAGCCGCCAGTATTCTCGTCATTCAGCGGCCAGCCGGCGGTATGCACGACCAGGCCCTGTTCATGCTTGGCCGGATCGATGTCCCAGAGTTCCTTGATGCCGATACCATAGTGCTGCGGATCGACGTTGGCGTTGAGCTGGAAGCGGCTGATCAGTTGTTTGCCGATATGACCACGGCAGCCTTCGGCAAACAGCGTGTACTTGGCGCGCAGTTCCATGCCGGGCGTGTACATGCCTTCCTTGGGATTGCCTTCGCGATCAACGCCGAGATCGCCAGTGAGGATGCCCTTGACTACACCCTGTTCATCAATGAGCGCTTCCTGGGCAGAGAAGCCGGGGTAGATTTCAACGCCCAGGTTCTCGGCCTGCTGCGCCAGCCAGCGGCACAGATTACCCAGGGAAATGATGTAGTTGCCCTCGTTGTGCATGGTCTTGGGCACGAAGGCATTGGGCAGCTTGCTGGCCGATTCGGCGTTCTTGAGCAGGTAGATGTCGTCGCGCTTGACCGCTGTATTAAGCGGCGCTTCGAGCTCCTTCCAGTTGGGAAAGAGTTCATTGAGCGCACGTGGTTCGAATACCGCACCGGAGAGAATATGTGCGCCGACTTCAGAGCCTTTCTCGACGACACAGACACTGATTTCCTGGCCTGCGTCGGCAGCTTTCTGTTTCAGCCTGCAGGCAGCGGACAGGCCCGCGGGGCCGGCGCCGACGATGACGACGTCGAATTCCATGTATTCGCGTTCCATTGGCTTTCTCCTACTCAGGCTTGATTGTTTTATAGAGGGTGGAGGGGGCTGTGAGCGGTTCCCTGACCCCGCCGGGCAGGCATTATATATAGCCGCCCGAATGGGTCCAATACAAACGTTTGTTTGAATTTTTCCGAACCCTGTTAGAATCGGTCCGTCGTACCCCGTGACGGGCTGTATGTTTTGTTGACCGGCCCAATGCCCAGCGTTCAAGATACGGGCAGTTTTGTACTCGCCGAACAGGCTGGCGGCCATGATTGCAGCCAGAATCACGAATCGAGCTCGGTTCGCCTCGGCGGAATCCCCATCACCGGAGAGTAAGAGGAATCCATGAAGATTCTCGTAGCTGTCAAACGAGTGGTCGATTACAACGTCAAGGTTCGCGTCAAGGCGGACAACTCCGGCGTCGACCTCGCCAACGTCAAGATGTCGATGAATCCCTTCTGCGAAATCGCCGTGGAAGAAGCCGTGCGCCTGAAAGAGAAGGGTGTGGCGAGTGAAATCGTTGTCGTCACCATCGGCCCGACCGCTGCCCAGGAGCAGCTGCGTACCGCATTGGCGCTGGGCGCTGATCGCGCCGTGCTGATCGAATCCGGCGAGGAACTCAACTCCCTGGCCGTGGCCAAGCTGCTCAAGGCCGTAGTCGACAAGGAACAGCCGCAGCTGGTCATTCTCGGCAAACAGGCCATCGACAGCGACAACAACCAGACTGGCCAGATGCTTGGTGCGCTGACCGGCTATGCCCAGGGCACCTTCGCCTCCAAGGTGGAAGTCGAGGGCGACAAGGTCAAGGTTGCGCGTGAAATCGACGGAGGTTCGCAAACTGTCGCGCTGAACCTGCCCGCCATCGTTACCACCGACCTGCGCCTGAACGAGCCGCGCTATGCGTCGCTGCCAAACATAATGAAGGCCAAGAAGAAGCCGCTGGAAACCCTTACGCCAGACGCGCTGGGTGTTACCACTACGTCTACTCTGAAGACCCTGAAAGTCGAGGCGCCGGCTGCACGCAGCGCCGGCGTCAAGGTCAAGTCCGTGGCTGAACTGGTCGAGAAACTGAAGAACGAGGCGAAGGTAATCTAAATGACTATCCTGGTTATCGCTGAACACAACAACGCCGTCCTCGCGGCCGCGACCCTGAACACCGTTGCCGCGGCGAAAGCCATCGGTGGTGACATCCACGTGCTGGTAGCCGGTAGCGGCTGCGGCGCCATCGGCGAAGCTGCTGCCAAGATCGAGGGCGTGGCCAAAGTGCTGGTTGCTGACGACGCTGCCTACGCCAACCAGCTGCCCGAGAACGTCGCGCCGCTGATCACTGACCTGGCGAAGAATTACAGCCACGTGCTGGCCGCCGCTACCACCAATGGCAAGAACTTCCTGCCGCGCGTGGCTGCGCAGCTGGACGTCGATCAGATCTCCGAGATCGTTTCGGTAGAAAGCCCCGACACCTTCAAGCGTCCGATCTACGCCGGTAACGCGATTGCCACCGTGCAGTCCTCGGCGGCCATCAAGGTCATCACCGTGCGCGCCACCGGCTTCGATCCGGTCAGCGCCGAGGGCGGTTCTGCTGCAGTCGAGCAGGTGTCCGGTACTGGCGACAAGGGCATTTCCTCCTTTGTTGGTGAAGAACTGGCCAAGTCTGACCGTCCTGAGCTGACCGCTGCCAAGATCGTCGTTTCCGGCGGCCGCGGCATGGGTAACGGCGAGAACTTCAAGCATCTGTACTCGCTGGCCGACAAGCTCGGCGCCGCTGTCGGTGCTTCCCGCGCCGCTGTCGACGCAGGCTTCGTACCCAACGACATGCAGGTCGGCCAGACCGGCAAGATCGTCGCGCCGCAGCTGTACATTGCGGTTGGTATCTCCGGTGCCATCCAGCACCTGGCGGGCATGAAGGACTCCAAGGTGATCGTCGCGATCAACAAGGACGAGGATGCCCCGATCTTCCAGGTAGCCGACTACGGCCTGGTAGGCGATCTGTTCGAGATCGTGCCGGAGCTGGAAAAGCTCGTCTGAGCTGATGCGTTGTAGAAAAAAACCCGCTCGCGTAGCGGGTTTTTCTTGGGCGCTCGGTTGCAATGCTAAGATCGCCGTTCGGCTCCATCGGGCCTGCTATCCATGACGAGGCTTTCCATGCGCTGTGCTTTGCTGCTGAAATCCGCTTTGATCGTGCTGTCACTGGCGGCTCCGCTGGCTGCGAGTGCAGCGGCAGGAAAGTGCGAGCGGCTGATAGCCACCGGGGGCGCGGACAATCCGCCGTTTCTCTGGCGAGATCCGCAGAATCCCAAGCGATTGATAGGCGCCAATGCCGATCTGTTGAAAAAAATCACCGACTCACTCGACTTGAAGCTTGAAGTGCTCTACGCAGGTGATGCCAGCAAAGCCTTCGAGGAGGTTCGAAGCGGCAGGATGGATCTGTTGGTCGATGCAGGCCTGAATGTGCAAACGCTTGAGCATCTGGATGTCGTCCATCCGGCGATAACTTCGCTGCAGCTGGTGGCCTGGGTTCGTCATGAGCCGGGCTTTCTTTATGCCAGTCGCGAGGATCTGCACGGGCGCTCTGGAGCCTATGTGGCGACGATGAGCACTGGCGAGGCATTCGACCATTACGCGAAGAACAACCTGCGCCTGCGTTCGGCAACCGGCCTGACTGAATCGGTGCAGCAATTGCTGGGTGGAAAGCTCGATTACGTCCTGCATGAGCGCTACAACGCTGTTGCACGGCTGAATTCACAGGGGCTGCTGGATGATGTGCTGCGCCTGGAACCGCCCGTGGCCGAGCGAAGCATGCATTTCGCGATCGCCCACGACTCTGCCTGCAACAGCCCCTGGCTGCGCGGACAGCTGGCGGTCAAAATGACAGAATTGCGCGCGGCTGGCGTTGAGGAGCAACTGCTGGCGGAAAATCTCGAACGCTGGAAGCAGCAGTCGATGAAGACGAAACCCTAACCTGCTATCCGGGAATACGCGCTTGAGAACATCTCTTTCCTGCACGCTTGTGATGCTGGCCATGATCGGCGGTTGCGCCAGTGATCCAGCGCCATATGCGCAGCTGAAACTCAGCGAACAAGCTGTGGCACAGGCACATGCAGTTGGCGTTCCGGTACAGGCACCGGAACTGCTCATGGCTCAAGAAAAACTCGACGAAGCCCGGGCTGCGATGGACCGCGGGCACTACCGGGAAGCGCGTCTACAGGCTGAGCAGGCGGAGCTGGATGCGCGGCTGGCTGAGGCCAGGGTATTGAACGAGAAGAGCCAGTTGCAGCTGCTGGAACTGAACGGACGTATCGCGCGGCTCCGCGAACAGCTGGGGGCTGTGCAGTGAAGAATTGTCTTGTCGCCGGACTGTTGGCACTGGGCGTGCTTCAGGGATGCGCGAGCCCTGATGTCAAACAGGCGCTGGAAGAGGCGAAGCTGGCATACCAGGCCGTCAGCAGTAATCCGCAGGTAGTGGGTGATGCGCCCCTGGATGTGAGACGTGCCGAGGAGTCGCTGGAGCGCGCTCAGCGCTTTGCCAGTTATCTGGGCAACACCGAGGATGCCTTGCATTACGCCTACCTGAGCCAGCGTTATAGCCAGATCGCCAGCCAGCATGGCGAGCAGACGCAGAACCAGCGCCGCGTGACGCAGCTGGAAATGGAGCGCGAACGGTTGCGCCGGACCCTGCAGCAGGCGCGTTTGATGAATATCCGCCAGCAGGGCCAGTGGCTGGAAGATCAGATGATCAACCTTGCTGCAGCCGAAACCGGTCGTGGCCTGGTGATGACCCTGGGCGATGTACTGTTCAAGCCGTCCAGTGCCGAACTGGGGCCGGCAGCCAATCATCGGCTGCTCAAACTGGCGCATTTTCTTCAGCTCAACCCTGCACGCAGGGTGCGTATCGAAGGTTACACCGACAATCGCGGTAGCGCGGCTGAGAATCTTGCGCTGTCCCACTCCCGTGCCCAGGTGGTAGCCAACTTCCTTGGGGAGCTGGGTATTGATGCCCGGCGCATCGAGGTCGTGGGTTACGGAGAGGCCTTTCGGGTGAGCGAGAACGCATCGGCGCGGGGGCGTGCGCAGAACCGCCGGGTCGAGATCGTCTTTTCCGATGCCGAGGGGCGGCTGGGCGCCTCGCGCTGAAAGCGGCGGTAGGCTTCGCGGGATCGACTGTGTCGGCCAGTCGCTGCATAACTGTATTGGTCGTGCCTGGCAGCGCTGTACTACTGTTACGGTCCAGTAGGCGGGAATCGACAAAATGACCAGTCTGTTGCTTTACCAGCGCATCGCACATCAGCTTGCCGAGGATATTCGGCAGGGTGTCTATCTACCAGGCGAGCGCGTGCCCTCGGTACGCAAACTAAGCCAGCAGCTGAACGTCAGTCACGCCACCGTGTTGCAGGCTTACGCCAATCTCGAAGATCAGGGGATGATCCGCGCGCGGCCGCAGTCCGGCTTCTATGTCCACCACACACCGGCCCTGACCGCGCCGACGCCGGACATCGCTCTGGTTGAGCGTCCCGCGTTGGTAACCCGCGGCAGCATCATCAACCAGGTGCTCAGCGAGTCGCGTCGTGACGGCCTGATTCCTTTTGGCGCGGCGGTGCCCCACGTCGATTACCTGCCGGTGCGGGCGCTGCATCAGCAACTGGCCAAGGTCACCCGCTTCCAGAGCCAGCGGGCCTTCAGCTATATGTTCAGCCCCGGCTACGAACCGCTGCGCCGGCAGGTGGCGATTCGCATGCGCGATGCCGGCGTGGTGGTCGGGCCGGATGAAGTGGTGATCACCCATGGCTGTGTCGATGCGCTGCAGATGTCGTTGCGTGTGCTGACCCGCCCTGGAGACCTGATCGCAGCCGAGTCGCCCAGCTACTACGGGCTGTTGCAACTGGCTGATCTGCTTGGGCTGAAGGTTATCGAGATTCCCTGTGACCCGGATACCGGCCTAAGCCTCGATGCCTTGCAACTGGCTGCCAGTCAGTGGCCGATCAAGGCGCTGGTGCTGACGGCGCGCCTGAGCAATCCGCTGGGCGGCAGCATGCCTGACGTGCGACAGAAGCAGTTGCTCAAGCTGGCGGCACGTTTTGATATTCAGATCGTTGAAGACGATATCTATGGCGAGCTGATGTTCGATCAGGGTCCGATCAGGGCGCTCAAGGCCAATGATCAAGAGGGACGGGTGATCTATTGTTCAAGCTTTTCCAAGACGATTTCACCGGGCGTGCGCATCGGCTGGATCCTTCCCGGACGCTATCGCGAAGAGATCCAGCGGTTGCAGACCTTCAGCACCCACTCGGCCTGTAGCGTCACCCAGATGGGCGTTGCGGCCTATCTGGAAAATGGCGGCTATGACCGTCACCTGCGTTCCATCCGGCAGGAATACCGCAAGAATCTCAGCGCTTTTCAACTGGCGGTACAGCGCTATTTTCCGCAAGGCACCCAGATGACGCGCCCCACCGGGGGCTTCATTCTCTGGGTCAGCCTGCCGGCCCGGATCAATACCAAGGACCTGCATGCGCTGGCCTTGGAGAAGGGCATCAGCATCGCGCCGGGCCTGATCTTCAGCAATACCGAGCAGTTCAACCACTGCGTGAGGCTCAATTGCGCACTGCCGTGGACGGTCGAGGCGGAGCGGGCGCTGAAGACGCTGGGCGAACTCGCTGTGCAGCTCTGCCGTCAGGCGGCCTGAGCACTACCTGTTTCGTGCATCCTCGGCGTCCGCTTCGGCGTTTCGCCGGGCGATACGCTGCTTCTGTTCTTCGGTCAGGGGAATCTTGCGGGCGCCGGCGCGCAACATCAGCAACCCGCCGACGATAGTGCCGAGCACCAGGGCCAGCAGTAACCAGATATACCAAGGCATTTTTCTCTCCTGAACACGGGAAGGTGGTACCTGTCACCTTACGCCGTGGCAGGGGTAGCGTCACCTCCGGTTGGCTATGGGGACGTCCGGCAGCGAAGTTTAAAACGTTGTTTTCTGCGACAATACGCGCCGAATTTTCTCAAGGATTTCGCCATGACCTGCCAGACGCCCATCATCGTTGCGCTCGATTTTCCTTCCCGTGATGCCGCGCTGGCGCTGGCCGGACAGCTTGATCCGACACTCTGTCGGGTCAAGGTTGGCAAGGAGCTGTTCACCCGCTGCGGTCCGCAGGTGGTCGAAGCCCTGCAAGCCAAGGGCTTCGAGGTGTTTCTGGATCTGAAATTCCATGACATTCCCAATACCACCGCGATGGCCGTCAAGGCTGCGGCAGAACTGGGTGTGTGGATGGTCAACGTACATTGCTCGGGCGGCCTGCGGATGATGACGGCTTGCCGCGAGACGCTGGACAAGGCGAATGGCACTAAGCCTTTGCTGATTGGTGTGACGGTGCTGACCAGCATGGAACAGGCGGATCTTGCCGATATCGGTCTGGATCTCGCGCCGCAGCAGCAGGTTCTGCGCCTGGCAGGGCTGGCCGCGCAGGCGGGACTGGACGGGCTGGTGTGTTCAGCGCTGGAGGCGCAGCCGCTGAAAGAGCGGTTTGCGCAGTTGCAGCTGATAACGCCCGGCATCCGGCCAGCCGGCAGCGCCGCTGATGATCAGCGGCGCATCCTGACGCCGACCGAGGCGATGGCGTCTGGCTCGGATTATCTGGTCATCGGTCGTCCCATCGCCCAGGCTGCCGATCCGGCCCAGGCATTGGCCGCTGTGGTGGCCGAGCTGGAGTCTGTTTCCCTGTCATAGCGTTCACGCCATACGGCTTGTAGGGCCGAATTTATTCGGCTTTGCGCATTCGCGGCTGAATAAATTCAGCCCTACAGACGCGAAAGAGCGGATCAGACCTTTAGCACCAGTTTGCCGAAATTGCCGCCGGTGAAGAGTTTCATCAGCGTCTCGGGGAAGGTTTCCAGTCCTTCGACGATGTCCTCCTTGCTCTTCAGCTCGCCGCTTTGCAGCCAGCCAGCCATGTCCTTCATGGCCTCCGGGTAACGTGAAACGTAATCGGTGACCACCATGCCCTGCATGCGTGCGCGGTTGACCAGCAGCGACAGGTAGTTCGCCGGCCCCTTGACCGCTTCCTTGTTGTTGTACTGGCTGATCGCGCCGCAAATCACCACGCGGGCACCCACGCTGAGGCGGGTCAGTGCGGCATCCAGTATCTCGCCGCCGACATTGTCGAAATAGACGTCGACGCCCTTGGGGCACTCACGCTTGAGTCCCGCAGCCACGTCTTCGCTCTTGTAGTCGATGGCGGCATCGAAGCCGAGTTTCTCGGTGAGGAAACGGCACTTGTCTGCGCCGCCGGCGATACCCACCACACGGCAACCCTTGATTCGGGCGATTTGTCCGGCAACGCTGCCCACAGCGCCCGCCGCTCCCGAAATAACAACGGTTTCGCCTGCCTTGGGCTCGCCCACGGCCAGCAGGGCAAAGTAGGCGGTCATGCCGGTCATGCCCAGGGCGGAAAGGTAGCGTGGCAGTGGCGCCTGGTTCGGATCGACCTTGTAGAAACCCTTGGGTTCGCCGAGGAAGAACGCCTGCACGCCCAGCGGGCCGTTGACGTAGTCGCCTTCGGCATAGCCTGGATGCCTGGATGCGATCACTTTGCCTACACCCAGCGCACGCATGACTTCACCGATGCCGACGGGCGGAATATAGGATTTGGCGTCGTTCATCCAGCCGCGCATTGCCGGGTCCAGCGACAGGTATTCCACCTGGACCAGAATCTGGTTAGGGCCGGGCTCATCCAGCGGCTTTTCGACGAATTCAAACGTATCGCGGCTAGGCGCGCCGACGGGGCGCTTGGCCAACAGGAACTGGCGGTTGATCTGGCTCATGGAAACCTCTGCTGAGTACAAACCCTTGGTTTAGTCGTCCGGGAACCGCCACGCAAGCAAAGCCGGAAGGCTGGAATGTCAAGGTATCCGCCCAAGTGATAGCGGTATACGAACGTTGCCAGCCTTACTCCGCAGTTTTGTGGCCATTGAGGATCCAGAGTGTCAGTACGCCGGCGACCAGCCCCCATAGTGCTGAGCCGATGCCGAACAGTGTCAGGCCCGATGCAGTAACCATGAAGGTGATCAGCGCCGCTTCGCGCTCGCGTGGCAGGTGCATGGCCTGGGTCAGGCCGCTGCCGATCGACCCCAGCAGGGCCAGCGCGGCGATGGACAGCACCAGTGCCGCCGGAAAGGACGCGAACAGGGCTGCCAGCGTCGCCCCGAAAATACCGGCAATGCCATAGAACAGCCCGCACCAGACCGCAGCGGTATACCGCCTGGAAGGGTCTGGATGCGCTTCCGGGCCGCTGCAGATGGCCATGGTGATGGCCGCCAGATGAATGCCATGGGAGCCGAATGGCGCAAGCAGCACCGAGGCGATGCCGGTGATGGAAATCAGCGGCGAGGCCGGCACCTGATAGCCTTCCGCGCGCAGTACTGCAAGCCCCGGCATGTTCTGCGACGCCATGGCAATCACGAACAGCGGGATGCCGATGCTGAAAATGGCCGCGAACGACAGTGCCGGAGTCGTCCACACCGGTACTGCAATTTCCAGACTCAGCTGCCTGAAGTCCAGCAGACCCAGCCCACCGGCCAGCGCGCAGCCGACAACCAGTGCGGTGAGCACTGCGTAACGTGGCAGCAGGCGCTTGGCCAGCAGGTAACCGAAGAACATCCCCAGGACCAACAAGGGCTGTACTTCAACGGCACGGAAAATCTCGATACCGATGTTGAACAGCACGCCGGCCAGCAGGGCCGCCGCGAGCGACGCCGGAACCCGACGCATCAGGCGTTCAAAGCTGCCGGTCAGCCCGCACAGGGCAATCAATGCGGAGGCGAAGATAAAGGCGCCGATGGCCTCGCCATAGGGAACGCCGGGCAGGCTGCTGATCAGCAGTGCCGCGCCGGGTGTCGACCAGGCAATGACCACGGGGGTTCGATAGCGCAATGAAAGGCCAATGCTGCAAATCGCCATGCCAATGGACAGTGACCAGATCCAGGATGAAATCTCGCCACTGCTGAGTCCGGCGGCCTGGCCTGCCTGAAACATCAGCACCAGCGAGCTGGTGTAGCCGGTAAGCATGGCGATGAAACCGGCGACTATCGTCGAGGGCGAGCTGTCGGTGAGTGGGCGGGAGAGCAAGCGAGCGGTGTCCGGCATGGTTGTCCTTGTTGGTTTTATTTGCGCTTTAGCCTAAGGGGTCGGATGGCTCGCGTCACCATACAGCCGGCAGCGTGACGGGCATTACAGCTGGTAAATCGCCAAGACGGTTCCTGCGTCAGGGAGCAGCAGAAGGGACTGCGTGGATTTGCCGACGAGTTCCATGTGGCTTCGTTCCAGGACTGGCATTGATGTTGCTATTACGAACGTGCTCGCTGCGATGCGTCAAAAAAACCGCAGCTGTTGGAGGAAGCAATGAGTCAAGGTGTTGAATTCAATCGATTGATGCTGGAAATGCGGGCCATGCAGACTGATGCCATGGCGCGTTCCAGGCCGGAGCCTGCAGTGCCGGAGGTCGGTGCGCCGAGCTTTTCCGAGATGCTCGGGCAGGCGGTCAATAAAGTGAATGAAACCCAGCAAGCCTCCAATCAGCTGGCTACTGCCTTCGAGATGGGGCAGGGCGGTATCGATCTGACGGATGTCATGATCGCTTCGCAAAAGGCCAGCGTTTCCTTTCAGGCCATGACACAGGTTCGTAACAAGCTGGTCCAGGCCTATCAAGACATCATGCAGATGCCGGTTTGAGGCAGGGTTGAACAATGGCTGACGCGCTTGGCAAGGTTCCAGTGACGGTTGATTCGGGTGAGCCGAAGAAGCCTCTGCTTGGCCTGTCCTTCCTGGAAAATCTTTCCGAGATGTCGATGCTGCGGCAGATCGGCCTGCTCGTCGGGCTGGCTGCGAGTGTCGCCATTGGCTTTGCCGTGGTGCTCTGGTCGCAGCAGCCGGATTATCGTCCGCTGCTCGGCAGTCTCGCCGGCATGGATGCCAACCAGGTCATGGAAACCCTCGCGGCAGCCGATATCACCTATACCGTAGAGCCCACTTCCGGCGCCTTGCTGGTCAAGGCGGGCGATCTCGCCCGTGCACGACTGCGGCTGGCCAGCGCTGGGATCGCGCCTGCTGACAGCAACATTGGTTTTGAAATTCTTGACCGTGAGCAGGGGCTCGGCACCAGTCAGTTCATGGAAGCCACGCGTTATCGCCGGGGCCTGGAAGGCGAGCTGGGGCGTACCGTCTCCAGCCTGAACAACGTCAAGGGTGCGCGTGTGCACCTGGCCATTCCGAAAAGCTCGGTGTTCGTTCGCGACGAACGCAAGCCCAGTGCCTCGGTACTGGTGGAACTCTATCCGGGGCGCAGCCTTGAGCCGAGCCAGGTCATGGCGATCATCAACCTGGTGGCAACCAGCGTGCCGGAGCTGCACAAGTCCCAGATCACCGTGGTGGACCAGAAGGGCAACCTGCTATCCGACCAGCAGGAGCTGACCGAGCTGAGCATGGCCGGCAAGCAGTTCGATTACAGTCGCCGCATGGAAAGCCTCTACACCCAGCGCGTGCACAATATCCTGCAGCCCGTGTTGGGCAGTGGCCGCTACAAGGCCGAAGTGTCCGCCGATGTGGACTTCAGCGCAGTCGAGTCAACCTCGGAAACTTTCAACCCCGATCAGCCGGCGCTGCGCAGCGAGCAAAGCGTCAATGAGCAGCGCCAGAGCAGCCTCGGCCCGCAGGGCGTGCCAGGGGCATTGAGCAACCAGCCACCCGGCCCCGCCGCAGCGCCGGAAAATGCCTTGGCCGGGCAGGCCGCGGCCGGCGCCATTGCGCCCGGGCAGCCGCTGCTGGACGCCAATGGCCAGCAGGTCATGGACCCTGTGACCGGGCAGCCGATGCTGGCGCCTTATCCGGCAGACAAGCGCGAGCAATCGACGCGCAACTATGAGCTGGATCGCTCCATCAGCTACACCAAGCAGCAGCAGGGTCGCCTGCGCCGCCTGTCGGTTGCCGTGGTGCTGGATGACCAGGTTGTGATTGCCGCTGACGGACAAACGACACGGGTGCCGCGAACCGCCGAAGAATTGGCGCGCTTCACCCGTCTGGTGCAGGATGCCGTGGGCTTCGATGCCAGCCGTGGCGACAGCGTCAGTGTGATCAACGCGCCCTTTGCGCCTGACTCCTTCGGCGAAGCCTTTGAAGAGCCGCCGTTCTACTCGCAGCCCTGGTTCTGGGACATCGTCAAACAGGTGCTCGGCGTGCTGTTCATCCTGGTGCTGGTGTTCGGCGTACTGCGCCCGGTACTTAAAGGCCTGACCCATGCCGGCAAGGGCAAGGAATTGCAGTCGGTTGGTGGTGACGCCGAGCTGGGCGATATGGACGCCGAGGGTGCGCTGTCCAGCGACCGGGTCAGCCTGAGCGGTCCGCAGAGCATCATGCTGCCGAGCCCGAGCGAGGGATACGATGCGCAACTGAATGCCATCAAGAATCTGGTAGCCGAGGACCCGGGCCGGGTGGCCCAGGTCGTCAAAGAGTGGATCAACGCCGATGAGTGATGCCCGTATTGCCACCAAGCTGAACAAGGTCGACAAGGCCGCAATCCTGCTGCTGTCCCTTGGCGAAGCCGATGCCGCGCAGGTGCTGCGCCACCTCGGCCCCAAGGAAGTGCAGCGCGTGGGCACGGCGATGGCGCAGATGCGCAACATCCATCGCGATCAGGTCGAGCGGGTGATGAGCGAGTTTGTCGAGATCGTTGGCGATCAGACCAGTCTCGGCGTGGGTTCCGATGGTTATATCCGCAAGATGCTTACCCAGGCGCTGGGCGAAGACAAGGCCGGCGGCCTGATCGACCGGATCCTGCTGGGCGGCAATACCAGCGGTCTGGACAGCCTCAAGTGGATGGAGCCGCGCGCGGTCGCCGACGTGATTCGCTACGAGCACCCGCAGATCCAGGCCATCGTCGTGGCCTACCTCGATCCGGATCAGGCCGGTGAGGTGCTGTCGCATTTCGATCACAAGGCGCGGCTGGATATCGTCCTGCGCGTGTCCTCGCTCAATACCGTGCAGCCGGCGGCCTTGAAGGAACTCAACCAGATTCTCGAGAAGCAGTTTTCCGGCAACTCCAACACCAGCCGGGCTACTTTGGGCGGCGTGAAGCGCGCCGCCGACATCATGAACTACCTCGACAGTTCGGTCGAAGGCCAGTTGATGGACGCCATTCGTGACATCGATGAAGACCTCTCGGCACAGATTGAAGATCTGATGTTCGTCTTCGACAACCTGGCCGACGTCGATGACCGGGGCATTCAGACGCTGCTGCGTGAAGTATCCTCCGAGGTGCTGGTGATGGCGCTCAAGGGTGCCGACGAGGCGATCAAGGAGAAGGTGTTCAAGAACATGTCCAAGCGTGCTGGCGAATTGTTGCGTGACGACCTGGAAGCCAAGGGGCCGGTCCGCATCAGTGAAGTCGAGAGCGCCCAGAAGGAAATCCTCACCATTGCCCGCCGCATGGCCGAAGCCGGAGAAATCGTGCTCGGTGGCAAGGGCGGCGAAGAGATGATCTAAACCATGTCCAGGGAAAACCCCAGCGACGTCATTCGTGCGAAGGACATCAACGTCTTCGATCGCTGGGCCCTGCCGAGTTTTGACGAGCCGGGCCAGGAACCTCCGCCTTCTGTCGAGGACGAGCCGGTTGACGCCGAAGAGCTTTCCCGCAGCGAAGATGTGCCTGTCGAGGAGGTCAAGCCGCTGACCCTCGATGAGCTGGAGGCGATTCGTCAGGAAGCCTACAACGAGGGTTTCAGTACTGGCGAAAAGGATGGTTTTCATGCCGGTCAGCTCAAGGCCCGGCAGGAGGCTGAAGCAGCCCTGGCGCCCCGGCTCGACAGCCTGGAACGGGTGATGACACAACTCCTCGATCCCATTGCCGAGCAGGATCGCAATCTTGAACACGCCATGGTCACGCTGGTCAGCCAATTGGCCCGCGAGGTCATCCAGCGTGACCTGCTAATCGATTCCAGTCAGCTTCATCAGGTCTTGCGCGAAGCCCTTAAATTGCTGCCCATGGGGGCCGGCAATATCCGTATTTATATCAATCCGCAGGACTTCGAGTTGATCAAGGGGCTGCGTGAGCGCCACGAGGAGAGCTGGAAGATCGTCGAGGACGCAGACCTGCTGCCCGGTGGCTGCCGGATCGAAACCGAACACAGTCGTATCGACGCCAGTATCGAAACGCGGCTGGCGCAAGCCATCAAGCAGCTGTTCGAGCAGCAGCGCGAGAACGCTACCAGCCCACCCGAGGCGGACCTGCATCTGGATCTGGATCTGGATTCGGCGGTGGAGGGCTCCGATGCGCCTTGAACGGGTCAGTTTCGCCAGGCGCCTCGAGATTTACGGCGAGGCGATCAAATTGCCCAGCCAGCCGATCCTTGAGGGTCGGCTGTTGCGTATGGTCGGCCTGACTCTTGAGGCCGAAGGGTTGCGCGCAGCTGTCGGTAGCCGCTGTCTGGTGATCAACCAGGACAGTTACCAGCCTACCCAGGTCGAAGCTGAAGTGATGGGTTTCTCCGGCGACAAGCTTTACCTGATGCCGGTCGGCAGTCTGGCCGGTATCGCACCGGGTGCTCGCGTGGTGCCGCTGGCCAATACCGGGCGCCTGCCCATGGGCATGTCGATGCTGGGGCGGGTGCTTGACGGTGCCGGACGGGCGCTGGATGGCAAGGGTGGGATGAAAGCCGAGGACTGGGTGCCAATGGATGGTCCGGTCATCAACCCGCTCAAGCGTCACCCCATCAGTGAGCCGCTGGACGTGGGCATTCGCAGCATCAATGGTTTGCTCACGGTCGGGCGCGGCCAGCGTCTCGGCCTGTTTGCAGGCACCGGCGTCGGTAAATCGGTGTTGCTGGGCATGATGACCCGCTTCACCGAGGCCGACATCATCGTTGTAGGGCTGATCGGCGAACGGGGTCGTGAGGTCAAGGAGTTCATCGAGAACATCCTCACCGAGGAGAGTATCAAGCGCTCAGTGGTCGTCGCTTCGCCGGCTGATGAAGCGCCGTTGATGCGCCTGCGCGCGGCCATGTACTGCACCCGCATCGCCGAATATTTTCGCGACAAGGGCAAGAATGTGCTGCTGTTGATGGATTCGCTGACACGGTTTGCCCAGGCCCAGCGTGAAATCGCCCTGGCCATTGGCGAGCCGCCAGCGACCAAGGGGTATCCGCCCTCCGTGTTCGCCAAGCTGCCGAGTCTGGTGGAACGCGCCGGCAACGCCGAAGAGGGCGGTGGTTCGATCACGGCCTTCTACACGGTTCTGTCGGAAGGTGATGATCAGCAGGACCCCATCGCCGACGCCGCGCGTGGTGTGCTTGATGGTCATATTGTGCTGTCTCGTCGCCTGGCCGAGGAAGGTCACTACCCGGCCATCGATATCGAAGCCTCCATCAGTCGGGTGATGCCGCAAGTGGTCAGCGCCGAACATGTGCGCCATTCGCAGCGCTTCAAGCAACTCTGGTCGCGCTACCAGCAAAGCCGCGATCTGATCAGTGTTGGCGCCTATGTGCCTGGTGGCGACCCCGAAACCGACCTGGCTATTGCTCACCAAGCGGAGATGGTCGGTTATCTGCGCCAGGGGCTCGATGAGGCTGAGCACCTGGCGCAGAGTGAAGCCATGCTGGCTACCGTGTTCAATCCCCGGTCAGGCGGTTAATTCTTGCCTGCGAGTCGAGCGGCACGCCTGGCGCCGGTGATCGATATGGCCGAGCGCGCCGAACATGAGGCGGCACGTCTGTTCGGTCAGGGGCAGATGCAGCTTTCCCAGGCAGAAGCCAAGCTGGGTGAGCTGCGCCAGTATTTTACTGATTACCAGCAGCAATGGATGACGCAGGGCAGTCAGGGTGTATCCGGTCAGTGGCTGGTCAACTATCAGCGCTTTCTCTCGCAGCTCGAATCGGCCATCGGCCAGCAGCAGCGCAGTGTGGACTGGCACCAGGCCAATCTGGACAAGCTGCGCCAGCAATGGCAGCAGCGCCGTGCCAGGCTTGATGGCTTGCGCAAGCTGGTCGAGCGTTATCTGCAAGAGGCAAGAACAGCGGCCGACAAGCGAGAGCAGAAGCTGCTTGACGAGTTTTCACAGCGTCTGGCCGGGCGTTCCAGGCAGGAGTGAAATGTTCCTGTGACGGATTATTGCTGTTTGTCAAATAGTTGACGATATGGGTGGCTCGAAGTGGCGGTTACCAAGTTTCAACCGGGAGCAGTTGTGGCCGATCATCTGGATATTGCTGTCTTGCAGGCACTGCAGCAGGTGATGGAGGCTGAGTACCCGCAGTTGCTGGATACCTTTCTTAGCGATTCCGAGGAGCGGCTGCGGTTGCTGCAGGTGGCCTGTGGGAGTGGCGAAGCAGAGCGCCTCCGTCAGGCTGCGCACAGTTTCAAAGGCAGTTGCAGCAACATGGGTGCCACCCTGCTGGCGGAGCGTTGCCACGATCTGGAAGCGCTTGCGCAGAGCGGCGAGCTTGAAGAGGCCTCCGCGCTGATCGAACAAATCGAACGCGAATTCGCCATCGTGCGGATTCTCTACCGTGCCGAGCGCCAGCGTTTCTGCGGGCCTGTCTAAGAGGCGGTGCTCCGGTATCTCTGGGTGAGTGGCCCGGAGTTTGCTTGATGTTGGTTCACGCAATTCAACTTTTTACTTTGAGCGGAAATTTCCATGGCCGTTTCTCCCGATTTAATGCTCAACATCAAGGCGCCGGCAACGGTCGCCAGGACTGCGAGCACCTCTTCCAGGGATGCCTCGCAAGCCGGTCGGGACGACTCTTCCAGCTTTTCCGAGGTCTATGCCAGGGAGCGCCAGGGCAAGCCGGTGGAGCGTCAGGGTGGCGCTGCCACTGCCACGCGTGATGCATCCGGCAAAGACAAGCCGGTAGACAAAGCTGCCGAGGAAAGCGGCGCCCAGTCGCCGTCCCTCGCCGAGGCTGGCAACGAGTTGCCGGTGTCCGAAGGGGGGGAGCAGGACGCTGAAGCTGAGCTCGATCCGTTGCTGTTACTGGGGATGGGTGGGCAAGCCGAAGGTGTGGATGAGATGCCATCGGCGCCAAGTGGCGAGTTCCTGACAGCATTGCCGCAGGGCCTGGTGCCAATGGCGGCAACGGATGCCACGCTGGAAACCGAGGAATCGTTACTGCCACAGCGTCCGCTGATCGATGTTCAGACAGCAGCGCAGAAGGGGGTGGCTGCACAAGGCTCGGTAGAAGGTGAGGCTGGTACGGAAGCTGAAACATACATTTCTGCAAAGATGCTTTCGAGCCAGATGGTTAATGAAGACGGTGAGACGTTTTCGCTTGAAGAGGAGACTGCCGAGCTGCTCGATCAGCAGCCCATGGCGAAGGAGAGCCGCAGCAGCACGGCTGATGCGGCGCCCGACCGGCTCAACGCCCTGACTCAGGCGATGACTCAGCAGAATTTGCAGCAGCTACAGCAACGTCCGGTACTGGTTCCGGGGCAGCCGCTGCAGATGCAGCATCCCGGCCTGAGCGAGGCGGTGGTTGATCGGGTGATGTGGCTCTCGAGTCAGAATCTCAAGTCGGCGGAGATCCAGCTTGATCCGGCCGAGCTGGGGCGCATGGAAATTCGCATCGACATGAGTAAGGAGCACAGCCAGGTGACCTTCCTCAGCCCTCACGCCGGTGTTCGTGACGCGCTTGAAGGGCAGATGCAGCGCTTGCGCGACATGTTTGCGCAGCAGGGCATGAGCATGGATGTGAACGTCTCGGACCAGTCTGCACATGGCCGACAGGGCGAAGGCGATGCCGGTTCGCGTGAAGGGCGCGGCGCTCTTGTCGGGTTGGACGGCGATGAAAGCGAGGTGGTTCAGGGGGCGATGGAGGTCATCGGCGGTTCTGTCGGAGATAGACGCGGCCTGGTCGATTACTACGCCTGACGCCTTTGCGATTCACAAAAAACCGGGCACCAACAGGCTGTTGGTGCCCGGTTTTTGTTTTACGGGGATAATGCGCGGTTCTTTCTTCAGGGCTTCTGCAGGCAGTCGAATCATTTACTGTGCATCCCCACTGATCGATACTTTGGCACAGCAGTTGCTCCCAACTCACTTCATGAAGTGAACTCACGCGTGATGACGGATATTTGGCATGGCTAAGACACAGGGACCCCCGGATATAGCGAGTCCCGCTGCGGCGGCTCCGGCAGATGGCAAGCGCAAACTCAAGCTGATCGTACTGGTCGTGCTCGGCCTGTTGATGGCCGTTGGGCTGTCGGTGGGCAGTACGCTGTACTTCATGAACAGGGGTGAGCCGGCCAATCCGGATGCGGCGGCTACCCAGGCGGCACCTCAGCGTCAGGCAGCGATCTATGAAGTACTGATGCCGGCGTTCGTGGTCAATTTCAGCAACAACGGGGGTCGCCAGCGCTACATGCAGGTCAGCGTGGCCCTGATGTCGCGTGATCAGGCGGCGCTGGATGCGTTGAAGGAACACATGCCCCTGTTGCGCAATCAACTGGTCATGCTGTTTTCCAGTCAGGAGTTTGCTTCGCTGGCCACTCCGGTAGGGCAGGAGATGCTGCGCCAGCAGGCTACCGCCAGCGTTCAGGAGCTGGCCCAGAAGGAAATCGGCAAACTGGCCATTGAGCAAGTGCTGTTCACCAACTTCGTACTTCAATAGGGGCCCCGCAGATGGCTGTTCAAGACCTGCTCTCGCAAGACGAGATCGACGCACTCCTGCATGGGGTCGACGATGGTCTGGTCGATACCGAAGGCGATGCCGAGCCGGGCAGCATCAAGAGCTACGACCTGACCAGTCAGGACCGCATCGTCCGTGGTCGCATGCCCACGCTGGAAATGGTCAACGAGCGCTTCGCCCGCTATACGCGTATCAGCATGTTCAACCTGCTGCGCCGTTCGGCGGATGTTTCGGTCGGCGGCGTGCAGGTGATGAAGTTCGGCGAGTACGTGCATTCACTGTACGTACCGACCAGTCTCAACCTGGTGAAAATCAAGCCGCTGCGCGGGACATCCCTGTTCATTCTCGACGCCAAGCTGGTGTTCAAGCTGGTGGACAATTTTTTCGGCGGTGATGGTCGTCACGCCAAGATCGAAGGTCGCGAATTCACGCCTACTGAACTACGCGTCGTACGCATGGTGCTGGAGCAGGCATTCGTCGATTTGAAGGAAGCCTGGCATGCGGTGCTGGACGTCAATTTCGAGTATGTGCATTCGGAAGTGAATCCGGCGCTGGCCAATATCGTCAGCCCCAGTGAAGTGGTGGTCGTTTCGACTTTTCATATCGAGCTCGACAGTGGGGGCGGCGATCTGCATGTGACCATGCCGTATTCGATGATCGAACCGATCCGAGAGATGCTCGATGCCGGTTTCCAGTCGGATGTCAGTGACCAGGACGAGCGTTGGTCCAAGGCCCTGCGCGAGGATGTCCTTGACGTCAGCGTACCGCTTGGTGCCACCGTCGTGCGGCGCCAGCTCAAGCTGCGTGACATCCTCAATATGCAACCGGGCGACGTTATCCCGGTGGAAATGCCCGAAGACATGATCCTGCGCGCCAATGGCATGCCGGCCTTCAAGGTCAAGCTCGGCGCGCACAAGGGCAACCTGGCCCTGCAGGTGCTGGAATCCGTGATGCGATCACGCTGATTCAGGCCTTAACCATTACCAGCCGGTCGAGGATTTGCGATGGCAGACGAACACGAAAACACATCCGCTGATGAGCAGGCGCTTGCCGATGAATGGGCTTCGGCACTGGCCGAGGCGGGTGATGCCAATCAGGACGATATCGATGCGTTGCTGAATCAGGGGCCGGCAGCGGCTCCGGCGGCTGCAGCACCGCCGCGTGCACCGTTGGAGGAGTTTGGCAGCAGCCCCAAGATGAGCGCGAATCCGGCCGGGCTCGAGGGGCCGAATCTGGACGTGATTCTTGATATCCCGGTGTCGATTTCCATGGAAGTCGGTAGTACGGAAATCAGCATCCGCAACCTGCTGCAGCTCAACCAGGGTTCGGTCGTCGAGCTCGATCGACTGGCCGGTGAGCCGCTGGACGTGCTGGTCAACGGTACCCTGATCGCCCATGGTGAGGTGGTGGTGGTGAACGAGAAGTTTGGCATCCGTCTCACTGACGTGATCAGCCCGAGCGAACGCATCAAGAAGTTGCGCTGAGATGCGGGTTCCGGCCTTTCTCACACTGCTGCTGGCCCTGCCGGTCATGGCGGCCGAGCCATCGGCGAATATGAGCGGCGTCGATATGGGCGGACAGATGACCAAGCTGCTGCTGGGTCTGTTGCTGGTCATCGGTTTGATCTTTCTGCTGGCCTGGGGGTTGCGACGGATGCAGCAGTTCAACCCGCGTAGCAATCAAGCCATCAAGCTGATTTCCAGTCATGCCCTCGGCCCGCGTGAGCGCCTGTTGCTGGTGCAGGTCGGCAGCGAGCAGATACTGCTTGGCTTGAGCGCCGGTCGTATTACGCCCTTGCATGTACTTGAAGAGCCGGTACATCTGCCGGACGCCGAACCCGCCAACCCGGAATTCGCCCAGCGCCTCATGGAGCTGCTTGGCCGGGATCAAAAGGACAAGCCCTGATGCTTCGATTGTTGCTGGCGATCATGCTGGTGCTGATCGCGCCGCTCGCCGTGGCCCAGGATGTCGGCTCGCTGATTACCCAGGGCAACAACCCCCTGTCGATCCCGGCGATTACCCTGAGCACCGATGGCGAGGGGCAGCAGGAATACTCGGTCAGCCTGCAGATCCTGCTGATCATGACGGCGCTGAGCTTCATCCCGGCATTCGTCATGCTGATGACCAGCTTTACCCGCATCATCATCGTCTTCTCCATCCTGCGTCAGGCGCTGGGCCTGCAACAGACGCCATCGAACCAGATCCTCGTGGGCCTGACGATCTTCCTCACCCTGTTCATCATGGCGCCGATATTCGAGCGGATAAACAACGAGGCGGTGCAGCCCTATCTGAGCGAACAGTTGTCGGCCCAGGAGGCGATTGCCCGTGCTGAAGTGCCGCTCAAGGGCTTCATGCTGGCGCAAACACGTGAAAGTGACCTGGCACTGTTCGTGCGGTTGTCCCGGCGCACCGATATCCAGACGCCAGAAAGCACACCGCTGACCATCCTGGTGCCGGCGTTCGTCACCTCCGAGCTGAAAACGGCATTCCAGATCGGTTTCATGATCTTCATTCCCTTTCTGATCATCGACATGGTGGTGGCCAGCGTGTTGATGGCGATGGGCATGATGATGCTTTCGCCGCTGATCATTTCGTTGCCGTTCAAGATCATGCTGTTCGTGCTGGTTGACGGCTGGGGACTGATCATTGGCACCCTCGCCAGCAGTTTCGGAACACTTTAGGGAGTACGCCGATGACACCCGAAGTTGCGATCGATCTGTTTCGCGGTGGGTTGTGGATGACCGCCATGATCGTCGGTGTGCTGGTAATGCCGAGTCTTCTGGTGGGGCTGCTGGTGGCGATGTTTCAGGCCGCCACCCAGATCAACGAACAAACCCTCAGCTTTCTGCCGCGTCTGCTGATCATGCTGATGACGCTGATCTGGACGGGACCCTGGCTGGTGCGCACGTTGATGGAGTACACCGAGAACCTGATCCAGAACATTCCGTTGATCATCGGCTGATGTTTGCCCTGAGCGATGCGCAGATCGGCGCCTGGGTAGGGCAGTTTCTGCTGCCGCTGTTTCGCATTGCGGCGCTGCTGATGAGCATGCCGATCATTGGTACCCAGCTGGTGCCGATGCGGGTGCGCCTGTATCTGGCGGTCGCCATTGCCGTGGTGCTGGTGCCGGGCTTACCCGCCGTGCCAGTGGTGGAGGCACTGAGTGGGCAGGCACTGATGCTGATCGCCGAGCAGATTCTCATCGGGGTAATGCTGGGTTTCGTGCTGCAACTGTTCTTTCAGGTCTTCATCGTGTCCGGGCAGATGCTGGCCATGCAGATGGGCCTTGGCTTCGCCTCGATGGTCGACCCGGCCAATGGTGTCTCGGTGCCGGTGCTCGGGCAGTTCTTCAATATGCTGGTGATCCTGCTGTTCCTGGCCATGAATGGCCATCTGGTGGTGCTGGAAATCCTGACCGAGAGCTTCGTCACCCTGCCCATTGGCGGTTGGCTGGTCGGCACCAATCATTTCTGGGAAGTGGCGGGTAAGCTCGGCTGGGTGCTGGGTGCCGGCCTGTTGCTGGTGCTGCCGGCCATTACCGCGCTGCTGGTGATCAACCTCGCCTTCGGCCTGATGACCAGGGCTGCACCTCAGCTGAACATTTTCTCTATTGGTTTTCCGCTGACGCTGGTGCTGGGCCTGGTCATCGTCTGGCTCGGCATGAGCGATATCCTGGCGCAGTACCAGACTTTCGTCAGTGAGGCGCTTGCGATGTTGCGCGAGCTGATTGGGTTGCGCTGATGCGGCTGTCTTCTTCAATTCGCCGGGAGGCCGTGTATGGCTGAGAACGAAAACGGCACCGACAAAAGCGAGGAACCCACGGCCAAACGGCTGCGTGAATCCCGTGAGAAAGGACAGCTTGCGCGTTCCCGTGAACTCAACACGGTGGCCGTTACCCTGGGTGGGATCGGTGGTCTGCTGGCCTCCGGTGCTGGCCTGGCCAGCAGCCTGATGATGATGATGCAGGGCAGTTTCGATCTCAGCCGCGAAGTATTGCTGGATGAAAGCTCAATGGTCAGGTTGCTGATGAGCAGCGGCATGATTGCACTGGAGGCGATCATGCCGCTGCTCATCGTGTTGCTGATCGTCTCCATCGTCGGTCCGATTTCGCTGGGTGGCTGGCTGTTTTCAGCGAAGTCTATGGCGCCGAAGTTCAGCCGAATGAATCCCGGCGCGGGCCTCAAGCGAATGTTCTCGGCCAAGGCGCTGGTGGAGCTGCTCAAGGCGCTCGGCAAATTCCTGGTGGTGCTGACGGTGGCGCTGCTGGTGCTCAATGCCTATCAGGATGACTTGCTGTCCATCGCCAAGCAGCCGCTGGAACTGGCCATCGCTCATAGCGCGGAAATTGTCGGCTGGTGTGCATTGTGGATGGCCTGTGGGCTGATCCTGATCGCCGCAGTGGATATTCCCTTCCAGCTCTGGGACAACAAGCAGAAGCTGATGATGACCAAGCAGGAGGTCAAGGACGAATACAAGGACGCCGAGGGCAAGCCCGAGGTCAAATCGCGGATTCGACAGCTGCAGCGCGAGGCTGCCCAGCGGCGCATGATGCAGGCCGTGCCCGAGGCTGATGTGGTGATCACCAACCCGACCCACTTTGCCGTGGCGCTCAAATATGACGGCGGCAAGGGTGGCGCGCCGAAGCTGGTGGCCAAGGGTGGCGACTTCGTTGCCCTGAAGATTCGCGAGATCGCTCAGGAACATCAGGTGACTGTGCTCGAATCGCCCGCGCTGGCGCGGGCGGTCTATTACTCCACAGAACTGGAGCAGGAAATCCCGGCCGGTCTTTATCTGGCGGTTGCGCAGGTGCTGGCTTATGTCTATCAGTTGCGGCAGTACCGCGCCGGCAAGGGCAAGCGTCCCGAGCCGCTGAGCAATCTGCCGATTCCGCCGGATCTGCGTCGGGACGAAACGTAGGGCGGGTGCAACCCGCCGATCATGGCCGAAGCCAACCTCTGTTCGGCGGGTTGCGCCCGCCCTACTGCTGTTATTCGATGACCCCGCAGGCAACCCGTGCGCCGCCACCGCCGAGTGGGGCGGGGTGGTCGGCATGGTTGTCACCGCCCTGGTGCACCATGATCGCCAGGCCCTTGATATCGCCGAGACTCTGAAGTCGGGGCGCCAGGACCGGCTGGTTGGCCTTGCCCTGGGCATCGACCATCAGCGCCGGTAGGTCGCCCAGGTGACCTTCGCCCCAGGGTTCACCATGCTTGCCGCTGTTTTGCGGGTCCCAATGCCCGCCTGCTGCACCTGCCGGGGTGGTTTTGCCATCGATTTCGGCGGGCTCGCAGCTGCCCTTGGCATGCAGATGGAAGCCGTGGATGCCAGCGTCGAGACCGGACAGTTCAGGATGAAAAATCAGCCCGTACTGACTGGTTTCGATCTTGACATTGCCGAGCGACTCGCCGACCCCTTGGGTCGATACGGCGTTGATCGGCACGTTGAGCGTTTCAGCCTGCAGCGCCAGCGCAGTGCAGCTGGCGAGTGCCGCGATAAACCACTGTTTCATGGCAAGACTCCTGTGAAGTGAGATGAGCGGCAACTGCTGCCGGCAGGGCAGTGTCGTTGAAGTCTTCCGACGGCCCTGGAGTTGAGACTGTCCGGGGTTGGCTCGGTTCGATCGCTGCCAGCAAGTTGGACCCCTTCTTGCTATAGCCGGAGCAGGGCGCGTTTTGCGTCAATTCTTTGTTCTGCTTTACTGGGGTTCAAGTTGGATCGAGCGCAATTCGTCCGGATAGGCAATGGTCTGGCGGGGGCTGGTCGAGGCAATCTCGGCGTGCCGCTGCTGCTGTTGGTGATGCTCGGCATGATGATGCTGCCGGTACCGCCGTTCCTGCTGGACGTGCTGTTCACCTTCAATATCGCGCTGTCCATCGTCGTGCTGCTGGTTAGCGTCTATGCATTGCGACCGCTTGATTTCGCCGTCTTTCCAACCGTGCTGCTGGTCGCCACGCTGTTGCGCCTGGCGCTGAACGTCGCTTCTACGCGAGTTGTGCTGATTCATGGGCATGAAGGTGGCACCTCTGCCGGTCATGTGATCGAAGCCTTCGGCAATGTGGTGATCGGCGGTAATTACGTCGTAGGTATCGTGGTCTTCGCGATTCTGATGATCATCAACTTTGTCGTGGTGACCAAGGGTGCCGGGCGTATTTCCGAAGTGAGTGCCCGCTTTACCCTTGATGCCATGCCGGGCAAACAGATGGCCATCGATGCCGATCTGAACTCCGGTCTGATCGATCAGGAAGAAGCCAAGAAGAGGCGCGTCGAGGTTTCATCGGAAGCCGATTTCTACGGCTCCATGGACGGTGCCAGCAAGTTCGTTCGTGGTGACGCCATTGCCGGCCTGCTGATCCTGTTCATCAACCTGCTTGGCGGTATGGGTATCGGCATGCTCCAGCACGGCCTGAGCTTCTCCGAGGCCGGGCAGATTTACGCGCTGCTGACCATCGGTGACGGCCTGGTGGCGCAGATTCCCTCGCTGCTGCTGTCTACTGCAGCGGCAATCATGGTCACCCGCGTCACCAGTTCCGAAGACATGGGGCAGCAGGTCAACCGGCAGATGTTCGCCTCGCCCAAGGCGCTTGCGGTGGCTGCAGGGCTCATGATTGCCATGGGCCTGGTCCCGGGCATGCCACACATGTCGTTTCTCGGTCTGGGTGCAGTGGCCGCAGCGGGGGCGTACTGGATCTGGCATCGGAAGAATCAGGTCAAGCAGCAGGCCGAGCAGGAAGTGCAGAAACAGCAGGAGCTGTTGCCGGCCCAGCGCTCTGCGGAAACCAGGGAGCTCGGCTGGGATGATGTAACGCCGGTGGATATGGTTGGGCTGGAGGTTGGTTATCGGCTGATCCCGCTGGTGGATCGCAACCAGGGCGGTCAGCTGCTGGCCAGGATCAAGGGCGTGCGCAAGAAGCTTTCCCAGGACCTCGGCTTCCTGATGCCCTCGGTACACATTCGCGACAACCTCGACCTGCTGCCCAATGCCTATCGGCTAACGCTGATGGGCGTAAGCCTGGCCGAGGCCGAGGTCTATCCCGATCGCGAGCTGGCAATCAATCCCGGACAGGTATTTGGCCCGCTCAACGGCATCGCAGCCAAGGACCCGGCGTTCGGTCTGGAGGCGGTGTGGATTGAGGCCGGTCAGCGTGACCAGGCGCAGTCGCTCGGCTACACGGTGGTCGATGCCAGTACCGTGATCGCTACTCACCTGAACCAGGTCCTGCACAAGCATGCCCATGAACTGCTGGGGCATGAGGAAGTGCAGCAACTGATGCAGTTGCTGGCCAAGAGCTCGCCCAAACTGGCCGAGGAACTGGTGCCAGGGATGATTTCCCTTTCGACGCTGCTCAAGGTGCTGCAGGCGCTGCTGCAGGAACAGGTTCCGGTGCGCGATATCCGCACCATTGCCGAGGCCATCGCCAATGTCGCCGCCAAGAGTCAAGATCCCGCCGCAATGGTGGCAGCGGTACGGGTCGCGCTTTCCCGTGCAATCGTGCAAAACGTTGTGGGACTAGAGCCGCAGCTGCCTGTGATTACTCTGGAACCCAGGTTGGAACAGATATTGCTCAATAGTCTTCAGAAGGCTGGGCAGGGTGCCGACGACGGTATTCTGCTGGAGCCGGGAATGGCCGAAAAGTTGCAGCGGTCACTGGTAGATGCAGCACAGCGTCAGGAAATGTTGGGCAAACCGGCGATTTTGCTGGTGGCGGGTCCGGTTCGCGCGATGCTGTCGCGATTTGCCCGCCTGTCGGTACCCGGCATTCATGTCCTGGCTTACCAGGAAATACCGGATAACAAGCAGGTCACCATCGTTGCGACGGTGGGTCAGAATTAACCGAGGGTACAGGCCATGCAGGTCAAACGTTTCTTCGCAGCCGACATGCGCATCGCCATGAAGATGATTCGTGACGAGCTGGGCGCTGATGCCGTGATTACCGGCAATCGTCGTGTCGCCGGCGGCGTCGAGCTGACCGCTGTGCTCGATTACCCGATGGAGCCCGTCGCCTCCAAGCAGCCGAACGCGGCGCTTGAGGTCGAGCTGCGCAAGACGCAGGCGCGGATCGCCACCGCCCATGCCGAGTTGAATGCACCTTCGCGGGTACAGGCCGGTAAGGACCGTCAACTGCTTGACGACCAGCCGGCAGCACCCGTTCAATCGGCGCCTTCTGCACCGACAGCTTCGCTTGACTCTCGCGCTGTCGAGGCCATGCACAGCGAGTTGCAGGGGCTGCGTGAGCTGATCGAAGTGCGGTTGGGTTCCATTGCCTGGGGGCAGGAGCAAAGTCGCCGTCCGCAGCAGGCAAATCTCTGGCGCCGACTGCAGCGTATCGGTCTTCCGGCTGATCTGTCGCGGAGTCTGCTGGAGAAGGTCTCTGCCGTGGCCGAGCCGCGTCAGGCCTGGCGCATGTTGCTGGCGCATCTGGCGCAATCGATCAAGGTCACCAAGGTCGAGCCGCTGGAAGAGGGCGGTGTCATTGCGCTGGTCGGTCCGGCCGGTGCCGGCAAGACCACCACGCTGGCCAAGCTGGCGGCACGCTACGTGCTCAAGTACGGACCGCAGAGCATCGCCTTGGCGAGTATGGACAATTACCGTATCGGTGCCCAGGAGCAGTTGAGGACGCTCGGGCGCATCCTCGATGTACCGGTCATTCAGATCGACCCCAGCCAGCCTCTGGGCAAGACGCTACAGCCGCTGGCGCGCAAGCGGCTGATTCTTGTCGACACCGCTGGGCTGCCTGCAGGCGATGCGATGATGCGCATGCAGCTCGAAACCCTGGCTGATCGGGGTATCAAATCGAAGAATTATCTGGTGCTGGCGGCAACCAGCCAGAGCCAGGTGTTGAAGGCGGCGTGGCACAACTATCGCCGTTGCGGGCTGGCTGGCTGCATCCTGACTAAACTGGATGAAGCCGGGAGCCTGGGTGATGTGCTTGGGCTAACGATTAGCCAGCATCTGCCGATAGCCTATCTGGCCGATGGCCCACGAATCCCTGATGACCTGCAGTTACCTCGCAGTCATCAGCTGGTCAGTCGGGCGGTGAGCCTGCAATTGGACGAGTCTCCCAGTGAGGAGACCATGGCCGACATGTTCACCGGGCTGTACAACGGATCATCACGGAAGGTCGGATGAAGGCTTCGCACCGTGATACAGACAATGAAGAAGCGTTCGGGCTGAACGCATCGATGGCCCTGTGGCCCCAGCAAGATATAGGCGTGTGAAGATGGGTACTCATCCGGTACAGGTGATTGCAGTGACTGGCGGCAAGGGGGGCGTCGGCAAGACCAACGTGTCGGTCAATCTGGCGCTGGCGCTGGCCGATCTCGGTCGCAGAGTGGTGCTGCTCGATGCCGACCTTGGCCTGGCCAATGTCGATGTGCTGCTGGGCTTGACCACCAAGCGCACCCTGGCTGATGTCATTGCTGGCGAATGTGATCTGCGCGATGTGCTGATCCAGGGGCCGGGCGGCGTACGTATCGTGCCTGCAGCTTCCGGGACCCAGAGCATGGTGCAGTTGTCCAGCTTGCAGCACTCGGGTCTGATCCAGGCATTCAGCGACATTGGCGATGACATTGACGTGCTGATTATCGACACTGCCGCCGGTATTGGTGATGGTGTGGTGAGCTTCGTCCGTGCCGCGCAGGAAGTTTTGCTGGTGGTAACGGACGAGCCGACGTCCATTACCGATGCCTATGCCCTTATCAAACTGCTCAACCGTGACTATGGCATCAGCCGTTTCCGGGTGCTGGCCAACATGGCACATGCACCTCAGGAAGGTCGCAATCTGTTTGCCAAGCTGGCCAAGGTCACCGAGCGCTTCCTCGACGTGGCCTTACAGTATGTGGGCGCGGTGCCTTACGATGAGTCCGTGCGCAAGGCCGTCCAGAAGCAGCGCGCCGTCTATGAGGCTTACCCTCGGGCAAAGTCTTCGCTGGCGTTCAAGGCCATCGCTCAGAAAGTGGATACCTGGCCGCTGCCGGCAACTCCGCGCGGCCACCTGGAGTTCTTTGTGGAGCGCCTTGTCAGGCCCGCCGCAGACACTCACGAATGACAGTGGCTGGATTGGGTATGTATTACAGCAAGGCTCAGGCAAAAGATTCGCAATACCAGCTCATCGATCAGTACGCGCCGTTGGTCAAGCGTATTGCCTATCACTTGCTGGCGCGATTACCGGCAAGTGTGCAGGTGGACGACCTGCTGCAGGCTGGCATGATTGGTTTGCTTGAAGCATCGAAAAAATACGATTCCGGAAAAGGCGCGAGTTTCGAAACCTATGCCGGTATTCGTATTCGCGGAGCCATGCTTGATGAGGTGCGCAAGGGTGACTGGGCGCCGCGTTCGGTGCACCGCAACTCGCGCATGGTCAGTGAGGCGATTCGGACCATTGAGGCGAAAACAGGCCGCGACGCTAAAGATCATGAGGTTGCGGCCGAACTTGAATTGAGTCTGGATGAGTACTACGGCATTCTGGGCGACACTCTGGGCAGCCGCCTGTTCAGTTTTGATGATCTGCTGCAGGAAGGCGAGCACGGAGAGTTCGGTGAGGATGCTGCCAGTGCGCATCCTGAGCCATTTCGTGATCTCGAAGACGAGCGTTTTCAGCAGGCTCTGGCCGAGGCCATCAGTAACCTGCCGGAACGTGAAAAGCTGGTGCTTTCGCTGTACTACGACGAAGAATTGAACTTGAAGGAGATCGGCCAGGTTCTGGGGGTCAGCGAGTCGCGGGTGAGCCAGTTGCACAGTCAATGCGCGGCGCGTTTGCGTGCTCGCCTCAGCGAGTGGCGCGCGCGCTGACACCGGTTTGCAGAAAAAGCATTCGAGGCCGCTTTCTACAGGCTTTATTCATGAGGCCCGCAGGAAGCCGTGAGCAGGGCTTTGGGGATTTCGGGATTTACGGAGGTGTACTTGGACAAGAACATGAAAATCCTCATCGTTGACGATTTCTCGACGATGAGACGGATCATCAAGAACCTCTTGCGCGATCTGGGCTTCACCAATACTGCCGAGGCAGACGACGGCACCACCGCGTTGCCCATGCTCAAGAGTGGCAGCTTCGACTTCCTCGTGACCGATTGGAACATGCCCGGCATGAGCGGCATCGACCTGTTGCGTCATGTGCGCGCCGATGAGCGTCTCAAGCATCTGCCTGTCCTGATGGTCACTGCCGAAGCCAAGCGCGACCAGATTATCGAAGCTGCACAGGCCGGGGTTAACGGCTATGTGGTCAAGCCATTCACGGCTCAGGTGCTCAAGGAGAAGATCGAGAAGATCTTCGAGCGCGTCAACGGCTGAAGCATCGCCGCGAGGGGACTATGACGCAAGCAGATCAAAGCTTTGTGGAGTTCGAAGCAACTCTGCGGGCCCGTGCGCCTCAATTGCTCGAGAGCCTGCAGCAAGGCCGGCTCGACGAGACGGCGCAGATGCTCAATGAGCTCAACCAGATGCGCAATAACGGCCTCTATCAGGAGGTTGGCAAGCTCACGCGCGAGCTGCATAACGCCATCGTCAAACTCGAGATGGATACCAGTGCCACGGGAGGTGATCCATCGCCGATCACCGATGCGACCGATCGCCTTTCCTATGTGGTGACGATGACCGAAAAGGCGGCCAATCGCACCATGGACCTGGTGGAAGAGTCGACGCCCCTGGTGAACTACGTCAGTTATGAAGCCCAGAGCCTGACTGCCGACTGGCAGCGCTTCATGCGGCGGGAAATGAACGCCGAAGAGTTTAGGGAGCTTGTCCGTCGAGTCGACTCGTTTCTTCAGCGCTCCATGAACGACGGCAGCCAGCTTTCACAGAATCTCAGCGAAATCATGCTGGCTCAGGACTTCCAGGACCTGACAGGGCAGGTGATCAAGCGTGTCACTCGGCTGGTCAGTGAGCTTGAAAGCAACCTGCTCAATCTTGTGCTGATGGCCGGACAGGTCGATCGCATGGCCGGTATCCGGCATGACTGCGACGCGATGCGCCTGGAGCAGGAACGGAAAAAAAGAGAAAAAGAACCTTCCAACGGTGAAGGTCCGCAGATGCATGCCGATATACGAGAGGATGTCGTGTCCGGTCAGGATGATGTCGACGATCTGCTTTCGAGCCTGGGCTTTTAGGGGATGTGAATATGAGCTTCGACGCCGATGAAGAAATCCTCCAGGACTTCCTGGTAGAGGCCGGCGAGATTCTCGAACTATTGTCAGAGCAGTTGGTGGAGCTGGAAAGCAGCCCGGATGACGCCGCCTTGCTCAATGCGATTTTTCGCGGCTTTCACACGGTAAAAGGCGGTGCCGGTTTTCTCCAGCTGCATGAGCTGGTTGAGTGCTGTCACGTCGCTGAAAACGTTTTCGACATCCTGCGCAAGGGCGAGCGCCGCGTCGAGCCGGAATTGATGGATGTCGTGCTGCAAGCGCTGGACGCCGTCAATGCCATGTTCAATCAGGTGCGTGAGCGCACTGAAGTGACGCCGGCCTCACCCGAGCTGCTGGCTGCACTGGCACGACTGGCGGAGCCTGCCAGCATGGATTCCCCGGCTGTCGAGCCAGAGCCGGAAGCTGCAACCGCAGATCACGAATTTGAACAGTTGCTCGGTGCGCTGGATGATTCGGCTGTCGCTGCCTCAGGCGCCTCTGGTGATGAAATTACCGACGCCGAGTTCGAGTCGCTGCTGGATCAGCTGCATGGCCATGGGCAGTTCACTGTCGACTCCGGCGCCGCGCAGATTGCTTCTGCGCCCAAGGCTAGCGAGGCGCCTGCCAGCGACGAGATCACCGACGCTGAGTTTGAGTCGTTGCTTGATCAGCTCCACGGCAAGGGCCAGTTCACCGAAGCGCCTGCTGCCGCTGAGCCGAAGCCGGCAGGCGCCGATATCAAAGTGGCGCCCGCTGCAAGCGGCGGCGAGCACATCACCGATGATGAATTTGAAGCCTTGCTCGATCAGTTGCATGGCAAAGGCAAGTTCGAAGCGGAGGTGGTCGCGTCAGCTCCACCGCCTGCCCCTGCCAAGCCGGCCGTCGTGCCGAAGGCTGCAGCAGCGAAGCCGATAGCCGCACCCGTCAAGGCTGCTGCACCTGCAAAGGCTGCTGCGGCAGACAAGCCGGCTAGTGAAGCCGAAACGACGGTGCGCGTTGATACGGCGCGGCTCGACGAGATCATGAACATGGTCGGGGAGCTGGTGCTTGTGCGTAACCGCTTGGTAAGGCTGGGCGCTGACAGCGGCGACGAGGCCATGTCCAAGGCCGTGTCCAACCTCGACGTGGTCACCGGTGACCTGCAAAGCGCGGTGATGAAAACCCGTATGCAGCCGATCAAAAAGGCATTCGGTCGTTTTCCGCGCCTGATCCGCGATATGGCGCGCAACCTCAAGAAAGAAATCAACCTTGAACTGATCGGTGAAGAAACCGATCTGGACAAGAACCTTGTCGAAGCTCTGGCCGATCCGCTGGTGCACTTGGTGCGCAACGCGGTCGACCATGGCATCGAGATGCCCGAAGAGCGCGAGGCTGCGGGCAAGCCGCGCATGGGCAAGGTGGTGTTGTCCGCGGAGCAGGAGGGTGATCACATCCTGCTGATCATCAGTGACGACGGCAAAGGTATGGATGCCAACATTCTGCGTGCCAAGGCTGTTGAGAAGGGCATGCTGGACAAGGATGCAGCCGAGCGGCTGAGCGACCTTGAGTGCTACAACCTGATCTTCGCGGCGGGTTTCTCGACCAAGACGGAGATCTCCGACGTATCCGGTCGTGGTGTCGGCATGGATGTGGTCAAGACCAAGATTTCCCAGCTCAACGGCACGGTCAATGTCTTCTCCGCCAAGGGCCAGGGCTCGCGCGTAGTAATCAAAGTGCCGCTGACATTGGCGATCATGCCGACCCTGATGGTGATGCTGGGCAACCAGGCATTCGCGTTTCCGCTGGTCAACGTCAACGAAATCTTTCATCTCGATCTGTCCCGCACCAATGTCGTCGACGGCCAGGAAGTGGTCATCGTACGCGACAAGGCGCTGCCACTCTTTTATCTCAAGCGCTGGCTGGTACAGGGCGCGCAGCAGGAAGAGCAGCGCGAGGGGCATGTGGTAATTCTGAGTGTCGGCAACCAGAGCATCGGCTTCGTCGTCGACCAACTGGTAGGGCAGGAAGAAGTGGTGATCAAGCCACTGGGCAAGATGCTGCAAGGCACGCCAGGAATGTCCGGGGCGACCATTACAGGCGACGGTCGGATAGCCCTGATCCTCGATGTTCCAAGCATGCTCAAGCGTTACGCACGCAGGATCTGATCAGTTGGGCGGCGCTCTCTGTGGAGCGCTGCCGCTAGGAGTGTTTTATGGCAGTCAAGGTCCTGGTAGTGGACGATTCCGGCTTCTTTCGGCGTCGGGTATCGGAAATCCTCTCTTCAGACCCGAATATCCAGGTGATCGGCACCGCCACCAACGGACGTGAGGCGATTGAGCAGACGCTGGCGCTAAAGCCCGACGTCATCACCATGGACTACGAAATGCCGACAATGGACGGCATCTCTGCGGTGCGGCAGATCATGCAGCGCTGTCCGACACCAGTGCTGATGTTCTCATCGCTTACCCATGAAGGCGCGCGCGTCACGCTGGATGCGCTGGACGCCGGGGCAGTGGATTTCCTGCCGAAGAATTTCGAGGATATTTCGCGAAACCCAGACAAGGTCAAGCAGATGCTCTGCGAGAAGGTGCACACCATCTCGCGCAGCAATCGACATTACGGCAGCACTCCAACTCCTCGAGCGCCAGCGCCGGTTGGCCGTACAGCAGCGGCGCCAGCTGCACCCGCTTTCAACGCGCAACGCAGCGCGTCAGTGGCTGCACAGGCTCCGGCATCACCTGCGCCACGGCGCAAGGCCTATCGGTTGGTTGCTATCGGGACCTCCACTGGCGGTCCCGTGGCGCTGCAGCGGGTACTGACCCAGCTGCCGTCGGGATTCCCTGCGCCTATCGTGCTGATTCAGCACATGCCCGCCGCCTTTACCAAGGCTTTCGCCGAGCGTCTGGACAAGCTCTGCAATATTCGCGTCAAGGAAGCTGAAGATGGCGATCTGCTGCGGCCCGGTCTGGCGCTGCTGGCGCCCGGCGGCAAGCAGATGATGGTAGACGGGCGTGGCGCTGTGCGCATTCTGCCGGGTGATGAGCGACTCAACTATCGGCCCTGTGTTGATGTGACCTTCGGCTCTGCGGCCAAGGCATTCAACGACAAGGTTCTGGCGGTAGTCCTCACCGGTATGGGAGCCGACGGTCGGGAGGGCGCGCGCATGCTCAAGCAATGTGGCAGCCAGGTCTGGTCACAGGATGAGGCCAGCTGCGTGATCTATGGGATGCCCATGGCCGTGGCCAAGGCGAACCTCAGCGATGCCGTCTACGCACTTGATGACATTGGTCGTCACCTGAGTGAGGCGTGCATCTGATGGACGTGCTCAGCCTTATCGGGCTGGTTCTTGCGTTCGTCGCCATTGTCGGCGGGAATTTTCTCGAGGGTGGGCACATCTCCGCACTGCTCAATGGGCCGGCGGCACTGATTGTGCTGGGCGGAACCCTCGGGGCTGTGCTGTTGCAGACGCCCATGGCGGTTTTCATGCGGGCAATGTCGATCATTGGCTGGATTTTCTTCCCGCCTCGTGTCGACATGCTCAGGGGCATCAGCCTGGTCACGAGCTGGAGCACTACCGCTCGCAAGGAGGGCCTGCTGGGCCTCGAGCCGGTTGCCGAAACCGAGCCAGACCCCTATGCCCGCAAAGGTTTGCAGTTGCTGGTCGATGGTGCCGAACCTGAAGTGATTCGCAGCATTCTCGAAGTTGACATGTATACCCAGGAAACCCGGGATATCCGTGCGGCCAAGGTATTCGAGAGCATGGGCGGCTATTCGCCCACCGTTGGCATCATCGGTGCTGTTATGGGGCTGATCCACGTCATGGGCAATCTGGCCGATCCCAGTCAGCTGGGCAGCGGCATTGCAGTGGCTTTCGTGGCGACCATCTATGGCGTCGCCTTTGCCAACCTGCTGGTGTTGCCGATTGGCTACAAACTCAAGAGCATCGTGCAGAAGCAGACCACCTACCGTGAGTTGCTGCTCGAAGGTGTTCTGTCGATTGCCGAGGGTGAAAACCCCCGCTCGATAGAAATGAAACTGCAAGGCTTCATCGATTGAACGGCTCAAGGCCAGAGGCGTACATCCTGCGTCCAGGAAGCACGCGTATGACAGTGATCGATAGCAGGCCGGCCATGATGGAGCATGGAGTCGGGTCTACGTCGGCGCGTCTCCTCGCTGTTGCAGTTGCTCCCTTTCCTGCTTTTCAAAAGGCCTGAGTATGGCCCGCCGTAGACACCAGGAAGAACCGGAGAATCACGAGCGCTGGCTGGTTTCCTATGCCGACTTCATCACGCTGCTGTTTGCGTTTTTTGTGGTCATGTATTCGATATCCTCGCTTAACGAGGGCAAGTACAAGATTCTTTCGGACTCTCTGGTCGGCGTGTTTAATCAGCCGGACCGAGCCGTCAAGCCGATTCCGGTTGGAGAAGAGCGGCCTCGCACCACCCAGCCGAATCTGTCTCAGGTCGACGAGCCGTCGCAGGCCATCGACCCGCTGGAAAGCATCATGCGCAGCATGCGTGAGGCCTTTGCCGATCTGATCGGTTCGAATCAGCTGACCCTGCGTGGAAACGAGATGTGGGTGGAGATCGAGCTTAATTCGAGTCTGTTGTTTCCCAGCGGTGACGCCTTGCCCAACGACCATGCCTTTGAACTGCTGGAGAAAGTCGCCAGGATCCTGGCACCTTTCGATAATCCGGTTCGGGTTGAAGGGTTTACCGACAATCTGCCGATCAGTACGGATAAATTCCCCACCAACTGGGAGCTGTCCGCTGCCCGTGCCGGTAGTGTGGTGCGGATGCTGGCCGCCGATGGGGTAGCTCCGTCACGGCTGGCGGCAGTGGGTTACGGTGAATTCCAGCCTATTGCGGGCAACGAAACACTGGAGGGTAGGGCGCGCAATCGGCGGGTAGTCCTGGTCATTTCACGTAATCTCGATGTTCGACGCGCTGAGACCGGCTCGCGCGGCGAGACCGCTCGACCCGTTGAGCAGGGGCAGTAGCGTAGCAGCACGGCTTGCAGCGAAACGTCAACAGACCCTGGGGTCTGGCACATAAAGTGCTTTTCCTTCGAGTCAAATAGAGGCAATGGGATGATGTTGTCAAAACTTCGTCACCCGTGTCGTCGTGGCATATTCACGCTCTGATTCGAGCCGGATGGAAAGAGAGTTATGAGAGTCTGGGCTGTCGCCAACCAAAAAGGCGGAGTGGGTAAGACCACCACATCCATTGCCCTCGCCGGATTGCTGGCCGATGCCGGCAAGCGAGTCGTGGTGCTGGATCTCGATCCCCACGGATCGATGACCAGTTATTTCGGCCATGATCCTGACAACCTTGATCACAGTGTGTTCGACCTGTTTCAGCATCAGGGCACGGTTCCCGAGGGATTGCCCTGGCAATTGCTGCTGCCGACCAGTCATGAACGGATTTCATTGCTGCCGTCCAGCACCGTGCTGGCGACCCTGGAGCGCCAGGCGCCCGGCCAGAGCGGTTTGGGGCTTGTGATAGCAAAGAGCCTTTCTCAGCTCTGGCAGGATTTCGATTACGCCATCATTGACAGTCCGCCATTGCTCGGTGTCCTGATGGTCAATGCGCTGGCAGCCAGCCAGCAGCTGATTATTCCGGTGCAGACCGAGTTTCTCGCGATCAAGGGCCTGGAGCGAATGGTCAGTACCATTGCCATGATCAACCGTTCGCGCAAGCAGGCGCTGCCCTACACGATAGTGCCGACCATGTTCGACCGTCGCACGCAGGCCTCCATGAATACACTGAAAGTATTGCGCAATGGCTATCAGGCCAACCTGTGGCAGGCGTTCATACCTGTCGACACGCGCCTGCGTGATGCCAGCCTTGCAGGCGTCACACCCTCGCAGCATGATTCAAGCAGCCGTGCGGTGCTCGCCTATCGTTCGTTGCTCAAGGCGTTACTGGCGGCACAAACCTCTCCACAGGTGGCCTGATGACGCGTCATCCAGCAGGTTCAAGTTCAGTGGATGAGCAGCCGATAGCCTTCCTAGTTGGTTCGCGCGAGTGGGTTTCATGAGTCGTACCCTTCTTAAAGAAAACCGGTCGCAACAGGCGCTGCAGTCCTACCTCGATGAACTGCTGCTCGATGCCAGTCTGGAATTGGCCGATGCCGTCAGTCATGACGAGTTTCAGGCGGCGGTGCTTGAAGAGCAGCTGCGCGACAGGCAGCGGGTGGTTGCACCCCTGCAAGCTGAAATCCTGCAGCCGGTTGCCCGGATGGTCGAGCCTGTTGCCCTGCTGACGCTTGAACCCGAGCTTCCGCTAGCGGCGCCGCCGGTTCTGGTCGAACCTGTCGCCACGCTGGAGGCTGCAGGGCTGATGGCGGGCGGCTTGCCACCACACAAGGGCAGTCAGCCGGAGTGGGGTGAAGCGCCGTTCGAGTGCCTGCTGTTCGATGTTGCCGGTCTGACGCTGGCGGTGCCGCTGATCAGTCTCGGTTCGATTTACCCGCTCACTGGGCAGGAACTGACGCCACTGTTCGGTCAGCCCGACTGGTTTCTCGGTATCCTGCCAAGCCAGGCAGGCAACCTGAAGGTGCTGGACACGGCTCGCTGGGTGATGGCGGATCGTTACCGCGACGATTTTCGGCAAGGCTTGCAGTATGTGATATCGGTCCAGGGTTATGAGTGGGGGCTGGCTGTGCATCAGGTCAGTCGCTCGATTCGCCTGGACCCGAGCGAGGTCAAGTGGCGCTCGCAGCGTACCCAGCGGCCCTGGCTGGCAGGGACGGTGATCGACCATATGTGCGCCTTGCTGGACGTGGCCGCGCTAGCGGAGCTGATTGCCAGCGGCGCGACGCGGCATCTGAAGGGCGTTCCTTCATAGAAAAATGAATAAGCCGGGTATGCGCACGCGACCTGGGTAATCGATAGAATCGACCGCCACAGCGGTACAACAAGAGGTGGGGCTATGAAGATGACTTCCGCGCAGGGTTCCGACGATCCAGTCCTGCAATGGGTGACCTTCCGTCTGGATAATGAGACCTATGGCATCAATGTGATGCAGGTTCAGGAAGTGTTGCGCTATACCGAGATTGCCCCGGTGCCGGGTGCGCCCAGCTATGTTCTGGGCATCATCAACCTGCGTGGCAATGTGGTGACGGTCATCGACACGCGCCAGCGCTTTGGTCTGCAGACTGCGCCGATTACGGACAATACCCGCGTCGTCATCATCGAGGCGGATCGGCAGGTAATCGGCATTCTGGTCGACAGCGTTGCCGAAGTGGTCTATCTGCGGCAGTCGGAGATTGAAACCGCGCCCAATGTCGGTAACGACGAATCGGCGAAGTTCATTCAGGGCGTTTGCAACAAGAACAATGAGCTGCTGATTCTGGTCGAGCTTGAAAAACTGATGAATGAAGAAGAATGGGCGGAACTTGAGAGCATCTGATACATGCTGATTGCCTCGCTGGTCGCGTCAGTCGTCGCGCTTGCCCTGTGTTGCGTTGCGCTGCTGGGGTTATGCGTCTGGCTGTTTCGGCGCCAGCGACAGCAGGCCCAGTTGCAGGCGCGTAACGATGCCATTCGTGACCGCCGAATCAAGGAGCTGGGTGTTCGCCTGGATACTTTTCTGGACGGCAGCGTGCATATGGGGCAGGAGTTGAGCGAGCTGTCGCGCTTGGTCACGCCGCTGCCCGACCGGATTACCCAGCTCGAACAGCGTGATCCGAACAACTTTTCTTTTTCCCAGGCCGCCAAACTGGTTGGAATGGGTGCCAGCGTTGATGATCTGACGCAATCCTGCGGGCTGTCCCAGTCCGAAGCCGAATTGATGAGCAAGCTACACCAGGCGCGGCGCAAGCCCAACTGACTCGACTCAGGGCTTCGGCGCGTCGAGCAGGGGCAGCATCGATGCGGTCTGTTGTTCGGCAAAGCCCGACGGGCATTTACCTTTCAGATACCAGGCGAAGGCGATGATCTCGGCGATGGTTCGATACAGCGCCTCGGGAATGGCATCGCCCAGTTCCAGGCGCGCCAGCAGTCTGACCAATTCAGCATTTTCGTAGATCGGCACTTCATGCTCGCGGGCAATGGCCAGTATGGCCTCGGCCAGTTCATCGTCGCCCTTGGCTGAAAGGCTGGGTGCGCTGATGCCGTCATAGGTGAGCGCAATGGCCTGGCGCGGGGTCTTGGTTGTCATGCGGTTTCATCCACGAAGCGTTGATCGACAGCTGTGCGAGGCCCTTGGGGCGGCGCACCCTGACTGCAGGCCAGTTCGCCGACACTCAGTCCGGCGTTTAGCAGGCGCTGGCGGAGGTAGTCGAGTTCATTAGATATCAAGCGGGCGGTATCTCCGCGCTCGGCCCAGATTTGGCTCGACAGGCTGCCACTGATCAGTTGTGCCTGAACCTGCAGGGGCCCCAGAGGGGCGACGTCGAATGCCAGTTCCACCTTCCACAGGGTTTCGCCTTTTTCCTTGCCGTTTTGCCTGGAGTCCTCCTCTCGCTGCAGCTTGACCTGCAGCGGAACGATGTCGCGCGTATCGCGCATCGGCACTTCGATCTGCCAGGTCGTTACCTGCGTGCCGTCGGGGCCGGTCTGGGTTTGTGCGAGGCTGGATAGCTGGTGGGTCTGCAATCGTGATATCGCTGCCGCAGCGAGTTTCAACATGAGTTCCAGGTCCGCTTCGCCATCGGCATTGAGCAGGAGCCGGCTCGGCAGGGGAAAACTCTGTGCGAGCTGGCGCGCATTCGGTTGTCCGAGCGCGCCGAGGGCACTACGTGCGAATGCTGGGAGTGCCTGGCCAAGTGTTGCAGCTGTCTGGGCCGCTGCGAGTGGCCCGCTGCCCGGCAGGCCCGGCAGCTGCGCTATCAGACGCAGCAGGGCGGCCTTCATGTCCGTGGGGAGGCTGTCTGTTTGCCCGCTAAGCAGGCGTGCTTCAAGGAAGATACCGCTCTTGGCCAGGGCCTGAGCCAGGGTTTTGGCGTCACCCAGTTGCTGCATTTCGGGAATCAGGCCGAGCAGGCGCTCGGCTGCGCCGCGCAAGCCTTCGGGCAGGGCGGCGCCTTTGGTCAAGGTGCTGAACAGGCCTTCAAGCGAGCCCTGGCGACTGTTCTGCGCGCCGAGATGCTGGCCCAGTACCAGTTGATCGAGGCGACCGCTCAGCGGCATGAATACCATCGACTGATCGCCCTGTACGCGCGCAGTGATCAGGCTACCCGGCGCCAGCGGCAGGCTCGACTCGATATTCAGCTTCTGCCCGGCCAGTGGAGAATTGAGCAGGCTGATCACCAGCTTGAATACGGTCTGGCCAGCTTGCTGGGTCTGCTGGCTGGCGGTGACCTTGCCCTGAACGATCGTGCCTACGGGAAGCTGGCCGAGATCGATGCTGCCGAGTGGTTGTCGACTGCCAGGCTGTAATACAGCCATCAGACGGGTATCGGAAGCGGCGGTGACGAACAGGGCCGCGCCTGGTGCGACGGCCTTGTTGCTGGCGGCTTCGACTGTTGCCTGCCGGCCATTGCCGAGCGTCAGGCGTAGCGTCAGCTGAAAGGCCTGGAGCGCTTCCTTGATCTTGATGACTTCGGCCTCGGCACTTTCCCCAGCCGTCAGCAGCCCCTGCATGGGCTGCAGCATCTTCAGTGCCAGTTCGGCAGGACCTGCCGCTGAGCGGGACGGATTGGCCGGTGGAATTGCCTGGGTGCTTTTGATCTCGGTCATTTTTACTTAAATGCTCTTACAACCTTTCGACTTTGTGTTCTTCGGCCCCAAGGCGCGGCATGTATAATTCGGCCCGCCCGGCGTGTCTCTCATTGTAGCGGCTACGCCCTTTTCATCTTGAGGTGTCCATAGCGTGTCCAGTCCCTTTCTAGAAGCTGTGGCGCTTTCCTGCGAACGGGACTGGCGTCTGTTGTTCGAAAGGCTGGACCTGCAGATTGCACAAGGCGAAATGGTGCAGATCGCCGGCCCCAATGGCAGTGGCAAGACCAGTCTGTTGCGGCTGTTATCAGGCCTGATGCAACCCACTGCAGGCGAAGTGAGGCTTAATGGCCGCAACCTTGAAAGCCAGCGTGATGAACTGGCGCGCAATCTTCTCTGGATCGGCCATGCGGCGGGCATCAAGGGCCTGCTTACGGCTGAGGAAAATCTCTTGTGGCTCTGTGCATTGCACCAGCCGGCAACTCGCGAAGCCATTTGGCAGGCGCTGGATGCGGTTGGGCTCAAGGGGTTCGAGGACGTTCCCTGCCACACGCTGTCTGCCGGTCAGCAACGCCGCGTGGGTCTTGCGAGGTTATATCTTTCGCCTCCGCCGCTGTGGATTCTCGATGAACCCTTCACTGCGCTCGACAAGTATGGCGTTGCGCAACTGGAGCAACACCTTGCCACACATTGCGAGCAGGGCGGGATGGTTGTGCTGACCACTCATCATTCGCTCACTGAAAAGCCGGCCGGCTTTCGTGAAATCGACCTGGGGCAGCGCGCCGCATGAGTAACGTCTTCACCTTGTTGTTGGCCCGCGAAACCCGCCTGCTGTTTCGTCGCCCCGCAGAGCTTGCCAACCCGCTGGTGTTCTTCGCCATCGTCATCGCGCTGTTTCCGTTGGCGGTCGGGCCGGAGTCGCAATTGCTGCAAACCATTTCGCCGGGTCTGATCTGGGTGGCGGCGTTGCTGGCTGTCCTGCTCTCGCTGGACGGGCTGTTTCGCAGCGACTTTGAAGACGGCTCGCTCGAACAGTGGGTCGTTTCGCCACATCCGCTGGCACTTCTGGTGCTTGCCAAAGTGCTGGCACACTGGGCCTTTTCCGGCCTGGCGCTGGTTCTGTTGGCGCCGCTGCTGGGATTGATGCTGGGTATGCCGATGAGCGCGCTGCCGGTTTTGCTGATTTCTCTGCTGCTGGGCACGCCGGTACTCAGTCTGCTTGGCGCGGTTGGTGCGGCGTTGACCGTCGGCCTCAAGCGCGGTGGCCTGTTGCTGGCCTTGCTGATTCTTCCGCTTTACATCCCTGTGCTCATCCTGGGAAGTGGCGCGCTGCAGGCGGCTTTGCAGGGGTTGCCGGCGGTGGGCCATCTATTATGGCTTTCCAGCCTGACTGCCCTGGCTGTCACCCTTACACCCTTTGCAATAGCAGCCGGCCTGAAAATCAGTGTTGGCGAATGATGGATGCACGATGAATCTATTCGATAGGGCTTCAGCTCTTCCCGAAGCGGGACGGACGGTCTGGACAACGACGCATTTACTGATCGCGAACAAGTGGCGTCTGTCTGATTTCGGGGCAGTATCGGAATGCGTAGCGGATGTGAGGCAGGTGCTATGAACTGGACATGGTTCCACAAGCTGGGTTCGCCCAAATGGTTCTACGGGATCAGCAGCCGCTGGATGCCCTGGCTTGGCTGGGCGGCGCTGGTGCTACTTGCAGTGGGTACGGTCTGGGGGCTGGCCTTTGCGCCGCAGGACTACCAGCAGGGCAACAGTTTCCGGATCATCTACATTCATGTGCCTGCTGCATTCCTGGCGCAGTCGATCTATGTGATGCTGGCAGTCGCTGGCCTGGTCGGTCTGGTCTGGAAGATGAAGCTGGCGGATGTTGCATTGCAACAGGCCGCGCCCATCGGAGCCTGGATGACCTTCATTGCGCTGCTGACCGGGGCAGTATGGGGCAAGCCGACCTGGGGCGCCTGGTGGGTCTGGGATGCCCGTCTGACGTCCATGCTGATTCTGCTGTTTCTGTACTTCGGCATCATTGCCCTGGGACAGGCCATCAGCAATCGCGACAGCGCTGCAAAGGCCTGCGCAGTGCTTTCCATCGTCGGTGTGGTGAATATTCCGATCATCAAATATTCGGTGGAGTGGTGGAACACCCTTCATCAGCCCGCGACCTTCACGGTTACCGAAAAACCTGCGATGCCGGTCGAGATGTGGTTGCCACTGCTGGTCATGGTTCTGGGCTTTTACTGCTTTTTCACGTGGGTGCTGCTGATGCGCATGCGCCTGGAAGTGCTGCGTCGTGAATCGCGCAGCAGCTGGGTCAAGGCCGAGGTGAAGGCGCTGGTAGGTAAAGCATCATGAATTTCTCGACATTTTCCGATTTCATTGCCATGGGCAACCATGGTTTGTACGTCTGGACATCCTACGGTATCAGCCTGGCTGTCCTGGTTCTGAACGTGGCGTTGCCGCTGCTGGCACGCCGGCGATATCTGCAAGATGAGGCGCGTCGTCTGCGCCGGGAGGAAATGAAGTGAATCCTGTGCGCAAGAAGCGTCTGTTCATCGTGCTGGCCATTCTGGCCGGCGTGGGCGTCGCGGTAACGCTGGCTCTGTCTGCCTTGCGAGAGAACATCAACCTTTTCTACACGCCGACTCAGATTGCTGCCGGTGAAGCGCCGGAAGGCACTCGAATCCGCGCCGGGGGGCTGGTGGAAGATGGTTCGGTGACACGCAGCAAGGACTCGCTAACCGTTTCCTTCAGGGTCACGGACAATAACGCGACAGTAACCATCCGCTATCAGGGCATTCTTCCGGATCTGTTCCGCGAAGGGCAGGGCATCGTTGCGCTGGGGCGGGTCAACGCCGATGGCGTGCTGGTCGCCGACGAAGTGCTGGCCAAGCACGATGAAAACTATATGCCGCCGGAAGTCACCCAGGCGCTGGAGCAGAGCGGGATGATGAAGCACTACGAAGGTGATAAGCAGGAGTATGCGAAATGATTCCCGAGCTCGGCCATTTGGCCATGATTCTGGCGCTGTGCCTGGCCGTTGTGCAGGGTACGCTGCCGCTGATTGGTGCCTGGCGCGGTGATCATCAGTGGATGAGTCTGGCGCAGCCGGCTGCCTGGGGGCAGTTTGCCTTCCTCGGCTTTTCCTTCATCTGTCTGACCTACGCGTTCATGGTCGATGATTTCTCCGTCGCCTATGTCGCGAACAACTCCAACAGTGCGTTGCCCTGGTACTACAAGTTCAGTGCCGTATGGGGTGCTCATGAAGGCTCGCTGCTGCTCTGGGCCTTTATTCTGGCCGGCTGGACCTTCGCCGTGGCGATTTTCTCTCGCCAGCTGCCCGAGGACATGCTGGCGCGGGTACTGGGCATCATGGGCTTGATCAGCATTGGTTTCCTGTTGTTCCTGATCGTTACCTCCAACCCTTTTGAGCGCTATCTGCCGCAAGCACCGATGGACGGGCGCGACCTCAATCCGCTGTTGCAGGACTTCGGTCTGATTGTGCATCCGCCGATGCTCTACATGGGCTATGTCGGTTTCTCGGTGGCCTTCTCCTTCGCCATCGCCGCCTTGCTGGGTGGCCGTCTGGATGCCGCCTGGGCACGCTGGTCGCGGCCTTGGACACTGGTCGCCTGGGCCTTCCTCGGCGCGGGTATTGCGCTGGGCTCCTGGTGGGCCTATTACGAGCTGGGCTGGGGTGGCTGGTGGTTCTGGGACCCGGTTGAAAACGCATCCTTCATGCCTTGGCTGGTCGGTACGGCGTTGATTCATTCGCTGGCCGTGACGGAGAAGCGTGGCGTATTCAAGAGTTGGACAGTATTGCTGGCGATTGCCGCATTCTCGCTCAGCCTGCTGGGTACCTTCCTCGTTCGCTCTGGTGTACTGACCTCGGTGCATGCTTTTGCCACCGATCCGGAGCGCGGCGTTTTCATTCTGGCCTTCCTGTTGCTGGTGGTGGGCGGTTCGCTGACCCTGTTCGCCTTGCGCGCGCCGGTGGTGAAAAGCCGGATTGGCTTTGGTCTCTGGTCCCGCGAAACCCTGTTGCTGGTCAATAACCTGCTGCTGGTGGTCGCTACCGCCATGATTTTGCTGGGTACCTTGTATCCACTGCTGCTCGACGCTTTGTCCGACACCAAGCTGTCCGTTGGGCCTCCTTACTTCAATGCGATGTTCCTGCCACTGGTTGCCGCCATGATGCTGGCCCTGGGCGTGGGCATCCTGGTGCGCTGGAAAGACACGCCGGTGAAATGGCTGCTGAGCATGCTGATCCCGGTGCTGATCACCAGTGCCGTGCTGGGTGGGCTGGGTTCGATGCTGCTCGGGGATTTCCACTGGGCGGTGGTTGCCGTGTGCATGTTGGCTGCCTGGGTCGTGTCGGCCGGCGTGCGTGATGTGTTCGACAAGACCCGCCACAAGGGTCTTCTCAAGGGCATCCGCAGCCTGGCGCCGAGTTATTGGGGCATGCAGACTGCGCATCTGGGTCTGGCGGTGTGCGCCATCGGTGTGGTGCTTGTGAGTCAGAACAGTTCCGAGCGCGATTTGCGTCTGGCACCGGGTGAGTCGCTGGAGTTGGGCGGCTACAGCTTCGTTTTCGAAGGCGCCACACACTTCGAGGGGCCCAATTTCACCTCGGACAAAGGCACCATCCGTGTGTTCGACGGTGACAAGCAGATCACCACCCTGCATCCCGAGAAGCGGCTGTATACCGTGCAGCAGATGCCCATGACCGAAGCCGGGATTGATCCGGGCCTTACCCGTGACCTCTATGTAGCCCTCGGCGAACCGCTGGAAGATGGCGCCTGGGCAGTGAGGGTGCATATCAAACCCTTCGTGCGCTGGATCTGGCTGGGCGCGTTGCTTATGTCCGTCGGTGGTGTCCTCTCTGCCTGTGACCGGCGTTATCGCGTGAAGGTCAAGACTCGCGTCCGCGAGGCCCTTGGACTGGCCCAGCAAGGAGCCTGAGAATGAAAAGACTATTGATGCTGCTGCCGTTGGCGATCTTCCTGATGGTTGCAGTATTTCTTTATCGCGGTCTGTTTCTGGACCCGTCGGAGCTGCCGTCGGCACTGATCGACAAGCCGCTGCCCGCGTTTTCCCTGCCTTCGCTGGAAGACCCGGACCGTATGCTGAGCGCCGAGGACTTCAAGGGCGAGGCAGCGCTGGTGAATGTCTGGGCGACCTGGTGTCCGACCTGTCGCGCCGAGCATGAGATGCTCAACCAGCTGGCGAGTCAGGGCGTGGTCGTTTATGGGGTCAACTACAAGGATGACAGCGAGGCTGCACGTCGCTGGCTGAATGAGCTGGGCAACCCCTACCGGCTCAACGTTGAAGACCCGCAGGGCAGTCTGGGGATCAACCTCGGCGTCTACGGTGCTCCGGAAACCTTCCTGATCGACAAGGATGGCGTCATTCGCCACAAGTACGTCGGGGCCATCGACCAGCGCGTGTGGCGTGAACAGCTCGCGGCGCTCTATCAGGAGCTGGTAGACCAATGAAGCAGCTGATCCAGGGGTTTTTGCTGGCGCTGTGCATGATTGGCGGCGCGCAGGCGGCAATTGATGCCTACGAGTTCCAGAGCGAGGCCGAGCGCGAGCGTTACCGGACCCTGGTCGAGGAACTCCGCTGCCCAAAATGCCAGAACCAGAACATTGCCGACTCCAATGCACCCATCGCCATGGATTTGCGGCGTGAAATCTTCCGCATGCTCGAAGAAGGGCAGAGCAACGAACAGATCGTTGACTATCTGGTCGCGCGCTATGGGGATTTCGTGCGCTACAAACCACCGGTCAACATCAAGACGCTGTTGCTCTGGTACGGCCCGATAGCCTTGCTGGTGGTTGGCTTCGGCGTGCTCGCACTGATCCTGATGCGGCGTCGCCGCGGGACGGATAGCGATGCACACAACACCCTTTCCGAGGCAGAACGCGAACGCCTCGCCACGTTGCTGGATAAAAAAGAACCATGATCGATTTCTGGATAGGAGCCGGGTTGCTGCTGTTGGCTGCTCTGGCATTCCTTCTGCTTCCCGTGCTGCGGGGCCGTCGGGTACAGGCAGAGGAAGACAGGACAGCGCTCAATGTTGCGCTGTACGAAGAAAGGCTCGGCGAGCTGGCCAGCCAGCAGGCTGCCGGCACACTCGCGCCGGAACAGTTTGAGGAAGGGCGCGCCGATGCCGCGCGCGAGTTGCTCGACGACACTGAAGGTGCCGAAGTGCGGCGTAGCAGTAGCCTGGGTCGCACCATTCCGTTGATTGCAGCGATACTGGTGCCGCTGTTCGGGTATGGCATGTACATGCACTGGGGGGCCAGCGACAAGCTGGAGCTGACACGCGAGTTCATCGAGCAGCCCAAGACCATGGAAGAGATGACGGCGCGGCTCGAGCGTGCGGTCAAGGCGCAGCCCGAGTCTACCGAAGCATGGTATTTCCTGGCTCGTACCTACATGAATCAGGAACGTCCGGCTGACGCTGCTGCCGCCTATGCGCAGCTCGTCGAGCTGGCTGGGCGTGCGCCGGAGCTGCTCGGGCAGTGGGCGCAGGCACTGTATTTTGCCGGTGATCGCCAATGGACCGATGAGATTCAACAACTCACCGACGAGGCGCTGAAAGCTGATCCGCATGAAGTGACGAGTCTCGGCCTGTTGGGCATTGCAGCTTTTGAAGACGGACGCTTCGAGGAGGCTGCCGGCTTCTGGGAGCGCCTGGTGGCCACGCTGCCGCCCGAAGATCCTTCGCGCGAGGCCATTCAGGGCGGTATTGCCCAGGCCCGTGAGCGACTTGGTCAGCCCGCCAGTGCCGACAAGCCTGTTGAAGAGGCTACTGGGGCTGCGAGCCTGAGCGTCGAAGTTCGTCTCGGTGATGCGCTGACCGAGAAGGTGCGGCCCGATGATGCGGTATTCGTATTCGCTCGAGCGGTTTCAGGACCGCCCATGCCGTTGGCGGTCAAACGTCTTAATGTCAGTGATCTCCCCGCGACTGTCAGTTTGAGCGATGCCGATGCAATGACTCCGCAGCTTCGGTTGTCCAACTTCGAGCAGGTCAGGCTGTTCGCGCGCATATCCAGAGATGGCGATGCAACGCGTGGCGAGTGGCAGGGCAGCAGCGAACCCCTGGAACTGGGTGGTGAGGGTGCGGTCCAGCTGACCATAGATCAACCTGAAACGCCCTGATCGCGTACAGATCATCGAAACACTATCTGCGTTGGCAATACTGCGTCAAAACAGGCTTGGAATGTCCCTTGCGGCTAGCGCGCTTTAGCGCGACCCGGTGGGTAAACGAAGTGAGCGCTGCTCATCTGGATCACCCGGTTCGATCGCGAGCCGGTCCGCATTCTCGCCTGTTTTGACTCGTTGCACTCGCCCTCGGGCCCAGCCATCGGCTGTTACTCCCGCTGGTCGTTGCACCCTGTCTTGCCTGTCTTGATTGCGTTTTCAACGGTCTGCCTGCGGGGCGAGCGAGAGGCGCGTGATGACAGATTTGGTTTTCAGGCAGGCTGAGAGTCTGCTCAAGGCAGGCGTTGCAGTGATGCTGGCGTTACTGCTGGCAGCCTGCGCCGGTAGACCCTATCAACGCCCCGAGCTGGCCCCCAGGCCGGTCCCGCCTGCAACGGATGTGCCTCGAGAGCCTGCCATCAAACCGCCACCCGTGCGAGTACCTTCCGCTCCGCATCCTCCCGCCACGCAAAAAAGCCATCCGCGCTACGCGCCGCCGCCGCATGCTACCGCGCACTGGGACAACCGGTTGAATGTCTATGTCGTGGAAGGACGGAATCTGTACTACCGCGAACGCCTTTACTACCGCTGGGATGGCGACTGGTATAGCGCAGGACGTCCGGAGGGACCGTGGGACCCGGTAGCCGTACCCAGCGTGCCACCCGGGCTTCGGCAGTTGCATTGATCATTACAGACCTTGGTTCGTCCGTAGCCTTCGTCTTCGCGTGCTCCAGACGGTTGAATCCGGCGTATCGTTTAAGTCGCAGCAGGTTTTACAGCGGCCCGCTAAAGAGCTGTTAGCAATTGCCGATACAGTCATCAGGCACGCAAGAGGGTGCCACTTATCAGGCTGCAAGGGCCCGGCTGCGAACGGAGCGGATTCATGAATGCATCAGTCAAGCGTCTCGAAGAAACCGGTATCGCACTGCGCGACGCGATGGTGCAGCAGGACTGGACAGCAATCAGCGTTCTGGATACCCAGTGTCGCCAGGTTGTCGAAGCCGCAATGAACGAGCCCCGCGAAGACGAGTCGGCGATCCGTCGACATCTGCAAGAGCTGACCATTATTTATCGCGAGTTGGTGGGCGCCTGCCAGGCAGAGCAGAGTCGCGTGAAGGGAGAGTTGATCCATATCAATCACTCTCAACATCGGGCTAAAGTTTATAAACTGTTTGGTTGAGCGATGAATCATCCTGTTTCAAAAATTCACCGCTCGTCAGTTTAAGCAGACGCCTTCCTTTAATTTTCATTCGCCTCTTTTGTCGCGCTCTATGGATTTTCAGTGATTCCATCTTTCTTCAAATTTTGCCTATTGAGCAGCCTTTTTCGCTGAAAATCTTTTAACGTCCTGCATCCTTTATTTAAAACTGTTTAGTTTCCTTGTGCCGCCTCCCTGCCTGTTGCGGGGTGGCCGGCAAGTAACCAAACAAAAGAAGGTTGTTCTTTAGTCGCTAAATCACGTCATAAATTTGACTCCGCGCGATTTTTTTAATTAACCTAGTGGCTATCTGCCGGTGACGCTTCGTTTCTCTCGATGCGCATTCAGTATTTCTTCCCAGCCTCTAGAGCCTATAAACAAGATGTGGCGTGAAACCAAGATTTTGTTGATAGACGACGACAAGGATCGTCGGCGTGATTTGGCGGTTATCCTCAATTTTCTAGGCGAAGATCATCTGGCTTGTACCAGTGATGACTGGCGGGAAGTGGTGGGTTCGCTTGAGTCGAGCCGAGCCGTACTTGGGGTCATGCTCGGTGCTGTTTCGACAAAAGGTGGTGTGGCCGAGCTGCTCAAGCAGCTCGGCAAGTGGGATGAGAATCTGCCGCTGCTATTGATTGGCGAGCCTGTTCCGACTGACTGGCCGGAAGATGTTCGTCGACAAGTGCTGGCCAGCCTCGAGATGCCTCCCAGCTATAACAAGTTGCTCGACTCCTTGCACCGTGCGCAGGTTTATCGCGAAGTATATGACCAGGCCCGGGCGCGTGGACGTCAGCGCGAGACCAACCTGTTTCGCAGCTTGGTAGGCACCAGCCGTGCCGTGCAGCATGTCCGGCAGATGATGCAGCAGGTCGCCGATACCGAGGCGAGCGTACTGATCCTTGGCGAATCCGGTACCGGCAAGGAAGTGGTCGCCAGAAACCTTCATTACCATTCCAAGCGCCGCAACGGCCCCTTCGTTCCGGTCAACTGTGGCGCGATCCCGGCTGAGCTGCTGGAAAGCGAGCTGTTCGGTCACGAGAAAGGTGCCTTTACCGGGGCTATCACCTCCCGTGCCGGTCGTTTCGAGCTGGCTGAGGGCGGTACGCTCTTTCTCGATGAAATCGGCGACATGCCCTTGCCAATGCAGGTCAAGCTGTTGCGCGTATTGCAGGAGCGTACCTTCGAGCGGATAGGCAGCAATCGTACGCAGAACGCCGATGTGCGAATTATTGCGGCAACCCACAAAGACCTGGAAAAGATGATCGTGGAAGGCACTTTCCGCGAGGATCTTTACTACCGGCTCAATGTATTTCCCATCGAAATGGCGCCACTGCGCGAGCGCATAGAAGATATACCGCTGCTGATGAATGAGCTTATTTCGCGCATGGAGCACGAAAAGCGCGGCTCGATTCGTTTCAACTCTGCAGCCATCATGTCCCTGTGTCGGCACGACTGGCCAGGTAATGTGCGGGAGTTGGCCAATCTCGTCGAGCGCATGGCCATCATGCATCCTTACGGGGTGATCGGCGTGATGGAACTGCCGAAGAAATTTCGCCATGTCGACGATGACGACGAGCAGTATGCCGCCAGTCTGCATACAGAAATGGAAGAGCGTGCGGCGATCAATGCGCCCGTCGTGATCAGCGATGCGCAAGCTATGCTGCCTACGGAAGGGCTTGATCTGAAGGATTATCTGGCCAACCTCGAGCAGGGTCTTATCCAGCAGGCGCTGGATGACGCTGGCGGCGTTGTGGCGCGAGCTGCGGAACGCCTGCGCATTCGCCGGACGACTCTTGTAGAGAAGATGCGCAAGTACGGCATGAATCGCCGTGACGAGGAAGCCGAGGAGTAAGGTATTTGCCGCGCAGCTCAAAGGTGGCGCGGTTATCTCACCGTCATTAATCAATTGCCAGGCATGATCCTTGCTCCCTGACACTGACCGACCATCTTTTGACGGACATGGTGCCAGTGACTTCAGTGTTTTCTCCCTCCGCTGTCATTCCGCGTTCTACCGAAGCTTGTGTCAGCGCCGAGCTTGAGCAATCGCTCGAAAATTTTTCTCATCTTTCGGGACGCCTGAAAGGCTCGCAAGAGTTGTTGCAGGCCCACATGTCCGAACTCAAAGGACAGCTTGCCGAAGCCAGCGCTCAGCACCTGCGGGAGTTCGACGAAAAGGAGCGTCTGGCCAATCGTCTGCAAAGCCTGCTGGATCTGCTGCCCGGCGGTGTCATTGTGATTGATGGTCAAGGGGTCGTTCGCGAAGCCAATCCGGTGGCCCTTGACTTGCTCAGTGAGCCTCTCGAAGGGCAGTTGTGGCGCGAGGTGATTGCACGCAGCTTTGCGCCGCGCAAGGACGATGGGCATGAGGTTTCCCTGAAGGATGGTCGCCGTGTGTCGATTGCCACCCGCTCATTGAATGGCGAACCGGGGCAGTTGGTCTTGTTGACGGATCTGACTGAAACACGACGTTTGCAGGAGCAATTGGCACGTCATGAGCGCCTGTCATCACTGGGACGCATGGTGGCCTCGTTGGCGCATCAGATCCGCACGCCCCTGTCTTCAGCCCTGCTGTATGCCAGCCATCTGGAGCAGGGTGGCCTAAGCAATGAGCAGCAGCAGCGTTTTGCTGGCCGTCTGAAGGATCGCTTGAATGAGCTGGAACATCAGGTTCGCGACATGCTGGTGTTCGCTCGCGGTGATCTGCCCCTTGAGAACCGTCTGACTCCAGCGCAATTGCTGGCGGCCTTGCGCGCTGCATCCGAGGTTCGCTTGCAGGGCGCCGAGGTTCGCTGGCAATGCGATGTGCGTGAGGGTGTGTTGCTGTGCAATCGCGACACGCTGGTCGGGGCGCTGCTCAATCTGATCGAAAATGCACTGCAGGCCAGCGCTGATCATGCGCGTCTGAAAATACATCTATATGCACGGGATTCGGTCATGCATATCAGCATCAGCGACCAGGGTGTCGGCATCGATGCGGTGACCCTGGCGCGACTCGGCGAGCCTTTTTTCACGACCAGAGCGACTGGCACCGGTTTGGGAGTGGCTGTGGTCAAATCCATCGCCCGCGCTCACTCGGGCACGCTGACACTGCGCTCACGGCCAGGCCGGGGCACCTGCGCCACCCTGCGTTTGCCGTTGCTGACGGAGCAGGTCCGATGACTGTGAGACTTTTGCTGGTTGAGGATGACCGCGCCTTGCGTGAAGCTCTGAGCGACACGCTGGAGCTCGCAGGCTTTGACTATGAGGCGGTCGACAGCGCGGAGTCTGCGGTACTGGCGCTGCAAATGAATGTCTTTGGGCTGGTTATCAGTGATGTGAACATGCCGGGCATGGATGGTCATGCGCTGCAGGTCTTTATACGCCAGCGCTACCCGCAGCTGCCGGTCTTGCTGATGACGGCCTACGGCGCGGTCGAGCGGGCTGTCGAGGCGATGCGTCAGGGCGCGGTGGACTATCTGGTCAAACCCTTCGAGCCGAAAGTATTGCTTGAACTGATCGCGCGGCATGCCTGTGGCCAACCCGGTAGCCCGGACGCGAAAGGGCCTGTCGCCGAAGAGGCCACCAGCCTTCAGTTGCTGGCACTGGCTGCTCGCGTGGCACAAAGTGACTCCACGGTGCTGATATCCGGTGAGTCGGGCACCGGCAAGGAAGTGCTGGCGCGCTACATCCATCTGCAATCACGCCGCGCCAGCAAGCCCTTCGTGGCGATCAACTGTGCGGCGATCCCGGACAATATGCTCGAGGCCACATTGTTCGGCCATGAGAAAGGGGCGTTTACCGGCGCGATCGCCAGTCAGCCGGGCAAGTTCGAGCTGGCAGAAGGTGGCACCCTGCTGCTCGATGAAATTTCCGAAATGCCGCTGGCGCTGCAGGCCAAGCTGCTGCGTGTGTTGCAGGAGCGCGAGGTTGAACGTGTCGGTGCGCGCAAGCCGGTGGCGCTGGATATCCGCATCATTGCCACCACCAACCGTGACCTGGCCGAGGAAGTGCGCAGCGGGCGCTTTCGTGAAGACCTGTTCTATCGCGTCTCGGTGTTTCCGCTCGCCTGGGCGCCCCTGCGTGATCGCCCGGCGGACATCGTACCGCTGGCCGAACAGTTATTGGCAAGCCACGCAACCAAGATGCGCCAGCCTGTCGCGAGGCTGACGAGTGAGGCGCGTCAATACCTGCTCAGGCACGCCTGGCCCGGCAATGTTCGCGAGTTGGACAACGCTATTCAACGAGCTCTGATTCTGCAACAAGGCGGGTTGATTCGCCCAGAGGATCTGTGCCTGAGCGCAGCGGTAGGCTTTGCTTCGTCGACAGGTAGTGGCGCCGTACCTGCGTTCCCGGTGGAGCAGGAGTTCATTGCGCCGGTTCATTCGGATGGCAGTGGTGGCCTTGGTGACGACCTTCGTCGACGGGAGTTCGAGCTGATTCTCGAAACCCTGCGCAGCGAGCGTGGGCGCCGCAAGGAGACGGCTGATCGCTTGGGCATCAGTGCGCGCACCCTGCGCTACAAGCTGGCGCAGATGCGTGATGCTGGCATGGATATCGAGGCCATGCTGTCCGGCGAGTGAGCGGCGCCGCAGGCGACTCTGATAATCTCCGGCGAGTATGGGCTGCAAGGATCTGATTATGGACGAAGCGTTTTGGCACCGCCGTTGGGCGCAAAACGAAATAGGCTTTCATCTGCGCGAGGTTAACCCCTTGCTGCGTCGTTACTGGCCCGGGTTGCAGCTGGCGGTCGGAACGAAGGTGCTGGTGCCACTCTGCGGCAAAAGTCTGGACCTGGTCTGGCTGGTTGAGCAGGGTTTCGAGGTGCTGGGCGTCGAGTTGAGTGAGAAGGCTGTCGAGGGCTTCTTCGTCGAGCAGAATTTGCCTGTCCAGGTCGAGCGGCGGAGTGGGTTCAAGGTCTATCGTTCCGGCGTGCTGGAGGTTCACTGCGGCGATTTCTTTGCGCTGACAGCCGAGGATGTTGCCGGATGCGAGGGGCTATATGACCGGGCAGCGCTGATAGCCTTGCCGGCGTCGATGCGGCAGCGTTATACCGAACATCTGTCGAGTATCCTCGCCTCGGGCTGCACCGGCTTGCTGGTGGTGCTGGACTACGAGCAGGCGCAGATGGAAGGCCCGCCTTTTGCGGTAAGCGATGCGGAGATTCAGGCGTCTCTGGGTGATGGCTGGGATATTTCGCTGTTGGAGCGGGCGAGCGCCCTTGATGATAAATTCCTGCAGCGCGGTCTGAGGCGAATGGATCAGAACTGCTATCGGCTGATACGGCGCTAGTACCTCGTTCACCCGTTTGTGTAAGCCATGAAAAAGCCCAGCCTGATCAGGCTGGGCTTTTTCATGTCGTCGATCAACCGCGTTGGCGCAGGGCTTCGATACGGGCTTCCAGTGGCGGGTGGGTCATCAGCAGCCCGGCCAGGCCATTGCGCAGCGAGCCGTTGATGCTGAATGCCTTGAGGGTGTCGGGCATGTCAACCGGTACGCCCTGTTCGGCGCGCAGGCGCTGTAATGCGGCAATCATTGCGCCGGTACCGGCCAGTTGGGCGCCGGCTTCGTCTGCGCGGAATTCGCGTTTGCGCGAGAACCACATGACGACAATGCTGGCGAGAATGCCCAGTACCAGCTCGGCGAAGATGGTGGCGACGAAGTAGCCGATGCCGTGGCCATCCTCATTCTTCAGGATTGCCTTGTCGACGAAGTTGCCGAAGATACGCGCGAAGAACATCACGAAAGTGTTCACCACGCCCTGAATCAGCGCCAGTGTGACCATGTCACCGTTGGCTACGTGGCCGATTTCATGGGCCAGTACGGCCTTAACTTCATCCGGAGAGAAGCGCTCGAGCAAGCCCTGGCTAACGGCGACCAGGGCATCGTTCTTGTTCCAGCCGGTGGCGAAGGCGTTGGCTTCGTAGGCGGGGAAGATACCGACTTCCGGCATCTTGATGCCGGCATCGCGAGAAAGCTGCTCGACAGTCTGCAGCAGCCACTGCTCATGGCGCGTGCGCGGCTGGCTGATGATCTCTGTGCGGGTACTCATCTTCGCCATCCATTTGGAGATGAACAGCGATACCAGCGATCCAGCGAAGCCGAACACGGCGCAGAAGACCAGCAGGCTACCGTGGTTCTGGCCGGTGAAGCGGTCAACCCCGAGCAGCTTCAGGGTGATGCCTGCGACGACCAGTACGGCAAGGTTGGTGGCCAGGAACAAGAAAATGCGCATCATGTTGCGGCAAACTCCAAGGAAACAGTGAGAACGTTAGGCTATATAAGGTGCGGGTCGGCGCGATTCAACCAGGCGACTATTTCAAGCTATGTCGCCTGTGTCATTGCCCCGCGGATTCCTGCCAGTTACTGACTGTAAGAGCCAAGGAAGTTGCCGATGCGACCGATGGCCTGCTCCAGATCATCCACTCGGGGCAATGTGACAACCCGGAAGTGGTCAGGCCAGGGCCAGTTGAAGGCAGTGCCCTGGACAATCAGCAGCTTTTCGGAGAGCAGCAGGTCGAGTACGAACTTTTCGTCGTTGTGGATCGGGCAGACCTTCGGGTCGATGCGCGGGAAGGCATACAGCGCACCCATTGGCTTCACGCAGCTGACGCCAGGGATGTCGTTGAGCAGTTCCCAGGTGCGGTTGCGCTGCTCGAGCAGGCGTCCTGGCGGTAGCACCAAGTCGTTGATGCTCTGGTAGCCTCCCAGAGCCGTCTGGATCGCATGCTGCGCCGGCACGTTGGCGCACAGGCGCATGTTGGCCAGGATATCAATGCCTTCGATATAGCTTTTGGCCTTGTGCTTCGGCCCGGTGATGACGACCCAGCCGGAGCGGAAGCCGGCAACCCGGTAGGACTTGGACAGACCATTGAAGGTCAGGCAAAGCACGTCCGGCGCCAGGGAGGCGGTACAGATATGCACGGCACCGTCGTAGAGGATCTTGTCGTAGATCTCATCTGAGAACAGCACCAGATTATGCTGGCGTGCCAGCTCGACCATACCTTCCAGCACTTCTTTCGAGTAGACCGCGCCGGTGGGGTTGTTCGGGTTGATCAGCACCAGGGCCTTGGTGTTGGGTGTGATCTTGGCCTTGATGTCGTCCAGGTCGGGCCACCAGTTGGCCTGCTCGTCGCACAGGTAGTGCACCGGCTTGCCGCCGGCCAGGCTGACGGCGGCAGTCCATAGCGGATAATCCGGGGCAGGAATCAGCACCTCGTCGCCATTGTTGAGCAGCGCCTGCATGGACATCACGATCAGCTCGGATACTCCGTTGCCAAGATAGATGTCTTCGATGGTCACGCCTTCTACCTGCTTCTGCTGGTAGTACTGCATGATGGCCTTGCGTGCGCTGAACAGGCCCTTGGAGTCGCTGTAGCCTTGGGCGGTCGGCAGGTTGCGGATTACGTCCTGAAGAATTTCCTCCGGGGCTTCGAAACCGAACGGCGCCGGGTTGCCGATATTCAGCTTGAGGATGCGATGGCCTTCCTCTTCCAGGCGTTTGGCGTGCTTGAGCACTGGCCCGCGAATGTCGTAGCAGACATTGGCGAGCTTGTTCGATTTGCTGACCTGCATGATCCTGAATGTCCCGAAGTAAGGACGTGCCATGCCAGAAGGCTGGCAACGTTAGACGTGAACCTGGCGCCTTGGCAGTCTGAAACTCCACTGCCAGACTAGGCGTCTGAGAACGATGCATGATACGTGCGGCCCGATCACCGGAAAAGGTACAGATCCGCCTTTTTTGAGTTCAAGAGGTGTACCGATGGAAAAGCTTGAGAAACCCCTCGAAACCTGGCGTGCCGAGCTTTCGGATGAGCAGTTTCAAGTCTGCCGGCTGGGTGCGACAGAACGGCCATTCACAGGCCAATACAATGACACCAGGACGCCAGGCATTTACCACTGCGTCTGTTGTGATGAGCCGCTGTTCGACTCGGACGCCAAATTCAGTTCCGGCTGCGGCTGGCCGAGCTATTTCCAGCCGGTCAGCGAGCGCGCCATCGCCAGCGTCGATGACTTCAGTCATGGCATGCATCGCATCGAGGTCAAATGTTCCCGCTGTGACGCCCATCTGGGGCATGTTTTTCCCGATGGTCCGGCACCGACCGGTCTGCGCTACTGCATCAACTCGGCTTCCCTCACTCACAAGCCGCGCGATGTCTGAGCGGCCAGCACGCACTTAACGGGGTTCTACAGATGCGCGATCCGCTTTTTGATATTCCCTGCCAGACAATTGATGGTCAGGAGAAAACACTGGCCGAATTCGATGCCAGGGTGCTGCTGGTGGTCAATACGGCCAGTCAATGCGGATTCACACATCAATACAAGGGGCTGGAAGCGCTGTGGAAGCGCTACGGGGCGCAAGGGCTGGTCGTACTGGGGTTTCCCTGTGATCAGTTTGGCGGGCAGGAGCCGGGTGATGAGCAGCAGATTGCCACCTTCTGCGAGCGCAACTATGGCGTCAGTTTTCCGCTGTTCGCCAAGATCCAGGTGAATGGCGGTGATGCCCATCCCTTGTTCGTGCAACTGAAGAAGCGCGCGCCGGGACTGCTGGGCAGCAAGGCGATCAAGTGGAATTTCACCAAGTTTCTGATTGCCGATGAGGGGCGCTCCGTCGAGCGCTTCGCTTCGCGAACAGCACCGGAAGCCTTGGCGCAATCCATTGAGGCCCATTTGTAGGTCTGTCGCTTCGGCTGCCAATGCTGCTGTCTAGGCATGCTCTGGAGTTCGCTTGTTTTGTCATTGAAAGTCTTGGGGTAAATGAATGGAAGTCGAGCTGAAAGCCTTCTTGCAGCGTGCCGAAACGCTGATGGCCAGGCTGGAGCCCTTGCTGCCAGCTCCGCGCCTCGCGCTGGACTGGACGCAAAGCCTGGCTGCGCGCTGGCACCGGGAAGGGCAGGGAGGTTATCTGCAGGCGCTTGAGGTGACGCTGGACCTGCGCCTGGAGGACCTGATCGGCATCGACCGGCAGCGTGAGCGCCTGTCGAGCAATACCAGGCAGTTTGTTGCCGGGCTGCCGGCCAATCACGTGCTGCTTTGGGGCGCGCGTGGCACCGGTAAGTCCTCTCTGATTCGCGCCTTGCTGGCCGAGCATGCGTCGGCGGGTTTGCGTCTGATCGAGATCGAGCGTGACCATCTGGCCGATTTGCCGAAGGTGGTCGATGCGCTCGCCGGGCTGCCGCATTACTTCGTGGTGTTCTGTGACGACCTGTCTTTCGAGGCAGGTGAAGGCGATTACCGGGTGCTGAAAAGCGTGCTGGATGGCTCCCTGGAGCGTGCGCCCGAAAATGTATTGTTGTATGCAACTTCCAATCGCCGGCATCTGGTGCCGGAGCGTCAGAGCGATAACGAAAACTGGCAAATGATCGATGGCGAGCTGCATCCAAACGAGGCAGTGGAAGACAAGATCGCCCTGTCCGACCGCTTCGGTCTCTGGCTGTCGTTCTATCCCTTCAGCCAGGAGCATTACCTGAACGTGGTGCGCCACTGGGTCGGCTCGCTGGCCGGGCAGGCAGGGCTTGGTTGGGAATGGGACGAAACGCTGGAGAAGGATGCAATCCGCTGGGCTACCGCACGGGGCAACCGCAACGGACGCTGTGCCTATCAGTTTGCGCGACAGTGGGTAGGCATTCGTCTGTTGCAGTAACCCCAATGCGCTGATTCAGCCAGGCTGCTGCATCCTTTTGCCCATCTCGCCGAGTTTGGCATTCATGCGCTGCTCTTCCGGCAGCAGGCTGGTAACCGAGGTGAGTGTCTTCATTCGGTTGAAATGCGCTGCCAGGGCTGGCCAGCGGCTTGAATCGACCTGCTCTCCACCGTGTTCCATGTTGATCAGCTGACAAACGATGGCAATGTCGGCCAGTGACAACTGCGAGCCGACGAAATAGTCGTTCTGTCCCAGCTGCCGCTCAAGGTAGTCGAAGTGCGGCGGCAGCTTTTCGTTCAGCGCCGCCTGCACGCCGTCTTCATTGCAGGAGTGACCCATGCTGGGTTTGAGGATGCGATTGCGAAAGATGACGAAGGTCGTCAGCGGCGCCAGTTCATAGTCGGCATATTTTTCCAGCCAGCGTATCTGGGCGCGCTGTGTCGCATCAGCGCCGTACAGACGAGTAGTGCTTTCGTAGGCTTCTTCCAGGTACTGACAGATCACGCTGGAATCGGCCAGGCAAAGCTCATCATCCTTGAGTGCCGGAATGCGTCCGAGGGGGTTCAATTGCAGATACCACTCCGGTGGCGTGAACGGCATGACCACTTCAAGTCGGTAATCCAGCGATTTTTCCAGCAGGCACAGGCGTACCTTGCGCACGAAGGGTGACAGCTGAGCGCCAAACAGGGTTAGGGACATGCGGTTCTCCGGGAGTGGCTCAGGGGGGGTGTTTACAAGCTACTGCGCTCGACCATGCTGCGTTGAGATCAGCCTCACAGCCAGAGGCTGAACGCGCTTCAGCGCGGCCCCGAAGGGGTGAACGTAGCGAATCAAATGCTCATGTACAGCCGTACATTCCGCTTTCTCGGCTGATCTCGCCTTGTCTGATCTTCGCTCGCTACCTTTGTAAACACCCTCTCAGTAGATGTTGTTCTTCTTCCAGTCGTCTTCGCTTTCAAGATCCTTCAGACCTTCGGCCAGCTCGCTGGTTTCTTCAAGGAGGGGCTTCTGCTGCGTTTGTTCGAGCTGGCTGGCGTGGGCGTAATGGGCTTCAAGCTGTTTGAGCTGTGACTGAAAGCTGGCCTTGTCGGGCTGCTTGCGCACATGTTGGATGCCCCGCTCGAAAGCCAGACGTGCCTTGTGCGCATTGCCCTGCTGCAGGGCCTGTCTGCCGAGGTTGTTGAAGTACTCGATATGTAATATCACCATCATGCGCTGGATTTCGCCTACCCAGTGCTTGGCCGAAGCAGTATCCAGCTGGCCTTTCTTGTTGGCCCAGATTGCTTGTGCGTGCAGGTCTTCGAGCAGGAGGCGAACAGCCTTGGCCTGGGCTTCGGCAAGAATCTTCACAGGCATGTTCGATACGGGGATCGAATCGCCCAAAGCGACCATGGCGCGCAATGATTCGAGGCGAGCGGCAAGGTTCTGGTTTTTCTTTTCCAGCGCCAGCAAGCGCTCGCCCACATGAAGCTCAAGTCGAGTCAGCATCAGCTTGAGTGCGGGTGTCATCATCTGGCCAGGGAAAGACTCGGAAAGATCGGCACAACGTCGCATGCGATTGTTGAGCTCGGCCCGCGCGCGTGCCTTCTCCAGATTGTTCTTCTCTACGACCTGGTTGATGAAACCAATCAGAATCAGTATGAACAGGCCGGCAAGGACCAATCCTGCAATCAGAACAGGAGACACTAGGCGCACCTCTTTGGGTGGTGGTTTTTCCTGAGTGTAGTGCGTTGGATGGCAACCTGATAGCGCGATGCAGGGGGGTGAAGCCATTGATTGAAAAAGTTTTAGCTGACGCTTGACGACCTTGCGACTCATCCCTAGAATGCGCGCCACTTGCAGCGTGAAGCACAGCGTGAAAAGCTGCAAGCCGGAAGAAAGTTGTTGTTTCCGGGCAGCGTCCCCTTCGTCTAGTGGCCTAGGACACCGCCCTTTCACGGCGGTAACAGGGGTTCGAGTCCCCTAGGGGACGCCATTTTCTGTAAAAGTAGCGCGGGAATAGCTCAGTTGGTAGAGCACGACCTTGCCAAGGTCGGGGTCGCGAGTTCGAGTCTCGTTTCCCGCTCCAGTTTGTAAAGATGGCGCCGCATCAACCTGCGGCGCTTTCGTTTTGAGGCCGGTTGGCAGAGTGGTTATGCAGCGGATTGCAAATCCGTGTACGCCGGTTCGATTCCGACATCGGCCTCCATATTGAAAGCCCCGTAAATCTTTGATTTACGGGGCTTTTCTATTTACAGGTTGGCTTGCGAGGGTGGCCCGGGCTGTATATAGTCCGACCTCTTGAATGCACTACCGCCCGAATGGCGAAATCGGTAGACGCAGGAGACTTAAAATCTCTCGACCGCAAGGTCATGCCGGTTCGAGTCCGGCTTCGGGCACCATTGTCATCATTTCAGGTTTTTCCCTTCAGGCTCGTCGATAGGTAAGCAGGACAATTCCCGCAACCACGACGGCGCCGCCGAGAATCTGCACCGTAGACAGCATCTGCCCCAGTACCAGCCAGCCCATCACCAGCGTCGCCAGTGGCTCGATATTCATGACCGGCGCATTGCGTGGCATGTCCAGTCGCGGGATGGAGACAAACAGGGTGATGAAGCCGGTGCCGTAGAGCGTCATCAGAACAAGCAGGGCGAACCAGCCATTGGTTGTGGCTGGCATGTTCAGCGCGCCGGGTAGCGCATCGCTGGCTCCGGCGAGTGCTGCGCTGCAGAACACCACCAGCATGGTCAGCAGGCTGCGTACCGAGCCGCGGATCTGTGACAGCTTTTGATCGGTAATCCAGAGCGCGCTGGCGAATGCGCAGGCAGCGCCGAACGCGAGTGCCACGCCAGTCAGCCACTGTGCTTCCACATCCTTGCCGCGCATCTGGCCGGGAATATCGAGCACCAGCAGCAGGCCAAACAGAATCACGCCCATCAGTGCCGCGCTGCGTGCAGTTGGCCTGGGGCCACCCAGAGCCCAGGTGAGTAGAGCCAGGATGATGGGGAAGACATTGGCGACCAGCAGCGCCAGTGCTACCGGAATGCGCGCTACCGCGGAATACAGGCACAGGCTCTGGATCGCGATGAGCAGGCCGAGCAGGAGCTGCCAGCGGCGGCTTCCGGCAGGCAGCCTCAGACGCTGGCGCTGCCAGAGAACCAATGCCGACAGCGCCAGAAGGGCTCCACCGGATCGCATCAGAATAGCCAGCAGTACACCTGCTCCGTCGTCGAAGGCGACGCGGGCCGCGATATGGTTACCGGCGAATGCACACCCTATGCAAAGCAGTATCAGCACGGCGATGTGACGTGCAAAAGGTGCCGACGTGACAGGCAGGTGGTTTGCAGGCATGGAGTCGTTCCAGACGAGAAAACGGGGCAGGATACGAAATCCTGCCCCGTTCGTCTGTCTGCGTCTGTGCTTTCGCGCCAGCTCTCAGACGGTGCGCGAGAACCGACCGCGCTGTTCGCCGCCCAGATAGGCATCGAAGGCCATGGCCACGTTGCGCATCATCAGGTGTCCCTGGGGCATCAGTACCAGAGCATCGTTGCGGATCTCCACCAGGCCATCGGTGACGTGCTCGCCCAGCTGTGCCAGCGACTCGGCGAAGTAGTCCTTGAAGGCGATGCCGTAACGCTGCTCCATTTCGGCGAAATCGATACGGCCATGGCACATCAGCGAGATGATCACGTCGCGGCGCAGACGGTCGTCCTCGCTGAGCTTGTAACCGCGCTGTACCGGCAGCATGCCTTCGTTCAGGCGCGCGTAATACTGCGACAACTCCTTCACGTTCTGGCTGTAGCTGTTGCCTACCTTGCCGATCGAGGAAATGCCAAGGCCGATCAGATCGCAATCGGCATGGGTCGAATAGCCCTGAAAGTTGCGCTGCAGGGTGCCGTTGGCGCGGGCCAGGGTCAGCTCGTCCTCGGGAAGGGAGAAGTGATCCATGCCGATATAGACGTAGCCGGCATCGGTGAGGCGCTTGATGGTCAGTTCCAGCAGTTCCAGCTTGCGTTCGGGGGGCGGCATATCCTCGGGACGGATCAGCTTCTGCGCGCGCACCAGATCCGGCAGGTGTGCGTAGCTGTAGGCCGCGATGCGGTCGGGGCGGATGTCGATGATCTTGTCCAGCGTGGCGTCGAAGCTATCGACGGTTTGCAGCGGCAGGCCGTAGATCAGATCGACACTGATGGATTTGAACTTGGCATCACGCGCCGCCTGCACCAGTTCGCGGGTCTGTTCTTCGGTCTGGATGCGGTTGACCGCGATCTGCACTTGCTCGTCGAAGTCCTGCACGCCGAAGCTCAGTCGATTGAAGCCAAGTTTGCGCAAACCATGAATCTGTTCGGGCGTCACGGTGCGCGGGTCGACTTCAAGCGAGAATTCGTGGCTGTCGCTGTCATCCATGTTGAATGCCTGATGCAGCGTCGCCATCAGGTCTGCCAGCTGTTCACTGGTGAAATAGGTCGGGGTGCCGCCGCCCAGATGCAGCTGGGTCAGTTTGCGCGAGCGGTCGAACAGCGCGGCCTGCATCTGGATTTCGCGCTTGAGATACTCGAGATATTCGACGGCGCGTTCGGTCTTGTGGGTAATGATCTTGTTGCAGGCGCAGTAGTAGCAGAGGCTTTTGCAGAAGGGGATATGGATATACACCGACAAGGGTTTGGGCTCAGCGGCCTCGTTGGTCTCCTGAGCTGCGCGGCGATAGTCATCAATGGCGAAGGCCTGATGGAACTGCGGCGCCGTGGGGTAGGAGGTATAACGGGGGCCCGGGCGGTCATATTTCTCGACCAGGGCGCGGTTAAAGCTCGGCGTTTGGTCCATGTATAGTTTCACCTTGCGGTTGAGAGGGTTCTGGCTGGCCGGGGATGTGTTCCGGCAGCCTGTGATCTGATGCGAATTATCGATGATTCTAGCCCATTGGCCGGCTGTCCCAAATCAAGAATGGTAAGGCGGTCAATGGCGGCGATAACGCAAAAGCCGGGCATAGGCGCCCGGCTTCGGTAGTGGCGCGATCTTACAGCTTGAACTGGCTGACCAGTCGGTTCAGTTCGGCGGCCAGGCGTACCAGCTCTTCGCTGATCTGCGAGGTTTGCTGGGCATCGGTCGAAGTGGTGTCGGCAATCACGCTGATGGTGGTGATGTTGCGGTTGATCTCTTCGGCTACCGCGCTTTGTTCCTCGGCGGCGGTGGCGATCTGGGTGTTCATGTCGTTGATGGTGCCCACCTCACCGGCGATCACGTTGAGGCTCTGAGCAACCTTGGCGACGCTGTCCGAACCGGCATGAGCCTTGATCTGGGCACCTTCCATCGCCTTCACTGCATTGCGCACGCCGTTTTGCAGCTGCTCAATGGTCGCCTGGATTTCCTCGGTGGATTTCTGTGTGCGCGAGGCCAGGGTGCGCACCTCGTCGGCGACCACGGCGAAACCGCGACCCTGTTCGCCTGCCCGTGCCGCTTCGATGGCGGCATTGAGCGCCAGCAGATTGGTTTGCTCGGCAATGCCGTTGATCACGCCGAGCACCATGCCGATGCTGACGCTGTCGGCTTCCACCTGCTTGATCACCTGCGCCGCGTTTTCGATGTCGCGAATCAGCACTTCAATACCGTCCAGTGCTTCGGTGGCGACGCGAACGCCAAGCCTGGATTCATCGTCAGCCCCACTGGACGCCGAGGCTGTCTGGGTTGCATGGCGCGCTACTTCCTGAACGGTTGCACTCATTTCGTTCATGGCCGAGGCAACCATGTCGGTTTCGCTGCGCTGCTCCATGACCGCCGAATGGGTCTTCTCTGCCACGTTGGAGACACGTTCCGACACTTCACCCAGGTGGCGTGTAACCCCTGCAACCGCTTCGAGACTGTGACGAAACTTGTCGATCATGCGGTTGAAGGCATGTCCCATGGCACCTACTTCGTCTTCGGCATGGATGGATACGGAACGGCTAAGGTCCTCATCCTCGGTCATTGCCTCCATGGTGTGGCGCATGTCGTTGATGCGGCTGATGATCACGCGACGAATGATGTAGCCCATCACCAGCAGGCCGGCCAGAAGCAGCAGCAATTGGATGCCGGCGGAAATCATGATGTTGCGGTCGACCTCGCTGTCCAGCGCAGACAGGTCGTAACTGATGCGTACCGCACCCATGACCGAGTCTTCCTGCACCTGGTGGCAGGTCAGGCAGTTGGTGCCGCGATAGTCCTTGTGTCCGAGGATCGGGTTGACAACGGTCAGGATGCGACCGTTTTTCTCTTCGACCACTTCAATGATGGATTCGCCAGCCAGTGCCCGCTTGTCCAGTTCATCGGCGGGCGCCTGATGGGCGAAGCCCGGCCCGAATACCGACGTGACCGAGTCGCCACGGATGATCCGAGCATCGACCACGCCGGGACGCGCAAGGATCTTGTTTCGCAGTACGTCGCGCTGGGCCATGGTGCCGGTCAGCATCATGGTGTTGATGCTGTCGAAATAGGAATCGGCGGCATCCTTGGTCTGTTGTTCGACCACCTGCAGCACCAGACGCTTTTCAGTAATGGCGGCATAAAACAGGGACGCGGAAAGCACCGAGGCGAATACCACCAGCAGGGCCAGATTGATCTTGGCCTGGACAGACATTTGTCGAGTAGCGGGAGAATTGTTCATCGTTTTCCTTGGTATCTGCTGCGGGTGGCCACGTCGTTGTTACGGGTTCGCTGAGGGCCGCAGTTTCGCGAGTCGCCATATCAGCCACGCCAGTCATTGCTATCGGCTCGGTAATGATTTTCTTGAAGGGCGATGGCGTTCTGTCAGATTGATGGCTAAAGGCTACTTATGTGAATAGTCACATAGTATGAGCGGACCGTCCTGCGGGACGCCTGCCAACCTGTGCTTGGGAAATATATTTGCCAGTTCAATGATACAGGTCAGTTTTTTGGCATTTGATGCAAGGCTTCGAGCGTCCGCGCACGCTCGTGGCCGAAAGCACGTTGCGGTGCGATAAAAACGAGTCGGGGGACTTGGCATTCACGGGGTCAGGCGTCACGCTATGCTCAGCTGTGCAGGTCAACTACCGTCTGTCTTCTTCTTTCTCGACTTTTCGTTTTTCGTAGTGATCGAAGCGCGAACCCCGCGTGAATTCGATGGTCGTAGCCTCTGCGTCGGGTAGCCGACGGAGCGGGCAGGACAACGGCTATCGATGTCAGCGCTGCGCAGCAACCGGAACCCTTTTTCTTCAAGGACTCACATGATCAAGAAATGCCTTTTCCCTGCGGCCGGATATGGCACGCGATTCCTTCCTGCAACCAAGGCGATGCCCAAGGAAATGCTGCCGGTAGTGAACAAGCCCTTGATTCAGTACGGGGTTGAAGAGGCATTGGCGGCAGGGCTCAACCAGATTGCCGTCGTTACTGGCCGAGGCAAGCGCTCGCTGGAAGACCACTTCGATATCAGCTATGAACTCGAGCACCAGATCCGCAACACCGACAAGGAAAAATACCTGGTTGGCATCCGCCGTCTGATCGACGAGTGCAGTTTTTCCTACACCCGTCAGGTGGAAATGAAAGGCCTCGGCCACGCAATCCTCAGTGGTCGCCCCCTGATTGGCGATGAGCCGTTTGCAGTGGTGCTGGCCGATGACCTGTGCATCAACCTGGACGGTGATCCGGTACTGCTGCAGATGGTCAAGCTGTACAACCAGTTTCGCTGCTCGATCGTCGCGATTCAGGAAGTACCACCGGAAGAGACCAGCAAGTACGGTGTGATCGCTGGCGAAATGATCCGTGACGACATCTTCCGTGTCAGCCACATGGTGGAGAAGCCCAAGCCGGAAGAGGCCCCGTCCAACCTTGCCATTATCGGTCGCTATATCCTGACGCCGGATATCTTCGAGCTGATCGAGCAGACCGAACCCGGCAAGGGCGGCGAAATTCAGATCACCGATGCCCTGATGCGCCAGGCGAAAGACGGTTGCGTACTGGCATACAAGTTCAAGGGCCAGCGCTTCGATTGTGGAAGCGCAGAGGGTTACATCGCCGCGACAAACTTCTGCTACGAAAACTTCTACCTCACCGGCAAGGCATTCTGAGTCGGCAAGGGCCGCCATCACGGCGGCCCGCTCTCAGGGAGTCGGCAGTTCCTCGGCGCCCGGACCCAAGGGCTGACCGTAACTGAATTCCACGTAGTTCCCCGCTGGGTCACGCAGCCCGCAGTAATAGCCGACCGGGTAGGGCTCGTTTCGCGGTTCCCAGATCAGGCAGCCGGCTTCACGTGCGCGATCTGCTATGGCATCCACCTCGTTACGGCTGGAAAGGGCGAAACCGAAATGGCTGTAGTCATCGGCAGCCAGCGCCCGATCCGTTCCGCCCGGCATGATGACGAAGATGAACGTCCGCTCCTTGCCCGGCTCGGCCATCCAGACGATGCGCGAACCTTTCCCTGCGCGTTCGTGAAATACCCGCATGCCGCAGAACGTCGAGTAGAACTCGATACAGGCGTCCAGGTCCGGAACATGCAGGGCGAGATGGGTCAGGGTAGGGGGCATGCGGCACTCCAGTGATGAGCAGGCGTAATGCCTCGGTTATGCTGTAGGTTCATGACAGGAGACAACTGCTAATGGCTTACGACTTCGATCTTTTCGTCATTGGCGCCGGTTCGGGCGGCGTACGTGCCGCGCGTTTCGCCGCCAGCTATGGTGCGCGGGTGGCAGTGGCGGAGAGTCGCTACCTGGGTGGGACCTGCGTCAACGTCGGCTGCGTGCCGAAGAAACTGCTGGTCTACGGTGCGCACTACGCCGAGGACATCGATCAGGCGCGGGGCTACGGCTGGACCTTCGATGGCAGCAAGTTCGACTGGAAAACCCTGATTGCCAACAAGAACCGCGAGATCGAGCGGCTCAACGGTATCTACAAGAATCTGCTGACTGATAGTGGCGTCACACTGTTGCAGGCCCACGCGCGCCTGGTCGATGCCCATACCGTCGAGGTGGAGGGCAGACACTACAGCGCCGCACACATTCTGATTGCGACCGGCGGCTGGCCACATGTGCCGGACTTTCCAGGCAGTGAGCATGTGATCACGTCCAACGAAGCGTTCTATCTCGAAGCCTTGCCAGCTCGCGTCCTGGTGGTGGGCGGTGGCTATATCGCGGTGGAATTCGCCTCCATCTTCCATGGCTGCGGCGCCGACACCAAACTGCTCTACCGCGGTGAGCTGTTCATGCGCGGCTTCGACGGCTCGTTGCGCGAACATCTCAAGGACGAAATGATCAAGAAGGGCGTCGACCTGCAGTTCAATGCCGACATTGCACGTATCGACAGGCAGCCGGATGGCAGTCTGCTGGCGACTCTGAAAGATGGTCGCAGCCTGGAAGCGGATTGCGTGTTCTATGCAACGGGGCGGCGCCCTATGCTGGACAACCTCGGTCTCGATCAGGTGGGTATCAAGCTGGATGAGCGTGGCTTCATCAAGGTAAACGACAGCTTCTGCACTTCGGTGCCTTCCATCTTGGCAATTGGCGACGTGATTGGTCGCGTACAGCTCACGCCCGTGGCGCTGGCCGAGGGCATGGCCGTGGCACGGCAGCTGTTCAAGCCGGAGGAATACCGACCGGTGGATTACAACACCATCGCCACGGCGGTGTTCAGCCTGCCGAATCTGGCCACCGTGGGTCTGACCGAGGAACAGGCGCGCGAGCAGGGATACAGGTTGGCGCTGTTTGAAAGTCGCTTCCGGCCAATGAAGCTGACCATGACCGACAGCCTGGAACGCAGCCTGATGAAGCTGGTGGTCGATGCCGAGACCGACAAGGTGCTGGGCTGCCACATGGCGGGGCCGGAAGCCGGGGAGATCATGCAGGGTCTGGCGGTGGCCTTGAAGGCCGGCGCCACCAAGCGCGTTTTCGATGACACCTTCGGTATTCACCCGACGGCGGCCGAAGAGTTCGTCACCATGCGGACGCCGACTGGTAGCTGACCTGAAGGAGCCGGCTTGGCCGGCTCCTTCAGGTTTCAGTGTTGGTGATGGCTGTGGGCATCGCCAGCGGCTTGTGGTGGGTTGTCCTGAATGACCACATCGACGATAACTTCGCCGGCGTGTTCAAAGATCAGTGTCAACGGAAAGTGTTCGCCTGCAGTCAGCGGCTCATTCAGCTTGAACAGCATGACGTGATTGCCGCCCGGCTTGAACTCGGCATCACCGCCAGCAGGAATCTCGACCGAATCGATTTGCTGCATGCGCATGATGTCGCCTTCATGCACGTGGGTATGCAATTCGGTTTTACCTGCGCGTGCTGTCTGTGCGCCGATCAGGCGTTCCGGTTGATCACCCGGATTGTTCAGCGTGAAGTACACCGCGCCGGTCGGCGCGCTCGGTGGCATTGCGCGGGACCAGGCGCCGCTGACGGTGGGCGCCTCGACCTTCTGCTGATGATGCGAATGGGCATGATCATTGGCCAGGGCGGTCAGGGCGGTTGTGCTGAATACAAAAGCCGTTACCAGGCGAAGCAACATGGACGTCTCCAGGGTGATTTCAGTGTGGTCGCACATTAGGGTCTGTTGGCGGGTCAACGCAAGCCGCGATGAAAACGTCAACAGACCCTGATACGCAGGTGGTTTTCAACGACCTGTCAGCTCTGTGGCTTGCTGCGGATGGTCTTCATCAGATCCGCGGGGCTGATCTGCCCGACGATACTGGCCGCGCTGCCCGGTTGTGGCAGGTTGAGGATGTTGCCCTTGATCTTGCCAATCACGTGCATCTCGCAGGGTTTGCAGTCGAACGTCAGTGTGAGCACCTCGTCGCCATGCACCAGCTGCATCGGCGCGACCTTGGTGCGCACGCCGGTGACGCCCTTGGCCTGCTTGGGGCACAGATTGAAGGAGAAGCGCAGGCAGTGCTTGGTGATCATCACCGGCACCTCGCCGGTTTCCTCATGGGCCTCGTAGGCTGCGTCGATCAGCTGCACGCCGTAACGGTGGTAGAAGGCGCGAGCCTTCTCGTTGTAGACGTTGGCGAGGAACGACAGGTGCGACTCCGGGTAGACCGGCGGCGGCACGCTGACCGGCTTGCGCCCCCCACGCGGGCGCATGGCTTCGCGCGCGACGTTCAGCGCATCTATGGCTTCGCGGCGCAGGGCCTTGAGCTGGGAGTTGGGTATGAAGAATACCTGGGGTGCATCGATCTCGGTTTCTTCGGCGTGGTAGATCGTGGTGCCCAGCTGGCTCAGCAGATCGGCGATCTGGCCGGGCACCTGCTCGGGCTTCTTCGCTTCGCCGAAGGGGCCGGCCAGCGAGACGCTGGCATAGGCGCCTTCTTCGCTGGTGACATGCAGCTCCAGTTCATCGGCGCGCAATTTTGCCAGCCAACGTACGCCGATGCGGCGCTCGGCGGAGGTCTTGAGTAGTGCGTTCTGCCAGTTGTGGTCCAGGTTGCGATTGAGCGGGTGGTTCGGCCGCAGCTGCTTGAGCGCGGCCGGCATTTCGTTGGGCTCGATGCGGTATTGCCACTGCGCCTTGCCCTCGGCTTCGAACTGGCTCAACTGCTCGACCACGCTGGCGCGGAAACCCACCACTTCACGCTTGATCAGCACATTCAGGCCATCGCCGTTGGAGAGCGGCTCACCGGTTTGGGTGACGAAATCGTGCTTGCCGACCTTGAGCACTTCGCCCACTGGCAGGCCGGTGAAGGTCGGCGAATCGAAGGCGCCGATGTCGATCTTGCGGTCAGTGACGAAGTAGTCGGTGCTGCCGCGGTGGAAGGTCTTGTCCGGGTCCGGCACGAAGAAGTGCTCGGTACGACCGCTGGAGGCGCGGGCGAGGTCCGGTCGGCCTTCGAGAATGTCGTCGAGGCGCTGGCGGTAGTAGGCGGTGATGTTCTTCACATAGCCCATATCCTTGTAGCGCCCCTCGATCTTGAACGAGCGTACGCCAGCATCGATCAACGCGCTCAGGTTGGCGCTCTGGTTGTTGTCCTTCATCGACAGCAGGTGCTTGTCGAAAGCCACCACGCGGCCTTGGTCATCCTTCAACGTGTAGGGCAGGCGGCAGGCCTGGGAGCAGTCGCCGCGGTTGGCGCTGCGCCCGGTCTGCGCATGGGAGATGTTGCACTGCCCGGAAAACGCCACGCACAGCGCGCCGTGGATGAAGAACTCCAGGGTTGAATCCACCTGCTCATGGATAGCGCGGATTTCCGCCAGATTCAGCTCGCGGGCCAGGACCAGCTGGGAGAAGCCCGCCTGATCGAGAAACTTCGCCCGCTCCAGGGTGCGGATGTCGGTCTGGGTGCTGGCGTGGATCTCGATGGGCGGCAGGTCCATTTCCATGATGCCCATGTCCTGCACGATCAGCGCATCGACACCAATCTCATGCATCTGGTGGATCAGCGCGCGCGCAGGCTCCAGCTCGTCGTCATGCAGGATGGTGTTGAGGGTCACGAACACCCGCGCATGGAACAGGTGGGCGAATTCCACCAGCCCGGCGATATCGGTCACGCTGTTCTCGGCATTGTGCCGCGCACCGAAGCTCGGCCCGCCGATGTACACGGCATCGGCGCCGTGCAGGATGGCCTCCTTGGCAATGGAGACATCCCGAGCGGGGCTCAGCAGTTCGAGGTGGTGCTTGGGTAGGGACATGCGCGCGGACCGGGTACAGGGCGAAAGGGCGCCATTGTAAAGACTTGGGACGGATTTGGGGCTTGCGTCGGCTGTATGGCGCCTTGGTGGTTATGATCGTTCCCGCGCGGGAGCACGGGAACGATCACCTCACCTGTCAGAGCGTCAGCGTTACCTGATGGCTGCGCCCGTCCAGCGCCAGTCGAACCTGCCCCTGGCTGCAGTCGAGCGGGACGTCGTCGAGCTGGGCCTGCCTGATGCCGCGATTGGCTCGCGCCGGGTTTTCAACGCGGATGGCGTAGCGGGTGTCGCCCAGGGTGATGCTTGCCTCGAACGCCGGCCATTCGCTGCTGATGCAGGGGTCGAGGAACAGCCAGTCACCTTCGCGACGTATCCCAAGAATGCCCTCCACTCCGGCGCGGTACATCCAGCCGGCCGCGCCGGTGTACCAGGTCCAGCCGCCGCGGCCGTTATGCGGTGCGACCCCGTAGACGTCCGCCGCGACCACGTAGGGTTCAACCTTGTAGCGCTGGCTCTGCTCGGGCGTCAGCGCGTGGTTGATCGGGTTCAACAGACTGAACATTCCACAGGCCGCGTCGCCATCGCCAAGCTTGGCGAAGGCGAGCATCGCCCACATGGCGGCGTGGCTGTACTGCCCGCCGTTTTCGCGCAACCCCGCCGGATAACCCTTGATGTAGCCGGGCTCCTTCGCCGTCTTGTCGAACGGCGGGGTGAACAGCAGGGCCAAGCCGTCGTCTTCGCGGATCAGGTGATGCCGGACCGAGGCCATGGCCTGGCGCGCACGGCTCGGGTCGGCGGCACCCGACAGCACCGCCCAGGACTGGGCAATGGAATCGATGCGGCATTCGTCGCTGTCTTTCGAGCCGAGCCAGGTGCCGTCGTCGAAGGTCGCGCGGCGGTACCATTCGCCGTCCCAGGCCTTTTCTTCAAGCGAATCAGCCAGCTTCAGGGCATGTTCGCGCCAGTGGTCGGCGCGTTGTGCGTCGCCGATGCTGCCCCGTTGCTCGGCCAGTGGCGCGAACAACTCGATGGTGCGCAACAGCAGCCAGCCGAGCCAGACGCTCTCGCCCTTGCCATCTTCACCCACGCGGTTCATGCCGTCGTTCCAGTCGCCACCGCCGATCAGCGGCAGTCCGAGTTCGCCGGTCAGCGCCAGGCACTGGTCGAGCCCGCGAGCGCAGTGCTCGAACAGCGAGGCGGTCTCATCCGCGAGCATCGGCTGGAAGAAGGCGTCGTGTTCACCGGGCTTGAGCAGCGGTCCTTCGAGGAAGCTCACCGGCTCGTCGAGGATCGCCGCGTCGCCGGAAACCTGGATATAGGTCGCCGTGGCGAACGACAGCCAGACACGGTCGTCGGAGATGCGCGTACGCACACCCTGACCGGAGTGAGGCAGCCACCAGTGCTGCACGTCGCCTTCCGGGAACTGGCGACTGGCGGCGCGCAGAATGTGGCTGCGGGTGGCCTCGGGCTGGGAAAAGGTCAGCGCCATGCCATCCTGCAGCTGGTCGCGAAAGCCATAGGCGCCGCTGGCCTGGTAGAACGCCGAGCGTGCCCAGATGCGGCAGGCCAGGGTCTGATACAGCAGCCAGCCGTTGAGCATGATGTCCATCGCTCGGTCCGGCGTTTTCACCTGCACCGAGCCGAGGGCGTGGCGCCAGTGGTCCGTGACTTCGCGCAACACCGAATCGAGATCGGCCTGGCGATAGCGCTCGACCAGCGCCTGCGCTTCTTCGGCCGAGGCGCATTGGCCGAGGAAGGCAACGATCTCGATGCTTTCCCCGGGCGCCAGCTCGATGCTGCACTGCAGCGCGGCGCAAGGGTCCATGCCCGCGCCGATATTGCCGGATAGCGGCGTGCCGGCGAGCAGCGCCGCAGGCGTGGCCGGGCCACTGTTGCGGCCAAGGAACTCACAGCGATCGGCCGTCCAGGTCGTTTGCCGGCCGCCGAGGTCGGCGAAGGACACCCGCCCGGGAAAGGCGCTGCTCCAGGGATTGCGTGCCAGCAGCAGGCCGCTGCTGGCGTCGCGCTGGGTGATGATGAAGGGCGCAGAGGCGCCACGGGCGGTGCCGAGCACCCATTCGTTGTAGCTGGTGACCGACAGCCGGCGTGGCTCGGCGGACAGGTTGCGCAGCGTCAGGCGGGAAATCTTGATCGGGTCGGCGAGGGCGACGTATTGCAGCAGATCCAGGGCGATGCCTTCGGCCTGGTGTTCGAAGCGGCTGTAACCATGGCCATGACGCGCCACATAAGGGCCGTTATCGCGGATCGGCTGGGCGGTAGGGCTGAACAGCGCGCCGCTTTCCTCGTCACGTATGTAGAAGGCTTCGCCGCAGGGATCGGTGACCGGGTCGTTGGACCAGGGGGTAATCTGGTTCTCCCGACTGTTCTCCGCCCAGGTATAGCCGCTGCCCTGCGCTGAAACCTGGAAGCCAAAGCGCGGGTTGGCGATGACGTTGATCCAGGGCGCCGGCGTGTTGCGGCCCGCCTCCAGCAGCGTCACATACTCGCGACCATCCTTGTCGAAACCGCCCAGGCCGTTGAAGAATTCCAGGCCTTGCGCCAGCTCGCTACCGGAGGCGGGCGATGCCTGGACAAGCGCACGCTGTATCGGGGTATGCACAGGCTCAGCCCCGTTATCGGCCGGTTGCAGATGGTTGGCCAGCTGATTGGCGATCGATCCTCGGCGGGCGATCAGTGACACGCGCGCGACACTGCGCAGCAGGGCCCGTGCCTCGGTGCTCAACAGGTCGGCGCGCAGCATGTACACCGAGCCCTGCGCAAACTCGGCGCCGAAGCGCGGGCGCGACTGACTGCTGCGCACGGCGGTTTCGATGGCGATCTGCAGGTCCTGCAGGTAGGAACTGGCGTGCTCGTTGAGGATCACCAGGTCCACTGCCAGGCGCTTCATCCGCCAGTATTCATGCGCACGGAGCAACTGGCGGACCTGGGCAATGTCCTGAATGTCGTCGATGCGCAACAGCACGATCGGCAGATCGCCGGAAATCGCGTGGGGCCACAGACCGGACTGGGCACCGGCACCCTGGATAATCGCGGCCGAAGGGGCGCGGAATTTCGGGTTGGCATAGAGGATGGGCGCGGCCAGGCGCTGGAAGTCGGCGGCTTCGGCCGGTTTGATATCGAGATGGCGCAGCTGAACCTGGGCTTGCGTCCAGGCCAGCGTTTTGGCGCGGTCGTAGGCGCTGCGGTCATGGTGCTTCTCGATCAGGTTCAGCAGCTCGTCCCGCGAGCCGGCGACCAGGGTCCAGAACGCCACGCGACCGACCTTGCCCGGTGCCACCCGGATCCGGTACTTGAGCGAGAAGATCGGATCGAGCACCGTGCCGACGCTGTTCGACAGCGGCTGGCCTTCGGCGACTACGGCGGCAGCCGCTACGCTTGGTCGCTGGCCGATGAAGCGTGCGCGATCGGTCTCATATTGCGGATCGGCGACCACTTCGCCTTCCACTACGGCGAAATGCGCGGCCCAGATCGGTTTTTCCCCCTGGCTGCGCAGGCGTCGGGTGGCGGTCAACGCGCCGAACTCGGGCAGGTATTCGGTGACCACGAACAGCTTGGCGAAGGCCGGATGCGCGTTATCGGTGGAGGGCGTGGTCAGCACCACCTCACTGTAGGAGGTCAGTTCGATTTCCCGTGACTCGCGTCCGCAGTTGGCGAGCGATACGCGGCGCACTTCGCTGTCGTCCTCGCCGGAAACCAGCACGTCCATCGTGGTGGTCAGGTCCAGGTCGTGGCGGATGAACTCGGCATGATCCTCACCGAATATCACCTCGTGGCTGACCGCATCGCTATCGAACGGCTGTCCACCGGCGGGCCAGACCCTGCCGTCCGCGGTATCGCGCACGAAGACGAAAGAGCCGTAGTCGTCACGGCTGACGTCTTCGCGCCAGCGGGTGACCGCGAGGTCGCGCCAGCGACTGTATCCCGCGCCGGAGGCGGTGAGCATCACGGCATAGCGCCCATTGCTGAGCAGGTGCGTGTTCGGCGCGGCCACCGCCACCGAGCCCTGGATGCGGCGCAGCGCCTGCGGATCACCGCCGCCCTCGGCTGCGCGGATCTTCACTTCTTCGGCACGCGGATGGGCGATGGCGACATCACGTGGCATGCGTTCCTGCAGCAACAGTTCGCAGGCCTGGATCATCGGTTCGCGATGGAAGCGTGCGCGCATCTGGCCGCCCAGGAGCGTATTGGCAATGGCGACGATGGTCATGCCCTGATGGTGCGCCATGTAGTTGCGCACGACGGCGAATGACTTGCCGTCCGGCAGGCGTGCAGGGGTAAAGTCCAGCGCCTCATAGAAGCCGTAGCGCCCGAGTGCGCCCATCTCTGCCATACGCCGGAAGTTTGCTTGTGCGCCGGCTGCGTCGACCATGGTCGCCAAGCCGGTGGCGTAGGGGGCGATGACCAGGTTTTCCGCCAGGCCTCGCTTGAGGCCGAGGCCGGGCACGCCGAAGTTGGAATACTGATAGGTGAATTCCATGTCTCGGGCGTTGTAGGCCGACTCCGACACGCCCCAGGGCGCGTTGCGCTCATCACCATATTCCTGCTGACGCTGCACCACCAGGCGATTGGTCTGCTCCAGCAGGCTGCCGGCCGGTGCGCGCATGATCAGCGAAGGCATCAGGTATTCGAACATCGAGCCCGACCATGAGATCAGCGCCGAGGCATTGCCCAGTGGCGTCGCGGTGCGGCCCAGGCGGAACCAGTGGCGGGTGGTCACGTCGCCCTTGGCAATGGCGAACAGGCTGGCCAGGCGTGCTTCGGAGGCCAGCAGGTCGTAGCAGCTGGGGTCCAGGCTGTTGTCGGCCAGTCCGTAACCGATCGACAGCAGTTTGCGCTCGGGGTCGAGCAGAAAGCCGAAGTCCATCTCCAGTGCCATCTGCCGTGCGGCCCCGGCGAGGCTGCGCAGGCGCGCCTGCAGTTGGAGCAACGACTCATCCGACTGCTGACGGTCGCGGACGTGCTCGGCCAGCGTCTGGCTCAGGGAGCTGAGCCAGAAGTGCAACTCCTGCGAGTCGGCATCTGTATCTGCGCCTGATGGGCAGATTTCCTGGGCGATGCGAAGGGCCTTGTCCGTCAATTGCCTGAGTGTGGCTGAACGGGTGTCCAGCGCCTGCGCATTGTCCATTTGCGTGGCGATTTCATCGAGCACGTCCAGCAGCGGCCGGCCACGTTCGCCATTGGCGGCCGGCAGCGCGGCGATGGCCTGGCGCGTCAGTTGCAGGCTGTCATGCAGGCCCTGCCGGGCATGCGGCGGCAGTGGCTGGTCAAGCCACTCTTCGCAGGCGTTGGCGATGGCAATCAGATGGCCGGCAAGATTGCCGCTGTCCACGGCCGAGACATAAGCCGGTTCAAGGGCGCGCATGTCCTCGGTGGCGTACCAGTTGAAGAAGTGACCGCGGTGACGCGACAGTCGGCTCATGCTGTCCAGCGTCTCCTCCAGCCGCTCGAGGGTCTGGAGCGTACCGGCCCAGCCGAAATCACGGGCAGCGACGGCCGACAGCAGATACAGGCCCATGTTGGTGGGCGAGGTTCGGCGGGCGACGACCGGCTTGGGATCTTCCTGGAAGTTGTCCGGCGGCAGCATGTTGTCAGCGGGCGTGACGAAGGTTTCGAAGAAGCGCCAGGTGCGCCGTGCAATCAGGCGCAGCTCCTGCGCATCCGCGTCGGCCAGCCTCTGAGTGGGCGCCACCCGTGGGGAGCGGCTGACCCATAGCGCCAGAGCCGGTGCGCCCAGCCAGAGCAGGACGAAAGGCAACACCAGTGGCCAGGACGCCGGAGCTACGAGCAGTGCCCACAGCGATACGCCGAGACCGAGCGCGGTGCCGCCGGCCATGCCACGGTAGAAACCACTCAGTTTCAGCCGTGGGCTTATGGCTGCTTGGGCGGCGGTGGTCCATTCCAGGAGGTTGCGGCGGGTCACATAGAGCCGCGACAGCGTGCGCAGGATGGCGTCGATCATGCGCCAGGCCTGGTCCGGCAGAAAGGCCAGGTTCAGCAGGGTTTGCGAGGCCGCTGTGCGCAGATCGCCCGCCAGACGGTGCAGATGGCTTTGCGCACTGACGCCACTGCGAGACGGCAGCAGCGTGAAGCACAGGGGCAGGAAGCCGGGAATCGCCAGCGCGCCGAGCACCAGCAGGGTGCCGATCAGGGCAGCCGGCAGGGGCAGCATCCAGCACAACAGCAGGGCCAGCAGGCTCAGCGGCGCGAGCAGCGAACGGCGCAGGTTGTCGAGCATCTTGAAGCGCCCGATGATGGGCAGCGCCTGGGCATCGCGGCGTGTGCCGAATATCCACGGCAGCAGCTGCCAGTCGCCTCGGGTCCAGCGGTGCTGGCGTTTGCCCGATACGTCGTAGCGTGACGGAAACTCCTCCACGACCTCGACATCGGTCGCCAGGCCGGCACGGGCGAACACGCCCTCGAACAGGTCATGGCTGAGCATGGTGTTTTCCGGCACCCGCCCGGCCAGCGCCGCCTCGAAGGCGTCGATGTCGTAGATGCCCTTGCCGGTGTAGGAGCCTTCGCCGAACAGATCCTGATAAACGTCGGAAACGGCAGCAGCGTAGGGATCCATGCCGCCCGGGCTGGAGAATACCCGCTGATAGAAGGAGCCCTCGCGGCCCACCGGCAGCGACGGCGTGACCCGAGGCTGGAGAATCGCGTAGCCGTTGACCACACGTTGCTCGGGCACGCTGAACCTCGGCCGGTTCAGGGGGTGCGCCATCTTGCCGATCAGGCGCATGGCGGCATCGCGCGGCAAACGGGTGTCCGCGTCCAGCGTGATCACGTATCGCACATTCTCCGGGAGCCGCTGTGTGCAGCCGGCCAGCGGCATGTAGCTGGTGTCCGTGGCGCCACGCAGCAATCGATTCAGCTCATGCAGCTTGCCGCGCTTGCGCTCCCAGCCCATCCAGCGGCCTTCGCTGGGGTTGAACTGCCGCCGACGGTGCAGGAGGAGGAATCGACTGCCGCCGGGTGCCGGGCCATAGCGTTGGTTCAGTTGGGCGATGGCGTTGACCGCGACGTCGAGCAGGCGAGCGTCGCCGTCCAGCACTTCCTGGTCGGCGTCCAGCCCGTCAGTGAGCAAGGCAAAGGTCAGATCGCCACCGGCGCCAGCCAGATGGTGCACCTCGATTCGCTCGATCTGCTCCAGCAAGTCGGCTTCATTGGTCAGCAGCGTCGGTACCGCGACCAGCGTGCGCATCGACTGCGGCACCCCGGCGGTGAGGTCCAGGCCTGGCAGTGCCATGGCGCCGAAACGCCAGGTCACCAGGCGGTTGATCAGCGTCGTGGCCAGATCCGTGATCGGCAGGAAGGCGACAAGCGCCAGTAGCGCCAGCCAGCCGGCACCCACGCCGGCGCCGCCCAATGCCTGCAGGCCGAGGATCAGCAGCAGGGTGGTCACCAGGAGAATGGCGCCGACATAGCCGACGATGCCCAGCTGCACGTGGAAGCGGCTCAGGCGCAACCCCAGCGGTGGACGGAAATCGATGCGGCGTTCCAGTGCGAGGCGGCCCTCGCCGATCAGGTGATAGCCCGGATCACCCAGGCGTGCGTCTTGCGCGAGATCCGAGGTAGGCGCGGCGTTTGCGGCATCCAGCGCGGCACCGGCTATCTCCAGCTCGGTGGCGGCTGAGCCACGGGCCAGTTGCTCGATGGCGCTGCGATAGAGGTTGCGCGTCGGAAAATCCATGGTCGCGAAGGCGCTGCCACCGCGCAGCCGCTCATCCACCAGGCTGACGCTTTCGAACAGCTCGGTCCAGTCGATATCGGAAATCAGCCGCATGCTGGTGATGACGTTGCGCACGCTGAGGTTCGAGGCTCCCTGGCGCTGCTGGGCGAGCTGCACCATCTGATCGATGGTGGTGTCCTGCCGGGCGAGTTGCTCTTCCAGCCAGCCCAGTGCGGGCGTGGTGCGGGGGTCTTGGTCGCGCAGGCGCTTGGCCAGTTCGGCGGCGAAGACGTCCGACAGCTCGGCCGTGCCACGCGCGGCGATTTCATCGTCCAGCGCCTGCTTCGCGGAGGGGCCTGCAGCAGTCGGTCGGCCAGTGCGTCGGCGGCGGCTCGGGTTGCACGGCCTTAGGTGATCTGATCGGTCAGGCGGCGCAGATTTTCGATCAGCACGATGCGCAGTGTGATGGCCACGGCCCAGAGTTCGCCGATGGTCAGTGGCTGAATCTGTTGGTAGGCGCTGATGAATCGTCGCAGCGTCTCGGGATCTAAATGGCTGTCGGTATGGGCAACGAAGGCCCAGGCCAGGCCGAAGACGCGCGGGTAGCCGACGAAAGGCCCCTCGGCGAGCTTGGGCAGCTGGCGATAGAAGCCTGGCGGCAGGTCGTCACGAATTTCGCGAATCTGCGCTTCGACCAGGTGGTAATTGTCCAGCAACCACTCGGCAGCCGGCACCACGGTACCGCCACTTTCCAGCTTTTCGGCACTGGCGCGATAGGCTGCCAGCAGTACCGCTGCGTTGTCGTTCAGGCGCGCTTGCAGCGACAGCACGACGGGCGGGCAAGGCGTGACCGGCTGGGCGGCGGCCAGGCTGCGGGCGTGATGTTCGAGTCGCTCGGTGCCGAACAGCTCATCGCGAACGGGAGCCAGATCGCTCCACACCGGCGACGGCTGCGGGCGCTTGAAGAGGTGACGAAAATTCGTAGTCATGTGCGCCTGTCCGGCCAGCGGATGTCGGGGGAACAGGCGTTAGTGCGCCGGCTCCTGTCGGGAGGAGCCACGGCGGTAAGCTTTCGGAACAACGGGAAACCGATTGCCGGTTTCTGCCAAATCGCCGTACGGCCTCGTTCGTGTACCGGCGCGCAGTGCGGTCCGGCAGAGGCGTCAGAATCGGCGAGCCATGAAAGCGCTGGGCCCTGGGGCCGGTTCGCTTTCAGGAAGGATGCTGTCGCAGCAATTGCCCCACGATACAGCAATGGCGGGCTTATTGTCGGTTTCGGCCTGGGCGGGACGGCCCGGCGATGCCCAGCCAGGGCTGCGCCGGTACTGGCACGGTTGCGCCCATGGGCAGCTCACGGCATGGGCGTGCGGCCATCCGTTTCGGGGTTGTCACGCATCGGCCTTTCGTTGTCGCAGCGTCATGCGAGGCATAGAATCGCGCCTTTCCAGGCCCGCCTTGCACAGCCTGCAAGCGCGAGTATGCGTTTGCGGCTGCCTCCATTGGCATCTAGGGTCTGGTTCGCCTCCTTGCGCTTCGAGCTCGATCATCTTCATGACCCATCTGGAATCTACCGCACCCAGCGGGCGCTGGCTCAGTGTCGTGGCACTGGCGCTGGCTGCGTTCATTTTCAACACTACCGAATTCGTGCCGGTGGGGCTGCTCAGCGACATTGGTCGCAGTTTCGACATGCCCACCGCGCACGTGGGGTTGATGCTCACGGTTTACGCCTGGATCGTCGCGCTGGCGTCGCTGCCGCTGATGCTGCTGACGCGCAATATCGAGCGGCGCAAGTTGCTGATCGGCCTGTTCCTACTGTTCATCGTCAGTCATCTGCTTTCGGGTATCGCCTGGAGTTTCGAGGTGCTGTTGATCAGTCGTACCGGCATCGCTTTTTCCCATGCCGTGTTCTGGTCGATCACGGCTTCGCTGGCGGTGCGCGTGGCACCGCCGGGCAAGGCCGCGCAGGCGCTGGGCTTGCTAGCTACCGGCACCACCATGGCGATGGTGCTGGGCGTTCCTCTTGGCCGAGTGATTGGCGGAATGCTGGGCTGGCGCACGACCTTTCTGATCATTGCGGTGCTGGCTGGGCTGGCGCTGCTGTGTCTGGCGCGGACCTTGCCGCTGCTGCCCAGCCAGAATTCGGGTTCCTTGCGCAGCCTGCCGGTGCTGTTTAAACGGCCTCTGTTGGTCACGGTTTATGCGCTGACGGTGCTGGTGGTCACCGCCCAGTTCACGGCCTATAGCTACATCGAGCCGTTTACCCGCGAAGTCGCGCAGATGAGCGGCAACATGACGACCCTGGTCCTGCTGCTGTTCGGTGGGGCGGGCATTCTGGGCTCGGTGCTGTTCAGCCGCTACAGCCCGCGCTATTCGCGCCCGTTTCTGTTCTGCACCATTCTGATCCTGGCGCTGTGCCTGCTACTGCTGCGGCCCTTGTCGGGATACACAGCAGTTTTCCTGGTGCTGAGCGTGATCTGGGGCGTGGTCGTGCTGTGTTTTGTACTGGCGTTGCAGTCCAGAGTGCTGCATTTCGCCTCGGACGCCACCGACGTGGCCATGTCGCTGTTCTCGGGAATATTCAACGTCGGTATCGGCGCTGGCGCCTTGCTCGGCAGCGTGGTCAGCCAGCAGATAGGGCTGCAAAGCATCGGCTACGTTGGCGGGGCGCTGGGGCTGGCGGGATTGCTGCTGTGTGGCGTAATGATGAAGCGTTTTCCGGCTGCCGCCACGATTCCATCTGCGAACTAACCTCGCCGCGACATGCTCAATGCGATTCAGGCATCGCGCAGCAGGTCGTGGGCATCAAGCAGGCGGAAGGCGATCTCGGGCTGTTTCTCCAGGCCGCGGCGAATCGCTGCGGGAATCGACTGGCGGATCTTGCGGCACAGGCCTCGTTGCTCCGCGAAGTCGATGGCGATGCCGCGCATGCTGCGCACTTCGTTGTGACTGGGGGCAACGGTCATGCGCAGGCCCAGTTGGTCGAGCATCTTTTGCTGTAATTGCTTGAGGTCGTCCAGGCTTTGCATGTTTTCCAGGCGCTCAAGCAGGCGCCGTTCTTCATGCCGGGTCAGGCGCAGGATGCGCAGGTCTGCATCAGGCGTTGCCAACAGTTCGTTGCGCTCGCAGATGCAGGAGCCAGGAGGGCAGGGCGGGCGAAGGGGCGACGGGCTGTTCATGGTGCTCGATCATAGCCGCCCCGGTTCGGATACGCACAGGCGGACGTATCGTGCAGAGCGTCCGCACGTCGAAGAAGAGGCGGCTTGTGACTGCGAAATGGCATTGTGTATCTGGGCGGGTGCCTTATCGGGTGCATTGGAAAGTCAAACCGGGCCTGGAAAGCGTAAGCCCTTTTCAAATAGCCTTTGTACGACAGCCTCCTGCCAGATCCTGCTTCAATTCGGACACTTCGGACGGGCCAAGCGCTGCTGTTTATGGCGAGTGGGCTTTCGCCAGCGTTGCAACTACGACTTCAAGGAAAATCCCCATGCGCATCGGGTCATCGCTCATAGGTCTCACATTGCTGGGATTGCTGCTCGTCGGTACTGCCGGTGCGGGCGAGGAGGCGCGATTGGTGGAGTCGATCAACCTCTATCGTGGCGAGGTGCGCAGCTGTGCAGGGCAATCATTCGAGGCATTGCCGCCGCTGGCAACCGATAGCCGTCTGGTGTTGGCGGTACAGGGGCGCGCGGATCTGCACCGGGCGCTAGGCGCCAGGGGCTATCCATTTACCAGCGCTCAGGCGATCAGCCTGTCGGGCCCGCGCGATGCGCAGGCGGCGATGAGTGCGCTGCAGGAAAGCTACTGCCAGCTTCTGCTGGACCCGCAATTTGTCGACCTCGGCGTGAGCCAGCAGGGCCGCGACTGGCGTATCGTCCTGGCCCGCCCGCTGCTGAGTGGCAAGCTGGGCGACTGGCAGGTGGAAGGGCAGAAACTGCTCGCCCTGATCAACGAGGCGCGCAAGCAGCCGCGTCAATGCGGTGCGCAGTCCTTTGGCGGCACGTCACCGCTGGTCTGGAACGCCGCCCTCGGTACAGCGGCTGAGTCCCACAGCCGAGCCATGGCCAACGGCAACTTCTTCAGCCATCTCGGCAGCGATGGGCGCACGCCGGGCGACCGGGCGGAACTTGCAGGCTATGACGGCACGCGCACGGGTGAGAACATCGCCGCCGCACTGGACACGCCGCGCAAGGTGCTTGACGGCTGGCTGGCCAGCCCAGGTCATTGTGCAAACCTGATGAGCCCGCAATTCAGCGAGCTGGGCGCGGCCTATGCAGTCGATCCGCAGAGTGATGCCGGTATCTACTGGGCTGTCCTGTTCGGTGCGTCGTGAGCGGCAATCCGGAGCAGAAATCCGATAGCGGCAGCGTTCTGCCGGTTGGACAAATCCGCTACCCGAACTTCCGCCTCCCAATGTGAATGGTTTTTTGACTACTTCCTCATCCAATACCGACACGCTGCCGACGGTCCTTGCTGGCCCACTGTTGCGTCGCGTGGAGGCCGATCGCCTGGTGCTCTGGCTGGTTTCGACACGCCCGCTGACGCTTTCACTGGTAGTTGAAAGCGAGGCGCAGGGAACGCAGCGTGTGATCCCGCTGGAGGGTACAACCTGCCAGCGCCTGCCCATCGGTCGCGATGCGGTGCTGCATCTGATTGATGTGGCGCTGGAAGAAGCGCTGCCGCGCGATTGTCTGATCGAATACGACCTGCGCATCCGCAGCGAAGGGCAGGCGGAGCAGGGTATCGCCGACTGGGCGCCGCATTTGCTGTACCCGGGCGCGAGCCGGCCCAGTTTCGTCATCAAGTCCCGGCTCGACCGGGTATTGCACGGCTCCTGTCGCAAGCCGCACCACGCCGCGCAGGACGGGCTGTTGTGCGTCGACGAGCTGATCGAGCAGCAGCTCGACAATCCCGAGGGCCGGCCGGCGTTATTGCTGATGACCGGCGACCAGGTGTACGCCGACGATGTCGCGGGGCCGATGTTGGTCGCCATTCATGCGCTGGTGCACCGGCTCGGGCTGTATGGCGAGCAGCTGGAAGGTGCGGTGGTGGATGACAGTGCAGAACTGTTCGACCACCCGGCTACCTATTACCGGCGCGAGGAGCTCTTGCCTGCGTTCAAGTCCAACGAAGCATTGCGCGAGCGCTTTTTTGGTGGCGTGGAAAAGCCGGTGTTCACGACCTCCAACGGACAGAACCACCTGATCACCTTCGGTGAAGTCATGGCCATGTACCTGCTGGTCTGGTCGCCGCTGCCCTGGTCGCTGATCGCGCCGGTCATGCCGGGTTCGCTCACCGCCGAACAGGCCGAGCGCTACCGCCGCGAAGACGAGTGTCTGCAAGCTTTCGTCCAGGGGTTGCCTCAGGTGGCGAGAGGGCTGGCGCATGTGCCGTCGCTGATGATCTTCGATGATCACGACGTTACTGATGACTGGAATCTTTCGGCCCGCTGGGAGGAGACCGCCTACGGCCATCCCTTGTCCCGGCGAATCATTGGTAACGCATTGATCGCCTACCTGCTGTGCCAGGCATGGGGCAATCAGCCCAGGCGTTTCGGCGAGCTGTTGACGCAGACGCAACAACTAATGGCATCAGCTGCCGATGGCTGGCTGGACAGCGAGCTGCAGGATCGGCTGATCGAGGACCTGCATCAATTTCATGGCTGGGGCTACGAACTGGCCAGCGTGCCGCCGCTGGTGGTGCTGGACACGCGCACCCGCCGCTGGCGCAGTGAGCGCAATCTCAGCCGTCCTTCCGGTCTGATGGACTGGGAGGCGCTGAGTGAGTTTCAGCAGAACCTGCTGGACCATAAGGCCGTGCTCATCGTTTCGGCGGCACCCATGTTCGGCGTCAAGCTGATCGAGGCGGTGCAACGCGTCTTCAGCTGGGCGGGACACCCGCTGATGGTCGATGCGGAAAACTGGATGGCACACCGCGGCGCCGCCCACGTGATGATGAACATCTTCCGTCACTCGAGGACGCCCGGTAACTACGTGATTCTTTCCGGTGACGTGCATTATTCTTTCGTCTATCAGCTGCACATTCGCGACCGCGGTCGCGACACCGGTCCGCAGCTCTGGCAGATCACCAGCAGCGGTGTAAAAAATGAATTTCCACGGCGTCTGCTGGACTGGTTCGACCGGCTCAATCGCTGGCTTTACGCACCCTGGTCCCCTTTGAACTGGCTGACCAAACGTCGCCGGCTGGAGGTGGTGCCGCGAGTACCGGACCGTAGCCAGGCTGGCGAGCGGCTGTGGAACGGCAGCGGTATTGGTCTGCTGGTGCTGGACCATGAGGGAAGGCCGCAGGAAATCTTCCAGCTCAATGCCGATGGATCGCCGCCTACCGCGTTTCTGACGGAGCGACAGTGACGCGTGCCCTTTGACCAGTGAGGCTTGCAGATAGTCGCCGGGCGTCGTAGGTTGCGTGCCGCTTGTGCGTGGCGGCAGCAAACCGGCTCGTCGCGGCACTCAACTTTTAGCAGCTCACATGAGCTTTCAGGTTCGAGGTGGATGCGTGAGGAAAAAGAAACCCGTGGACCCGGTTCGTCAGGCGCAGAAGAACCGCGCCCACCGAATTGGCTGGCTGATCGCTCTGGCGGGCATCATCTGTGGCTTCGTGCTGTTGGCGCTGAAGCCTGCGGGCTGATCCTGTCATTGCGGCTGGCGGGCAACCGGGCGCAGTGGATCGGTGATCCATTCACTCCACGAGCCCGGATACAGCCGGGCCAGCGGGTAGCCGGCCAGGCAGAGGGCGAACAGGTTATGACAGGCCGTTACGCCGGAGCCGCAGTAAGCCACCAGCGTGTCCGGGGATGTTCCGGCCAGTTTCCGCTCGAAGCGCGACCGTAGCTGTTCGGGTGGCAGAAAGCGCCCGTCGGCATCAAGGTTCTCGGTGAAGGGCAGGCAGTGAGCGCCGGGAATGTGACCCGCAACAGGATCGATGGGCTCTGCTTCACCGAGAAAACGTGGCAGGGCGCGGGCGTCGAGCAGTGTCAGTTCAGCGGTTGCCAGCTGTTTTGAAAGCATCGTCGCGTCAACAGTCAGGCTGTTATCCGGCCTGCCTTGCAGCGTGCCCGGAGTGATCGCGGGGCGTTTGTCGTCGAGTGGCAGTCCGGCGTCGTGCCAGGCCTGAAGGCCGCCGTCGAGCAGGTAGAGGCCGTCGCGTTTACCCAGCCAGACCAGCAGCCACCAGGCGTGCGCGGCGAAGGCACCGGGACCGTCGTCATAGAGAACCACCTGGCTCTCCTCATTCAGGCCCAGAGCCTGAAATCTGGCGAGCAGTTGCCTGGGTTCCGGCAGCGGGTGGCGACCGGTCTGGCCGGTGATTACCGGGCCAGACAGGTCTTTCTCAAGATCGACAAAGCGGGCACCCGGAATATGTGCCTGGGCATAGCTGCGCTGGCCATAATCCGGGTCGTCCAGAGCGAAGCGGCAGTCGAGGATGACCAGGTTTGGCTGCTGCAAGCGTTCAGCCAGTTGCTGGGCATTGATCAGTTGGGCAAGCGGCATGGCGGCGCTCCGTGGGTCGATCGCTGAATGTTAGCGCCGCGCGGTGGATGTTTGCGCGGCGAATAGCTGAGCGCACCTATATACTGCGGCGCTCTTCGGTCGTCAGCCGACAATAAGGAGGCCATAGTGGCCATCAACACTCAATGGGTTCTGGATGATGCGCATCTGGCCCGCCTGTGCGCCGAGTGGCGGCAACTACCATTTGTCGCGCTGGACACCGAGTTCATGCGGGTCGACACCTTCTATCCCATCGCAGCCCTGCTGCAGGTGGGCGACGGGTGCTGTGCCTACCTGATCGATCCCTTGCTGATTAGCGACTGGACGGCTTTCAGCGGCCTGCTTGAAGATGAGTCAGTGGTCAAGGTGTTGCACGCTTGCAGTGAAGACCTTGAGGTTTTCCTGCGCCTGACTGGCAGCCTGCCTGCACCGCTGTTCGACACGCAACTGGCTGCCGGCTACCTGAATATCGGTTTTTCGATGGGCTATTCACGGCTGGTACAGGAAGTGCTGAACATCGAACTACCCAAGGGTGAAACACGTTCCGACTGGCTGCAGCGTCCACTCAGCGAGATGCAGATCCAATATGCCGCCGAAGATGCGCAGCATCTGGCCGAGCTTTACCAGACGCTGTTGCCGAAGCTGTCTGAGGAAAAGCGTGCGTGGATTCTGGAAGATGGCGCCGAGTGGGTAGCGAACCAGCGACGTGAAACCGATCCGGCTGAGGTCTATCGCGAGGTCAAGCAGGCCTGGCGGCTCAAGCCGCGTCAGCTTGCTGTCTTGCGTGCATTGGCGGCCTGGCGCGAGCAGCAGGCACGGGCGCGCAACCAGCCGCGCAATCGTGTTTTGCGTGAACACAGTCTGTGGCCATTGGCACGCACCCAGCCTGTGGATCTGGTCGGCCTGGCGCGCATAGAAGACATGCATCCGCGTACCGTGCGCCAGGATGGCGAGACCCTGCTCGAACTGATTCGCACGGCGGCTGCCACGCCCGAGCAGGACTGGCCCGCGCCTCTGCCCGAGCCGTTGCCGCTGGAAGCGTCCGCGCTGTTGAAGAAGCTGCGAGCAGTCGGACAGCGTGAGGCTATTGCCCTGAATATTGCGCCTGAGCTGGTGCTGCGCAAGAAAGTACTCGAGTCACTCTTGAAAACCGGCTACCCCGATGGCCCCTATCAATTGCCCGACTCCTTGCGGGGCTGGCGCCGCGAGCGGTTGGGGCAATCCCTTCTCGATGCACTGGAAGAAACCCGATGAAACGTCTTTGTTCCATTTATAAAAGTCCGCGCAAGGATGGGATGTACCTCTACGTTGAGCGCAGCGAAGCACTGGCGCGGGTCCCGGAAGCGCTGCTTGCGGTGTTCGGCACGCCGCAACATGCGTTCGATATGGTGCTGACACCCGAGCGTACACTGGCGCGGGAGAATATCGCGACCGTACTCGAGAACCTGGAAAAGCAGGGCTTCCACTTGCAGATGCCGCCACCTCCGGACGAGTATATCGAGCATCTTCCGGAAGAACTGCTGCGTCGCAACGACGCGATCTGACGACAGCATCCCTGTTCGAGGTGGACTGATGGCGGCGAAAGTCGAACCCTTCTGGAAGCGCAAGACCCTGGTCGAGCTGGACGCAGAGGAATGGGAGTCGCTGTGCGACGGTTGCGGCCTGTGTTGCCTGCAGAAGCTTGAGGATGAGGAGGATGGCTGCGTCTACTACACCCGCATCGCCTGCAAACTCCTTGATCTGCATAGCTGCCGTTGCACGGATTATCCCAATCGCCGCGCCAGCGTGCCTGATTGCATCCAGCTGACGGCTGCTGATGCGGCACAGTTCAAATGGCTGCCGCCCACTTGTGGCTATCGACTCGTCGCCGAAGGCAAGGACCTGCCCCTTTGGCATCATCTGGTGTGTGGTGATCCGCAGGCGGTGCATGTCGAGCGTATTTCCCAATCAGGGCGGATGCTCGCCGAGGGCACCGTGGCCGAGGACGACTGGGAGGATCATCTGATTTTCCGTGCCGGTTGAATCTAGGCCGGGGCACGTCGTCTTAGCACTGAATCTTTGTCTGGAGTCACCCCATGTTCCTCCGCCTGCTATCTCTGTTCGCCGTTCTGCTGTGCCTGTCTGCGGGTCCGACCCACGCGGCCAAACGTGTCGATCTGGACTTCAACGTCAAATTCCTGCCCGAACAGGATGTGGCCGAGGTCGAGCTGGTGCTTGAGGAGGGCAGTGCCATCGCCTATGTCGATTTCAACCTCGGTGATGAAGGCCTTTACAGCGATTTCGAAACCGATGCCAAGGGCCACTGGGAGGAGGAGGCTGGCCGTGGCCTCTGGCGACCGGCTGCCGGCAAGGCACGCTTGGGTTATCGGGTACGGATCAGCCATCAGCGTGACAACGGCCGCTTCGATGCACGCATGACCCCCGACTGGGCGCTGTTGCGAGGCGATGACCTGGTGCCTGCCGGGCGAGTCGATGTTCGGGACGGCGTCCGGCTGGTGTCGCGCCTGTCATTCGAGTTGCCTGAGGGCTGGAAGAGTGTGGAAACGGGCTGGCCGCGCATCGGCAAGAACCGCTTCCGTATCGACAATCCCGAGCGGCTGTTCGATAGACCAACCGGCTGGATTCTCGCCGGCAAGCTCGGCACTCGCCGGGCCAGGCTCGGTGAAACCGACGTGACGGTTGCGGCTCCGGTAGGCGAAGGGGTGCGTCGGATGGATATCCTGACGCTGCTGACCTTCGTCTGGCCCGAGGTGCAGAGCGTCTTTCCGCGGGACCCGAAAAAACTGCTGATCGTGGGCGCTGGTGATCCCATGTGGCGCGGCGGTCTGTCCGGCCCCAACTCCCTGTACATGCATGCCGACCGCCCATTGGTCAGCGAGAATGGCACCAGCTCGCTGGTGCACGAGCTGGTTCATGTGTTCAGTCGCATCAGCGATGCCGATCGCAGCGACTGGATCAGCGAAGGGCTGGCCGAGTATTACGCCATCGAGCTGATGCGTCGCGCCGGCGGCATGAGCGAGGATCGCTATCAGGCTGTCCGTAAGCATCTGGGGCAATGGAGCAGCAAGGTCAAATCACTGCGCACGGAGCGATCCACCGGCCCTGTTACTGCACGAGCCGTCTTGCTGCTGCAGGAACTCGACCGGGAAATCCGCCAGCGCAGCAAGAACCGTCATTCGCTGGACGATGTGGCGCGTGGGTTGATGCGCCTGGACAAGGTCACCACCGAGGATTTCGTCAGTATCACCGAGACGTTGCTCGGTGGCGCTTCGTCGGTTCTGGATACCCGTCTGCTGCGTTGACTTGCATTCGATGGCTCTTTGATGGCGTATCGGCGCGAATACTCGCGTTCTGCCATCAAATAGCTTGATTCAATCGAAGTTATCCCCTATGCGCAGCGCGCAGGCCCGATATAATGCGGCCCTTTGCCGATTATCCCTTTGGATAGTTGCAAGGCGGCTGTTTGTCTCACTGTGCCGTTTTGCAGCCATTCGGTCGCAGTCTTCTGGAAGAGATCTATGAAAAGCGCAGAAATCCGTGAAGCCTTCCTCCGCTTCTTCGAAGAGAAGGGACACACGCGTGTAGCCTCCAGTTCGCTGATTCCTGCGAACGACCCAACCCTGCTCTTTACCAATGCGGGGATGAACCAGTTCAAGGATTGCTTCCTGGGTCTGGAAAAGCGTGCCTACACCCGCGCCACCACCAGCCAGAAATGCGTGCGCGCCGGCGGCAAGCACAACGACCTGGAAAACGTCGGCTATACCGCGCGTCATCACACGTTCTTCGAGATGCTGGGCAACTTCAGTTTCGGCGACTATTTCAAACGCGACGCCATCACCTACGCCTGGGAATTCCTCACCTCGGACAAATGGCTGAACCTGCCCAAGGAAAAGCTCTGGGTCACCGTTTATGCCAGCGATGACGAGGCCTACGAGATCTGGACCAAGGAAGTCGGCGTGCCGGCCGAGCGCATGGTGCGCATCGGTGACAACAAGGGCGCGCCTTACGCCTCTGACAATTTCTGGGCAATGGGTGATACCGGCCCGTGCGGCCCCTGTACCGAGATATTCTTCGACCACGGTGAGCATATCTGGGGCGGTCCGCCCGGCTCACCGGAGGAAGATGGCGACCGCTACATCGAAATCTGGAACAACGTGTTCATGCAGTTCAATCGCACCGCCGATGGCGTCATGCATCCGCTGCCGGCGCCAAGCGTCGATACCGGCATGGGTCTGGAGCGCATCAGTGCGGTGCTGCAGCACGTCAACTCCAATTATGAGATCGATCTTTTCCAGAGTTTGCTGAACGCCGCGGCGCAAGCCATTGGTTGCAGCAACGATGGTCAGGCCTCGCTCAAGGTGGTGGCTGATCATATCCGCTCCTGCGGCTTCCTCATCGCCGACGGCGTGACGCCATCCAACGAAGGCCGCGGCTATGTGCTGCGCCGCATCGTTCGCCGCGCCTGCCGCCACGGCAACAAGCTGGGCGCCAAGGGCAGCTTCTTCTACAAGATCGTCGCGGCACTGGTCGCCGAGATGGGCGAAGCCTTCCCCGAACTCAAGCAGCAGCAGGTGCACATCGAGCGCGTGTTGAGGAATGAGGAAGAGCAGTTCGCCAAGACGCTGGAGCAGGGCCTGAAAATTCTCGAACAGGATCTGGCGGATTTGAAGGGCAGCGTGATTCCCGGTGAAATCATCTTCAAGCTGTACGATACCTACGGCTTTCCGGTGGACCTGACCGGCGACATCGCCCGCGAGCGCGAGCTGACGCTGGATGAGGAAGGTTTCGAGCGCGAAATGCAGGCCCAGCGCGAGCGTGCGCGGTCGGCCAGCGCTTTTGGCATGGATTACAACAGCCTGGTCAAGGTTGAGGGTGAAACCCGCTTTACCGGCTACGCAGGCACCAGCGGCAGCGGCACCATCGTCGCCCTGTTCAGGGAAGGCATGAACGTCGAACAGATGAATGCCGGTGACGAGGGCGTGGTAGTGCTTGATCAGACACCGTTCTACGCCGAGTCCGGCGGGCAGATCGGTGACTGTGGCTATCTGGCAGGCGAAGGCCTGCGCTTCGATGTGCGCGATACCAGCAAGGCGGGTGGCGCCTTCCTGCACCAGGGTATTCTCGACAGCGGCAGTCTGCGGGTGGGTGATAGCGTCGAGGCGGTGGTCGATGCATCGGTTCGCCAGGCGACTGCGCTGAACCACTCGGCGACGCATCTGTTGCACGCGGCACTGCGGCAGATCCTGGGTGAACATGTCACGCAAAAAGGCTCACTGGTCGACAGCCAGCGGCTACGCTTTGATTTCAGCCACTTCGAGGCGATCAAGCCCGAGCAACTCAAGGTGCTTGAGGACAAGGTCAACGCTGAGATCCGCAGCAATTCCGCCGTTGAAATCGAGGAAACCGACATCGAAACCGCCAAGCGCAAGGGCGCCATGGCCCTGTTTGGTGAGAAATACGGCGATCAGGTGCGTGTGCTGAGTATGGGCGGCGGGTTTTCAGTTGAGCTGTGCGGTGGTACCCACGTATCGCGTACCGGTGATATCGGCCTGTTCAAGATCGTCAGTGAAGGTGGTGTGGCCGCCGGTGTGCGTCGTATCGAAGCGCTCACGGGCGAACATGCGCTGAACTATCTGAACAGTGCCGAGGAGCAGTTGAAGGAAGTGGCGGCGCTGGTCAAGGGCAGTCGCGACAATCTGCTGGACAAGCTCGGTGGCGTGATTGAGCGCAACCGTCAGCTTGAGAAGGAACTTGAACAGCTCAAGGCCAAGGCTGCGAGCGCTGCCGGTAATGAGCTTGCCGGCTCTGCGGTCGAAGTGAAGGGTGTCAAGACCCTGGCGGCGCGAATCGATGGTCTGGATGGTAAGGCGCTGCTGGCCCTGGTCGATCAGTTGAAGAACAAGCTGGGCAGTGCGGTGATCCTGCTGGGCGGCGTTCTCGACGACAAGGTTGTGTTGGTCGCGGGCGTAACCCAGGATCTTACCGGCAAGTTGAAGGCCGGTGATCTGATGAGGCAGGCCGCAGCAACAGTAGGCGGCAAGGGTGGTGGTCGTCCCGATATGGCGCAGGGTGGTGGCAGCGAGCCGCAGAAGCTCGATGATGCGCTGGCGCTGACTCGCACATTTGTTGAGCAGGGGCTTTAAGGATAACCAGGTCAGCACTGGCAGGGCGGTGAGCGAGTCGCCCTGCGGATGATGAGGCATCGCAAGAGTCGGACTGGCTGTCGCCCGAGGCCCTGGTGATGAATGGGTTGTTTTTTAACGAATGGCTTAGGCGGCAATGAAATGGCGTTGATCGTACAGAAGTTTGGAGGGACCTCGGTGGGCTCCGTCGAGCGCATTGAGCAGGTGGCGGCGAAGGTCAAGACGTTCCGTGATAACGGTGACGATATCGTCGTGGTGGTCTCGGCCATGAGCGGTGAAACCAATCGGCTGATTGACCTGGCCCGGCAGATCAGTGAGCGACCTGTTTCCCGTGAACTGGATGTGATGGTCTCGACAGGCGAGCAGGTGACCATTGCCTTGCTGGCCATGGCGCTGATCAAGATCGGTGTGCCGGCTGTTTCCTATACGGGCAGCCAGGTGCGTATCCTTACCGACGGCTCGCATACCAAGGCGCGCATTCTGCAAATTGATGCGCAGAATATTCGCAAGGAGCTCAAGGCCGGGCGTGTAGTGGTGGTTGCCGGCTTCCAGGGTGTGGATGAAGCGGGCAATATCACCACGCTTGGACGTGGCGGCTCGGACACCACCGGCGTTGCGCTGGCGGCGGCCTTGAAGGCTGATGAATGCCAGATCTACACCGATGTGGATGGCGTGTACACAACCGATCCCCGAGTAGTAGCCAAGGCGCAGCGCCTGGAGAAGATAACCTTCGAGGAGATGCTGGAAATGGCCAGTCTCGGCTCCAAGGTGCTGCAGATTCGAGCCGTTGAGTTCGCCGGCAAGTACGGCGTACCTCTGCGTGTGCTGCACAGCTTTAAAGAGGGTCCGGGAACCCTTATTACCCTTGACGAAGAGGACTCCATGGAACAGCCCATCATTTCCGGCATCGCTTTCAACCGTGACGAGGCCAAGCTGACGATCCGTGGTGTGCCGGATACGCCCGGTGTGGCGTTCAAGATTCTCGGCCCGATCAGTGCGGCAAATGTTGAAGTGGACATGATCGTGCAGAACGTCGCGCACGATAACACCACCGATTTCACCTTCACTGTTCATCGCAACGACTATCAGAATGCGCTGCATGTGCTTGAGCACATCGCGCAGGAAATGGGTGCGCGCGAAGTTGTTGGGGATGTTGATATCGCGAAGGTGTCTATTGTCGGCGTTGGCATGCGCTCGCATGCCGGTGTCGCCAGCCGCATGTTCGAAGCCTTGGCCAAGGAAAATATCAATATCCAGATGATTTCCACCTCGGAAATCAAGGTGTCAGTGGTCATCGAAGAGAAATATCTGGAGCTGGCGGTGCGTGCGTTGCACACCGCGTTTGATCTGGATGCCCCGGCTGGGAAAGGGGAATGAGCCTGATTTGATGCAAAGCTCGAACCTTCCGTCGTTTGGAAGGCTGTAAAAGGAACTTTAGGCTTGCCGTTGCTGGTCAATAGCTGGTGAAAAGCTCCAGGTTTCATGTCCTGCGGAACATTATCCGCCTTTATCTTTGCAGACTGTTTACTGAACTGAATCCGTTTTAAGGAGAAAGGAATGCTGATTCTGACTCGCCGGGTCGGAGAGACCCTGATGGTGGGTGACGATGTGACCGTCACTGTGTTGGGTGTAAAGGGAAACCAGGTGCGTATAGGAGTGAATGCCCCCAAAGAGGTTGCGGTGCATCGCGAGGAAATTTATCAACGGATCCAGAAAGAGAAAGATCAGGAACCAAACCATTAATTTTTCTCGATTTTTCGCTTTGCAAGCGGGGTAAAGGCGGGTATTATGCGCCCCGTGTTGCGGAGAGGTGGCCGAGTGGCCGAAGGCGCTCCCCTGCTAAGGGAGTACATCTCAAAAGGGTGTCGGGGGTTCGAATCCCCCCCTCTCCGCCATTTTGCGTAGCGGGATCGTGGATGGTTCAAGTGTTCAGATTTGATGGAATTCATTGAATCAAAGAGCTTGACCGGTGGAATCACGAACTTATAATGCGCACCCTTAGTGGACTCATAGCTCAGCTGGATAGAGTACTCGGCTACGAACCGAGCGGTCGGAGGTTCGAATCCTCCTGAGTCCGCCACTATTAAAAGTGAATCGCAGCAATGCGCTTCATTGTTTAAGCCAGGGGTGATCTGGTCTAAAAGCGCAATACGGACTCATAGCTCAGCTGGATAGAGTACTCGGCTACGAACCGAGCGGTCGGAGGTTCGAATCCTCCTGAGTCCGCCAAACAAAAAAGGGCCTGCAGTGATGCAGGCCCTTTTTTCATTTTCTGTCTTCAGTGCTTGCCGCGCACGCAGCCGTTCTCATCGAAGCTGATGGTGTGGGTTCGGCCCTTGCGGGCGCTGTAGCGGTACTGCACCTGGCCGTTGCGGCTGGTGATGCTGTCCGGTTTGCCGAAGGTGCTTTCAATGTCGGCGCGGGTCATGCCGGGGCGGCTTTGCTGGCTGATCATGGCGTTGCGTCTTGCGCTGCCGGTCATGCGGTTGCCGCAGCCGTCATCCTGCTCACCGACGATGGTCAGCGGCTGGTCTTTCTTTCGGCGCTCGGTGCGCTGTTTCTGAGGCTTCGCCATGGGTACGGTTGTGCTGGAGCTGGGCGTTGGATTGAACGCCTGCTGCTTCTCGGAGGTCTGGTGAGTCGGGCAGCCTTGGCGGGTGAAGGTTAGATGCCCTGTTTCATCGACGCAGCGATAAATGCTTGTGGCAAGCGTGGGCGTGGTGGTGAGCAGCAGGGCACAACAGCCCGAAGCAAGCAGCTTGTTCATGGTCGTCCTCCTTGACGATCTTCAGGGTCAGCAGACCCTAGCCAATAATTGCATTCGTTGCAGCCGTGTCTTCTCACAACGTGAATGCGTCGACAGGACGGCGAGATCTGCGCTCGCCGTGATGTAACGCGCAAGCGGTTGTATTGCCTGTATTTCGTGGTCTGGGATGGCGACTGCAGTGTTATTATTGCGCGGTCCGCCCTTTCGGGCCTTTGGATCCCCCTCATGGATTTGCCCTGTAGTCGTACACGATTTTTGCTGGCCAATCACGTTTTGAATGATTGATCCCCTGGCGCGCTCCGTCCGTCGGGGGCGGAGTGCGCCATGACTGAAGTAGAAGCAAAAAAGCCGCAGGAAAGTCTCCAGGATCGTCTGGCGCAAGTTGTCGAGCTGCTGCAGCGTCAGAAGCTCGTAGAGGATCTGGTACATCGCCAGGGGAGCGGCCAGCATCAGGAGCTGATCGACAACCTGGTTCATCGGCAGAATCTCGTTGAGCTGCAACGCAAGCTTGAAGCACTGCACCCCGCGGACGTTGCCCACATCCTCGAAGCATTGCCGCTCGATGAGCGACTGACTGTCTGGCAGCTGGTCAAGTCCGAACGCGACGGTGACATTCTGCTCGAAGTGTCTGATGCGGTGCGTGAGACGCTGATCGCCGACATGGACGATCATGAGCTGCTGGCAGCTGCCAGGGAGATGGATGCCGACGAGCTGGCTGATCTGGCCGCTGAACTGCCTCGCGACATTGTCCATGAACTGATGGAAACGCTGGACGCGCAACAGCGCGAGCGTGTCCGTTCGGCGCTGTCCTATGAGGAGGACCAGGTCGGCGCGCTGATGGACTTCGAGATGGTCACCATCCGTGAGGACGTGAGTCTTGAGGTCGTCTTGCGCTACCTGCGGCGGCTGAAAGAGCTGCCGGGACATACCGACAAGCTGTTCGTGGTGGATTACGACGGCGTGCTCAAGGGCGTCCTGCCGATCAAGCGCCTACTGGTCAATGATCCGGAAAAGCAGGTGGCCGAGGTAATGGCCAATGATCCGGTCACCTTCCATCCGGATGAAGATGCCTACGAGGCAGCCCAGGCCTTCGAGCGTTATGACCTTGTTTCCACGCCTGTAGTGGACAAGAGCGGCAAGCTCATCGGGCGACTGACCATTGATGAAATGGTCGACCTGATCCGTGAGGAAAGTGAGAGCGAAGTGCTCAACATGGCGGGTCTGCGTGAAGAAGAGGATATCTTCGCGTCTGTCTGGAAATCGCTGCGCAACCGCTGGGCGTGGCTGGCCCTGAATCTGATTACTGCCTTCGTCGCATCGCGGGTGATTGGTCTTTTCGACGGGTCCATCGAAAAATTGGTGGCTCTGGCGGCGTTGATGCCTATCGTGGCGGGTATTGGTGGCAACTCGGGCAACCAGACGATCACCATGATCGTCAGGGCGATGGCGCTGGATCAGATGGGTACCGGGAACGGTGCCCGGCTGCTGCGCAAGGAAGTCGGAGTGGGGCTGCTGAACGGGTTGATATGGGGTGGAGTGATTGGCTTGGTGGTCTACTGGCTGTATGGCAGTTGGTCGCTTGGTCTGGTCATGACCGCTGCAATGACCCTCAACCTGCTACTGGCCGCGCTGATGGGGGTATTGATTCCGATAACCCTGGCGCGCATGGGGCGTGATCCTGCGCTGGGAGCGAGTGTGATGATCACCGCCGTTACCGACAGCGGAGGTTTTTTCATTTTTCTTGGACTGGCGACGCTCTTTCTCCTCTGATCTCTTTCTGCTGCGGCCATTTGGCATTTGCCTTGCGGCTGTTGGGCGAGCTACTGTTCTCAGGTTTCGTCAGCTGGCGAAACCTTATAGCCAATCAATCACGAATAACAGGCGGCATGAGCTGCTGAAAGAAAGGGTATGCCAATGACCTCAAGCGAACTCCTGCTCGAAGGCTTTGAACTGATGCTGTTCGGTATAGGTTCTGTCTTCCTGTTCCTCGTTCTGTTGATAGGCTGCATTCGCTTGATGTCGCTCGTGGTCAGCCGTTTCGAGCCAGTGGCGACAAACCTGCCTGCCTGTAACCAGCAGCTTGTCGCAACGGCGCAGCCAGACGCTGACATCCTCGCGGCCATCCAGGCTGCCATTCACCAGCACCGCGCTCGCCGTGGTTGATTCAGGAAAGGGAGTTCCTTCCATGACTTCAGTTAAACAACCGCTCGGCATTACCGATGTGGTGTTGCGTGACGCCCACCAGTCCATTCTCGCTACCCGCGTTCGCCTTGAAGACATGTTGCCGATTGCCGACAAGCTTGATCGCGTCGGTTTCTGGTCGGTTGAATCCTGGGGTGGTGCGACCTTCGATTCCTGTATCCGTTATCTCGGTGAAGATCCTTGGGATCGCATTCGCGAATTGAAGAAAGCGATGCCCAATACACGTCAGCAGATGCTTCTGCGCGGCCAAAACCTGCTTGGCTATCGGCACTACGCCGATGATGTGGTGGAAAAGTTCGTTGAGCGGGCAGCGGTCAATGGAGTGGATGTCTTCCGCGTGTTCGATGCGATGAACGATCCGCGTAATCTGGAAACCGCACTGCGTGCTGTCAGGCAGCAGGGCAAGCACGCCCAGGGCACCATCTCGTACACCACCAGTCCGGTACATACTCTAGAAATGTGGGTCGATCTGGCCAAGCAGATCGAGGACATGGGCGCCGATTCGATTGCGATCAAAGACATGGCGGGCATTCTCGCGCCTTACACCGCATTCGAGCTCGTATCGCGACTCAAGACTAGCCTTTCCATTCCGATTCACATGCAGTGCCATGCCACCGCAGGATTGTCGACTGCGGCGATCCTCAAGGCGGTTGAAGCCGGCATCGATAATGTCGATACCGCGGTGTCCTCGCTTTCGATGACCTACGGGCATTCGCCGACCGAATCGGTTGTTGCGATTTTCCAGGGTACCGAGCGCGATACGGGCCTTGATCTTGAGCTGCTGGAAGAAATCGCCGCTTATTTCCGTGAGGTTCGCAAGAAATACGCGAAATTCGAAGGCACGCTCAAGGGAGTTGATTCTCGTATCCTCGTGGCGCAGGTGCCAGGCGGCATGCTCACCAATATGGAAGGGCAACTGAAGGAGCAGGGTGCTCTCGACAAGTTCGATGAAGTGCTCGCTGAAATTCCGCGCGTACGCGAAGATCTCGGCTTCATTCCGCTGGTCACTCCGACTTCCCAGATCGTAGGTACCCAGGCCGTTATCAACGTCCTCACGGGTGAACGCTACAAGTCCATCACCAAGGAAACCGCCGGCATTCTCAAGGGTGAGTATGGTGCAGCCCCTGCACCCTTCAATGCCGAGTTGCAGCGCCGGGTGCTGGATGGCGCCGAAGCCATCACGTGCCGTCCGGCTGATCTGCTTGAGCCGGAAATGGACAGGCTAACTGCCGAGCTTAAAGCCTTGGCGCAGGAAAAAAGCATTCAACTGGCGAGTGAGGTAATCGATGACGTACTCACTTATGCACTGTTTCCTCAGATTGGCCTGAAATTCCTTGAGAATCGAGGTAATCCTGCGGCATTCGAACCGGCGCCAGGTGGAGCCGAGAAGCCACAGCTGGAGGCTGGAAAGCCAGAGGTTTATACGGTTCAGGTCAACGGCAAATCATTTGTGGTGCAGGTGGACGAGGGGGGCGATATTGAGGGAATCAAGCCTCTCGGAGCTGCTCCGGGCGCAGCGCCGGCACCTGCCGGGGGCGTACCCGCTGCGGTTGGTGGTGAGCCTCAGACGGCTCCGCTTGCAGGCAATATTTTTAAGGTTCTGGTACAGCCAGGCCAGTCCGTGCAGGAAGGTGATCTGGTCATAATCCTTGAGGCCATGAAGATGGAAACCGAGATTCGCGCCTTCAAGGCCGGTACGGTCTCCGGTGTCAGCGTCAAGGTTGGTGACGCAGTGTCCGTGGGCGATTGCCTGCTGACCATCGCTTAAGGAGAGCTGCATGGACAAGTTGCTCAAGCTGTGGCAAAGCACCGGCCTGTATCATGTGGAGCCAGGGCAGTTGCTGATGATCGTGGTCTGTCTGGGGCTGATCTATCTGGCAATTCGCAAGGGTTTTGAGCCGTTGTTGCTCATTCCGATTGGCTTCGGTGGCCTGCTCGCCAATATTCCAGTGGCGAATATGGCTGAGGGCCAAGGCATTCTGCATCTGTTCTATGAGGTGGGCCTGCCGACCAGCGTGTTTCCCCTGCTGATCTTCATGGGGGTCGGGGCGATGACCGATTTCGGCCCCATGTTGGCCAACCCGAAAACATTGCTCTTGGGAGCTGCTGCTCAATTCGGGATTTTCGCGACGCTGCTGGGCGCCTTGGCACTGGCGGCGATGGGTATTCCCGGAATGGAGTTCACCCTGCGTGAAGCAGCATCGATCGCAATCATCGGTGGAGCGGACGGACCTACCTCGATTTTTGTTACCGCCAAGCTTGCACCTCATCTGCTGGGTCCTATTGCTGTGGCGGCCTATTCGTACATGGCTCTGGTTCCGTTGCTCCAGCCACCCATCATGCGGGCGCTGACAACCAAGGAAGAGCGCGCCATTGTCATGAAACAGCTGCGTCCTGTCGGTCATGTGGAAAAGATCATCTTCCCCCTGATGCTGGCATTGCTTGTCGGAATGTTGCTGCCCGATGCAGCTCCGCTGGTGGGGATGTTCGCTTTCGGCAACCTGCTGCGCGAGTGCGGTGTCGTTGATCGGCTGGCGGATACGACGCGCAATGCGCTGATCAATATCGTGACCATCCTGCTTGGGCTGACGGTAGGTTCGAAGCTATCAGCTGACGCCTTCTTGCAGATAAAAACACTGGGAATATTAGTGCTTGGCCTGGTGGCATTCTGCGCCGGTACGGCTGCGGGTGTGCTGATGGCCAGGGTTATGAATATGTTCAGTACGAACAAGATCAACCCTCTTATTGGCTCTGCAGGTGTTTCAGCCGTACCCATGGCGGCGCGTGTTTCCAATAAGGTTGGGCTTGAGGCGAATCCGCAAAACTTCCTGCTCATGCACGCGATGGGCCCTAATGTGGCCGGGGTCATCGGCTCTGCCGTGGCTGCGGGCATTCTGCTAAGCTTCGTGGGCTAGTTAGCCCTCCACGAATACAAAAACGCCTCGACAAGTCGAGGCGTTTTTGTATGTACGGCGGCGGTGCAACTGCAATGTTAGCGCCCCGTTTTTTGTCACTCGTCGTCTTTGACGGCTTCGCTATCTTGTGCAATCAGAGCGATCAGGGCGTTTTGCTGACGGTGAGCCAGATGGCGAAAGCGCTGCAGCAACTCGCGCTCATGAAGCGAAAGCTCGGGGCTGTCGAGGCGCATATTCAGATCATCACCCAGCGCACCTTCCTGAAGAAGGCTTTGCTCCAGACGAGCAATGATTTCTGAATTCATGCTGCGATGATGATTACGTGCAACCTCGGCAATACGCTCACGCATTCCGTCAGGTAACCGAACCACGAACTTGTCAGCCGTGCGGCTGGAATAAACTGCCTGCTTCAATGGGCGCATACTTTAAACCGGTAGTCAGGTGGGCGATGGTGGCTTATTGCCGTTCTAGTCATCGGTCTGACAACCAAAATCCCTTGGCTGTTCCCTCAGCTGGGAATAAAGATGGCAGACGACTTAATGACGCCAATTATACGTCGATAGCGGGTCGAGTAAAGTCATGATGGTATCAGAATGCCTCTATTGTGATCTGATGCCCTTTTCCTAGCGCAATACAGGGTCAAATTTGATCCGCTTTCCAACAATCAGTGAGCCGGTAAAAAGTGACCCGAACAGGACTGCTCCGGCTTTCGCCAGGGTTGCCCAGGCTTCGGCTAGCTCGACACTTAGCCCCAGGAGCGCGCAAGTAATGCAGAGCGAGAGGAAGAAAAAAGCAAGGAGAGACATGGTTGTTTCCTCGGTTGATTCAACGATTGTGGGGGTCTAGAAAACCCAACGCTGTGGTTGCTGGACTGATCTCACTTCGCCATTCCCGATGGTTTGGGCGGGAGGGGGCGAGCTGTGAAAAGTCATTGGGCGGGATTCGTTCGAAGTGATATCCGGGTGTAAGCGATCCATGCCCGAACTCATGCCTTGCAAGTGGATCGCAGCTGCGGCTGCCAGCACGGCGGTGCTGAGCAAGTAAGCTGAATGTGTCATAGGCGTCTCCTTCGCGTTTATGGTGACTACCTAGCTAGCATTCGTTGTGCCAGTTGTGTTATTCAAAAAACTCTAAAAAAATCAATGAGTTAGTTGTTGTATCTGCGGGCTTTAGGGTGCGTTTTGCAAGGATTGGCCGGTCGCTTCGTGCAAAATGCAATTGCGCTCGGTCTTCTGGGTGCGCGAGAGAGGTTTTCGTCGAAAGCTGTTTCAAGGATGTGCTGGTAGGGACCACGCTCAAGCATGACAAATATTCTGCAGCTCGCTACTATGTCGCCCCGCCTGAAGTCCCAGTAGCTCAATTGGATAGAGCATCCCCCTCCTAAGGGGAAGGTTGTGAGTTCGAACCTCGCCTGGGACGCCATATTTCAGTTCTTTCTTGTCGACCTGTATGGACGCCTTCTGCTTGTCGCCCGGCGCGCTGGAGCGGCAAGATGGATGTGCCTCGGCAGCTTTGTGGCAACGAGGCGAGCAGTGCGCGTGTTAGTCGAAGCGATCTACCACTTGATCGCGTCGCGCTTCGCGCTGTAGTTGATAGACAAATCGCTCTATCTGGCGCTGTGTCAGGCCGCTGATGCGATGAAAGCGCATACCGCAAAAGGTCGTGTCGATCCTTTCATCAAAGGCGAGGTGGCGTAGCTCTACCTCTGTCGTGATGGTGCCAAAAGGCAGTTTGGCGGAAAACTGTTCGTAAACCTGGCCAGTCTGCAAGCGGCTCTGGATATCACCCTTGAAGCTCAGTCTGCAACCGGTTGCAGACATGTCCAAAAGTTTGCCTTCCAAGGGGGTCTTGATTGTTCGCCCATTGAGCACAACGCTGATGAGTTGCCCCATCAACTGCGCGCGATAAGCGTTACGACGTTGGTGATAAAGAATCTCCAGCGGGAGAGGGATCCAGTAGCAGGGTGCGTCGTTCAGCTCGCCGGCGTGTGCGGGGTGATCATTGTTCCAGACGATGCGTACACCGTCGTGGAAGCCTTCTATCTGAAAAGTTTCACCGGCCTTGAGTAGCCGCTCACCGTCAGTGGGAACCAGTTCGTCAAGAGCGATCCAGCCTTTTTCCCGGTTTATGTCAACCAGATAGGTCTGGTAGCGCTGGCTGCGCTCGGTAAAGCGGAGCAGCAGGGGGGAGCGACTATCGAGAAGTGGACGCAGGCTGGAATAGACTTCAACGGGCGTCTTGAGAAGCTGAGGCGGTTGTGGGCCTTCTTCCTTCGCAAAAGGGTTGGACACTGTGTATTGCTCTCCGGCACTTAACGGTTTCAGCCGTATAGTAGCATTGTGCCTTTATTGGGTTGCGGGGCTTTCAGGCTTGGCTGAGTGGACGATTGTATGAACTTTTGGCAGCACTGCCGCGTCGATCATAGAGATCGGGGGCATGATTGCTGCCTTGCAGCACGTTCAGCATGTTGCCGACAGCGCTCTGGTTGGCTCGAATCTGCTGGCCGTTGCGCTCGTTAGCGATTCGGCAGGCTTCAAGCGCCTTATCGAGCTGCTCTGCTTCGGCCAGAATGCTCGGACCTACTGTCGATGCGGCTGCAAAGGCTGCGAGGCCGTTTTGGTCGATGCTCAGCTGCGCCTTTGCAAGTGTCTGGCTGCGCAATGCGCCGTGTTGCCCCAAGAGAGCAAGCAGGGCTTGCTTTTGCGTCAGCAGTGTTTCCAGGCCAGACAGATCGCGTTCGGCGAGCGCCAGATACTCGGCGTCCATGAGCTCAAGAAGTTTTTGTGCGGTGCCGATATCTTCAGTGAGTAATTGAAGCACTTCAGTATCTTGCATGTTGATCTCCATGCTTCGGCGCCCTGGCTACCCTTGGCGTCTGGAATTCAGCGCTGGCTTTCGAAGGACAGCAGTTTCGATGCGACACGCTGGCTGTCGATCTGGTAGCTGCCGTCGGCGATGGCCTGGCGAATGCGGGAAACGCGCTCCTGGTCAACAGAGGGTTGTTCATTGAGCTTTTCTGCAGCTTGCTGAAGGCGCTGTGCTTCGGGGCTGAGCTGAACGTTTTCGCCCGACGCCACGGTGCTGGTGCCCGAGCCTTTGGCGGTGTCCGTTGCAGGGCTCTGCTGAGTGGCAGGCCTGTCGGCATTCTGGACGCCATTGCTGCGCCCGCCGTTTTGCAGGTTACCTGCACCATTTGGCCGATTGAAATCGATAACCATGATCGAAACCTCTAAGAAATCAGTACGCTTGCCAGTTTTTCGGCACGGCCCTTCGAAACTTTAGCTTTATTTCAGTTCGTCGCAGGCTGCTCTTACATCAAGACTTCTACCTGTCCTGGGCCTGTAACCCGAGCCCGGATCACTCGCCCTGAACGTTGGTTCTTGACCCGAATCTGGCTGCCCAGTGCTCCATCTGACAGCGCTTCTCCCGGCATTCTCACATTTATCGTTGAATTTTTCGCGCTGATTACTACCTGATCGCCTTTTCGCACCACCTCGGCTGGTGATACGTGGCTGGGTGGTAATACCTGGTCCGGCTGTGCACTGCGGGTGAGCTTGTTGCCAAGGGCCTGGTCGAGCGAGGTTAGGTAGCCTTGGTTCAGCAGCCCGACGTCCCGTTCAGCCAGTACTATATCGGCAGCTTCCAGGGTGCTGTTGCGCTGCAATGGTCGTTTGGCCACCACGACTTCGCGAAACAGATGAATTTGTGCAGGCACGAATACGGACCACGGGGAGGAACCTTCACAGCTCACCCGGACAGTGGCCCGGCCGACCGGCTGGGTGGGGCTTTCGAGTTTTGTCGCCAAAGGCTGATCACACAATGCCAGGCGCAGGCGAGGGTCCAGTCGGTTGATCTCGACCTGGTGACGCGCCTGAATTTGGCTACGCTGCAAGTACTCGGCTACCTCACGCTCAAGATATTCACGGGTGGCGCCGATAAGCTGTTCGGGTCGCGTTACCGTTGCCGATTCGGCAAACTGACCCGCCCCGCACAGAAGCGGCAACAGGATTGCCCTGAAAAGAACCTTGCAAGGACGCCGGGAAAAAGTCATCTGTTCGCTCATGGCTCACTCAAAGCAAGGTACGTGCCGTCGAGCTCAGTCGAAGCGTCTATATGCCCATCGCGCAAGCAAGAGGAAACTGGCATGGCCGGTGTAATGGATTCGGTTAATCAGCGTACTCAGCTGGTAGGGCAAAACCGTCTGGAATTGCTGTTGTTCAGGCTGGAAGGCAAACAGCTTTACGGAATCAATGTATTCAAGGTCAGGGAAGTGCTGCAGTGCCCCCGGCTGACCCACATGCCCAAGTCGAGCCCGGTCGTGCGGGGTGTTGCGAATATACGCGGCAGTACGTTATCTATCCTTGACCTCTCGCTGGCGACCGGCAAACCGGCACTTGACGACCTGACCAACAGCTTCGCCATCATTGTTGAGTACAACACCAGGGTTCTTGGCTTTCTGGTTCACTCGGTCGAGCGGATCGTCAACATGAACTGGGAGAATATTCTTCCGCCACCCCAAGGCGTAGGGTCTGATCATTACTTGACGGCTGTAACGCATGTAGATGGGCAGATGGTCGAAATCATCGATGTTGAAAAGGTATTGGCCGAAGTGGCGCCGGTCTCCGAGCAGGTTTCGGTCGGCATCACGGATGACGAGACGCATAGTCGCGCATCATCCAGTCGTGTGTTGATCGTTGATGACTCTTCTGTGGCGCGAAAACAGATCATTCGATGCCTGCAGGGGCTGGGTATCGAAGTGATCGCGAAGAACGACGGTCGCCAGGCGCTGAACTATCTTAAGGGGCTTATCGCGGAGGGAAAAAAACCGTCCGATGAGTTCATGATGATGATTTCAGACATCGAGATGCCCGAAATGGACGGATACACCCTGACTACTGAGGTCCGTCAGGATCCTGCTATGGGTGATATGCATATTCTGCTGCATACTTCGCTCTCCGGCGTGTTCAACCAGAGCATGGTCAAGCGCGTTGGAGCAGATGATTTTCTCGCCAAGTTCCAGCCAGACGACCTGGCTAGTCGAGTGATTGAGCGAATTCGGGCTGCGGGTTGATGTCGAGAGCAGTGCTCTTTTGAATGGTGAGGCGTTATTAGTGTCAGTTGATCTGGAGTTCGATCAGTTTCGAGTGTTCCTGGAAAAGAGTTGCGGCATTCTTCTGGGCAACAACAAGCAGTATCTCGTGTCTAGCCGGCTCAATAAGCTGATGGAGCAGCACGGGCTGAAGAGCCTTGGGGAACTGGTTCGGCAAATTCAGGCGCAACCACATAGAGGGTTGCGTGAGCAGGTCGTTGATGCGATGACGACCAACGAGACGCTATGGTTCCGGGACGCCTATCCCTTCGAGGTGCTCAGAAGTCGTGTGCTGCCTGAATTGCTCAAGGCTGCTCACGGGCAGCGGCTGCGCATATGGTCGGCAGCCTGTTCGTCGGGGCAGGAACCCTATTCCCTGTCGATGACACTCGATGAATACGAGCGAAGCAACCCAAGCCAGCCTAAACCGTCGGTTCAGATCGTTGCGACCGAGTTGTCAGGCACCATGCTCGCGGCATGCAAGGCTGCGGAATACGACAGCCTTGCCATTGCCCGCGGCTTGTCGAGCGAGCGCTTGCAGCGCTATTTCGATGTCAAGGTACCGGGGCGCTGGGTTGTCAAACCTGCCATACGCAGCCGTGTAGAGTTTCGGGTGCAGAACCTTCTGGACAGCTATGCCGTACTGGGTAAGTTCGACGTGGTGTTCTGCCGGAATGTACTGATCTACTTTTCTGCAGAGGTGAAGAAGGACATTCTCAAGCGTATCCACGCCACCTTGAAGCCGGGTGGCTATCTGTTCCTTGGGGCCTCCGAGGCCCTGAACGGTCTGCCCGAGTTGTATCAGATGGTTCAATGCAGCCCTGGCATCATCTACAAGGCCAAGTGAGTCTCTGGTCTTGTCCTAGCAATAGCGGCAAAAAACTGTCGCCTTCCGTGCTGAAGGCGGCAAAAACACTGGAAAAGCTTTGCCGCTTTTGACGCGCTATATTTCCTCCCTCCTGAAAAGCCTTTGTATATCAATGATTTGATTTAATGGCACGGCCTTTGCTGGTGTTTGCTCAGGCAGACTTGTATCCGGCAGAGGGCCAGATCATGAGCATCAGTTTCGACAAGGCACTTGGTATCCACGAGAAGGCGCTAGGCTTTCGCGCGCAGCGGGCCGAGGTGCTGGCCAACAATATCGCCAACGCAGACACGCCCAACTACAAGGCGCGGGACCTGGACTTCAGCGCCGTTCTGGCCGAGCAGAGCAGCAAGGCTCAGGGTGGCTTTGGCGTCGCGGTGACCAGCAGCAGGCACATCGCCGCCGAGGGGATGGAAATTGCCGATCCCTCGTTGCGTTTCCGCACACCCCATCACGCATCACTGGATCAGAATACCGTCGATATGCAAGTCGAGCAGGCGACCTATGCCGAAAACGCCATCGATTTCCAGGCGAGCTTTACTCTGCTCAACAGTAAATTCAAAGGCCTGATGAGCGCCCTGCGCGGCGAATAACAAGGAGCAGCGCCATGTCACTTAGTAGTGTTTTCAATATCGCCGGTAGCGGTATGAGTGCCCAGAGCACGCGGCTGAATACCATTTCCAGCAACATCGCCAACGCCGAGACCGTGTCTTCCAGCGTTGATCAGACCTACCGTGCGCGCCATCCGGTATTCGCCACCGTCCTGCAGCAGGCCAATGGCACGCCGAACGAATCGCTGTTCGCTGACCAGGATCAGGCTGGCGCCGGTGTTCAGGTGCTGGGCGTGGTGGAGGATCAAAGCGAATTGCAGGCGCGTTACGAGCCAAACCATCCGGCTGCGAACGAAGAGGGGTATGTGTATTACCCGAACGTCAATGTGGTGGAAGAGATGGCCGACATGATTTCAGCCAGCCGCTCGTTTCAGACCAATGCCGAGTTGATGAACACGGCCAAGACCATGCTGCAGAAAGTCCTGACCCTGGGCCAGTAACCCTTACGAGAGATAGCCATGAGCACTACAGGCGGCGTCGGCGGTACCGGTTCGGTACTCGATCAATACCAGTTCAGCCAGGATCGCGACGTCAAGGGTAACGACCTTGGCAAGAACGAATTTCTCGAGTTGCTGGTGGCTCAGTTGAACAACCAGAACCCGCTGGAGCCGCAGGAGAATGGTGAGTTCATTGGTCAGTTGGCGCAGTTTAGTACGGTTGAGGGCGTTGAGAAGCTGAACTCCAGCATGGAAACCATTCTTTCCGGCTATCAGTCCTCACAAGCGCTGCAGGCCTCTTCGTTGGTCGGTCGCAAGGTGATCGTGCCGACCGACAAGGCGGTGGTGGATACCAGCGAGACCTTCAAGGCCAGCCTGGTGCTGCCTGTCAGCAGCAGCAACGTTTACGTCGACGTTTATGACGACACCGGGGCGGTGGTGAATCGGATCAACATGGGCCAGCAGGAGGCGGGAAACATCAGCTTCATGTGGGACGGTAAGGATGCCAGCGGCAATACCTTGCCGCCTGGAACCTACAAGTTCGAGGCGCAAGCCACCTACGACGGCGAGACCAGGGCGCTCTACACCATGCTGCCGGCCAACGTTGACAGCGTGACCTTGGGCGGCAGCGAGCTGATGCTCAATCTGGCCGGGCTCGGCAGCGTTCCGCTTTCCCATGTACAGGTCATCGGCCAGTAACCATCGTCCGTAACTGCCGGCAGTTCCGGCGAAGGAGCATTCATGTCGTTCAATATCGGTCTTAGCGGTCTGCGTGCCGCGAGTAAAGATCTCAACGTCACCGGTAACAACATCGCCAACGCCGGCACGGTCGGCTTCAAGCAGTCACGGGCGGAATTTTCTGACGTCTATGCCGCCTCTGTGATGGGTAGTGGCAAGAACCCGCAGGGCAGCGGCGTGCTGATGTCCAACATTTCCCAGCAGTTCAGCCAGGGCAACATCAACTACACGCAGAACGCGCTGGACCTTGCGATCAACGGCAACGGTTTCTTCCAGGTCAGCAACAACGGGGCGGTGAGCTATACCCGTGCCGGTTACTTCGGAACCGACCGCGAAGGTTTTTTGGTCGACAACTTCGGCTATAAGCTCCAAGGCTTCCCGGTGGACGGCAACGGTAATCTGCAGAACGGCGTGGTTGGCGACCTGCAGGTGCAGACCACCAATCAGGAACCGAAGTCGACCACTCAGATCACTACGGCGTTCAACCTGAACTCGACGCAGAAGTCGCCGGTTACCTGGCAGACGACTTATGACGGAGTCGTCGACGATGCCTACCAGGCGGCTTATACGCCGGCTTACGATGCGGAACTGGCAACGCGCATGACCGAATACTATACGAACGAAGGCATCGTTCCGGCGGCGGCAACAGCTGCTGAGATCGCAGCTGCTCAGGCCTATGCCGCGCCTTACGCGCAGACGGTCGGCACGGCGGCCGGTAATGCGGAGGCGGCTTTGCCTGCCACGGTGACGGCGGCGCGCGAGGCGGCCGACGCCACTTTTGACCCGACTGATCCGACCACCTACAACAGCTCCACTTCGTTGAAAATTTACGACTCCCAGGGCAACGCCCACGTCATGACGCAGTATTTCGTCAAGACCGGTGCCAACAGCTGGGATATGAAGGTACTGGTCGACGGTCGTAACCCGGCCAATCCCGGCGAGGAACCGCCGCAGCCCTATATCATGGGCCTGACGTTCAATTCGTCCGGTGCCCTGACCGGCATCGCGAACCCGGAATCCGGCCCCTTCACGGTCGGGCCTGATCTCAAGGTCACCCTGAGCAGTGCCAGTGCGACCAATCCGAACGGCTGGGTTCCGGCGATTTCCGATGGCGGCACGCCCGCGACATGGACATCCAATGGCGCTCTGGCCAATCCGGACGGGATCGTGCTGGATTTCTCCAAGTCGTCGCAGTTCGCCAGTGCCTTCGCGGTCAACTCCGTTTCCCAGGATGGTTACACCACTGGCGAGTTGGCCGGTCTGGAGATCGATGACTCCGGCGTGATCTTTGCCCGCTATACCAACGGTCAGTCCAAGGTGCAGGGGCAGATCATTCTGGCCAATTTCGCCAACGTTCAAGGGCTGACGCCTGTCGGCAAGACACAGTGGGTGCAGTCCTTCGAGTCCGGTGAGCCGGTGGTTGGTACGCCGGGTTCCGGTACCCTGGGTGCGCTGCAGGCTGGAGCGCTGGAAGACTCCAACGTCGAGTTGTCGGACCAGTTGGTCAACCTGATCGTGGCCCAGCGCAACTACCAGGCCAACGCCAAGACCATTGAAACCGAAAGCGCCATTACCCAGACCATCATCAATCTGCGTTAATGCTCGTATGGAGGCCGGCAGTATTCCGCCGTAGCTTCTCTGCAGAAGGCCCCGTTCGGGGCCTTCTTTGTTTTAAAAAGCCTTAAAAATCAATTGCCTGATTTCTTTTGGTGATCGTGGCATGTTGCTTGCATTTCCTTTTTCAACTGAATGAGGGTGTCAAGCCCGCGTCTCGGAGGTTTCGATGGACAAGATGCTCTACGTGGCCATGACCGGTGCTAGCCAGAACGCGCGCGCCCAGCAAGCCCACGCCAACAACCTGGCCAACCTGTCCACGACCGGATTTCGCCGTGACTTCGAGCAGGCGCGGTCGATGCAGGTATTCGGTGACAGTTTTCCGGCGCGCGTCTACGCGATGACCGAGCGTCCCGGTACCGACTTCACTTCCGGGACGCTGCAGGAAACCGGGCGCGATCTTGATGTGGCTGTCGAGGGAGACGGCTGGATTGCGGTGCAGGCGCCTGATGGCAGTGAGGCTTATGTACGTACCGGCAGCTTCAATATCGACACCCTGGGCATGCTGCGGACCGGCGATGGTTTGCCGGTGCTCGGCAATGCTGGGCCGATTGCCATCCCTCCGGAAGAAAAGATCGATATCGGCCACGATGGCTCCATCAGTATCCGCGCTCTGGGCGAAGACCCGAACGTGGTGGTGACGGTTGATCGGCTCAAGCTGGTCAACCCCGATCCGAAGCAGCTGGAAAAGGGCACTGACGGCATGATTCGCATGAAGGATGGGCAGCCCCAGGAGGCGGATGCAGCAGTGCGCGTGACGTCTGGCTTTCTTGAGGCGAGCAACGTCAATGCGGTGGCTGAGATGACCTCGATGCTGTCGCTGGCCCGACAGTTCGAGTTGCACGTGAAGATGATGCGCACCGCCGAAGAAGATGGCGCCGCTGCGGCCCGAGTATTGCAAATCAGCTAGTAAACAGCGCTTGGCGCCCGAATACCGGCGCATGAGGAGAAGAATATGCTTCCAGCACTTTGGGTGAGCAAGACAGGTCTGTCTGCACAGGACATGAACCTGACCACCATTTCCAACAACCTGGCCAACGTATCCACCACCGGGTTCAAGAAAGACCGTGCCGAGTTCCAGGATCTGCTCTATCAGATCCGCCGCCAGCCAGGCGGGCAGTCGACCCAGGACAGCGAACTGCCGTCCGGTCTGCAGCTGGGTACCGGTGTGCGCATTGTCGGTACGCAGAAGCAGTTCACTTCGGGCAGTCTGCAGACGACCGAACAGCCACTGGATATGGCCATCAACGGTCGTGGTTTCTTCCAGGTGCTGCTGCCTGACGGCACCGTTTCATACTCCCGTGACGGCAGCTTTCATCTGAATGCCGACGGCCAGGTCGTGACCTCCAGCGGTTACGCACTGGAGCCCGCCATCGTCGTGCCGCCGGAAACCCAGGCCTTCACCGTCGGTGAAGACGGTACCGTTTCGGTTACCACGCTCGGCAACCCGGCGCCCCAGATTATCGGCAACCTGCAGACCGCCGACTTCATCAATCCAGCGGGTCTGCAGGCCATGGGCAGCAACCTGTTCCTGGAAACCGCCGCCAGTGGTGCGCCACAGGTCAGTACGCCGGGGCTCAACGGACTAGGCACGGTGTTGCAGAACACGCTGGAGAACTCCAACGTGAGTGTCGTCGAGGAACTGGTGAACATGATCACCACCCAGCGTGCCTACGAGATGAATTCCAAGGTGATTTCCACCGCCGACCAGATGCTGTCTTTCGTAACCCAGCAGCTCTAACGGGCGCTGACCGTTGTAGGCAGGTGACTGTGTCTGCCGCCGTTTCAAGGGTCCTGACTGGGCTGAGGTGTTCCATGAACCGCGTATTGATTGTTTTCTCGCTGGTTTCGGCTGTTGCGCTGAGCGGTTGCGTCGCACCCGCGCCCAAACCGGACGACCCCTATTACGCGCCGGTGCTGCCGCGCACGCCGCTGCCGGCGGCGCAGAACAATGGCGCCATCTACCAGGCCGGTTTCGAGACCAATCTGTACGACGACCGCAAGGCATTCAGGGTCGGGGACATCATTACCATCTCGCTCAACGAGCGGACTCAGGCGAGCAAGAATGCTACCTCGCAGATTTCCAAGGACAGCGACGTGGATATCGGCTTGACGTCACTGTTCGGCAATGCGGTGAGCCTGAACAATCCGGCGGCTGGTCTTCTGCGCAACGGCGGCCCGCTTTCGCTTGATACCCAGTTCGGCAGCTCCAGTTCGACCAGTGGCGCTGGCCAGGCGGGGCAGAGCAACAGCCTGTCCGGCTCGATCACCGTTACTGTTTCGGAGGTCTTGCCCAACGGTATCCTGGCGATTCGTGGCGAGAAATGGCTGACGCTCAATACAGGTGACGAGCTCGTGCGTATTGCAGGTCTGGTGCGCGCAGACGATATCAGCACCGACAATACCGTTTCGTCCATGCGTGTGGCCGATGCGCGTATTACCTATTCAGGCACTGGTGCGTTCGCCGATGCGAGTCAGCCGGGTTGGCTGAGCCGCTTCTTCGTCAGCCCGCTGTGGCCGTTCTGAGGAGCCACACCATGTTCAGACATCTCATCCTGCTGGTTGGCCTGTTGGCCGTTGGCGTATCGGCCCACGCCGAACGCCTCAAGGATATCGCCACCATTCAGGGCGTGCGCAGCAACCAGTTGATCGGCTACGGCCTGGTGGTCGGCCTCAATGGCAGTGGCGACCAGACCACGCAAACGCCGTTCACCGTGCAGACCTTCAACAACATGCTGGCGCAGTTCGGCATCAAGGTGCCGGCGGGCGGCAATGTCCAGTTGAAAAACGTCGCGGCAGTTTCCATACATGCCGATCTTCCGCCGTTCGCCAAGCCGGGGCAGACCATCGATATTACGGTGTCGTCCATCGGTAACGCCAAAAGCCTGCGCGGCGGTAGCCTGTTGATGGCGCCACTGAAGGGGATCGACGGTAACGTCTATGCCATCGCCCAGGGCAATCTGGTCGTCGGCGGCTTCGATGCCGGTGGCGCCGACGGCTCGCGGATCACCGTCAATGTGCCCTCCGCCGGGCGTATCCCTGGTGGCGCTACGGTCGAGCGACCCGTGCCGAGCGCCTTCAATCAGGGCAATACGCTGACGCTGAATCTCAATCGCCCGGATTTCACTACGGCGAAGAACATCGTCGATCAAATCAATGATCTGCTTGGGCCGGGTGTGGCACAGGCACTTGATGGCGGTTCGGTAAGCATCAGCGCACCGTTGGACCCCAGCCAGCGGGTCGATTACCTGTCGATTCTGGAGAATCTGGAGGTCGATGTCGGTCAGGCGATGGCCAAGGTCATCATCAACTCGCGTACTGGCACCATCGTCATTGGCCAGAATGTTCGAGTGCAGCCGGCAGCTGTGACCCATGGCAGCCTGACCGTGACCATTTCCGAAGATCCGCAGGTTAGCCAGCCCAATGCGTTCTCGGATGGCCAGACTGTCGTGGTGCCCAATAGCAGGGTCCAGGCGGATCAGGAAGCCAAGCCGATGTTCAAATTCGGTCCTGGCACGACACTGGATGAAATCGTTCGGGCGGTGAATCAGGTAGGCGCTGCTCCCAGCGATCTGATGGCTATTCTTGAAGCGCTCAAGCAGGCGGGTGCATTGCAGGCCGACCTGATCGTGATCTGAGGACGAGGATATGGAAAATCGACTGGGGCTCGGCCGGCGCACGCTCGACAGTGGCAGCTATTCCGACCTGAATCGCCTGAATCAGCTCAAGGTAGGCAAGGATCGGGACGGCGAGGAGAACGTGCGCAAGGTGGCGCAGGAGTTCGAGTCGCTGTTTCTCAACGAGATGCTCAAGTCGATGCGTTCGGCAACCGAGGTATTGTCCCAGGACAATCCACTCAACAGTCAGGCCAGCAAGCAGTACCAGGACATGCATGATCAGCAGCTCTCGGTCACCCTGGCCAGGGAGGGCGGCGGCATCGGTCTGGCTGACGTACTGATGCGGCAGCTGAACAAGCGGCAGGAGCCTGCCGACAAGCCCAATCCGTTCAGTCAGGTCGCGCAGACGACGGGCGCCAAGTGGGCAAGCAACCCGAACGCTGTCGTGACGGAACCTGCCAGGGATGATTCCCGGCTGCTCAATCAGCGACGTCTGGCGCTGCCGGGCAAGCTTGCCGTGTCGGCTTCCCTCGAGGTTGCCAACAGCAGTGCTGAAAAGCAGCAGCCGGGCAAACCGCAGCCTCTGGTGAATACGGATTGGCAACCGGCGACGGCTTTTGCTGCGCCGCAGAACGCCCCGCTGACCATCAATGGAGTTGAAGCCGGTACTCCGGCCACACCGAGCAAAACCCGTTTTGACTCGCCGGCTGAATTCATCGCCACCATGCTGCCCATGGCTGAAAAAGCCGCCGCACGGTTGGGTGTCGAGCCGCGTTTCCTGGTCGCTCAGGCTGCACTGGAAACCGGTTGGGGCAAATCCATGATTCGCCAGAAGGACGGCAGCAACAGTCACAACCTGTTTGGCATCAAGGCCACAGGCTGGAAAGGTGACTCGGCGACCGTGATGACCACCGAATACGTTAACGGCAAGGCCACTCGCGAGAAGGCGGGTTTCCGTGCCTATGATTCCTTCGAGCAGAGCTTCAACGACTACGTGAGGCTGCTGGAGAACAACGGTCGCTATCAGAAGGCGATCCAGGTGGCGAGCACCTCTGGCGACTCGGAGCGTTTCGTCAACGAATTGCAGCGCGCCGGTTATGCGACCGACCCGCAATATGCGCGCAAGATCAACCAGATCGCTCGCAAGATGCAGACTTATCAAACCATTGCCGACGCCGGTACGGCGCCTGCCATGCGGACCAGAGGCTAAATCATGGCTGACCTATTGAGTATTGGCCTGTCCGGCCTCTCCGCCAGCAAAACCCAGCTGTCCATCACGGGCCACAACATCACCAACGTCAACACCCCGGGCTACAGCCGCCAGGATGCTTCCCAGGCAACCCGTTCGCCGCAGTTCAGCGGTGCGGGCTATATCGGCTCCGGGACGACTCTGGTGGAAATTCGCCGGACCTACAGTGAGTTTCTCACCACCCAGCTGCGCAGCAGTACCTCGTTGAACAGTGATGTCGAGGCTTACAAGAGCCAGATCAGCCAGATCGATTCGTTACTGGCCGGCACGACCACGGGCATCACGCCATCGTTGCAGAAGTTTTTCTCTGCACTGCAGACGGCTGCCGAAGATCCGGCCAATATCCCCGCCAGACAGCTGGTACTGGCGGAAGCCGAAGGTCTGGCGCGCCGCTTCAATACCGTTTATGACAGGCTTTCGGAGCAGAACAGCTTCACCAACAAGCAGATGTCCGCCGTAACCGACCAGGTCAACCGCCTGGCCGGCAGTATCGGCAGTCTGAACGAAGCGATTGCTGTCGCTGCCGCCAATGGCAAGCAGCCCAATGATCTGCTGGACGCTCGTGACGAGGCGGTACGCGAGCTGTCGACTTACATCGGCGTCACCGTGGTCCCCCAAGACGACAGCAGCTTCAATATCTTTATCGGTAGCGGCCAGCCACTGGTGGTGGGCAGCAGCGCAGCGCGGTTGGAAGTCGTACCCGGACAGGGCGATCCCAACCGCCATGAAGTGCAGTTCATCAGTGGCGGCTCGCGGCAGGGCATCACCTCACAGATCACCGGCGGCGAGCTGGGTGGACTGATCCGTTATCGTGAGGAAGTGCTGGATTCGACCATGAACTCGCTGGGCCGACTGGCACTGGCGGTCAGCGATCAGGTCAACAGCCAGCTTGGACAAGGGTTGGATCTGAAGGGGCAGGTGGGGTCGGCACTGTTTGGCGATTACAACGATGAAGCGCTGACAAAACTGCGCGTCAATGCCTTCGTTGGCAATACCAGCAATGCACAACCAGCGCTGAACATCACCGACACCAGTGTGCTGACCACCAGCGACTACCTGATGGAATATGACGGGAGCCTTCCGAGCGGCTACAAAGTCCGGCGGCTGAGCGACAACCAGCCGATGACGGTTCAGGAGAACGGTGGCGTCCTGTCCTTCACCGACCCGAATGGTCGCGATCAGGGATTCGAGATTGTTGTGGGCAATCCACCGCCTGCGCTCAATGACAAGTTCACCCTGCAGCCGACGCGACGCGGCGCCACGGATATCACAACCGTGCTTGATCAGGCAGACCAACTGGCCTTTGCTGCTCCACTGCATTCCCAGGCTGAGTTGCAGAACGGGGGTAACGGCGTCATTGGCCAGCCCTCCATCGACAATCTACAGAGCCCACTGGTCCCGGCGGATCTAAGTAACCTGTCGCCTTTGACCCTGACCTATGCCGCCCCAGTCGCACCGGCTACCACGGGGACTTTCACGCTGAGCGCGCCTGCTGGCGTGACTGTCTCACCGGCCACCCTGAGCATTACCCCAGGGCAGAGCAATACGCTCAACTACACGGTGACCTCGGGTGGCAGCACTGTTGAAATCTCACAGACTTTCAGTGGTCGTCCCGCCGCGGGGGACGAGTTCACCTTGGAATACAACCAGAGTGGCGTATCGGACAACCGCAACGCCCTGAAGCTGGTAGACCTCCAGACAACGCCGGCTGTCGGTGTCGATAACAATGTGCCGGGTTCTGGCTTCAGTCTCACCGATGGCTACGGCGAGCTGGTCGAGCGCGTCGGCACCCTGACCGCCCAGGCACGGATGGACAGCGATGCTACCGGCGCGATTCTCAAGCAGGCCAAGGACAATCGTGACTCTCTATCGGCAGTCAACCTCGACGAAGAGGCGGCCAACCTGATCAAGTTCGAGCAGTACTACAACGCCTCGGCACAGATCATTCAAGTTGCGCGGTCATTGTTCGATACATTGATCAGCACCTTCCGCTAATAGGCCCGACCATGCGCATTTCAACCTTGCAAGCATTCAACAACGGCGTAACCGGGCTGCAGCGCAACTACGCCAACGCGACCCGTACTCAGGAGCAGATCAGTACCGGCAACCGTATTCTGACGCCAGCCGATGATCCGGTGGCTTCGGTACGTCTGTTGCAACTCGAACAGCAGCAGAACGTGCTGAGCCAGTACAAATCCAATCTGACGGCGGCGGACAACAGCCTGACCCAGGAGGAAGTGACGCTCAACTCGGTGAATACCGTGCTGCACCGTGTGCGCGAACTGGCCTTGCGGGCCGGCAACGGTTCTCTCGAAGCGCAAGATCGAAAATCCATTGCCGCCGAGCTGCGTGAGCGCGAGGACGAGCTGCTGTCTTTGATGAACACCCGCAACGCTCGGGGTGAATATCTGTTCTCCGGCTTTCAGGGCAAGACACAGCCGTTCGTGCGCGACGGAGATGGCAGCTACAGCTATCAGGGGGATGAAGGGCAGCGCAAGTTGCAGATCGCCAGCTCGTTGAGTATTGCCATCAGCGACAACGGCAAGGCGGTATTCGAGAACATCACCAATGCGGGGCGCTATCAAAGCGCCCTCGACAGTTCGGCGGCAGCGCCCGGTTCTACATTGAGCGTTTCCGCTCCTCTGGTTCAGGATGAGGTGGCTGTTGCGGGAAATGAGCCATTTCCGCCGGCGGGCATTGGTATCCACTTCACGTCCGATACCGCTTACATCGTCTACGATCTGGCCAATCCACCAGCCGATTTCTCCGATCCCTATGCCGATCCAAATCAGGTGATCGGTTCGGGAGTGGTCGATGGGGATGAGAAAACTGCCGACGAACTGGTATTCCGCGGCGTGATGATCAAGTTCGATGGTGTGCCGACCGGCGGGGAGTCGATAGCAATCACTCTCGACTCATCGGCGCAGAAGCAGGGCATTCTCGACACCATCGCCAGCCTGCGCATGACCCTGGAAGACCCGTCCTCCAGCAATGCCGACATACGCGATGCCGTTGCCGTGAGCCTGACCAACCTCGACCACGGAATGATCAGCGTCGATGCGGCACGCGGCAATATCGGCGCACGCTTGAATGTGATCGAGTCCACCCTCACCGACAACGAAGATGTGGCGCTGGTCAACAAGTCGGTGCAGGCCGACCTGCGAGAGCTGGATTACGCCGAAGCGCTGTCACGGCTGTCATTCCAGACCATCATTCTCGAAGCGGCCCAGCAGAGCTACGTGAAGATAAGCGGACTCAATCTGTTCAACAAAATGTGATAGCAGCATCGAGCGATCTGGCTCACAAAACAGCAGGCCTCTGTTTGACTTGTCACGGTTGCCCCTTAGAGTGGTTGTCGCGGCGCATGGAGTACCGCGCCGGTTTATTCCGACACTCAAAAGGACCTGAACAATGACCAAGTCGTTTATCTGCGCAACATTGCTGGCTCTGCTTACCGGTCTTTCCGCGGGCAGCCACGCAGCCGATACCAAGCCTGTTGAACCCACCCGTATTGCGCTGGCCGCGATTGCGCCAGTGAATCTCAATACAGCCGACGCCGAAACCCTGATCCGTGAACTCAAGGGGGTTGGTGCGGCCAAGGCCAAGGCTATTATCGAATACCGTGAAGCGCATGGCCCTTTCAGCTCTGTTGATGAGCTGTTGGAGGTCAAAGGCATCGGTACATCAATCCTCGATAAAAACCGTGCCAAGCTCAGCCTGAACTGATCAGGTAGATCACAGTACTGAAGCCGGTCTTGACCGGCTTTTTTCATTGCTTCTGATATCCCTGAATCTATCAACACGGCTCGCTGTAAAGCTTTCTGAAGACCGCTCAGCTGGTACTTGTAGCGGAGGTGAACAGCAGGTGAGTAGTGGCTGTCTCTGCTGGACAGGACCTTTGTTTGTCCAGAGCTAAATCGCTGAAATAGGATTAAAAAGGCATTGACATGTAACGGTTATGCACATTCCGAAAGCCTGGTCGGCACGCGCGTCGTGGCGGTCCTGTAAATTTAGTTGAAATATCTTAACCTATTGATTTATAAGGCCTTTTAAAGGCTGCACAAAAACTCGCCGATCTGTTCGGAGCCCGCATCAGACGGGCGTTTGAGACAGTCATCCATAATCTGTTCACAGTGTTATCCACAGCTTTTGTGGATAAGCGGCTACAAGCCAAACAGGCCGGGCTTGGGGGCTGACTTTGGAGGTGAGGCAATGAAAGCACCCTGGCGATTCATGAAATATATCCCGATAGCGCAACGGGTTTTGGCCCGAGGAAGGCTCCCGGCGGTTCTTCTCGCCGTCGCGCGCAAGTCCTCTTCGCGAGGCGGCCTGCTCAAAGGCTTGCGGGAAGATCTCGTCTTGCTCCAGGCCTTGTGCGTCGCCTGGTGGCGAGGTGAATACCGCGCGGTCAGTAGGCCGGCCTTGATCGCAGTGGTGGCCGGTCTGCTGTACTTTGTGGCGCCACTGGATGCCATTCCGGACTGGATTCCGGGGTTTGGCTTTATTGATGATCTTGCCGTGCTGGGTTGGGTAATGCGCAAGTGGTCTGGTGAGCTGGAAGCCTTCCGTGCATGGCGAGATAGCCAGACAGCTGAAGTACGCGAAGAGCTGATGCGTTTGCCAGCTGCAGATGAGCCAAAAGTGGAGTAGTTAAGCGCTGAATAGGGGAGAAACGGCAGGGATTAATCCTTTTCTTCGCTCAACTTCATTGAAAAACGCCTACTTATACTTATGTTTCATTCCGTGTTGCGGTCCCCTTGGCTAAATAATCGCCTCCAGGCTGTTAATATTCTGCATCTTCGGAATTCAACAGCGGGTATGTAGCGGATGAATGTTCAAACCATCATGCGGGATGGCGAGCCGGAATATGCAGTATTGCCCTGGGCCGACTATCAGGCTCTGCTGAATGCGCTTGGCCGACCTCCTGTCGAGGCGGGCGGCAAGCCGGCCCAGGATGCTTCGCCCAGGTTCAGTGAGCTTTCGTCCCTGCGTGAGGCCAGAGGCATGAGCCAGGAAGTGCTGGCGCGCTCTGTCGGTATCAGCCCCGCCTACCTGGCCCTTATCGAACAAGGTGAGCGAGAACCTGGCGAACCCATACGTCGTGCGCTGGCGCGTGCTTTGGAGGTTGCACAATGGGATCCGGAAGTGTGAGGGACGAGGCGGCACCGATTCGTATCAGCCGACCGCACTGGATCGCGCTGCTCAATGAGTTGAATGATGCCCGGCTGCAGCGCCATCTGGTGACCTATCGAGCTCTGCTTGAACGACTTCAATTACCGTCTCCCGCCATGCAGACCCTGACGGCTGCGCTGGAACATCTGGCGATGCTCGATGCGCAGGCGGATCGGCCGCTGCGCAGCGTGCTGGTGATCAGCCAGAGCGCCAGCCGCTTGCCAAGGACAGGTTTTTTCGAGTGTGCAGTTCGTCTGGGACGTTTTTTCGGCCCCGTTGATGGCACGGCTGCCGCCTCCTGGCATGCCGGGGAAGTGGCCCGAGTGTTTGAATTCGACTATCCGGAGGCACCGTGATACTGCTCAAGATGCGCGCACGCGCCGGCTACTGGATTGCACGCAAACTGATGGGCTCACGCTGGGCTGTACAGCAACCCAAGCTGTGGCGCTGGATGGAAGGACAGTTTTCCCGCATGGCCGCTGTTGGTGATACCAAGGCACAGAGTTTTTACGGTCATATCCTTCTTTTTCGCGGCCAGGGCTATGGTGCGAAAAAGGAAGGCATACGTTTGCTGCGTCTGGCTGCCGAGGCTGGCGATGCCAAGGCAGCCTATCAGATGGGTGTCGTCAGTCTCAGTGAAGATGCGACACATGGCCCCGATGGCGCCCAGGCGGCGTACTGGTGGAAGCGTGCGGTCGAGGCGGGCCATCCATTAGCCGCGACTCGTTTGTCGCAGCTATACGCAGCGGGTGGTCACGGGCTTGCCTCCGACAGGCAGCAGGCTGAACACTACAAGACCATGGCCGCCGGGATGGGACTCTGAATCCCGGAAGAAGGGGGCGTCGTATCGAGGACATGTAGACTGAAGCCTGGTGTGTGCTTTGCCTGGCGCTTGGCCTGCGAGGCGAGTTGAGCCAGATGGGCCGCATCGAGTTCGGCGTCTGGATCGGGTTTCACATGAACGGCACCGATGGAAAGTGACAGCAGTGGGTAACGCTCCAGGCTCCCTTGCCGCCCTTCGGCAATGAAGCAGCCTGCTGCAAGGTGCTCATCATGATAGAACGGCCGGCAGCGCTGCTCGAAGGCTGCGAACAGACGGCTGACTTTTCCTGACCAGTCCTCAGGTCGCATGACCAGCATAAAGTCATCCCCACCGATATGACCGACGAAATCGCAGCCTGAATCGATCTGTTCACCCAGGCAACGGGCGAGGCAGAGCAGGATTTCGTCGCCCTTGGCGTAGCCATAGATGTCGTTGAAGGGTTTGAAATGGTCGATATCCACGTAGCAGATGACGGCTTCGCGTCCTTCGCGCAGAAGGCGTGTCAGGCATTGCTGGATGGGCACATTGCCTGGCAGCAGGGTCAGTGGATTGGCATGGCGAGCCTGCTGAACTTTCATTTCGGTAATCAGCTTCAGTACATCAATCACCCGTCCCACTCCGTGGTACTGGCCATTGAGGGTAATCACGAAGTCTTCCTCGATACGCTGGCGTGCGCGGCTGGTGAGCAGTCGGCTGACCTGCTGCAGCGACTGGCCGACTTCTACAGTGAGAAAGTCATCGCTCATCAGTCTGCTGATGGCCTTTCGCGCCAGCAGCTCGGTGGCAAAGGGTTTGAGCAGGGCATCGGAGAGCAGGCTGCGATGGACGATGCCAACAGGCGTGTTCAGCGCGTTAAGGACCGCAACTGAATTCAGGTTGGCCTGCTGGCGAAACAGTTCCAGTACTTCGGCAATGGGCTGCGTCACGGAGACCGCCGACTGTTGCAGCACCAGGGCGGACAAATCCTTGCTTTGTTCGTTGAAGGAGCCGTCACGCAGGCTCGTGTTTGGCAGCACGCCAGCGATATCGACGCAGGGTTTCTCCTCTGGGCGCCCCAACAGGTACCCCTGCACCAGGTCTACGCCCATGTCTGCGAGGACATTGAGTTCTTCAGGTAGCTCGATACCTTCTGCGATCACTTGTGCTTGAGAGGCTCTGGCTATTTTCAGAATAGACTCGACGAACCCGCGCTTGACGGCGTCCCGATGAATGCCATCGATGAAATAGCGATCGATTTTGACGTAATCCGGGCGCAGCTCCGACCACATGCGCAGGCTTGAGTAACCGGCACCCAGGTCATCCAGAGCGATGGAAAATCCCATGTTGCGGTAGTGGTGCAGGGCTGTATCGAGCAGCTCGAAGTCATCGGTCGGCATTTGTTCGGTCAGTTCGATGACGACCTTTTCCGCAGGAATACCGTATTGCTGCAGCAGCTTGAGTGTGCGGCCAGGCTTGTGGCTTGCATCAAGCAGGGTTTCTGGCGAAGCGTTGAGAAACAACCGTCCCTGCAGGTGTAGCTGGCTATAGCGGCGGCAGGCGTTTTCGCGGCAGAGCATTTCCAGCTCGTTGAGGCGACCGCCGTGGCGAGCAGCGGCGAGCAGGTTGATGGGCGAATGCAACGAGCTATCCGACGGACCTCGCGTCAGTGCTTCGTGGCCGACTATACGGCGTTCGGAGAGTGAAACGATGGGTTGGAAAAGACTGCTGATGTCGCCGTGAGCAAGAATGTGATCGAGAGTGCTCAACTGCTCGGTGACGGTCATGATGGTTCCGTGGTGGCTATTGAAATGAGAAGAGCCGCTCAGGCGGCTCTTCTCATTTCACGACACCGTGATGTCATTTTGATGACATCTGCAGGGCTGCTATTCCCTCGGCAGGTTGTTTTTCGCCACGGCTTCATTCAGCCCCAGCCAGTCAAGGAGGATTTTCCCGCTCTCCGCCAGATAGGCATCATCTTCGGGTTTGCCTTTCTTGTCGTCAGCATGGGGTGGCGTTTCGTCTTCCTGTGCCAGCTTGGCCAGGGGTTCCTCACCCTTCGCCTGGCGCAGGGCATTTTCCAGCGCCAGCTGACGCTTCTCGATACTCTCCTGCTGCGCCCGGCGTTTTTCCTCATTGAGGCTGACCGTAGTCTCGTGGCTCAGCTCCTGGGCGAGCGCAAGGCGATTGCGGGTGAAAACGAAGTCCGGATTTTCGCCGGTCCGCGTTTCGTGGCGGGCCTTGAGTTCGGTCAGGAAGGGTTTGAACGGATTCATGTCGTCACTGCGCACGGCGCGAATACTGTCCCAAGGCAAGGCTTCAGGCAGGGCGCTTTCGCCAATCTCTTTGGTATCGACTTCGGCTGGGTAAGAAATGTCCGGAATCACGCCTTGATGCTGTGTGCTTTGGCCGGACACCCGATAGAACTTGGCGAGTGTCAGTTTCAGCTCGCCGTGATTGAGCGGTTGTACGGTCTGTACCGTGCCTTTGCCGAATGTCTGGCCACCGAGAATCAGCGCTCGATGGTAGTCCTGCATCGCGCCAGCGAAGATCTCCGAGGCCGAGGCAGACAGGCGGTTGACCAGTACCGCCAGTGGTCCGGTATAGAAAGCGCCAGGCTGTTCGTCAGCCAGGATATCCACACGGCCGTCACTGTTGCGCACCAGAACGGTCGGCCCCTGCTCGATGAACAGTCCCGTCAGTTCGGTTGCTTCCTGTAGCGAGCCGCCACCGTTGTTGCGCAGATCAATCACTACCCCATCAACCTTTTCCTGCTGCAGTTCGGTCAGCAGTTTCTTCACGTCACGGGTTGTGCTCTTGTAGTTCTTGTCGCCGGAACGCAGGGCTTTGAAGTCGAGATAGAAGGCCGGGATTTCGATGACGCCGAGTTTGTAATCGCGGCCATCATGCTGGAGGTTGAGAATCGACTTCTTGGCAGCCTGCTCTTCGAGTTTGACCGCTTCGCGCGTGATGGCGACGACCTTGCTGCTCTGATCATTTGGCGCATTGCTGGCCGGGATCACTTCGAGGCGTACGACCGAGCCCTTGGGGCCTCGAATCAGCTTGACCACTTCATCGAGCCGCCAGCCGATCACGTCGACCATCTCCTCGTCGCTTTGTCCGACACCGATGATCTTGTCTGCCGGTGCGATCTGCTTGCTCTTCTCGGCAGGGCCGGCTGGAACCAGGCGCACGACCTTGACGTGTTCGTTGTCGCTCTGCAAGACGGCGCCGATGCCTTCCAGCGAGAGGCTCATGTTGATGTCGAAGTTCTCTGCGTTGTCTGGCGACAGGTATTGAGTGTGCGGATCGTAGGACTGCGCGAAGGCATTGATATAGGTCTGGAACACGTCTTCGCCACGGGTCTGATCCAGGCGTGACAGCTGGTTCCTGTAGCGTTTGGTGAGCAGTTCCTCGATGGCTTTGGAGTCCTTGCCGGCAATCTTCAGTCGCAGCACCTCGTCCTTGACGCGTTTGCGCCAGAGGTCGTCAAGTTCTGCCATATCCTTCGACCAGGCGGCATTCTCGCGGTCAACGAGCAATTCTTCGTCAAGGGTGAAATCGAAGTGATCCACGCCTTTTTCCAGCAGGCTCAGGGCGTAGTGAAGGCGGCCCTGCAGCCGCTCCAGATGCAGCCTGTAGATGGCGAAGCCGGGTTCGAGATTGCCGTTCTTCAGATGGTTGTCGAAGTCGTTGCGCCATACTTTGAATTTTTCGAGGTCGCCGGCAGTGAAATAGCTGCGCGAAGGATCGAGTATCTCGATATAGCTGTCGAAGATTTTTGCCGAGCGGGCGTCATTGAGGGGTGGTTTGTTGTAGTGATGCCGCTTGAGCAGTTCAACCACATTCAGGCTGGCAATCACTTGGTCGCGGTCAGGCTGCAGGTAATCCCAGGTGGTGGTGCTTCCCGGTTTGGCCAGGGCAGAAGAGGTCTGGAGGCCGATAAACAGGGCGAAGACGCCGAGAGTCAGGGTCCGTTTGATGCTGAGGGGGCGACGTGAGGCTGGGTAATAACGCATATTAGGCCATCAAGTTGGGCGCCGGCCGCAGTCATGGTCGACGGTGAAAAATAATAGCCCGATGGTAACAGGTGGCTGCGAACGTCAGCGAGTGACGGTTGGGCGAACGCAAGTTTCAACAATATGGAGGCAGCATGAAGGCTTTGCAAGGTATCGAGGGACAACTGGAATGGGCACAACGTGATGCGCCGCAATGTGCTCCTGGGCAGGTGCGTATCCGGGTGGCTGCAGCGGGCCTGAACCGGGCCGACCTGCTGCAGCGCGCCGGGCATTACCCGCCGCCATCCGGCGTGACCGATATTCTTGGCCTGGAGTGCTCGGGCGTGATCAGCGAGGTTGGTGCGGGCAGCGACTGGCAGGTAGGGGATCGCGTCTGTGCCTTGCTGGCGGGTGGTGGCATGGCCGAGGAAGTGGTGGTCGATGGGCGGCATGCGTTGCCGGTTCCCGAAGGGCTGTCGTTACACGAGGCGGCGGTGATTCCCGAGGTGTACGCCACCGCCTGGCTGAATCTGTATCGGCTCGGCGCCTTGCAATCGGGCGAGAAGGTGCTGCTGCACGCGGGCGCGAGTGGCGTCGGTTCGGCGGCAATCCAGCTGTGCAAGGCCTTCGGCAACCCCTGCTGGGTCAGTGTCGGCTCGGCAGAACGCCTGGAGTATTGTGAGTCGCTTGGGGCTCAGGGTGGTGTGCTGCGCGGCGAAACGCTGGAAGCGCTGCGTGATTTCGCCCCCTTTGATCTGATTCTCGATCCGGTGGGCGCCAAATACGCCGCACTCAACCTGCAGTTGCTTGGAACGGATGCGCGCTGGGTGATGATCGGGCTGATGGGTGGGCGCAAGGGCGAACTGGATTTCGGCGCATTGCTGGCCAAGCGCGTCCAGTTGATCGGATCGACCCTGCGCAGCCGCGATGCTGACGACAAGGCCGGATTGATGGCGGAGCTGAACGAGAATGTCTGGCCGCTCCTTGCCAGCGGAGAGCTGTCCCCGCGCCTGGAGCGAACTTTTCCAATTGGCGATGTAGAGGCTGCGTTTGAGATGCTGGCCAGCAACACCGTGTCTGGCAAGCTGGCGCTGGTGATAGACCACAGCCTGCAGTAACCGCCTGGTCATGCAGGGCCGGACGAGAATGCGCCTCTCCGGCCCGCCTGCTGTTCAGGGCAACGCCGGGCTCGAATAGAAGGCGCTGAGTACCTTGACCAGCTGCGCAAGATCCTGACTGCCGGCCAGCTCGCGTATCGAATGCATGCCGAAGGTTGGCAGGCCGATATCCACGGTACGCACGCCCAGCTGGCTGGCTGTGATGGGGCCGATGGTCGAGCCGCAGCCCATGTCGCTGCGGGTGACGAAGCTCTGTACCGATACTTCGTTTTCCAGGCAGAGATGACGGAAGAAACCCGCTGTTTCGCTGCTGGTGGCATAACGCTGGTTGTTGTTGATCTTGATCACCGGGCCCGCGTTGAGTTTGGGTCCGTGATTGTCATCGTGCTTGTCTGTGTAGTTGGGATGTACCGCATGTGCGTTGTCTGCGGAGATCAGCAGCGAGCGGTTGATGCAGCGCTGGAATCCTTCCTCCTCGGGTAGCAAGCGCCGCAGCACCTGCTCCAGGAAGGGGCCGTCCGCGCCGCACATGGAGCTTGAGCCGACTTCTTCATGATCGGTGCAGACCAGAACGCAGGTTTCATCCGGTGCGGCCCGCAGCAAGGCTTGCAGTCCGGCGAAACAGGACAGCAGATTGTCCAGCCGCGCGCCGGCGATGAAATCGCCGTGCAGGCCGATGATGGCAGCACTCTGGGTGTCGTAGAAACTCAACTCGAAATCCAGCACCACGTCGGCGAGCAGGCCGTGTTCACGGCTGAGCTGGTCGGCGAGCAGGGCGCGGAAATCCGGGCTTTCCTCGCTGGCGATCTGGGCCAGGATCGGCGGCAGTTCGTTTTGCGGGTTGATGGCCCAGCCCTGGTTGGCTTCCCGGTTGAGGTGAATGGCGAGGCTGGGGATTACGGCAATCGGCAGCTTGAAGTCAATCAGTTGGCTTTCGATACGACCGTTTCGGCTGTAGGTGACGCGCCCCGCCAGGGACAAATCACGGTCAAACCAGGGCGCCAGCAGCGCGCCGCCATATACCTCCACACCCAGTTGCCAGAAGCCCTGGCGTTGCAGTTCCGGTTGCGGCTTGACCCGCAGGCAGGGGCTGTCGGTGTGGGCGCCGATCAGGCGGATGCCGGACTCGATGACCGATTTGCTGCCGAGCTGAAAGGCGATGATCGCGGAGTCGTTGCGGGTGACGTAGTAACGCCCGCCAGGCTCGGTATGCCAGGTCTCGCTTTCGCTCAGCGGTCTGTAACCTGAGGCCTGCAAGGCCTGGGCAAGGCTGGCTGTGGCATGGAACGGAGTGGGGGAGGCCTGGAGAAAATCGATCAGGCCCTGGTTGAGTTCTTCGCGCATGGGGGACTCCGGACGGCAGGACGGCAAGTCTATCCCATCGCTCAGTGAGACTGCAGTCTGATGCGCTCTGCTTCAGTTCAGGCTCAGAAAGGCGCTGGGCAGTCGAAGCGCATCCTTTCGCCGCTCTGTGGGTGAGTCAGGGCGAGCATGCTGGCATGCAGGCACAGCCGTTCGTGGGCATTGAGTGCCTGTTCATGGGCATAGAGACGATCGCCCAGCAGCGGATGACCGATGGACAGCATATGGACGCGCAGCTGGTGGGAGCGGCCGGTGATGGGGGTCAGTTCAACGCGGCTGTGGTTTGCGCAGCGCTCCAGAACACGCCAATAGGTCAGTGCGTGTTTGCCCAGCTCATGATCGACCACATGCCGGGGTTTGGTCGGTGGGTCGTAGCGCAGGGGCAGGTCGATGCTGCCGCTGTCCTGTTCTGGCTGGCCCCAGCACAGGGCGGTGTAGGCCTTCTCGGTTTCACGGTCGTGAAACTGGCGCGAGAGCTCGCGGTGACTGTCGGCATCGCGGGCCAGTACGATCAGGCCGGACGTTTCCCAGTCCAGCCGATGCACGATGCGCGCCTCGGGAAAGCCGTTTTCTTGCAGGCGAGTCACCAGACAATCCCGGTTGTCTTCGGCGCGACCGGGCACCGAGAGCAGCAGGGTGGGCTTGTTGATGACCAGCAGGGCGGCGTCCTGATGGATGATCTGAATGTTGCTTAGCGGCATTTGCTTTTCCACAAACGAAGACGGCGACCCGTGGGCCGCCGTTTTCTGCACCGGAGACGCTTAGCGGTCCGGCAGGGTAATGTTCAGTTCGAGAATCGAGCAGCTGCCCTGATCTTCGAGCGCAACCTGGACCTGGTCCTGATCGATGTTGACGTACTTGCGAATGACCTCGACCAGCTCTTTCTGCAAGGCTGGCAGGTAGTCTGGTTGGGTACGCTGGCCACGCTCATGAGCGACGATGATCTGCAGTCGTTCCTTGGCGATGTTGGCCGGGGTTTCCTTTTTCTTGCGTTCGCGAAAGAAGTCCAGCAGGTTCATTCTCGACCTCCAAACAGACGCGCAAGGAAGCCCTGCTTCTTGGCATCGAGGAAACGGTGGTTGACTTCCTTGCCCAGCAAACGATCAACGGCGTCGCTGTAGGCCTGGCCGGCGTCGCTCTGGTCATCGAGGATGACCGGAACGCCTTGGTTGGACGCCTTGAGTACCGCCTGGGATTCGGGAATGACACCCAGCAGGCGGATCGAAAGGATTTCCTCGACGTCTTCGACACCGAGCATTTCGCCCTTGACCACGCGCTCGGGGTTATAGCGGGTCAGCAGCAGGTGTTCCTTGATCGGCTCCTCGCCGTTCTCTGCGCGGCGCGATTTACTCGCCAGCAGACCAAGCATGCGGTCAGAGTCTCGTACCGAGGAAACCTCCGGGTTGGTGACGACGATGGCTTCATCGGCGTAATACATCGCCAGATGCGCGCCTTTTTCGATACCGGCAGGCGAGTCGCAGATCACGTATTCGAAATTCTGGGCCAGCTCGTCGATGACCTTGCCGACGCCTTCGAGGGTCAGGGCATCCTTGTCGCGGGTCTGGCTGGCAGCCAGTACATAAAGGTTTTCCAGTCGCTTGTCCTTGATCAGCGCCTGGGACAGGGTCGCGTCGCCATTGATGACGTTGACGAAGTCATATACCACACGTCGCTCGCAGCCCATGATCAGGTCAAGGTTACGCAGGCCGACGTCGAAGTCGACGATGGCGGTCTTGTGGCCGCGCAGGGCGAGGCCGGTACCGATGGCGGCGCTGGAAGTGGTCTTGCCAACGCCGCCCTTGCCGGAAGTGACTACGAAGATCTTGGCCAAGGTGATTCACCCTAAGAATATGGAGGTCGGGTCCTTCAGCCGAGCCGGCGTCGAGGTGCCCGTTGGTCTTGAAAAATTCGCGGAAGTATCCGTTAAAGGCGGGTGATGTTCAACACGTCGCCGGATAGCTTCATCTGTACCGCTTCGGCCCATAAAGGGTCGCGTCGCAGGTCTTCGGCCACCTTGTATTGCCCGGCGATGGAAACCATTTCGGCGCCGAGCTGCTGACAGAAGATGCGTGCATTGGTGTCGCCCTTGATGCCGGCCAGGGCACGGCCGCGCAACGGACCGTAGACATGGATGTTGCCATCGGCGAGAAGTTCCGCACCGGGGCTGACAGTCGCCAGCACGATGAGGTCGCCACCCTGAGCGTAGATTTGCTGGCCACCACGCACCGGCGTGGTGACGATGCGGGTCGGGCGATAGACCGGTTCGGCAGGCTTGGCGGGTTCGGCGGCCACCTTGGCGGAAAGGTCGAGCTTGCGTTCACGCGCGCCGGAAGGCGGCAAGACGGCCAGGTCGAGCGCATTCGCAGCTTCGACCACCTGTGGATCAGCCGCTCGCAGGGCAAGGGTGCGTAACCCGTGCTTGCGGCACAGCGCGATCAGAGCTGGAAGGTCGAGGTCGCAGCTGGCCGGCAGCTTGTCCAGCGCCAGTACCAGAGGTGTGTTGTTGAAGAAGTCGGGCGCCTGCTCGACCTTCGCGGCCAGTTGCCGGTCGAGACGTTCCAGGTCGTTCTGGGCCAGCTCCAGCACGGTGATGGCCAGCATGCTGCCCTTGAGTTGGAACACGGGGACTTGGTCGAGAAGGTCGGCTTGGCTCATGGTCTGCCTGCTGCGGTAAATGGCGAGGACTTATAGCGGGGCAGACGGGGAGCTGCAAGTCGCAAGCGGCCCGCAACGGAAAAACAACGGCAAAAGAAACCATGGCAGCTCGGCTTGCCGTACCGGCATTTTTTGTCCCGAGGGCTTAGAATGCTCCGTTTTTACCGGTTCGAGCTTGCCGATGGATCGTCCCCGCTTTCGCGCATCCTTTGTTCACCCTCGCTTCTGGCCGCTTTGGCTGGGCCTGGGCTTGCTGTGGCTGGTAGTCCAGCTCCCTTACAAGGTTCTGTTGCTGATGGGGCGCGGCCTGGGTGCGCTGATGTACCGGTTCGCCCGCTCGCGTCGCCATATCGTGCAGCGCAATCTTGAGCTTTGCTTTCCACAGCTGAGCGTCAGCGAGCGTGAACGGCTGGTGCGTGAGAACTTCTCCTCCACCGGCATCGCTTTCTTCGAAATGGCCATGAGCTGGTGGTGGCCCAAGGCGCGCTTACAGCGGCTGGCGCATGTCGAGGGGCTGGAGCATCTGCAACAGGCGCATGCCGAAGGTCAGGGCGTGATTCTGATGGCGCTGCATTTCACTACCTTGGAAATCGGCGCAGCGTTACTCGGTCAGCATCACACCATCGATGGCATGTACCGCGAGCACAAGAACCCGGTTTTCGATTACGTCCAGCGGCGCGGGCGCGAGCGGCATAATGCCGACGCCACGGCTATCGAGCGCGAAGACGTGCGCGCCATGCTCAAGGTGCTGCGTGCGGGGCGCGCGATCTGGTATGCGCCAGACCAGGATTACGGGCGCAAGCAGAGCCTCTTCGTGCCCTTGTTCGGGGTCCAGGCGGCGACCGTCACCGCAACCACCAAGTTCGCCCGGCTGGGGCGTGCGCGGGTGTTGCCCTATACGCAGGCTCGCCTGGCCGATGGCAGCGGTTACCGGCTGATGATTCATCCGCCGTTGGCGGACTTTCCGGGTGACAGTGAGGAAGCCGATTGCCGGCGAATCAACGCCTGGATCGAAGCGGCGGTCGGCCAGTGCCCCGAGCAGTATCTGTGGGCGCATCGCCGCTTCAAGACGCGGCCTGAAGGTGAGCCGAAGCTGTACTGATTATTCCTCGATCTGCAGCTCCCGCGCCCGGGTGTAGATATAGCGGACCTTTTCATACTCGAACGGCGAGTTGAGCTGGCCATACCTCAGGCTGGTGCTGTGACGAAGGTCGATCAGGCGTAGTGCCGTCAGGCTGAATTCGCCGCCGCTGGCCTCGGAGTAGCTGAAGTAGTCGACCTGCCTCTCGACGGCAAAATCCATCACCTGGCCAGTGGTGTCGCGCAGGTTGGACGGTCCAAGCGCCGGCAGAATCAGGTAAGGCCCGTGAGGGACGCCATAAAAGCCCAGCGTCTGCCCGAAATCCTCGCGGTGGCGCGGCAGGCCCATGCGGGTGGCCGGGTCCCAGATGCCGCCAATGCCGATCACCGTGTTGAACAGCAACCTGGCCGTGGTGTTCATCGCCCGCTCGCCCTTGAGTTGGGCAAGGCTATTGAACAGCGTGGGAATATCGCCCAGGTTATTGAAGAAGTTGCTCACGCCGGTGCGCACGATTCGCGGCGTGACATAGCGGTAGCCACGCACCGCCGGCAGCATCACCCATTGGTCCAGGCGGTAATTGAAGTAATACATGCGCCGGTTCAGCGACTCCCAGGGGTCGTGGATGTCCAGTGCATCGAAGGTGGCGCGTTCGAATTCACGCTGGTCCAGCCCCGGATTGAATTCCAGCGTACGCAGCGGATGGGTGAAGCCATCCTCGTCGGGGGTGGTGGTCTGGGCATGGGCGCTGCCGGTCAGCAGCGCGAGCAGGGCGACAGTGCCCCGTATTTTCATCAGCATCCTAGCCACGGAAGAACTCCAGCATGTCTCGGGCGTTAACCCGGTAGTCGAGGTTGCCGCAATGCCCGCCGCGCGGGTACAGGGTCATGCGTTCGCCGAAGGTTCTGCGCAGAAAGCCCAGATCGCCAGGGCCCAGGATGAGGTCGTCGGCATTGTGCATCACCGCGATCTTGGGGTTGCCGCGCAGGTAGTCCTCAAGCGCATAAAGGCTGACCTGCTGGTTCATCTGCGGCAGGCCTCCGCCGTCCTGCCGAGCGCGCCACATGGGAATCAGCTGTTCGGTGAGGTAGCAGTCGAAATCGCACAGCAACGCACGCCGGAAGAAGGGTTCGAGGCTGGTGCCTTCGTCAATGGAGTAGCCGGGTGGCACGATCAGGCCGCGGCGGTTGATCAGGTCGGAGGTAAAGGCGATGTCGGCTGAGGAAAAGCGAAAGACTGAGCCAATCAGCATCGCCATCTGTTCATCGCTCAGTCGCAGCGGCGATTGCTGGAAATCGAAGAGCATGGCCGCGTCGAGGTCGATCACACCCTGCTGGCGATAGTAGCGGGTGAGTTTTTCCAGGATGAGTTCGTAGAACGTGGTGCTGCTGTCGATACCTTCCACGCGGGTCTGTACCAACTTGTTCAGGTTGCTGATCGAGGTGTAGAGGTTTACCGGCGGATTGAGCAGCAGGACGCGCTTGAAGTTGAAGCTTTGCCGCGTCTCGTCCAGCTGGCTGACGAAGGCTGCATTGAGTGCGCCGAGGCTGTAGCCGGTGAGGTGAAATTCGGTGACCGGCAGATCGTGCTGCTGCGCCCGAACCGCCTGCATCACCCGGTACAGGTCCTGGGCGTCCTCGGGACTGTAGCCCGGTGTGGCAAAACGCGAGGCGGCGGCGATGAAGTCGAAGCTGGTAGGCGATGACAGCTGCACGACATGGTAACCGGCGCCGTAGAAGAGGCGTTTCAGCGACTCGGTCTTGCCTGCGGCATAACTTGCCCCTGTCCCGGAAATGATGAATATCAGCGGCGCGGCACCGGGCTGGCGGGCCAGACGATAGGTCAGCCTTTTCACCGCCCAGAAGTTGTCCGGCAGCGTGAATTCGCGTTCGGGGTGCATCCGCAGGCTGTAATCGGCCTGATCGATATCCTCGTCGGCAGGGACTTCGGCGCGCAACTCCGGTGGGGTCGAGGCGATGGTCGCCTCGAAGGGGTTGCTCAGGGGATAACCGTATTCCTCGATACTGATATCGGCTGCATGAACAGGTGTCATGACCAGCGCGAGCAGGGCGGACAACAACGGCAATCGCATCGAAACCTCTCCATTTACGGGGTGATTGTCTGAGTCGGCAGTCACGCTCCGCTTCGGACTTCCTGTATTCATCCATTGACCGCAGCGAAGCCGTCTGGTTGCGCTGCGATGGCCATTAGCCTACTGGAAAGCCATGCAGGGGTAATGAAAGGGTTCAGGCCTGGTGGTGCAACCAGGCATGGGCCGGGATTGCGGTTTTTGCAGGCTGGCGCTTGTCCAGTCGCTGCCAGATCTTCTCATGAAAATAGAAACCCACCGAATTGCACAACGGCTCGATTGCTGCAACCAGACCACCGGCAGCGAGGCTTCCGGTCAAGGCGTAAGTCACCGAGAAGGCGATACAGAAATGCATCAGGGTAAAGGTAATGGTCTTGGTCATGGCTGCCTCCTGGCGACGCAGTCGAGAACGTTTCTCGGTTGAGTGGAGCATGCGTCAGCGCGGCATGAGCGGGAAATCGTGAAACCTGATGAGCGGAATAGTTGCCTTCTATGTGCGCGGCAATATGTCACGGATGCGTCTAGAACGCGTGTTTCGAGGAAATAAAAACAAGACTATCGTCGAGTGGCGTTCGGCTGGCGCGGCCCTAAAGTACCGCCCCCTGCCCTCACTGGAGGGAGAAGGAACGTGCGGAGAACACACGCTATGAGCAATGAAAATCTTTACCAGCAGATCTACGACAATCCGCGGTTCCAGGAGTTGGTCGCAAAGCGGGGACGTTTTGCCTGGCTGCTTTCGAGCCTGATGCTTGGCGCCTATCTGGCTTTCATTCTGACCATCGCATTCGAGCCTGCAGTTCTGGGCATTCCGCTTGCTGCGGGCAGCGTCACCACCTGGGGTATTCCGGTGGGCATCGGCGTGATCTTCATGGCCTTTATCCTGACCGGTATCTACGTACAGCGTGCCAATGGCGAGTTCGACCGCCTCAACCAGGAAATCCTCGACGAGGTCCAGAAGTAATGAAATTTCGTTTCCTGATCGCTGCCGCACTGCTGGCGGCATCCCCGCTGCTGCTGGCTGGCGAAGCCCTGACAGGCGAAGTCCAGAAGCAGGCGACCAACTGGACCGCCATCATCATGTTCGTGGTTTTCATCGCATTCACGATGGGGATCACCAAGTGGGCGGCCAAGCGCAACACCTCCACCGCTGACTATTACACCGCCGGCGGCAGCATCACCGGCTTTCAGAACGGTCTGGCGATTGCCGGCGACTACATGTCCGCGGCGTCCTTTCTGGGTATTTCCGCGCTGGTATTCACCAGCGGTTACGACGGCCTGATCTATTCCATCGGCTTCCTGGTCGGCTGGCCGCTGATCCTGTTCCTGATGGCCGAACGCCTGCGCAATCTGGGCAAGTTCACTTTCTCCGATGTGGCCTCCTATCGCCTCGGCCAATCCCAGATCCGCATTCTCTCGGCCCTGGGTTCGCTGACCGTGGTGGCGTTCTACCTGATCGCCCAGATGGTAGGCGCCGGCAAACTGATCCAGTTGCTGTTCGGCCTGGATTACATGGTCGCGGTAATTCTGGTCGGTATTCTGATGGTCATGTACGTGCTGTTTGGCGGCATGCTGGCCACTACCTGGGTGCAGATCATCAAAGCCGTACTGCTGCTGTCCGGTGCCAGCTTCATGGCCGTCATGGTGATGAAGGGGGTCAACTTCGACTTCGGCGCGTTGTTCACCGAAGCGGTCAAGCTGCATGAAAAGGGCGAGGCCATCATGAGCCCCGGTGGCTTGGTAACCGATCCGATCTCGGCAATCTCTCTGGGTCTGGCACTGATGTTCGGCACTGCCGGCCTGCCGCACATCCTGATGCGTTTCTTCACCGTGTCGGACGCCAAGGAAGCGCGTAAAAGCGTGTTCTACGCCACCGGGTTCATTGGCTACTTCTACATCCTGACCTTCATTATCGGCTTCGGCGCGATCCTGCTGGTCAGCACCAATCCCGAGTACAAGGACGCCACTGGCGCCATCATCGGCGGCACCAATATGGTGGCCGTGCACCTGGCCGAAGCGGTTGGCGGCAACCTGTTCCTGGGCTTCATCTCTGCGGTCGCCTTCGCCACCATCCTGGCGGTGGTTGCCGGCCTGACCCTGGCCGGCGCCTCTGCCGTGTCCCATGACCTGTACGCCTGCGTGATCAAGAAGGGCAAGGCCAAGGAAGCCGACGAGATGCGCGTGACCAAGATCACTACGCTCTCGCTGGGTGTGATCGCGATCCTGTTGGGCATCGCCTTCGAGAAGCAGAACATCGCCTTCATGGTGGGCCTGGCCTTCTCCATCGCCGCCAGCTGCAACTTCCCGGTGCTGTTCCTTTCCATGTACTGGAAGGACCTGACCACCCGCGGCGCATTGATCGGTGGCTCGATGGGCTTGTTCACCGCGCTGATCCTGACCGTTCTCAGTCCGACTGTCTGGGTGCAGGTGCTGGGTAACGCCGAGGCGATCTTCCCGTACTCCTATCCGGCGCTGTTCTCGGTCACCGTCGCCTTCCTCGGTATCTGGTTCTTCTCGATCACCGACAAGAGCCACAGTGCCGGCGAGGAACGCGCGCGGTTTTTCCCGCAGTTCGTTCGCTCGCAGACCGGCCTGGGTGCCACTGGCGCCGTCGCTCACTGATGATCGGCTAAGCGGTATGCACAAAAGGGCAGCCTCGGGCTGCCCTTTTGCATTTTCAGCTGTCAGGAAAAGCGCTCGTCATTCAGTACTTGAATGAAGGTCAGGACCCACAATGGCTTTCGCTAGACTCGTTGCGACTCAACGAGCGAAAGGCGACGAATGATGCAAAATCGCATGATGGTTACGGGTGCCGGTTCCGGTCTGGGGCGCGAGATCGCCTTGCGTTGGGCGCGCGAGGGCTGGCGGTTGGCGCTTTCCGATATCAATGAAGCCGGGCTGGCCGAGACCTTGGCCATGGTTCGCGAGGCTGGAGGTGACGGCTTTACCCAGCGCTGTGATGTGCGTGATTACAGCCAACTGACGGCACTGGCACAGGCGTGCGAGGCCAAGCTGGGCGGCATCGATGTGCTGGTGAACAATGCCGGGGTCGCTTCGGGCGGCTTTTTCGACGAGCTCTCGCTGGAGGACTGGGACTGGCAGATCGCGATCAACCTGATGGGCGTGGTCAAGGGCTGCAAGGCCTTCCTGCCACTGCTGCGGGAAAGTCGCGGCACGATCATCAACATCGCCTCCATGGCGGCGCTGATGCAGGCGCCGGGCATGAGCAACTACAACGTGGCCAAGGCGGGTGTGGTGGCGCTGTCGGAAAGCTTGCTGGTGGAACTCAAGCCGCAAGGCGTGGCCGTTCATGTGGTCTGCCCATCATTCTTCCAGACCAATCTGATGGATTCCTTCCGTGGTCCGACGCCCAGCATGAAGGTCCAGGTCAGCAAGCTGCTGGAAGCCTCGCCGATCACCGCTGCCGATATTGCCGGGCATATTCATCAGCAGGTCGCCAAGGGTGTATTCATGATTCTGCCTCACGAAGAAGGCCGCATGGCCTGGAAGGCCAAGCAGCACAATCCCCAGGCAATCTACGACGAGATGACCGCGATGTCGGAGAAAATGCTCAGCAAGCTGAAAACCTGACTGACAGGTCCAAAAGGCTTGCCCGGACAAAGAGGCGGGAGTAGGGTGGCCGGTCCGCTCCCGGTCCGGTTTCAGGATTCACTGTGAACAATCCATCCCGCTGGCTGCTCATGCTGGCTCTAGTGCTCGCCGCCATCAATCTGCGTCCTGGCATTACCTCCTTTGCGCCCTTGATCGAGCGTATCGCCGAAGCGCTTGATCTGAGTCGCGGTCTGATCAGCCTGACCACTGCCTTGCCTGTTCTGCTGATGGGCTTGCTGGCGCCACTGGCGCCTCGCCTGGCGGTACGTTTCGGCCTGGAGCGGACCATTGCGCTGTGCCTGGGGCTGATCGGTGTGGCATTGGCGCTGCGCCTGTTTGGCGACAATGCGGTACTGCTGATCGCCACTGCAGCTATGGTCGGTGCCGGAATCGCTGTGGCCGGGCCGCTGCTGTCGGGCTTCATCAAGCGTTATTTCCTCGACAGCATGGGCAAGACGGCGGCGTTCTATTCGTTGAGCATGGCGGTTGGCGGCACCCTCGGCGTGGTGCTGACGGCGCCAGCAGTGCAACTGCTGGGACAGCGCTGGACCTGGGCGTTGGCACTCTGGGCGATTCCGGCGGTACTGGCGCTGGCGGTCTGGTGGCGTTTGCCGAACCAGCCGGAGCCGGTCGTCGAGAGTCGCGCCGGCCTGCCCTGGGGCGATCCTAGAGCCTGGTTGGTGAGCTGTTATTTCGCGCTGCAGGCCGGGCTGTTTTACGCGCTGGCGACCTGGCTGGTGGCGCGTTATCACGAGGTCGGCTTCAATCTGGCGCAAAGCAATGCCTTCTTCAGCGGTTTCATGTTGATCGGTTTGCCAAGTGCTTTCGCTTTGCCCTGGCTGGCTCAGCGTTTCGGCAAGCGGCACTTGCTGATGGCGGGGTGCGGTGTGCTGGCCACAGCCTGTCTGGTGCTGATCGCCTGGATTCCGCAGGTTCAGCCGCTGATGATCTGCATGCTGCTGGGAGTTGCCCTGAATGGAACCTTCTCCATGTCGCTGGTGCTGCCCATGTATGAAGCGAGCACGCCGCTGGCGGTGAGTCGCCTGACTGCGATGATGCTTTGTACGGGTTATTGTCTGGCGTGCCTGTCGCCGGTATTGACTGGTCTGGGGCGTGATCTTGCTGGTGATTATCGCTGGCCTTTCCTGGTGCTTGCGTGCATGGCGGCGACAATGTCCGTATTGGCGCTGGGCCTGGCGCCGCGCCGCGACCAGGCCGCGACACCGGGTTGAGGCGCAAGTGTGGTGTGCATCACCCCTGTGCGATGCGACGCCCGAGTTGAAGGCTCCAAGCTCTGGAATGCCGGCGGGAATTGGTTGAACATGTCGGGCTTTTCTCTGGAGTGAGCCTGTGGAGCCTGAATCCATCGTCTACGGCAGTATCCGCGGCTGGCCCTCCGCCGATGCCGAGCAGTGTCGCTTGCGCCGCGCCGTCAACCTTCGCGCGCTGGACAGCCTGCCGCAGGGAGAGGGTTGGCCTTTTATCGGGCGAGAAATGTTTTCCTGCTGCCAGGATGAGGGGCTGTACCAGACCCAGGTGATCCACTTCGGCGCCAGCTATCGGGCGGTGGAATACGAATGGGCCTTGTGGGTGCGCAACTTCGAGGCGCTGCTCGACGAACTCTATTGGACCAGCGCGGTGGTTCATCTCGAAACCGAACTCAACGGCACGCATACCTTCCGCTGGGAAACCGAAAGCGGCTCACACAGCCCGCATCAGCGCGACTTGCGTATGCGCTGCGCCTGGGAGCGCGACGGCGGCGTGCTGGGCTGAACCGGTCTTCAAGCCTGTAGGGTCGAATTTATTCGACCAGCGTCGTACAAAGGCCGAATAAATTCGGCCCTATATTACGTCCTGAACGTTTCCTCAATCGTCCAGCCACTCGCGCGGCACTTCGTGCCTGAGCGCCAGCTGGCATTGCTGATGATCCACATCGAAGACGATCACCGCCGTCCCCTTGGTCAGCGCCCGACGCACCCGTTCGACCCGGGTCTCAAGCGGGGTTTCGTCGCCGTTGTCGGTGCCGTCGCGGGTCACGAAATCTTCGATAAGGCGGGTCAGGGTGTCGGGTTCGAGCTGGTCGTAAGGAATGAGCATGGGAGCGGGTATGCCGGGCTGCGGGTTGGCAAGCATACCGTCAGCCGGGCTCAGGTGTCCTTCCTGCCCTCCGTTGGCCTGTCGAGAATCGCGTCGACTGGCGGCACCCGCGTATCGTTTTCCATTTGCGTCACGTGTTCGAGCTGGTGACTGAAGTTTTCCAGCGAGTGCTTCCCTGCGTGAGCGTCGCTGGCGAACACCGGCGGGCTGAGCAGGTAGGCGCAAATCAACCGGCTCATGGCTGTCAGGCTGTCGATATGGGTACGTTCATAACCGTGGGTGGCGTCGCAGCCGAACGCGAGCAATGCCGTGCGGATATCGTGGCCGGCGGCAATCGCCGACTGGGCATCGCTGTGGTAGTAGCGGAACAGATCACGGCGTACAGGAATATCCTGAGCGCTCGCCAGCTTGAGCAGGTGTCGCGACAGGTGATAGTCGTAGGGGCCGCCCGAGTCTTGCATGGCGACTGTAACGGCATGCTCGCTGGATTCCTGGCCCTTGGCCGTGGGAGCAATGTCGATGCCGACGAATTCGCTGACGTCCCAGGGCAGCGCACCTGCCGCGCCGGAGCCGGTCTCCTCGGTGATGGTGAACAGCGGATGGCAATCGATGGGCAGTTCCTGGCCGCTTTCGACCACGGCTTTCAGCGCGGTCAGCAGGGCGGCCACGCCGGCCTTGTCATCCAGATGGCGCGCACTGATATAGCCGCTGTCGGTGAATTCCGGCATTGGATCGAAGGCGACGAAATCGCCCACGTTGACGCCTATTGCCTGGGTGTCGGCACGGCTTGCAGTGCGGGCATCCAGGCGCAGTTCGACATGATCCCAACTGATGGGCATGGTATCGACAGCGGTATTGAAGGCATGCCCCGAGGCGAGCAGTGGCAGGACGCTGCCGCGAATCACGCCCTCGTCGGTAAACACGCTGACACGGCTACCTTCGGCAAAGCGGCTCGACCAGCAGCCCACCGGGGACAGGCCCAGGCGACCGCTGTCATGGATTTCACGAACGCTTGCGCCGATGGTGTCCAGATGCGCAGCGATGGCGCGGTCGGGGCTGTCCAGGCGTCCCTTGAGCGTGGCGCGGATGGTGCCGCGCCGGGTCAGCTCGAAGGGAATGTCCAGTTCCTTCAGGCGTTCGGCCACGTAACGCACAATGGTGTCGGTAAAGCCGGTGGGGCTGGGGATTGCGAGGGTTTCCAGCAGTACGCGCTGCAGGTAGTTGAGATCGGGCTCGGGAATTCGGGTGGTCACTTGCGCTCCTGTTCAGGTTGCTGAGAATGGGCCAGGCCGGCGCTGTGGCTCAGGGGAAACAGCAGGTCGATAAAACGCTCGGCGGTTGGCTGGGGGTGATGGTTGGCCAGGCCGACACGCTCGTTGGCTTCGATGAAAACGTATTCGGGCTGGTCTGGCGCCGTGATCAGCAGATCCAGCCCAACCACCGGAATATCCAGTGCGCGTGCTGCGTGTACGGCGGCTTCTACCAGTTCGGGATGCAGTTGCTCGGTGACATCCTCAAGGGTGCCGCCGGTGTGCAGGTTGGCGGTACGCCGAACCACCAGATGCTGGCCGCAGGGCAGGATGCTGTCGTAGTCGTAGCCTGCATCCTGCAGGCAGCGCCGGGTTTCATCATCCAGCGGGATGCTGCTTTCACCGCCTGTAGCGGCCTGGCGGCGACGGCTCTGGGTCTCGATCAGCTGGCCGATACTGCGGCTGCCGTCACCTACGACTTCCGCGGGTCGGCGAATTGCGGCGGCGACCACTTCATAGCCGATCACCACAATGCGCAGGTCCAGCCCCGGGTGGTAGCTTTCCAGCAGTACGCGCTGATCGAACTGGCGTGCCCGGACGATGGCTTCCTCGACATCGTCGCTGCTGCGCAGGTCCACCGATACCCCTTGGCCCTGTTCGCCATCGACGGGCTTGACCACCACGCTGCCGTGTTCGTGCAAAAAGGTGGTGTTGTCTTCGACTGAGCCCGCCAACTGCTGGGCTGGCAGGCGCAAGCCGGCACGCGCCAGGGTGCGATGGGTCAGGCACTTGTCCTGGCAAAGGGTCATGCTCACGGCTGAGGTGAGGTCCGACAGCGATTCGCGACAACGCACCCGGCGACCGCCCTGGGTCAGGGTGAACAGGCCGGCCTCGGCGTCATCGATGCTGGTCTCGATGCCGCGCCGGCGCGCTTCGTCGACAATGATTCGGGCGTAGGGGTTGAGCGTCGCTTCCGGGCCGGGACCCAGGAATAGCGGCTGGTTGAAGCTGTTCTTGCGTTTGACGGTAAAGGTCTGCAAATCGCGAAAGCCGAGCTTGGCATAGAGCGCTTTGGCCTGATGGTTGTCGTGCAGTACCGAGAGATCCAGATAGGCCAGGCCGCGCCCCATGCACTGCTCGATCAGGTGCCGTACCAGCGCTTCACCGACGCCTGGGCGGGTGCAGCTGGGCGCAACCGCCAGGCACCAGAGGCTGGAGCCGTTTTCCGGGTCATTGAAGGCCTTCTGGTGATTGATGCCCATCACGCTGCCGATGACCTGAGCGGAATCTTCGTCCTCGGCCAGCCAGTAGACGGGGCCGCCTTTCTCACGCGGCGTACACAGCTCGGGATTGACCGGCAGCATGCCGCGTGACTGGTAGAGGCCATTGATTGCCTTCCAGTCCGCTTCGCTTTGCGCACGCCGAATGCTGAAACCGCGAAAACTGCGGCGTGCCGGGCGGTAATCGGTGAACCAGATGCGCAGGGTGTCGGAGGGGTCGAGGAACAGCTGCTGTGGCGCATGGGCGAGCACCTGATGCGGCGCGGCGACATAGAGGGCGATGTCGCGTTCACCGGCTTGCTCGCCCAGCAGGTCCGCGGCCAGCTCCGCCGGTTCGGCGTAGGTATGACCCACCAGAATCCGCCCCCAGCCGCAATGCAGCGTGACCGGGCCTGACTGCTCAGCCTGGCCGTCGCCGGCCAGGCGCGCCTGGAGCCGTTCGTAGGTCGGAGCCTGTCCGCGCAACAATCGCTGCCCGTATGCTTGAGACTTCTGCATGTGCATTCCTTGAGTTGTGTGCCTCGCTTGCCGTGCCGGTCAGAGCCCCTGTTCGCTCAGCCACAGGTTGAGCGCTGCCAGTTGCCAGAGTTTGGAGCCGCGCAGCGGCGTCAGTTGGCCTTCGGGATCGTTGAGCAGCCTGTCCAGCATGGCCGGGTTGTAGAGGCCGCGATCCTGGCTTGGGTCGGTCAGCAGCTCGCGCACCCAGTTCAGGGTGACGCCTTGCAGATGTTTTAGACCGGGTACCGGGAAATAGCCTTTGGGCCGGTCGATGACCTCGGCGGGGATGACCTTGCGTGAGGCTTCCTTGAGTACGTATTTACCGCCACCGGGTAGCTTGTACTTGGCCGGAATGCGCGCCGAAAGCTCGGCAACATTGTGATCGAGGAACGGCACGCGCGCTTCCAGGCCCCAGGCCATGGTCATGTTGTCCACGCGCTTGACCGGATCGTCGACCAGCATCACGGTGCTGTCGATGCGCAGCGCCTTGTCCACTGCCGCATCGGCGCCGGGTTGGACGAAGTGCCGACGCACGAAATCCCCGGAGAAGTCGCCCTTGACCCATTGCGCTTGCATGGTTTCGGCGTACTCCTCATAGCTGCGGTCACGGAAGGCTGCGAGATAAGCCGCCGCCGGGTCTTCGGCGCCATCGACCTGTGGATACCAGTGATAGCCGGCGAACAGTTCATCCGCGCCTTGGCCGCTCTGCACCACCTTGCAGTGTCTTGAGACCTCGCGCGACAGCAGGTAGAAGGCAATGCAGTCGTGGCTGACCATCGGCTCGCTCATGGCCTGGAAGGCGGCGGGCAGCTGTTCGAGGATTTCTTTTTCCTGAATGCGCAGTTGGTGATGGCGGGTCTGGTAGTGCCTGGCGATCAGGTCGGAATACTTGAATTCATCGCCGCGCTCGCCACCGGCATCCTCGAATCCGATGGAGAAAGTCAGCAGGTTGTCTGCCGCACCGGCTTCACGTAGCAGGCCGACCAGCAGGCTCGAATCGACGCCGCCGGACAACAGCACACCCACGTCTACCGCCGCCCGCTGGCGCAGCGCCACGGAATCACGCAATGCTGCCAGGGTACGTTCCTGCCAGTCCTCGAAGCTGTAGTTCTGCTCGTCTTCACGGGCTCCGAACTGCAGTTGCCACCAGCGGTGCTGGCTCGCTTTGCCGTGGGCATCGACCCGCATGAAAGTGCCCGGTGGCAGTTTCTCGATGCCGGCGATCAACGTATCCGGGGCCGGCACCACGGCGTGAAAGCTCATGTAGTGATTGAGCGCCACCGGGTTCAGCACGCCTGCTATATCGCCGCCCTTGAGCAGCGCCGGCAGGCTCGACGCGAAGCGCAGACGGTCGCCGGTTTGCGACAGGTATAAAGGCTTGATGCCGAGCCGGTCGCGGGCGATGAACAGTTCCTGCGCATCGCGCTGCCAGATGGCGAAGGCGAACATGCCGTTCAGGCGCGGCAGCAGGGCCTCGCCCCAGGCATGAAAGCCCTTGAGCAGTACCTCGGTGTCGCCTTCGGAAAAGAAGCGGTAGCCCAGCCCTTCAAGCTCGGTGCGCAGTTCAGGGTAGTTGTAGATCGCACCGTTGAAGACCATCGACAGGCCCAGCGCCGAATCGATCATCGGCTGGCCTGAGGCCTCGCACAAGTCCATGATTTTCAGGCGCCGATGACCGAACGCAAGCGGCCCCTGACTATTGAAGCCACAGGCGTCCGGGCCGCGCGAGGTCAGGTGGTGGGTGATGCGTTCAACGGCGGCCAGATCCGCCGGTTGATTATCAAAGCGAAGTTCGCCAGCTATGCCACACATAGGTTCCTTACCGGTTAAGCCGTTGGGGAGTGTGACTGGCAGGCGGTCATTGAAGTTCAGCTTTTCCGACTGCTGTGCGGGCGACAAAGCCGGCCCGGCGAGAAGGAATCGCTTCGGGCCGGGCTGAACGCTGTGCGGCGGCGGATTAGTGCAAGATCAGCAGCGAAACTCCGGCGACACCAGGTCCGCAGGCTTATTGCGGCAGGGTGCGACGCAGGCTGAAGGCGCCACGCAGATCGCCTTCGCGGAAACCGCGGGCCTGATCCTCGGGATAGCGCGTATCGAGCAGGCCAAGCAGAGCCGGTTCGATCTTCTCGCCGTGGCAGCTAAGGCAATCAGCCTGCGTGCCGATGGCTTGCATATAGCGGTATTCGCCATCGACCACTTCGCCGTGGCGCAACTGGGTCAAGGGTGTGCCGGCAGCGGCCTGCTTGGCAAAGTGTTCCAGCACCTGCTGTTCCCAGGCGTCGGCGGTATTATCCGGATTGCGTACTTTCAGTGCAGTGCGCCCGATCTGCCAAGGCGCCTGGCTGTGCTGGCGGGCAATATCCGGCGCCAGCAACTGGCAGGCTTCGATGGCCTGGGAAGGGCCGCCTTCGGCCTTGGCCTTTTTCACCGTGCCCAGCAGCTGTTCGGCAAATGGCTTGATCAGCGCGCTCGCTTCCTGCTGCAGCGCTTCAGGGGTGAGGGGTTCGGCACTGGCAGCAAGCGAGAAGAGTCCGAGACTGAGCAGGGTGATGGCTTTCATGGGGTCTTCCAGAGTTCGCTATACGGGGTGGGGTATGTTAGCGCGCCTGAGAGCCAGTGCAAGAACTGTTGTTTCAGTCGTTTCGGCGGATCAACTTGCGCAGCAGAAAACGGTTGGGATGGCAGGCTTCGGCAATGGCGCGCGGCACCGGTAGAGGGTTGCCGTCGATCCAGGCGGCGAGCAACTCGCCGGACAGTGGCGCGCTGATCATGCCGCGCGAGCCATGGGCGGTGTTGACGTAAAGCCCGTCCAGCCAGGGGCAGGGCGTTTGCGGCACCTGCCTGGCGTCACGGCTGAGTACCGCATAGGCGTCGGCAAAGAGCGTGGCCTCGGCCAGCGGGCCGATGATCGGCAGGTAGTCGGGGCTGGTGCAGCGCATGGCAACACGGCCCTGCAACTGGTCGATCTGGTAGTCGTCTGCCTGCAGACGCTGATACAGGCTGGCAGAGATTTCTTCCAGCATCTGCAGATTGGCGCGATGTTCGACCGCGCTGGGTGCCGGGTCAGTGTCTGCGAAATTGAAGCTCGCGCCCAGGGTATGCAGGCCCTCTCGTGCGGGCGCGACATAGCCCTTGGCGCAAAGCACGGTACGCAGGGCGCTGCTCTTTCCGGTCATCGGCAGGCCGGTGATTTGCCCGCGAATGCGCTTGAGCGGAAGCCAGGCGCTCTGCTCGAAACGAGCCACATCCGCCGCGCCGGCAAGGACGACTACGGGAGCTTCAGCCAGCACCGCGCCGTCCGCAATTGCCTGCCACAGCTCGCCGTTGCGCCGCAACTCGACGGGATTGCAATGCTTGAGCAGTTTGATGGCCGGGTCCTTGATCAGCCAGCGACAGAGCGCAGGAGGGTGCGCCCAGCCGGCATCCGGGTAGAACAGGCCGCCATTGCGCAGCTCGACGCCGGCCAGTTGTTCGGCCTGGGCGCAATCGAGCCGGTGCAGCAGCGTTGCTGGAAACACGCTGGCCAGCTCGGCCTGACGCTCGGCTTCCTTGTCATCGAAGGCGATCTGCAAGACCCCGCAGGCGTCCCAGTCCCGCCCCTGCTGCAGATTGCGCAGCAACCGGCGGGTGTAGCCGAAGCCGCTGAGCACCAGCTGTGAAAGTGCCGTACCGTGCGCCGAGAGTTTGAGATAAAGCACGCCCTGGGGATTGCCCGAACCTTCCTCGGCAATCTCTGCGTGGCGCTCCAGTAGCGACACTTGCCAACCCCTTGCGGCCAGGCTGGCGGCACTGGCGCAGCCGGCCAGTCCTGCGCCAATTACCAGTGCCTTGCGTTGCGCCGGGTTGAAGCCGGGGCGGGCAAACCAGGGTTTTTCGGGCCGCGACACCTGGGTATCAAAGCGCCCCTGCAGGCTTTCGCGTTTTTGCCCGAAACCGGGGATGCGCTCCACCTCGAACCCCGCCATCAGCAAGCCGCGGCGAACGACGCCGGCGCTGGTGAAGGTGGCCAGGGTTGCGTCCGGTGCCGACAGGCGCGCCAGTTGGGTGAACAGCTCCGGTTGCCACATGTCCGGGTTCTTGGCCGGGGCGAAGCCGTCGAGGAACCAGGCATCGATTCTGGCGTCCAGGCTGCTCAGGCACTCCAGCGCGTCGCCCACCATCAGGGTCAGAGTGATAGGGCCGAAGCGAAATTGCTGGAAGCCCGGATTCACCGCCACGTACTGCTCCAGTAACTGCTGCGCATGGCCGTCCAACTCCGGCCACAAGGCCAGCGCCCGTTGCAGGTCTTCGGGCTTGAGCGGGTGCTTTTCCACGCTGACAAAATGCAGGTAAGTGCCGGCCTGCGCCTGCTGCTCGAAGAGCCGCCAGGCACAGAGGAAATTCAGCCCGGTGCCAAAGCCTGTCTCGCCGATGACCAGCCGCTGCCCCTTCTCCAGAGCGGCGAAGCGCTCGGCCAGTCGGTTCGGTTGCAGGAACACATGTGCCGTTTCGGCAAGCCCTGAGGCGCGCGAAAAATAGACGTCACTGTAGCGGCGCGATTGAGGCTGGCCATTGGCGTCCCAGTCGAGTTCGGCGTGCTGCAGAGGCGTCGGCGTGTCGGCGGGCATGGCGGTGTCCTGGAAATCGAGGTGCGCGATTCTAGCAGCCACCGAAACGCACTGCGGGCGCGCTTTGTCGCAACCTGTTTTGCGTCAAGTGCCCGGAAACCTTGCGGCTATCTGCCATCAGTCAATTAAGGCCCACGCTTTTGCGAGATACTTGGCCACTGTCGGGCATAGGCCTACCCTCAAATCAATGCAACAACGCTGGAGAATGCGATGTTCGAGTCTGCAGAAATCGGTCACAGCATCGACAAGGCCACCTACGACGCTGAAGTGCCGATCCTGCGCGAAGCCTTGCTCAATGCCCAGAATCGTCTTCGGGAACAGGCGCGCTTTCCGGTGCTTATCCTGATCAACGGGATTGAAGGCGCGGGCAAGGGCGAGACGATCAAGCTGCTCAATGAATGGATGGACCCACGCCTGATTCGTGTTGACAGCTTCGACGTGCCGACTGACGAGGAACTTGCGCGTCCGTCCGCCTGGCGCTACTGGCGACGTCTGCCGGCGAAGGGGCAGACCGGCATTTTCTTCGGCAACTGGTACAGCAAGATGCTTGAAGACCGCGTGCATGGCCGCACGCGCAAGGTTGATCTGGAACTGGCCATCGGTCGTGCGCAGCGTCTGGAACGCATGCTCTGCGACGAAGGTGTGTTGATCTTCAAGTTCTGGTTTCACCTGTCCAAGGACCGCATGCTCAAGCGCCTTGATTCGCTCAAGGACGATCCGCTGCATAGCTGGCGCATCAGCCCACTGGATTGGCAGCAGTCCAAGACTTACGACAAGTTCGTGCAGCATGGCGAACTGATCCTGCGTCGCAGTAGCCGGAATTTCGCACCCTGGTATGTGATCGAGGGGGCGGATGAGCGCTACCGCAGCCTGATTGCCGGGCGTCTGTTGCTCGGTGGTCTGAATGCGGCGCTGGATGCAGTCGATGGTCATGCCGTGGCGCCGCATTCCGCGCCGGTCGAGGCGGACATGAGCATGAATCAGATCAGCCTGCTCGGTAGCCTGGATCTCTCGCAGAAGCTCGACAAGGATGCTTATAAGCAACAACTGGCCGACGAGCAGGCGCGTCTTTCCCGCTTGCTGCGTGATCGCCGTCTGCGCAAGCGTGGCGTGCTGGCGCTTTTCGAGGGGCATGACGCAGCCGGCAAGGGCAGTGCCATCCGTCGCATCACTGGTGCGCTGGACCCGCGTCTGTACCGCACCGTGCAGGTGGCCGCTCCCAGCGAGGACGAGCGGGCCAAGCCCTGGCTCTGGCGCTTCTGGCGTGGGGTTCCGGCGCGAGGACAGTTCACCATCTTCGACCGTTCATGGTATGGCCGCGTGCTGGTCGAGCGGGTCGAGGGTTTCTGCTCGGCGGATGAATGGCTGCGGGCTTACAACGAGATCAACGATTTCGAGGAACAATTGATCGACGCCGGTGTGGTGGTGGTCAAGTTCTGGCTGTCCATCGACAAGCAGACTCAGCTGGAGCGGTTCAGGGAACGCGAAACCATCCCGCACAAACGCTTCAAGATCACCGAGGAAGATTGGCGCAATCGCGAGAAGTGGGATGAATACGGCAATGCGGTGACAGACATGGTCGACCGCACCAGCACCGAAATTGCGCCCTGGACGCTGGTGGAAGCCAACGACAAGCGCTTTGCCCGGATCAAGGTGCTGCGCACGCTCAACGAGGCGCTGGAAGCCGCTATCGCCAACTAGTCCTGTCGGACCATGGCCGTGCATATGCGGCCTGAATGGTCGTCGCGCTGGTCGCGTTGTCGCCACTATTCTCGGGGATATCTTCAACAACAAGATCCCTGAGGTATGCCATGGGTGAAGTAGTGATTGTCGACAGCGTGCGGACCGGTCTGGCCAAGTCGTTTCGCGGCAAGTTCAATATGACCCGTCCGGATGACATGGCAGCCCATTGTGTGAACGCGCTGCTGTCGCGCAACGACCTGGACCCCGCGCGGGTGGATGACTGCATCGTCGGCGCCGGCTCCAACGAAGGCGCGCAGGGTTACAACATCGGGCGTAACGTGGCCGTGTTGTCCCGCCTGGGCATCGCCTGCCCAGGCATGACCCTGAACCGCTACTGCTCTTCGGGCCTGCAGGCCATTGCCATCGCAGCCAATCAGATCGCTTCCGGCTGTAGCGACGTGATCGTTGCCGGTGGGGTCGAATCCATTACCCTGACGGCCAAAAGCCAGAACACCGACCATCTGTACAACCCGATCATCCAGGCACAGGTGCCGGGCATCTATCACAGCATGGGCCAGACGGCCGAGCTAGTTGCGCGTCGTTACAGCGTCACGCGCGAGCAGCAGGACATCTATGCGCTGCAAAGCCAGCAGCGCACCGCGCGGGCCCAGGCGCAAGGGCTGTTCGGCGACGAGATCGTGCCGATGAGCGTTCGCTACTTCACCGAAGACAAGCAGACCGGCGAGCGTACCGAGCACGAAGGCGTGGTCGACCGTGACGATTGCAACCGCCCGGATACCACGCTTGAGAACCTCTCGGGCCTGAAGCCGGTGTTCGCCGAGGACGGCTCCGTCACTGCCGGTAACGCCTCACAGCTGTCCGATGGTGCCTCCATGACGCTGGTGATGAGCCTGGACAAGGCCATCGAACTCGGTCTCAAGCCTCGGGCGTTCTTCCGTGGCTTCACCGTCGCCGGCTGCGAGCCGGAGGAAATGGGCATAGGCCCGGTCTTCTCGGTGCCCAAGCTGCTCAAGGCCGCGGGCCTTCAAGTGGCGGACATCGACCTGTGGGAGCTCAATGAAGCTTTTGCCTCTCAGTGCCTGTACTGCCGCGATCGGCTGGAAATAGACAACGAGAAATTTAACGTCAACGGCGGCTCCATCGCCATTGGCCACCCCTTCGGCATGACGGGTTCGCGCACGGCGGGCCACCTGCTTCGCGAGCTGCAGCGGCGCAATCTGCGCTACGGCGTGGTGACCATGTGCGTGGGCGGCGGTATGGGAGCGTCGGGTCTGTTCGAAGCGGTACGCTGATCGCTCAGCCCGGTTCCAGCATGGTTTCCGGGCGCACCCATTGATCGAACTCTTCATCGCTGAGATAGCCCAGCTCCAGCGCCGCTTCACGCAGGGTGCTGCCTTCGGCATAGGCTTTCTTGGCGATTTCCGCGGCCTTGTCGTAGCCGATGTGGGGGTTGAGCGCCGTCACCAGCATCAGGCCGCGCTCCAGGTGCTCGGCCATGCGCTCGGCGTCTGGTTCCATGCCGCTGATGCAGTGGCTGTTGAAGTTGCGGCAGCCATCGGCCAGCAGGCGGATCGATTCCAGCAGGTTGTGGATGATCACCGGCTTGAACACGTTCAGCTGCAGATGCCCCTGGCTGGCGGCAAAACCGATGGTCACGTCGTTGCCCATGACCTGACAGGCGAGCATCGACAGCGCTTCGCACTGGGTCGGGTTGACCTTGCCGGGCATGATCGAGCTACCCGGCTCGTTGGCGGGCAGACGCACTTCGGCAAACCCCCCGCGTGGGCCGGAGCCGAGCAGGCGCAGGTCGTTGGCGATCTTCATCAGCGCCACGGCAAGGGTCTTGAGTGCGCCGGAGAGCGCCACCAGCGGTTCATGGCCGGACAGCGCAGCGAACTTGTTCGGCGCCGAGATGAAAGGCAGTCCCGAGAGCGCGGCCAGTTCCGCTGCGATGGCGTCGGCAAAGCCGTGTGGAGCGTTGAGTCCGGTGCCGACTGCGGTACCGCCCTGGGCCAGTTCGAGCACCGCCGGCAGTGTCTGGCGAATGGCGCGCTCGGCGATGTCAAGTTGCGCAACGAACGCCGACAACTCCTGGCCGAAGGTGACAGGTGTGGCATCCATCATGTGGGTGCGTCCGGTCTTGACCAGCTTGCCATGGCGCGCCGCCTGCTCGGCCAGTCCGCCGGACAGCTCGGCGATGGCCGGCAGCAGTTGGTCATGGATCGCCCGGGCGGTCGCGATGTGCATGGCGGTGGGGAAGCAGTCGTTGGAACTCTGCGCGCGATTGACGTGATCGTTGGGGTGCACCGGGCTCTTGCCGCCGCGGGTGCCGCCGGCCAGTTCGTTGGCGCGACCGGCTATCACTTCGTTGACGTTCATGTTGCTCTGGGTGCCGCTGCCAGTCTGCCAGACCACCAGGGGAAACTGGTCGTCATGCTGGCCGTGGAGAACCTCGTCGGCGGCCTGTTCGATCAGACGGGCGATATCGGGTGGCAAATCTCCGATACGGTCGTTGACCCGCGCGGCTGCTTTCTTGATCAACGCCAGGGCGTGGCAGACGGCCAGGGGCATGCGCTGGTCACCGATGGCAAAGTTGCTCAACGAACGCTGGGTCTGAGCGCCCCAGTAGGCCTGTTCCGGTACTTCCACGGGGCCAAGGCTGTCGGTTTCGGTGCGGGTCATGCCGTACTCCATTGAGAATGATGGTATCTAGCTCATTAGGTCGCCCGGAACCGGCACGGGTTCAATCGGCTGGCCTGCTGTTCCTTGAGTGATTGGAACTCCGCGCGCAGAATGTGTCCACTAAGGCTCATCTATCGCCCACCAAGGATTACTCAATGCACTTTCTTCGTATAGCCGGCCTTTGCAGTGCCTTGTCGCTGGCACTCTTCAGCGTGCAGGTCAGCGCCGACGATGCCGGCCACGCCGCTCGGGCCGAGCGATTCCTTGAACTGGTCAGCGCCAATCGCCTGACCGTGCCGATCTATGCACAGGTCCAGCAGGGATTTGCCGAGCGCTTTGCCCAGACGCAGGCACCGGAAAGCAAGCGCGCCCTGCTGGAAAGCTACCAGTCCAAGGCCGATGCCGTGCTTGACCGGGAGATCGGCTGGGACAAGCTCAAGCCAGAGTTGATAGCACTCTACAGCGAAGTGTTCAGCGAGCAGGAGCTGGCCGAGTTGAATGAATTCTATGCTTCCGAACTGGGCAAGAAAGTGCTGGCCAGGTTGCCGCAACTCAACGCGCGCTCGGCACAGCTGACCCAGGCCAGGCTGGAAAACGCCGTGCCTCAGGTGAACAAGCTGCTGGCCGAAATGACCGCCGAACTCGATACCCAGAAGAAGCCCTGACGGAGTTAGCCAGGCATGACCAGACTGAACATGATTGAAAACGCCCTGCAGGCGCTGCAACCCGAGCATCTGCAGGTGCTTGATGAAAGCCATATGCACAGCCGGGGGCAGGAAACCCACTACAAGGCGGTGATTGTCAGCCAGCAGTTTGCCGGCCTGAACGCCGTCAAGCGTCACCAGAAGGCTTATGCGGCAATGGGCGAACTGATGCAGCAGATCCATGCCCTGGCGCTGCACACCTACACGCCGGAAGAATGGCAGCAACAGAGCGTGGTGCCGGCTTCACCCGTCTGTGCTGGTGGGCATAAGTAAATAGTCGTTGGGCGCTGAGGCCGAGCAGGCCTGTTTTTGTGGGAGCGGCTTCAGCCGCGATATTCGCGGATAAATCCGCTCCCACAGGTAAACTTCGCCCCGTTCGACTACCCGCTGGAAATCGCTTTTACCGGTCCGCCCTTTACGAGGGTGACCACTGGAGAAATATCCCTCATGACCCAGAAAATCGTCGTCGCGGCGCTGTACAAGTTCGTCTCTTTGCCGGACTACGTCGCGTTGCGTGAGCCGCTGCTTGCCGTCCTCGAAGCCAACGGTATCAAGGGCACGCTGCTGCTCGCCGAGGAAGGCATCAACGGTACCGTTGCAGGTAGCCGCGAAGGTATCGATGCGCTGCTGGCCTGGTTCGGCACCGATCCGCGCCTGGCTGATATCGACCACAAGGAATCCCGCTGCGACGAACCGCCGTTCTATCGCACCAAGGTCAAGCTGAAAAAGGAGATCGTCACCCTCGGCGTGCCGGGTGTCGACCCCAACCGGCGCGTCGGCACCTATGTCGAACCCAAGGATTGGAACGCACTGATCGACGACCCCGAAGTGCTGCTGATCGACACCCGCAACGACTACGAAGTGGCGATCGGCACCTTCGAGGGTGCGATCGATCCGCAGACCCAATCCTTTCGCGAGTTTCCCGAGTACATCAAGGCGCATTACGACCCGGCCAAACACAAGAAGGTGGCGATGTTCTGCACCGGCGGTATTCGCTGCGAGAAGGCGTCGAGCTACATGCTGGGCGAGGGCTTCGAGGAGGTCTACCACCTCAAGGGCGGCATCCTCAAATACCTGGAGGAGGTGCCCGAGGACGAGACTCGCTGGCGCGGCGACTGTTATGTGTTCGACAACCGGGTGACCGTGCGCCACGATCTCGGCAAGGGCGATTTCGCCCAGTGTCATGCCTGCCGCACGCCTGTTTCGGCGCAGGAGCGCGAGTCCGAGCACTACGTTCCCGGTATCAGTTGCCCGCATTGCTGGAATACGCTGAGCGAGAAAACCCGCACCAGCGCACGTGAACGGCAAAAACAGATCGAGCTGGCGCTCGAACGCAACCAGCCACATCCCATCGGTCACAACTACCGCAAACAGGGTGTGTGACAGCACCGATTCAGGAGCGCTGATGAGCACCCGACTGATCTATGTAATGGACCCCATGTGCTCCTGGTGCTGGGGGTTTGCGCCGGTGGCGCAAGCTTTGGCGGAGCAGGCGCGCGCCTGTGGCGTCGGGATGCAGCTGGTGGTTGGCGGCCTGCGCCGCGAACGCCTGGTCATGGACAGCGCCGGACGCGAGCGCACGCTGTCCTATTGGCGCGCGGTTCATGAAGCCAGCGCGCAACCCTTCGATCTTGAGCAGGGCTTGCCCGACGGGCTGATCTACGACACCGAGCCCGCCTGTCGGGCGCTGGTGGCAGCGCGTGTCCTCGATGAGCAGAGCGTCTGGCCGTTGGCGCTGCGTATCCAGCAGGCCTTCTACGTGGAGCGCTGTGACGTCACCCTGCCGCAGCAGCTGGTGGGACTGGCCGAATCCGTAGGGTTGCCGCGTGGCGAGTTTTCCGACCGTTTCGACTCCCAGGCCATTCGCGATGCGACCGTCGCCGATTTCGACTGGGCGTGCAATCTTGGCATCGCAGGCTTTCCCACCTTGCTCGCCGAACACGATGGCCAATTGGCGTTGCTGAATAATGGCTACCAGCCCCTGGCAGCGCTGAGTCCGTTGCTGGCGCGCTGGCTGGAGCGCAACGCGCATGCCTGACCAGCTCAGCTGGGCGGAAATCCGCCGTCTCGCGCTGCACCACCGCAAGGCGTTGATCCTGGCCAATCTGGTTGCCGTGTTGGCGACCCTCAGCAGCGTGCCGATTCCCTTGTTGCTGCCGCTGCTGGTTGATGAAGTGCTGCTTGGCGACGGCAATACGGCGCTGCAGATCATGGATCGCTTCCTGCCAGCCGAGTGGCAGACGGCGCTTGGCTATATCGGCCTGATGCTCTGCCTGACGCTGTTGCTGCGAGGCTCTGCGCTGGTGTTCAACGTGTTGCAGGCGCGGCTGTTCGCACGGCTGTCGAAGGACATCGTCTACCGGATACGCATCCGCCTGATCGAACGTCTCAAGCGTATCGCCCTGGCCGAATACGAAAGCCTCGGCGGCGGTACGGTGGCGGCGCATCTGGTCACCGATCTGGAAACCATCGACAAATTCATCGGTGAAACCCTTAGCCGCCTGCTGGTGGCGATTCTGTCGATTGCCGGCACGGCGGCGATCCTGCTGTGGATGCACTGGCAGCTGGCGCTGCTGATCCTGCTGTTCAATCCGCTGGTGATCTATGCCACGGTGCAGCTGGGCAAGCGCGTCAAGCATCTGAAAAAACTGGAAAACGACAGCACCTCGCGCTTCACCCAGGCGCTCACCGAAACCCTGGATGCGATTCAGGAAGTGCGCGCCGGCAACCGCCAGGGATTCTTCCTCGGGCGGCTGGGGCACAAGGCCCGTGAGGTGCGCGATCATGCCGTGGCCTCGCAGTGGAAAACCGATGCCTCCAATCGCGCCAGCGGTCTGTTGTTCCAATTCGGCATCGACGTGTTCCGTGCTGCCGCGATGATCACCGTGCTGCTCTCGGACCTGTCCATCGGGCAGATGCTGGCGGTGTTCAGCTATCTGTGGTTCATGATCGGACCGGTTGAGCAACTGCTCAGCCTGCAATACGCCTTCTATGCCGCCGGTGGCGCGCTGACGCGAATCAACCAGTTGCTGGCACGGGCTGACGAACCGCAATACGAAGGTGGTCGCAACCCCTTCGCGGCGGGTCGCACGGTGGGTATCGAAGTGCGCGGCCTGAGTTTTTCCTATCAGGACGAGCCGGTGCTGGAAGGTCTGGACTTGAGTATCGCACCCGGCGAGAAGGTCGCCATCGTCGGCGCCAGCGGTGGCGGCAAAAGCACCCTGGTGCAATTGCTGCTGGGGCTGTATCGCGCTCAGACAGGCGAGATTCGCTATGGCGATGCCACGCTCGAGCAGATCGGGCTGGATACCGTGCGCGAACATGTGGCGGTGGTCTTGCAACATCCGGCGTTGTTCAACGATACGGTGCGAGCCAACCTGTTGATGGGCCGCGAACGTGACGATCAGGCTTGCTGGGAAGCGCTGGACATCGCCCAGCTGGCAGACACCATTCGCCAATTGCCCGCTGGGCTGGACAGCGTGGTCGGGCGCTCTGGCGTGCGCCTGTCGGGCGGCCAGCGACAGCGGCTGGCCGTGGCACGGATGATCCTCGCCGAGCCAAGCGTGGTGATCCTCGACGAGGCGACTTCGGCGCTGGACAGTGCCACCGAATATGCCCTGCATCAGGGACTGAACCGCTTCCTCAAGGGTCGCACGACCCTGATCATTGCCCACCGGCTGTCGGCGGTGAAGCAGGCCGACCGGGTGTTGGTGTTCGACGACGGGCGGATCGCCGAGCAGGGCGAGCATCTGCAGTTGATCGCCGAGGGTGGGCTTTATGCGCGGCTCTATGGGCATTTGCAGCAGCACTGAGCCACTGAACGCAGTGTGAGCATGCACTTTGTCTGATTTATGGCGATGGATTGTTGACGTTTTGCTGCCAATGACCGACTAAAAGGCTATGATTTCGCCCTCGCTCCAGTCGCAACCCCCCCGGCGACTTCGTAATACCCCATTTGTAGGGCTTTTCTGATGCAATCCGTGGATATCTTCGCCAACTTTTCCGTGGGCAAAAAGCTGCTGTTCGGTTTTGCCATGGTCCTTTTGCTGACTCTGGGTGTTGCTGGCACCGGTTTTTACGCGGTGGATTCCATCCTCACCCGCGCTGCGCAGATGAACCAGCTTTCACGCATCAATGCCGCGATTCTTGATGCCCGTGGCCAGGAGCGTGATTACGCTCTGACCCGACAGGCAGCGTCCGCTGAAGCCTTGCGCGGCACGCTGGACCGACTCAAACAGGAACTGATCGAGCTGGAAGCGCTGTCCACAAGCGCTGAACAGGCGCAGTTGCGGCAGATTCGCAGCGATGCCGAACTCTATGCCACGCAGTTCAACGAATACGGCTTTCTGATCGACCGGGGCGCGCAGCTGCGCGAGCACATGGACGAGGCGGCACAGTCGAGCCGAGAGGAATTCGAGTTCATCGAGCTCAGTATGTATGACGCTGTTCGGCTGCTGCGCATCGAAGGCGAGCGTTTGCAGGGCAGCGATCCGCTGACTGTCGCCGAGGCGACTTCGGGCCTGACCAAGCGCATTCTCGACCTGCGTACCTTCGAGAGCATGTTCATCGGCAACAGCTCCCAGGCGGCGGTCGATAGCTGGAACGAGGCCTACGCCGAGGTGAAAAGTATCGGAGATGGTCTCCAGCGCTGGCTCAACGAAGAACAGCAGGCCACGATGAACGGCGCGCTGACGGCCATCGGTAACTATGAAAAGGCGTTTACCGAGTTTCGCGGCAACCGTGGTACGCGGATCGCGCTGGAACAGGCGATGCAGAATCAGGCTCAGCGAATCCTCGACGCCGCCGACCAGGCGTTGGCGCAGGCGACAGGGGCCATGCAGACCCAGCGCAGCAATGCCTTTCTGATGTTGACGGTCATTACCGCTCTGGCGGTGCTGATCGGGATGGCCGCTGCCATGTTGATCACGCGCATGATCGTGGTGCCGCTGCGCTACACCGTGCAGCTGGCTCAGCAGGTCGCGGGCGGGGATCTGACTCAGACGCAGAGGGTTACCCGCCAGGATGAACTGGGTCAGCTCCAGCAGGCCATGAGCGACATGACGCAAAGCCTGCGCACGCTGATCGGGCGCATCGGCGGCGGAATCGGACAGATCGCCACGGCTGCTGAGCAGCTTTCGTCAGTTACTGCCCAGACCAGTGCCGGTGTGCAGAACCAGCGTCTCGAAACCGAACAGGTAGTGACCGCCATGCACGAAATGTCGGCCACCGTGCAGGAGGTGGCGCAGAACGCCGAGCAGGCTTCACTGGCGGCAGGCGAAGCCGACCGGCAGGCGCGTCAGGGCGATCTGGTGGTGCAGGACGCCGTGGTGCAGGTCGGTAATCTTGCCGTTGAGGTTGAACAGTCAACCAATGCCATCGAGGCGTTGCACGCCGAAAGTGGGCGCATCGGCAGCGTTCTGGAAGTCATTCGCGCGGTCGCCGAGCAGACCAATCTGCTGGCGCTCAACGCCGCCATCGAGGCGGCGCGTGCCGGCGAGCAGGGCCGCGGCTTTGCCGTGGTGGCCGATGAAGTGCGTGCTCTGGCACGCCGTACTCACGATTCGACCGAGGAAATCGAAGGCCTGATTGGCAATCTGCAACGCGTTGCCAAGCAGGCGGTGGAGCAGATGCAGAGCAGCAGAGACCTGACCCAACGCACCGTTGAGCTCGCCCAGGAGGCTGGCGCGGCGCTGGGGCGCATCACCGAGTCGGTTTCCACCATCGAGCAGATGAACCAGCAGATCGCCGCTGCCGCCGAAGAGCAGAGCGCCGTGGCGGAAAATATTTCTGAAAGCGTGACGCGGGTGCACGATATCGGCGAGCAGAGCGCCAGCGCCAGCGAACAGACCGCCGCCGCCAGCGCTGAGCTGGCGCGCCTGGGCGTCGAGCTGCAAGGCTTGGTGAGGCATTTCCGCACCTGACTGTTGGGCCGAATTTAAGGCCACGCCTGGTGCAGGTCCTGTTCGTAGGCGCGGCCCACTCCTACAGGCCAGCACCATCGCGGGTCGCAGGCTCCGAAAGTTGATGACTAGGATCCCGTTGGCTATGTCCCGGTTACGTGTTGGTGGAGCAAGCCTGTTTTTGTGGGAGCGGATTTATCCGCGAATTCGCGGCTGAAGCCGCTCCCACTGAAGGTTCTGCACACCTCAAGTACCTGCAACAGCTAACGGGAACAGACCCTAGCGTTTATCCAGGTCTGCCGCCCACTCGGCCAGCGGCAGACCGGGGTGCTGCTGCCAGATGCGCTGCCAGATCTGTTTGAGACGGTCGAGGTCACCGCGCTCGGCGGGTAGTCGTTCCACATGGGGTATAAGCCGCCAGCTTTCGCCGTTGCGTTCGGCCAAAGCGAAGCGGAACGGATGAAACCCGGTCATGCCCAGTCGCAGGTCCGTTACCAGAATCTGATCGTTTACTTCGTCGTAACGCAACACGCCATTGCTGAACCAGCGCAGGCGGGCATGCTGCGGCGAGTCGGCGAGAAGGTTGGCAAGCTCAGCACTACGGGGCAGGCGCACCAGCTGTGGCGGACTGTTGTCGAACCAGCTCACCAGGGTTTCGTAGTAGTCGTCACCGTCCACCACGATGGCGCGCCACAGCAGGCTATTGAACGGCGTAGGGGTGATGAATGTCCGCTCAGGCTGGATGCTCATGCTGGCCAGCGCTGTTTCAACCCGGTTTTCCGTCATCTGCTTGCCGGCCAGGGTGAAGCCCAGGTACAGCGATGACAGCAGCAGGGCGAGCGCGGGCCAGCGTGGCGTACGGCCTTGCAAGCCAAGGATCGCCCCGGCCAGTACGCCCAGCAGCAGGGGCACGCTATACAGCGGATCGATGATGAATACGCTGGACCAGGCGACGGGTGTTGTCTGCAAGGGCCAGAACAGCTGGGTGCCGTAACTGGTAAAGGCATCCAGCGTCACATGAGTGATGAGCACCAGCCAGAGGGTGAAAAACAGGCGCATGGCCGAATAGTCTGGGTGGGGCCGTATTCGTCGTGCCAGCCATGTCAGGACCACGGCGACCAGGCTGAGCACGAACAGCGAATGGCTGAAGCCGCGGTGGTAGGTCATGTTGGCTACGGCATCGCCGTAATTGATAACCACATCGAGATCGGGCAGGGTTCCGAGCATTGCGCCATACAGCAATGCCTTGCGGCCCTGCCAGCGACCGAGCAGCGAGGCCTGTACACTGGCGCCCAGCAGGGCCTGGGTGATCGAGTCCATGGATGGGTCCTGTTACGTCGGGCTGACACATTAGCTGAAGCGCCCGAACATGTTGGCGGGAAATCATGTGAAAGCGTGTCGGCGATAGCCGGAGCACAAGACAATGCCGCAGCCCATCCATCTGCAATGAAGGCCTGCAATGCTGGAAATTTCAAACACCGTGCACCTGCCTGACAGCGAGGTCGAACTGACCGCGATCCGCGCGCAGGGTGCCGGCGGGCAGAACGTCAACAAGGTTTCGAGCGCCGTGCATCTGCGCTTCGATATCAACGCATCATCGCTGCCGGTTTTCTACAAGGAGCGGCTGCTGGGGTTGCGCGACAGCCGCATTACCGCTGATGGCGTGATCATCCTCAAGGCCCAGCAGTATCGAACCCAGGAGCAGAACCGCGCCGATGCGCTGGAACGCTTGGTGGAGCTGATTCGCAGTGCGACCAAGGTGGAGAAAACTCGCCGGCCGACACGCCCGACCCTTGCCTCGAAGAAACGCAGGCTGGAGGGCAAGACCAAGCGGGGTGCGATCAAGACCGGGCGAGGCCGTGTGGACTTCTGATGCTTCAGAGACCGTAATCAGGTGCCTGTGCGTGGCTCCGGCTCTGTTTCTGTTTCTGTTTCTGTTTCCGACTCTGGCTCGGCTGCTGGCATGTCGTCCAGCTCGTCCTCGGTGGCCGACTCTTGGACGGTCACTTCCGGCGCATCGGGCATCAGCTCCATGACGGTGGGGCTGGTCCGCAGCATCGGCGTGAAGTGGCCGTGGGGTTCGCTCACCAGATCCATGACCCTGCGCGGCCGGTAGAAGGCATAGCAGGCCAGGATGCCGAGCGTGACCGCGAAGAACAGCGGCAGCGCCACCGGCCCGGCCAGGTGCATCAGTCCGCCGGCGATCACCGGGCCGAATGCGGCGCCAAAGCCGTTGGCCAGCAGCAGGCCGCTGGACCCCGAGAGGATCTCGTCCGGTTGCAGATGGTCCACCATCTGCGCCACCGCGATGGAGTAGATGGAAAAGGCCAGGCCGCCCCAGACGAACATCAGGCCGAGCAGCAGCGGGCCCGCACTGAAAAGCGCCATGGCCGCGGCGAGCAGCGCCGCGAATGCCACGACCCAGAGCAGTACGACGCGCCGTTCATGGCGGTCCGAGAAGAGCCCGATGGGCCACTGCAGGACCGCACCGCCAAGAATGGTCACGCTCATCATCAGGCCGATGCCGGCGGCATCGAAGCCCACTTCGCCGGCATAGACCGGCGCCAGGCCCCAGAACCCACCCAGCGCGAGCCCCGAGATACCCGCCGCCATCAGCGGCATGGGCGCGATACGCGCCAGTTGCAGCAGATCGGTGGGCGGCACGTCCGGCTGGGCCGGCTGTGGCTGGCGGGTCAGGGTAATCGGCATCATGGCGCCACCGATGAGCATGGTTGCGATCGCGAAGAGGGTGAATTCCATTGGGCTGTCGAGGCTCAGCAACTGCTGGGCAGCGGCCAGCGCGCCCAGGTTGACCGCCATGTAAATGGCGAAGACCTGGCCGCGTTTTTCGCCGCTGACCTGGGCGTTGAGCCAACTTTCTATGACCATGTACAGCGTCACCAGAGCGATGCCGTACATCAGGCGCAGTACCAGCCAAACCCAGGGGTTGACGATCATCACGTGCAGCAGCACGACGGTGGCGGCGAGCGCCGCGTAGAAGGAAAAAGTGCGGATATGGCCGATGCGGCGGATCAGTGACGGCGCGAGCCAGGTGCCGACCAGGAAGCCGGCGAAATAGGCGGACATCAACAGGCCAATCATGCCCGTCGAGTAGCCTTCGGCCACCCCGCGCAGCGTCAGCAGAGTATTGAGCAGGCCGTGGCCCAGCAGGAGCAGGGCGACGCCGGCGAGCAGCGAACCGATGGGAGCGATCAAGGACTTCATTAACGACACCCTAGGTAACTGAATTACCGAAAGCAAGTTGCGGCGCCTCCAGCGAGTCGACTGCTGGATGAGCCAGATGAGGTGTACGGGGGTGTGGCGAGCGGGGTTTCTGGATGAAAAGGGTACTGGCTTGCCGACTGCTTGGGCAGCGATAAGCGCTCAGGATTCCCGCATGAGACTGTTCTGCAACGGCTCGGCATGACATACGGCCTGGTTCAGCAGCTGTACAGCTTCGGCTACTGCGGCCCGATCCAGTGCGCCTTCCAGCGAACCTTCCGCCTGTTCCACGATTGCCTTTGCATGGCGTAGCAGCACCCGTTCGCTTTCAATATCGGGGGCGCAGTACAGCAGGTTCTTGCAGGCCTGAAGCAGTGTCAGCAATACCTGAAGATCGCTGCGGCCATAGCTGCGTAGCGGACCGAAGGCCATTTGCAGCATGTGGTGCAGGTCCAGCTCGCGAAAGTAGATGCGTGGCTTGCCTTGCTCGGGGGCGACGTCATGATCCGGCAGGTTCATGCGTTCAGCGAACAGTGCAGCCATCATGTCGATTGCCTTGATCGCCGTGCCAGGGTCATTGATGCCGGGGCTCAGTGCGCGCACGGCGATCTCGATGATCTGCTTGTAGCCGAAGAAGAAGTGCCGATGCGCATATTCCTCGACATAGAAATCGAAGCAGTCGAGCAATTGCTCCACGCAACGCTCATCCATTGGCTGATCCAGCCGTATCAGCGGGTGTCCGGGCATCACGAAGAAGCCGTAGTGCACCTGCACGGTCATACGCGCATCCTGCTCTTCCAGCAGCGCCAGCGCCGCGGACGTGTTCAATGCCTTGAAATAGCCGGAACGTCGGGCGCATATCGTCACCCAGGCGCTTTCGTTCGGCCAGTCGGCCGCCGGGTGCAGTTCCTGCCGCTCGCGACGCTGCTGGAGCTGCACCAGCGTCTGCTTGTAGACGCGACCCAGGATGAAATCCACCTGGATTGACAGTGAGATGGAGCGGATGAAATAGACGAACAGGCACAGGCAGACGATCCCCAGGCCCAGGGCGAAGAATATCCCCAGGCTGGGCACGTTGATGTCGTCGCCCTCCTGAATGGTGGAGATGAGCATCAGCGAGTTGATGATGGTGCCGAGGTAGACGCCCAGCACCACTTGATGGCTGCGGCTGCTGATCAGTCCCGGAATCACCCGCGGTGACAGTGACGAGGCGGCGGAATTGAGCACCACCATCACCATCGAGAAGCTGAATACCATCAGCGAAATGACGCCCGCGACCAGGGTGCCGAGGATCAGACGTGCATTCTCGGCATTCTTCACCAGACCGAGGTCGAGGTTCTCCTTGTACGACTGCAGCCAGGTCATCTCCAGCACGATGCTGACAATGCACAGAATGCCCAGGCCGAGGGCGATCAGGGTGGGATAAAAGGCGATGCTGCCGGTCACCCGGTGATACAGGCGAAACAGTCTGTTGGTCAGTGCGGACATGGTGGCTCCCTGCGGTGGTCCGCCGAAGCGGGGCTACCGCTGTTCGGCAGCATTCGCGACCCAACGTTCGCTTCTGGCTGGATCAGGCGATGCCGGGATTCAGTCCGAGGGCAGGTTTCCTGCCCCTCAATCAGGCAATATCCAGCGCATGCATGAGCGCGGCGCGGTATAACAGAGCCGGCCAGGCTGCTCCTGCGCAGAACGACAGATAAGGAACACTCCATGAATTCGGCCATCATTCGCAGCGCACTCTTTGTTCCCGCAACCCGCCCGGAGCGGATTCCCAAGGCGCTGGCCACCGGCGCCGACGCGGTGATCGTCGATCTGGAAGACGCCGTGGCGCAGGGTCTCAAGAGCGAGGCCCGGACCCACCTCGACGACTACCTGGTAACCCATCCGGACGCCCGCGTGCTGGTACGCATCAATGCACCCGGCCATGAGCAGCAAGCGGCGGATATCGCCCTCTGTGCAAGGCATGCCGGGGTGATTGGTGTGCTGCTGCCCAAGGTCGAACACCCGTCCCAGGTAGCGATTGTCGCAACCTGCGGCAAGCCGGTGTGGCCCATACTCGAAAGCGCGCGCGGGCTGGCTGCGTTAAGCGAGATCGCTGCGGCTGAAGGTGTGGAACGGTTGTCTTTCGGTGTGCTGGACCTGGGGCTCGACCTGGGGCTGGCCAACGGTAGCGCAGCGGCCGAACGTATGCTCGATCAGGCGCGCTATGCGTTGCTGTTGCAGTCACGACTGGCCGGGTTGGCGCCGCCTCTGGACAGTATTTTTCCCGATATCAAGAATCTGCAGGGGCTTGCCAAAGCCACGGCAGACGCCCGTGACATGGGTTTTGGCGGCTTGCTGTGTATTCACCCGAGCCAGGTTGCTGTGGTGCACGAAACGCTGATGCCCACCCCTGAAGAGCTGGCCTGGGCACAGCGCGTTCTGGCTGCCGGCGCCTGTGGCGAAGGGGTCTTCGTGGTGGATGATCAGATGATCGACGCGCCTGTCATCGGGCGAGCCCGACGCCTGTTGCAACGGGCCGGTCAGGCAATCAACTGAGAGGCAGTGACCCAAGGCCCGCACGAAGCTGCGGGCCTTGGGTCACTGCAGCGCCAGCGGTCAGACCAGGTCTGTTCCGTTGCGCCTGGCTTCGCGGATGTCGTTCACCAGGCCGGTACAGAGCAGGGCGAAGACAAGGGCGGCCAGGGCCGGCCAGATGAGGACATAGGCGGTCAGAGCGATACTGGACATGGGACGTTCTCCTTTTCTTTGGTCTTGATTTCGGGTTGTGCGGTCTGGAAGGCGGTGATCTGTTCGCCGATCCGGTCAAAGTCGAAGCGCTCCTGGTTGCGCAGGCTGATGGCCACGCAGACGATCATGCTGACTCCGTATGCGGTCAGCGAACTGAGCAGAACGCTGTAGTCACGCAGGAAGCCCACGGCGAACGGTGCCAGCGTCAGCGCGGTGAGCGTGCCGAGCAGAATGCCGACCCGGCGACCGAAGAAACCGAAGGCCATCAGGCCGATCACCACGCCGCCGCCAACGGCCGCGCAGAGCTCGAAGAACACCGCCAGCACGCCATCCATCGCAACCAGCTCGAAGCGGGTGACGAGAAACATGGCGAATGCCGAGATCGCCGCCCAGGTGAAGGCCTTGTTGGTGACCCGATCCCAGAACAGGCTGGCGATCACCGGGAATACGATGGAGCCCCACAGCGCACCGACGAAGATCAGCATGGTGAGAATGTCGAGCTTGAGGCTGGCGAAGACGACACCAATCATGGCCGCGACGATCATGGTCAGGCGACCGACGCGCAGCATCACTGTCGGGTTGGGTTTGTTCTTCGCCAGCGTCTTGCCATAGATGTCGGTCATGACGATGGAAGACAGCGCCGACAGGTCCGAGTCGGCGGTGGACGACAGCGAGCCGATCACCATGATGAACAGCAGCCCGATCATGAACGGCGGCAGGTAGTTCGAGGCCATCTGCGGGATCAGGTTGTTCAGGTCGCCGTCGATGGGTTCGACGCCGGCCAGCAACGCCAGCAGGCCGAGCATGCCGAGACCGATGACAATGGCGCCGTAGCCGACGGTTGCGGTGAGGAAGGTCGGTTTGATCAGGTCTTCGCGCACGGCGAACAGGCGCTGGGCGATGGTCTGGTTGCCAATGGCGTAGGCCAGTACCGCGACGAAAAAGGGCGCGCCCTGTTCAAGAATTGCTGTGGGCGAATAAAAGCTTGCCTGCTCTGGCGCCAGGCGTGGCATGCCCGCCTCGAACAGCTCGGGTCCGCCCAGCTGGAAGAAGATCATCGGAATGATGATGACTGCCGCGAGGATCATCGCCATCAACTGGCCGAAGTCGGTCAGCACCGAAGAGCGGAAACCCGACCACAGTGTGTATGACAGCACGCCGAAGCCCGCGAAAAGCACGCCATGCACGAAGCTCAGCGGCGAGAGGATTTCGACCAGTGCGCCGGCGGCGGTGAAGTTGACTGTGAGGCTGATGCAGCTGCCGAGGATGTTGGAGCTGGCCAGGATCATCTGGCTGGAGCGCCCGTGACGTGCGTGCATGATCTCGCCCAGGGTGTGCGCCTTGGGCGCCAGCTGGCGGAAGCGTTTACCGAAGGGGTAGATGAACAGAATCATCAGCGCGCCCCAGAATCCGTAATGCAGCGCGCCCGACAGACCGTACTTGTAGCCCGCGCTGGCTGCGGCGTAGAAGGAGGCGGCCCAGATCCAGGTGGCGGTCATGCTGGCGGCAGACATGCCGAAACCCACCGAATTGTTGGAAACCATGTAGCTGTCCACGTTCTCTTTCTTCTGACCGATGCGGGTCGACATCAGAAACGTCAGGCCGTAGAAGCCCAGCAGCAACAGCAGAACGGTGGGTAGGGCGAGTTGGTACACGAGGTCTCCTCTTATAGCCTCAAGCACCGCCGGCGCGACGCAGGGCCGTATTTACGGCAGGCGTTTATAAGCAACCCGGTCACTGCGCAGGGCAGGCATGGTCGAGCACTGGCTCGGGGGTTGCGAGCAGGAAGGCAGACAGGAAGAGATCGCACGCTGCGATCCTGAGCATAGGCGAAGCGTTTTACGCTTCGGTGCTCCGGCCTGTCGCCAGGGGTGCCGGCAGTCAGTCGACAGATGAAATCACGTCTTTTGGCGCATGGCCTGACGCGTCAAGCGGACGGAATATAGCACGGACTGTAAAGTATGGCGAACATGGTGGGGTTTGCTATTACGGAAGTTGCTGAAAAGGCACCTTTCCAGCATGTTTTTTGAGTAGTTCCACACGCAATGACGGCCCGCATCAGCGTCGCAAGCAGCTACTGCCCTGTAGTAGCGTGCCTGCCTGCAGAGCCTCGTCAGATGATTCCCCGTTCGCGCAACCCTTGGCGTTGTGCCTGGGTCAGGCCGAGGCCGGCGAGGATGTCTTCGGTGTGCTCACCCAGCTGTGGGCCGCCCTGGCCAATACGGCCCGGTGTACGGCTCAGTTTGGGTAATACACCCGGTACCTTCAGCGGCCCGGCAAAGGTTTCGACCTGCTCGATCATCTGTCGCGCCAGATAGTGCGGGTCCGCGACGATATCGGCGGCGGTGTATGGATAGCCTGCCGGCACACGGGCGCCCTTGAGGGCTTCGATTACTTCGTCACGACTGTGCTGCGCGGTCCATTCGCCGATGGCTGTGTCGATCAGTTCGGCATGCCGGGCGCGGCCATCGTTATGAGCGAAGCGCGGATCGTCGGCCAGATCCTGGCGGCCCATCAGCGTCATCAGACGCTTGTAGATGCTGTCGCCATTACCGGCGACCAGCACCCAGGTGCCGTCCTTGCACAGGTAGGAGTTGGACGGCGTGATACCGGGCAGGGCGCTGCCCGCCGGCTCGCGTACGTAGCCGAAGGCGTCGTATTCGGGCACCAGGCTTTCCATCATGGCGAACACCGATTCGTACAGCGCCACATCGATTTCCTGGCCCAGGCCGCTGCGGTTGCGCTCCTGCAGGGCCAGTAGCACGCCGATCACACCATACAGCGAGGAGAGCGAGTCACCGATGCTGACACCCACGCGTACCGGCGGCTGACCCGGATAACCGGATAGATGACGCAGGCCGCCCATGGCTTCGCCGATCACGCCGAACCCTGGCAGGTCGCGATAGGGTCCGGTCTGGCCGTAGCCGGAGATGCGCAGCATGATCAGACGGGAGTTGAGCTGCGACAGCGTATCCCAGCCCAGCCCCCATTCTTCCAAGGTGCCGGGGCGGAAATTCTCCACCACCACATCGGCCTCGGCCACCAGTCGGCGAACGATGTCCTGGGCTTCAGGCTCCCTGAGATCGAGGGTGAGCGAGTGCTTGTTGCGTGACTGCACATGCCACCAGAGCGAGGTGCCGTCCTTGAGTTTGCGCCACTTGCGCAGCGGATCGCCGGCGCCCGGCGGCTCGATCTTGATCACCTCGGCGCCGAATTCGCCCAGCAGCTTGCTGGCAAAGGGGCCGGCAATCAGCTGACCCATTTCGATGACTCTGATGCCCTGCAGGGGCAGGTTGCTGTCGTGTTGTTCCATGCATGTGCTGCCTGTGTGCGGTCATTCGAGGGGGAGCATGACTGAGCGCTACCGGCTTGGGCAATCCAGACCTTGGCTCAGGCGTTGGCAGGCAGATGAGGGTCTATGCTTGTGAAAGCCCGTGCGGGTTGTGACTGAACGCAACCGCTCCGCCGGGGCTCAAACGAAATGTCTGCCAGGCGCGTGGATGGGAACAGGGTTTCGCCTGTGAGACAGGAGTGACAACTAGCAGGCTGTTGAAAAGCGTAGGCGAGGCAGGCAAGACGAGGCAAAAGCAGCCGAAAAAGCGGAGTTTACTGTTGTAAATGAGCATTTTGAGGCTGTTTTTAACGACGTATTGCCAACGCAGGTAGTTTTTCAACAGTTTGCTGATGCCATGACACACATGAGGTGATAGCCCATGAGCGCTGCGTCCCTGTATCCCGTGCAGCCGGAAGCGGCGGCGCGGTCGCTGACCGACGAGGCCGAATACAAGGCTCTGTATCAGCAGTCGGTGGTCAATCCTGATGGGTTCTGGCGCGAGCAGGCCGCGCGACTGGACTGGATAAGGCCCTTCACCAAGGTCAAGCAGACGTCTTTTGACGATCATCATGTGGACATCAAGTGGTTCGCCGACGGCACCCTGAACGTATCGGCCAACTGCCTGGATCGCCATCTGGAGACGCGCGGTGATGCCGTGGCGATCATCTGGGAGGGCGATGATCCGTCTGAATGCCGGCACATCACCTATCGCGAGCTGCACCAGGAAGTCAGCAAGTTCGCCAACGCGCTGCGCGGCCAGGATGTGCATCGCGGCGACGTGGTCACCCTTTATATGCCGATGATTCCAGAGGCGGCGGTGGCCATGCTGGCCTGCGCGCGCATTGGCGCTATTCATTCGGTGGTCTTCGGTGGTTTTTCACCCGAAGCACTGGCGGGGCGCATCATCGATGGCGACTCCAAAGTGGTGATCACCGCTGACGAAGGCATGCGTGGCGGCAAGGCTGTGCCGCTCAAAGCTAACGTCGACGATGCCCTGACCAATCCCCGAACCCGCTGCGTGCAGAAGATCATCGTGGTGCGGCGCACCGGTGGCGAGATCAGATGGAACCCGCACCGCGACGTCTGGTATCACGAACTGATGCATGTGGCTGGTGACGTCTGCGCGCCGAAGGAAATGGGCGCCGAGGAGCCGTTGTTCATTCTTTATACCTCCGGCTCCACGGGCAAACCCAAGGGCGTGATGCATACCTCGGGCGGTTATCTGCTATACGCCGCGCTGACCCATGAGCGCGTCTTCGATTATCGCCCCGGTGAGATCTACTGGTGTACCGCCGATGTTGGCTGGATCACCGGGCACAGTTACATCATCTACGGTCCGCTGGCCAACGGTGCGACCACGCTGATGTACGAGGGCGTACCGAACCACCCGGACGTGACGCGGATTGCCAGGATCATCGACAAGCATCAGGTGAACATTCTCTACACCGCACCCACGGCGATTCGCTCGATGATGGCCGAAGGCGATGCGGCAGTGGCAGGGGCTGATGGTTCGAGCCTGCGCCTGCTCGGCACGGTGGGCGAACCCATCAATCCCGAAGCCTGGAACTGGTATTACGAGACGGTGGGCAAGTCGCGCTGCCCCATTGTTGATACCTGGTGGCAGACCGAGACGGGCGGCATCCTGATCAGCCCCTTGCCCGGCGCCACCGCGCTCAAACCGGGTTCGGCCACGAGGCCCTTCTTTGGCATAGTGCCGGGGCTGGTGGATAACCTTGGCAACCTGCTCGAAGGCGCTACCGAAGGCAATCTGGTGATCCTCGATTCCTGGCCGGGGCAGATGCGCAGCCTCTATCGCGACCACGACCGCTTCGTCGACACCTACTTCAAGACCTTCCGCGGCATGTATTTCACCGGCGACGGCGCGCGCCGCGACGAGGACGGCTATTACTGGATCACCGGGCGCGTGGATGATGTGCTTAACGTGTCCGGCCATCGCATGGGCACGGCAGAAATCGAAAGTGCCCTGGTCGCACACCGCAAGGTCGCCGAGGCTGCCGTAGTCGGTGTGCCGCATCCGGTGAAGGGGCAGGGCATCTATGTCTACGTCACGCTCCTGCAGGGCGAGGAGTCAAGCGATTCGCTGCGTGAGGAACTGCGTCAGTGGGTGCGCCGGGAAATCGGTCCGATTGCCGTACCGGACACCCTCCAGTGGGCCGCGGCATTGCCCAAAACACGCTCGGGCAAGATCATGCGGCGCATTCTGCGCAAGATCGCCATGAATGATTTCGACTCGCTGGGTGACCTGTCCACGCTGGCCGACCCGAGCGTGGTACAGCAGCTGATCGATAGCCGCATGGCCATGCAAGGAAGCTGATTGAAGTGGGCGGCGGGCGGCCTCGGCCAGCCGCGAATGGCCTGAATCAGGATGCCGGGGATGGCGCTTGTGCCGTCGGTTGTTCGTCTTCTGGTGTGCGGACGACCACCATTTCCGGCAGGTTGCCGCCGATGAATTCCACCTGCCGTATGGGATGGGCGAAATCCACCTCCAGTTCGTGAATGCCTTCGAGCAGGCGCAGATTGATCTCTTCCTGCACGTCCATGTAGGCGTTGTAGTCGGCGGTCTGCATGATGTAGACGACCTCATAGGTCAGTTGGCTGTTATCGAACGCCAGAAAATGCGCCCGATCGAATTTGGCCAGTTTGATGTCTTCGATGATGCGGCGCGCCAGCTGGCTGACCTCGCGCAGCTTGCTGGCCGGTGTCTTGTAGCTGATGCCGAATTTGAAGACGATCCGCCGGGTATTCATGCGCTTGTAGTTGTGAATCGTCTGCGCCAGCAGGTCGGCGTTGGCGCACACCACCTGCTCGCCGCTCAGGCTGCGGATGCGTGTGGTTTTCAGACCGATATGTTCGATGTTGCCGGCGATGTCACCAAAGACCACGAAGTCGCCGATCTCGAACGGTTTGTCGATACCGATGGAAAGCGAGGCGAAAACGTCGCTGAGCAGCGTCTGCACCGCCAGCGCGATGGCGATGCCGCCGACGCCCAGGCTTGCCACCATCGCGGTGATGTCCACGCCCAGGTTGGCGAGGATGGACAGCAGCATCATGGTCCAGACGACGATACGCAGCATGATGCCGATGATGGTCGTCGTAACCGGATTACGCGCCTTGCCATCGCGTGTCAGGCTGTCCATCCACAAATGGACGGCGGTATCGAGCCAGAGCGCAATCTGGAACGCCAGCGCGATGAACCAGCCATGGGACATCGTCGATTCCCAGCGGTCAGGCAGCTCCGCAAACTTCAGGCCGATCAGCAAGGCCATGGCAATGAGCAGCAACTGACTGGTGCGGCTGAGCATTTCCGCGAACATGCCGGTAAAGCCGCTTGGCGATCCCTTGCTCAGTTTGCGTAGACGATTGGTGACGATCTTGAGAGCGGTTTGCAGCACCAGGTAGCTGACAAGAGTGGCGCCAGCGACGATGGCAATGTTGATCCATAGTATTTCGTTCAGGATCGCATCCCAGTTCATCATTCAACTCCTACGACAGACGCGGCCAAGCGCCAGGCAATGGCTACTTTTTCAGTAGCCATTGCCACGTATTAGTTCCATGTTGAGGGGCAGGAAGGTGGGGGAGGCATGTGGATGCCCACGACAGGGCGGCCTCAGTGAGAGGGAACGAGCTCGCGCAATTGGTCATAGCCACCCGCGTTGATGACCTGAGAGTAGCCCAGTTGCTGCAGCAGCTCCTGGGCGGCTGACGAGCGCCGACCGCTGCGGCAGTAGAGGACGATGGTGGCATCCTTGTCGGGCGCAACACTGGCAATGCGTTCGGCAAGATTTCCGGTTTCTATCCGTTGGGACCTGGGGAGGGCGCCCTGTGCGTACTCCGGCGCCGTGCGCACATCGATCAGAATGGTTTCGGGGTTCTGCAAGGCGGAAAGAGCTGCCGACCGATCAATCTCGCCGGCCAGGCTGGCGCCGGTGAATGTCATGAGCAGAGCGAGTAATCGATACATGGGGTTTTCTCGGATGGCTTCGTGCGTGGCGTTCAACCGACCAGACGGTTCAGGTTTGGCAGGATCAGAATGATGGTAATGGCAATCAGGATCAGCGTCGCCTGTTTGAACTTCTTCTGCTTGAACATGCTGGCGCCCTTTTTATTGTTATTACACGGTGATTTTCCGTCAGCACTCTCGTGCTCCGCTAAAAGTTGCAGAGACTTGCATAACGCTCTGACTTACCTGTCATGAAAACAAGCAAATTGCAGACCAGCGCGCGGGAAGTGACCAACAGGCCACGCTGTCGACCTGTGAGGCGCTGGATAGCTGTCTTGCCGCGAAGCTTGCTAATGCTGCTGCCATTGCGCCGCAGCTGTTCGATGGGCAGCGGGTGGAAACGGAACAATAGAGGGTAACGCCGCAGCGGCCTGAATAGCGTGGGAGGTAGCGGAAGGAGTGTAAGCCGGACTGACGCGAAAACGAAAAAGCCCTGAAACCGTTCGGGTTCAGGGCTTTAAGTTTTGAAAGTGGCGGTGAGGGTGGGATTCGAACCCAATTTTTCAGGGTTTCGTTCCATCGAAATACCGCTCACGCGCTTTCCAGCCAGCATGGCGGCTCGTTTCGTCTCAGTTCGTCACAATGATTTCGACACCTAGTTGGTCCGCAATTCCTTGATCAGCTCGGGATGGCGCCCCAGGATTTTGAACAGTTGCACTAAAGGCTGTGGTGCTTCCGTGCTGCCCCGCTCGTAACGGGAGAAAGCATTGGGTCCGCCACCGAACAGCTCAGCCGCTTCGCGCTGGCTTAAATGCAACTGCTTGCGAACGGTGCGAATCAGCTCCTGGCTACCGCCCTGGGCATTCACCTGCTGGCGGAACTCGGTCATTGCCTTCATTACGCGGTCGCTTTCGCCAGGGCCTGTCAGGCACTCGCCGCAGGCATCGCACCAGTCTGCCGTTACGTCGGCAATCTCGGTGGTCTGGCCCTTGTAGGTAAAGGGCAGGTTACGGGTGTCATGGACCAGTTCAGCCTGGCCACAAACCGGACATTTCATGGTCACTTCTCCTTGAAGGAAACAATCAGCAGATCGGCCACCAGCGTGAACTTCAGGTAGACCTGCCCAGCTTCAGTGAAGGGCCGGTAAACATCCTGCCAGGCCGTATGATCCGCATAGGTGGTCATGCTCTTGAAAAAGTCGCGACTGCTCAGGGCATTGATAACGGCCAGCATACCGGCCTCGTCTAGTCCCAGCTCCGAACCGCCTTCCAGTGCTACGCGGGTGAAGCGATAACGCTGCTCGACAATAGCCTGTTTCACCAATGGCAGCTTGAAGTGAGGTCTGCGCTTTTCCATGGAAAGAAAATAACCTATTAGGTTTATTTTGGCAATCGATGCGCTAGGTAGCCCGTTGGTGTGGCTCGCTTGGCGTTTGCGGCAGAATGTGCGCGATGCTCTCGGTGCGCTGGCTTACTGCGCTGTCCAGTTCGGCTATCGCCTCCACCATCGTGGCGCTTGGCTCCCGCTCTGCTTGTTGCGAAGGCTGCAGCGCTGTTTTGCACTCGGGGAACGCCAGGGCGATCTGCTCAGCTGATGGCATGATCTCGCAACGCCAGCGAATAACACGAATGCCAGCAGCCGTTAGAACTTTGTCTTTCTTTGCATCGGCTTTATGCCGGTCCTCATCTGAATAGTGTGATTTGTCGTCCAGCTCGACTGCGGCAACCGTATTTAAAAACTCATCCGCGATCACGAAATCAACGCTCATCTGGCTGATGCGGGAAAACCACATTTTGAAGCTATGGCCCTTCTTTATTGCTACCAGTTGCGATAGCTGCACTTGGGTGAAGATGTAGTGATTCGGTAATGCTTGCCGCAGTCGCTCGAACAGGACTGTCTCAGTTGCGGTTATCAACTTCCGTTTCTGAAACGGCCATTCGCCGTCGGGGTCATACCGGAATCCGTCAGAAGCGATTTTCCGATTAGGCTGTGAAGCCTGCTTTAGCTGTTGTGGGGCGGGCTGGTGGGTGGGGCGTGAACCAACGGTTGGCTCTTGCTTTTGTGCCGGCTCTCCCCAAACCCTGAGTGTAGTCCTTTTGTAGCGCTTGTTCTTGGATTTGCTCTTACCGATGCTGAGTAAGAAGAAAACGATTCCGATAACAAAAATCCAGCCTAAAACATCCATCGAATTTCCTAAATGTCTTTAACAAAGCTCTAGCGACTGACGATACCGTGGTTATGGCATGAAGTTATTTTCTGCTGCACATGCCGGTTGGTAACGATTGCATATTTGTTTAAAAGCGACCTTTGCCCCTTTACGGCAGTCGCGGTAGATCAGCGAGCCGCGTTTGTAGTTTTGGCACACGCTGTTGTAGTCGATCTGGCCATTTGCCACTGTCCACTCAAGCTGACCTCTGATGCGCTGTTTGTTGTGGCCGTTCTCCCAGCTCCAGTTGCTGACGTGAGTCTGTCGGGAAACGGAGCGCTTTTGCGTGCTGTTGGTGGAGTTGGCTGCGTAGTAGCGGGTTGGGGGCGGCTGCATCGTGTTGGTGACGGGGTGGGGCGTGTAGTTGTTATCGTTGAATGATGTTTGCCGCTGCTGTATCGCTCGCGCGGTGCCTTCTTCGAACCATTCGATTTCTTCCTGGCTCAATTGTCGCTGGTGCGCGGGTGCTGGCTCTGCTGCTGGGGCTTCGTAGCTTGCAACGGCTGGCTGGCTAACCGGCTGCATGGGCTGTTCTGGCTCTTGGTTAAACCAAGGCTTGCCGCCGACATGAATGCCTTGCTTGATCTGCTTTACGTCCAGTACGGCCGGCTTGCCGAACGTAAATGCAAGTGCCGAAAGCACCGCTGAACCGATACCCAGGATCGCCAGGAACTGCCAGGGGCTCTGTTTCTTTCTGTTGCGTAGATACTCCGGTGCATCATCCCAATCTGATCTCATAGATGCATCCTTGCATTGAAAGCGTTAAAAATTCGCTTTTGGTCTTACATTTTATATATGAAGTTCTATCCTATCCTTTGCCAAGCTTTTTCCTGTCCATAAAGCGTTGGCCTTGCACTGAAATATCTAATAATTCAGAAAGCTGCTGTTTTTGTTTGTATTCTACTGGGAACATATAGATGTGTTGAATGATCATTTCCTTGAGTATTCTTAAGCATACAGGACTGTTTTTTAAGCGCTCAGTCGTCTTCTCGATTGATGATATATTAAGGACTCGCTTAAATTGTAGTTCTACAGCTTGATTTATAAGGGTGTACGCGGGCGTGTCTTCAGCATCCTCAAGTGCTTTGTAAACTTCCTGGGCCTCTTTTGAACCTATAGAGTAAGCAATTTTGCGAATTACGCCATTGATTACTCCGTAGGTTAGGTGGAGGTAGGTTGCCTCTGCGTGCTCCTGAACTTGTCTGTTTGTTAAATCTGGGTGCTGAGCGAGCACTTGTCCAATAAATTTTATAATCTCGTTCTTAGAGCTGTCAGATATTTTAATGAAGTAATCTAGGAAGCGAAGCCCAGTTGCTGTTCCGCTTGACGCCAAGTCATATAGCGCTGTTCTTGTCATTGTTGCATGCCTGTTCCTGATGATTTGGCCGGCGATCTCCATTCCTTTGAATGATTTATTTATATTGGCTAATATGTCTGGAGGGTTTTCAATGCCTTCCTCGTTTTCGCAGCGCTCAATCTTATCCAGCGCTCGATTCTGGTCGTCTCGCTCTTGCTGGATTTCTCGTTGCTCAAGAACCAGGTCTGGAATAAGCTTCATGAAATCGTCCATAAAGCTCAGTTGTTCTTTTGTTAGAGTTGCTTTGCTATGGTCTTTAAATAGTTCTGAGAGTACCGACTTTATTTTTTTAAGTACCCAGGGGTCTTTGGTGTGGTGGGTTATAAAGATAAGAATGTTTGCATAGTCTTCCCTGTGCAGGTCGGCCAACAAGCTTTCCAATTTATTTTGGACTAGTTCAATTTCGGTATAGCCTTCGGCAAACTTTTTGCCCGCAAAGAAATAATATATGTAAGGGTACTTAAAGCCGATCTTGCCTTGCTTTTCGGTCAAAATTGAATGTGAAATTAGCTTCCTTAAGATTTCTTCTTTGTTGACCGAAAGATAGAGCTTTCCGTAATCATCAAAGAAAGTATCAATTTCCAATGAGTTTAGATTTCCCCCGTTAACAAAAATACACCAGGCTAGCTCGGTGAGCACGTTAAGGTATTTTTCGTAGTCCTTACCGTTTATCTTGGCTTTTTCTAAGGACTGATAAATTAATTGCTGGTAGCAGTGGCCGTAAGAGGTAAGCTCAATGTTTTGCTGAGCATAAGCTTCAAACATTTGCATTATCATCAGTACGTATATCGGCTTAGGTGGGACGATATTTTTTTTGATAATGCTATTAAGTTGAGCTTTTAAGTCATCACACTTCGAGTAGAGAGCGGATTCGTCTATAGACTCTTCAATACCTAGACTGATCCACTTTTTTATTATTTCTTCTCGTTTAAAGTTTCCTAGTCCCAATAGCTCGCAGCTTTCAAATGAAGACAGTGCAGGAATTTCGGAGGAGATATAGTTAAAGGCGGAGTGGCATGTGGAAATGATGTAATCAAATTTCTCAGAAGCCAGGCTTATAAAAATATTTCTATGTTTGTTGTTAAGTCCTATTCGATCTAAATTGTCGAGTAGTATGACCTTCTCCGGAAAGGTTAGAAACTGATCGAGCGTTAAGTTGATATATTGCTCGGATAGCTGTTTTTCAAGTACCTTTTCAAGGTCGGATTTATTGATACTTTCACAGTCTAGGTAAACGGGTAGTTTTCCTTCTAACGCAAGGGTGGAAAACAATCGCTTTAGCAAAGATGTCTTGCCAGATTGCTCTTCAGCTAAAACTAGAAAGTGGCCGGTTTTTTTTAAGTGTTTTTCAGAGTCCACTATCTCAATTTCTATCTTTTTCCGATTTTCTGATTCCAGTTCTATATCTGGGTAAACATAGATGTCGCCAAGCTTTACTTTGTCTACTTTTCTGTGTGTTAAAACAATTTCTGTGTCATCTAGCCATGCTGCTTGTTTTGGCGATACTACTGTATTGGCTTCATTTTCTGAGCTAATAAGCTTAAGGCTTTTTTTTTCTTCTTCTATCGTTTCCAAAATATTATTTTTTAAGCCAAGCACCGCATCAAGCCAGGCAGAGTCCCGATCTGTCCAAAGCGTAACTGGCTTGGCATCTTTTGGGAGTGCTTGAAACTTGGAGAAGCCTGCGCTCTGCCAGTTGCAAGCGCGTACGATGATTGAGATTATTTTTGTTAGTCCAGATTCGTGCCGTTCTAGCGCTCGCTTGAGTTCGATGTCATGGCAATAGTCGGAGGCCAAGAAACTAGGGCTAATTAGAAAAATTGTTATTTGAGCAGAGTCTAGATTTTCGTCGATAGCGTTCTTCCACTCGCTACCGGCTGTGATCTTTCGGTCGTGCCAAACCTCAATGATTCCCTCACGCTTTAGCATCGTGAGATGTTCTTCTAAGTCCTCGCGATGAGCCTCGTCCTTATGTGAGTAGCTTATGAATACTCTTTTACTCATCAGAAAACGTCCTTGTATGAAAAAGTGGGATGCTGTTGGGTTTAATGTTCTATTTCTGTTGGCTTTGCTTTGCTTTGCTTTTTTCAGAATCAGGAGAGAGTTGTCCGCGTGCGGAGTCGGTTTCTCCTTTCCATAGCCAAAGCTCGTACTGAGGAAATGCCTTCAGCAACTCCTCCATATCCTCAATACGGGTCTTCACCTTCAAGTCTGTGGCCACTGTTTGCCACCGCCGCCGATTCTTGATCGCCGAAGCTTGGGCGAGGCGTGCCGGGCCGATGTACCGGACAAGCGTTCTTAAACGCTCTTCTATCATTCCCAAATGCTCTAAAAAGCACTGACGAAATATTCGTCTGTAGCATTTCGCTCAGTGACGAATTATTCGTCAATAAATTAATGCATAAATTGCCACGAATAGTGACGGAACGAGCATGGAACTGGAAGAGCTAGAGCCTTCAAAGCTGATCGCCCCACAGCAGGACGTGGAAGCCGTCGAGCCCCGGGCTGAGTGAAACGGCCTGTCCTTCGACACGGCCCGCGCCTGGGTCTACCGGGGCGTAATCCCCATCGTAAAGCTCGGTAAGCGCCGCATGATTAACAGTGCGCTGCTGCGTAGCTGGCTGCTGGAGCAGGAGTGGACCGCATGAATCCTCCTATCTATACGCAAGTCGCCTTCGCCGCTCTGGCCGGTGTGCCCGTGGAAACGGTTGCGAACTGGGTCAGGACCGGCGCCGTCGAGAGCGTGAAGCTGGGCAATACCCGCCTGGTGCGTTTTCCGGGGTGAACCAATGAGCCGCACAGACCAGCAATTCAAGCTGCGTATGCTGCACTCCGCGCCCAGGACGAGCGGTCCGCCTGGGCTGCACGGCGCTCCCTGAACGCCGAAATCGTCATCCGCCTGGAGTCGTCCTTCGCCCAGGTTGCCCAGCACCAATGAACAGGAGCGCTCCGTATGATCCGCGTCGTAAATGGAAGGCCAGGGGGGCGACCTATGCAGAAGCCGAACTATCAACGCATGCCCCCCGCATCGGATTGCGCTTGCGCTGTCTGCTGGTCCGGGCGCGAAATGGTCAAACCCGCTCTTGGCAGATAGCAAGCGTTTAAAAGCTGTCCTGGCTCGTCTCGCTGCTGATCTTGGCGATCCGGTGGCTACTAAGTTCACCAGTAACCAGTTCTGTGAGATCCGGCGCGTCCAGCTTGAAGCTGGCGTTCATGGCAAGTCGCTAAATAATCGCCTTGGCTACCTGAAAGCGGTTTTCAATGAGCTGCATCGCCTGGGTGATATCGACTATCCGAATCCGCTGGCCAATGTGCGCCCGTTGCGTTTGCAGGAGCGACCGATTTGTTTCTTATCTCAGCCTCAGATTGCCGAACTGCTCGATGCGCTTGATGCGCGTACGACTACGCCGGGTATCGGTCTGGTGGCGCGTGTCTGTCTGGCGACTGGGGGTCGATGGGGTGAGGCTCAAGCGTTGTCGCCTGAAAGGGTACGCAATGGTGCGGTGACCTTCGCTAATACAAAGTCCCGGAAAATCCGGACGATCCCGATTTGCCCGGATTTGGAAAAGGAGCTGCACGCGCATTATCGGCGGCATGGGCTTTTCAGTAACTGCATGATGACTTTTAGCCGGGTTCTCGAAACTACGTCCATCAGGTTGCCACCTGGGCAAGCTACACACGTGTTGCGACACATCTTCGCGAGTCACTTCGTGATACGTGGCGGGAACATCCTGACCTTGCAGAAAATCCTTGGGCATTCCTCGCTGGCTATGACCATGCGCTATTCGCACCTGTCGCCGGATCATCTGCAGGATGCTTTACGGCTAAACCCGCTTTTCGACAGTTCTTCGACACTTTAAAAAAGGGAAAACAAAAATCCCCGAAAACTTCAATGTTTTCAGGGCTTTAAGTTTCGAAAGTGGCGGTGAGGGTGGGATTCGAACCCACGATACGATTTCTCGTATACACACTTTCCAGGCGTGCTCCTTCAACCGCTCGGACACCTCACCGGATCTCGACGGGCGTGCTGTCCGTCGAGGCGCGCTAATGTAGCGGAACACTTTCCAGTTGGCAAAAGTTTTTTGGTTTTTCATGCGCTTAAGTGGTTATTGGTGCGGCGGTGGCGGAAGCAGGAGCGTATTTTTCAGCGCCGTTTGGGTGAAAGTGCTCAGCACATCTGTGACTTGCCAGTCAGTCACGGCGCTTTACGTGACCGGGTGTGCTGGGTAACGTCGGCCCACTTCTATAGCAAGGAATCGACTCATGAGCGATCTGGTTGCCTACCAACTTGAAGGCGGCATCGCCACGCTGACGCTGAACAACGGCAAGGTCAATGCGCTGTCTCCGGCGGTTTTCGAGGCGCTTAACACGGCTCTGGATCGTGCCGAGCAGGATCGTGCCGTGGTGATCCTCACGGGGCAGCCAGGCATTCTATCCGGCGGTTACGACCTCAAAGTGATGACCTCCAGCCCCGAGAACGCCATGGCGCTGGTGGCCACGGGCTCCACGCTGTCACGCCGGATGCTCGCGCATCCATTCCCGATCATCGTGGCCTGCCCAGGCCACGCCATCGCCAAGGGTGCCTTCCTGCTGCTGTCGGCTGATTACCGCATCGGTGTCGAAGGCGCATTCAACATTGGTCTAAACGAAGTGCTGATCGGCATGACCATGCACCACGCCGGCATCGAGCTGGCGCGTGATCGCCTGCGCAAGTCGGCGTTCCATCGCTCGGTGATTAACGGTGAGATGTTCGACCCGCAGGGCGCGCTGGATGCAGGCTTCCTCGATAAGGTGGTTGCCCCAGAGGAATTGATGTCGGCGGCGCGGGCGACAGCCGCGCAGCTGCAGAAGATCAACATGACTGCGCACAAGAACACCAAGCGCAAGGTGCGCAAGGCCCTGCTGGAAACCCTGGACCAGGCCATTGCGCTGGACCAGCAGCATTTCGGCTGAGCTGGAAGAGAATTTTCCGGTCGACGCTCATTCCGGCCATTCCTGCGTTTAAACTGCGATCGAAACGCCCCGCCACTGTGGGGCGTTTCATTTCCCATTCGTGATGCATCGCAGGAGAGTCCTGATGTCCGCCCCGCACACCCCGGTAGAACGTTCCGATTTCGACCAGGTCATTGTCCCCACTTTCGCTCCAGCCGCCTTCATTCCGGTGCGTGGCCAGGGTTCGCGAGTATGGGATCAGAGCGGACGAGAACTGATCGACCTCACCGGCGGCATCGCCGTGAACGTGCTCGGGCACGCCCACCCTGCGCTGGTGCAGGCGCTCACCGAGCAGGCCGGCAAGCTGTGGCATATCTCCAATATCTTCACCAACGAGCCGGCGCTGCGTCTGGCGAAAAAGCTGGTGGAGGCAACCTTTGCCGACCGCGCGTTTTTCTGCAACTCGGGCGCCGAGGCCAACGAGGCGGCATTCAAGCTGGCGCGTCGTTATGCTCACGACACCTTTGGCCCTGAGAAGTACGAGATCATTTCGGCGGTCAACAGCTTCCATGGCCGCACCCTGTTCACCGTCACGGTCGGTGGTCAGCCGAAGTATTCCGATGGCTTCGGTCCGAAGATCGAAGGCATCAAGCATGTCCCCTACAACGATCTTGAGGCGCTGAAGGCTGCCATCTCCGATAAGACCTGCGCCGTGGTGCTGGAGCCGATCCAGGGCGAAAGCGGTGTGTTGCCGGCTGAGCAGGCTTATCTGGAAGGCGCGCGCAAATTGTGCGATGAACACGACGCCTTGCTGATCTTCGACGAGGTGCAGACCGGCATGGGCCGTACTGGCAAGCTTTTCGCCTATATGCATTACGGTGTGTTGCCGGACATTCTGACCAATGCCAAGAGCCTCGGCGGCGGCTTCCCGATCGGGCTGATGCTCGCGACCGACAAGGTTGCCCAGCATTTCAGCCTCGGTACCCATGGCACCACATTCGGCGGCAATCCGCTGGCTTGCGCGGTGGCGGAGGCAGTAGTCGATATCGTCAATACGCCTGAAGTGCTGCAGGGCGTTCGAGATCGGCATGAGCGGTTGAAAGCCGGCCTGCTGGAGCTGGGAGCGCGCTACGGCGTATTCAGTCAGGTTCGCGGGATGGGGCTGCTGATCGGCTGCGTACTCAATGAGGCTTGGAAGGGTCGCGCGCGAGAGATCTTCGACGCTGCCGAGCAGGAGGCGCTGATGCTGCTGCAGGCAGGTCCCGATGTGATTCGTCTGGCGCCAAGCCTGGTGATCGAAGAAGCGGATATCGCCGAAGGGCTGGCGCGTTTCGAGCGTGCCCTGGCGAAGCTGACCCAGGCCTGATTTTTCCTTCGCGGGGCGGTTGTGCCGGCCCGCATTTCCCAGACAGAGAGAACCGATATGAGCGATAGCCTGCAACTGATCCTTGAAGACGTGGATGGCACCCAGCTGGAGACTTCCTGCACGCGTTTCGCCGTGATGTGGCAGGGGCGCGAAGTGTGGATACAGCAGGTCGGCAACAATCAACTGATGATTGGCGTCGACGTCGAGGATGGCGACACCGAATACGCCAATCTGCTGCTTCGCCCGCTGGCGACCAACCTGGTCAGCCTTGAGCTGGAAATGGAGCCGATGGAAGCGGGCGACGAAGAGCACGTGCACGGCCCTGATTGTGGCCACAATCACTGATTGACGATTCAGCGGCGGCTGCCCTGATGGCGCAGCCGTCGTGCAATATCCCTCAAACGCCTGCTGGCGGATTGTTCAGCGAGTCGTTACCGGTCACAGTCGCCGTGCCCGTTGCAGCCTGGGCGTTGGTTTTGAGCTGCTGCTCGTCGGGCTCGCGATGGAGTGGCATGCTGCACGAGCTGCCTTCGGCCATTGTCGTATGTTCGTTCAGCTCACAGAGCACCCGCTTGGCCTCGCAATGGCCGCTGATGCCCCGCGCCAGCGCCATGCCGCCCATGGCCAGTTGCACGATTCCACCCAGGCCGCCGCGGCCAAGGCCCTTGCCCATGAAATAAAGCCCGCCTGCAATGGAAGCTGCACGCTCCCAGCCATGCACGTTGGGGGTCGTCTGCGAAGAGTTTCTTTTCATGATGCTCGCTCCAGCTGGATGGTCTGAATGGATGACTGTCGCAGCTCTGGAGCGTTCCAGCCGCAGGTCGGATGTGTACCTCAGGCCTTTGCGAGGCCGAACACCTTCAGTACGAAAGCGTATTCCAGCGCAGCATCCTTGAGCGCCTGATAGCGGCCACTCATGCCCCCATGGCCAGCGCCGAACTCAGTCTTTAGCAGCAGCAGGTGATCATCGGTCTTGCTGGCGCGAAGCCTGGCGACCCATTTTGCCGCTTCCCAGTACTGGACCCGGCTGTCGTTATAGCCGGCGACAGCCAGGATTGCCGGATAGGCCTGCGCCTGGATGTTCTCGTAGGGCGCATAGGCCTTGATCCGGGCGTACACATCCGGCTCATTGGGGTTGCCCCACTCATCGTACTCGGTGACCGTCAACGGCAGGTCTTCATCAAGCATGGTGTTCAGCACATCGACGAAAGGCACCTCGGCGATGGCGGCGCCGAACAACTCCGGGCGCATGTTCAGTACCGCACCGATCAACAGGCCACCGGCACTTCCGCCACTGATCGCCAGTTGCGCTGGCGAGGTATAGCCGTCGGCGATCAACTTTTGCGCGCAGGCAATAAAGTCGTTGAAGGTGTTGGTCTTGTGTTCCAGTTTGCCGGCGCGATACCAGGCTTCGCCCAGGTCGCCACCGCCGCGCACGTGTGCGATGGCGAAGATGAATCCACGCTCAAGCAGTGATAGTCGCGCGTGGGAGAACCAGGGGTCGAGACTGTGGCCGTAGGCGCCGTAGCCGTAAAGGTAGAGCGGCGCGGCTTTGCCGAAATTCTCGCGTCGGCCTACCAGGCTGATCGGTATCTGGGTGCCGTCCGCTGCGCTGGCCCAGATGCGCCTGCTTTCGTAGGCATCAGCGTCGAAGGGACCTTCCACCGGGGTTTCCTTCAGGACCTTTTGCTCGCCATCGGCAAGTTGCAGCTGACGAATCTGCGCGGGGCGGTTGAGCGCTTCGTAGCGCAGGCGAATCACCGCGCCCTCGAACTCCAGGGTGTTTTGCACATGCAGGCTGTAGGCGGCGTCTGGCAGTTGCAGTCGATAGGGAACGCCGCCCTGTGGTCGTACTTCGATGACGGGCAGACCAGCCTCACGCAGGCTGAGGGTAAGTGCGCTGGCGTTCAGGCTGATGTCTTCAAGCATCACGTCGCCTCGGTGCGCGATCAGCTCCTTCCAGCTTTCACGCTGTGGAGTGTTTTCCGCTGCCAGGTACAGGGCGAAGTTGATACCGGCCTGGTTGCTGCGCACGAACCAGCACCACTGGCCATCCTGCAGGCCGTGGTCGGGGTAGTACTCGTGATTTTCCTCGCGCGGGGCGAGGCATCTCCAGCGGCCTTCGGGTTCGTCGGCTGGCAGCACCCAGGCTTCGCTGGTGGTCTTGCTGTTGGACAGGATCACCAGCTGACGCTCGGAGCTGGCGCGGTAGCAATGCACGAAGTAACGGCCATCAGGGTCGTGGTAGACCTCGCGGCAGCCTTCGTCGCCCAAACGGTGACGATGAATTTTGTGTGGCCTGTGGGTGTCGTCTAGCTCGCCAAAGAACAGCGTCTGGTTGTCGTTGGCCCAGACCATGCTGCCGTCGCAATTGTCGAAGGGCAGGGCGGTGACTTCGCCGCTGGCCAGGTCCTTGACGAACAGTCGGTAGATTTCATCACCCTGGGTGTCGAGGCTGTAGGCCAGCTTGCGGTGATCCTGACTGATACTGAAGGCGCCCAGCGACAGAAAGCCTCCGCCGGCCAGCGCGTTGGGGTCGAGCAGCAGTTGTTCGGCAGTTTCGTCTACGCTGAACGAGCCGTCGGCAGGACGCGGGCAGCGGTAGTGGCGGGGGTACTCGTCGCCTGCGGTGGTGCGCTGATAATAAAGCCACGGCCCCCAAGGGGAGGGCAGTGACAAGTCGGTTTCGCGGATGCGGCCCCTGATTTCCTGGAACAGCACGTCGCGCAGCTCGGCCTGGTCGAGCAACTGCTCTTCCAGGTAAGCGTTTTCCGCCTTCAGGTAATCGAGTACCTCCGGTGCGTCGCGGTTCTCCAGCCACTTGTACGGATCCTGGCCATGATCGGCGCGGGCAATGGGTGTGGGCATGGGCAACTCCTGGCGAGACGGTGGCTGTTGAGCCGGCGGAAATGATTCGGGCTGCGCAGTGTACAAGGCGCTTGTGCAATTGTGAGGGTAGGAGAGCGCCGGGGTTCAGCGGGGGTGCTTGAGTTTGGCGGTTGTTTGCGTAGCAAGGCTTCGCGATGAAGCCCTGCATGTGATTTGCTGAGCGTGCAACCAGAGATTCCAGATAAACAGGCAGGTTGGTCCGGGCACTCACACTGCAGCCTGTGATTGACAAGATGTCGCTTTTCCATGAAGGTGTGTCCACCCAATCAAACGGGCGTATGAATCGAGCGTTTGCCATGCAAATGCCGTCTACCCTGATTATCGTGTCGGTGGGTGTCGGTTCATCGGATTCGATGACGGTCATGAAGACCGACGACGTGCGACACGTAACGTTCAGCTTCCATACCTGGAGATCAGTTGATGATTTACGAAGGTAAAGCCATCACGGTTAAGGCTCTTGAAAGTGGCATCGTCGAATTGAATTTCGACCTCAAGGGTGAGTCCGTCAACAAGTTCAATCGCCTCACCCTCAGCGACCTGCGCCAGGCCGTCGACGCCATCAAGGCCGACGCTTCGGTCAAGGGCGTCATCGTCACCAGCGGCAAGGACGTATTCATCGTCGGTGCCGATATCACCGAGTTCGTCGGCAACTTCAAGCTTCCGGACGAGGAGCTGGTCGCCGGCAATCTCGAAGCCAACAAGATCTTCAGCGATTTCGAAGACCTGGGCGTGCCTACCGTGGTCGCCATCAACGGTATCGCCCTGGGTGGCGGTTTCGAAATGTGCCTGGCGGCTGATTATCGCGTCATGTCCACTGCTGCCAAGGTCGGCCTGCCGGAAGTCAAGCTGGGCATCTACCCGGGCTTCGGCGGCACCGTTCGCCTGCCACGCCTGATCGGTGTCGACAATGCCGTTGAGTGGATTGCTTCCGGCAAGGAGAACCGCGCCGAAGACGCGCTGAAAGTACATGCCGTCGATGCTGTAGTCGCACCTGAGAAACTGCAGGAAGCGGCATTGGATCTGGTCAAGCGCGCCATTTCCGGCGAGTTGGACTACAAGGCCAAGCGCCAGCCGAAACTGGAGAAGCTCAAGCTCAACGCCATCGAGCAGATGATGTCGTTCGAGACCTCCAAGGCCTTCGTGGCCGGCCAGGCAGGACCGAACTACCCGGCGCCGGTCGAGGCGATCAAGACCATTCAGAAAGCCGCCAACTTTGGGCGTGACAAGGCCATCGAGGTCGAGGCTGCCGGTTTCGTCAAGCTGGCCAAGACCTCGGTCGCTGAAAGCCTGGTCGGTTTGTTCCTCAGCGACCAGGAACTGAAGAAGAAGGCCAAGGCCTATGACAAGCAGGCCCGTGACGTGAAACTGGCTGCCGTGCTCGGCGCCGGCATCATGGGTGGCGGTATCGCCTATCAGTCGGCTGTCAAAGGCACGCCGATCCTGATGAAGGATATCCGCGAGGAAGGCATCCAGATGGGCCTGAACGAGGCCTCCAAGCTGCTTGGCAAACGTGTGGAGAAGGGTCGTCTGACCCCGGAGAAGATGGCCGAGGCGCTCAACGCCATCCGTCCCACCACGTCCTACGGCGATTTTGGCAACGTCGATATCGTTGTCGAAGCCGTGGTCGAGAATCCGAAGATCAAACAGGCAGTACTGGCTGAAGTGGAAGGACTGGTGAAGGACGATGCGATCATCGCCTCCAACACGTCCACCATCTCCATCAGCCTGCTGGCCCAGGCGCTCAAGCGTCCGGAAAACTTCTGCGGCATGCACTTCTTCAACCCGGTGCACATGATGCCGCTGGTGGAAGTGATCCGTGGCGAGAAGACCAGCGAAACCGCCATCGCCACCACTGTCGCCTACGCCAAGAAGATGGGCAAGAGCCCTGTCGTGGTTAACGACTGCCCTGGCTTCCTGGTCAACCGTGTGCTGTTCCCGTACTTCGGCGGCTTCGCTCGCCTGGTCAGTGCTGGCGTTGATTTCGTGCGCATCGACAAGGTGATGGAGAAGTTCGGCTGGCCTATGGGTCCGGCCTATCTGATGGATGTGGTCGGTATGGACACCGGCCACCATGGTCGTGACGTGATGGCCGAAGGTTATCCTGATCGCATGAAGGACGAGCGTCGTACTGCCGTCGACGCGCTGTACGAGGCTGATCGTCTGGGTCAGAAGAACGGCAAGGGCTTCTACAGCTACGAGACCGACAAGCGCGGCAAGCCGGCCAAGGTGGTCGACGAGAGTGTCAAGGCAGTACTGGCGCCGATCGTCTACGAGCAGCGCGAAGTCACCGACGAGGACATCATCAACTTTATGATGATCCCGCTGTGCCTGGAAACCGTTCGCTGCCTGGAAGACAACATTGTCGAAACTGCCGCCGAAGCCGACATGGGCTTGATCTACGGTATCGGTTTCCCACCCTTCCGCGGTGGTGCACTGCGCTACATCGATTCGATCGGTGTCGCCGAGTTTGTGGCACTGGCCGACAAGTATGCCGACCTGGGTCCGCTGTACCACCCGACTGCGAAGCTGCGTGAGATGGCTGCCAGCGGCCAGCGCTTCTACGGTTAATCGAGGAATAGAGATAATGAGCCTTAATCCGAGAGACGTCGTCATTGTCGACTTCGGCCGTACCCCGATGGGTCGTTCCAAGGGCGGCATGCACCGCAACACCCGCGCTGAGACCATGTCCGCGCAACTGATCGATGGTGTGCTCGCGCGCAACCCGAAGATCAATCCGGCTGAAGTCGAAGATGTGATCTGGGGCTGCGTCAACCAGACCCTGGAACAGGGCTGGAACATTGCCCGCATGGCTTCGCTGCTGACCCGCATCCCGCATACCAGCGCGGCGCAGACTGTCAGCCGTCTGTGCGGCTCGTCCATGAGCGCACTGCATACTGCTGCCCAGGCGATCATGACCGGCAACGGTGATGTATTCGTCATCGGGGGTGTCGAGCACATGGGTCACGTCAGCATGATGCATGGCGTCGACCCGAACCCGCAGTTGTCGCTGTACGCCGCCAAGGCGTCCGGGATGATGGGCCTGACCGCCGAAATGCTCGGCAAGATGCATGGCATCACCCGCGAACAGCAGGATGCCTTCGGTGAGCGTTCGCACCGCCTGGCGCATCAGGCCACCGTCGAAGGCCTGTTCAAGGATGAGATCATCCCGATGCAGGGTCATGACGAGAACGGCTTCCTCAAGGTTTTCGACTACGACGAAACCATTCGTCCGGAAACCACGCTGGAAAGCCTGGCCAACCTCAAGCCTGCCTTCAACCCCAAGGGCGGCACCGTGACTGCGGGTACGTCCTCGCAGATCACCGATGGCGCGTCCTGCATGATCGTGATGAGCGCGCAGCGGGCCAAGGATCTTGGCATTGAGCCGCTGGCAGTAATCCGTTCCATGGCGTTGGCGGGTGTCGATCCGGCGATCATGGGCTATGGTCCAGTACCGGCCACGCAGAAAGCGCTTAAACGCGCCGGCCTGACCATGGACGACATCAGCCACGTCGAACTGAACGAGGCCTTCGCGGCACAGGCGCTGCCGGTGCTCAAGGACCTCAAACTGCTCGACAAGATGGACGAGAAGGTCAATCTGCACGGAGGCGCTATCGCGCTGGGCCATCCGTTTGGTTGCTCCGGGGCACGTATCTCCGGCACTCTCCTGAACGTCATGAAGCAGAAGGGCGGTACGCTTGGCGTTTCCACGATGTGTATCGGGTTGGGCCAGGGTATCACCACCGTGTTCGAGCGCGTCTAAGCTGTTCGAGCAAGGAAGAACCGGGGCCTTGTGCCCCGGTTTTTATTTGCAGGGCTACATGTTTTTTCAGAGGCAGCGAGATGCAGATCACCCCAGGGCGTTACCGACATTACAAGGGCCCCGAGTACCGGGTATTCGCAGTGGCCCAGCATTCGGAAACGGAAGAGTTCATGGTGTTCTATCAGGCGCTGTATGGGGACTTCGGGCTTTGGGTCCGACCGCTTTCGATGTTCACCGAAGCAGTCGAAGTCGATGGCGAGACACTACCTCGCTTCGCGCTGATCGAAGAAGAATCCAGCCTTTTTGGCGGCTGAACTTGCCGGTGGGTGTGCCCCTTGCGCTTGACCTCGGCTCGCTCGCCACTATATATAGCGGTGCTTTCGGGGTAGAGCGAAGGCGATGCTGCCCGAATTGGCTTGATGCAAGACTCGCTGGACAGCCAGGCTGCCAGCGGATGATGAATATCTTCGGGGCATGGAATGCTCTGTGTGGCGCTTGAAAAACGCTGCGTCGCTTCTTTCCGACAGTGCGAAATTTCGACACTGCGGAGCAAATCTTCTCAGTTCACCTCTCGATTCAGGAACTCTCCTCTCCATGGGTAAATCGCTGGTCATCGTGGAATCACCGGCCAAGGCCAAGACAATCAACAAGTACCTGGGCAACCAGTACGTGGTGAAATCGAGTATCGGCCACATCCGCGACCTTCCCACCAGCGGTTCTGCCTCCCGCGAGCCGGTCAAGCGTGGCAAGGCCGCAGCTGCCGAAGCGCCTGCGTTGTCGCCCAAGGAGAAGGCCAAGCGCCAGCTCTTCACCCGCATGGGTGTCGATCCGGAACACGGCTGGAAGGCCAAGTACGAGATCCTGCCGGGCAAGGAGAAGGTGATCGAGGAATTGCGTCGCCTGGCCAAGGAAGCCGACACCATCTATCTCGCGACCGACTTGGATAGAGAGGGGGAGGCCATTGCTTGGCACTTGCGCGAGTCCATCGGCGGTGATGACAGCCGCTTCAAGCGCGTGGTGTTCAACGAAATCACCAAGAAGGCGATTCAGGAAGCCTTCTCCAAGCCGGGCGAGCTGGACATCAACCGCGTCAACGCGCAGCAGGCGCGGCGTTTCCTCGACCGCGTGGTGGGCTACATGGTTTCGCCGCTGCTGTGGTCGAAGATTGCCCGTGGCCTCTCGGCTGGGCGCGTTCAATCAGTGGCGGTGAAGCTGGTAGTCGAGCGCGAGCGGGAAATCCGTGCCTTCGTTCCGGAAGAATACTGGGAAGTTCACGCCGACCTGGCCACGGCTGACAAGGCCAAGGTTCGCTTCGAGGTTGCACGGGAAAATGGTCAGGCGTTCAAGCCGCTGAACGAAAGCCATGCCATGGCTGCGCTGGAGCAATTGCAGGGTGCGAGCTACAGCGTCAGCAAGCGCGAAGACAAGCCGACCAGCAGCAAGCCGTCCGCGCCTTTTATCACTTCGACCCTGCAGCAGGCGGCGAGCAATCGCCTCGGCTTTGGCGTGAAGAAGACCATGATGATGGCGCAGCGTCTGTATGAGGCCGGCTACATCACCTACATGCGTACCGACTCCACCAACCTCTCGGCCGATGCCGTCGAAATGGTGCGCGGTTTCATCCAGGACGAGTTCGGCGACAAGTACCTGCCGGAGAAGCCCAACGCCTACTCCAGCAAGGAAGGCGCGCAGGAAGCGCACGAAGCCATCCGCCCGTCCGACGTCAATCTGCGCCCGACACAGCTTGCAGGGATGGAGCGCGATGCTGAGCGTCTCTATGACCTGATCTGGCGCCAGTTTGTCGCCTGCCAGATGCCGCCGGCACAGTACCTGTCTACCAGTGTCACGGTGGCGGCAGGCAACTTCGAGCTGCGTGCCAAGGGCCGCATCCTCAAGTTCGACGGTTACACCAAGGTCATGCCGCAGCAGAGCAAGAGCGGCGAGGACGATGTGCTACCTGACATGAACAAGGGTGATGCCATGGCATTGCTCAAGCTCGATCCAAGCCAGCACTTCACCAAGCCGCCAGCGCGCTTTTCTGAAGCGAGTCTGGTCAAGGAAATGGAAAAGCGCGGTATTGGCCGCCCGTCCACCTATGCGGCGATCATTTCCACCATTCAGGATCGCGGCTACGTGTCTTTGCACAACCGCCGTTTCTACTCCGAAAAGATGGGCGACATCGTCACCGAGCGTCTGTCCGAGAGCTTCAACAACCTGATGGACTACGGCTTCACCGCCGGCATGGAAGAGCACCTCGATGACGTCGCACAGGGTGAGCGCGAGTGGAAGCACGTGCTGGACGAGTTCTACGGTGACTTCAAGAAAAAACTCGAAATCGCCGAGTCAGGTGAAAATGGCATGCGTGCCAATCAGCCGACCCTGACCGATATTCCCTGCAAAACCTGTGGCCGGCCCATGATGATCCGCACGGCCTCCACCGGCGTGTTCCTTGGCTGCTCCGGCTACAGCCTGCCGCCGAAAGAGCGTTGCAAGTCCACAGTCAACCTGATTCCCGGCGACGAGATCGCCGCCGATGACGAAGGCGAGTCCGAATCGCTGGTATTGCTTGGCAAGCGGCGTTGCTCGATCTGCAGCACGGCAATGGACGCCTACCTACTGGACGAGACGCACAAACTGCATATCTGCGGCAACAACCCCGACTGCACCGGCTACGAGATCGAAGAAGGTCAGTACCGCATCAAGGGCTACGAAGGGCCGAGCCTGGAATGCGACAAGTGCGGCAGCGAAATGCAGCTCAAGACAGGCCGTTTCGGCAAGTTCTTCGGCTGCACCAATGCCGAGTGCAAGAACACCCGCAAGCTGCTCAAGAGTGGCGAGGCGGCGCCGCCGAAGATGGATGCGGTGAAGATGCCCGAGCTCAAGTGCGAGAAGGTTGACGACACCTACGTGCTGCGCGACGGTGCCTCGGGGTTGTTCCTGGCCGCGAGCCAGTTTCCTAAGAATCGCGAAACCCGCGCGCCGCTGGTGCTGGAACTGATCCCGCACAAGGAAGAGATCGATCCCAAATACCACTTCCTGCTGGATGCGCCGAAGAAGGACCCGGAAGGTCGCCCTGCGGTCATCCGCTTCAGTCGAAAGACCAAGGAGCAGTATGTGCAGACCGAGGTAAACGGCAAACCGACGGGCTGGAAGGCATTCTTCGACGGCGGCAAGTGGAAGGTTGAGGACAAAAGTACCAAATAGGTAAAAGTGCCAGAAGCTGCAGGCTAAAGGAGAAGCGGCCTGCAGTCTTCATGGTCCGGCGCTGACCTCTGCGTCGCATACATTTCTTCAGGCTTGAAGACTGATCTTGAAGCTGACCCACGAGACCGCCGCCATGGCTCACGAGCGATATACCCGAACCAATCAGAAGCTCTACTTTGCCGGACTGGCTCTGGACAACTGGCGGCAGGCCGAGAAGCAGGGTGGGGTGAACTCGTCGGGTCTCATCCAGGCCGAGCGCGAGGCCAGTCTTTTTCATCTTTACGGGGCGCTGCTCGGACTTTGTCACGAGATCACCGGCTACTACCGCTTGCCAGGCGCCAATGCGCCCCGAGTCGAGCTGTTGTTGATGCGCTCGCCTGAGGATACGCCGGCTTGCCCGGAGCTGGCCGAGCTTATGGAGCTCGTTGGGCAGCCTGGGTCCTGGGTGGCGGATTTGCTGGCTGCGTATGCCGCCTTGTTCGAGCCGCCCCGTGAACCGGTCAAGCCCAAGACCGATCCGCGTATGCCGTTGATCGAGGCGGTTGGCGTGGGCGATGAGGTACCGCCACTGTCGCTTGCGGATGTGCAAGGCTGGCGAGAGCAGCTGAAAATCCTGGCACTGCGCTACCGCGAAGCGCTTAGTGAATGGTAATGCGATAGCTTTTCGGGTCTCAGGAAGCGCTTGGTCTTGCCCGCAACACCAGTACGATGCCGCCGAGAATCGCCAGGCCAGTGATCAGCAGCCTGCTGGTCAGTGCCTCGCCCAGCATCAAGCTTCCTGCCAGAACGGTCAGCAGTGGCACGCTTAGCTGAATGCTGGCGGCCTGAGTTGCCGCCAGGCGCGGCAGCACGGCATACCAGAGGGCATAGCCGACGCCCGAGGTGAAACCACCGGACAACAGTGCATAGATCACCCCCGCCAGGTCCCATTCCAACGCTGGCAATGTCACCAGACACAACACCGCCGCCATAGGTACTGCACGGGCGAAATTGCCGGCAGTTGCCGCCAGCGGATCAATGGTGCTGCGGCCCAGCAGCGAATAGGCCCCCCAGGCCGCTCCCGACAGAATCATCAACAGCGCGGCAGTCAGCGCAGGAGCATCGGCGTCCGGTAATAGCAGGCCGATCAACCCGGCCAGTGCCAGGGCTGATCCCAATGTCTGCATGGGCGAGAGCCGCTCGCCCCTGAAACCCCCCCAGGCGATCATGCTCAACTGCACTGCCGCGAACAGCAGAAGCGCCCCGGCGCCTGCATCGAGCTGCACGTAGGCCCAGGAAAAGGCGGCTGCGTAGAGAAAGAGTGCAAAAGCGCCTGCCCAGCTGCCAGCGCGTGCAGAATGGCTTTTTCGTAAACGCAGCAGCAGCCAAAGGACCAGTGCGCCGGCCAGCAGGCGCAGCGCGGTGAAGCTGGCTGGGTCGATACTCGTGTCACGCAGTGCGACGCGGCACAGCAGCGAATTGCCGGCGAAGGCGAGCATGGCTAGCGTGATCAACAGCAGAGTGCGGGCGGTCATGCGCGCAAATTCCCTTTGTGAAAGCACCGCCCGAGTGGCGGCGCTTTGCGGTGTGGTCTGCATGCTAGCGCAGTCATGCTGCAACGTACCTCCAATACCGACGCTGCAGCCATTTTTGAATCTGCACCTGCGAGCACCACTGGCCGGTTCGATCCCCCCAAGGGCTGCCTCTGGGGCGGTCGGCTGTTACAATGCGCGCCTTTCACGGGGAGCAGATTCATGCCAACGTCTTTTCTGGAAATCGTCGAGCTACCCGACGGCAGCATAGTGTTGCGTCGTGCCGAGGACGAGGGAGTGCTGGTCACGCTGGATTTTTCCGAGGACGCGAAAGTGTTTCTGCAAGGGCAGCATGTCGAGATCGCCAAGGCGATGTTCACTGTAGGTGTGCAGATGGCCGGGCAGATGGTAGAGGGAGAGTTCGCGCAGGAAGAGGTTGCGCACGTGCTGCATTGATTGCAGCGGTACGAGAGTGATTGTGGGAGAAGGGCGGAAATACTTCAGGGGAAGGCACATCCGTGTGCCGCGAACGTCAGTTACCCAGACGTATGTTCAGGCTTTGCGCGCGACCAAGCTCAGCGGCGGCACGCAGCTTCAACCGGCTTGCCCGGTCGAGGCGCGTAAACCAAGTGATCACCGTGTGGCTACAGCCTGACATCAGCGCCTTGCAGGCCAGCTCCAGTGCATTCTCGCAGGCAGGCAACAGCAGAATACGGTCACGGTTGAGGCTGCTTTCCCGCAGCCAGTTCTGGGAAAGTGATGCCGGTGGTGCGATGAGTGTCAGCCAGCGGGTATCTGCAGCTTCGCTGAGCTCACGCAGGATGGGTGCAAGCAGCAGGCGGCAGTGGTCATGGCTGCCACTCAGGGTCATTTCGCTCAGACAATCATCGTTCGTTCGAGTCGGCGTCCGAGTGATATCCGCAAAGGGCGTCATGCGGTGGGCGATAAGCCCTTCGAACAGGGAAAGTTGGGGTGGTTTTCCGGCGGTGGGTTGGGGTTGATACTGCATGAACCTCTCCTTTGCAGGTCGCTGAAACAACCTGCGCTGCCTTACTTTTTCATCGGTGTGCTAGCGTCGGATGACGCCGACACTCAAGCCTTCGATAACCAGTTCCTGCTGCTCAAGATTGACTTCGATAGGGGCGAACTCGGGGTTTTCCGCCAGTAGCCAGACCTTTTTTCCTTCGCGCTTGAAGCGCTTGACCGTTACTTCGTCATCAATGCGTGCCACGACGATCTGGCCGTTCCGTGCTTCACGGGTGGTGTGGACGGCCAGCAGGTCGCCATCGAAGATGCCGACGTCCTTCATGCTCATGCCATGTACACGCAGCAGATAATCCGCGCTGGGGTGAAAGAAGGAAGGGCTGATTTGGCAGGACGCTTCGATATGCTGCTGAGCCAGGATCGGCGCACCGGCGGCAACACGACCGATGATCGGCAGGCCGCTTTCTTCAGCTGCGGGTTCAAAACCGGGAATACGTATCCCGCGTGACGCGCCGGGCGTCATTTCGATAGCGCCTTTGCGAGCCAGCGCCTTGAGATGCTCTTCGGCGGCGTTGGGCGATTTGAAGCCCAGTTCCTGAGCAATCTCCGCCCGCGTCGGCGGGTAGCCGTGCTCTTCCAGGCAGCGCTTGATGAAGGCAAGGATTTCCGACTGGCGTGGGGTCAGCTTGATCATGGCGGTCTCTGTTCTTTTATACAGTGACTGGGATTATATACAGTGCAGGTGGCTTGGCAATCGTTGTTTCGTGCAGTAGCAGGTCGCCTCGGGAGTGAGTCTGTTGCGTATGATGGCGTATGGTCGCGGTTGACTTGGTCGCGTATGAAACGTAAGTTTCAAACAGATGTTTGTCGTTTGGAGGGGGCATGGCGCAGTCGGAAACAGTGGAGCGGATTCTTGATGCAGCGGAACAGCTGTTTGCAGAGAAAGGTTTCGCCGAGACTTCGCTTCGCCTGATTACCAGCAAGGCTGGCGTCAACCTGGCGGCAGTCAACTATCACTTCGGCTCGAAGAAGGCGCTTATCCAGGCCGTCTTCTCACGTTTCCTCGGTCCTTTCTGCGTCAGTCTCGAGCGTGAGCTGGACAGGCGCGAAGCTCAGTCCGACCGCAAGGAAAGTCTCGAAGAGCTACTGGAGATACTCGTTGACCAGGCGCTGGCAGTGAAGCCGCGAAGTGGCGATGACCTGTCGATCTTCATGCGTCTGCTCGGTTTGTCGTTCAGCCAGAGCCAGGGGCACTTGCGCCGCTATCTGGACGACATGTACGGCAAGGTGTTCCGCCGCTACATGCTGCGGGTGCACGAGGCGGCACCTTCGATACCACCGATCGAGCTCTTCTGGCGCGTGCACTTCATGCTGGGTGCGGCGGCGTTCAGTATGTCCGGTATCAAGGCATTGCGCGCCATCGCCGAAAATGACTTCGGGGCGAGGACGTCCATCGAGCAGGTCATGCGGATGATGGTTCCGTTTCTGGCAGCGGGCATGCGTGCCGACTCGGGCGTGGCTGATTCGACCCTGGCCCAGGCGTATCCCATCGGGCGGCGCAATGCCCTGGCGATGACCCCCAAGGGCTAGCTCGTAATAGCCCTGGATGCGCGATCACCGATTGCCCGGTAAGCTGGCGAGCATGTCCGATCTCGATCAGCTGCATATATCCATCGCCGACCAGATGCTCTACGGCTTTAGCGCCGGCAGACTGCGCATTCGCTTGCCCGTATCCACCGCGCTGAATGGCCCCGGGGAGCGCAACGGCTCCGGCTGTACGCCCCGCGGACAGCATCGGGTGCGTGCGCGGATCGGTGAAGGACTGCCGGTTGGCGCCGTGCTGCGTGGACGGCGCTGGACCGGCGAGGTCTGGAGCCCCGAACTGCACGCGCAGTTTCCGGGCCGCGACTGGATTCTGACCCGCATTCTCTGGCTCAGTGGTTGCGAGCCTGGCTACAACCGCATGGGCTCAGTCGATACTTTTCGCCGCTATATCTATCTGCACGGCACACCCGATTCGGAACCCATGGGCGTACCGCTTTCCCATGGCTGCATCAGGCTGCGCAATGCCGACCTGCTTGATCTTTTTTCTCTTGTGCCGGCTGGTTGTGCGGTGCTGATAGAGGAAGAAGCCTGTCCGCACTGGTCCGGCACCACACTGAATTAAGGATTCACTTTCACTATGCAAGGTTCATTGATGCTGGACATCGCCGGCACCTGGCTGACTGCCGAGGATCGCCATCTGTTGCGCCAGCCGGAAGTCGGCGGACTGATTCTGTTTGCCCGCAATATCGACAATCCCCGACAGGTGCTGGAGCTGTGCCGGTCGATTCGTGCGATACGGCCCGATCTGCTGTTGGCTGTCGATCAGGAAGGTGGTCGGGTGCAGCGGCTGCGGCGCGATTTCGTCCGTTTGCCGGCGATGCGCGAGTTCACCCGGCGCGGCGATGCGCTGCAACTGGCTGAAACCTGTGGCTGGGTCATGGCCACCGAAGTTCGGGCGGTGGGGCTGGATATCAGCTTTGCGCCAGTGCTGGATCTGGATCATCAGCGTAGCGCTGTGGTTGGCACGCGGGCCTTCGAGGGTGATCCGCTGCGCGCCGCCGATCTGGCCGGGGCCTTCATGAAGGGTATGCGCGAGGCGGGAATGGCTGCCACGGGCAAGCACTTTCCGGGGCACGGATGGGCCGAGGCTGACTCCCATGTGGCGATCCCGGTGGACGAACGCAGCCTCGATCAGTTGCGCGAAGCTGATTTGCTCCCGTTCCAGCGGTTGAGTCGCGAGCTCGATGCCGTCATGCCGGCCCATGTCATCTATCCGAGCGTCGATACGCAACCGGCAGGTTTTTCGCGGCGTTGGCTGCAGGACATCTTGCGTGGCGAGCTGGGTTTTCGCGGGGTTATCTTCAGCGACGACCTGTCCATGGCCGGTGCTCATGTGGCGGGCGATGCGGGCGAGCGTATTCGGGCTGCACTCGCGGCGGGTTGCGACATGGGGCTGGTGTGCAATGACCGGGCTGCTGCCGAGTTGGCGTTGGTCGCCCTGCAACAGTTGAAGGTGACGCCTTCGGAACGCCTGGGCAGAATGCGCGGGCGCTTCGATGTGACGCCCGAATACAAGCAAAATCCTCGCTGGCGTGCGTCCATTGCTGCGCTGAAAGCCGCAGAACTGATCGACTGAGAAGGAAGGCTCCATGACTGTTCATGCCATCATCGGCGGCACCGGGCTGACCGAGTTGAGCGGCTTCGTCCTGCAGGAAAGGCTGCTCATGCAGACACCTTACGGACCGCAATCGGCGGAGATCCTGCGGGGTGAATACGCCGGGCGCGAGGTGCTGTTTCTCGCTCGCCACGGCCATCCGCACCGGCTACCGCCGCATCAGATCAACTATCGCGCCAACCTCTGGGCGCTGAAGCAGGCCGGCGCTCAGGCGATCATCGCGGTGAATGCGGTCGGTGGTATCCACCCGGCAATGGGCAGCGGCCATCTGTGTGTGGCGCATCAGATCATCGATTACACCCATGGCCGAGAACATACCTTCTTCGAGGGCGACATCGAGCATGTCACCCATGTCGATTTCAGTTATCCCTATGACGAAGCGCTGCGCCAGCGCCTGATTGCCGCTCTGATGGCCGCGGGATACTCCTTCAGCAGTCATGGCGTGTATGGCTGTACCCAGGGGCCGCGACTGGAAACGGTGGCCGAGATCACGCGAATGGAACGCGACGGTTGTGACATCGTCGGCATGACCGGCATGCCGGAAGCCGTGCTGGCGCGTGAACTCGAACTGCCTTATGCGTGTCTGGCGTTAGTGGTCAACCCGGCAGCGGGCAAGGGTGCCAGCATCATCACCATGGCCGAGATCGAAGCTGCACTGGTCGAAGGTATCGTCAAGGTGCGAGCTGTGCTGGCGCGTGTATTGGCCTGATAAAAACCTGTCAGCAAGGTGTAACGCGGGTGTGCGAAATTCGTGCGCCAGCCCGTTGCAGACGGTTTGACGCTTGCTACACTTGGCCGTCCTTTGGAGTACCGGAATGCTTTGCCAGGAACGCACTATAAAAATACTTAGAACGATGGCGTTACTTAGCCTTCTGACCGGTCTGTCGGGTTGTTCGACCTGGCTGGGCAGCGATTTCGAGAACCCGCAAGTCCAGTTGGCCAAGGTCGAGATCATCAAGGCGCGCTTGCTGGAGCAGCAGTTCATGCTGCGTTTCCGCATCGACAATCCCAACGATCACAGCCTGCCTGTGCGCGGCCTGCGCTATAACGTTCACCTCAATGACGTCCAGTTGGCCAGTGGCGAATCCAGCGGCTGGCTGACCGTGCCGGCGAACAGCTTCGACTATTACGAAGTTCCGGTGTACACCAACCTATGGCGGCATATGAAGTACATCGTGCGCTTGTTGGAAAAGCCCGATCGGCCCATCGCCTATCGTCTGGACGGCGAGCTGAAAATCGGCCTGTTGATGGGACGGAAGGTGCACATTTCAACCAATGGCGAGATAATCCCCGGCACCTTTATTCCGGAGTAGCGACTCGATGAATCACGAACCTCATGTACATGGTCCCGACTGCGATCACGATCATCAGCATGATCATGGCCACGGGCATGTTCATGGCCCGCACTGCAACCACAGCCATGATCCGGTGCGCAATCCGCTGAAGGATGTCGGTCGCAACGACCCCTGCCCATGCGGTAGCGAAAAGAAATTCAAGAAATGCCACGGAGCCTGAGCCGCCGATGACGCCGCTCGCGATTGTCCTGTCAATCCTCGCCCTGCTGCTGATTGCGGCGATGGCTGGCTACGCGCTGTATCTGTGGCGCAGGGTTTGGCGTCACGAACAGCAGCAGGCAGCGCAGCAGGCTCGACAGCATGCCGAGCTTGCGGCGGACCTGCGGATTCTGGCCAGCAGCCTGCTTGATGAACAGCTCCCCCTGATCGAAGGGGCGATCCGCATCAAGGTATTGCTCGACAACTACGATGCGAACCTGAGCCAGGACCCCCACTGCGAGGTGTTCCAGGCGTTGTACGAAGCAACCGCGCAGGTGCCGACCCACGCCGCCTGGAAGGCTCTGGACAAAGCTGAGCGTCGCCGTCATGAAGCGCATTTCAGCGCTCTTGAACTGCAGCACAAGGCTGCTGCACGTCGTTCGGCACGCTGGCTGCTGGACGAAGCACTGGCCCGGCGCGCCGCCTGAGTCGGCTACCTCAGCCTTTCCCTCTATCCTGAATGTTGTCCCTGTTGCGCTCAGCTCAAAGGAGCCGTCGATGTCACTGCGTCTGCCATTTCATCTGGTTCGCCTGATTTTCGGCGCCACTGCCGCTGTCGTCAGTCTGACGGGCTGTCAGGCCTATCTGGACAGCCGCTACAGCGACAGCCTGCCGCCCAAGCAGGGCGTACAGCCGCTGACCGGGCTGGCCGAGCGCGTCAGTATCCGGCGCAACGCCCTGGGTATGCCGCTGATCGAAACCAGCACCTTCCACGACGCGCTGTTCGGCCTGGGCTACATACATGCCACCGACCGCCTGAGTCAGATGGTCAGCCTGCGCCTGATGGCCCAGGGACGGCTGGCCGAGATGGCCGGGCCGGGCGTGCTGGAGATCGACCGTTTCATGCGTGCGGTCAATCTGCGCAAGAGTGCCGAACTGCTCTACCGCGACAGCTCGCCACGTATGAAGCGCTTCTTCGAGGTCTATGCGCGTGGCGTCAACGCCTACCTGTACAGGCATCGCAACAAGCTGCCGATGGATCTGGCCGCTACCGATTACACGCCCGAATACTGGAAGCCCGAGGATTCGGTGCTGGTGTTCTGCCTGTTGAACTTCGGTCTGGCGGTTAACCTGCAGGAGGAAATCGCCGCCCTGATACTGGCCCAGCGCGTCGGCAGCGACAACCTCGCCTGGCTGCTGCCGACCTATCCCGATGAGCCGCTGCCTTTCGAGGAGGCGGCCAAGCTCGAAGGCTTGCAACTGAGCGGACAGATTCCCGGCCTGGCCGAGCTCGACCGTGCCGCTGCGCAGGTCGCCGGGTTGAACATGCTGGGTGTGGCGGCCTCCAACAACTGGGCCATTTCCGGAAGCCGCACGCGCAGCGGCAAGCCGCTGATGGCCAACGACACCCATCTGCCGCTGTCGATGCCCTCATACTGGAATTTCGTGCAGATCCGCTCGCCAAAATTCAATGCGGCAGGGGTCACGGTCGCGGGTGTTCCGGCGGTGGTGGCCGGCTTCAACGGCAAGCTTGGATGGGGCATGACCATGGTCATGGGCGACAATCAGGACCTGTTTCTGGAAAAGGTCCGGCGCGAGAACGGGCGCCTGCAGTATCTGGCCGATGGCAAGTGGGTAGCGGCACGCGAGCGCCACGAGACATTCATCATCAAGGGCCAGCGCCCCGTTCGCGAGACGATCTACGAGACGCGCAACGGGCCGCTGCTTAACAGCGTGCTGGGCGAGCGCAAGCATCCGTTGCAGCCCCAGCAACTGAGCAGTGGCTATGGGCTGGCGCTGAAGACTACCCAGCTGGAAGCGGACAAGTCGCTCGATGCCTTCTTCGACCTGACGCGGGCGAAAAATGTCGATGAAGCCTTCGAGGCCACCCGCGATATCCGCGCCATGGCGCTGAACATGGTGTTTGCCGACGAGCAGGGCATCGGCTGGCAGGTTACCGGGCGTTATCCCAATCGCCGTGGTGGCCTGGGGCTGTTGCCATCGCCGGGCTGGGACGGGTTATACGACTGGGATGGTTTTGCCGACCCCATGCTGCATCCCTACGATCAGGACCCGACACAAGGCTGGCTGGGCACCGCCAACCAGCGCACGGTGCCGCGAGGTTACGGTATGCAGCTGTCCAATTCCTGGTACTACCCCGAGCGTGCCGAGCGCATGGCCGAGCTGGCCGGGCAGGGGCGTCATGACACCGCCAGCATGATCGCCATGCAGTACGACCGCAAAACCCCGTTCGCTGCCAAACTGGCCGCCATGTTCGAGGGGCCGTCCATGGGCGAACCCTTGCAGCAGGCAATCGCGGCGTTGCCGGCCAGCGAGCGCGACAAGGCCCACATGGCGCTGTCGCGGCTGCTGAAATTTAATGGTGTGATGGACGCGGCATCCGCCGATGCCGCGCTTTATTCGGCCTTCCTCCACGAAAGTGCCCGGCTGACCTTCCTGGATGAACTCGGTCCGGACGACAGCCCTGCCTGGCAGGCGCTGGTGCAGACCGCCAACGCCTCCTATTCTGCACAGGCCGATCATCTGCTTGGACGTGACGACAGTCCCTATTGGGATGATGTGACCACGCTGCAGAAAGAGGACAAGCCGACCATTCTGGCGCGTAGCCTGGCGGCGGCAGTTGATCACCTGAGCACAAAACTGGGCGGCGACAGCAGTGCCTGGCAGTGGGGCAAGTTGCACCGCTACACCTGGGCTACCGGCACCACCCAGTTGGCGCCCTATATGCCGGCCAGCAAGCGCAGCGGCATCAATGCCATCCGCGACTACCTGGATCGCGGCCCCTATCCAGCGGGCGGCGATCACAGCACGCTGAATGTTTCTGCCTACCGCTGGGGACAGGATTTCGATACCTGGCTGATTCCGGCCATGCGCATCGTTGTCGATTTCGGGCGTGACGAGCCGCTGATCGGCCTGAACAGTTCGGGGCAGTCCGGCAACCCGGCCAGCCCGCATTATGCCGATGGTATCGAGGCGTGGATGAAGGGCCGCTACATGAGCTTCCCGTTCAAGGCACAGAACATCGACAAGGTGTACGGCAACCAGCGTCTGTGGCTGGTACCTGAGAAACGCTGAAAGCCGTTTGGCTGGCGTAGGGTGGAAAACGCCGCAGGCTTTTCCACCAGGGGGCTAGGCGGGCACCACTTCCAGTACGCGAATTTGCCCGGCTTCGGGGTAATGCCAGCGAACGTCGAGATCCCAGAACTGCGCGCCGTAGCGTCGTTCGGAGTCGGGCTTCTGATACGCCGGGCGCGGGTCCTGGGCCAGACACTGCTCGATCAGCTCCACCACCGGCTCGGCCAGTCGCAGGGCCTCGCTGTGGGCCTGGGCGAGGGCACTTTCGCTCCAGTGCACCTCGATCAGGGCGGGCGCATCGGCGGCCATGTCGTTGCGGGCCTCGGGCAGGGCGTCGGCATAGGGCACGTAGGGTTTGATGTCGATGATCGGCGTGCCATCCAGCAGATCGATACCAGACACCAGCAGGCGCCCTGGTTCGACCTGATCGAGCCTGACCACTGATTGACCGATGCCATTGGGCCGATGCGTGGCGCGGGTGGCGAAGACGCCGACCATGCGGTTGCCGCCCAGTCGCGGCGGTCGAACCTTGAGGCGCGGTTTTTCCTCCAGCGCCTGGTGGAAGAGGAACAGCAGCCAGACATGGCTGACCTGCTCCAGTCCCTCAACCGCCTCGCCTGTGTCGAACGGCGGCACGAGCTCCAGCACACCACGTGCGGCAGGCGCCAGTCGAGGCTGACGCGGAATGGCGAACTTCTCCCTGAAACAGGACCGCAGATAGCCAATGGGTTCGATGCTGTGGCGCATGGTTCGTTACAGCCCCAGCAGCTTCGCCACGTAGTCGGCATCCTTGTCGCCGCGACCGGACAGGTTGACCAGAATGTGCTCATCCTTGCCCAGTGTCAGCGCGGTTGCCATGGCCCAGGCCACGGCGTGTGCGCTTTCCAGTGCCGGGATGATGCCTTCGGTGCGCGACAGACTCATGAAGGCGTCCAGACACTGCTGGTCGGTGACCGACTGGTAGACCACGCGACCGGCATCCTTCAGGTAGCTGTGCTGCGGGCCGACGCCGGGGTAATCAAGCCCCGACGCAATGGAATGCACTGCCGCCGGGTTGCCCTGTTCGTCTTCCAGCACGTAGCAGGCCATGCCGTGCAGCTCACCCGGCTTGCCCACCGACATGGTTGCCGCATGGCGGCCTGGCTTGTCGATACCTTCGCCCGCAGGCTCGACGCCCACCAGGCGAACGCTTGCGTCACCGAGAAACGCGGTGAAGATACCCATGGCATTGGAGCCACCGCCCACACAGGCGGCCACATGGTCGGGCAAGCGACCATGCTTGCCCAGAAACTGCTCGCGGGCCTCGCGACCGATGATGGACTGGAAGTCGCGCACCATCTTCGGGAAGGGGTGCGGGCCGACCACCGAACCGATGGCATAGATGAAATTCTGCGGGTCCTTGAGGTATTCCTCGAAGGCGCTGTCCACCGCTTCCTTGAGGGTCGCGGCGCCGCGCGTTACCGGCACCAGCGTGCAGCCGAGGATCTTCATCTTGGTGACGTTGGGGTGTTCCTTCTCGATATCCACCTGACCCATATGGATCTCGCAGGGAATGCCCACCAGCGCGCAGGCGGTGGCGAGCGCCACCCCATGCTGGCCGGCACCGGTTTCGGCGATCACTTTCTTCTTGCCCATGAATCTGGCCAGCAGCGCTTCGCCCAGGCAGTGATTGATCTTGTGCGCGCCGGTGTGGTTCAGGTCTTCGCGCTTGAGATGGATCTGCGCGCCGCCGAGCTTTTCCGACAGGCGCCGGGCATGGAAGATAGGGCTAGGGCGACCGACGTAGTCGGCAAACAGGCTGGCCAGCTCGTGCTGAAAATCCTCGCGCTGGCGGATTTCCTCATAGGCCAGGTTGATATCGTCCATCGCCTGCTTCAGGTGCGGCGGCACCAACTGACCGCCGTAAGGACCGAAATAGCCCTGGGCATCGGGCATGGGGGCGAAATCGAGGGTATTGCTCATGGTGGGATTCCATCGGAGGGTCAGGCGATGCGGCATCTTACCCATTGCCATGGCCGTCAGGAATCATGCGGTGGTCGCAGCTTCAAAAGAGTGCGTGGTTACTGTGCATGATTGCCTTGCGTCAAGCGGAGTAAGAATTCAGGAGTGAACGTCGGTTGGTCTGGATCAGGTCTGTTCTTCTGCTTCATAAAACCGGACCGTATTTCGCGATGCGGCTTTGGCTTGATACATAGCCTTATCTGCGCATTTCAAAATTTCATCCGTACTGACGTCATGACCCAGAAACACAAACACGCCAATACTTGCCGAACAACGGTGTTCGATGATGCTCTCCGCTTCACCCTCCCGCGTGACGTTCAATTGGTAGGTATCGGATAACCTGACCCTGATCTTTTCTGCAACGGCCTTCGCATGGGCAATGGATTGCTCATGATCAGTCGCCAGCTCACCCAGCAACACCACAAACTCATCACCCCCGAAACGGGCTACCGAATCCATTTCGCGTAGACAGCTTGTAAGCCGGTTTGCCACTTCAATCAGCAACAGGTCGCCGGCAAAATGCCCGTATTGGTCATTCAATGGCTTGAAGTTATCCAGATCGACAAACATCAGGGCCCCGTGTTTGCCGGTGCGCTTGCTGCTGGCCTGCGTCTGGTTCAATCGGTCGATAAGCAAGCGGCGGTTGGGGAGCTTGGTGAGCGTGTCATAGAACGCCAGTTGCCGTATCTGGTCCTGCAGCTGCTTACGCTTGGTGATTTCCCGTGTGATGCCGTGAAATCCGGTGATTTTTCCGTGTTCGTCCCGCACTGCCTTTGAAAATACTTCTCCCCAAATTATGCTGCCGTCTTTGCAGCGGTGAGGGACATCAAAACTGACAAAGCCAAGATCTTTTCCTTCCCGTTCGGCTTCCTGTCGCTTGCGCCATGCCTCGGTAACGATGACGGTGCCTTCTTCATTGAATAATTCAAATACATGATGGCCGATCACCTCGTCTGCCCTGAAACCACGAAAACGCTCATCTGACGGACTGATATAGGTGATCTTGAGTTCGTCATCAGTCCGCCACAGCACATCCAGGGTGTCTTCGGTAAGCAGTCGATAGAAAGCTTCACTTTCATTCAGCGCAAGGGTGCGCTCTGCAACCAGAGCTTCAAGTGCCCGGTTACGCTCCTGCAGATTATTGAGTGGATAAACTTCTTCATTCTGTACCAGATGATAGGGAAACGAAGTGCCACTGTGGACAATCTTCCAGACTTCATCTTCGAGGCGAAAAACCAGATGTAATCGCACGACTTCTTGCGAAAAGTCCGGCTCAGGAACCGACAGGTGAATGTGGAAAAAGGCCGTCACAGCGACGACCTGCTTTGTTAGATTCTGCATCGAAATATCGCGCATTTCGATGCGTATGCGCTCCGGTACTTCGGAAAAATCCTGAAGAATGACTTTTACCCACTGGTCGCGATCCGTAACCATAATACGACCACCGGCGGTATAACCGCTGAAGTCTTCGCTGAAAAGTGCTGTAAGCCGATCATCGCGTGAAGCGTAAAGCTCAATATACTCGTCAAACAGTGCGCGAATTTCTTGATGGTGGTTCGGTTGAGAAGCAGCTGGTTTCATCGGGACTACTCATTTTTAAATATTGGAGTAACAACCATGTTCCAGTGAGCGAAGCAAATATTCAGGCGCATCAGCGCAGGCCAGCAGTTTAGCTTTTCAGAGTTCTTTTCGATCTTTCAGAATTTTTTACTACTGAAATTAATAGAATTTTGTTATCCCCGCTGCTGTACACTATTCGTCTTCGCATAATTCGTAATTCTGGTGGGCAGTATTTTTCTGGTGTGGTTTTTACTGGGCACTCCAGTGTTGCTCCGTTTTTAGTTATCAAAGATCCATGTTTATCAATCTGCTCTTTGGGTGGGGAGAGTCAGTCATAATAAAATCCGCTCAATGCGCTGGATATTGCATGCTTTAAAAGATAAACAAAATACATGTCGAAAGAATTGCGTTGCATGTGTCGCGTAAAGTATCCCGACATTTATGAATGTCCTGGTCAGCCTGCAAAGCACATAAAAATATTTGACATATATCAAGTGGCAATAGCGGTATGGATGTTAAGCCGAGGCTGCTCCATCAGGTGCGTGAGCAGATTTGCCTTCGACATTATTCGATTCGTACCAAAATTGTCTATCCGAAGTGGTGAGGCATTCACTCGATTTCACAAGTATCGCTATCCGTCGGAGATGGTGCCCGAGGTTGGGCCTTCCTGAGCAACCGAGTGGTACGCCGAAATATATTGGTGCTGCGAAGAAGGCTGCCGTGGATGGAGGGATGCTTGGCCCGCTCGACCGAGCATGAAAAAGCCCCGCATGAGCGGGGCTTCTTTTGAGCGGTGAGGCGGTCAGATCACTTCGGCCCAGAGGTCGTATTCATCAGCGTGGGTCACGCGCACGCGGACTTTCTCACCGGGTTGTAGCGGGTGTTCGCTGTCGACATAGACCATGCCGTCGATTTCCGGAGCGTCGGCCCAGGAACGGCCGATGGCGCCGTCTTCGTCCACTTCGTCGATGAGTACGTCCATCTCCTTGCCGATTTTCAGCTGCAGACGTGCGGCGCTGATGGCCTGCTGGTGTGCCATGAAGCGATCCCAGCGCGCCTGTTTGATTTCGTCCGGTACGGCTTGCAGATCCATTTCTTCAGCCGGTGCGCCTTCGACCGGGGAGTACTGGAAGCAGCCGACGCGATCCAGCTGGGCTTCGGTCAGCCAGTCAAGCAGATACTGGAAGTCTTCTTCGGTCTCGCCGGGGAAGCCGACTATAAAGGTGGAGCGGATGGTCAGCTCAGGGCAGATTTCGCGCCACTTCTTGATGCGCGCCAGGGTCTTGTCCTCGAAGGCCGGGCGTTTCATGGCCTTGAGTACCTTGGGGCTGGCGTGCTGGAAGGGGATGTCCAGGTAGGGCAGGATCTTGCCAGCGGCCATCAGCGGAATCACGTCATCGACGTTGGGGTAGGGGTAGACGTAGTGCAGGCGCACCCAGACGCCCATCTTGCCCAGCTCCTCGCACAGTTCGAGCATGCGCGTCTTGACTGGCTGGCCGTTCCAGAAGTCCAGCTTGTACTTGAGGTCCACGCCGTAGGCGCTGGTGTCCTGGCTGATCACCAGGATTTCCTTGACGCCCGCCTTGACCAGGCGCTCGGCCTCGCTCAATACACTGCCCACCGGTCGGCTGACCAGTTTGCCGCGCATCGAGGGGATGATGCAGAAGCTGCAGCTGTGGTTGCAGCCTTCGGAAATCTTCAGGTAGGCGTAGTGGCGCGGGGTGAGTTTGATGCCTTGGGGCGGCACCAGATCGACGAAGGGATCGTGCTCGATGTTCGGCGGGATCACTTCATGTACGGCGTTGACCACCTGCTCGTACTGCTGCGGCCCGGTAACCGCCAGCACGCTGGGGTGCACGCCGCGGATGTTGTTTTCATCCACACCCATGCAGCCGGTGACGATGACCTTGCCGTTCTCGGCGATGGCTTCACCGATGGCGTCCAGCGATTCGGCCTTGGCGCTGTCGATAAAGCCGCAGGTGTTGACGACCACCACATCGGCGTCCTCGTAGGACGGCACGATCTGATAGCCCTCCATGCGCAGCTGGGTCAGGATTCGCTCTGAATCCACGGTTGCCTTGGGGCAGCCAAGGCTGACGAACCCTACGCTTGGGACTTTTTTCGACATGACAGGCCGGGCCTCGGTGATACAGCTGGGAAAAAATGGCGCCGGATTATATAGCGGTTTTCAGCTTTTCACCCGGCCTGTCTGCCTTCCATTCAGCGGATTGGGTTTAACGGTATTCGCACAGGTAGGCCGTTTCGGTCGCGACCTTCAACTGGAACTTGCTGTTGGCCGGCACGGTGAAGCGGCTGCCGCTGGCGAAGGTTTCAAAGGTGTCGCTACCCGGCAGTTTGACGTCCAGGCTGCCGGCGACCACATGCATGACTTCCAGCTGAGCAGTGCCGAATTCATATTCGCCCGGCGCCATGACGCCGATGGTGGCGGGGCCTTCAGCCATGTCGAAGGCGATGGATTTGACGGTGCCGTCGAAGTATTCGTTGACCTTGAACATGCGGATTACCTGAAAAATGGAAAAAGGCTGGCAAGTATGCCCAAGCGCTACGGTGGCGTCATCAGCGCAGCTTTTGCGCGCTGTCAGAGGCTGATTTCAACACGGCGTGGCTGAGCGGAATAATGTGTAAGCGCTCTCTCAACTGCGAAAGATAAAATACACCGCCCCCAGCAGGCACAGCCCGGCCCAGAGATAGTCGAGCTTCAGCGGCTGCTGCATGTAGTAGAGGCTGAAGGGCACGAAGATGGCGAGGGTGATGATCTCCTGCATCATCTTCAACTGGCCGAGCGACAGCTCGGTGTAGCCGATGCGGTTTGCCGGGACCATGATCAGGTATTCGAACAGGGCGATGCACCAACTGATCAGCGCCGCTACTAGCCAGGGCTTGGCATTGAGCGTCTTGAGATGGCCGTACCAGGCAAACGTCATGAACAGGTTGGAAATGCAGAGCAGGGCAGCGGTCTGGAGCCAGATGGGCATGGGCAACTCCGTGGCAAGCCGTTGAAAAAACGCAGGTGGTTTTCGATGGCCTGAAGGTGATGCGCGATGCTATTGGCAAGCTTCTATAGTCTGCAAGTAGTCGATGCGTGGTGCGTCTTGTCTGCTGCGTTTTGCCGTGACAGTGATTATTATCGCCGCCCGTTTTTTCTCGGATGACAAGGGATGGAATGTCGCCCCGGTTGCGGCGCCTGCTGTATTGCCCCTTCGATCAGCTCTGCAATGCCCGGCATGCCCCATGGCAAGCCGGCCGGGGTGCGCTGCCTGCATCTTTCGGATGCGAATCTCTGCGGGCTGTTTGGTCAAGCGAGCCGGCCTGCGGTGTGCTCAGCGTTCAGTGCTGACCAGAGTGTTTGCGGTGAGAGTCAGGAGGATGCCATTCGGCTGCTTGGCTGGCTGGAGCAGGTTACGGCCTGAATAAAGCTTCGCGGCTGAAGCTGCTCCCACAAGGCGATGTGCATGTGTGGAAGCGGCATCAGCCGCGAACGGTGAAAGCCTTATCGATTGAACGCCGCTCCGGTGCCCACGACTGCAGCCGACGGCAGCAGTTGGCTGATGAAGCGGTTCCAGCGCGTGATGCCTGCCGGACCGACAAAAACCACATCCTGGGGCTGAAGCGGGAAGCTCTTGGCCAGGGCGAAAGCAGTGGGGGATTTGGCGTTCAGCTGGAAGACCTTGGCCTGCTCGGTGGCTATGTTTGCCGCGCCGCGAATGACATAGACCGCTTCGCCGTCAGCTGTTTCCTGGCGGATGCCACCAGCCGTACCAATGGCGTCCATCAGGTTGTAGCTCGACGTCTTGAAGCTCAGGGCCAGCGGCTCGTTGACCTCGCCTAGAACGTAGATTTTCTTCTGGTCGTTATAGGGCAGGTGTAGCTGGTCGCCGTCCTTCAGGTAGACCTGATGCAGCCAGGAGTCCGGGCGGTTCAGGTCGTCGAGGTCGAGCAGGTATTCGCGACCGTCGCGTTTGAGCACCAGGCTGGAAAGGTCAGCATTTTCGGTGTCGATGCTGGCCTGGCCGATGGCTTGCACGATGCTTATCGGTGCGGTGGTCACGGGCACTTCGCCAGCCGTGTTGAACGCGCCTGAAAGTACAATGCGCTGGCTGCCGTAGCGCAGCAGATTGACGTCTACCTGCGGGCTGTCGATGTAGTTGGCGAGGCGGCGTGCAATCTCGGCTCGCAACTCTTCAATGGTTCGGCCTGCGGCATTTATGTTGCCGATATAGGGGTAGAAGAGGGTGCCATCAGGGCGAACCAGGCGACCATTGGCATCGAGTTGCTGTTGCGGGCCGGACGGCGCAGTCAGTTCGGGGTGATCCCAGACGGTAATGTAGAGCAGATCGTTGGCGCCGATGCGGTAGGCTTCAGGTTTGAAATCGATCAGCTCCTGCTTGCTGGAGGTGCCTCGATCGGAAGGCAGCTCGCCCGTGAGCATTTCCGGCGTGATGCGCAACAACTGTACGCTGCCGTTCTCCGATTTTGCTCCTTCCTTGAACTCATCCGGATCAAGGTATTGGCCAGGTGAAAAGACACACCCCTGGAGCACCAGAACGGAAGAGAACGCGAGCGCAAATAGTGGTTTCATGGGTCTTCATCCTTGACGGAATAGTTGTTTTTCGGAGTGAAACGGCTGGATTCACTTATCGCTTGTGACATCAGAAATCGAATGTAACCGGCTAGTCATATTCATCAGCCATAGCAACTCGATGATTCAAGGAGTGGCTTTGACAGCTATGGGCCGATGTGGCGACAGCCTCGAAATCAGATGGCCTTGCCGCTCACAGAAGTCATAGACCGTTGTGTTTCGGCGGGGTTCAGGACCAATGGAAACAAATTGATTGCGATGTGCTGTGCGCTGAAAACTGCAGCAATGCGCGACCTGATCTTTCTTGTTCCTGTATCCACAGGTCATGACTCAAACCTGCTTTAAACCGTTGTTTCAGACGCTTCAATCATCCAGCGCAGGGTGTCGCGCAGTTCTATCGGCTTCAGTTCGCCAATCAATCGGGTCAGTTTGGCTTTGCAGCCGAACAGATTTTTGACGTCGGCGCTGCGTATAAAGGCGGGATTAATCCTGACTTCCATTTGATGACCGGATATCAATGCGGCCTGCTGGAGAACGTACTGCAAGGTGTGGGCAGTGCCCGAGCAGATATTGATGGTTTCTCCAATCGCTTCGGGTGTTTCGAGAAGACGGCGATAGGCGCGCACAACATGGCGGACGTCGCAGAAGTCTCTGGCAATATCCAGATTTCCAAGTTCGATGACCTCGGCGTGGCGACGTGTGTGCGCAACTATCTTGGGAATCAGGAAGTGTTCAGGCTGGCCTATTCCCGTGTAATTGAACGGGCGGGTAATGATCAGAGGCAAATGCCGGTCATACAGCCGCGCCAGGTATTCCATTGCGGTTTTGCTGACTGCGTAGTCGTTGGCCGGCGCCAGAGTGGAGGATTCTTCCAGCACGCCTTCGGTATTTCCGTATACGTTCGCACTGCTGGTAAGAATGACTGCGACAAGATCCGTACTGATCGAGCGCAATGCTTCAAGAAGGTGCCGGGTACCAATGAGATTGGCCTGGTAGATGGCGTCGGCATCGGTATGCGCCACAAAAGATACCGCCGCCAGATGCACCACATGCGTAGGACGTAATTCCAGCAGCAAGTCTTGCAATGTCTGTGAATCATGCAGCGAGCAGCAATGAATGGCTGCAATGCTCGCTGGCAGTTTGCCCTGCGGAGGGCGATAGCTCAGACCGTGAACTTCGTAGCCGTGCGCCGCGAGTTCTTCCGCCATGTAGCGACCGGTAAAGCCCGTAATGCCCGTAATCAGCGCTTTCATTTACTTCCCTGCATTAGATTTGAAGGGCCAGTGGTGTTCAGTCAGAGGCCAAGAACTTCAGGACTCCTGCTTGGCGGGGCTGGCCTTGTGTCTCAGATTTCTTTCGCGCCAATACGCCGGCACGATAAACAGCGCGTCATGGAAGTAGCGTCTTGCCAGTCGCCGCGGCTCCAGGCACATGCGGTGCAGCCATTCGAGCTTGTATTCGCGCATCCACAGCGGGGCCCGTTTGATGGTGCCGGTGGCAAAGGCAATGGAAGCACCAATGCTGAAGCCCATACCGGTGCGTTCATGGGGCTGGGTGGCTGCGGCCAATATCTCCCCGCGAGGGGTGCCGACGGCGTACAACACCAGTTCCGACGGGTTGTCACGGACGAATTGCAGGCAGCGCTGAACTTCTTCCGGCTTTTTGATAAAACCCATGGGCGGGTTGTAGTGATGAAGGACAATGCCTGGATACAGGGCACGAAGTTTCTGTGTTTCGGCAGTCGAACAACCGATCAGTACCACGCGCAGGTTGTCGTCGTTTGCCCATTGCAGAAGATCTAGTGTCAGATCACTTCCCGGAATGGCTTCCTCGATATGTATGCCCAGTCGATCCAGCAGCGAGAGCAGGATGCGACTATCGCATAGCCTCCAGCGCGCTTTTGCATACGCATCACGCAGGGCATCGTCGTGTTCCAATTGGACCAGATGATCGACATTGGGCGTGACCACGAACGAGTAGGGCTGTTTGACACCCTCGCGGATACAGGTCAACAACGTTTTCTTGTTGCCGGAATAAAAGTTTATGCCGAAGGCTGTAGTATCACTTGACACTCATTGCTACTCCCTTGAAAGCGCCCTTGATACCCGACCACGCAAGAGTCGGATTTTTAAACTCCTTGATGGTGGTGACGGCCGATAGAAGAAATGCGGAAACAAGTGCGAAGCCCGATCCGTAAAAGCGCTTATTGAAACGAGTGGCGGCACGATTGCGGTAATAGTGATAGAACGCCGAGCGGCTACCCAGGCTGAGCGAGCCATAGTGATACAACCGGCTTTCCGGTATGACCTGGATAGAGACTCCATGTTTACGGGCGCGATACTGCCAGTCGACTTCTTCGAAGTACATGAAGTAGCGTTCATCCATCAAGCCGATTTCTTTTGTCAGTTCTGCAGAAAAGGCAAGGCTGCAACCCATCAGATAATCAGGGTTGTGCTGGAAGCCCTGCTGCTGCATGGCTTCAATACTCTGGTTTTTTCCGAGCAGGCGGGCCTTTCCAAGGATCGGGTAGAGTTTTCCACCGCCATAGCATTCCAGCCGTCCGGTATCGGCGCTCAGAACCAGTGAGCCGACGAATTGCCGCTCATTCTGCCGAAGTGCGTCCAGCAGGGGAGAAAATGCATCACTGTCTACATAGGTGTCGTTATTGACGACCCAGAAATAGGCAGGCTGCAGGTTTGCCATGGCCCAGCGCAAACCATAGTTGTTGCCGCCTGCATAACCGCTGTTTTCAGGATTATTGAGCAGGGTGACATTGGAATACTGCTTTTCCTCCAGCCATTGTTGCAGGGCTACTGCAGAACCATCCTGCGAATCATTGTCGATGATCACGATATGATCGAGGGTTCCGCAGTGCGCAAGTATGCTTTCAGCACAGCTGATGGTCTCAGTAGCAGCTTTGTAGTTGAGAATAAGTGCGACGTTCATGTGCTCGTTCCTTGCTGCGGAGATGGCGCGCTCTTAGAGCGTGTATTACGAAAAGCACGGCGAAAACCTGCTGCGTATATTCGAGCAGAGCATTGAGAGGCCAGATCACCATGTAGGCGAGAATGACCGCATAGGTGAAGCGCATGTCGGCATGTATATTCCGAGCGATACGCTGATAGATATAGAGTGTCAGCGGTATCAGAATGAAGCTCAGGAGGCCGAAACGGAAAAATGTTCCTATGATGCCAACGTCGGAAAGAAAGAAGTGTTCGCCAAAGTACGGAATGAAGCCGTCCTGCCACATCAATGACAGGGACCCGCTGGGTAACCATTTAACCAGTCCAAGATGGCCGAAGATGGATGCGATGGTATTGGAGCGTACGTTGTCTTCAATTCCTTGCTCCAGATTGCTTTCATAGAATTCGAGATTGACCCCCAGAATTTCCAGCAACGATGGATAGAAGTAGAAGGGTGACAGCAGCACGCACAGTGAAATGGCCCATCCAAAGGCCTTGGTTTTCAGGCAGAACAAAGTAAAGGCCAGGCACAAGACGATCAGCTGGCGCGTCTGGGTGGCGAATACCAGGGTTAGCAATATCAGCGCAGCAATGATCAGATAGAAAAGTTTCTGGCGATTGTCCCCGTTGATCGGGGATTTTCCTGCCGCCCAGGTCTGGATGCAGTAGAAGTAGGTGAAGCAGAGCAGGAAAGGGCCAATCGATGAGCGATCAGGTCGGTCCCAAGCGGTTTGTTCCGTTCGCAAGTCTGGGATCAGACCGAACTTGAAAAGCCAGGAGAGGATTACTGCGATTAATGCTGCGTAGATCAGTGCGCGCTCGAATTGCAGGGTCGTTACCTGCTTGGCGAGCAGGAGCAGGGGTACGAAGCCAAAGGCGAAGAGTACCCGCCGTTCTTCTATCAGCCCGTAGATGATGGGCTGCCCGTAGGTGTAATAAGCAAAGATGGCAGGCAGTAGAATAAAGATTAAGGCGCTGTAAAATGCGTAATACATGAGCACCCGGTATTCCCGTGCCGACTCCTCGGTGGAAGCGAGAATCAGCAGCATGGATAAACCAAGGCAAATTGCCAGATAGGCTTCGTTTAGAAATTTGAAGCCGATGGGGTTGTGAGTGCTGTCGCCCAGCACGGAAAAGTGCAGGAAGAATGCCAGCGTAACCAGTGGCAGGTAAAAAAATTTTGAGTTGATGGTGGTCATCACCTGATTCCTTGGGTGCACTTTCCTTTTGAACATGCCTGCCACGCAACACGCCCATGTACTTCTATGTAGCCATTGCGTCTTTGTCCTGCTCTCAATCAGATCGCTCCAATGTATGCCTCATATCCATGACGAAAGGCATCGATGGCCGGTGAGCTGATCGAACGCAAGGTTGGACATCCCGTTCACATGGGCGTTGCGTCGTTTGAAGCAAATATTTGTAGCTGATGCAGGCGCTCGACAGTGGCCTTTCGCCTTTCTCTTTCAGCGTGCAGGGCCGATGGCCTTACAGTCATTGGCAATATGCTTTTGCAGAATATGCATTTGGGGCCGGTCATTGCCGTCAATGGGTTCGACTGCCAGCACGTACTCGCCCCAGCCTGGCCCGCCGGCCCAGTAAGCGCTGGGAATACAGTGTTCATTGAGGTAGGCAAGCATGTTGTCCATGGCCACAAGCATCGACTCGGAGTGGCCGGGTACACCGTATTCGCCGAGGAAGCCCCTTTGGCCGTGTTCCTTTAGCCACTCCACGAAGGGGCGAGTGCGCTCTACGCCCAGCATGGGATCGATGACTTCTTCCTCGGCATAGCGTCCGGAGTGATCGGTGTCGAAGTAGATGTGCGCCGAATAGATCAGGTTGTCTGCCGGGTCTTTCAGCAGGAAGTCCTCGTTGACCCGTCGCCAGTGATAACTGCTGGCCCAGCGGTCACCCTCGACGAATATCGGCGTTTGCATATCGACTTCACGAATGGCATCGACTGCGGCCTGGGCAGCACCTGGCCACAGGCCCTCAGTGGAATGGGGTTCGTTCATGATGTCGTAACCGTACAGGCCGGGATGGTCCTTGAATGCCTCAGCCAGATGGCGCCAGACACTCGCATAGGCCGAGTAGGGCACTTCGGGCGAACCGATCAGTTGGTCTTTGTAGCGGGCATAATTGTGCATATCCAGAATGACTTTCTGGCCCTGTTGTGCAGCCAGGTCGAGCGTCTTTCGGAGCATGCGCATCTGGTCGAAGTTGATGCCTTTGTTCAGGTCGTGTTGCAGCCGCTCCCAGATGAAAGGAAAGCGAATCAGGCGGATGTCTTTCTCGGCGTAATACTTGAAATGCTTCTTTTCCGGATAGAAGTAATTCGTGCCGACTTTCCCCGGTGTGATATGCGGGGCGAAGTTGGCGCCGGACAGGTTGATGCCGATCAGATCGATACCGGCCTCAGCCAGTGCACCTGAACTGCAGGCGACCAGCGAGAGCGCCGCCACGTACTTTATTGTGCGAGGGAAAGACGAAAGCATGATGGTGTACCTGTGGTTGGTCTGCCGACAGCCAGCGGGTGCGTAACGCTGCCCGTCAGGTGGGCAGCGCAGCAGGTCGGCTCGACAAGTAGCCAGTGATTTACTTGGCCTTGTATTCGTACTGGTAGTAGCCGTAATCGCTGTAGTTGGATGCCTTGCGCAGCACGGCGTTGAAGATCACGCCCTTGACCAGCAGGCCGTTCTGTTCCAGACGACGCTTGGCATGTTCGATCTCCTTGATGCCGTTGAGGCCGTAGCGGGTCACCATCAGCGTGGTGCCAGCCTGGCTGCCGACAAGGGCGGCATCGGTGACTGCGAGAATGGGCGGTGTATCGAAAATCACCAGGTCGTACATGCCGCTGATTTCCTTGACGAAGCGAGAGAAATTCTCGTGCATCAGCAGTTCCGACGGGTTAGGCGGCAGTTGGCCGTGGGCAATCACGTGCAGGTTGTGCAGCGGCGTCTTTTGGATGGCATCGAACAGCGTGATGCGGCCTGAAAGAATATCCGAGAGACCCTTGTCGCCCTGGCAGCGCATGACCTTGTGCAGATAGCCTTTGCGCATGTCGGCATCGACCAGCAGCACCTTCTTGCCCGATTGCGCAATCACGGCGGCGAGGTTGCTGGTGACGAAGGACTTGCCCACCGCAGGACTCGGCCCGGTGATCATCAGAATGTTGTTCTTGGCTTCGATCATGGCGAAGTGGAGGCTGGTGCGCAGGCTGCGCATGGCCTCGGTGGCCAGATCGGCAGGGTCATTGATCGACAGCAGATAGGAGGCGCTGCTCTTGTCACGCTTGAAATTGGCCAGGCGCTTTTCCAGCAGGCCCTGCTTTTCGCTGAATGGAATGGCCGCATAGACGGGAATGCCGACGCGCTCGATTTCCTCAGGGTTCTCCACGCCGCGCTTGAGCGCTTCGCGCACATAGACGAAGGCGACTGCGAGAAGCCCGCCAAGCAGGGTCGCAACGATCACCACCAGCGGCTTGTTCGGCTTCAGGGGCGTGTCGATGTCGGCAGCCGCGTGATCGACGATGCGCACATTGCCCACGGTGCCGGCGCGGATGATGTCCAGCTCTTGGGTCTTGTTCAGCAGCATCGCGTAGGTTTCGGACGAGACTTCGACATCACGGGTCAGCCTCAACAGTTCCTGCTGGGTCGAGGGCAGGGTGCTGATCTGTTTTTCCAGTTCTGTCTTCTGGGTCTGCAGCTGATTGATCTGGTTCATCAGCGCCTGGAAATTCGGATGCTGACGGGTAAAGCGCCGCTCCATCTCGGTCCGCTTGAGATGCTGTTCGGAAATCTGTTTTTCCAGATCAACGATACGATCAAGCACCGACTGGGTTTCAGCCGTGATATCCACGGAGCGATTGCCGGTCTGGTACTGGTTCAAAGCGGTCTGGGCAGCGTCGAGGTTCTTGCGGACCTCGGGGATCTGCTCGCTGAGAAACTCCAGGCTCTGGGTTGCCTCGGCGGCATTACGCGCGATGTTTTGCTGCACATAACGTGTGGCCACTTCTTCCAGCACCAGGACTGCCTTGGCCGGGTCGGTGTCTTCCAGGGACACGCCGAGAATGCCGGACTGCTTGCCGCGCTCACCAGCGGACAGGCGCTTCTGGTAGTCCTCGGTGGTGGCGTAGGTGCGATTGCGGACCACGTTGAAAGTGGTGCCGGGGCGAGCATTGAGTTCGGCAACGGTGATGCCATAGTCGGGCGTTTCCACCGGCTGCCCCACAACGCCCTGGGCGACCACTTCGCCGTCCGGGTCGCGCAGGATGAAGCCATTGCCGTCGGCGGCTTCCAGGGTCAGATCTTCACCATGGATGCTGTCCGGCACGATGAGCTGGGAGATGCGCAAGGTCTCACCGCCCCAGGCATAGGATTCGAAACCGGCCGGATACCAGCCCAGCTCGCCTTCTTCGGTCGGTTCGAAGTTGCGTGCCATAAACCCGCCAATCAACGGGAAGTGACGCGGTTCGATGATGATGTCGAGATTGAGCGCTTCCACTGCGCCGCCCACTACGGAGCGTGATTTGAGCAGTGCGATTTCCGTCTGGGCAGGGGATACCGCCGGCGCGGTGCCGACGACATCGGTCAGGCTTGGCAGTCCACTTTTGGCTTCGATCTGGATCATCGCGGTGGCTAGGTACACCGGCGTGCTGAGCAGTGCATAGGCAATACCCAGCACCGCAAAAAAGCCGGTTATCGCAGCGATGATGCCCCGGTTGTTGAGGAAGGTGTCGAAGAGGTGGGCCAGATCAATGTCCTTGTCCTCTTTGGTCTCATAAATGGGGCGTGGCATGGTGGTCATTGAAGTTCCTTCTTCTTATTCAAGGTAAGGAAGCCAGCTTTCGACGGCTTGCGTCAGAAGGCTGTGAACGTGGTCGAAAGCGGGTTTGGATTGACGAAATGGATCGGGAATCTCCATGTCGTCCAGCCATTTGCCCATCAGGAAGGTTTTGCCATGTACTTCAGGGGCGATCTGGCGCAGGTGCTGGATATGGCCCTGCTCCATGGCCAGAATCAGGTCGGCCTGGTGCAGAAGTTCGCTGTCGACCTGCCGGGCACGGTGGCTCGCATGTTCCAGACCGTGTTCCTGCAGCACCTGTTGAGCGAGTCTGTCCATGGGGTTTCCCACCAGGGCGCCTATGCCAGCCGAACTGACGGATGGGCCTCTGCCCTGAAGTCTGTGTAACAGCAGCGCTTCAGCTGCCGGGCTTCTGCAGACGTTGCCGACGCAGACAATCAATATGTTCTGGAACATCTCACTGCCTCACGACATGTGAGACTGGAAGTGTCCAGGACAGATATTGGATAGCGGCTTGTTTCATGGGTTCATTCCTTTGCGCACGGCGTTACGTCAGTAAACGTCCCGGTTGAACAGCAGGGCGGGAATGGTTCGAGCCAGAATGTAAATGTCGAACCAGACCGACCAGCGTTCGATGTAATCCAGGTCGTACTCGACGCGTTTCTCGATCTTTTCCAGGGTGTCGGTTTCACCGCGATAACCATTGATCTGCGCCCAGCCGGTGATGCCCGGCTTGACCCGATGGCGTGCGGAATATTCGGATACGGCGTCTTCGAACAGCACGCCAGCGGCCTTGGTCGCCGTCGCATGGGGACGTGGGCCGACCATCGACATGCTGCCCAGGAACACGTTCAGCAGCTGTGGCAACTCATCGAGGCTGGTCTTGCGGATAAAGCGCCCGACACGGGTGATGCGGTCGTCGTCACGAGTGGTCTGGCGCTCGGCATTGGCATCCGAACGGGCGTGGTACATCGAGCGAAATTTGTAGACCTCGATCAGCCGGTTGTTGTAGCCATAGCGCTTCTGCTTGAACAGCACCGGGCCGGGGGAGTCGATCTTGATCGCCAGGGCAAGCAGGAGCATCACCGGCGCGGCTGCCAGCAGGGCCAGACTGGAGAGGATGATGTCCTCGATACGCTTGAACATCGGTGACCAGCCGCGCAACGGCAGGTCAGAGGCGATCAGCGTGGGCAGGCCTGCAACTTCGGTGATGCGCTTGTTGGCATGGCGGAAGGCAACCATGTCGGGGACCAGCAACACATTGACCGGCAGCTTGCGCAGTTCGTTGATCACCTGCCCGATCCGGCTATCAGCGAACCAGGGCAGGGCGACCAGCACCTGTGTGACTTTCTCCTCGCGGATCATCTGCTCCAGGTCGCGGGTATTGCCCAGCAACGGCAGATTGGCAAGCTCCTTTGGCAGTCGTTCCAGGCGATCGTCGATGAAGCCGAGAACGCCGGTACGAATGTCGCGATGATGGGCCAGGTACTCGGCCACGCGCACACCGTTGTCGGTGCCGCCGAGAATCACGGCGTTCTGCAGGTATACGCCCTTGGCCATCAGACGACGAAACAGTGCGAGCATCAGCAAGCGCTCGGCGCCGAACAGAATGGCACTGGTGAAAAACCAGAACACCAGATGTCCGGTTTCCAGGTAGCGGAACATGCCGAGCCCCTGGTGCATGAAAATCAGCAGGCTGAATGCTGCGGCCCAGGCCACCAGCATGGTGCGAAAGCGCAACAGGGTGCTGAACACCTCTTCGCTGTAGATGCCTACCGACTGGAATATCACGACGCTGATCACGCCGAAAAACATCAGGAAGGTGCTGAAGGTGCTCCCGGAAATGGGGAGAAACAGCAGGAGCAGAACGCCCGGCAAGACCGCCGTCAGTCCGTGGATCAGCCGAATGCTGGCAAGAAAGTAATCGATGAAACTGGGGTGGGCGTACTCAAGGGTTCCAACGGACTGTAAGCGCATACAAGGCTCCTTCCTTCGGCTATTGTCAGCTCAATGTTCTGGTTTGACCGCCGCGAACGCGGTTCTGAATGACAGGCCGCTGTGCAAGCTTTAACCGGACAAATGCTCCGACCGCCCCCCGTGAAATGAGTTCAGCGCCGGCGCGTAAAGTGGCAATTTGTTGGCAGGAATTAAGCAGGCAATCCAAACGGTTGAAATAAAAGCAATAAATCGTACGCGGCGAGGCGCTCGGGGATTCAGCTGGACGCTGATGAGCGCTGGTCGCGGCGCGGCTTTTAAGTGGGGCCGGCAATGCCACAACTTATTGCCTGCCGGCGAGTCCTAGGGTCTGTCGACGCTTCGTCCGCGGCTTGTGTCGAAGCGCTCACAGTCGATCAACTATAGGAAAGCAATGGTCATGAACGTATCCGGTGCGTTGCTGATTCTTCATGGCAAACAGGCGCTCAATGACGAAGTGCGCGCGGCGGTCAACGCCTGGCGTCAGCTGGACCGGCATCTGGCTGTGCGAGTGACGTGGGAGCCCGGCGATGCTCAGCGCCTGGTTCAAGAGGCACTGGAGGCGGGCTATCGGACGCTGGTTGCCGGCGGTGGTGACGGCACGTTGCGTGAGGTTGCTCAGGCGTTGCTGGACACGGGTGTTGACGCGAGCCTGGCGTTGCTGCCATTGGGTACTGCCAATGATTTCGCCCAGGCCGCTGGTATCCCGCTGGAGCCTTTTGATGCCCTGGCGCTGCTGGAACGTCCGGCGGTGTTGGTCGATGTCGGCGAGATGAACGGCGAGCCGTTCATCAACATGGCCACTGGCGGCTTTGGTTCAAAGGTGACTGCCAGCACATCCGAGGAGCTGAAGAAAGTCCTGGGTGGCGGCGCCTATCTGCTGACCGGCCTGTCCCGTTTCAGTGAAATCCGTTCGGCCTGGGGACGATTTGCCGGACCGGATTTCACCTGGGAAGGGGATTTTCTGGCGCTGGGCATCGGCAATGGTCGCCAGTCTGGGGGCGGGCAGGAGCTTTGTCCGCAGGCGCTGGTCGATGACGGTCTGCTCGATTTGTGCATCGTTCCGGCACCGGCCGATACCGTGGGAACTCTGGGTACGCTGCTGAGCGGAGGCTTGCTGGGGATCGACAGCGTTTCTGTGAATGCGCGCCTGCCCTGGCTTGAGATCGAGGCGCCGGAGCAGATCGACATCAACCTCGATGGCGAACCGGCGGCAGCAAAGCGCATGCGGTTTTCTGTTCGGCCCAGGGCTCTGCGCCTTCATCTGCCTGTTGATTGTCCCTTGCTGGGTGAAGCTGCGCGAGAAGCGGGTGATCTGCTGCGCTGAGGCTGGAAACTGCATGATGGCATTGCGCTATTGGCTGGCCGGACCGATGATGCGTTATATGAATTGGTGCTGGGCCACATAAAGCGTCGAGCCTTGCTGCCGATAGCCACTTATGTCTCGTATTCAGCAAGGAGCCACCCATGGCCGGCATTCTCGATTCAGTCGATCAACGCACCCGGTTGGTAGGCCAGAATCGTCTGGAAATTCTCATGTTCAGGCTCTCGGGCCGACAGAAGTTCGCCATCAATGTGTTCAAGGTCCAGGAAGTGGTGCAGCTTCCGAAGATGACACTGATGCCGCATCGTCATGGTTCGGTCTGTGGTGTGGTCAATCTGCGTGGGCAAACGCTGCCGGTTATCGACCTGTCGCGTGCCATCGGCTTGCGACCGCTGGTGCCCGATGAGAACAGCACCATTATCGTCACCGAATACAACCGCTCCGTTCAGGCCTTTCTGGTTGGCGGTGTGGATCGCATTCTCAATCTGAACTGGGAAGAGGTGCTGCCGCCACCCGCGACTGCAGGCCGCCAGCATTACCTGACGGCCATCACCAAGGTCGAAGACCAGCTGGTCGAAGTGATCGATGTCGAAAAGGTGCTCGCCGAGATCGTCCCGTATGACAGCAGTATTTCCCCAGAGCGTCTTGCCGACCCGGTGCTCGAGCACGCCAAGGGTCGCGAAGTCCTCTGCGTTGACGATTCGGGCGTGGCGCTGGCGCAGTTGCGCTCAACGCTCGGCCAGCTTGGCATCATCGTGCACACCGCCAGCGATGGCCTGAAAGGATTGGGCAAGCTCAAGGCCTGGGCCGATGCCGGAGAGGTGCTGACGGACAAATTGTTGATGGTCTTCACCGATGCGGAAATGCCGGAAATGGACGGCTATCGTCTCACTACCGAGATTCGCAATGATCCGCGTCTGCGCGATCTGCACGTGGTCCTGCACACGTCTCTGTCTGGCAGTTTCAACCTGGCAATGGTGAAAAAGGTCGGCTGCAACAACTTCCTGTCCAAATTTCAGCCCGAGAAGCTGGTCGACGTCGTTCGTGAGCGTCTCCTGCTGGACGAGGCTGGCTGAAAGGCTCCCGGTTCCGAAGCGCCTTCCTTAATTGCAGAAGCCCGCATTTATTGATCGAAGTAGCGTTCGTGCCACTCGATCAGTGGCTGCGGTGAATTGAGCTTCTGTCCGTAGATGACAGAGTAAGTCAGCACGTTTTGCACGTACTGGCGGGTTTCATCGAATGGGATATTCTCAACCCAGACGTCAAATGGCAGATGTTCGGCGTTCTTCAGCCACTGGCGTACCCGGCCCGGCCCGGCGTTGTAGGCTGCCGAGGCGAGCACCCGATTGCCTTTGAACTGCCCGTATATCTGGCTGAGATAGGCCGTGCCCAGCTGGATATTGGTGTTGGGGTTGAGAACCTGTCGCGGTGATGACAACGGGATGTTGAAGCGCCTGGCGGTTTCCTGCGCGGTGGCCGGCATCAGCTGCATCAGGCCCGTGGCGCCGACGTGGGAACGGGCATCAGCCATGAAGGCGCTTTCCTGGCGGGTGATGGCGAAAACCCAGCTTGGATGGATCTCCCGTGCCTTCGCGGCGTTGAGCAGGCTGCTGCGATGGGCCATGGGAAAGCGGATATCCAGATCATCCCAGTACTGTGCCTGGCTGATGGTGCGGATCGCCGGGAAATACCATTCCATGTCATAGGCCAGGCGCGCCTGGGCCACCAACTCATCGCGACTGAACAAGCGGCTGACGTGATACCACTCGCGACGACCATCGACGATCTGTCCGCGCGCGTGAAATTCCAGGGCGCGACGAATGCCGGCGGTGTTGCGCACCTTGCGCACCACCTTGGGGTCCAGCTTCAGGGGTTGGTGATTGAAGGTGTAAGGCGCCTGGATGCGGTCGGCGGAAAGGAACCCGTAGAAATCCCGCTCGGCAGCGACGGGCTGGTAGAGCCGGGCGGCCTGTGTGCCATTGGGTTGCGCCAATTCCAGGCTGCGGGCCTTCCAGTAGCGCCAGCGGTTGCTGCTGGCCAGCTCGTCGGGGAAACGCTGGGTCAGGGCATGAGCCTCATCCCAGCGACCCAGGCGCAGCAACAGGCGTGCGCGCCATTCGCTGACCGTGTTATCGCGCAGTTGCGGGTCATAATCGGCCATCACCGCCAGCGCCCGGGCGTCGAAGCGCTTGGCCAGGGTCAGGCCGATTTGCCGGGCGATGGCCACCTTTTCTTCCGATGAGAACGACAGACGTCGTGCATAGCCATCGAGCAGGGCGAGTGCCTGTTCGGGATTCTGCCGTGCCAGGCGGCGCAGGCCGATCGAGACGATATCGCCCGTGGCCTGGCTGGCTGGAGTAAAGCGTTCAGGCTGGTTCAGCAGTTGCGGCTTCTGCGCAACCTCGATCAGGCGTTCGCCCTGGGATTTCAGCGTCGGCAGATTTTTCGCCAGGAAAGCGGCCAGGCCGTAGTTGCCACCCTCGACGGCCAGCTTGAGACGCTGCCAGCGCAGGTCCTCGGTGAGTTGCCCGGCAGCACTCCAGCGTTCGAACAGCGGGTCACAGGCATTGTGCTGCGACTTGCCAACCAGCCAGAGCCGCTGTGCGGTGGCGTAGCCCTGCTGCGTATGGCCATTGGCAAGCTGGTACTGGCCAAACAGGCAGTCGAGTTCGGTGAAGTTCATCTTGGGGTCGTAGTGCCTGACAAAGGGCTGCCAGTCGCCGCGAGCGGCCAGCAGTCGCAGCCAGCGCAGTTTCATCCAGCTGATCTGGGGCAGGTCGCCGTGCTCGGCGAGAAATTTCTCGACTTCATCGTTGCCGGCGGTTTTCAGTCGGGCGGTCAGTTCGTCATAAGCCAGGTGCGGTTCCAGGGGATAGTCCCGAAGTGCGCTGGCGTAACGGCGGTAGGGCCCGCTGTCACCCTTGGCCAACGCCTGCTTGGCCTCGTCGTAATAGCGACGTTGTTGCTCAAGGCTGGCGGCATGGGTGGTCTGGGAGATGACGGTGGCGAGCAACAGGCAGAAACAGAAACTGGAGAGGCGACCGCGCATGATACTTCCGGAAACGGGGCAGGGAGGGTTCTGCGGCTAGCTTAACGTGCCCTGTCAGGTAGTTGAATGCGGATTAAGCTCTTGAAACAAACAAAGTCGGACTTCCGATAAAGGGCTTCGGCTTGCCGGGTCAAAGTTGGCGTTCTGCCTGCAAGTCACGCGATGGCAAGGCAGGTAGTTTGCCGGCGGTCTGCTAGAATGCGCGCCCTGTTTCCCGGAGGTAGCCATGACCCTGCTCAAGTTGACCGATGTGTCCCTCGCCTACGGCACCCATCCCCTGCTCGATGGCGTGTCCTGGCAGATTGCGCGAGGTGAGCGGGTTTGCATCATTGGCCGCAACGGCACGGGCAAATCCAGCATGCTGAGCCTGGTCAAGGGTAGCCAGCTGCCCGATGACGGCGAAATCTGGCGTGCGCCGGGGTTGAAGATTGGCGAGTTGCCTCAGGAATTGCCACTGGCTGACGAACGCACGGTGTTCGATGTGGTGGCTGAAGGCCTGTCCGGCGTGGGGCAGCTGCTAGCCGAGTACCATCACCTGAGCCAGAACATTCGCGATGATGCTGATCTGGACAAGCTCATGCACGTTCAGCAAGCGCTCGAGGCGAAGGATGGCTGGCGTTTGCAGCAGTTGGTCGACAGTACGCTGAGTCGCCTGCAGCTACCTGCCGACAAGACCCTGGCCGAGTTGTCCGGCGGCTGGCGTCGGCGCGTTCTACTGGCCCAGGCGCTGGTGTCCGAGCCTGACCTGTTGCTCCTGGACGAGCCGACCAACCACCTGGATATCGGCGCCATTGCCTGGCTGGAAGAAGCGTTGCTGGGCTTCAATGGCGCCGTGCTGTTCATTACCCACGACCGTGCCTTCCTGCAGAATCTGGCCACGCGCATTCTCGAACTCGACCGTGGCCACATGATCGACTGGAATGGCGACTACGCCAGCTTCCTGGTGCACAAGGAACAGCAGATGGCGGCAGAAGAAACTGCCAACGCATTGTTCGACAAGAAACTTGCGCAGGAGGAAGTCTGGATTCGTCAGGGTATCAAGGCCCGCCGCACCCGTAACGAGGGGCGCGTGCGTGCGCTCAAGGCTCTGCGCGCCGAGCGCAGCGATCGTCGCGAACGGCAAGGCAAGGCCAATATCCAGATCGAAACGGCAGAGAAATCCGGCAAGCAGGTCATCGTCGTCGAGCATGTCGGTTTCGCCCATCCGGGTGGCGAGCCGCTGATCCATGACTTTTCCATGGTTTTGCAGCGGGGTGATCGCATCGGTCTGTTGGGTGCCAACGGTACCGGAAAGACCACATTGCTCAAGCTGCTGCTGGGGGATCTGCAGCCGGCCAGCGGCAAGGTTGAGGCCGGAACCAAGCTGGAAGTGGCATATTTCGACCAGTTGCGTCACCAACTGGATCTGGAAAAAACCGTTATCGACAACGTCGCCGAAGGTCGCGACTTCATCACCATCGATGGCCAGAGCCGCCACGTGCTGAGTTATCTCGGTGATTTCCTGTTCAGCCCGCAACGCGCGCGTACACCTGTAAAGGCATTGTCTGGTGGCGAGCGGGCACGGCTCTTGCTGGCCAGGTTGTTCAGCAAGCCCGCCAATCTGCTGGTACTCGATGAGCCGACCAACGATCTTGATGTGGAAACCCTCGAGCTGCTGGAGGAAGTGCTGCTGAGCTTCCAGGGCACCGTGCTGATGGTCAGCCACGATCGCGCCTTCCTCGACAACGTGGTCACCAGCACGCTGGTGTTCGAGGGTAACGGTGTTGTACGCGAGTACGTCGGCGGCTATGAGGACTGGTTGCGCCAGGGCGGCTCGCCACGCTTGCTGGGTGTGGCCGAAACCGTGGCTGAAGCGAAGCAAGCCAAGGCCAGTGCCACGGCTGCTGCAGGTGTGCCGGCTGTAACCGAGGCGCCACCGGCCAAGAAGAAACTCAGCTACAAGTTACAGCGCGAGCTGGAAGCGCTTCCCGGCAGGATCGACGAGACTGAAAAGGCCATCGAGGCGCTGCAGGGTGAAATCTCCGGTGCGACGTTTTATCAGCAGTCAGCCGAAACTTCGGCTGCGGTCCTGGCTCGCCTGGAGGCGCTGCAGCTGGAACTGGATGGATTGCTGGAGCGCTGGGCCGAGCTGGAGGAATAAGCAGAGCGTCAGGACGCTGCAGTAGCCTCAAAGGTAGTCATTCAATGCGACTGCATGAGTTGGATCAATGTCCTCCGGGTCGGGTCGTAGTTAAGTGCTGATTTTGTTTTGCCATCATGACGGAGCATCAATGGCTATTGAGTATCGGATCACCCTGGATGACGAGCACTCTTTCAATTATCGGATCGAGCTGGATCGTGAGTACGACAGGGATGCGGCGAGCCTGGCGCCAAAATGGACGCGCCTTGAGCATCAGCGTTGCGTCAACTGTCCGTTAAGCCAGGACGACTTCAGCCATTGTCCCGCGGCGGTGGACCTGCATCGTGTTGTCGAGGATTTCCAGGGGCTGCCGGCCGTCAAGAAGGCGCTGGTCTGGGTGCGCACGCCGGAGCGTGAATACACCAAGCTGGTCGGGCTGGATGAGGGGCTGCGTGCGTTGCTTGGTGTGATCATGGCGACCAGTGCCTGCCCGGTTCTGGGGAGGCTCAAGCCCATGGCGCAACAGCATCTGCCCTTCGCCAGCAATCATGAGTTCGTGCTGCGGGCCGTTTCGCTGTACCTGGCCAGGCAGTACTTCAACCTGCGCGAAGGCCGGCATGCCGACTGGGAGTTGCGCGGCCTGGTGCGCTCATTCCAGCAGCTGCAACTGGTCAATCAGGCCTTCTGGCAGCGCATTCATGACACCTGCCACGGTGACTCCAACCTGAAGGCCTTCCTCACGTTCTTTTCCATGGCATCCAGCCTGACCTACTCCCTGGAAACCCAGTTGCAAAAGATCAGGCCGCTGGTGATGAGCGCCGGCGAGGGTGTGGAAGTCGCCTGAGCCAGTACAAGGCTCACTCGGCTTTTTTCAGGCGCACCGCAAGTACGTCGCAGGGTGCACCGTGCAGAATGTCGTTGGCAGTGGAGCCAAGTAACAGCGCTAAACCATGGCGGCCATGGCTGCCCACCACGATGAGATCACAATTGTTTTCCTTGGCCAGCCGGTGGACTTCCTGGCGAGGCTGCCCATACGCCAGGTGCTGCTGTTCGGCACCCAGGCCTGGGTAGCTGTCGGCAAAACCGGCAATACGTTCGCGGGCCTGATCGAACTGTTGCTGCTGGAGCATCGAAAGATCCATCGGAACATCGCCGCCGAACGCCATGGCCATGGGTTCGATGACATGCACCAGCGCCAGGTTGGCGTTGCTCGCCGTTGCCAGAGCCTGGGCTCGTGCAACGACCGGGTGGCATTCGTCGGTGAGGTCGATAGCGACCAGAATATGCTGGTAGGTCATGGGGCTCTCCTGGCTGTGCCGGTTACGGTGAGTATGGGCTCTTGTACCGCTTTTGTTTTCGCGTTTATACGGCGTTGAAAGCGGGGTGGCCAGTGCTATTGCATTGCAGAAGTGAGGGCAGAGGGCTTCTGGCTGTTATCATGCGCGGCGTCAATGCCGGTGTGCGCTACGACCCATACAAGAGACTTCCATGTTCCTGATCGCCAATGAATATCTGCTTGCCTGGACGGCCTACGGAGTGGCTGCGCTGGGCTGCCTGCTGGTGTGGTTCCGCATGACCCGACCTCTTTGGCGTTGGCTGCGCGAACCCTTGCGACTGATCGTCGCTGTATTGCTGCTGACGCCGACCATCGTCGATCCCGCGCGGGAGCTTTTCGCCCCTGCGGTAGCCATTACGGCGCTTGATCTGTTGTTTGGAGTCGGCACCAATGCCTGGCGAGCAGTCGCTGATCTGGCGCTGTACGGGCTGATCGCATTTGCTCTGTACGCGGCACTGGTGGCCCTGCGCTGGCCGATTGAACGCAACCTCAAACGTCGGCGCGAAGCCGCTGTCGCCGATGAGGATTCACGCACCCTGCGTGAGCGCCTCGACGAGACCGAAGCAGACGACGAGGTCTACAGCCCCGCAAATCGCTACCAGACCAGAACCGAACCCCGTCTGTGACATGAAATAGCCCGGAGATCGCGATGTGTGAATTGCTCGGCATGAGCGCCAATGTTCCCACCGATATTCATTTCAGTTTTACCGGGTTGATGCAGCGTGGTGGGCGCACCGGCCCACACAAGGATGGCTGGGGTATCGCTTTCTACGAAGGGCGAGGCCTGCGACTGTTTCAGGACCCGGTAGCCAGTTGCGAGTCGGAAGTGGCAAAGATGGTGCAGCGCTATCCGATCAAGAGCGAAGTGGTGATCGGGCATATTCGGCATGCCAATGTCGGCAAGGTGGCGCTGGTCAACACTCATCCTTTCGTGCGTGAGCTGTGGGGGCAGCACTGGTGCTTCGCCCACAATGGTCAGCTAGCCGATTTTGCACCGGCCAAAGGCTTCTATCGGCCAGTGGGTGACACCGACAGCGAGGCCGCGTTCTGTGACTTGCTCAACCGCGTACGCAGCGATTTTCCTGATCGTGTGGAGGCCCCGGATCTGCTTCCGCATCTGCTTGATGCCTGCGCCGGATACCGTGCCAGCGGCGTCTTTAATTGCCTGCTGAGCAATGGCGAATGGCTGTTCAGTTTCTGCACCACCAAGCTGGCGCAGGTCACCCGGCGCGCACCCTTCGGGCCGGCTCAACTGAAGGATGCCGAGCTGACAGTGGACTTCAATGCTGAAACCACGCCTGAAGATGTGGTCACGGTGCTGGCGACCGAGGCGCTGACCGACAATGAGCAATGGGATATCCATCAGCCGGGAGAGTGGACACTCTGGCAACGGGGCGAGTGTGTCGCACGCGGGCAGGTGGCGGCATGCTGAGAAGTTATTTGCGTCTGAGCCTGTTTGCCCTCGGCCTGTTGATTGGTGTGCAAGTGCCAGGTTTCATCCAGTCTTATGCCAATCATGTCGAGGCCCGCTGGTTGGAGGCGCAACAGGGGCTGCAGGGCTTCGAGGCGACCGCAGGGCGTTTCTTTGGAGGCGATCTGAATGCACTGGTCGAACACTATCAGGCCAGTGACGATCCGGTGATCCAGAGTGATGCGCAGAGTGTTGCCGGGCTGGTGGAGCGGGCGCAGTTGCTGGAGCGCGAATGGCGCTTCATGCAAGGCCCCTGGTACACCCAGGCCTGGCATGTGCTGTTCGGCGCGGAGCAGGACATTCGCAATCAGGTCTGGAGCAGTTACCGCTTCCAGGTGATGCTGGCGCCGGAAGCGATTGCCTGGGGGCTGAGCTGGGCATTGCTCGCAGCCTGGATTGGCGAAAGTATCTTCCTGCTGCTGCGCGGGCTGTTGTTTCCGCGTCGTCGGCAGCAGCTGTTTCGCTGAGGTGGGCAGGGCGCTTTACGGCGCAGCAGAGCGAAGATGAATGGGGTGTCGTTTCTGCAGGCTTACGGGTGGCTTGAATACCTGGGCGTAATGTTCCTTGGCCAGCCGCTGGATCAGTCCGGCATCTCTGGCTGCCAACAGTGCTTCATGCAGTAGCCGATGCAGTTCGGGCTGGGTGGGTGAGACGTAGAGAATATGATCCTGCTCGTAAACGAACACCAGATGGCGCTCCACTTCCAGCTCGGAGTGCAACTGCCACTCTTGACTCATTTCATGCACGCCACGGGGCAGGTAGTCGAACCCGCGTGAGGCTGAGGCTACCATCCGGTAGAGCCGCCGCCAGTCACCGCTGATGGATGCCAGCGGCAGGTCGTTGCTTTCCCAGACGGCCCGGTCTGCCCAGGCTTCGCCCATGGCAGCGATCTTGCCCAGTTGGCGGAAGTCTTCAAGGCTGCGTACCGGATCATAGTCTGGCTGGCTGCCCTTCGAGATGAAGAGGATGCGCTGGTTGACCAGATTGGCGGTCATGCCGACCGGCACTTGAAGGAATTTGCGATCGCGCTCAGCCGTCCGTCCGAGAATCAAGGCACTGATGTTGCCCTGCTTCAGCATGACTTCCAGGCGAGTCATGGGAATGTTGTCGTTGTCGGCCACCTCCTCGATTGTTACATGCTGGCCGATGGCTTCCAGCGCACCTCCCAGCAGCAGTCGAGCATAGGCGATAGAGTCCGGCGAACCTCCCAGTTTCAGGTGCAGCGGTGAGCTTGCCTGGGCACTGGCAGCCACGATTGTCAGCCAATAGATGGGTAGCCAGCAGATGACCAGCCGCACCAACTGACTGCAGGTACGGGGCGGTGTGGGCGAACCATGTTGTTCTGTGTAGGGCATGATTGCTGTCATGGCGATGAGGGTAGGCAGCTTTGATGCAGAGTGCCATCCGTCGCCTGTGTCGTTGCGCATATAGTCAGGGGAAGGCACAGCTCATGGCTACCCCGTTCTGGTTATTTCGCAAGAAACGCCATGCCTTCTTCCAGTCCGCTCAGGGTCAGAGGATACATGCGGTCCTGCACCAGCTCGCGGATGATGCCGGTGGACGTCGTATAACCCCAGGTATCCTTCGGGTAGGGGTTGATCCAGATGAGCTTCTTGTACTTTTCCATGAAGCGCTGCATCCAGACGTAGCCGGCCTCTTCGTTCCAGTGTTCGACGCTGCCGCCTGGCTGGGTGATTTCATAGGGCGCCATCGCCGCGTCACCAATGAACACCACTTTCCAGTCCTGGCCGTACTTGTGCAGCAGGTCCAGGGTCGGAGTGCGCTCGGCAGTGCGGCGGAAGTTGTTCTTCCACACAGACTCGTAGATGAAGTTGTGGAAGTAAAAATATTCGAGGTGTTTGAACTCGGTCTTGCAGGCCGAGAACAGCTCTTCGCAGACTTTGACGTGGGCATCCATCGAGCCGCCGATATCGAACAGGATCAGCAGCTTCACCGCGTTGCGCCGCTCAGGGCGCATCTGGATATTCAGCAGGCCGGCATCGCGCGCCGTATGGTCGATGGTGCCGTCGATATCCAGCTCGTCCGCCGCGCCCTGGCGGGCGAACTTGCGCAGGCGACGCAGGGCGACCTTGATGTTGCGCGTACCCAGTTCGACCTGATCATCAAGGTTCTTGTATTCGCGCTGGTCCCAGACCTTGACCGCCCGGCCCTGGCGCTTGCCCGCATCGCCTACGCGAATGCCTTCGGGGTTGTAGCCGCCGGAGCCGAACGGGCTGGTGCCGCCTGTACCGATCCATTTGTTGCCACCGGCGTGGCGTTCTTTCTGCTCTTCGAGGCGCTTCTTGAATTCCTCGATCAGCTTGTCGAGGCCACCGAGGGACTGGATCTGCGCACGCTCTTCATCGGTCAGGCTGCGCTCGAATTCCTTGCGCAGCCACTCTTCGGGAATCAGCGCTTCCAGATGCTGGTCGAGGTTCTGCAGGCCGTTGAAGTAGGCGCCGAAGGCCCGGTCGAACTTGTCGAAGTGGCGCTCGTCCTTGACCAGCACGGTGCGCGCCAGATAGTAGAACTCGTCCATGTCGGCGAAGACCACACGATGCTTCAGTGCGTCGATCAGATCCAGCAGTTCGCGCACCGATACCGGTACCTTGGCGGCACGCATTTCGTTGAACAGGCCAAGCAGCATTGCAGAACCTCTGGGCGCGCCAGCGCGCGCAATTACGGGCGGCGATCAGCTGCTGCTGTCGCCATCGTGTTGGGGAAGACCATCGCGAATCTCGTACCAGTCGGCCTTCGAGCCGACGAAGATGTGCGACTGCGGCGGGGCGGGCAAGGGTGAATCGAGTGTGCCCACGGCGATGCCGAGCTCGTGCTCGCGATTGTCGACGAACTGCAGATTCGAACCGCAGCGGATGCAGAAGGTGCGCGTCACGTGTTCGGAGGAATGGTAGACGCCCAATTGGTCCTTGCCGGACGTGAGATGAAAAGCCTCCAGCGGCACGCTCGCATAGCTGGCAAAAGCGGCGCCGTGGGCCTTGCGGCACATGCTGCAATGGCAATGGGTCAGCTCATCGATGGGCGCGTCGATGCGGTAGCGCACGACGCCGCAGAGGCATTTGCCGGTATAGGCTTGCATGGTTGTTCCTCCAGATAAGACCCCGCGGGGACAGCTAGCGGCTCTGGCGGCGGGTCATGAAGGCCAGGCGTTCGAGCAGCATCACGTCCTGCTCGTTCTTCACCAGGGCTCCGGCCAGCGGGGGGATTGCACGAGTCGGGTCGCGTTCGCGCAAGACCGCTTCGCCGATGTTGTCCGCCATCAGCAGCTTCAACCAGTCGACCAGTTCCGAGGTGGAGGGTTTCTTCTTCAGGCCCGGAACCTTGCGCACATCGAAAAAGACATCCAGTGCTTCGCTGACCAGCGATTGCTTGATGTTCGGATAGTGCACATCGACGATGCGCTGCAGGGTTTCGCGGTCGGGGAAGGCGATGTAGTGGAAGAAGCAGCGGCGCAGGAAGGCGTCCGGCAGTTCCTTCTCGTTGTTGGAGGTGATGATGATGATCGGTCGCTGGGTCGCCTTGATGGTCTCGTTGGTCTCGTAGACGTAGAACTCCATCTTGTCGAGTTCCTGCAACAGGTCGTTGGGAAACTCGATATCGGCCTTGTCGATCTCGTCGATCAGCAGAATGACCCGCTCCTCAGCTTCGAAGGCCTCCCAGAGCTTGCCCTTCTTGATGTAGTTCTTCACATCGTGAACCTTGTCCACACCCAGCTGCGAGTCGCGCAGGCGGCTCACTGCATCGTATTCGTACAGCCCCTGATGGGCTTTGGTGGTGGATTTGATATGCCAGGTGATCAGCCTGGCACCGAAGGATTCCGCCAGTTGCTCGGCGAGCATGGTCTTGCCCGTGCCGGGTTCGCCCTTGACCAGCAGGGGCCGTTCCAGGGTGATGGCGGCGTTGACTGCAAGCTTCAGGTCGTCGGTCGCGACGTAGGACTGAGTACCTTCGAATTTCATCGGAGATTCCTTGGGCCGAGGCCTGGCACGCAGGCGTCATTGAAAGAGGGGGCCGACTATAAGTGATGCGAACCGGACTGTGAACGCGAGAGCATCATTCAGTCATTGAATGGTCGCGACAGCTCCTGCCGTCAGCCTGCGCTGCGCCAATGATCAGCGCGTCATCAGGATTGCGCCCCAGAAGGAGGACCGGCGCGATGCGCTTACTGGTCCTCGGCCAGAGAGCGCTCGAAACGGGTGGAAAAGGCTTGCACAAAGGCGTTGCGCAGGATCGCGATGAATGCCTGAAAGGCGCTGACATCGGTGTTGTTGATGCTGCCTGAAAGTTCGATGCGCGTGGCGAATTGATCCTTGCGCTGGTTCTTGAGCACTTCTTCGCCGGCGCCGACCACTGCTTCCCAGATACCCTGGAAGAATCCCTTGTCTTCGTTGGCGATGTCCTGCTCGAAATCGAATACCTCGACATTGCGCAGCAGGGGTTTGATGTAGCCGCTCAGTTGGCTGTCGGTGGCTTCGACTTCAAGCACCAGATCACCGCTACCGGCAGCGAAATCGAACTTTCCGTACGCGCGACTGAAGTCATTGAGCTGCTTGAGTGGCACGCCGGTTATGCGCAGATTGACCTCGAAATCCTCCCATTCGGTGAAGGGATCGAAGCGTGCGGTCGCTTCGATCGGTGCCTGATTGAACAGCTTGCCGGTGCCCTCGAAGCTGGCGACCCTGCGACCCTGCTCGTCGGTCGAATTGGTGAGGTTGTACAGACTCGCTTCAATGCCGCTGGCATATACATGCACGGGCGGGTCGACAGTGAAGTTGCGGAAGGACAGCTGGCCGTCGATGACCTGAATCTTGTTGAGGGTGATCGGCACCAGCGCGTCCAGCTGGTCGCGCCAGTCGACACCTTCACCGCTCTGCGACTCGCCGCTCTCGCCGCCGTCGACGAAGTTCAGCTGCGGCTGGTGAAACACGACTTCGCCGACCACTTCGCGATGGCGAAGAAGTCCGTCCCAGCTGATGGCGATATCGATTACAGGCGCCTTGAACAGCGGTGCCTGGACGAGCTTGTCCTTCTTCTCGATAAGCAGTCCTTCGATGCGATAAGCCCCGCGCCACCAGGTGAGGTCGACGTCTTCGACCTGCCCCTGGTAGTCGCCCATGTCCGCCATCCTGTCGTTCAGGTAATTGCGCACCAGATTGGGCAGCGCCAGATGCAGCAGCAGGAGCAGCAGGGCGAGCGATAGCACAATCCACAGCGGCAAGCGGTAGCGTCTTCTCATGGCAAGGCGGGTCCGGCATGGGTCTTGTGGATGGACCGCACGCCGCGTACACGAGTTCGGCTGGACTGGCGAGAAGACTGCGCATAGGCTCTTCGGTCTGGTTTTCTCCTCAGCAGGGACACACGTCATGAGCCGCATTTTTGCAGACAACGCACGCACCATTGGCAATACGCCACTGGTGATGATTAACCGCCTGGGACCCAAGGGCGTGACCATCCTGGCCAAGATTGAAGGCCGCAACCCGGCTTATTCCGTCAAATGCCGCATTGGCGCCGGCATGGTCTGGGATGCCGAGGAAAATGGCTCGCTCAAGCCGGGCATGACGCTGGTCGAGCCCACATCAGGCAATACCGGCATTGGTCTGGCGTTTGTGGCAGCCGCACGCGGTTACAAATTGATCCTGACCATGCCGTCCTCCATGAGCCTGGAGCGACGCAAGGTGCTGAAAGCACTGGGTGCCGAGCTGGTGCTGACCGAGCCGGCCAAGGGCATGAAGGGTGCCATCGAAAAAGCCAGCGAAATCGCCGCCTCGAATCCTGAGCTGTATTACATGCCGCAGCAGTTCGAGAACCCGTCCAATCCGGCCATCCACGAGAAAACCACGGGCCCGGAAATCTGGAACGATACCGACGGCGCTGTGGATGTGCTGGTCGCGGGCGTGGGTACAGGTGGCACGCTGACTGGCGTGTCGCGCTACATCAAACAGACCAAGGGCAAGCAGATCATCAGTGTAGCGGTCGAGCCGATCAGTTCACCGGTCATCAGTCAGACCCTGGCCCAGGAAGAGGTCAAGCCCAGTCCGCACAAGATCCAGGGTATCGGTGCCGGCTTCGTGCCGAAGAATCTGGATCTCTCACTGGTGGACCGTGTCGAACTGGTCGACGACGAAGAAGCCAAGCGCATGGCTTTGCGCCTGATGCGCGAGGAAGGCATCCTCTGCGGTATCTCCTGTGGCGCCGCCATGGCGGCAGCGGTGCGTCTGGCCGAACGTCCGGAAATGAATGGGCGTACGATCGTGGTCATCCTGCCGGACTCCGGCGAGCGTTACCTCTCGACGATGCTCTTTTCCGATATGTTCGGTGAACAGGAGCTGCAGCAGTAGCCGTTTCCTCAATAGCTCAAGAGCGGACTGCGAGATGAACGACATGACGCAGGTTTCGCCAGATGTCGATATCGCCCGGCAGATTCTGCTGGGCTTCGACGATTATCGTGAACACTTCCGGCTGATTACCGAAGGCGCGCGGTCGCGCTTCGAGCAGGCGCAGTGGCAGGAGGCGCAGCGTGCCTCGGCCGCGCGTATCGTTCTGTACGAAGAGAAAGTTGCTGAAACGGCTGCACATCTGCGAGCCGTGTTCAAGCCTGAGGTGCTGCTGGATGTGCGGCGCTGGCCGGTGATCAAGCGTGCCTATATCGAGCTGATCGATCCGCGTTTCGACGATGAGCTGTCCGAGACCTGGTACAACTCGATTTTCTGCGCACTGTTCAGTCACGACTGTATCAGCGACGACACCATGTTCATCCATAGCACCCGGCCAGCAAGCCGCTGCGGCTCGCGTCTGGCGCAAACCCGCTGCTATCGGCCGGAGGGGGACCTGTGCGGGGTGCTTGCGCAGATTCTTCGCGATTTCGCGTTCAACGTGCCTTACGCTGATTTCGACGGTGATCTTCAGCGTCTCGATGCGCAGTTGCATGAGTCGCTGCCCGACTGGGTGTGCAAGGACCCACACCTGACCCTGGAGCTGTTTGCCTCGGTGCTCTACCGCAACAAGGGCGCCTATCTGGTTGGCCGGATATCCACCCGCGACGAGCAATGGCCTCTGGTGATTCCACTGCTGCACCGCGAGGAGGAAGGCATCGTTGCCGATGCACTGATTACCGATGAGGCCGACGTTTCGATCATCTTTTCCTTCACGCGCTCGTATTTCATGGTGGAGGTACCGATACCGGTCGAGTTCATCGGGTTTCTCCAGCGCATCCTTCCGGGCAAGCACATTGCCGAACTCTATACCTCGATCGGTTTTTACAAGCATGGAAAATCGGAGTTCTACCGTGCGTTGATCGGTCATCTGGCAAACACGGATGATCGTTTCATCATGGCGCCTGGTGTGCGTGGCATGGTCATGAGCGTATTCACGCTGCCTGGCTTCAATACGGTGTTCAAGATCATCAAGGACCGCTTTTCGCCGACCAAGAGCGTCAGTCGTGCCACGGTCATCGAGAAGTACCGGCTGGTAAAGAGCGTCGACCGGGTAGGGCGTATGGCCGATACCCAGGAGTTCGCCGACTTTCGCTTCCCCGTCTCTCGCTTCGAGCCTGAATGCCTGGCGGAGCTGCTGGAGGTCGCACCTTCTACGGTCGAGGTTCAGGGTGACACGGTGCTGGTGCGTCACTGCTGGACGGAGCGACGCATGACGCCATTGAACCTCTATGTCGAGAACGCCAGCGAGTCGCAGGTTGAGGAGGCGCTGGAGGATTATGGTTTGGCGATCAAACAGCTGGCCGCGGCCAATATCTTCCCCGGCGACATGCTGCTGAAGAATTTCGGCGTGACCCGCCACGGGCGCGTGGTGTTCTATGACTACGACGAGATTTGCTTTCTTACGGAAATCAATTTTCGCTACATCCCCGAGGCTCGTTATCCGGAAGATGAAATGTCATCCGAACCCTGGTATTCGGTTGGCCCAAACGATGTCTTCCCTGAAGAGTTTCCGCGCTTCCTCTTTGCAGATAACAGGTTGCGCCGACTGTTCGCCAGGCTGCATGGCGAACTCTACGATGCCAACTACTGGAAGGGATTGCAGCAGGCGATAAGCGAGGGAAAGGTGATTGATGTGTTCCCTTACCGGCGCAGGCGCGAAAGCACCCCGTAAGATGAACGCCCCGATCTGCCGCAGGTCCCATCTGTAGAGCCGCTGAAGAACGCTCCGCCTGAATAATCTGCAACATCTGCCGCAGGCGGTCGGACGCTTCCTGGGTTAAGCTGGTAACCAGGCCCACATGGCTCCATCAGTACCCCTTACAAGCAGGAGGGTTAGACCATGAAAGCGTGGCTCAATGACAAGGTTCGTGATCTCGCGGTGGCGCTTGGCTTCATCGAACCGCCTCGTCTGCAACCCATTCCGATACGCGCCGAGCGAGACAGACGCGCTTCATCGCGGCGCTGATTCGATCAGCCGTTGCTTCCGATCCTTCGTAGCCCGGCCAAGATCAATGGGTCGGGCGAATGAAGCGTTGGGCGGCGGCTGTGGTTGCCTTGTGCTCACCGCGTGACGCCTTGGGTCCTACAAGAGTGCGCGGTTGTATGTCTTTGCCCAGCAAAGCCCAGCAAATCGTCCTGAACAGTCGCCATGTCCCGTCCGCAATGCCCGAGTTGCCAGCGTCCGCTGAGCCACTGTCTTTGTTCCCTGTTTCCGTCACTTGCCAGTCGCACACAGGTGCTGATACTTCAGCACCCCAGTGAAAGCGGCCATGCACTCAATACTGCCCGGCTGGTTGCGCGTGGACTGAGCACGGCTGAGTTGCGAGTGGGCGAGCTGTTTGGTGATCTGCCTGACGATGGAGTCCGGAATTATCTGCTGTTTCCCGGCGAAGATGATGTTCCGCTGGAGAGTCTGGCAGCCAGTGCCGAACCGGTCCGGTTGATCGTTCCGGATGGTACCTGGCGCAAAGCGCGCAAGCTGCTGCACCTCAATCCCGGTCTCGCCAGCTTGCCGCGGGTGGCCCTGCCCGAGGGCCTGGTTTCGCGCTATCGGCTGCGCAAGGCGCCGATGCCGGGCGCACTATCGACGCTGGAAGCGGTAGTGACTGCGCTCAATACGCTGGAGGGGGAAGGTCGCTTCGACGCGCTGTTGAGACCTTTCGAGGCCTTGATCGAAGCACAGATTGAGGCCATGGGTGCGGAGGTCTATCAGCGTAACCACGCCGGTCTTCAGGCGCCTGTCAACGCGGGGGGAGAGTCCTGAGGCGCAGGATGTAGAGCGTCACCAGCGTTGCGCTGATCAGCATGCCGATTCGTGCCCACACGAGAGGCACCAGCCAGCAGGATATGCCGATGCTCAACCACATGGTCCCGATGGCGTAGACCTTGCCCTTGAGCGGAATTCCGTTGCCGTCCAGGTAATCCCGAAACCAGGGACCAAGCCTGGGATGCATCACCAGCCAGTTATAGAAGCGTTGTGAGCTGCGAACGAAGCAGGCGGCGGCGAGTAGCAGAAAGGGGGTGGTGGGCAGCACCGGCACGAAGATACCGATGAAGCCCAGCGCAACACTCAGCCAGCCCACCGCCAGCAGCAGATAACGTACCAGCGGGTTGCGATAGGTCTTTATGTCCCGATGGGCCAAGGGGTTACGCGGCCATCAGTGGCGGCGAGGCTTGAGCAAGGCGGGCTTTTCTTCAGGCGCATGACATAGCAGGTACAGCGCCGTCAGGATTTCCGGGATCTGCGACACCATCTCGTCCGCCAGTTCGGGATCGGCAGCGATATCGCTGAACTCGGGTTGCTCGTCGAAGAGGCCCGAACCGACCATGATTGGCAGCAGCAATTCGCTGACCTCTTCCTCGGAGTCCTCGAACCACACGGCTTCACGCATGAACACGCCTTCCATGAAACCGATGCACCAGCCGCGCAAATCGGATTCATCCGGCTCCTCGCCAAGGTCCAGCTCGCAGGGCAGCTCCATGTCTTCGTCGCTGGCCAGCTGACGGGCGATATGGGCCTTGAGCTGCACCAGCGTCGCCTCGATGGCCTCACGCTCGGTATCGTCGGCGTATTGCGGCGGCTCGGAGAAGAGCGCGTCGATCCATTCACGGTCCGGCACCTGCTCGGAGCAGATGCACAGCGCCGTCATGTAACCATGCGCAGCAATGTAATCCAGCGCCTCTTCATGCAGATCGTCTGCATCCAGAAACACTTGCAGGCGGGCGAGTTGCTCGGCAAAGGACATGGGTGGCTACCTTGAATGGACAGTAGCGGTGATTCTAGACGAGCCGTGGGCGGCAAGCTACCGCAGGGGCGGTCAGCGAGCATATGCGCGGCCATCAGGGCGAGCCGGACCAGGCGCCCGGTTGCGCCTGAACTTGATGTTCGCCTCGCGTATACTGCGCGCCTTGTTTCGGAGACCGGCATGCTCGACCAGGCACAGCGCATACTCAAAGACGTATTCGGTTATGACGCCTTTCGCGGCAACCAGCGCGCGATCATCGAGCAGGTTGCCGGTGGCGGCGATGCGCTGGTACTGATGCCCACCGGCGGTGGCAAATCGCTTTGTTTCCAGGTGCCGGGGCTGCTGCGCGAGGGGCTGACGGTGGTGGTCTCACCACTGATCGCGCTGATGGATGATCAGGTTGCGACCCTTGATGAACTGGGCGTTTCGGCCGTGGCGTTGAACTCGACGCTGAGCCCCGAAGATCAGCGGGATATCGCCGAGCGCCTGCGTCGTAATGAAATCAAGATGCTCTACCTGGCGCCTGAGCGCCTGGTCCAGCCGCGTATGCTGGCTTTTCTGCAACGCCTGAAGATCGGCTTGTTCGCCATCGATGAAGCCCATTGCGTGTCGCAGTGGGGGCATGATTTCCGCCCCGAATACCTGCAGTTGGGGCAGCTGGCAGAGTATTTCCCGACAGTGCCGCGTATCGCCCTGACTGCCACCGCGGACAAGCGTACCCGCGAGGAGATCGTTCAGCGGCTGAAGCTGGATAACGCCGAGCGCTTTCTTTCCAGTTTCGACAGACCCAACATCTTCTACCGCATCGTGCCCAAGGATCAGCCTCGCAAGCAATTACTGGGCTTTCTCGCCGAGCGTAAGGGCGATGCGGGCATCGTCTATTGCCTGTCGCGCAAGAAGGTCGACGATATCGCGGCGTTCCTCAGCGAACAGGGCTTTCCGGCATTGCCGTATCACGCGGGGCTGCCCAACGAGCTGCGCGCTTTCCATCAGAGACGCTTCCTCAACGAGGAAGGTCTGATCATGGTCGCCACCATTGCCTTCGGCATGGGCATCGATAAGCCCAACGTGCGTTTCGTGGCCCATCTGGATCTGCCCAAATCGCTGGAAGCCTACTACCAGGAAACGGGACGCGCCGGACGTGACGGCCTGCCTGCCGATGCCTGGATGGCTTATGGCCTGCAGGATGTGATTTTCCTCAAGCAAATGCTCAACAACTCCGAAGGCGATGAGCGCCACAAGCGTGTCGAGCAGCACAAGCTCGATGCCATGCTGGCGCTGTGCGAGGAGACTCGCTGCCGGCGTCAGGCGTTGCTGGCCTATTTCGATGAGGTGCTGGCCGAGCCGTGCGGGCATTGCGACAACTGTGTCGATGGCGTGCAAACCTGGGATGCCACGGAGCCTGCACGTCAGGCCCTGTCGGCGATCTATCGCAGTGGACAGCGTTATGGCGTCGGGCATCTGGTGGATGTACTACTGGGGCGCGAAAACGACAAGGTTCGCGGCCTGGGGCATCAGCATCTATCGGTGTTCGGCGTTGGCAAAGCGCTTTCGGACAGTGAATGGCGTTCGCTGTTTCGCCAACTGGTTGCGCGCGGGCTGGCCGATGTTGATCTGGACGGTTTTGGTGGCCTGCGCCTCAGTGACAGTTGCCGTGCCTTGCTGCGTGGCGAGGTCTCCCTGGAGCTGCGTCGTGAAGTGGCCAGCAAGGCCGTGAAGCCGGCTGGCAGTGCCGCGAGCCAGTTGGTGCGCAGCGAAGAACGGGAAACCTGGGAAGCGCTGCGGGCCTTGCGCCGAAAGCTGGCCGAAGAGCACGGCGTCCCGCCCTACGTCATCTTTCCGGATGCGACTTTGCTGGAGATGCTGCGAAGCCAGCCGGGCACGCTTGGCGACATGGCGCGCATCAGCGGTGTCGGCGCACGCAAACTGGAGCGCTACGGGCAGGCTTTCCTCGATGTGCTGCAGGGGACCGCAGCGGCGGTGCGATCGCCAGCCGATGTGCGTCATGAGCTGATAACCCTGGCGCGCGCCGGCATGACGCCGACGCAGATTGCCCGACAACTCGACTGCAGCGAGAAAAATGTCTACGCCATGCTTGCCGAAGCCATCGGCCAGCAAATGCTCAGCCTGGAGCAGGCACTGGATCTGCCGGAGGACTTGCTGGGCGAAATCCAGGATGCCTTTCTCGATGCCGAAGGCGAATTGCCCAGCGTCGCCTCGGTTGCAGAGACGTTTGCCGGACGCGTGCCGGAAGCCGTGCTGTTCTGCGTGCGGGCTTCGCTCCAGGCCGAGTTCGGTCTATAGGGGTTCGCGACTCAGGCCTAAGCGTTCCAACAAACAAGACACATATGGTTGCGAGTCCGACCTATGGGCTATTGCCAGTATTTAGCCGCTGTGGTTAGCTCGCTAATAATTAGTTTTGCAGGAAAGCCCGCGTCATGTATCCCGATCAACATCGATTCGCCATGCAGTTGGCGCAACTTTCGCGTGGCTGGCGCGCCGAGCTGGACCGCCGGCTGGCCGATCTTGGCCTTTCCCAGGCACGTTGGCTGGTGCTTCTACACCTGGCTCGCTTCGATCACGAGCCAACCCAGCGCGAGCTGGCGCAAAGCGTGGCGGTCGAAGGGCCGACGCTGGCCCGGCTGCTGGACGGCCTCGAAGCGCAGGGGCTGGTGCAGCGCAAGGCGGCGCCGGAGGACCGGCGGGCCAAGCTAATCACGCTCCGGCCTGCGGCGCGCCCTATGATCGAAAAGATCGAAGCGATTTCCACCCAGGTACGCCATGAGCTCTTCAACGGCATCGATGAGGCGGATCTGCGCAAGTGTCAGCAGGTGCATGCGCGGATTCTCTCCAATCTGGTTAAGCGTTAGCCGGTAGGCGTCGCGACTGAAGTCCGAATCGCCTTTGCCCTCATGCAGACGCAGACGGCCTGCCACCATAGGCGGCAGGTCGTCGTTGACATGAATCTCCACAAACTTCTGAGCACGCACCGATCCCTGTGGGAGCGACTTCAGTCGCTAATGGCAGCCTGCATCAGAAGCTGCGCCCAAGATTCATGTACAGCGCGCGCTCGGCTTCATCGTTCAGGCCGTAGCTGAAATTGAGTGGCCCCAAGGGCGTTTCGTAGCCGACGAAGATGCTGCCGGCATTGATGTAGCCGCTGTCGAATTCGTTGTCGTTGTTCCAGGCGCGTCCGCGTTCCAGAGAGGCCCCCAGATACAGCGGGAAATCCAGCGGCAGGAAGGAGCGTGGCGTCATCCGGCGGAAATAGATCAGTCGGGCCAGGCTGATGTTCTGCCCCGGCAGGGCATCCTGACGAAAGCCGGACAGTTGCCGTGCGCCGCCGAGCATGAAGCTTGAGGTGACGACCTCGGCGTCATCCAGCGTGCGCCCGTAGCGTCCGCCGAACACCAGAGTGCTGGGGCCGTGGCTGATGGCTTTGTCCAGTTTGAATTCCCACTGTCGATAGCGCTCATCTGAACCCAGACCCTTGTCGTACTGGCGCAGTGTCAGGCCGATATCCTCGCCCTCGCGGGGGAAGTCGACGTTATCCACCGTGTCGAACGAATACTGCAGCTGGTAATAGCCTTCCTCGAAATTGAAATCGGGCAGCTCCGGATCACCAATGCGAACATCCGCTTCGCCCCAGGCCTGGCCGATGCCGAAGCGGATTTCACCATTGTTGGCGATCTGCCTCCCCAGGTGCAGGCCGTAGCCATAACGCTGCAGGCGGTATTCGGCGATGGGGTCGTTGTCCATGATCGCCTCGACGTTCTGGGTTTCGGCGAACAGGTTGGGCGCCACGAACCAGCGTGAGCCGGCATCAAGCGGCTGATAGAACTCGCTGAAAAGCTCCTGATGGTCGCCCAGCTGCAGTCGGGTCAACCATTCGCCGCCCAGCTCGTTGATGCCATTCTTGCGGTAGCTGGCGCCAATGTTGAAAGCACTGTCGCCGCGAAAGTCGTCCGAGAGGTTGATGCCCAGGCGCAGATAATCAGTGCCGGAGCGTTTTTCACGGGTGGTGATGACCAGGGTGTTGCCGGGCTGACCATGCACCACGCGGTATTCGACCTGCTCGAAATAGTCCAGACCGTAGAGGGTGCCCATGTCCTTTTGCAGATCCTGCAGGTCCAGCGGCTTGCCGATCTGCTGGCGGATATGCCGGCGAATCACTGCGTCGCCGACCTTCGAGTCATTCTCGATTCGTACTTCGCTGATCAGCGGCGTGCGGGGTTCGGCGCTGCGCGCCAGGCTCAGCGCCGGATTGCCCCCGCTTTCGCTGCGCATCGTGAGCAGGCGGCCATCCAGCGCGCTGGCCGCACGGTAGCCGGCATCGATGAGTTGGTCGGCACGTCCGAAATCGGTTGAGCCGAAGCCCGCGAGTGCCGGCTGGATCAACAGGTCCTCCGGGCGCAGCGTTGCCAGCTGCGCTTCGGAATTGCGCCGGGTCATCATGGTGATCGACTGATTGAGCACATCGACGACGGTCAGCAGTTGCTCCCGCTTCAACAGCGGCGAGCCGATATCCACCACGATCAGACGTTCGACGCCCATGCTGCGGGCGACGTCCATGGGGATATTGTCGACCATGCCGCCGTCCACCAGCAGCCGGCCATCGATCTCGACCGGGGCGAACACGGCAGGAATCGACATGCTGGCGCGAATCGCCTGAGGCAGGTGGCCGCTGCGAAAGATCACCTTCTGGTCGTTGGCAATATCGGTGGCTACGGCGCGAAAGGGTATCGGCAGACGGTCGAAATCACGGGTGTCGCTGGTATGTACCAGCAACCGTTCGAGCAGCAGTGCCAGGTTCTGCCCCTGGATCACTCCGAGCGGGAGGCCGAGGCTGCCATCGTCGCGAAAACTGAGCTTGCGCTTGACCAGAAAGTCGCGGTCGTCCTGCTTGCGGCGGAAGGGGACGTCCTGACGTGGCGGATCATCGGATAGCACCTGCTGCCAGTCCAGGTCGAGCGCCAGTTTCTCCAGTTCATCGGTGCTGTAGCCTGAGGCATAAAGCCCGCCGATCACCGCGCCCATGCTGGTGCCGGCGACGGCGTCGATGCGAACACCCCGTTCTTCCAGAGCTTTCAGTACGCCGATATGGGCCAGCCCGCGTGCTGCACCGCCGGACAAGACCAGGCCGGTTTTGGGCTGGAGGTCGGCAAAGGCTGCCAGCGGTAGCAACAGCATCAACAAAAACAATAAACGGGACATGACCATACCGGGTTTGGGCGTGCGAAATGGCGGCTATTATAGGCGCCCTATCCGTTACCGAACGCTCGCTCATGTCTGCTACCAAGCCGGAAATCGTCATTACCTATTGCACCCAGTGCCAGTGGCTGTTGCGCGCGGCCTGGCTGGCTCAGGAGCTCCTGTCCACCTTTGCCGATGACCTGGGGAAAGTTTCGCTGGTGCCCGCTACAGGTGGCACCTTCCATATCACCTGCGATGGCGTGCAGATCTGGGAGCGCAAGCAGGATGGTGGTTTTCCCGAAGCCAAGGTGTTGAAGCAGCGGGTGCGTGACCAGATCGATCCTCAGCGCGGTCTTGGTCATAACGACCGCTGATTCAGCCAGGGTTGGCCGGATTGGGCAGTGCTGGTGGCTTCAGGCGACTGGTGATTACCGTCGCGAGAATGATCAAGGCGCCGCCCAGTGCCATGCCCAGGGTTGGGCGCTCGTTGAAAATCCACCAGGCGAAGGCAATCCCGTAAACCGGTTCGAGGGCGAAGATCACCGAGGTGGTTCGTGCTTTCAGCACCTTGAGGCTTGCGACAAACAGGCTGTGTGCAAGGCCTGTGCAAAGCACGCCGAGCAACACCAGCCAAAGCCAGTCCAGCGGTGGAACCTCGGGTAGCGAGCCCCAAGTCAAGGGCAGCAGGCACAGCAGGATGATGCCGTTCTGCCAGAGTGCTGCCTGCACCGGGTCGACACCGCGTGTAACCGCCCGGTTGAGCAGCGACAGCAGGGCAAACATCAGACCGGAAACAATGCCGTAAAGCAGGCCGACCGTGTTTTCGCTGGCCAGATTGAACTCCGGTGTGACCAAGAGCAGGCCTGCGCAGACCAGGCCCACCATGGCGAACTCGATTGGGCGGGTGCGTTCGCGAAACAACACCCCTTCCAGCAGCAGGGTAAAGGCCGGGAAGCTGGCGAAGCCCAGGGTGGCGATACCTACCCCGGCGATTTTCACCGCGACAAAGAAGGTGAACCAGTGGCCGCCCAGCAGCAGACCGCCGAGCAACAGGCCCCCACGCTGGCGCCAGCCGGGATGTGCACCGCCGCTGCGCAGAAAGCGTGCCGCCAGCAGCAGGGCGAGGACCGCGAACAGCGCCCGACCGAAGGTGATGGTGAGCGGGGCGCTTTCGGCCAGTTTGCCGAACACGCCGGACAGGCCGAACATCAGCGCGCCAAAGTGGATCGCCAGCAGGGCATTGCGATGGGTCATGGCAGTGTTTTTTGACCGGAAAAGGCTGCGCGGGTGCGCTACATGATGACCTTGTCGCGCAGTTTGTCGGCAGCCTGGTTGAGCGCCTGGATCACGCGTTCCTTGTCGAAATTCTGCACACCATTGGTATCCATATACATGGAGAAGCCGGGCAGTTCGTGTTCAACGAAGCTGTTGGTCGCGCCCAGGTCACGGCGGAAATCCACCACCTGGTAGATCTGCACCGGGCGGGAAAAGCCCTTGACGGCAATCTGGCCCTTGTCACGGCACATGATCACGTCCTTGATCAGCGAATAGGTCTCGTGGGAGATCAGGATTTCGCTGGCTTCGGCGTTGCTTTCAAGGCGGCTGGCCAGGTTTACTTCGCGACCGATGATGGTGTAGTCCATGCGGGTATCGGCGCCGAAATTTCCGACCGTGCAGTAGCCGGTATTGATCCCCATGCGAATTTCCATGGGCTTGGTGATGCCTTGGGCGCGCCATTGCTGACGCAGCACCTTCATGTGTTTGCGCATGGCGATGGCCATGGATACCGCGGCCACGGCGTCCTTTTTTGCGCCCTGGCTGCTGGGGTCGCCGAAGAACACCATCACGCAGTCACCGACGAACTTGTCGATGGTGCCGCCGTATTTGAGGGTGATCTTCGACATCTCGTTGAGGTAGTTGTTGAGCAGGTCGGTCAGGGCCTCGGCTTCCAGTTCTTCCGAGAGTTCGGTAAAGCCCTTGATGTCCGAGAAGAACACCGTGAGCTTCTTGCGCTGGGTTTCCAGGCGCACGCTGCGTTTGCCGGAGAAGATCGACTCCCAGACCTGGGGCGAGAGGTACTTGGCCAGGTTGCGGGCCAGCCGCGCAGCCTTGGCCTGTTCCGCTTCCACCTCGCAGCGTACCTGTGCCAGGTGCACGCCCTGCTGGTGGACGTAATAGGCCGTGATGCAGATGTACAGGGTGGTGAACAGGATGCTTGCCGCCGAGACCAGGATCGGGGTCTCGGCGCTGAACTGCAGAGGAACCAGCAGGCTGGTCAGGGCGATGCCGACGATGACCAGTAGCAGGGTCATCAACCACTGGCGCAGACTGCCGATCACCAGTGCGCTGAAACTCAGCGTCAGCAGAAACATCAGACTGGGCACCAGCGCGCAGCTGAACAGCACAATGCCCGCGCCTGCATTCAAGGCATCGAGGCTGAGCAGTATCTGCGACGTCCGTTCCGGATGTTGACGCTTGAATCGATAGCTCAGGTGATAGGCGAAGTGTGGGTATAGAAGGGTGTAGGGCACCATCCACAGAAGCTCGATGGAAAAGTGCTGGGTATAAACACCGGCGGCCAGCGTGGCCGCGCAGGTCAGATAGGCGAGTACCCTGGCGTAGTACTCGCGCAGCGGACGGGTCGCAAGCCCGTTACGCCGTTCACCGGTCACGGTTGACATCTATGATGGCTATCCTTGGAAAGGCCTGCGCTCTGGCACGCACCGTTGTAAGTTGCTGCGCATCGCCAGCGTAAGCCGGGCGATCATAACAAGTCACCGTCGTTGCGCCAAACCAGCCATTCGGCCAGGCAACGCAGAAAACAACCTGTGAAACGAGGAGGCAGCAAATGGATATATTCATGCAGGCGGCAATGGATGAGGCCCGACAAGGATTGGCTGAAGACGGCATACCCATTGGCTCGGTGATTGTCCATCGGGGGAAGATCATCGGTCGTGGGCACAATCGTCGGGTCCAGCAAGGCAGTGCGGTGCTGCACGGCGAGATGGACGCTTTCGAGAATGCCGGGCGGCAACCGGCTGCTGTTTATGCCGAGTCGGTTCTTTACACCACCCTGTCACCGTGCGCAATGTGCAGCGGTGCCATCCTGCTCTACGGCATTCCCAGGATCGTAATCGGGGAGAACCAGACCTTTATGGGCGAAGAAGCCTTGCTGCGCAGTCGCGGAGTGGAAATCGAAGTACTGCAGGATTCGGACTGCATCGCGATGATGCAGGCCTTTATCGCCAGCCGTCCCGAACTCTGGAACGAAGACATTGGTGAGCAATAGAGCTTGCTCAATGACGCCAGAAGGCCCGCGTCAGCAACACCAGTACAGTGATGATTTCCAGCCGTCCGAGCAGCATTCCAACAGCAAGCAGCCATTTGGCGGCATCCGGAAGCGGTGAGAAATTGCCCGCCGGGCCGATGATGGGCCCCAGTCCGGGACCCACATTGCATACCGCCGATGCCGCGCCCGTGAGGGCGGTAAGCGGGTCGAGCCCCAGCATCGCCAGGCACAGGGCCAGGACGCCGATGGTCATGGTGAAGAAAAAGGAGAAAGTCAGAATGGAACGGACGATTTCCTCATCGAGGGGATGTCCGTTGTATTGCTGGCGGATGACTGCGCGCGGGTGCACGAGCTGCTTCAGGTTGGCGCGCAACAGCGCATAGGCGACCTGAAAACGGAACATTTTCAAGCCGCCGGAAGTCGAGCCTGAACAGCCGCCGATGAACGTCAGGTAGAAGAACACCATGACGGCGAAGCCACCCCACTGGGTGTAGTCATTCACCGCGTAGCCCGTGGTGGTGACCACCGATACCACGCTGAAGGTCACGATGCGCAGCGAATCGAGCAGGCCGTCGTCATGATTGAGCCAATACCAGATGCTGAAGAGCAGGCTGGTGATCGCCAGCAGGACCAGGAAACCACGTACCTGCTGATCACGCAGCAGTGCGCCGTGATTGCCACGCGCAGTGGCGACATAGAGGGTGAAGGGCAGGCTGCCCAGGATCATGAAGACGATGGCCACCCAGTGCGCCGCCGGGCTGAACTTGCCCAGTGAGGCATCCGAAGTCGAGAAGCCGCCGGTCGCCACCGTCGACATGGCATGGTTGATGGCGTCGAAGGCGCTCATGCCGGCCAGCCGGAAGGCCACGAAAGCCGCAAGGGTGAAGATCACGTAGATGACGAGCAGGTACTTGCCAGCCATGTGCGAGCGCGGCATGACCTTTTCTGACCAGTCCGACGACTCGGTCTGGAACAGGCGCATGCCGCCTACGCGCAACAGTGGCAGGATCGCGACCGCCATGCCGATAAAACCGATGCCGCCAAGCCAGTGCAGCAATGAGCGCCACATCAGCAGGCCGGGCGAGGCGCTATCAAGGCCCGATATCACGGTTGCGCCCGTGGTGGTGATGCCAGACATGGTTTCAAAGAAGGCATCGGTGTAGCTGATGTGATGAATCAGCATCATCGGCAAGGCGGCAAAACAGCAGACGCTTACCCAGCTCACCGTAGTCAGGAAATACATGTCGCGTGGACGCAGATTGGTATGGGCCGGCCTGCCAGGCAGGACCAGGGCAAAGCCGCAGCCGAAGGTGATCAGGCTGGCCCAGATGAATGCCTGGAGGTCGTCAGTGCGCTCGAATGCCAGCAGCGCCAGCATTGGCACCACCATGCTGACGGCCAAAGTGATCAGGAATATGCCGAGAATGAAACCGATGATGCGCAGCGTCGGCAAGGCCATGTGTGTTGAGGCTCGGCACTAAATGAGGGTCGACATTCTACCCGTGTGACAACGGCAGTAAACCGCTGATCGACTGGCTGGAAAAACTTTCGCAGCGCCCTGTCGGGAGGCTTTTCTCAGGCTTGTGGTGGTGAATAAAATAGCCGCTCTGGCGCCGGCCCTTTGCCGGCTTTCTGGTGTTCTCCATCCATGTCGATCGACAATCCCTGCCTCACGTGTGGCGCCTGCTGCGCGTACTTTCGTGTGTCTTTCTTCTGGGGCGAATGTGCCTCATCCGGCGGCACGGTCCCCGATGCTGCCACCGTGCAGATCAGCCCCTTCCACGTTGCGATGCAGGGCACCGATAGCAAGCCCGCGCGTTGCGTCGGGCTGATGGGGGATGTGGGCTGTGGCGTGCGTTGCACCCTTTATGAACAACGTTCGAGTACATGCCGCGAATTCGAGGCCTCATGGGTTGATGGCCAGCACAACGCGCACTGCGATGCCGCACGTGCCGCACACGGCCTGCCTCCGCTGACCCCGCCTCTGGCGCCGCAGGTATCGCCTGATCGGGTGGCGTGAGGACAAAGGAATGGTCAGCGGGCTTCGGAGTTGGAGCCATCACCGGTAAGCTGTCCTTCATGTAAAGGCCTCGATCTGCAAGCGTTGGGGCGAACCTGAATGAGGAGATGGTGGATGGATGCGCTCGATCTGTTGCTCAATCGTGTTTCGGTCACCCGGCTGGTTGAGCCGGCACCGACCGCTGCGCAGCTGGAGTTGATGTTCCGTGCGGCGCTGCGGGCGCCCGATCATGGACAGTTGCGGCCCTGGCGTTTTCTCACCATCGAGGGAGAGGCGCGGGTGCGGCTGGGCGAGTTGCTGGCCGAAGCCCTGCGCCGGCGCCAGCCGGATGCGTCGGATGAGGTACTGCACAAGCCGCGCAAGATGCCTCTGCGCGCACCCATGCTGGTGGCGGTGATTGCCCGCCCAGTGCTGCATCCAAAGGTGCCTGAAGCCGAACAGGTGCTTGCTGCGGGCTGTGCGGCTCACGGTTTGTTGCTGGCGGCCCATGCGCAGGGCCTGGGGGCGGTCTGGCGCACCGGGGAATTCGCTTATGACCGCCATGTTACCGAAGGGTTGGGGCTGGAGGCGAGCGAGCAGCTACTGGGCTTTATCTATCTGGGCACGCCGGAAGGTGGCTTGCGCAAGCCGCCAGTGCTGGAGCCGAAAGACTTCGTCGGCCAGTGGAGCGGCCAGATTGGCTAGCCGCAGGGCCGCACACGTTCGGACCTGCGTTTGGTCACGATCACTCGGGCTGCCTGGCCAGTTCCGGCGGTGAAGTGAGCGGTAGCTTCAGGCTGGCAACAAAGCCCCCCTCGGGGTGATTGCTCAGCAGCAGTTCGCCGCCGTGGCGCTCGGCAGCGCGGCGGGCGATGGCCAGGCCGAGGCCGTGACCGGCGGCGGTCTGGCCGGGGGCGCGGAAAAAGGGTTCGCTCAGACGTGACAGGTGCTCATCGTCCACCCCGGGGCCGTGATCGCGAATGCTCAGCGTCAGCCAGTCTGCGTCGGCCTGGGCGCGCAATTCGATGGGGATGCCTTCGGGGTTGAAGCGCAACGCATTGCGCAGCAGATTATCCAGCGCTCGTTCGAGCATGTCCGGCCAGCCGCGCAAGGGGATGCCGCTCTGTACCTGGCTGTCGATAAGCTGTTTCGGTGCCACGATTCGCGCATTCTCCACCAGTTGCTGGAAAATCGGCTGCAGGCTGATCGGGCTTGCTGCGCCGGGTTCTGCATCGAGCCGCGCCAGCTCGAGAATTTCACTGATCAGTGCTTCCAGACGGTCGCATTCCTTGGCCAGTCGCGGCCAGATGACCTCGCGCTCCACTGGGGTTGCGCGTTCGGCCAGCGCCAGAGCGATACGCAAGCGCGCCAGAGGCGAGCGCAGTTCATGGGACACGTCGCGCAGTAGCTGGCGCTGGCTGCCGATCAGGCGTTGCAGGCGGGCGCCCATGCGGTTGAAATCCTTGGCCAGCACGCCCAGTTCGTCGCGGCGGGTCGCCAGCCGGGCGAGGGAATTTTGCTGGTAGGTGGTTTGCCCGAGGTCATGCACCGCGCCGCGCAGGCGATCCAGCGGGCGGGTGATGGAGAGGGTCAGTAGCAGGCTGAAACCGGTCAGCACGATCAGCGCAATGCCCAGTGCGCTCAGCGGCCAGAACATGCTGCCGCGATGCCAGGCCTGCAGTTCGGCATTGGGGATGCGGTAGATGAACAGGTAGGTTTCGCCGGTCAGCGGGCTGGTGTAGTCGGTCGTCAGGCGACGCCAGGGCAGGCGGCCGGCATGGTTCTGCTGGCGGGCTTCGAAGGCGGCGGCACGGGCGGGAAAGGTCCCGCGTATGACCGGCTGGCCGTTTTCGGCAAGCACCTGCACGTCGATATGAAAGCGGTGCCGGTGTTGCTCGAGCATGAACTGCGCGGCGATCGGCCCCTGGCGCTCATAGACTTGCGTCCATATTTGCGAGAGCTGCTTGACGCCAGGGTGCCGGTTGATGATCCAGGTGTCCTGGTTCAGTGCCTGGCCCAGGAGCATGGCCAGCCCGGCAACCAGGGCAATGGCCAGCCAGAATGTCGCGAGAATGCGCCAGAACAGGGATCGCACCGGGCAGATACTCCACGGCTGAAGCCCGGCTCGCAATCGCTTGCTGGCGATACGGTCGGGCGGGTTGATGGGGTTGGCCTGTGTCAGCTCGCGTTTCGTCTATAGGGTCAAGGCAGTATCAGACGTCGTGGCTAAGCACTCCGTGGGGGGAGTGGCTTAGCCACAGGTGCCGGCTGTCAGTTCTTGCTGTCGCGCTCGGCTTTCCATTGTTTGAACTCGGCACGTTCGGCACGCTTGGCTTCCATCCTCTCGTGCATTTCGTCGAATTGCTTCTGTTGCTCGGGCTTGAGCAGGTCACGAATCTTTTTGTGCGTGTCCTGCTTGCTGTTTTTCAGCTCATCCTGCATGGCCTTGCGCTCGGTTTCAGGCAGCTTGTTGAGGTAGCGCTGGGTGATGTCGTGATGGCTTTTCATCTGCTCGCCCATCAGTTTGCGCATGTCGCGTTTCTGCTCCTTGCTGAGGTCGAGCTGCTCGAACATGTGCGGCGCCTGTTTCCCGCCGTGCTGGCCATGACCAGCACCGGGCATCGCCAGGGCGACGGCTGGAAGGGTGGCAGCGAAGGCAAGGGCGATTAGGGTTTTGCGCATCATGAGAATTCTCCTGTGTATGAAAGCCGGTATGCATCGGGGCGATGCTGCTGCCCTTGACCGGATGAGCTCAGTTTAGGCAACGCAAGGTCAACCGCAGTCAGCGCAGGGTAAAGGCTCGGTAAAGGCGGTCAGGGTATTTGCAAGCGGGTTTGCCCCGGTCCTGCGGCGCTAGAATCGGCCTTTTCAGGATGCGTACAGGTAGCCGCGGCTACGCAGGGCGACAATGCGCTGACGACCATCAGGGTGTGGACCGAGCTTGCGGCGCAGATTGCTGACGTGCATGTCCAGGCTGCGGTCGTAGAGGGTCAGTTTGCGTCCCAGGGCCAATTGCGCCAGCGTCTGCTTGTCCAAGGGCTCGCCTGGCTGGCCGAGCAGCGCTTCGAGAATGCGGCCCTCGGAGAGCGTCAGCGTCACTTCATGTTCACCCACATTGGCTACACCGCGTGCCGGGCTGTAGCAGAGGTCGCCCAGCTCCAGCTGGCTTGGCGTACTGGCCGGCTGGCTACGGCGCAGGACCGCCCGCAGGCGTGCGGTGAGTTCGCGGGGATCGCAGGGCTTGGCCAGGTAATCGTCGGCACCCAGCTCCAGCCCCAGAATGCGGTCCAGTGGCTCGCCACGGCCGGAGAGCATCAGCACCGGCAGATCAGGATATTCACTGCGCAATTGCTTGAGCAGTTCCAGACCGCTGCCGTCGGGCAGCATCACGTCGAGCACCACTGCGCTGGGCTGATGCTCACTCAGCGCTTTCCTGGCACTCAGGCCGTCATGGCAGGCGTGGGCGACGAAGCCTTCCTGGGCCAGCCAGCTGACCAGCAGCTCGCAAAGTTCCTGGTCATCGTCAATCAGCAGCAGTTCGCTCATGCGTTCGCTCATCTATCAGAGGCAGTTGATGTTTCGTCGCTCGCAGCGAAACGTCCGCAGACCCTAGTTCAACCATTGCCGGCGGCGCCGGGCGCGCGTGGTCAGTACGCCCAGCAGGAAACCCAGCACTCCGACACCACCACCGATGGCAAACCATTTTTGCTGTTCGTTCAGCAATTGCGGCTGCGGTTGCGACTGCATCTTCGCCTGCTCCTCATGCAGCTGCATGCGCAGGCGCCGGTTCTCCTGGCGCAGTTGCGTCAGCTGCATCTGATCGGTGTTGACAGTCTGGTTGCGGCTGCCTGGCTCGAAACGCTGTGGTTCGTTTTCAGCTGAAAACTGCCCTGATTCGCCCTGACGTTCGGCGGGAGTGGCAGTTTCTTCCTGGGCATACAACAGGGGTGACGCAAGACACAGAACAAACAGCAGGGACAACGAACCTTGGCGCATCGGAACTCCTTTTTCCTTTCTTTTTTTTAGAGGCCGCGGGAATCCGCGACCTGGCAGATATTGACTGTTTCAGGCGGCCTTCAGGGGTAAACCTGCTTGAATGGCTTGACGATTACCGCGCCGTATACACCGGCGGTCTTGTAGGGGTCGGCCTCGGCCCACTGCTCGGCGGCCTGCAGCGACTCGAACTCGGCAACCACCAGACTGCCGGTAAAGCCGGCAGCACCAGGGTCATTGCTGTCGATGGCCGGGTGCGGGCCGGCCAGAACCAGGCGGCCTTCGCTCTTGAGCTGATCAAGGCGCGCCAGATGGGCCGGACGCGAGGCCAGGCGCTGTTGCAGCGAGTCGGGCAGGTCGGTGGCGATGATGGCGTAGAGCATGGTGTCTCCTGTGATCGTTCAGGGTCGATTGAAGCGCTGTGCTGATGGCAGTTGGACAGCGGCGCCCATGATGTGCCGAACACGAGGCAATTTGCCAATGAAATGGCTTGGGCTTGTGTCGTCGGCGGGCTGGCTCACGCCTGCATGTGCGGCTTGTGCAGGCGATGATTTGCTCACGGAGAGAGCCAGATGCATGGACTGCCGGCATAATACGGAAACTGTATTTTTGGCGGAACAAGATTGAGCCGTTGGACGTTGTGCGTTTGCGGTGGCCATGTTCGTGAATGCCTGCGGTAGCTACGGCACGCATGCAGGCAGTGGTGGTCAAAAACTGCATCGCCATATCTCTGGAGAATGAAGTTCCGAATGATTGTTGATCTGCATTGCCACAGCACCGCCTCGGATGGCGTGCTGGCTCCCGAGGTGCTGGTTGAACGCGCGCACGCGCGCGGTATCGGGCTGCTTGCCCTGACCGATCATGACACCCTTGAAGGACTCGACGCGGCCCGTGCCGCTGCCGACTCGCTGGGTATTCGCCTGGTCAACGGAATCGAGTTGTCGTGTTTGTGGAATGGCGCGACCGTTCATATTCTCGGCTATGCCTTTGATCGTGAGGCGAGCGCACTTAAAAAGGCCATTGCCCAGTTGCGTGATGGGCGCTGGCAACGAGCCGAACTGATTGCCCAGCGCCTGGCTGCCAAGGGCATGCCCGGTGCGCTCGAAGGTGCGCGGGCCGTGCAGCAAGCCTTGGGCGACAGTGGTAACGCCCCGGCGCGACCGCACTTTGCGGAATTTCTGGTGCGTGCCGGGCATGTGCGTGATCATGCCGAGGCGTTTCGCAAATGGCTCGGTTCGGGCAAGCTCGGCGACGTCAAGCAGCACTGGCCAAGCCTCGAGGAAACCTTGACGACCTTGCGCGAGGCGGGCGCCTGGATCAGCCTGGCGCATCTCTGGCAATACGATTTCACCCGTAGCAAGCGGCGTAGGCTGGTGATCGATTTCGTCCAGGGGGGTGGTCACGCTCTGGAAGTGGTCAACGGCATGCAGCCGCTGGAGCAGGTGGGCGGGCTGTCGATTCTGGCGCGTGAATTCGGCTTGATGGCCAGCGTCGGCAGTGATTTCCATGCGCCTGGAGACTGGTCGGAGCTGGGAATGTATCGTGCGTTGCCAGACGATCTGCAGCCCATCTGGAGGCATTTCGATCATGAGCCAGACAAGTCTTTTGCCTGCTGAACAGGGAGTCGTTGTGAGCCAGTTTTTTCAGATCCATCCGGAAAATCCCCAGATCAGGTTGATCAAGCAGGCTGTGGAGATCATTCGCCAGGGCGGCGTGGTGATTTACCCGACCGACTCTTCTTACGCCATCGGCTGCGCAATGGGCAACAAGGCCGGCATCGAGCGCATCCGTCGGCTGCGCCAGTTGGACGACAAGCACAATTTCACCCTGGTCTGCCGCGATCTGTCTCAGCTCGGCCTGTTCGCCAAGGTCGATACGGCAGCGTTCCGTCTGCTCAAGGCGCATCTGCCCGGACCCTACACCATCATCCTCAGTGCGACACGCGAAGTACCGCGTATGCTGTTGCATCCCAAACGCCGGACCATCGGGCTGCGGGTGCCGCAACTGCCCATTGCCCAGGCTCTGCTTGCCGAGCTGGGTGAACCGCTGATGAGCGTGAGTCTGATCCTGCCGGGTGAAGCCGAGCCGATGAGCGATCCTTATGAAATGCGCGATGTGCTGGAACATCAGGTGGATTTGATCATCGACGGCGGGTACGGTGGCGTCGAAGCCTCGACCGTCATCAGCCTGGTCGATGGTGATCCCGAAGTGGTGCGGGTCGGTTGCGGCGATCCCGCTCCCTTCGCGGCCTGATTTCACCCAACTTTTTTGCAGCTACAACAAAGGAAACCCTTTTGAGTTCCATGGATTCGCAGCGACGTGTGGTCTCCGGCATGCGCCCCAATGGCCGCCTTCACCTGGGCCACTACTACGGCGTATTGAAGAACTGGGTCAGGTTGCAGCACGAGTATCAGTGTTTTTTCTGCATTGTTGACTGGCATGCGCTGACCACTGATGCCGCCGCTGGGGGCGATATTTCCCGGAACGCGTATGACATGGCTGTCGATTGGCTTGCCGCCGGTGTCAGCCCGAGTTCGGCGACCCTGTTTGTCCAGTCGCAGGTTCCGGAGCACGCCGAGTTGCACCTGTTGCTGTCTATGATCTGCCCGCAGAGCTGGCTTGAACGGGTACCGTCCTACAAGGATCAGCAGCTCGATGCACAGCATCGGGAGCACGCCACATATGGTTTTCTGGGTTATCCGCTGTTGCAGGCCGCCGATATCCTCGCCTACCGCGCGGGGCTGGTGCCGGTTGGTGCGGACCAGCTGCCGCATATCGAGTTCGCCCGCGATGTGGCACGCCGCTTCAACCATCTGTACGGCGGTGAAGAGGATTTCCAGGCGAAGGCTGAAGCGGCGGTGCGCAAGCTTGGCAAGAAGAGTTCCAAGCTCTACGCCAGCCTGCGCAAAAGCTATCAGGAGCAGGGCGACCTTGAGGCGCTGGAAACGGCCCGCGCGTTGCTCAAGGATCAGCAGACCATCACCATTGGTGATCGCGAGCGCCTGTTCGGCTATCTGGAGGGCGAAGGTAAGGTGTTGCTGCCCGAGCCTCAGGCTCTGCTCGGCGATACGCCGAAGCTGTCGGGTCTCGACGGTGGCAAGATGTCCAAATCCAGCTGTAACTCCATCTTTTTGCGCGATACACCGGACGAGATAGAAGAAAAGATCAAGCGCATGCCCACCGATCCCGCGCGCGTGCATCGCCACGATCCGGGCGAGCCGAGCCGTTGTCCGGTGTGGCAGATGCACCTCGTCCATTCGAGTGAAGATGTTCGTCAGTGGGCGGAGCAGGGCTGCCGCAGTGCCGGGATTGGATGCCTCGAATGCAAGGCGCCCCTGATCGAGGCGATCAGGCTTGAACTCGCGCCTTTGCAGGAGCGCGCACAGGATTACGAGCAAAGTCCCGATCTGGTGCGCAGCATTCTTGCCGAGGGCGCCGAGCAGGCGCGTGATGAAGCACGCGAGACGCTGCTGGTGGTGCGCCAGGCCATGGGCCTGAATTACCGATAGACGCTGGCAGGAGTGCACATGTCGCAGCAAGCCCCGGCCGAGGCCGTCAACACGCTGCCCGGTGAGCAGCTGCGGCTGGCATTGGTCTACGGTGAAGCGTTCAACGATCTGCCGCAGGATCTCTACATTCCGCCGGATGCGCTCGAGGTGTTTCTCGAAGCCTTCGAGGGACCGCTGGATCTGCTGCTGTACCTGATTCGCAAGCAGAACATCGATATTCTCGACATTCCCGTGGCGGAAATCACCCGGCAGTACATGGGTTATGTCGAGCTGATGAAAAGCGTGCGCCTGGAACTGGCTGCCGAGTATCTGGTGATGGCCGCCATGCTGGCCGAGATCAAGTCGCGCATGCTGCTGCCGCGTTCGGTGGCGGTCGAGGAGGATGAACTCGATCCCCGCGCCGAGCTGATCCGCCGCTTGCAGGAATACGAGCGCTTCAAGGCAGCGTCCGAAGACCTCGATGGGCTGCCGCGCGTCGGGCGTGAACTGCATGTGCCACGCCTGGAGGCCCCCGAGGCGCGGGCGCGCAAGCTGTTACCCGAGGTCAGTCTGGAGGAATTGCTGATCTCCATGGCCGAGGTGCTGCGCCGTGCCGACATGTTTGAGAGTCATCAGATCAGCCGCGAGGCGCTCTCGACCCGTGAGCGCATGAGTCAGGTGCTGGAGCGACTCAAGGGTGGATCTTTCGTACCCTTCGTCGCATTGTTCAGCGCCGAGGAAGGCCGGGCTGGAGTGGTGGTCACCTTCATCGCAGTACTGGAGCTGATCAAGGAATCGCTGATTGAACTGGTACAGAACGAGCCTTTTGCGCCGATCCACGTCCGGGTTCGCAGCGAATGAGCGGTCTATCCTGGAAAGACGAATCGAGGTGATCAGACGGTGAATCTGTCGGAACCCAAGGACTTGGCGACCCTGCTTGAGGCTCTGCTGCTGGCCTCCGGCAAGCCCATGACCATCGAACGCCTTGGCGAACTGTTTGAAGATACGCAACGCCCCTCGATGGCACAGTTGCGCAAGGCGCTGGAAGTGCTCGACAAGTCCTGCAAGGGGCGCGCCTTCGAGCTCAAGGAAGTTGCCAGTGGCTACCGCTTGCAGGTGCGCGAACGCTTTTCGCCCTGGGTTGGTCGACTCTGGGAGGAGCGACCACAGCGCTATTCACGAGCGCTGCTGGAAACCCTGGCGCTGATTGCCTATCGCCAGCCGATTACCCGTGGCGAGATCGAGGATGTGCGCGGTGTGGCAGTCAACAGCCAGATCGTCAAGACGCTGCTGGAGCGCGAATGGATACGTGTAGTCGGCCATCGCGAGGTGCCGGGACGGCCGGCGATGTTTGCTACCACCCGGCAGTTTCTCGACCATTTCAACCTGAAGAATCTCGATGAGTTGCCGCCGCTGGCGGTACTGCGCGAGATGGAGCCTGCGCCGTTGCCGGTGGACGAGGAAGAGGCGCCAGTGCCTGATGGGCTGCAGGCCCGCGCCGATCTTGCGGTACACATGCAGGCGCCAGACGAGAAACCCAGTTTCCGCAGTCTGCTGATGGAACTGGACAACATGGAAAGTGGCCTGAAGACTGACTTCGACGATTTGCCTGACGAGGCTCAAGCAACACACCGGGAGTAACGCCATGCATGCGCAGATTCAACAGGTTACCGAGCGTTTGATCGAACGCAGTCGGTCCACGCGACAGCGGTATCTGGCGATGATGGCCGCGGCAGCCACCGAAGGCCCGCAGCGGGGCAAGCTGCAATGCGCCAACTTCGCCCACGGCGTTGCCGGCTGTGCCTCGGCGGAGGACAAGCAGCGCCTGCGTCTGATGAATGAGGCCAACGTGGCCATCGTCTCGGCCTACAACGACATGCTCTCGGCGCACCAGCCATACGAGCACTTCCCCGAGATTATCAAGCAGGCGCTGCGTGATGTCGGCTCGGTGGGGCAGTTCGCTGGCGGTGTGCCGGCCATGTGCGATGGCGTGACCCAGGGCGACGCAGGGATGGAGCTGAGCCTGGCCAGTCGCGAAGTGATCGCCATGGCGACGGCCATTGCCCTGTCGCACAACATGTTCGATGCGGCGTTGTATCTCGGTATTTGCGACAAGATCATTCCAGGGCTGATGATCGGCGCCCTGCGCTTCGGCCATCTGCCGGCGGTGTTTGTACCGGGAGGGCCGATGCCGTCGGGTATTCCCAACAAGCAGAAGGCCGAAGTGCGCCAGCTCTACGCCGAAGGCAAGGCCAGCCGCGAGGAGCTGCTGGAGTCGGAGATGCTTTCCTATCACAGCCCCGGCACCTGCACCTTTTATGGCACCGCCAACACCAATCAGGTGGTGATGGAAATCATGGGGCTGCACCTGCCGGGTTCTTCGTTCGTCAATCCCTATACGCCGCTGCGTGACGAGCTGACCCGCGAAGCTGCACGGCAGGTCACGCGCATGACCGCACAGGCTGGCAACTATGTGCCGCTTTGCCGGATCGTCGATGAGAAAGCCATTGTCAACGCAGTGGTTGCTTTGAGTGCCACCGGCGGCTCGACTAACCACACGTTGCATATTCCGGCATTTGCACAGGCGGCGGGCATTCAGCTGACCTGGCAGGACATGGCCGATATCTCGGCGGTCACCCCGCTGCTGGCCAAAGTCTACCCCAATGGCCAGGCGGACGTGAACCATTTCCATGCGGTTGGCGGCGTGCCCTTCATGGTGCGCACCCTGCTGGCCGCCGGGCTGTTGCACGAAGATGTGCAAACAGTGGTTGGCCATGGGCTCAGGCGCTACACCCAGGAACCGTTCCTCGACGGGGGCCGGCTGGTCTGGCGTGAAGGGCCGGAACAGAGTCTCGACGAGGCGATCCTGCGTCCTGTACAGCGGCCTTTCTCGGTAGAAGGCGGATTACGCGTATTGGAAGGCAACCTGGGGCGCGGCGTGACCAAGATTTCCGCCGTGGCGCCGGAGCATCTGGTGGTCGAGGCTCCGGCACGAGTATTCAGCGACCAGAGTGAGCTGGCTCAGGCATTCATGAACGGCGAGCTGGAACAGGACTTTGTCGCGGTGGTGCGCTTTCAGGGGCCGAAGGCCAACGGCATGCCAGAACTGCACAAGCTGACGCCCTTTCTCGGCGTGCTGCAGGATCGTGGCTACAAGGTTGCGCTGGTCACCGACGGTCGCATGTCCGGCGCGTCGGGCAAGGTACCCGCGGCGATTCACCTGAGCCCTGAAGCGCTCGATGGCGGGCCTCTGAGCCGGGTGCGTGACGGCGACATCATTCGGGTCGATGGCGTCACGGGCCAGTTGCAGGTGTTGGTCGAACAGGTCGAATTCGACAGCCGTGAGCGCGTCTTGCCGCCCGCAGATCTCGGCATCGGCTGTGGCCGCGAGCTGTTCGGCTTTCTGCGGGCCTCCTTCAGTCCGGCAGAAAAGGGCGCCAGTGTCTTTACCGAGGGCCTGGAGGCGCTTCGGTGAAGGTCGCGCTGGTTGGAGATATCGGCGGCACCAACGCCCGCTTCGCCCTGTGGCGTGAGCAGCGCGTGGAGTCTGTGCGGGTGCTGCCGACCCTCGACTACGCGCGCCCGGAGGATGCCGTTCATGCTTATCTGCGGAATATCGGGCTGGGCGTTGAAGCCCTTGAGGCGGTCTGCCTGGCGTGCGCCGGTCCAGTGACCGGGGATGAATTCCGTTTTACCAATAACCACTGGCGCATCAGTCGCCAGGCATTCTGTAAAACCTTCGGCCTTGATGAGCTGCTGCTGATCAATGATTTTGCCGCCATGGCGCTGGGTGTGACGCGGCTGGGGGCGGGCGAGCTTGTGAGCGTGTGTGCAGGGCTATCGGAGCCGGATTTGCCTCGATTGGTGATCGGCCCCGGCACCGGGTTGGGCGTCGCCACCCTGCTGCAGGTCGAGGGCGGTGGCTGGCGGGCCTTGCCGAGTGAGGGCGGGCACGCCTGTCTGTCCGTGGGCAGCGTCCGCGAGGCCACCATCTGGGCGTGCCTGCATGAAAGACTAGGGCATGTGAATGCCGAGGCCGTACTCAGTGGGAGTGGTCTGTTGCAGCTGTATCAAACCTGCTGCGCGCTGGACGGAAAGGTGGCGGAACTGGCTTCGCCCGCAGCGGTGACCGCAGCTGCGTTGGCTGGCGATGCCTATGCAGCCGCCGTGCTTGAACAGTTCTGTCTCTGGCTGGGTCGAATTACCGGTGACGCCGTGCTGACCACTGGCGCACGTGGTGGGGTCTATATTGCCGGCGGGATAGTGCCGCGCTTCGTCGAATTTTTCCTGAGTAGTGGTTTTCGTCAGGGCTTGCGCGACAAGGGTTGCATGAGCCGTTACTTTGACGAAGTACCTGTCTGGCTGGTGACTGCCGACTATCCGGGCCTGGAAGGCGCGGGTGTGGCTCTGCAGCAGCTTCAGGGTGCGAAGCGCCGTCGCTGAGTCTTCGTCACCCGCGGTAGGCGCAGCCTGCCCGCCACCCGTCAATTGCTGTGAAGGAAGTCATGCCTGCCATTACCGTTGAAGCCACGACCTTTGCCTTGTTCGGTTCGCTGGGGGATCTGGCCTTGCGCAAGCTGTTCCCGGCACTCTACCAACTGGATCGGGCTGGGTTGCTCAATGACGACACCCGCATCCTGGCGCTCTCCCGTGAGCCGGGCGAACCCTCGGCGCACCTGGAGCGGATCGCTCAGGCTCTGCGCCGTCAAGTGCCTGCTGCCCAGCTTGACGAACAGATACTTGAACGTTTTCAGGCGCGCTTCGAATACCTGGCTATGGATTTTCGCAACGCCGGAGATTACGCGGTGCTGGCTGCCAACGTCTCGCCCAGCATGCCGCTGATTGCCTATTTCGCGACGCCTGCGGCGGTCTACGGGGCTATCTGCGAGCACCTCGCCATGGCGGGGCTGGCTGAACAGACGCGGGTGGTGCTGGAGAAGCCGATCGGTCATGACCTTGAATCCTCCCGGGTCATCAACGAAGCAGTCGCCCGACATTTCCCCGAGACGCGCATCTATCGCATCGATCACTACCTTGGCAAGGAAACGGTGCAGAACCTGATCGCACTACGCTTCGCCAACAGCCTGTTCGAGACTCAGTGGAATCAACACCATATTTCCCACGTCGAGATCACTGTTGCCGAGACAGTCGGTATCGAGGGCCGCTGGGGTTATTTCGATCAGGCCGGGCAGTTGCGCGACATGATCCAGAATCATCTGTTGCAATTGCTCTGCCTGATTGCCATGGACCCGCCGAGCGATCTCACTGCTGACAGTATTCGCGATGAGAAGGTCAAGGTGCTCAAGGCGCTGGCGCCGATTCCCGTGGAGCGCCTTGGCCAGCAGGTGGTGCGCGGCCAGTATGTGGCCGGCTCGGTGGCGGGCAAAGCCGTGCCGGGTTATCTGGAAGAAGAGAACTCGAATACCCAGAGCGGCACCGAAACTTTTGTCGCGTTGCGTGCCGATATCTGCAATTGGCGATGGTCCGGCGTACCTTTTTATCTGCGCACCGGGAAACGCATGGGCGAGAAGGTTTCGCAGATCGTCATCCACTTCAAGGAGCCGCCTTTCTACATCTTCGCACCGGAGCAGCGTTCGCTGATCAGCAACCGGCTGATCATCCGTCTGCAACCGGACGAAGGCATCTCACTGCAGGTGATGACCAAGGAACAGGGCCTCGACAAGGGCATGCACCTGCGCAGCGGCCCCTTGCAGCTCAATTTTTCCGAAACCTACCAAAGCTCGCGTATTCCTGATGCTTATGAGCGCCTGCTGCTGGAAGTGATGCAGGGCAATCAGAATCTCTTCGTGCGCAAGGATGAAGTCGAATACGCCTGGAAATGGTGCGACCAGCTCATCGAGGGCTGGTCGCGTATTGGCGATGCGCCGAAAGCCTATCCCGCCGGCTCCTGGGGACCGGTGGCGTCCATTGCATTGATCACTCGTGACGGAAGGTCTTGGTATGGCGATCTCTGAACTCGAATTGCCCTCCGGCGTGTTGGCACACAGCCTGGGAAATCCCCAACAACTGGCGGAAAAATTGGCTGACCGGGTGGCTGAAGCGCTGGATTACGCAGTCAAGACCCACGGCGGCGCCAGCCTGGTGGTGTCCGGGGGGCGCAGCCCGATTGCATTTTTCGAGGCGTTGTCCGTGCATCAGCTGGAGTGGAAGAAAGTCCAGATCAGCCTTGCAGATGAGCGTTGGGTCGATAGCAACGACCCAGACAGCAATGAAGGCCTGCTGCGTCGCTACTTGCTGCGCAATGCGGCGGCTGAGGCCGAATTGCTAGGCTTGTACCAGTCTGCCGAAAGTCTGGAAGAAGCCGCCCGTCAGGCAGGGCGAACGCTGGAACAGCTCAGGCGGCCTATCGATGTACTGGTGCTGGGCATGGGCAACGATGGTCACACGGCATCGCTGTTTCCCGACAGTCCGCTGCTGATGCAGGGTCTTGATGCAGAGGGAGCGCAACTTTGCCTGCCGATGCTGGCCCCGGTGGCCCCCCGGCAGCGCATCAGCATGACGTATTCCTTGCTGGCATCCGCGCGGGTTCAGTGTCTGGCAATTCAGGGCGCTGAAAAACTGGAAACCTTGCGTCAGGCCATGCAGGTGGAGCCTACGCAAATGCCCATCCGTGCGTTCCTGCACGCCCCACTGGAAATCTACTGGTGCCCATGAAGGCTCCGAGGAACACTGCATGACCATGGACCAGAAAAATGCTTTGCTGGACACCATCTGCACGGAGGCGCGCATTCTGCCCGTCATCACCATTGGCAGTGAGGAACAGATCCTGCCACTGGCCGATGCCCTGGCTGCGGGTGGTCTGAAAACCCTTGAGATTACTCTGCGCTCGGCACATGGCCTGACCGCCATCCGTCGTCTGCGCGAAGAGCGCCCCGAGCTGTGCATCGGGGCCGGTACGGTGCTCGACAAGCGCATGATGGATGAGGTCGAGGCGGCCGGTGCGCAGTTCATTGTCTCGCCGGGATGCACCGACGAACTGCTGCAGGCGGGCGTGTATTGCTCGGTGCCCCTGCTGGCCGGGATCAGCAGTGCCTCGGACATCATGCGTGGCTATGGACTCGGCTATCGCCGCTTCAAGTTGTTCCCCGCTGAAGTCTGTGGCGGGATCGCGGCGCTCAAGGCGCTGGGTGGCCCGTTCACTGATGTGCGCTTCTGTCCAACCGGTGGCGTCAATGCGGGCAATGCGGCGCAGTACCTGGCATTGCCTAATGTCATGTGTGTTGGCGGCACATGGATGATCGATGGTGCTTCGCTGAAAAATAATGACTGGGCAGCCATCGAGCAGGCAACAGCCCAAGCGTTGGCGGCTCTGGCACGAGCATGAACTGATTTTTTCAATTGCCCGATAGTGCTTAGGCGAGAAGCTGCGCGTATAGTGCGCGGCCTTTCTATCGGAACTGCCACACCGGGAGGTGCCCAGATGACCGAACACGAAGATTCAACCCCTCATATTGCCCACGGCGAAAAATTGCAGAAAGTCCTTGCCCGTATCGGCCTGGCTTCACGACGCGACGTGGAAAACTGGATTGCCGCTGGCCGGGTCAAGGTCAACGGCGCTGTTGCCACGCTCGGTCAGCGTGTCGACCTGCATGATGCCATCGCCGTTGATGGGCGTTTGCTCAAGCGCGAAGAAACGGCTGAAGTGGTACGTCGCGTGCTGATCTACAACAAGCCCGATGGCGAGATCTGCACCCGCGACGACCCGGAAGGTCGTCCTACCGTATTCGATCGGTTGCCGCGTCCGAAGGAAGGCCGCTGGATCAACATCGGTCGTCTGGACATCAATACGACCGGTCTGTTGCTGTTCACCACCGATGGTGAGCTGGCCAACCGCCTCATGCATCCTTCCTACGAGATGGATCGCGAATACGCGGTACGAGTCCGTGGTGAGGTCGACGACGAGATGATCGAGCGTCTGAAAACGGGCGTCATGCTCGAAGACGGACCGGCGCGTTTCACCGACATCCAGCAGGCACCAGGTGGTGAAGGCTTCAACCATTGGTACCACTGCGTGGTGATGGAAGGCCGCAACCGCGAGGTTCGCCGTCTGTGGGAATCCCAGGGGTTGGTGGTCAGCCGTCTGAAGCGCGTGCGCTTCGGGCCGGTGTTCATGACGTCAGATCTTCCGATGGGGCGCTGGCGCGAGATGTCCCAGCGCGAGGTGGACATCCTCAGCGAGGAAGTCGGTCTGAAGCCGGTGGCTCTGCCGGAAATGAAGGCCAAAACCAAAGAGAAGATCGAGCGCATGCAGCGTAAGGCGAGCAAGCCGGTTGGGCGGGGTGAGCGCCGCTCGCGCGTGCTGCGTCCTGCCGAAGGTGCCGCCGCTGAGAAAAATCGTGAGCCGCGTGGCGAGCGTCCTGCGCGCAAAACGCGAGATTCGGATGAACGCAGTCATCCGAATCGGGGAACGCCCGTAGCGGAGCGCCCGAATTCGTCGGGGCGAGGTCGTGGCAAGCCTTCGGGAAGGCCAGGCCCCAAGCGTCCGTAACGGCTGTTGTGAAATAAAAAGAGCGAGCCGGTGACGGTCTCGCTCTTTTTTTGGTTGCGATGGTATTCAGGCAGCTGTAGAGCACAGGCGGTTACGACCGCTGCGCTTGGCTTCATAAAGCGCCTGATCGGCACGCTGCAACAGCGCTTGTTGGGATTCTTTCGGTCGGTATGTTGTACAACCGAGACTGGCTGACAGTTGCAGGGTTTTTTCCCCAACCAGCAGTGGCAGTTTTTCGATGGCCAGGCGAATGCGCTCGCCGACTATGGCAGCAGCTTCCGCTCCGGTATTGGCGAGCAGCAGGACAAATTCTTCGCCGCCGAAGCGAAAAGCCATGTCGATATTGCGCAGCTGCTCTTTGAGCAGCAGGGCTACGGCGCGCAGGGCTGAGTCTCCGGCATGATGGCCGTGTGTGTCGTTGAGGTGCTTGAAGTGATCCATGTCCAGCATGATCACCGAGAGCGCCTGGCCGTAGCGACGTGATATTTCGATTTCCCGATTCAGGGCCTGTTCAAGGGCTACGCGGTTGCCGGCTCCGGTCAGCGGATCCTTCAGCGAAGCTTGTACGGCGCGCCGGTACAGCAGTGCATTGCAGAGTGGAAAGAGCAGGCAGCCGATCGCTCTTTCCAACTGTTCGCGTGTTGCCTCGGGAAGCGGCGTACGGCTGTGCAGGCTGAGTTCGCCAAGGCACTCGCCCTGATGGGATAGCGGGTAGCTGAGGTCGCAGGGTACAGCTTCGCCCAGTTCCTGATGGAAATCCGTGCCGACGTGACTGTAGGCCAGTGCGTCAAGCGGAATCAAGGTGCGCACTTCGTTGAAAAATAACTCCAGCAATCTATCCAGTTCCAAACTGGTCTGCAGGCGCAGTGTCAGGTTGCGCAACAGGCCAGTAAGGCTAAGGGTGCGCGCCGACGAGTGCCCGAGCTGCACTGGCTTGAGCCTGGAGATGACTGCGGTATTGATATTGGCACTGTTGTTCTGCTGAAGCGGCAGCATGAGTGGAACCCCCGAAACGCAATGGCGTTAATGAGGGTTCTATTGCGAATTCAATGCCAGTTTTAATTTTTCTATATTTATCAATAGGTTGGTTTGTTTGATGGGAGGCCTTGGTGGCTTTTCGCCATTTGAGTGGCAGATCAGTTTCGCTTTTGACCATTTGCCACTTCATGGTCGTCATAAAACCGGCGATCTAATGCAGTCTGGAGCTCACTGTGCGTTCAGTGCCTGTCCATTGACGTCCTTGCTGTCCGGTCCCATGAGATAGAGGTAGACCGGCATGATATCTGCGGGTAGCGGATTGACAGCCGGATTCTCTCCTGGATAGGCCTTGACACGCATATCGGTACGCGTTGCGCCTGGATTGATACTGTTGCTACGTACCGTGCTGATATCGTCCAACTCATCGGCCAGAACCTGCATCAGGCCTTCAAGAGCGAACTTGGACACGGCGTAAGCGCCCCAGTAAGCACGGCCTTTGCGGCCTACGCTGCTGGAGGTAAAAACGACTGAAGCGTCGGTGGACAGTTTGAGCAGTGGCAGCAGTGTGCTGGTGAGCATAAAGGCCGCATTGACGTTGATCTGCATGACCCGCATGAAGTTTTCACCGGTCAACTGCTCGATCGGGGTGCGCGGGCCAATGATTCCGGCGTTGTGCAGCAGGCCGTCCAGCCGACCGAACTCGCGTTCGATGGTGGCTGCAAGTTCGTCATACTGGTGCGGCAGGGCGGTTTCCAGATTGAGTGGAATTACCACGGGCCGGGGCCAGCCGGCGGCTTCAATCTCGTCATAGACCCTGTTCAGGTTTTCCTCATTCTTGCCCAGCAGTAACACGGTCGCACCATGCGCCGCATAGGCCTTAGCAGCGGCTTCACCAATTCCACGACCCGCGCCGGTCACCATAATGATCCGACCTTCCAGCAGGTTGGGTCGGGCTGAATACTCGAACATCTGAAGCCTCATACAGTCAGGATGTGGGCGTCCTGTAATCAGTCGCCCATGAATGTTGTTGGAATCCGGTGCGAGGCACGGTCAGCAGGTGCCTGGCGTGCGATTGAGTATTGCGCGCAGTTCCAGTGGATGGTCGATGACAATGTCCGCGCCCCACTCATCAGGGTTGTCATGGGGGTGAATATAGCCATAGCGCACAGCCGCCGTTCGACTGCCCGCCGCGCGCCCGGATTCTATGTCACGCAGGTCGTCACCCACGAACAGTGTGGTCGAAGGCTCTAGCCCCAACTGGCTGCAGGCCAGCAACATGGGTTCCGGATCGGGTTTGCTCTTGCTGACATGATCGGGACAGACCAATACGGCAGAGCGAGCACTGAGCCCCAGTTGTTGCATGATGGGCTCGGCAAAGCGCAGTGGTTTGTTGGTCACGACGCCCCAGAGCAGATCTGCCGCTTCGATTTCACTCAGCAGCTGCGCCATGCCGTCGTACAGCTGACTTTCAACCGCGCAATGATCCTGATAACGATCCAGGAATTCCAGTCGCAGGGTTTCGAACTCTTCGGACAGTGGGTCCACATCGAAGGCACTGAGCACCATGGCTCTTGCCCCGCCGGACACGACGTCACGAACCTGCTGGTCGGGAATGCGAGAAAGCCCACGGGCCTGGCGCATGGCCTGGGCTACGGCGATAAAGTCGGGCGCGGTATCGAGCAGGGTTCCGTCCATGTCGAATAAAACGGCACGAAGATGCATCAGGCCTCCCGCAGCGTCTGGACCATGTAGTTCACGTCTACATCAGGTGACAGCTTGTAATCCTTGGTCAGTGGATTGTAGGTCAGGCCGATGATGTCCCTGACAGCGAGGCCGGCCTCGCGGCTCCAGGCGCCGAGCTCGGAAGGGCGAATGAACTTGCGATAATCATGTGTACCGCGTGGCAGCATTTTCAATACGTATTCCGCGCCGATGATGGCCAGGGCATACGCTTTGGGGTTGCGGTTTATCGTCGAAAAGAACACCTGGCCACCTGGCTTAACCAGCGTATGACACGCGCGGATGATCGAGGCCGGGTCGGGGACGTGTTCAAGCATCTCCAGGCAGGTCACTACATCGAACTGCTCGGGGCACTCCTCGGCAAGGGCTTCGGCGGTAATCTGTCGATAGTCGACTTCAAGGCCCGATTCCAGCAAGTGCAAACGGGCGACCGAGAGCGGCGCTTCGCCCATGTCTATGCCGGTAACGGTTGCGCCGCGCTGGGCCATGGATTCACTGAGAATGCCGCCGCCACAGCCCACGTCCAGCACCTTTTTGCCGGCCAGCGGGGTGTGCTCGTCAATCCAGTTCACGCGCAGCGGATTGATTTCGTGCAAGGGCTTGAACTCGCTTTCGCGGTCCCACCAGCGGTGGGCGAGCGCTTCGAATTTGGCGATTTCGGCGTGATCGACGTTGCTCATAATCTGTTCCGTAGGAAAGCTTGAAGGGGAAGCTTGAGCTGCAAACGCTCATGTTGCCAGCTTCCATCAGATGAAGGGGCTTTGGCGAAGCGCCTTCTGTACGTCAGTTTGTTGCGTTGCTGCACGGTGAGTGAGTGTTGCTCACCGCTTTGCGCCTATCTTGGCTCCCCATTCCTGGGCGGTTGCGATGATGCGTTGTTCATCCATGCGCACCAGTTGGCGATCCTTCAGCAGCTGTTTGCCTCCTACCCATACATGCCGTACGCAATCCCGGCCGCCTGAGTAGATCAGCTGCGATACAGGATCATAAACGGGCTGCTGCGCAAGACGGGACAGGTCGAACGCCGCCATGTCAGCGAATTTGCCGATTTCCAGCGAGCCAGTGTGATCTTCGAGACCCAATGCCCTAGCCCCATTAAGTGTGGCCATTCGCAGCGCCCGGTGTGCATCCAGTGCCGTGGCCGATCCTGCAACGGCCTTTGCCAGCAGAGCAGCCGTGCGCGTTTCGCCCAGCAGATCCAGGTTGTTGTTACTGGCAGCACCGTCCGTGCCGATGGCTACATTGACACCCGCTTCCCACAATCGCTCGACTGGGCAGAATCCGCTTGCCAGCTTCAGATTTGATTCGGGGCAGTGAATGACGCTGCAGTTGTGCTCGACCAGCAGAGCCATGTCTTCATCATTTACCTGAGTCATGTGTACCGCTTGAAAGCGAGGCCCAAGAAGCTGCAGGCGAGCGAGGCGGGCCAGCGGGCGCTCCCTTTGTGTGCGAATGGCTTCCTGCACTTCATAAGCCGTTTCGTGAACGTGCATATGAATGCCAGCATCCATTTCTGCTGCGAGTGTGCGGATGCTTTCGAGGTTACCGTCCGAAATGGAATAAGGAGCGTGCGGACCAAAGGCTATGCTCAGCCTGGGGTGATGCTTGAGGTCGTCGAACAGTGCTACGGCCTTGCGTAACGCTTCCTCTGCGCCTCGTGAACCAGGTGTTTCGCCGTCAAATACCGTGACGGCTATCTGTGCCCTGACCCCATGCTTGTGGACCAGTTCGCTGACGATTTCAGGGAAGAAATACATGTCAGAAAAACAGCTAATGCCGTTCTGGAGTTGTTCAGCAATGGCGAGATCAGTGCCGGCACGAACGAAGTGCTCATCAACCCATTTCTTTTCTGCCGGCCAGATGTGTTCGCGGAGCCAGGTCATCAAGGGCAGGTCATCGGCCAGGCCCCGGAAGAGGGTCATGGCAGCATGCCCGTGCGCATTCACTAGTCCGGGCGTGAGCAACATCCCGCTGAGATCGAGTGTTTCTTTGGCCGTGTAGTGGACGATCTCTTCGCGAGGAGCGATCAGGGCTATTCGTCCATCGCGGATGCCAAGCGCATGGTTCTTTAAAACGACACCGGCTGGCTCTACCGGTACAAGCCAGGTAGGTAATAGAAGCAGGTCAAGGGGTTCTGGGGGGGTATGCGACATAGAGGGCATCAGACTGATCGATATAGTAGTCAGTGTAAGGCCTGCGCAGAGCAGTTTGAAGGACAGCAAAGCACGGTGATGTGCCAGGCGATGAGCTATAGAAGAAGGCCGCTACATTATAAAGTAGGAATATTGAGAATGTAC
>NZ_JAMOHY010000001.1 GCF_024448695.1 Stutzerimonas stutzeri | reverse complement strand
TGACCATAGATTTTTATGGCGCGAGATTTGTGTTGGCTGCGTCCTTGTGCAGTGCCTGGACGAGAACCCTTCAGTCATAAAAAGACGCTTCGGGCGCTTGTAGGCGTCAGTTAGACTCGCTAAAACCTGCGGCCAACCGGCCGGGTGACATGTTTCTGCGAGGTCTCTCCATGGCTGATTACAAAGCACCGCTGCGCGACATGCGTTTCGTCCTGAATGAAGTCTTCGATGCTCCGGCGCTCTGGCAGACGCTGCCCGCTCTGGCAGAAGTGGTCGACGCGCAAACCGCCGAGGCCATTCTCGAAGAGGCCGGCAAGATCACCGGCAACACCATCGCACCGCTCAATCGCAGCGGTGATGAAGAAGGTTGTCATTGGGACGAAGGTGCGGTCACTACGCCTGCCGGGTATCGCGAAGCTTACAGCCTGTATGCCGAAGGTGGCTGGGTGGGGGTCGGTGGCGATCCAGCTTACGGCGGTATGGGCATGCCCAAGGCGATCTCCGCTCAGGTCGAGGAGATGATGAACTCGGCGAGCCTGGCCTTCGGTCTCTATCCGATGCTGACATCCGGTGCCTGCCTGTCGATCTATGCCCATGCCAGTGAGGCACTGAAGCAGAAATATCTGCCCAGTATGTACAGCGGTGTATGGGCGGGGTCGATGTGTCTCACCGAGCCTCATGCCGGCACTGATCTGGGCATCATTCGCACCAAGGCCGAACCCCAGCCTGATGGCTCCTACAAGGTCAGCGGCACCAAGATATTCATCACCGGCGGCGAGCACGACCTCACCGAGAACATTATCCACCTGGTACTGGCCAAGCTGCCGGACGCACCGGCCGGCTCGCGTGGAATTTCACTGTTCCTGGTGCCCAAGGTGATGGTCAATGACGACGGTTCGCTGGGTGAGCGCAATTCGCTGTCCTGCGGCTCCATCGAGCACAAGATGGGTATCCAGGCATCGGCCACCTGTGTGATGAACTTCGACGGCGCCACCGGCTGGATGGTCGGTGAGCCGAACAAGGGCCTGGCGGCGATGTTCACCATGATGAACTACGAGCGCCTGGGGGTTGGTATCCAGGGCCTTGCGACGGGCGAGCGTTCCTATCAAAGCGCCATTGAATACGCCCGTGAGCGTATCCAGAGTCGTGCTCCCACCGGAGCGGTAGCGCCAGACAAGGCTGCCGATCCGATCATTGTGCATCCCGATGTGCGCCGCATGCTGCTGACCATGAAGGCGCTCAACGAAGGAGGGCGCGCATTCTCCAGCTACGTCGCGCTGCAGCTGGATATCGCAAAGTTCAGCGAGGATGCCCAGGCGCGTCAGCATGCTGAATCTCTGGTGGCTCTTCTAACGCCGGTGGCCAAGGCTTTCCTCACCGACATGGGACTGGAGACCACAATTCATGGCCAGCAGGTTTTCGGCGGTCACGGTTTCATTCGCGAGTGGGGCCAGGAGCAGTTGGTCCGCGACTGCCGCATCACGCAGATATACGAAGGCACCAACGGCATCCAGGCGCTGGACCTGCTGGGTCGCAAGGTAGTGGGCAGTGGCGGCGAGCTGTACCGGATATTCTCCGAGGAAATTCGCACCTACTGTTCCTCGGCTGGTGCGGAGCTGGCTGAATTCGTCACGCCGCTGAAAGCGGCGCTGTATACACTCGACGAGCTGACCGGCTTTGTCCTGGAGAGTGCGGAGAGCAATCCCAACGAGATTGGTGCGGCATCGGTCGAATACCTGCATGCCTTCGGATACACGGCTTACGCCTACATGTGGGCGCGCATGGCTGGCGCTGCCCTGGGCAAGGAGGATCAGGACGACTTCTACGCGAGCAAGCTGGGCACGGCACGCTTCTATTTTGCCCGACTGCTGCCACGCATCGACTCGCTCAGTGCTTCGGTGAAAGCCGGTAGCGACTCCCTGTATCTGCTTGACGCGGGCCAGTTTTAGAAACATCAAGGCACATTGAGATTAATTGGCCACCTTCGGGAACAATAAACCTTGGCATCCAGTCATAAATCGGTGCCATTTGTGGTGAATTACTTACAGGTTGGTTGTAAATCCACCCTGTAAGTAATGGCTTACAAGGCGCGGTGCGGTTGGCTACTACTGCGTCATGAAGGTCATAGGTAGTCTTCTGCCACTACGGACGCCGCGCAGGGAAGCGCAGACAACAATACGGATGCTCGCAGGAATGGCGCCAGGATGGCGCATATCAGGGATGTCGGATTCAGTCTGCAAAGGCCCCGCTACGGCGGGGTTTTCTTTATCCGCTTTTGCCAAAGCTGGCGCTGGTCATTCGAATCGGCACCTGCGATTCAACTATCAGGGGGCTGACTGTGGATCGATCCCCAGAGGCGGCATGCAGACTCCCGTACCACCAAGCCCGCAATAGCCGCCGGGGTTCTTGGCCAGATATTGCTGATGATATGACTCGGCGTAATAAAAGACTGGTGCTTCGGCGACCTCGGTCGTAATTGGGCCGAAGCCATGCTCATTCAACCGGGCCTGGAAGCATTCCTGAGAGCGTTTTGCCTGTGTCAGTTGTTCGCTGTCAAAACAGTAGATGGCAGAGCGGTACTGGGTGCCGATGTCGTTACCCTGACGCATGCCCTGGGTCGGGTTGTGGGCTTCCCAGAACAGCTTGAGCAGTTCGCGGTAAGTGATCTGTAGCGGATCAAAGACCACCAGCACGGCTTCCGTATGGCCGGTCAGGCCCGAGCAGACTTCCTCGTAGCTGGGATTGGGCGTGATGCCGCCGGCATAGCCTACAGCTGTCGTCCAGACACCCGGTTGTTGCCAGAAACGCCGCTCCGCACCCCAGAAACAACCCATGGCGAACACTGCCTGCTGCAAGTGTGCGGGAAACGGCGGCTGCAGTGGATTACCGTTAACGAAATGGGCAGCAGGAACCTGAACCGCAGTTGCGCGGCCTGGCAGGGCCTGTTCCGTCTCCGGTAGAGACTGTTTGTGAACCAGAATCTGTGAGTGTGAGCGCAGGGTCATGGCGATACTCGGTTTCAGGGCCCTGGTCGGCAGGGCGAATTTATTCGGCGACAGAATCGTGAAAGCCAAACGAGCCTTGTAGCGTGCCGCGTTCAACTGGCAGGCTTTCCCGAACACTGAAGCCTCTAAAGCCCGGCTGACGGCTGCTCCACTCTCAGGCCCAGCGCGGATAACGTCGCAGGGCTTCGATCAGCTGGGTGCCGGGAATCGGTTTGTCGAACAGATAACCCTGGCCGATATCACAGCGATGGTGGCGCAGGAAGGCCAGCTGTTCGGTGGTCTCGACACCCTCTGCAACCACCTGCAAACGCAGGTTGCGCGCCATGGCGATTACGGCCGAAGTGATCTCCATGTCGTCCTGATTGCCGGGAATGTCCTTGATGAAACTCCGGTCGATCTTGATCACGTCGATAGGGAATTTTTTCAGGTAGCTCAGCGACGAATAGCCGGTGCCGAAATCGTCCATCGCCAGCGTCACGCCAAGCGCCTTGAGGCCGAGCAGTTGCTGGCGTGTTTCTTCAGTGGCATCGAGCAGGAGACTTTCGGTCAGTTCCAGTTCCAGAAGCTCGGGTGGCAGTTGCTCTTCGCGCAGAATGGTGGCGATGGAGTTGACCAGGTCGGGATCGGCAAACTGTTTGGGCGACAGATTGATGGCGATCTGCAGTGTGCCAAGGCCCAGCGCCGCCAGTTGTACGCCTGTGCGGCAGGCCTCGCGGGCGACCCACTTGCCGATTGGGATGATAAGCCCGGTTTCTTCCGCAACCCCGATGAACTGATCGGGGCGGATCATGCCTTTTTCAGGGTGCTGCCAACGCAGCAGCGCTTCCAGGCCTTGCAATCTGCCCGTGCGCAAACACAGCTTGGGCTGGTAGAAAACTTCGAGCTCGTCCTGCGTCAGCGCGCGGCGCAGGTTGTTTTCCAGGAACAGCTTGTAGTTGGCCTCGGCGTGCAGCGCTTCGGTGAACACCTGCACCTGATTCTTGCCGTTTGCCTTGGCCTTGTGCAGGGCTTGCCCTGCATGCTTCATCAGTGTTTCCGGATCGTTGCCGTGCAGGGGAGAGCAGGCCAGGCCCAGCGAGCCACTGACGCTGATCAGCTGTTTATCGACGAACAGAGGCTTGTCGAGGGTGCTGAGCACCTGGTTGGCAAGACGTTGCCCTTCTTCCAGCCCCATATCGTCGAACAGCAGGGCAAACTCGTTGCTGGCGAAACGTGCGAGGACGCCGTCGCGGCTGAGGCCATTGCGCAGACGGCGGGCCAGGCTGCTCAGCAGCTTGTCGCCGGTCTGGTGGCCAAGGCTGTCGTTGATGCGTTTGAAATTGTCGATATCGACCAGCATCAGGCAGAGCCGGGGTTGCTTGCCGTTGGTGAAGCGCTCTTCAAGCCTGCCGATGAAGAAGGGGCGGTTGGCAAGGCTGGTCAGGTTGTCGGTATAAGCCAACCGCTCGATATGCTGCTGAGCCAGCTTGCTGTTCGTGATGTCTTCATAGATGCCGATGTAATGCGTCAGTTCGCCGCTTTCGGCGAACACCTTGGAGATCGACAGTTGCCCCCAATAGGGTTCCAGGTTCTTGCGGCGGCTGTGGAACTCGCCTTGCCAGCTGTTGTGCTGCGCCAGGGTGGAAGAGGTATCGAACAGCAGGCTGCTGAGGTTTTCCAGCGCCGTCAGTTCGGCCAGAGGGCGCCCCCGGACTTCATCTGCGGAAAACTGGGTGATGGAGGTAAAGCTCGGATTGACGTATTCGACGACACCCTCGCGATCAACCAGGATGAAGGCGCTCGCGCTCTGTTCGACCGCCCGCTGGAACAGGTGCAACGTATGGGTGGCGCTGAGTCGTTGCTGGTTGATCTGTACCTGCGCGTACTGATCGGCCAGTTCGCCGGCAAAAGCGATTTCATCGGGGTGCCAGACACGTTGATTGCCGGCGTTCTCCAGACAGAGTACGCCAGTCACCTCACCGCCTACCCGGATGGTCGCATCCAGGATGGAGGTGATTGCTCGGGGCTTGAAGAAGCTCTCGGCCAGCTCCTGGGTGCGTGGATCTTCGCGCACGTTCGTCACGTCAAGCGCACGTTCGCTGTGCAGCGCTTGCAGGTAACGAGGGTAGAGCGACATGTCCAGTGCCGACGGGTACTCGTGGCTGTCGTTGTCGCGCCGGTAGGCTGCGATAGCTTCCAGCCTGTTTCCATTCAGTTGCCAGATGGCGGCTCGGGCAACGCCGTAGGCTTCGCAGGCAGCCTGGGTGATCAGCTGTGCGGCTTCGAGCTGTGGATTGGACGAGCTGTAACGGTGCCGAGCCAGGCGGACGATCAGGTTCTGCTGCGCGCGCGAGCGGATCAGGTGCTCCAGGTGATGGTCCTGGGTCTGCTGGTGGAAATCCAGCACTGCTGTCGGTAGTGCCTGTGGCGCGGCAGCTTCGGAGGTTGTTGGCTGCTCGACGATCAGGTAGCCGCGTATCAGCTCTCGTCCGAATTGCTGACAGGTCTCGCCGATCTCCAGCATGTTCACCGGCCCGCCGGCGGCATGCAGGCGATAGCGGATGGAGTAATGACCGTGGCTGGCCAGCTGGGCCTGAACGATGTCGTGCAGGTGCAGGCGTACCGGAGGTTCCATCAGGCAGGCGTAGGGCGAGTCGATCAGTGAGCAAAGGTCCTCTGCAGATTGATCCAGATAGCGTTCGCAGGCCGGGTCGAGATACAGCAAGGCCCAGCTGGACTCGTTCAGACGCTCGAAACGCAGCATTCCCAGCCTTGAGGGCACTGGCAACTGCGTCACAACCTCGGTCGCCAAACGGCTGGCGGCATCGGTATGTATTTTCATCGAGCGGTTTGCTTCCAGTATGCTGCGGGAGTCTTCTGACCAGCTGCGGCGTATGCGCCCCGAGGCGCTTGCGTGGCTGAATCCAATCAATGACGGCAAGGGTGCATCATGCAGCAGGGACTGACAAGTCGGCTTTCGAAGTTACTGGTTCTCGCGGTTTTCCTGGGCATCGGCATTCCCTTGCAGGCGGCTGAAACCAATACGCTGAGTTCCGACGAGCCGGGGAAATACCTGACAGAACTCAAGGCCCTCTATCTGACCGCTGACGAGCGCACAGCACTGCTTGCCCATGGCAATGCCCTGCTTGAAACCTATGGGCTGCGGGCGGCCTATCAGGTGGGTCAGGCCAATCCGCAGGATCTGCGCTATCAGCTGGAAGCCGGCGCGCCGGGCGAACTGCGCATTCGTGAAGAGCGGCGCGATGAGTCCGGCAAGATGGCAGTGCGCAACCGCAGTTTTTCGGTATTCGGAATGGACCCCTATGTGCAGTATCAATGCCCGCCGCAGGGGGTTATCTGCACATTCGCCCGACCGGGCGGCGAGCCCTGGCTGACCATCCTGCGTGACCCCAAAGGCGCCGAAGAGCTGGCCAAGGCCCTGTCCTTCCTGTTCCGCAATCTGCAGAAGGGTTGACCAGTATTCCGGCTTTGGAAACCCGTATTACGCCTTCGGCTAATACAGGCTACAAAATATGGGGCGCTGTGCAGTTACGTGGATTCGTAGGATGGAATCGCCGAAGGCGCTTCCGTCAATAACACCGCAGTCGCAGGGTCACGCTTCACCGACCCGACAGGCGAGTCAACAGGGGCATAAACCAAAAAAACGCCGCATCCCGTGAGGGTATGCGGCGTTTTGTCTGGCTTTGACAGTTACAGCAGGATGGTACGAATGTCCGCCAGCAGCTCGGAGAGGCGCTTGGTGAAACGTGCCGCCGCCGCCCCGTTGATCACGCGGTGATCATAGGACAGCGATAGCGGCAGCATCAGGCGCGGCTCGAAGGCCGAGCCATCCCATACGGGCTGCATGGTCGCCTTGCTGACACCCAGAATCGCCACTTCCGGCGCGTTGACGATCGGCGTGAAGCCGGTGCCGCCAATGTGCCCGAGACTGGAAATGGTGAAGCAGGCGCCTTGCATTTCATCTGCCGAAAGCTTCTTGTTGCGCGCTTTCTCAGCCAGGGCCGCCGCTTCGCCGGCCAGTTGCAGCAGGCTCTTGCGGTCCACGTCACGAATCACCGGGACCATCAGGCCATCCGGCGTATCCACGGCAAAGCCGATATGCACGTACTTCTTGCGGATCAGCGCCTTGCCGCTCGGCGCCAGCGAACTGTTGAAGTCCGGCAGCTCCCTGAGCAGGTGCGCGCAAGCCTTGAGCAGCAGCGGCAGTACGGTGAGTTTGACTCCGGCCTTTTCCGCCACGGCCTTCTGCGCGGTGCGGAAGGCTTCCAGCTCGGTGATGTCGGCTGACTCGAACTGGGTCACGTGCGGCACGTTGAGCCAGCTGCGATGCAGATTGGCAGCGCCGACCTGCATCAGGCGCGTCATCGGCACTTCTTCGATTTCACCGAAACGGCTGAAGTCCACGGTCGGGATTGGCGGAATGCCTGCACCGCCAGTCGCTTCTCCGGTGTCCTTGCGCTGCTGCAGCATGGTCTTGACGTAAGCCTGGACGTCTTCCTTGAGGATACGACCTTTGGGGCCTGTGCCCTTGACCTCGGCCAGTTCAACACCAAGCTCGCGTGCGGTCAGACGTACCGACGGACCGGCATGAACCCTGGCGCCGGCCTTGCTTGGCCCGCTGACCACGGGTGGCGCCTTGGTGGCGGCTTCGGCCTCCGGCACGCCCTGCTTGTTCGGCGCAAGAGACTGCTGCGGAACGGCTTCCTCGGGCGCATCGGCCTTTTTGGCTTCTGCGGCCTGCGGTTTAGCCTTGGCTGGCGCTGCGCCGGCCACCTTCAATCGCAGGATCAGGTCGCCAGTCTTGGCCTGGTCGCCAACCTTGATTTCCAGGCTTTCAACAACGCCGGCCTTGGGTGCCGGGATTTCCATGCTGGCCTTGTCGGATTCCAGGGTGATCAGCGATTGCTCTGCCTCCACCGTGTCGCCGACCTTGACCATCACCTCGATGACGCCCGCGGTGCCGCTGGAACCGATGTCCGGGACCCGTACCTCTTCCACGCTGTCGCCAGCAGGTGCTTCGGCGGAGGCCGAAGGGGCGTCATCGCCGGGGGCTGTTGATGCTTCGGTTTCATCCGCGGCGCCGCCAGTGGCCGCGCCTGCTGGCTCGGCAGTTGCTTCGGCTGCCGGGCCAGGTTCTTCGGCGCCTTCGCTTTCCAGCTCCAGCAGTTCGTCGCCTTCCTTCAGACGGTCGCCCATCTTGACCTTCAGGCTTTTCACCACGCCGGCTTTCGGCGCGGGGATTTCCATGCTGGCCTTGTCCGACTCCAGCGTCAGGATGCTCTGGTCGGCTTCAATACGGTCGCCGACCTTGACGAACAATTCGATTACTTCACCCTCACCGCTGCCGATGTCGGGTACGCGTATGGTTTCACTCACGATAGGTTCTCCTGTGCGCACGCAGCATCAGCAATCCAGAGGATTGCGCTTCTCGGGGTCGATCCCGAACTCGACGATGGCCTCGGCCACCACCTTGCGCTCAATGGCGCCGCGATCGGCCAGCGCCTGCAGCGCGGCGACCGTGACCCAGCGGCGATCGACTTCGAAGAAATCACGCAGCTTGCGCCGCGAGTCGCTGCGACCGTAACCGTCGGTGCCCAGCACCTGGTATTCACGTGAAGGAACCCACTGGCGAATCTGGTCGGCGAACAGCTTCATGTAGTCGGTGGAGGCGATGACCGGACCTTCACGTCCTGCCAGGCACTGTTCGACATAGCTCTTGCGCGGCTCTTCCGTTGGGTGCAGGCGGTTCCAGTGATCCACTGCCAGGCCGTCGCGGCGCAGTTCGTTGAAGCTGGTAACGCTCCAGACATCGGCGCCCACACCCATCTTGGCGAGGATATCCACGGCGGCACGCACTTCCAGCAGGATGGTGCCCGAACCCATCAGCTGCACGCGGTGCTTGAAGTCGCCCTTGGCTTCTTCGAGCAGGTACATACCCCTGATAATGCCGTCCTCGACACCCTCTGGTATGGCCGGCTGCTGGTAGTTCTCGTTCATTACGGTGATGTAGTAGTAGACGCTCTTCTGCTGCTCCATCATCTCGTGCATGCCGTGATGCATGATCACCGCCAGCTCGTAGCCGTAGGTGGGGTCATAGCTGCGGCAGTTGGGAATGGTGCTGGCGAGGATGTGGCTGTGGCCGTCCTCATGCTGCAGGCCTTCGCCGTTCAGCGTGGTGCGCCCGGAGGTGCCGCCCAGAAGGAAGCCGCGCGTCTGCGCATCGCCCGCTGCCCAGGCCAGGTCGCCGATACGCTGGAAGCCGAACATCGAGTAGAAGATGTAGACCGGCAGCATCGGCTGGTTGTAGTTGCTGTAGGCGGTACCGGCGGCAATGAACGAGGAGAAGGCGCCGGCTTCGTTGAGGCCTTCCTGGAGGATCTGGCCGTTTTTCTCTTCGCGGTAGTACATCACCTGATCGCGGTCGACCGGCTCGTACAGCTGCCCAACAGGGGAGTAAATGCCCAGCTGGCGGAACATGCCTTCCATGCCGAAGGTGCGCGCCTCGTCGGCGAGGATCGGCACGATGCGCTTGCCCAGATCCTTGTCTTTGATCAGCTGCGAGAGAATTCGGCCAAAGGCCATAGTGGTGGAGATCTCGCGCTCACCAGAGCCGTCAAGCACGGCTTTCAGCGTTTCCAGCGGAGGCGTCGGAATGCTGAAGCTCTTGGGCCGGCGCTGAGGCAGCGAACCGCCGAGTTTTTCCCGACATTTGCGCAGGTAGCGCATTTCCACGCTGTCTTCGGCAGGGCGGTAGAAGGGCAGTTCTTCCAGCTGCGAGTCGTCGATCGGGATGTTGAAGCGATCGCGGAATTTCTTCAGGCTTTCGGTATCGACCTTCTTGGTGTTGTGGGCGATGTTCTTCGCCTCACCCGCACCGGTGCCGTAGCCTTTGATCGTGTGCGCAAGGATGACGGTGGGTTGGCCCTTGTGATTGACCGCCTGATGGTAGGCCGCATACACCTTGTAGGGGTCGTGGCCGCCCCGATTGAGGTTCCAGACTTCCTGGTCGGACAGCTTCTCGACGCGCTTGAGCAGCTCCGGGTCGGCGCCGAAGAAATGCTTGCGCACATAGGCGCCGTCGTTGGCTTTGTAGTTCTGGTATTCGCCATCGATGGCTTCGTCCATGCGGCGCTGCATGCGACCGTCATGGTCGGCGGCGAACAGTGGGTCCCACAGGCGTCCCCAGACGACCTTGACCACGTTCCAGTCGGCACCGCGGAAGTTGCCTTCCAGCTCCTGAATGATCTTGCCGTTGCCGCGTACCGGACCATCGAGGCGCTGCAGGTTGCAGTTGATGACGAAGATCAGGTTGTCGAGATTTTCACGCCCGGCCAGGGAAATCGCGCCGAGGGTTTCCGGCTCGTCGCACTCGCCGTCACCGATGAAGCACCACACGCGTTGCTTGCCGGCGGGAATGAAACCGCGGTTCTCCAGGTACTTCATGAAGCGTGCCTGGTAGATCGCCTGGATCGGACCCAGCCCCATGGATACCGTGGGGAATTGCCAGAAATCGGGCATCAGGTGCGGGTGCGGGTAGGACGACAGACCACCACCATCGACTTCCTGGCGGAAGTTGTTCATCTGGTCTTCGCTCAGGCGACCTTCGAGGAAGGCGCGCGCGTAGATGCCGGGCGAGGCGTGGCCCTGGTAATAGATCAGGTCGCCGCCGTGTTCTTCGTTGGGGGCCTGGAAGAAATAGTTGAAGCCGATGTCGTAGAGCGTCGCGCTGGAGGCGAAGGTGGAGATATGGCCGCCCAGGTCGGGGTCTTTGATGTTTGCGCGCATCACCATCGCCAGCGCGTTCCAGCGGACCAGTGAGCGGATGCGCCGCTCCATGAACAGGTCGCCGGGCATCAGCGCTTCGTGGGTGACTGGGATGGTGTTGCGGTAGGGCGTGGTGATGGCGTAGGGCAGCTGTGTGCCGGTACGGGTGGCGAGTTCACCCATCCGGGTCAACAGGTAGTGCGCTCGCTCTTCGCCTTCGTTATCGAGTACGGATTCGAGGGCGTCCAGCCATTCCTGGGTTTCGACGGGATCGAGATCTTGCATGGCTTGCTCCAGGGCGGAAAGGCTTCCAGAATCGGTTGCCTGCTTCGCTGCCGGCTTTGTGGGCCGGCGCGTATATGTTCTTGGATTTTGTGCCGGGGGTAGAGCCGGTTCCTGTAGTTTTACTACAAAACTGCGGTTGTTTCAGCCCCCTGCAACATTCTTTCGTAGTAAAACTACAATTGCGGCGATTCGGCCTGCCTGGCTGACTTCGACGCCAAGGCTCTGGCCTGGGTGTTTGCGCTGCCTGCAGCCGTTTTCGGCATTGAGGATGCTATATGAGTCTGCCATCACTGGTTGCATTGCCGACATCGCTATTGCCATTGGTCACTCGTGCCAGGGACTCGTTCCTCAACGCAGCGCGCGAGCTGTCGGCGCAAGCCGGGGAGGATTATGCGGCCTGGCCCACCGAGCGTCGCGAAGCATTTGAGCGGGTCTGCGCGTCCAGCGATTTTGTCACCGAACAGGTTAGCCGAGATCCGGAAATGTTGCTGCAGCTGGCCGGCTCGGGGCTGCTTGAGCGGCGTCTGCGCACGGGCGAGATGCACGCGGCGCTGAACACGGCGCTGGCCGACTGCACCGATGAAGCCGGGCTGGCAACGCTGCTCAGGCGTTTTCGCAATCGCCAGCAGGTGCGGATCATCTGGCGCGACCTGACCCGCCAGGCCGACCTTGCCGAGACCTGCGGCGATTTGTCCGACATGGCCGATACCTGTATCGATCTGGCGTATCGCTGGTTGTATGCGCGTCATTGCGAGCAGTTTGGTGTGCCCACCGGGCGCAGAAGTGGCCGCCCGCAACATCTGGTGGTGCTCGGCATGGGCAAGCTGGGCGCGCATGAACTCAATCTGTCATCGGATATCGATCTGATCTTCGGCTACCCGGAAGGCGGCGAAACCGTTGGCGCCCGCCGCTCGCTGGACAACCAGGAGTTTTTCGTCCGCCTCGGGCAGCGCCTGATCAAGGCGCTGGATGCGCCTACTGTCGATGGTTTCGTGTTCCGGGTGGACATGCGCCTGCGGCCCTATGGCTCATCCGGTGCGCTGGTGATGAGCTTCAATGCGCTGGAGCAGTATTACCAGGATCAGGGCCGTGACTGGGAGCGCTACGCGATGATCAAGGCGCGGGTGGTCGGCGGTGACCAGGAGGCCGGCAGGGAGTTGCTCGATATCCTGCGACCTTTTGTCTACCGGCGCTATCTGGATTTTTCCGCCATCGATGCGTTGCGCGGCATGAAGCAGCTGATCCAGCAGGAAGTGCGGCGCAAGGGTGTGGCGGCGAACATCAAGCTGGGTTCTGGCGGCATTCGCGAAGTGGAATTCATTGCCCAGGCGTTCCAGCTGATTCACGGTGGGCGCGACCTGAGCCTGCAACAGCGACCGCTGCTCAAGGTGCTGACGACCCTGGCAGGGCAGGGCTATATGCCTGCTGCCGCGGTCGAAGAGTTGCGCGAAGGCTACGAGTTTTTGCGCTACACCGAGCATGCGCTGCAGGCCATTGACGACCGTCAGACGCAGATGTTGCCGGATAACCGCACCGACTGCGACCGGGTAGCCTTCATTCTCGGCTTCGATAGCTGGGATGCGTTCCATGAGCGCCTGCTGCATTGGCGCAGCCGGGTCGACTGGCACTTCCGTCAGGTGATCGCCGACCCCGACGAGGACGAGCTTGCCGAGGGTGAAACGCTGGTTGGGGGCGAGTGGCTGCCGCTCTGGGAGCAGGACTGGGACGAGGAATTCGCCTGTCGCCAGTTGACCGATGCGGGATTTCGCGACGGTCAGGTCGCCTGCCAGCGGCTTGCCGCGCTGCGCAGCGCCAAGCAGGTGCGGACCATGCAGCGCCTGGGGCGTGAGCGCCTGGATGCTTTCATTCCCCGGCTGCTGGCGCAGGCGGTTGAGCAGGACGACCCGGATCTGGTGCTTGAGCGTGTGTTGCCGCTGATTGAGGCGGTGGCGCGGCGTTCGGCCTATCTGGTGCTGCTGACGGAAAATCCTGGGGCGCTGCAGCGATTGCTGGAGCTTTGTGCGGGCAGCCCCTGGATTGCCGAACAGATCGCCCGTTTTCCGCTGCTGCTCGATGAGTTGCTCAATGCCGGACGGCTGTTCCGGCCACCGCAGGCGCCGGAGCTGGCCGCCGAGTTGCGCGAGCGGCTGGTGCGCATTCCCGAGGACGATCTGGAGCAGCAGATGGAAGCGCTGCGCCACTTCAAGCTGGCGCACCGGCTGCGCGTGGCGGCTTCGGAGCTTGCCGGCACGCTGCCATTGATGAAAGTCAGCGATTACCTGACCTGGCTCTCCGAGGCGATCCTCAACGAAGTACTGGCGCTGGCCTGGCATCACACGGTGGCGCGCCATGGGCGTCCGCGGCGCGCTGACGGCGAGCTGTGCGACCCGGCCTTTATCGTGGTGGGTTATGGCAAGGTCGGCGGCATCGAGCTGGGCCACGGTTCCGACCTTGATCTGGTGTTCATTCATGATGGCGATTCGAATGCCGAAACCGATGGCGCCAAACCCATCGATGGCGCGCAGTTCTTCACCCGTCTGGGGCAGCGCATCATTCATTTGCTGACGGCCCAGACCACGTCCGGTCAGCTCTATGAAGTCGATATGCGCCTCAGGCCTTCCGGCGCTTCCGGGCTGCTGGTTGGCTCGTTGAGCGCCTTCGAGCGCTATCAGAGCGAGGAGGCCTGGACCTGGGAACACCAGGCGCTGGTGCGTGCGAGGGTGCTGGTCGGCTGCCCGCAACTGGCGCAGGACTTCGAGCGGGTGCGCGCCGCCGTGCTGGGGCGTGAGCGCGATCTTGCACAGCTGCGCAGTGAAGTCAGCGAGATGCGCGCGAAGATGCGCGACAACTTGGGCACCCGTGTGACGCAGGCCGGCATGGCGGGCAAGGCGTTCGAGCCAGACGGCGTCTTCAACCTCAAGCAAGACGCCGGTGGTATCGTGGATATCGAATTTATGGTGCAATACGCGGCTCTGGCGTGGTCGCACCAGCATCCGCAACTGCTGCGCTATACCGATAACATCCGCATTCTCGACGGGTTGGAGCAGGCCGGGTTGATGACCGGCGATGAGGTTCGGCTGCTGCAGGACGCCTACAAGGCCTACCGTGGCGCAGCTCACCGGCAATCACTGCAAAAACTGCCCGAAGTGGTGAGTGGGGACCAATTTCATGATGAGCGTCGCGCAGTCATGCGCATGTGGCGTGAGCTTGGGCTCAGCTGATTCTCGTCTGACAAACAGAGCATTTATCGAATTCTGAGGTGGCAACCAATGTCGATGGCCGATCGTGATGGCGTGATCTGGTATGACGGCGAACTGGTCGAATGGCGTAACGCGACCACTCATGTGCTGACCCACAGCCTGCATTACGGCATGGGCGTGTTCGAGGGCGTGCGCGCCTACAACACGCCGCAGGGCACGGCGATCTTCCGCCTGCAGGCGCACACCGACCGCCTGTTCGACTCCGCCCACATCATGGGCATGAAGATTCCCTACACCAAGGAAGAGATCAACGAGGCGACCCGCGCTGCGGTGCGCGAGAACAACCTGGAGACCGCCTACGTCCGTCCGCTGGTGTTCTACGGATCGGAAGGCATGGGCATCCGCGCCGACAACCTGAAAGTGCATGTGGTCGTCGCCGCGTGGCACTGGGGCGCCTACATGGGCGATGAGGCGCTGGAGAAGGGCATCAAGATCCGCACCAGTTCCTTCACCCGTCACCATGTCAACATCACCATGACCCGCGCCAAATCCAGCGGCAGCTACGTCAACTCGATGCTGGCGCTGCAGGAAGCAGTGTCTGCCGGCGCTGACGAAGCCCTGCTGCTCGATCCGGAAGGCTACGTGGCCGAGGGCTCGGGCGAGAACATCTTCATCATCAAGGACGGCGTGATCTACACCCCGGAAGTCACCGCCTGCCTGAACGGCATCACCCGTGGCACCGTGTTGGCGCTGGCCCGCGAGTTCGGTATCGAGATCGTCGAGAAGCGCATCACCCGCGACGAGGTCTATATTGCGGATGAGGCCTTCTTCACAGGCACCGCCGCCGAGGTCACTCCGATCCGCGAGCTGGATGGCCGCCAAATCGGCATCGGTCGTCGTGGCCCGATCACCGAAAAGCTGCAGAAAGCCTACTTCGATCTGGTCACCGGCAAGACCGATGCTCACGCCGAATGGCGGACGTTGGTCAAATAGGTCAGAGACTGGAAGCCGGACGCCGGAAGTGAAATGCTTCTGGCACCTGCTTCCAGCTTCAAGCTTATGACTTCCAGCTTATGAATATTCTGATCGTGGGTCCCAGTTGGGTTGGCGACATGGTGATGGCGCAGACGCTGTTCGCCTGCCTGAAACAGCGCCATCCCGACTGCCGGATCGACGTGCTGGCACCCGAGTGGAGCCGGCCCATTCTCGAACGCATGCCCGAGGTGCACCAGGCCCTGAGTTTTCCGCTCGGTCATGGCGTGCTGGATCTGGCCGCGCGGCGCAAGATTGCGCAGGGACTGCGTGGTCAATACGAGCAGGCGATCCTGCTGCCCAACTCACTGAAGTCCGCGCTGGTGCCGTTCTTTTCCGGCATTCCCAAGCGCACCGGCTGGCGAGGAGAGATGCGTTACGGCTTGCTCAATGACATGCGCAGGCTCGACAAGCAGCGCTACCCGCTGATGATCGAGCGCTTCATGGCGCTGGCCTTCGAGCCGGATGCCGAGTTGCCTCAGCCATATCCGCAACCGCGTTTGCAGATCGACGAAGCCAGCCGCACAGCGGCGCTCGCCAGGTTTGGCCTGGAGCTTGATCGCCCGGTGCTGGCGCTGTGTCCCGGTGCCGAATTCGGCGAAGCCAAGCGCTGGCCTTCCGAGCACTACGCCGCTGTGGCCGAGGCAAAGATTCGTGCCGGCTGGCAGGTCTGGTTGTTCGGCTCGAAGAAGGATCATCCGGTGGGTGAGGCGATTCGCGACGAGCTGATCCCGGGCCTGCAGGAAGAGGCGGTCAATCTGAGTGGTGAGACCAGCCTGGCCGAGGCCATCGACCTGATGTCCTGCGCCACGGCGGTGGTGTCCAATGACTCCGGTCTGATGCACGTGGCGGCTGCGCTCAACCGACCGCTGGTGGCAGTCTATGGCTCGACCTCGCCGCAGTTCACGCCACCGTTGGCCGATCAGGTGGAGATCGTCCGCCTGGGGCTGGAATGCAGCCCCTGCTTCGACCGTACCTGCCGTTTCGGCCACTACAATTGCCTGCGCGATCTGCATCCGCAGCCGGTGCTGGATGCGCTGCAACGCCTGGCCGGCGATCCGCTGGCCGACCCGCTGCCGCTGGAGCACTGAGTGCGCGTTCTGCTGATCAAGACCTCGTCGCTGGGCGATGTCGTGCATACCTTGCCGGCGTTGACCGATGCGCAACGGGCGATCCCCGGCATCCAGTTCGACTGGGTGGTCGAAGAAGGCTTCGCCGAGATTCCCGCCTGGCATCCGGCCGTGGCCCAGGTGATTCCAGTGGCCATCCGTCGCTGGCGCAAAAACCTGCTACAGACCCTGCGTACCGGCGAATGGCGGCGCTTCAAGGAGCGTCTGCGTGAAACCCGCTATGACCTGGTCATCGATGCTCAGGGCCTGCTGAAAAGTGCCTGGCTGACCCGTTACGTGAAAGCGCCGGTGGCCGGTCTGGACCGCGACTCGGCGCGCGAGCCGATGGCGTCGCGCTTCTATGATCGCCGCTATACCGTGCCGCGTGATCAGCACGCACTGGAGCGAGTCCGGCAGCTGTTTGCTCAGGCGCTCGGTTACGCGCTGCCACAGGCTATCGGCGATTACGGCCTCGATCGCGCCCAGCTGGCCGCGCCTGGCGAGGAACCCTATCTGCTGTTCCTGCACGGCACTACCTGGCCGAGCAAGCACTGGCCGGAAGCCTATTGGCGCGAGCTGGCCGAGCGCATGAGCGCTTTCGGCTGGGCGATTCGCCTGCCCTGGGGCAATGCCGAGGAAAAGGCCCGCGCCGAACGTATCGCCGACGGTATCGCCGGTGCTTCGGTATTGCCCCGGCTGAATCTTGGCGGCGTGGCCAAGGTCATTGCCGGCGCCCGCGCCTGCGTGGCGGTGGATACCGGCCTCGGTCATCTTGCCGCAGCCCTCGATGTGCCGAGCATTTCGCTTTACGGCCCGACCCTGCCGGGTCGCGTGGGCGCCTACGGTCGCTCGCAGGTGCATCTGTGTGCCACCGGCCCGAATGCCGGCAAGGGCAATCGCCACACACCCTGTTTCGACGACCTGCTGCCCGAGCGCGTCGCCAGCGAACTCAAGGCCCTGTTGCGGTCATCGGAGACAACCTGATGCAATTGGCCTTTATCCTTTACAAGTATTTTCCCTTCGGCGGGCTGCAGCGCGATTTCATGCGCATCGCGTTGGAGTGTCAGCGTCGTGGGCACCGCATTCGTGTCTACGCGATGATCTGGGAGGGCGAGGTGCCAGAGGGCTTCGAGGTGCTGATTGCGCCGGTCAAAGCTCTCTTCAACCACACCCGTAATGAACGTTTCACTGCCTGGGTCGAGGCTGATCTGGCGCAGCGTCCGGTGGATCGAGTGGTGGGGTTCAACAAGATGCCGGGTCTGGACGTCTACTACGCCGCCGATCCCTGCTTCGAGGACAAGGCGCAGACCCTGCGCAATCCGGTCTACCGCCGCTGGGGCCGCTACAAGCACTTTGCCGAGTACGAGCGCGCGGTGTTCGCACCCGAGTCGAAGACTGAGATTCTGATGATCTCCGAGGTGCAGCAGCCGTTGTTCGTCAAGCACTACGGTACGCCCGCCGAGCGCTTCCATCTGTTGCCGCCAGGCATCGCTGCGGATCGCCGCGCGCCGGCCAATGCGGCTGAAATACGCGCCGGGTTTCGCGAGGAATTCGAGCTGGGAGCCGATGAGCTGGTGCTGGTGCAGATTGGCTCCGGCTTCAAGACCAAGGGTGTGGATCGCAGCCTCAAGGCGCTCGCTGCGCTGCCCCGTGGACTGAGGAAGCGCACGCGATTGCTGGTGATCGGTCAGGATGATCCCAAGCCCTTCAAGCTGCAGGCCAAGACGCTGGGCATTTCGAGCATGGTGGAGTTTCTCAAGGGGCGTAGCGATATCCCGCGCTTTCTGCTGGGTGCCGACCTGCTGATCCATCCCGCCTACAACGAAAATACCGGCACCGTGCTGCTGGAGGCGCTGGTTTCCGGCCTGCCGGTGCTGGTCACCGACGTCTGCGGCTACGCCCACTATATTGAGGATGCCGACTGTGGCCGGGTCGTGCCCAGCCCGTTCGAGCAATCCACGCTGGACCGCATGTTGGCGCAGATGCTGGAAGATGATGCGCAGCGGGTCGTCTGGGGCCGTAATGCGCTGCGCTATGCCGACAGCGCCGATCTTTACAGCATGCCGCAGCGGGCCACCGATGTGATTCTCGGGGAGCAGGTATGAGCGGGCACGCTATGGCTGCCCACCCGGTAGGAGCGGGCCATGCCCGCGAAGCTTTTCATAAGGGGCGCGCGTGTCTACAAAGCTGATTCTCGCTGAACCCTTCAAAACGCTTTGGCACGCCAAGGATGCCTTCGTCGAAGTCGAGCAGTTGCAAGGCGAGGTCTACCGCGAGCTGGAAGGCCGCCGCACCCTGCGTACCGAAGTCGACGGGCGCGGCTACTTCGTCAAGATCCACCGCGGCATCGGCTGGGGCGAGATCGCCAAGAACCTGGTCACCGCCAAGGCGCCGGTACTCGGTGCCGGTCAGGAGTGGCGAGCGCTTCAGCGTCTGCATGAAGCCGGCGTACCGACCATGACCGCAGTGGCTTATGGCCAGCGTGGGGGCAATCCGGCGACCCAGCACTCATTCATCATTACCGAAGAGCTGGCGCCGACCATCAGCCTCGAAGACTTTTCGCTCCACTGGCATGAACGGCCGCCATTACCGGCACTCAAGCGCGCACTGATCGCCGAAGTCGCACGCATGGCCGGGACCATGCACCGTGCCGGCGTCAATCATCGGGACTTCTATATCTGCCACTTCCTGCTGCATACCGACAAGGCCGTAACGGCCGATGATTTCCGCCTCTCATTGATCGATCTGCACCGCGCCCAGGTCCGCGCCACAACCCCCCACCGCTGGCGCAACAAGGATCTGGCCGGGCTGTATTTTTCGGCACTGGACATCGGCCTGACCCGTCGCGACCGCCTGCGTTTCCTGCGAGATTATTTCAACAAGCCACTGCGCGAGATTCTGCGTGACGAAGCGGCCTTGCTGAGCTGGCTGGAAGGCAAGGCGGAACGGCTTTACAGACGCAAGCAGCGTTATGGGGGTGTGCTCTGATGGCGTGCTGGACTCTGCTGCCGGCCTACACCGTGCTTGCCGATGACTTTGCCAGTCTGGATGCCGTCTTTGCCCTGCAGGGGGAGCGGCTGACCTCTGACCCGCTGTCGGAAGTGATTCGCATCGAGCGCAACGGCGTGCGCTATTACGTCAAGCGCTACTGGGGTGCCGGCAAGGGTCTGCGACGTTTTATCGGTCGGCCACGGGTCAAGGCTGAATGGCAGAATCTCAAGCTGTTTCACCGTTGGGGCATACCGACAGCGCCAATCGTGGCGTACGGTCTGGAGCGTCGCGCTGGTCTGTTCTTGCGTGGGGCGCTTATTACGCGCGAGCTGGAGCAGACCGAAGACCTGGCCTTGCTCGCAAACAACCATGACGCTCGCCTCAAGGATCCGCGCTGGGTACGGGAAGTCAGTCAACAGGCGGCGCACTCGACACGCACCATGCACGAACACCGCTTTGCCCATAACGATCTCAAATGGCGCAATCTGCTGGTCGATCCGCAGCGTCGCCTGTATCTGATCGACTGCCCGACCGGCTCGTTCTGGCGCGGGCCTTTCCTGCAGCATCGCATCGTCAAGGACCTGGCCTGTCTTGACAAGGTTGCGAAGTATCATCTGAGTCAGACCCAGCGTCTGCGCTTTTATCTGCAGTACGCCCAGCGCGAACGGCTGACGGCGAACGACAAGCCGCGCATCCGCCAGATCGTGCATTACTTTCAGGGACGAGAATGAACGATTTCATTGCCGAGCGTGATCGGGCAGTGCTCGAAAGCAATGGCCTTGCCAGCTTTGATGCGCTCTGGGCGCTCCGGCTGGAAGCGGTGGACGAGCCCAATACCGAGCGCGGAGGCTGGAGCAGTGTCTACCGGCTGGAGCTGGGCGAGACGGCTTATTACCTCAAGCGCCAAAGCAATCATCTGACCCGCAGTCTGCGGCATCCCCTTGGCGAGCCCACCTTTGCCCGCGAGTTTCGCAACATCCGACGCTATCAACAGCTGGGCATTCCGACCCTGCAGGCAAGCTTTTTCGGTTGTCGCAGGCTCGCTGGCGAGCAGCGGGCGATTCTGCTGACGCGGGCGCTGGATGGCTGGGAGGATCTGGATGACTGGTTGAAGCGCTGGCCGCAACTGGACGAGGCCCGCCGGCAGGCAATCATTCGCGCTGTCGGCGAACTGGCTCGCGACCTTCATCAGGCCGGGCAGGTACACGGTTGCTTCTATCCCAAGCATGTTTTCCTGCGTGAGCTGGACGGTCGCTGGCAGGCTTGCCTGATCGACCTGGAAAAGACCCGTCCCCTTCTGTTGGGGCAGCGGGATCGGATCAAGGATCTGGAGCCGCTGGTTCGTCGTGCGCGCTGTATGGGCGAGGAGGGTGTGCGTGGGTTGCTGGCCGCCTATCTGGATGATCAGCGGGCTGTCGAATCCTGGTTCCAGCGACTTGTTCAGCGCCGCAAGAACAAGGAAGCACGCGGATGAATCTGTCTGCTCTGGCCTCCGCCGGGCGAATGCCGGCCTTGCCTATACGGCTGGAACTACCCGATTTCGGCGTGCTTGATATCACCTGCTGGCTGCGCGTGTTGCCGGGGCAGCGTTATGTCGGTCGAGCCTTATGGGGCGGGCGCACGGTGCTGGCCAAGCTGCTGGTTGGCCCCAAGGCGGGCCGGCATTATCAGCGTGAGCGCGACGGTGCCGGCCTGTTGGCTGCCCAGGGGTTGCCGACGCCGGCGCTGGTGGCTGAGGGTTGGGAGGACGGCGAAGGTGGATGGTTGCTGTTCGACTGGCTCGACGAAGCTGAAAGCCTCTGGGATGCCTGGCGCTCCGTTGCCGGCCAGCAGGTGCTTTCGGACGCCCAGCGGAGCGTACTCGGTGAAGCACTTGAACTGATAGCCCAGATGCACGCGTGCGGGCTTTGGCAGGACGATCTGCACCTCGATAATCTGTTGCGCACAAGCGAACAGCTGTTCGTCGTCGATGGCGGCGGAGTCAGGAGTGAGACACCGGGCCGCCCACTGTCGCGCGACCGGGTGGTGGAGAATCTCGGGGTGTTCTTCGCCCAGTTACCTGCTGAGTTGGAGCCTTTCATCGAAGAGCTGCTGGTGCATTATCTGCTCGCCAACAGCGAGCATGCACTGCCGCTGGAAGCCTTGCTCAAAGAGATGCACAAGACGCGCAACTGGCGGCTGAACGACTATCTGAAAAAGGTCGCGCGCGACTGCAGTCTGTTCAGTGCGCGCATCGGGCCTTTCGGCGCCCAGGTGGTGCGGCGCGAAGAAGAAGCAAATCTGCAGGCGCTGCTCGCCGATCCTGATGCTTTCATCGCACAGGGCACGCTATACAAGGGCGGCGGCACGGCCACGGTGGCGCGGGTCGAGCTGGATGGACGGGCGCTGTTGATCAAGCGCTACAACATCAAAGGTTTACTGCACTGGCTCAAGCGCTTCTGGCGTCCGAGCCGGGCCTGGCACAGCTGGGTCGAAGGCAATCGTATGGACTTCCTGGGTATCGCCACGCCCCGGCTGCTCGCGGTGAAGGAGCGGCGCTGGTTGTGGTTGCGTGGCAAGGCCTGGCTGATTACCGAGCTGCTTGCCGGAGAAGACCTGATTGCCCGCTGGCAGCCGTATCTGAACAGCATGCCTCCCGAAGAGGAGCTGCAGGCGCTGGATAGGCTTTTTGCCAGGCTGATTGGCGAGCGCATCAGCCACGGTGATCTCAAAGGGCATAACCTGTTCTGGGAGAACGGTCGCTGGACGCTGATCGATCTTGATGCGGTACAGCAGCACAGCAGTGCCGCTGCCTTTGCGCGCGCTTATGCAAGGGATAGGGCGCGGCTGCTGCGCAATTGGCCGTCCGATTCGGCGCTGTATCGCCTGCTCGACGAGCGTTTGCCCCGGCTGTGAAGGCTCGATTTAGTGCGTGCCGTTCGGCGATGCGCCGTTCGTCCTGATGCTTCGAGGCGGGTCGTGCCGGTATAATTCGCGCTTTGCATGCGGCCACCCATTGGGGCCGTGTTTATTTGGTTCGTGATAGCATCCGGCTATCACCTGTTCAAGAGGCTTCTCCGTGGCCCTGACGATTCTCGGCTTGTCCGGCGCTCTCAGTCATGATCCTTCCGCAGCGCTTTATATCGACGGCAAACTCATCGCCGCCGTGGAAGAAGAGCGTTTCGTGCGCGACAAGCATGCCAAGAATCGCATGCCCTACGAGTCGGCAAAATTCTGCCTGGAGCAGGCCGGCATCAAGCCGTCGGACGTTGACGTGGTGGCGATTCCCTTTGCGCCCATCAGCATTTTCGAGAAGGCTCGCTGGCACTACGCCAAGCGCTACTGGTACGCCCCGGATCGTGCGCTTGACGCCATCCTCATGGGTAACCGGCGCTACTACCGCTACAAGAAGCGCATCGAGTGGTGCCTGCAGCAGCTCGGCTTCGACCTGAAAAAGGTCAAGCTGCAGCCGGTCGAGCACCACCTGGCTCACGCCTCCAGCGCCTATCACTGCTCGGGCTTCACCGAGAAGACCGCGATCCTCGGCATCGACGGCAAGGGTGAATACGCCACCACCTTCTTCGGCTGGGGCGAGAACGGCAAGATCCACAAGATCAAGGAATTCTACGACCCGGATTCCCTCGGCGGACTCTACGGCGCGATCACCGAATACCTCGGTTTCGAGATGCTCGACGGCGAATTCAAGGTCATGGGCATGGCGCCCTATGGCGATGCCGCCAAGTACGACTTCTCCCGTTTGGCGACCTTTGAGAACGGCGAGCTGACTATCAACACCGACTACGCCAACGTCATCGGCTTCCGTCGCTACAAGGAAAAGGGTAAGGGTTACTACTTCTCGCCCAAGCTGATCGACTGGCTCGGCCCGAAGCGCGAAGGCGACATCGCCGACGATCCCTACATCCACTATGCAGCCAGCATGCAGGCGCTGTTCGAGAAGCTGGCGCTGCAGATGATGGAGCACTACCTGGGCGACATCATCCGCGAGACCGGCAAGATCGCCTTCGCTGGCGGCTGCGCGCTGAACGTCAAGCTCAACCAGAAGATCATTGCTCGTCCGGACGTGAAAGAGCTGTTTGTCCAGCCCGCCTCCGGCGATGCCGGAACTGCGGTTGGCGCCGCCGCCTACGTCTCGCACCAGCGCGGCGTGCCGGTGGAGAAGATGGAGCACGTCTACCTTGGTCCGTCCTACTCCAACGAGGACGTGATTGCCGCCTGTGCCAAGCACCCGAACAAGCCGGTGTTCAAGCAGATTGCCAACACGCCTGAGCGTATCGCCAAAATCATGGTCGACGGCAACCCGGTGGCCTGGTTCCAGGGTCGCATGGAATTTGGCCCGCGAGCCCTCGGCGGTCGCTCGATCATCGGCTGCCCGAGCATTCCAGGCGTGGCCGATCGCATCAACGAGCAGATCAAGTTCCGCGAACGCTGGAGACCCTTCTGCCCGTCGATGCTCGACACCGTGGCCGAGCAGATGCTCAAGGTCGATCACCCGAGCCCCTTCATGACCTTCACCTTTGAAGTCAATGATGAGTGGAAGGAGCGCGTCAGCGAAGTCGTCCACGAAGACGGCACCTCCCGCGCCCAGGTCCTCGAACGCCGCCACAACCCGCGCTGGTATGACCTGATGCTGGAACTGGAAAAACTCACCGGCAACGGCGTCTCGCTGAATACCTCACTCAACCGCCGTGGTGAGCCGATGATCTGCTCGCCGACTGATGCGTTGAACATGTTCTACGGGTCGGATCTGCAGTACCTGATCATGGAGGATGTGTTGGTGGTGAAGGATGACAAGGATTGGTATGACAGCGTCTGAGCAGTGGGTGTTGCAGTTCTGCCACGGTTACGATGGTCCCTTCCTTGATTGCGCGCGGCAGTACGCCGCGCTTTTCGTTGGAACGCCATACAAGGTTTGCACCGTATATCTGACTGGCGCACCCAGTGATGAAGTTGTCAAAGGGTCGGCTTCGGACGAAGTGCTGTTTCTCAACTACAGCAGCCGCGACGTGCGTGGGCTGAAGTTGAAGGCTATCCGTGATATTCGCCGTATCGCCGCAACACGATACTTTGCGCTTTGCATCGCGCATCGTTTCAAACCTGTCTACGTGGCATTGCTGGGAACCGATCTGCCGGTAATAGGCGTGCACCATGCTTTTGGCGACTACAAGCGACGCTCTAGAAAACTGTTCGCTAATTTTTTCAAAAGTCGACTATCCCTGCTCGGCGTCTCCAACGCTGTGCGCGACGATATTCGTGCCTGCTTGCCAAGCTGGTCTGCTGAGCGGATTGAAACGCTCTATAACCGAATCGATATCGAGGCGGTGCAGGCCGAGCAGGTGTCTCGCGAAGTTGCTCGCGAATACCTGGGCTTGCCGCAGGACGCCTGGGTGGTCGGCAATGTCGGTCGTCTGCATCCGGACAAGGATCAGGCGACGCTCATACGTGGCTTCGCCCAAGCACTACCGCAACTGCCTACAGGCAGCCTGCTAGCGATTATGGGCAGAGGCCAATTGGAGGCTTCGTTAAAACATCTCGCCGCCGAGCTGGGCGTATCTGGGCAGGTACGCTTTCTCGGCCAAGTAGCCAATGGCCGGCGCTATTTTAAGGCCTTTGATGTGTTTGCTCTGACCTCCGACCATGAGCCCTTCGGTATGGTACTGCTAGAGGCGATGGCGGCAGGGGTGCCAGTGGTCTGCTCGGATTGTGGCGGGGGGCGTGAAGTTGTGGAGGGGGCCGGGATACTGTTTGAACTGGCCGACAGTCATAGCCTGGCGCGAGTCTTGAGACAGCAGATTGCTGCGCCATGCGAGAGCCAGGTTGCCGCTGCGAAGTTACACGCTTTTTCGGATGAAAAGATTCGTGCCGTCTTCTGGCAATTGCCAATGGTGGTCCGGCAGCGCTTATTGGCAGATTAGGTGTTGCTATGTGTCTATTAGCTAGCGCGTCCCCTGCCTATGATGCAAATAGACTTCAGAGATTATTGATTGTGCTTAAAGCGCTTAGAGCAATCCCTCGCAGATGTTGGTTGCACACAACGTGGTTAAAGCTGGTTATAGATATCCATACCTTGACGAGTAAGGTGGTGCGATGGAAGAGGGGCTTCTTGGATGAGGCTGAGCCTTTTTATTCTCTGTAGTAGTGACAGGCGACCGAGTTCAGCCGCCGAGGCTGTCATGAACTTCCTTTGGCTGAGCGCCGAGTAGACGGATGAATATATTGAAAGTCCTATTTTTGGTTCAAGCTGAACAGCGGGCGATCCTGGACCGTCTTTACGAAAGTGTTCAGCACCACTGCGATTGCGATATCCGTTGGCTGGGGCGAGAGGAGCAGGCAAATCTGCGCCGTTATTTCCGTCTGCACGTGGATGTGACCCGCTATGACCGCATCCTGTTCTTTCTGCGATTCAAGCAGGAGATTCGCCAGGTGGACTTCATTCGCAGTGTCCCAAATCTGGTGGTTCTCGAGCATGATGCTTACCAGAACTATATACCTTGCAAGTACACCGGAAAGTTCAGCGCGTACTACCGCAAGCTGCCTTGGGTGCGAGTGATAAGCTCGGGTAGTTTCGTGACTCGACGGTTGCGAGAGGAGGGTGTGGATGCCGAGTTCGTGCCTAAGGGGTACGATCAGGCTCTGTTGCGCGATCTCGGGCGCGAGCGCGATATCGAATTGGGCTTTATCGGTAGCACCAAGAGCATCGCCTACAGTGGGCGTAAAGCGCTGCTGGATGAACTGGCGCAGCTGGAAAATTTGGTGGTGACCCGTACCAATTCAGGCGAGGATTACCTCAACGCTCTAAATCGCATCCGCTTCTTCGTTAGTGCTGATGTCGGCATGGGCGAGTACATGATCAAGAACTTCGAGGCCATGGCCTGCGGTTGTGTATTACTGGCGTACGACCAGGGTGAGGAGGAGAACCGGGCACTTGGGTTCGTCGACATGGAGAACCTGGTGCTCTATCGGACGATAGACGAGCTGCGCATCAAGCTGGCTCAACTGCGGGCCGATTCGGCCTGGGCGGCACGGATCGCAGTGAGCGGTCGGCTCCTGGCAGAGTCTCGTTACAGCTTTCAGCATATTGGTGCTGAGATCGTGCAGGCCATGCGAGCAAATTTACGTCCATCTCCACCTCCCGGCTGGTTCTGCCAGCTGCGCAATAGGCTTGGAGTTTAAGAGGGCGTGCGTATTGGGTTTTCCGCCCCATTTTCTGCTACTAGCCGCACAGGATGCCAAGAGTGCCATTCCATGGGTTTGAGAGGCCTATATCTTGATCTTTTCCAAAGACAGTGACGTCACGTTGGTAGTGACCAGTTGCGGTCGTTTCGACCTCCTAACGCAGACGCTGACCAGCTTCGATACATTCAATACCACGCCAATTCGCGAGGTCCTCATCACCGAGGATTCGGGAGACAAAGCAGTGGAAAAATGTATTCCCGAACACTGGCGACCGCATACCCGATTCATCATCAATATGCCCAAGCTGGGGCAGATGTTATCCATCGATGCCGCATATGCACTTGTTGAGACGCCGTGGATTTTTCATTGTGAAGATGATTGGGCATTCTATCGGCCAGGCTTTATTGAGGATTCGATGACTCTGCTCAAGGCGGACCCGCAGGCATTGCAAGTATGGCTGCGTAGCTTTAGCCATGACCTCCAGGTGCACAGCCCGTACGTTTTTCTTGAGCAGCGCCAGATAATCGACGGCATTGCTTTTTACCGGCTCGGCTCACACAAGCCTGAATGGCAAGGGTTTTCCTTTAACCCTGGACTGCGACGCTTGGCCGATTATCAGCAACACGCGCCGTATTCGAGCCATGGCGGCGAGAAGAACCTGTCGCGCCTGTTCGCTTCTGAAAACCGTTATGCGCTCATTCTTGAGAGTGATGCCGTTCTGCATACCGGTTTCGGCGAGCATGTCGAGGTCCCGGAGGAAAAAGTCAATAAGTTGCGGCGCAAGCGCAGGGAGCGGATAAAGTTACTTGGTACTTTTGTTCTTGGACTTATCGTGGGATGGATGCTCAATGTTATTGGCTGAAGGCAGTTTGAGTCGGCGGATTTATTCTCGTTACTTTAGCGTCGTATTGGTTTTGTTCCTGCTGAGTTACATTCTCCTGAACTCTGCTAAATGGACGAACAATATTTTCTACGCGCTGCTCGCTTTGCCGGGCTTGTTCTTCTTGCTCAAGGAGCGTGGTGCAGGCTTGCTTGGTCAGCCACTGGCGTGGGCTTGGTTGGTATTTTTGCTCTGGTTCCTGGTGCCCGCAGTTATTGCCGGAGATCCACAGTTTTATAAACATATCCTCTATGTCACTTTATTTGTGTTTGTGGTGGCGGGGTTTGCCGATCCTGTGTTCTTGCGTAGCGGTTCTTTCGCTCGTGCACTGTTCTGGGTTATCGCGCTGTATATTTTTGCCAGTGCTGTATATAACTGGAGTACTGGTATATTTATATTTGGGCAGCGTGTTGGGCTGCTGCCTGGGCGTATGGAGAATGTAATTTATGTCAGCATCTGGCTGTTCTGCGCGCTGGGCTTGGCGATGCCGACTTGGGAGCGCGAGCGCCGTTGGATGGAGGCAGTATGCGCGGTGGTGATATCGTTGGTCGCAGTAGCGTTCGTGCTACAGACGCGTACAGCCTTGGTTGGGGCGGCGTTCCTGTTCGGTTTGTGGGCACTTTACGGCGTCTATCGCTTCCCTCGCCGTGGATCGATTGTGCTGCTGGTAGCCGTCGTTTTGTTTAGTCTGGCACTCTGGCTGGTGCATGATGAAGCCTGGTTTCAGTCGTTGCTCGCCCGGGGGGACTCTTACCGTATTGATCTGTTTCGTATCATGACGGGTGAGTGGGGTAATTGTGGATGGGCCTTGGGGTGTGGCGTCGACTTCCAAACCTCGCAGACCCTGGCGGGAGGCATGCCCATTCAGCACCCCCACAATATCTTCGTTGCGTTGGGGCTTTATACCGGTGGCATCTCTTTAATACTGTTCATGGTCGTGATGGCAATGACGTTGTGGCAAGCCTGGCGCGGGCGTGATCCGTGGGGAGTCTACCTAGCCTGTTCGTTGGTAATGCTCAATTTCGACGGTAGCAAGTTGATCGGAAACCCTGACGAGCTGTGGCCTCTTGTTTTGTTGCCGGCAGCATTGATATTGGGGCGGACTATTCGGGAGCGGAACGCTTCGGCGGTCTGATTCTGCCAAGTCTCTAGGCAATGGCACCAGCTCCCTGCCAAGACCGCTCAGGTCAAGACTGCGCTGCATGAGTCGAAAGAAGCGGCTATCAATCGGCCCGACTCATGCAGGTTAACTATCCTGCTGGTGCAAGTAGCTGGACCTCAGGGTTAGTCTTCTTCCGACGCTTCCCCTTGCTGGTCATCGATGAAGCACGAGGCGCTTTAGGCGTTTGAGTGTTGTCCAGTTGTACTGGCGTAGCGGAATGGTACGCAACAGGCTCCAAGCGTACTTCTTGTCGGCAACAGCCGCATACTTCAATGCCTTATTGACCAGTACCGTCCTGCCCTTCTGGTATCCAGGGTGCGACTGGTAGGGAGCCATCGCCAGCATATCGGCATCAAATAGCACCTTGAATCTTCTGGACAGGTTGTTCGGGTGTCGACGGTAACGTGTGACACACATTGGTAGTTCGTGTACTTCGTAACCCTTGCTGGCGATTCTGAGTGTAATCTGGAAGTCCTGAACTTTTATGTTCGGGTCGTAGAACTGCGCCGCTTGTAAGGCTTCCATGCGATAAAGCGCGCCGGGTGCACCGATGACCACGGCTTCGCTAACAATTCGGTCAAAACTGAATTTCTTCACCTGGGTGCGGTGCTGACTTTTGATATCTGTCCCGTCGCTGTCCATGTAAGCAATCAAAGCGCCTACGCAGCCTACTCTGGGGTGCTCATCAAGGTATCTGGCCCTGACACTGAGCGAGTGTGGGAGCATGATGTCGTCCAGGTCCGGCGTGGAAACATAGACGCCCCTGGCTAGTTTGAGCCCATTATTTAGCGTCGCACTAACACCCTGGTTTTGTTGGGACAGGAGCTGGAAATTGTAAGTGCTTTGCAGTCTTCGAAGCATGGCCAGGCTGCTATCCGTCGAGCCATCATCAACGATGATGACTTCGAAGTGGGGATAGTCCTGAGCAAAGATGCTTTGTAGTGCATCTTCCAGATACTTCTCGGCGTTGTAGCAAGGGGCGACGATTGAGATCAGCGGCTGCGGTTTGGCGGATTGCGAAAGCGGCTGTAGTCGTTCTTGTGGCTCTGGCGTCATGGTGTAGAGATATGCCTTAAATCTGCCCCCTCTTCAGAGGCTATTGCTGATCGACAATGATTTCAAAGTGGCATCATGATGCATCCTGATGCCAAAGTCGAAAAAGCTACCTCTGGCCCAGGCCCGTCGACTCCGTTCTAGTGCAGCACTGCAGCTAGCTCCGTGGCATCGCAGACTGACTGGTTGGCTAGGTAGCTGCCAATAAAAAAGCCTCCATCCTGGCTCAGCAGCCACTGGCGATCTTTTTCGTAACGGAGCATGTGTTTGAAATTGCGTAGCCGCAGTGACCGTGGCAGCGCCGTTTTGCGTACGTGCAAATCGGCGACGTCGATCAATCCTAATTCACCCTCGGGCGTCAGAACTATGTTGCCCAGGTGTGCGGAACGAAAATAAATCCCCTGTTCGTGGAGTCTGGCGAGCAACTGACCGAATTGTGCTTTCAGGTGGTCGGCTTGCTCGACCTCGCCCAGTAATTGGCGCAACGTGTGCCCGGGTAGAGGGTCGTAATGCACGGCGTCGCGGGCGATTCCGCTGATTCGAAAGACATCACGGACGTGTGGGCAGAGGATGTTGCGCTCGGTCAATGCCTGACAGTTGTCGGCAAAGCGCTGAGCATAGGGATACCAGAGTGCGGACGATATAAGGCGCTTGCGCCGAAATAGCTTCAGGAATGATCCATCTGCCAGGCGCAGCACTTTGTCGCCCGAACCGTCGGCTTCAAGTACCTCTGCCCCTTCACGCAGGGCGCTATATTGGGCGTAGTCAAGCGTGCGCATGGTCATTCAAGGGGGGCCTGATCAGCAGTAGGTCGGCTATCTTACCTGCTCAAAGAGGCCTTATTAAGGCTGTGATAGAATTGACGCCTTTTTTTGATGACGGCTCCCTATGGCTTCTCCAATTTCATCTGCCCCTTCGAGCCTGAGCATTTACCTGCGGCTGCTGACGTACGTTCGACCTTATATCGGTATGTTCGTAGTCAGTATCTTGGGCTTCCTGATATTCGCCTCCACCCAGCCGATGCTCGGCTACATCCTCAAGTTCTTTGTAGACGGCCTGAGTAATCCGGATGCCGGGTTGTTCGTTAGGGTGCCTTGGTTGCTAGAGCATGCGCCTTGGATTGCTGAGCTCAAGCTGCTACAGGCCGTGCCTTTACTGATCGTGCTCATAGCCCTGCTGCAGGGAGTCGGTTCCTTTCTTGGCAATTTCTTTCTGGCCAAGGTCTCACTGGGGCTGGTACACGACCTGCGTGTGGCGCTGTTCAACAACATGCTGACGCTGCCCAATCGCTATTTCGACAGCCATAACTCCGGCCATCTGATTTCGCGTATCACCTACAATGTGACCATGGTCACCGGTGCTGCGACAGATGCGATCAAGGTGGTCGTCCGCGAAGGGATGACGGTGATTTTCCTGTTTGCCACCCTGCTGTGGATGAACTGGAAGCTGACGCTGGTGATGGTGGCGATCCTGCCGTTGATTGGTGTGATGGTCTCCAGCGCCAGCAAGAAATTTCGCAAGCAGAGCAAAAAGATTCAGGTGGCGATGGGTGATGTGACGCATGTTGCCTCAGAGACCATCCAGGGTTACCGGGTGGTGCGCAGCTTCGGTGGCGAGCCTTACGAGCAGGCGCGTTTTCTGGCGTCCAGCCAGGACAATACAGGCAAGCAGCTGCGTATGGTGAAGACCAACGCGGTCTATACCCCCAGCCTGCAGCTGGTGATCTACAGCGCCATGGCGGTCTTGATGTTTCTGGTGCTGCTGCTGCGCGGTGATGCCTCGGCGGGCGATCTGGTGGCCTATATCACCCTGGCCGGCCTGCTGCCCAAGCCGATTCGCCAGCTCTCGGAAGTGAGCTCCACCATCCAGAAAGGCGTTTCCGGCGCTGAAAGTATCTTCGAGCAGCTGGATGAAGAGCCTGAAATCGATACAGGCACGATCGAGCGAGAGCGTATTTCCGGGCGGCTGGAGGTTGAGGGGCTCAGCTTCGTCTACCCAGGCACTGACAAGCAGGTGCTGCACGACATCAGCTTCACCGTCGAGCCAGGCCAGATGGTGGCGCTGGTCGGGCGCTCGGGCAGCGGCAAGTCCACCCTGGCGAACCTGATCCCACGCTTCTATCACCATGACCGGGGGCAGATTCTGCTGGATGGTGTTGAGGTCGGTGATTACACGCTCCGTAATCTGCGCAGGCATATCGCCCTGGTTACTCAGCAGGTCACGCTGTTCAACGACACGGTCGCCAATAATATCGCGTATGGCGATCTGGCCGGCGCGCCGCTTGAAGATATCCAGCGTGCGGCTCGCGATGCCTACGCCGATGAATTTATCGAGCAGATGCCGCAGGGTTACCAGACCCAGATTGGCGAGAATGGTGTGCTGCTTTCCGGAGGTCAGCGCCAGCGTCTGGCCATTGCCCGTGCGCTGCTGAAGAACGCGCCCGTGCTGATTCTGGATGAGGCGACTTCCGCGCTGGACACCGAATCCGAGCGACATATTCAGGGTGCGCTGGATCATGTGATGACGGGTCGCACCACGCTGGTCATTGCCCACCGCCTGAGCACCATCGAGAAAGCCGATCTGATTCTGGTCATGGAGCAGGGGCGGATTGTCGAGCGCGGCAGCCATGCCGAGCTGCTTGCGGTCAATGGTGCCTACGCCAGGCTTCACGCCACGCAGTTCAAGGACGAAGAGTCTGACAAGTAGGGATACTGAATGCTGCAGTTTATTCAGCGCTGGCGCGAACGCGGCTGGCGCACTATTGATGCCCCCACCTATGCCGAGATCTGGCAGCGCTATGGTGGCAGTGTTGCCACACATCCAGACGTCGTCGAACGTCTGGCCCGTCTTGCCAATATTCCGGTGCGCTATCTGGCTTGGGAACGGCAGGGCCAATGGGTCGCTGCGATCCCTTGCTGGGGGCGGTATCTGGCGCTTTCCAAGGATGTTCTGAAAAAGACCGGCAAACGTGGCCTGTTCGATCTGGGTAATGCTGAAATCATCCTGCCGGTTGCTGAGCAGGTCGGTGTGCCGGTACGTCAGCGCATGCGTTACGTCTCCGAGCTTAATTCTGGCGCGATCAGTACATTGCGCGAGCAGCCGGAGGGCCTGGCCTTGGCCCGTGAGCCGGAACAGTATTCGAAGAAGTTCCGCTACAACCAGCGGCGCGAGCAGCGCTTGCTGGAGGAAGCGGGCGGTGTATTGCGTCCGATGCAGGATTTTTCCCCGGCAGAGCAGGCGGCGATGTATGCCGATCTTTTTCAGCGCCGCTGGAATTTCGAAGCGCCCGGCAAGGCGCATCTTCATGAAGTGTTCGACCTGCTGCGGGAATTCATGACCGGTTCGGTGGTGCTGCTCGACGAGCAACCCATCGCCATCCAGGTGCTCTACCGGGTCGAGTCGCCCAAGTGGGTATCGGTCGAGTACATCAACGGGGGCGTCGATCCCCAGCAGCGCGACTTCAGTCCTGGCAGTGTGCTGAGCTTCGTCAACACCCAGGCGGCCTGGGCTGAGGCGCGTGCGCTGGGCAAGCCACTGCGTTATTCCTTTGGCCGTGCGGACCGTGAATACAAGGACCGCTGGTGTAACCGGGTTCCGGTCTTTCAGGTGTAAGTATGGACACGCGCAAACAAAAGCTGTTGCGGCAGCATCGTCGTGACAAACGTATTGCAATGCTGACGGCGCTCGTCGCGCTGCTGGTGATAGGCGTGACCGTCAGCTTCTGGCTGGTGCCGCTGCTGGTGGTTCTGGGCTGGATTGCCCACGAGGCGTGGTTTGCGGATCACCTGTTCTATCGTCCGCAGGAAGATTACCGTTACGAGTTCCCCCCGAATGCCGTGCAACTGGACGGACGTATCGAGCGTGGTTGTCTGCACCTGGCCGGTGACTTGCCTGATGGCGAAACGCTGATTCTGGAAGTGCAGCTCAAGGCGACCTGGGCCGGACGCCTGCGTGACCCGCGGGTGTATATCGGTGGGGATCGCCAGGATTTCGAGCGCGGCGTAAGAGGGCGGCGCTATCTGAACCTGTCCGGCCAGCAAGAGGCGTTGCGGGCGGGTTCGCTGCGTTTCGATAGCCGCTACTGCCGCCTGGGTGCCGAGGTCAGGCTGCATGCCATGCGTAACCCCGACTATACGCAGCGGCGGGTGCTGATTATCGCGCCCCATGCCGATGACGCCGAGCTGGCGGCCTTTGGTCTCTACAGTCATACCGGGGAGGTGGCCATCGTCACGCTGACCCAGGGTGAGATTGAGGCTGATAACTACCGCCGCCTTGGCCTGGACAGCACTGCTGCGGCGCGGCTCAAAGGCCGGCTGCGCACCTGGGGCAGCCTGGCTGTGCCGCTGTGGGGGGGCGTGGCGCAGCAGTACTGCGTGCAGCTTGGCTACTACTGTTTGCAACTGTCGGCGATGGAGGCCATGCCTGAGCGGGTCTTTGGTTCTCGTGAGTCGAGTGAAACCGACATACGTACTGTGAGAGCGCACAACCCGTTGCAGCTGCCAGGGGACCGCGACGGACAGCCTACGTGGGAGAACCTGCAGGCCGATCTGCGGGCTCTGCTCGCGCATTTCCGTCCCGAGGTGGTGATCACCCCTCACCCGGAGCTGGATCCGCACGCCGATCACGTTGCCGCAACCCGTGCGCTTCGTCAGGCAATAGAGGAGGGGGAGTGGAAACCCGAAGCCCTTCTGCTCTACGCCAATCATCTGCACGACAACGATCGCTGGCCCATGGGGCCGGCTGGCTGTGGTATCGCCCTGCCGCCGGCTATCGAGCCTTTGCCGGCTGATCAGCTGTGGAGCCCGACGTTGAGTGCCGAGACACGGCTGGACAAGGCCATGGCGCTGGCCATGCAGCATGACCTGCAAGTACCTCTACCACTCAAGAAGCGTCTGCGCCGGAGTATTCAGCGCATTCTGGCGGGTCGTCGCTGGCCGACAACTGGGGACGACGAGTTCTTTCGCAAGGCGGTACGTCGCCACGAGCTGTTCTGGGTCCGCAAGCTGTAGCGGGCCTGGGGCTCTGCGCTGACTGGCGTTTTCCTTCCACATGCTATGATCACCGCCGTTTTTTCCTGCCCGCCGGAGCCTTCATGAAGCTGTCCATGCCCCGTTTTGACCAAGCCCCCGTTCTGGTAGTGGGCGATGTCATGCTTGATCGTTACTGGCATGGCGGCACATCGCGGATTTCGCCGGAAGCGCCAGTGCCGGTGGTCAAGGTCGAGCAGATCGAGGATCGCCCCGGTGGCGCGGCCAACGTGGCGCTGAACATCGCAGCGCTGGGCGCGCCGGTGGCGCTGGTGGGGGTCACGGGTGAAGATGAAGCCTGCCAGAGCCTGTCTGACAGCCTGGCGGCAGCCGGTGTGCAGGCGCATTTCCAGCGTCTCGATCATCAGCCGACCATCGTCAAACTGCGGGTCATGAGCCGTCATCAGCAACTGCTGCGAATGGATTTCGAAGAGCCCTTCGACACCGATCCGGCGGCGCTGCTGGGTGAGGTCGAAAGCCTGCTGGCCGGGGTCAAGGTGCTGGTGCTGTCGGACTACGGCAAGGGTGCGCTGAAGAATCATCAAGCGCTGATCCAGGCCGCACGCGGTCGTGGCATCCCGGTACTGGCCGACCCCAAGGGCAAGGACTTTGAAATCTATCGCGGCGCCTCGCTGATCACGCCGAACCTGGGCGAGTTCGAGGCCATCGTCGGGCGTTGCGCCGATGAGGCCGAACTGGTGGCCAAGGGTGCCGCGCTGATGCGCAGTCTTGAACTGGATGCGCTGCTGGTGACCCGTGGCGAGCACGGCATGACGCTGCTGCGCCCTGACCAGGCAGCATTGCACCTGCCGGCACGGGCGCGCGAAGTATTCGATGTGACGGGTGCCGGCGACACCGTGATTTCCACCCTGGCTGCCGCGCTGGCTGCCGGCGCCGAGCTACCGCAAGCTGTGGCGCTGGCTAACCTGGCTGCCAGCATTGTCGTCGCCAAGTTGGGTACTGCTTGCGTCAGCGCCCCTGAATTGCGCCGCGCCATACAGCGTGAGGAAGGCTCGGGGCGCGGCACCATGACGGTCGAGCAGTTGCTGACCGTGGTCGAGGATGCACGCGCTCAGGGCGAGAAGATCGTCTTTACCAATGGCTGCTTCGACATCCTGCACGCCGGGCATGTGACCTATCTGGAGCAGGCCCGCGCTCAAGGTGACCGGTTGATTGTTGCGGTCAATGACGACGCATCGGTCAGCCGCCTGAAAGGGCCGGGGCGCCCGATCAATACCGTGGATCGACGCATGGCTGTGCTGGCCGGACTGGAAGCGGTGGACTGGGTGGTGTGCTTTGCCGAGGACACCCCGGAGAGCCTGCTGGCTCAAGTACGCCCCGATGTGCTGGTCAAAGGCGGTGACTATGGTGTCGATCAGGTGGTCGGTGCCGAACTAGTCAAAGCCTGGGGCGGCGAGGTGCGCGTTCTGGGCTTGGTGGAAAACAGTTCGACCACGGCCATTGTCGAGAAGATTCGTAAGGCGTAAGGCAGGTTCAACCTGCCGATGGTCTCAAGCCTTTGGCAGTTCTGTGGAATGCCTCGGCTTCGATACGATGCCGACCTGCATGCCGAAGGGGCTGAATACGCTGTTCAGCGTGTGCAGGGTTGGGTTGGCCTCATCCTGTTCCAGCTGACGCAGCGCGCGCAGAGACAGCTTGCACATCTGGGCGAACCTGGCCTGTTGCAGGCCGGTGACTTCCTTGCGCAGCCTGCGGACGGCTTGACCAATGGTGATATCGCCGGCAGCCAGTTGCGTCCGTATTTCCGTCAGGGTGCGGTCACGCTCTGTAATCTCCATTCAGATGAGCCCCCAGCTGGTGAGACGCTGAGGCAGGTTGCGTAGCGCGATACGCGGATGATTCATGGTTGCCTGAGGCACGCCTTCATCAGTTAGCAGGTCGGGTAAGGCCATGAACTGTCGTGCAGCTGCTCTGAGCCGCTCGAACAAGGCTTCTGAATCGGTCCATGACACCACCGCATCACAGGCTTTGCGCCAGTCCACCTCGCCAGCCAGTTCAATGGGCTGCGGCCACTTGGTCGTGCGTGTCACGCCTTCATCGTCCATAACCATGGGAGCCAGGTCATAGATAGGTGCCAGTTTTACGCCCTTGTCCGTGCGCAGAATCGATGTGTTGCGGCCATGGTTGTCTGAGTTGCCCAGAATCAGGTTCAGCAGATCGCGTTGCAGATACTCAAATACCAGATCGCCGACCTGCTCGCCTTGTCCCGCACTTTGCCAAAGCTCGACGAGCTGTTGCAGCACGTGGATGTGCGACAGATAGCTGCCAGGTTCGGTCACGCTCGTCAGCGAATACATGGATTCGACGGCAGTTCTGTCAACGCCATTGACGGTGACATTGCGATCGAAGCGCTGCATCCACAAGCTGGGCTTGCGCGCTTCTTCCAATGACAAACCTTCAGCGTCAACGGTATTCATCCCCAGCTTCTGGATGCTCCGGTAATAGCAGAATTCGCTGCGCAGAATATCCTGGTCGGTCTTGTTGGCTTTGTTGCGTGCGAATTTTACAAACCAATGCCGAGTGACTTCTGCATCAGGCAACGCGGCATCGGGGTGTAGTGCCCCCTGCCGATCTTCGGTCAAAAGTAGCTTGGGCGCCTCACCGCCTGCGCCAGTGGCGCCACCGATGGCGGCGCCTTGCTCGTAGGCATACTCAAGGAAGCGTGCGTCGCGACTGACGACGTCGTCCCGCGAGAAGCCCAGCATCGGGCTACCGGCGATAGTTTCTGCCGCCTCCTTGATGCGTAGGTTACCGATTGGCGCCGGTGTGCAGCGACTCAGCAGAAAAAGATCAAGATCGAGTTCCTCGGGGCGCTCACCTGCCAAGCGTTTGAGCAGGAATCGACGAGCCGCTCCTGAAGGCAGAATGTCGAAGAGGAAACTCGGGGCATGGGGGAGGCGCCAGAGATCCCAGCCCAGCGGTAGTGTGGCGCTAACCGCATCGCCCAGCCGGCTGCCCATGTTATCCAGAACATCAACGAGATATTCCTGCCTATAGGCATAAGAACAGGCGCCGGCTAGCCCCAGTTCGGGTCGTCCAAAAGTGAGCTGCATGGCATCGTGCCATGCATGGTTTGTATATATCTGCAGCGTGAGTGGATACATGTTTGCTACCGGCATCAAACTGCCTAAAAAATAGCCCGACGCACTATAAAAGGCAATAAAATACCTTTTATATCGTTATCAAGGTGGAGAAAGGGTATTGTAATGCCCGCTCTATCGGATTTTTGATGGCGCCATTAGCAATCTTGTGCGCGACATAGCCGTCTGCTTTCGTGGGAACGGGCCATGCCCCTTAAGGATTCCGAGCCCGAGCATAGGCTGAGCACCGCTTCGCAGGCATGGTCAGCTCCTACAGAATCTCAGCGCACCACGTTGACCGACCTGGCCGCCCACCAGTCCTTCCAGCGAATTCTCTCTTCATGCACCACCCAGTCGTTCTGCGGCGCAAAGCTCTCCGAGAACCACAGCCCCCGCGTACTCACAGTAATGAACTGACCATCCCGCAGTTGCAGCAGTTGCGCCTGCGGCTGGCCCTGATGCAGGGGAATCAGGTACAGGTCCGCCCGGCTTCGATCCAGGCGCGCCACCAGTTGCTCGCCTTCAAGGCGTTCGTCCACATGGAACAGGCTGAGCTGGCGCACCTCTTTCGGTATTTCGAGGTGCATGTCGTAAACCAGCTGCAAGGATGCGGTCGGCAGATGAACGTAGGCGCGCGGGCGCTCCATCAGCATTTGTTTGCCACAGTGCACCGGACGTGTTGCACCCGATAGCGGCGCGAGCTTGAAGTGGACTGCTTCTCGATAAGGCAGGCTGCTCTGGTAGGGCGTGGGCAGCCATGTATCGCCGAAGCGCCCCGCAAGCCAACCTTCGGGCGTTTCCAGCAGGCATTCCTCGGCGATTTCCTGAATGGCGGTGAGCAGCGGCAGGTTCAATTCATGCGCTGGGACGTAGCCGGAAATCAGCTTGAGCACCACGTCGCCCCGGTCCAGACGCCGCTGACGGACCAGCACCCAATATTCGCGACCTTGCAAGCTGAGGGTCAGACGTACCGAGACGCCGAGGTTGGCCAGTTCGATGGCGAAAGCGTTGGTGTCGGGGACGCTCACTGGGCGGCGACGTTCGATCACTTCACTAAAATTCAGCGGCCTGCCAAGGCTCTGATAGCTGAGGCTGTCCGGGCCGGCTTCGACAAGCAGTGGCAGGGTCTTGAATGCAGTGGGGCTCTTGCGTGCCAGGACTTTCGGCATGTGACAGCCTCCGGGATTCTGATAATCGGGTCATGTTTCATCGACTCGACGAGCGAAGGTGAATCCAAGCTACGGCCTGGCGTAGGGTGGATCACGCTTCACCGATCCACCGGGTGGCGGTCCACCGGGCGGGGTCATGGTGGATGTAAAAAGCGACATCCACCCGTTTCCTCCAGGGCTTGCACAGGGCCTGTGTAGGCATGACCGCGGATTACATCAACACCAGGATTGCGCCCCCGAAACCCAGATTAGCCGAAGGCGTAATCTGACATTACCGCCGCAGCTGTACGCACATTATCCTCAAGATGCCGCGGATTGATCGTCCCGACAATGGCACTACTGACCCCCGGCTGACCGAACAGCAGCTCGAAACTGCGTCGCACCGGATCCTCTCCCGCTGCAAGATGCCCACTGGCCAACGCTTTCTTCACCAGAATGCCTTTGCGGTGTGCGGCGGCGTAATCGATCACCGGGCGCTCGGCCTGTTCGTTGAGGTTGTAGGTGACCATCGCGCAATCGCCCTGTTCCAGAGCCAGCAATCCACCTTCCACCGTCTTGCCGGAGAAACCAAAGCCGAGGATCTTGCCTTCGCGTTTGAGGTCGGCAAGGGTCTGGTACACGCCACTGTTGCGCAGGATATCCAGATCATTGCCATCCGAATGCACCAGCACCAGCTCGATGCGGTCAGTGCGCAGACGTTGCAGGCTGCGCTCTACCGAAAACCGAGTGTGCTCGGCGGAAAAGTCGAAGCGCGATTGGCCATTCTCGAACTCCTCGCCCACCTTGCTGACGATCAGCCATTCATCACGCTGGCCGGCCAGCAGCGGGCCCAGGCGTTCTTCGCTGACGCCATAGGCCGGCGCAGTGTCGATCAGATTGATGCCCAGCTCGCGGGCGAGCGCCAACAATTGCAGCGCCTGCTTATCGTCGGGAATGCTGAAGCCGCTGGGGTATTTCACGCCCTGATCGCGGCCCAGCTTGACCGTGCCCAGGCCCAGCGGGGAGACCAGCAGGCCAGTGCTGCCCAGCGGGCGGTAATGATCGTGCAGTGTCACAGCAGGCCCTCCCAGAATGGTCCGCTCACAGGCGGGCGCGGCAGTTGTGGCAGCGGGGGATGGCTGTCAGGGCGGATGCCGTCGCGATCCAGCGCAGCCAGAACGTGGTCGGCAAAGTCCGGCGAGAGCGCCAGCTTGGTCGGCCAGCCGACCAGCAGGCGGCCCTGCTCGGCGATAAAGGCATTGTCCGGGCGGGCCAGGCTGGATTGCGCCGGTTCGGCACGATCGACTCGCAGCGTTGCCCAGTGCGCGGCGGACAGGTTGATCCAGGGCACCAGATCAGCCAGTTCCTTTTTCGCCGCCGCGATCTGGCTGGCTTCGTCGCGCGCCACGCCATCGGCTTCGGCCAGATCGCCGCCCAGATACCAGACCCACTCACCGTCCGCCGCCGGATGGCTGGTCACGGTGATCCGCGGCTTGGTGCCGCCACCCAGGCAGTGCGCGTAAATCGGCTTAAGCGAGGGCGCCTTGACTATCACCATGTGCAGCGGTCGTCGCTGCATGGCCGGTTGTTGCAGGCCCAGCGCGGCAAGCAATTCGGCATTGCCCGCCCCGGCGCTGAAGACGATGCGTTGTGCGCGGATATCGCGTCCGTCCACACGCAGGCCGACCAGTTCATCGCCTTCGCGCAGCGGCTCGACATACTCGGCAGCCAACAGGCTATCGCCCGCCAGCTCGGCCAGCCGGGCGATCAGGCTCGGTACATCCAGCACCAGCTCGCTGAGCCGGTAGACCTTGCCCTTGAACGTCGGATGTTGCAGCGCCGGCGGCAGCTCGTCGCCCTTGACCTGACCGACCCGCGAGCGCACGGCCTTGCTGGCGAAAAAACTGGTGAGGTTGCCTGCCAGCGTGCCCGGTGACCACAGATAGTGCGCATCGGAGAGCAGCCGCACGCCGGAAAGATCCAGCTCGCCATTGCCCGCCAACGCCTCACGCCAGCGCCTGGGCATATCGGCGATGGCCTCGGAGGCGCCCGTCAGCGCGCCGCTCAGCGCGTACTTGGTGCCGCCATGGATAATCCCCTGGGACTTCACACTCTGCCCGCCGCCCAATGCGGCTTTTTCCACCAGCACAGTGGCAAAGCCTTGCTTGCGTAGGCGTGCATTGAGCCAGAGACCGGCGACGCCGCCGCCAACGATCAGGACGTCGGTGCTGAGGGATTCGGACATGGGCGGACCTCGCAAGAAAACAGGCCGGCAGTATAAACCGGATGGGGCAACGGCAAGCGTCAAGCAAAGGGCTGCGTGACAACGTGCAGGGCCGAACTTGTTCGGCTGTTGTTCGGCTGCGCATCTTCGACCGAATAAACTCGGCTCTACAGATGGTGGTCGTCCGGCATGGTTTTTCGTAGGGCGGAATCGCCGGAGGCGCTTCCGCCGCTGGCCGCGAGCAATTGCTTGAAGGTGGCGATTGCATCGCCAGTGCCGGATTACGCCTTCGGCTAATCCAGCCTACGGTTTGCAGCTTTGTCATACAGGGCTGCGTGACAACGTGCAGGACCGAACTTGTTCGGCTGTTGTTCGGCTGCGCATCTTCGACCGAATAAATTCGGCCCTACAGATGGTGGTCGTCCGGCATGGTTTTTCGTAGGGCGGAATCGCCGGAGGCGCTTCCGCCGCTGGCCGCGAGCAATTGTTTGAAGGTGGCGATTGCATCGCCAGTGTTGGATTACGCCTGCGGCTAATCCAATCTACGGTTTGCAGCTTTGTCATACAGGGATTTCTTTCGCGTAAACTTCGCCCCCATGAATCGCACCCTTTATACCTTGCTGTTCCACCTCGGCCTGCCGCTGGTTTTTCTGCGTCTGCTCTGGCGCGCCAGGCGGGCGCCGGCTTATGCCAAGCGCATCGGTGAGCGTTTCGCCCTGGGGCTGCCCGAGTTGAAACCGGGCGGTATCTGGGTGCATGCGGTTTCGGTGGGCGAGAGCATCGCCGCAGCGCCGATGATCCGCGAGCTGATGGCCCGTTATCCCGAACTGCCGATCACCATCACCTGCATGACACCGACCGGGTCCGAGCGAATCCAGGCGCTCTTTGACGACAGCGTGCAGCATTGTTACCTGCCCTATGACTTCCCCTGGGCAGCGTCGCGTTTTCTGGATCGCGCCCAACCCAAGCTGGCCGTGGTGATGGAAACCGAGCTGTGGCCCAACCACATTCACCAGTGCGTGCGGCGTGGTATTCCGGTTGCGCTGGCCAACGCGCGACTGTCCGAGCGCTCGGCACGAGGCTATGCGCGTTTCGCCCGGCTGACTGCGCCAATGCTGGCCGAGCTGAGCCTGATTGCCGTACAGACCGAGGCCGAGGCCGAGCGCTTCCGCCGTCTGGGTGCCCGCGCCGAGTGCGTCGAAGTAACCGGCTCGATCAAGTTCGACCTGACCATCGACCCGGCACTCCCCAAAAAGGCAGCGGAACTTCGCAGCCAGTGGAACGCAGTCAATCGACCGATATGGATCGCGGCGAGCACCCACGCCGGTGAAGACGAAATCCTGCTGGCCGCACATCGGCAGTTGCTGGCCACACACCCCGATGCTTTGTTGATTCTCGTGCCGCGCCACCCTGAACGCTTCGCGGCGGTGTACGAGCTATGCCGTAAGCAGGACTTCAGCACAGTCAGGCGCTCCCAGAACGAGCCGCCAGAGGCGACTACACAGGTAGTGCTCGGCGACACCATGGGAGAGCTGCTGTTTCTCTACGCGCTGGCGGATATCGCCTTCGTTGGCGGCAGCCTGGTGCCCACCGGCGGGCACAACCTGCTCGAACCCGCCGCCCTCGGCAAGCCCGTGCTGACCGGCCCGCACCTGTTCAACTTCCTCGATATCGCCGCGCAGTTACGAGATGCCGGCGCGCTCTTTGAGATCACCAGCGCTGCTGAGTTGGCAAAGGAGGTCGAGGCCTTATGGGGTGACCCCGCGCGAACCGAGCGCATGCGTAGCGCAGGATATTCCGTATTGCAAAACAATCAGGGCGCTTTGGCTCGGCTGTTGGCAGGGCTGGCCCGAATAAAAGAATAATGTCCACGGTGGCAGGCATTATCCTGTCGGCTCAGTTGGTTCTTGTTGCCTATTGACGTCGAACCTTGGAGGTATGGAAGTTCGCTGGCAAGATGCGATGTTTCCGATGGCCCTCCGATAAATCTGGTTAAAGGAACTAACCGATGTCTCTTCCGAAAATTGTTCACCACGGTGCCGTCAGCGGTGTAACGGGCTCCTGCCATCAGCTGCATGCCAGCGTAGCCAACAGTTACCTGATCGACTGTGGCTTGTTTCAGGGTGCAGAAACCAATGCCTCCGGAACCACGGGGCAGGGCAGCCTGGATATAGAGTTTCCTCTGGATACCGTACGAGCGCTGATCGCAACCCATGTGCATATCGATCACGTTGGCCGTATCCCATATCTTCTTGCAGCCGGTTTCAAAGGGCCAATCCTTTGCAGCGAGCCTTCGGCAAAACTGCTGCCCATCGTGCTGGAAGACGCGTTCAAGCTAGGTGTCAGCAGGGACCAGAAGCAGGTTGAGCGTTATATCAAGCTGATCGAACAACGCATCATCGCGCTGCCCTACAAAACCTGGTTCACCCTGCATGATTCCAAGGACTTGCGTTGCCGAGTTCGGCTGCAGCGTGCCGGCCATATCCTTGGTTCGGCCTATGTGGAATTCGACATCACCTACCCGGCCACCGGCGCTCAAAAGCGCATCGTGTTTTCCGGCGATCTCGGCGCACCTAATGCGCCGCTCCTACGGCCACCTGTAGCACCGGAACGGGCCGATATTCTGGTGCTGGAAAGCACCTACGGCGACCGCCTGCATGAAGATCGCAACACCCGACGTCAACGCCTTGAAGCAGTCATCGAGCAAGCATTGCAGGACCAGGGCACCGTCCTGATCCCAGCCTTCAGCATCGGTCGAACGCAAGAGCTGCTCTACGAGCTCGAAGAGATCATTCACACCAAACTCACCAACCCCGCACACCTCCCTGTAGGAGCGGGCTTGCCCGCGATCAGCAATGCATCGCCAAGCCAGGAAACCAACTGGCCCGAACTCCCCATCATTCTGGATTCCCCTCTTGCCAGCCGTTTCACGGCGGCTTATCGGGAGCTTCATCTCTTCTGGAATCAGGAGGCACGTGAGCGCCTCCAGTCCGGTCGCCGCCCGCTTACCTTCGGGCAGCTCATCACCATAGATAGCCATGCGGATCACCAGCGCATCGTGAACCATCTGACCCAAACCGCTCGTCCAGCTATCGTCATTGCCGGTGGCGGGATGTGCGGCGGTGGCCGTATCGTCAATTACCTAAAGGCCATGCTGGGTGACAAAAGGCACAACGTCCTCTTTGTTGGCTACCAGGCCAAAGGCACGCCAGGGGATGCGATTCAGAACTATGGCCCGAAAGGCGGCTACGTTGATCTGGAAGGCAAGCGCATTGACATCCGTGCAGGCATTACCAATATCGGTGGCTATTCTGCCCATGCGGACCAGAAAGGATTGGTAGAATTTGTGACTGGAATGCAGCAGTGGCCAACTGAAATTCGAGTTGTGCATGGTGAGGGTAACGCCAAGCAGGTCCTCGCCGCTCAGCTACACGCGAGGTATGAGGAGAAGGACAGGCCCGGCGCAAATATCTCGACGGGTGGAGCAGGCGAGTGACTGAGCAGGATGTAGGTCATGCCCTGTGCTGTTTTCGTCAGCGTCGTCCAGAAGTGGACCGCTTCAAGCACCGCTGGAGCGAATCTTGGATGTCCTGCAGCCTCAGGATCAAACGCACTAGTGTTGTGGTAAGCATCCAACGTAAAATTGCCAGCAGAAACGCTTTTTCTCAAGACTGTGTCGGTCTTCAGATAACGACATGCCTGCAGCTCAATGTATGAGAAGCAGGCTAGGCGAAGATGATGTTAATCCTGATTATTACAACTTTTTAGAGATATATTTATGCTGGCAGACGTACATGGGGTCATGTGAGTCATCTGTTAGAAGTATGTATCAGGTTATTTATTAGGTTTTGTTTCTTGATTGCTCTAAGGTATTTCGACTGAGGCGGTCATTCTTTTTATTATGTTTATTATATTTGGAGTGTGTATTTGATGTCCCAACAAAAATTGGCCAGCGTTGCGAAGTTCAAAAACAAGGAAGCTTTAATTGGCATCGTTGGCCTTGGCTACGTGGGGCTGCCTTTGATGCTGCGATACAATGCTATTGGCTACCGTGTGTTGGGCATCGATATAGATGAGGAAAAGGTTTCCAACCTCAATGCAGGACAAAGCGATATTGAACATATCGCTTCTGAAAAAATTGTTGCCGCTCGCGAGAGCGGCTTTGAGGCGACTACAGATTTCCGGCGCGCTAGTGAGTGTGATGCTCTGATCCTTTGTGTGCCCACACCGCTAAACAAATATCGCGAGCCAGATATGAGCTTCGTGATTAATACCACCGACTCGCTTAAGCCTTACCTACGTGCAGGCCAAGTCGTTTCCCTGGAAAGCACTACCTACCCAGGTACTACGGAAGAAGAGCTGCTGCCTAGAATGCAGGAAAGTGGCTTGATAGTGGGTGAATCCATATTCTTGGTTTATTCGCCCGAGCGTGAAGATCCGGGCAACCCTAACTTTGAAACCCGTACCATTCCAAAAGTTATCGGCGGACACACTCCAGCCTGCCTGGAAGTGGGAATCGCCCTGTACGAGCAGGCCATTGATCAAGTGGTATCGGTCAGCTCAACCAAAGCCGCTGAGATGACCAAATTACTGGAAAATATCCATCGAGCAGTCAATATCGGCTTGGTCAATGAAATGAAGGTAGTCGCTGACCGCATGGGAATCGATATCTTCGAAGTGGTTGATGCTGCTGCGACCAAGCCTTTCGGCTTTACGGCTTACTACCCCGGTCCTGGCCTGGGTGGACATTGCATTCCTATCGATCCGTTCTACCTGACCTGGAAAGCCCGAGAGTATGGCCTGCACACGCGCTTTATCGAGCTTTCCGGTGAGGTCAACCAGGCTATGCCTGAGTACGTGCTGAGCAAATTGATGGATGGCTTGAATGATCGTGGCAAAGCCTTGAAGGGATGCAAGGTGCTTGTTCTGGGTATCGCCTACAAAAAGAACGTAGACGACATGCGGGAATCTCCCTCTGTAGAGATCATGGAGCTGATCGAAGCCAAGGGTGGTGTTGTCGCATACAGCGATCCGCACGTGCCGGCCTTTCCAAAAATGCGCGAGCATCACTTTAAGCTGAATAGCGAAACGCTGACTGCTGAGAGCCTTGCCAGCTTCGATGCTGTGGTATTGGCCACCGATCATGACAAGTTCGATTACGAATTAATCAAACAGAACGCCAAACTGATCGTTGATAGCCGTGGAAAATATCGCGCGCCGGCTTCGCACATCATAAAGGCCTGATCGAAGATATCAATAACATGGCCCGGCAGGCCTGTTCGATCACCTGCCGGTTCCTGATGCGTTACAAGGAACTCTGATGAAAAACTTTGCCCTGATCGGCGCTGCCGGTTATATCGCTCCCCGTCATATGCGCGCCATCAAGGACACCGGCAATGTTCTGGTTTCCGCCTATGACATCAATGACTCGGTCGGCATCATCGATAGTATCTCGCCGCAGAGCGAGTTCTTCACCGAGTTCGAGCGTTTTCAGGAACATGCCTATCGCATCAAGCGAGATCCCGCTACAGCGCTGGATTATGTGTCCATATGCTCACCCAATTACCTGCACCACGCGCATATCGTGGCCGGCCTGCGTCTGGGTTGTGACGTGATCTGTGAAAAGCCGTTGGTGCCGACGCCAGAAAATCTGGATGAGCTGGCTCTAGTTGAACGCGAAACCGGCAAGCGCCTCTACAACATCCTTCAGCTACGTCACCACCAGGCCATCCTCAACCTAAAGGACAAGGTCGCTCGCGAAAACGCCGCGCACAAATACGATGTCGAATTGACCTACATTACCTCGCGCGGCAAGTGGTACATGGAAAGCTGGAAGGGTGACCCGCGCAAATCCTTCGGCGTGGCCACCAACATCGGTGTGCATTTCTACGACATGCTGCATTTCATCTTTGGCAAGCTGCAGCGCAACGTCGTGCACTTTGCTTCCGACTACAAGGCGGCTGGCTACCTCGAATACGAAAAGGCCCGCGTGCGTTGGTTCCTCTCCATCGACGCCAACGATCTGCCGGAAGCGGTGAAGGGCAAGAAGCCAACTTATCGCTCCATTACCGTCAACGGCGACGAAATTGAGTTCTCCGACGGCTTCACCGATCTGCATACCACCAGCTACGCAGAAATCCTCGCCGGTCGCGGCTACGGTATCGAAGATGCCCGCCACTGCGTGGAAACGGTCAACACCATTCGCTCTGCCTCCATCGTCAGCTCACAGAACGGCGAAGGCCACCCATTCCTGAACCATCTGGTCTGATACGTAGGAGCCGGCTTGCTGGCAAAAGATGTTCATTGGTACGGGAGACTCTCATGAACCACTACCAGCACCCGAGCGCCATCGTTGATGACGGCGCCCAGATCGGCGAAGGCTCGCGCGTTTGGCATTTCGTACATGTCTGCAGCGGTGCCCGCATCGGCAAGGGCGTTTCCCTCGGGCAAAACGTGTTTGTCGGTAACAAGGTTCTCATCGGTGATAATTGCAAGGTGCAGAACAATGTCTCCGTCTACGACAACGTCACCCTCGAAGAGGGCGTGTTCTGTGGCCCGAGCATGGTCTTTACCAACGTGTACAACCCTCGTTCGCTGATCGAGCGCAAGGACCAGTACCTCGACACCCTGGTGAAGAAAGGCGCCACTCTGGGAGCCAACTGCACCATCGTCTGCGGCGTGACGATAGGTGAGTATGCTTTTGTCGGCGCCGGTGCGGTGGTCAACAAGGATATACCCGCTTATGCGCTGATGGTTGGTGTGCCGGCCCGGCAGATCGGCTGGATGAGTGAGTTTGGTGAGCAACTCGAATTGCCGGTAAACGGGGAGGGTGAAGTCGCTTGTCCCCATACCAGCGCCCGCTATGTATTAACCGGCAACATCCTGAACAAAGTGGATGCGCAGTAAATGATCGAATTCATCGACCTGAAAACCCAGCAAGCCCGCATCAAGGACAAGATCGACGCTGGAATCCAGCGGGTGCTTGCCCACGGCCAGTACATCCTCGGCCCGGAAGTCGCCGAGCTGGAAGAAAAGCTGGCCGATTTCGTTGGTGTCAAATACTGCATTACCTGCGCCAATGGCACCGATGCCTTGCAAATCGCCCAAATGGCCTTTGGCATTGGTATTGGCGACGAAGTAATCACCCCCGGTTTTACCTATATCGCCACCGCAGAAACCGTGGCCTTGCTAGGTGCAAAACCAGTGTATGTAGACGTATGCCCACAAACCTACAATTTAGATCCAGGCAAGCTGGAAGCAGCTATTACCCCGCGCACCAAAGCTATTATTCCGGTTAGTTTGTACGGCCAGTGTGCCGATTTCGACACTATTAACGCTATCGCCGCAAAATATGGCATTCCCGTAATCGAAGATGCTGCTCAAAGCTTTGGCGCAACTTACAAAGGAAAAAAGTCTTGTAACTTGACTACCGTTGCCTGTACTAGCTTCTTTCCTAGCAAGCCGCTGGGTTGTTACGGCGACGGCGGTGCCATTTTCACCAATGACGATAAACTGGCTAAAATTATCCGCCAGATCGCCCGCCACGGTCAGGATCGCCGTTATCACCACATACGTGTGGGCGTAAACAGCCGGTTAGACACACTGCAGGCAGCCATTTTATTACCCAAGCTTGAGATTTTTTCGGAAGAAGTCGAGCTTCGCCAGCACGTTGCGGCTAAATACGATCAACTACTCAACCAAGCAGGCATCACAGCCATGCCTTTTGTTGAGAGGCACAACACCAGCGTCTATGCGCAATACACCATTCAGGTAGAGGATCGCCAAGCCATCCAGGCCAAACTTCAGGCCCAGCGCATCCCGACCGCCGTTCATTATCCTACCCCACTTAATAAGCAGCCCGCAGTAGCAGATAGCAGTGCACATTTGCCAGTTGGCGATGCTGCTGCTGAAAGAGTTATCAGTTTGCCGTTTCATCCCTATATGACCGAAACAGAAGTTGGGCAAGTCGTAACGGCAATGTGCGAATAGAAATGAAGTGTCGCTTAGTCCGCCTCACATACTCTTAAATCTCGTCTCGTGGTGTGGCAAACGACATTGGTAGAAACCTAATGCTAAAAACTTTGATAGAGCTCTTCCGCTTACTTACCCCTGATCAACGCAAACGCTTTTATAGCCTGCAGGTCCTGGTAGTACTGATGGCCTTTTTGGAACTGGTTGGCATCGCTTCGATCGGTCCCTTTATGGCGCTGGTGGCAGAAATCAACCTGCTGGAAAGTAATGAGATTTATAACAAGCTCTATGTTATCAGCGGGCTGAACAGTCCTACGGATTTTCTATTCGCTACGGGAGCTGGCGTGCTGGCCATACTGGCGATTGCCTCCTTTGTTTCTATCTTTACCATCTGGCGGTTATCCCTGTTCAGCATGCAAGTGGGTACAGAAATCGCTGACCGCCTCTACCAGCATTACCTCCGTCAAAACTGGCTGTTCCACGCGTCAGGCTCTAGTGCTCAACTGACCAAGCAGATCACCACAGAAGCAAGCCGGGTCACCCACTCAATTATCGTTCAGGTTATGCATCTGATCTCCCGGCTGGTGCTGGCCATATTTATCTCGGTAGCAGTGATCAGCTATAACCCGCTTATTGCCATTGTGGGTTTGCTGGTTTTTACCAGCGGCTATGTGGGTGTGTATTTTCTAATCCGAAACCGCCTGATACGCAACGGCATCATCATCTCAGATACAAGTACCCAGCGCTTTCGCCTGATGAATGAAGGGTTTGGCGGTATCAAGGATCTTTTGCTGCTCAACCGCACCAATAACTTTATCGAGCAGTTCAGCTCTACGGGAAAAAGCCTGGCGCACGCCCAAGGCACCACGAATGCCTATAGCCAGGTGCCGCGCTATTTCATGGAATTGATTGCGTTTGGTTCCATGATAGCTTTGATTTTGATTCTACTTAAACTGCACAACGGAACTCTCAGTCAAGTACTACCCGTGCTCGCTGTTTACGCTCTTGCTGGCTTTAAACTTTTGCCGGCACTACAGCAGATATACGGCAGTATTACTACTATAAAAGGCGGGCTGCCAGGATTTGATTCGATCAAGTCCGACCTTATTGCATCTCAGAGGTTTTTGTCGGAAAAAGACCAATCGCCCCGCTGCCATGATTCACCGCTTCCGGTTGGCGAAATTACTCTTGAGAATGTCACCTTTACCTATCCGGGCAAAGATAAGCCGGCCTTGGATAACCTGAATCTGACGATTCCAGCTAACAGCACTGTTGGGTTTGTAGGCGAGTCTGGTTCAGGTAAGTCCACCACGATCGATCTGATTCTTGCTCTGATTGAACCGCAACAAGGGCGGTTAAAGATAGGTGGTACGGTTATCGATGGAAGCAATAAAGGTTTGTGGCAACAACAGATCGGCTTTGTCCCGCAAACAATCTTTCTGACTGAAGGTACCATGGCCGAAAACATCGCCTTCGGTCTAAGCCTCAAAGAAATTGACCAAGACAAAGTTAAACAAGCCGCCAGCCTCGCACACTTGGATGATCTCATCTCCAGCCTGCCGAATGGGCTAAGCACTAAGGTTGGTGAGCGTGGCGTGCAACTCTCCGGTGGCCAGCGCCAGCGCATAGGCATCGCCCGTGCCCTATATAACCATGCAAGTATTCTGGTTTTCGATGAAGCTACCAGCGCACTGGATGGCATTACGGAAAACATCATCATGAGTGCTATTCACGAATTGGCCGGAAAAAAAACTATCATCCTCATTGCGCATCGCCTGAAAACAGTGCAGCAATGCGAAATTATCTACATGATGGAAAAAGGCAGGGTAGTAGATAAGGGAGCCTACAAAGATCTAGTAGTCAATAATGAAAAATTCACGAAGATGGCAAGATTCTCTTAAGCTTGAATTTTTAAGATCGTTAGTGACTGTTAATAATTACCAGAGTTAAGAGTGAGTAAGTATGCTTTCTAATAAAACCATCCTCGTCACTGGCGGCACGGGTTCCTTTGGTAATACCTTCGTGCCGATGACTTTGGCTAAGTATAATCCCAAGAAAATCATCATTTTCTCCAGGGATGAAATGAAACAGTGGGACATGGCCAAGAAATTTACTGCCGATGATCGCGTGCGTTTCTTCATCGGCGACGTGCGAGACAAGGATCGCTTGTATCGAGCCCTCGATGGCGTGGATTACGTTGTGCATGCCGCAGCCACCAAGATCGTGCCGACTGCGGAATACAACCCCTTCGAATGCGTCAAGACCAACATCAATGGTGCTATGAACCTGATCGACGCTTGCATCGACAAGGGCGTTAAGGGCGTAGTTGCGCTTTCCACCGACAAGGCAAGCAGCCCGATCAATCTGTACGGAGCCACCAAGCTGGCCTCCGACAAGCTTTTCGTAGCTGGCAATTCCTACGTCGGTGGCCATGAGACACGCTTCTCGGTTGTCCGTTATGGCAACGTAATGGGATCCCGCGGCTCGGTCATTCCCTTTTTCATGTCTATTAAGGAGTCGGGTGTGCTGCCAATTACCGACGAGCGTATGACCCGCTTCATGATTTCCTTGGAAGAGGGCGTTGAACTGGTCTGGCATGCCTTCGAGGACATGGAGGGCGGCGAAATCTACGTCAAGAAGATCCCGTCGATGAAAGTCACCGATCTTGCGCGAGTCGTGGCGCCTGAAGCCAGGCAGGAAGTGGTGGGTATTCGTCCGGGTGAAAAGCTGCACGAGCAGATGATCAGTGCCGAAGACGCCTATTACACTTACGAGTACCAGGAACATTTCAAAATTCTGCCGACGATCCATAGCTGGGCTACTTGCCCGAAGCGCATCAAAGACGGCAAGAAAGTACCTGAGGGCTTCGTCTACGCCAGCGACAACAATACTGAGTGGATGAGCGATGCCCAGCTGCAGGCGTGGATTAACGACAATCGCGACAATATCGGAAAAATCTGATGATCCCCTATGGTCGCCAGGACATCACCCAGGCTGATATTGACGCTGTTGTCGAAGTCCTGAGCTCGGACTTCCTTACCCAGGGTCCGATGGTTCCGCGCTTCGAGCAGGCTGTGGCCAATCACGTCGGCGCAACGCACGCACTGGCGGTAAATAGCGCTACCTCCGCGCTGCATATCGCTTGCCTGGCGCTGGGGCTTGATAGCGGTGACTATCTTTGGACCAGTCCAATTACCTTTGTGGCCTCCGCCAACTGCGGGCTCTATTGCGGGGCAAAGGTTGATTTCGTCGATATCGACCCATGCACTTACAACCTTTGTCCCAAGGCACTGGCTCACAAACTGGAGCAGGCCGAGCAGAACGGTACCTTGCCGAAAGTGCTAGTAGCAGTGCACCTCTGTGGGCAGCCGTGCGATATGCAGGCTATCCATGCCCTGGCGCAACGCTACGATTTCAAAGTCATCGAAGACGCTTCCCATGCCATTGGCGGCAAATATCGCGGTGAATTCATCGGCAACTGTCGTTATAGCGACATCACCGTTTTCAGTTTCCACCCCGTTAAGATCATCACCACTGCCGAAGGCGGCATGGCACTGACTAACGATGCCAAGCTGGCGAACAAGATGACGCTGCTACGCAGCCACGGTATCACTCGCGACCCCGCGCAGATGACGCATGATGCTGACGGGCCCTGGTACTACCAGCAGATCGATCTGGGCTTCAACTATCGAATGACTGAGCTGCAAGCAGCACTGGGCGTCACCCAGATGCAGCGCCTCGATCAATATGTGGCTCGCCGGCATCAGCTGGCCCGTCGCTATGACGATCTGCTTGCCGACCTGCCCGTCATCAAGCCCTGGCAGCATCCGGACAGCTACTCGGGCCTTCACCTCTATGTCATCCGTCTGCAACTTGACCAGATTGCCAAGACACATTGCCAGGTTTTTGGATCCCTGCGGGAACAGGGTATTGGCGTGAACCTGCACTACATTCCTGTGCACACTCAGCCGTATTACCGACATATCGGGTTTAAGGTTGGTGACTTTCCCGAGGCCGAGCGCTATTACGCCGAAGCCATCAGTTTGCCAATGTTTTCATCTTTAGAGATTTCAGATATTGAGCAGGTTGCGTCCGCTCTCCGGGCCGCAATCGCGAGGGGAGGCGAATGAATAATATCTTTATCGAAGGTGAAAAAATTGATCTTTGTGTTCCCTCTGAAGAGGATTTCCCTATATGGGCGGGCTGGTTCAATAGCCAAAAAAATACGCAATTTCTTGATCAAGGTAAGTTCCCAAATACCGTTGATGAGCAAAGAGAGTTTTATTTCAATGCTTTAAAAAGCAATAGGTTTATTGTGTTGATAAAAGGTAAAGATGGCGTATTGCTTGGCGTGATTAGCTTGTCTGAGATAAATTATGAAAAATCTTCTTGTCAAATATCGTTAGTGTGTCCCGTAAAAAGCAAAAATTCGCCTATGGCGGCTCTAGAGGCTATGGCGCTAGTTGTGGAGCACGCTTTTAAACGTCTTGGTATGAAACGTGTCTGGGCTGGTCAAGCTTATCCGGGCTTGGAATCATGGAATAGAGCCTTAGAAGTCGTCGGTTTCAAGGTGGAAGGGTTTTTAAGGAATGGTTTCGTTCATGGTTGGGATGTTACCGATTCAATTCTGATCAGCGTTGTTTTGCAGGATTTTTTACGGCTAATTGAGCGGCGTGACGGTCACCTGTGGCCCGGTGAGGTGATCGCAAATGGTGTGCTTAAAGGAATAAAAAAGCATGAGGCTATGGCCCGGAAGGTTAAGAGGCTTATTGATGCTGCGCATTTAAAAAATGATAGTTTGTTAACTGAGTTAGAGTCTAATCATGCTCGCTAAGTTTGCGCTGGGAACCGCTCAGTTTGGTCTGAAATATGGCATAGCCAATCAGTCAGGGCAGGTGTCGCCTGAAGAAGTTGGCCTGATCTTAGAGTCCGCTCGACAGGCCGGGGTGCGAACCCTGGATACCGCAACCGCCTACGGTGAAAGTGAAAAGGTCCTCGGCCAGCAGAATCTGCAAGGATTTGCTGTCGTGACCAAGCTGCCGGAGGTTCCTGCCGACTGTCTCGATGTAATCGGCTGGGTCCAGTCGCAACTCCACGCTTCGTTGGAACGACTCGGAATATCGGCTGTAGATGGGCTATTGCTGCACCGTCCGGCACAGTTGCTTGAGGCGCACGGGGCTGAATTGTTCGGAGCTCTGCAGACTCTACGTGAGCAGAAGCTGACGCGCCGTATCGGTATCTCGGTCTATGGTCCAGAAGAGCTAGATTCGCTCTGCCAGCGCTATCATTTCGACCTGATTCAAGCACCTTTTAATATCTTCGATAAGCGGCTTATACGTTCGGGATGGCTTGAGCGACTGCAGCGCGAGGGGACAGTTCTACACGTACGGTCTGTTTTCATGCAAGGGTTGCTGTTGATGAAGTCAGGGGAACGTCCGGACAAGTTCGCTCGCTGGGAGGCCCTGTGGTCTCGATGGGAGCGTTGGCTGGCCGAGAGTGAGCAATCTCCATTACAGGCGTGCCTGCGTCATGCGATGGGAACCGCGGAGATCGAACGAGTGGTAGTGGGTGTGGATTCCCTCGCGCAATGGCAGGAAATTCTCCAGGCTGCGACAGCGCCTTGCTTACCGGTTCCGCCTGAGCTGGAGTGCTTAGATATTGAACTGTTGAATCCTTCTCTTTGGAATCATTTATGAAAACTGTTGCCATTGTGCAGGCGCGCATGGGCTCTACCCGGCTGCCCGATAAGGTCATGAAGCCGATTGTCGGGGTGCCGATGATCGAGTTGTTGCTGAAACGATTGGCGCGCTCCGAGGAAATCGATCAGATAGTCGTGGCCACCTCGGTCGACAAGCGCAACCAGCCGTTGATCGATCATGTCCGGAGCCTGGGCTTTGTTTGTGAGCAGGGTAGTGAGCAGGATGTACTACAGCGATACCTGCAAGCTGCTAGAGCCAATGCGGCAGAATTGATCGTACGCATCACAGGTGATTGCCCGCTGGTTGATCCGGGCTTGGTTGATGAAATAATCCGGCATTTCCATACAGCGGATGTCGACTATTTAAGTAATACCCGGCCGCCAAGCTACCCGGATGGGCTGGATGTAGAGGTCTTCATGCTTGGAGCGCTAGAGCGGGCCGCCGCAGAGACTTGTTCAGCTTTTGATCATGAGCACGTAACGCCCTACCTGCGTGAGTCTGGGATTTTTCGTACCGGGTCAATCTCTCATAGCGAAGACCTTTCCAGCAGGCGTTGGACAGTAGATGAACCTGCTGATCTGGAGGTCGTACGTCGCGTCTTCGAGCATTTCGCTCCAGACTTTCATTTCAATTGGCATGAGATCGTGGAACTGCAACGCAGCAAACCCGAGCTTTTTGCCACCAACCAGAACCTTATGCGCAACGAAGGAGCTGTAATGAGCACCGGTCAGAAACTTTGGAAGCGAGCTAAGCATGTTATTCCGGGCGGCAATATGCTGTTGTCCAAACGAGCAGAAATGTTTCTTCCAGAGCGGTGGCCGGCCTATTTCAGCAAAGCCAAGGGCTGCAAAGTATGGGACCTGGACGGCAATGAGTTTATTGACATGTGCATCATGGGCGTCGGCACCAACTCTCTGGGATATGGTCACCCCGAAGTGGATGACGCTGTTCGTGCCACCGTTACGGCGGGCAATATGTCCACACTGAACTGCCCGGAAGAAGTATGGTTGGCTGAGAAGCTCATTGAGCTGCACCCCTGGGCTGACATGGCCCGCTTCGCGCGCTCCGGTGGAGAAGCTAATGCGATTGCGATTCGCATCGCCCGCGCCGCTAGTGGCAAGGATAAGGTTGCCGTATGTGGCTACCACGGTTGGCACGATTGGTATCTGTCCGCCAACCTTGGCGATGATGAGAATCTGGCCGGTCACCTTTTGCCAGGCCTCGAGCCTAAAGGGGTTCCGAGTAACCTTCGGGGTACGGTATTCCCTTTCACTTACAACAATTTCGCCGAGTTGGAAGATCTGGTCGGCCGCCATGATATAGGCGTAATCAAAATGGAAGTGGCGCGCAACATGGGGCCGGAAGACGACTTCCTGCACAAGGTGCGCAAGCTCGCCACTGAGCGGGGTATAGTTCTCATCTTCGATGAATGCACGTCCGGCTTTCGCCAGACGTTCGGTGGTCTGCACAAGATGTATGGTGTTGAGCCTGATATGGCCATGTTCGGCAAGGCATTGGGTAACGGCTATGCAATCACGGCAACCATCGGTCGTCGTGAGGTGATGGAGGCGGCGCAATCAACCTTCATAAGCAGCACATTCTGGACCGAGCGCATCGGGCCTACTGCTGCCCTGAAGACATTAGAGGTCATGGAAAGACTGCGCTCCTGGGAGCAGATTACTCAGACCGGTCTCGATATTCGTGCCGGTTGGCAGAAGCTGGCCGACAAGCATGGACTGGGTGTTTCTCACTGGGGGCTCCCTGCGCTGACGGGTTTCTCCTTCACCAGCCAGCAGGCGTTGCAATACAAAACCCTGATCAGTCAGGAAATGCTGGCCAAGGGGTATCTGGTTAGCAATGCCGTTTATGTCAGTACAGAACACACGCCTGCGGTCGTGGAGGGCTATTTTGCCGAGCTGGAGCCGATTTTTGCCCTTATCAAAGAATGCGAAGAGGGGCGACCGGTTGAACCGTTGCTCAAGGGGCCGGTTTGCCACAGCGGCTTTAAACGCCTTAACTAATGGCGTTGAAGATCTGTTTTCGCGCCGACGCCTCCCTGCAGATCGGGACCGGCCATGTTATGCGCTGCCTGACATTGGCCGATGCTCTTGTCACGCGAGGCGCCGACTGCCAGTTTCTCTGTCGCGAACACCAGGGCAATTTAATCGAGCTGATCCGTAACAAGGGTTATATCGTTCATGTCTTGGCAGCTCGCACCGAACCTGATGCGGTAGAAGAGAGCTCGCTCGCGATTAAGGCTGCAAGCGGTGAGCAAGGTCTGGCTCACAGCCACTGGCTTGGCGCAACACAGGCAGAGGATGCGGAAGCTTGCATTCCGATTCTCGCTGCACTGCAGCCCGATTGGTTGATCGTAGACCACTACGCGCTGGATGCCTGCTGGGAACAGATCCTCAAACGGCACTCTCGCAAATTGATGGTGATTGACGACTTGGTCGATAGGCTGCATATATGTGATCTGCTCCTCGACCAGACTTTTGGGCGCCAGTCAGAGGATTACCGAGCCTGGGTGCCAGATCACTGTCGGCTCTTGTGTGGCTCGCAATATGCGTTGCTGCGCCCGGAATTCGCAGTCCTGCGCGCCTACAGCCTTGAACGTCGTGTCACGCCTCAGTTGCGCAAGCTTTTGATCACTATGGGAGGCGTCGACAAGGACAATGCTACCGGACAGGTGCTGGAGGCATTGCGCAACAGCCCCCCGCCTGCCGGTTGCCGGATCACGGTGGTCATGGGTGCAACGGCGCCGTGGCTGGATGACGTGCGAAACCAAGCGCAAGGCATGCCATGGCCGACTCGGGTGCTGGTTGGGGTCGACGACATGGCGCAACTGATGGCCGATAGTGATTTGGCGATAGGGGCAGCAGGCAGCACCTCTTGGGAGCTCTGTTGCCTTGGCGTTCCGAGTCTGCTCATATGCACCGCAGCTAACCAACGCACGGTCATTGCCGCATTGGCCTCAGCTAGTGCAACTGTAGAACTCGATCAGGCCGCACTGAGCGAACCAGACGCGGCACAGTTCCGTGCGCAGCACGTTGAGTTGATGGACAACCTTGAAGCGTACGCCGTCGCTGCCGCCCGTGTGACAGATGGCTGCGGCGCCTCGCGCGTATGCGCGCAATTGGTATGATTCCGATGAACGATCCTAACAATATTGCCCCTCCAACGGTCATCCTCTCTGGCCCAACGCGCGGCCTGGGCCTTGAATTATTCAACCAACTCGTATCTCAGGCCTATCCCGTAGTTGGTCTGGGGCGCGATCTAAAGCGCATCGCCGCTGTGGCGAAAACAGCATCTGCGCAAATAGAGTTCGTCGAGGTGGATCTCGGTGGGAATTCCGAGGCGCTGGAAAGTGCGTTGGCCTTACTGCGGCGCATCGTGCAATCGACATCCGAGGGCCCTCTGGCCTTCATCAGTAACGCCTCAATCATCGAGCCCATTGGCAAAGCTTCAGGCCTCGCACTTTCCGGCCTCGAGCGTGCTATGCGGATCAACTGCCTAGTCCCTCTAATCATCGCCAACACCCTCGCCGACATTGCGCATGCGCAACGCCGTCCTTTTCTTATTCTTGATGTAAGCAGCGGCGCGGCTCGCCGACCGATTCGCGGCTGGCAGGCTTACTGTACTAGCAAGGCAGCCTATAAAATGGCACTAGATGTGCTGGCGCTAGAAAATCCGCATGTGAAGGTCGTCCATTCCGACCCCGGAATTATGGATACGTCAATGCAGAAACTTATAAGAGGTCAGCAGGAAGCCGATATGCCTGACGTCGCAGCATTTCGTTCTTATAAGACGGAAGGCTTGCTGAAAGCACCTCATGCGGTAGCTGTCGAGCTTATTCTTTTGATGAAGAGCCAACTGCCATGACAGCCGCGATTTTCGCGGTCATCCACGCGAATATTGTTGTTGAAAATCGTGCTGGTTAATTGCAGGGATTGCAACTGGTATTTGGTTGGCTATTAATACTGGTCGCGTTCATAAATTGACGGGTGTGTTTTCGCTACGAGAATTAATTTAACGTGATATCGATCATAAGAAACGGGCGATAAGCTATGAAGGATTCAAGACTAAAAAGGCATGAGCTGGGTTTTCTTGAACTGTCAGAAAAACCATCGCCACAATCACTCGCCGCCTATTACGAAAAGACTTACTACCAGAACGAATCCTCCAGCTACCGCAAGAGCTACTCAACCCTTGAAAGCGAGGTTATTGGACTTCGGATTGCGCAGCGTGCATCGCAAGCTCGTGCTCTCTTAGGGAGTGATTTCTGCGGCAGGATGCTTGATGTGGGATGTGGGGAAGGCTTTGTCCTCAGTCATTTTCGATCATTGGGGTGGCAGGTTGCCGGCATTGATTTTAGCCGCGCCGGTGTTGAACAGATGAACCCGGACTGCCTTCCTTTCGTTCAGCAAGGTGACGTTTTTCAGCTCCTAGAATCTCAGATTACTGCAGGTGAGAGATATAACCTCGTTTGGTTGGGTAACGTGCTTGAGCATGTGCTTGATCCTGTCGGCCTTCTTCGTTCATTGCGCCAGATCCTAGCGTACGAAGGAGTTCTAGTAATAACCGTACCTAACGATGGAAATGCTTACCACGAGGCGCTCTTGGAAAGTGGTGGCATTCCTGAACGGTTCTGGATTGCGATTCCAGACCATATCAGTTATTTCACGAAAGAAAGTCTCAAGAATATAGCGGCTGCGACAGGTTGGGATTGCCTTAACCTGCAGGGCGACTTCCCGATCGACTTTTATCTTGCGCATGCGGGCTCAAATTACGTCACTGATCGATCACTCGGCCCTGCTGCTCATAGGGCACGGCTGAGGCTTGAATACTTAATTAGTTTATCTGGGCTAGACACAGCTAACCGTTTCTATACGTCTTTGGCTGAGGTCGGGCTGGGTCGAAACCTGATAGCGTATTTACGACCGCAGGCTAATGTTTAAATAAAATTTCTGGCTGGTCGCAGCCGGGGTGGGTTTTGTTGATGAAGCGCCATTTGCTATGAGAGTTGCCATACTTGCGGATATTCACGCGAACATTCATGCATTGGAAGCCGTGCTGGCGGATTGCAGAAACGAAGCAGTTGAGCACTTTATCGTCGCGGGAGATTTGGTTGGCTATTATTATTGGCCCGGGCCGGTCATTCAGCGTCTGATGCACGACGCCTGCGTAACCTGCATCCGCGGTAATCACGAAGACATTCTGGCAGAAACCCTGATCAGCCCTGTCGCCGCTGAACGCTACCGGGAGAAATATGGCTCGGGCTACGACGTCTGCCGGGACACGCTATCTGACGACGAGTTGCAATGGCTCCTGCATTTGCCTGTCAGAGCAGAACTGACGCTTGAGGGCATTCACTTTTCCGTGCATCACGGCAGCCCTGCAGCAACCGATGAGTACATCTACCCAGAAGCCGCTGCGGATGTTCTTGCCCGCTGTCACGCCGGTCGCGATTTTACCGTTCTGGGCCATACGCATTATCCGTTTATCCACCATATGGATGGACGCGTCCTGTTGAACCCCGGCTCTGTCGGGCAGCCTCGTGACTACGGCGGGCAGGCCTGCTATGCACTGATCGACCTCGCTAATCGCGTTGTACGCTTCAAGCGCGTCCCTTATGAATTCGGCCACGTGATTGCCGCTGCCCAGGTGCGAGATCCCGCACTTGGCTACCTACACAAAATAATGACCAGGAGAACATTGTGAATGTCCTCATTAGCGGTATCGCGGGCGACATTGGCTTCGGCGCCGGCCGCATCCTGCGCGACTGGGGATGGAAAGGCCGGCTGTACGGCATCGACATTCACTCCGAACACCCCGGTGAATTCGTGTTCGACCACCACGTTGTGGCGCCTCGCGCGACCGACAAAACCTATCTGAGCTGGCTTACACTTCACATTGAGCGCCATAACATCGGCCTGTTCGTCCCTACTAGCGAGGCCGAGATCTCTTTGCTCAGCAAGCACGGCTTGCTGAAGATAGCTGATGCTCGAATCCTCATCGCCAACCGCCACGCCGTCGACCGCTCGCTGGATAAGCGTGCATGCATGACATTCCTCTCAGGATGCGGGCTTCGTGTTCCGAAAAACGGCATCGTTGGAGTCACCACCCCGCCCGCATACCCTGTGATTGTCAAGCCGCGCGCCGGACAAGGCAGCAAGCAAATTCAGCGGATCGACGATGCGCAGACATTCAGCCAGTGCGCTATTCCTAGTCAAATCTGGCAGGAATACCTCGCCCCTGATGACCAAGAATACACCTGCGCTGCCTACCATTCGGAAGTCCGAGGCACACAGATACTCATGCTCCGACGCACGCTGTCGGGCGGGCTGACGGCGCGCGGAGAGGTAATTACCGACCCTCGAATAGAAAATTATGTTGCAGCAATCGCTAGGCACCTCGAGCTCGATGGTGCGATTAATGTACAACTCCGCCTGACTACGGATGGACCATGCCTATTTGAGATCAATCCGCGCCTTTCCAGCACTCTGGTTTTTCGCGACAAGATGGGTTTCTGCGATCTACGTTGGTGGATTCAGGACACGGTCGGCACCGAGCACACTCCACCGCTACCGGCTTATAGTCCACCGGTACCAGGTACCCGATTTTTTCGCAGTGCGCAGGAATACATTACCTGCGTACCGCCTGCAATCTATGAGGAACGCCCATGAGCCTACCCGCAATACATATTGCCGAGCGCCGCATCGCTGCCGACGTGCCTCCTTACATCATCGCCGAGCTTTCCGCCAACCATAACGGCAAGCTGGAAACCGCGCTGACAATTATCGAAGAAGCTAAGAAGGCGGGCGCCGACGCCATCAAGCTGCAGACCTATACCGCCGATACCATCACACTCAATTGCGATGCTGAAGAATTTCGGATTCAAGGTGGATTATGGGATGGCAAGACTCTATATCAGCTTTACCAGGAAGCCCATATGCCCTGGGCGTGGCACAAGCCGCTGTTCGAGCATGCAAGAAAGCTGGAGATCACCATCTTCAGCTCACCGTTTGACAACACTGCTGTCGACCTGCTCGAAGATCTAAATGCCCCGGCGTACAAGATCGCCTCGTTCGAAGCCGTCGACCTGCCGCTGATCAAGTATGTGGCCAGCACGGGCAAGCCGATGATCATCTCCACCGGTATGGCCGATGTCGAGGAAATCCAGGAAGCTATCGAGGCTGCTCGGGAGGGGGGGTGCAAAGAACTGGCCATACTCCACTGCGTCAGCGGCTATCCTGCTCCAGCGGCAGATTACAATTTGCGCACTATCCCTGACATGATTCAGCGTTATGGCTTAGTCACTGGGCTCTCCGATCACACATTGGATAATACCACCGCCATCACAAGCGTAGCGCTCGGCGCATCTATTATCGAAAAACACTTCACACTCGACCGAGACGGCGGTGGGCCGGATGACAGTTTTTCGCTGGAGCCTGCCGAACTCACGGCACTATGCCGTCATAGCAAGACGGCATGGGCAGCGTTAGGCAAGGTGGACTATGGGCGGAAGTCCAGTGAGCTTGGCAATGCGAAGTTCCGCCGCTCTCTTTATTTTGTGAGGGACCTTAAAGCTGGCGAAATCTTAACGGCGGATGCGGTACGAAGCGTTCGCCCAGGTTATGGATTAAGCCCTAAACACCTGACGAGGATCATCGGGAGAAGGGTTTTTAGAGATATTAGAGCCCAAACCCCGGTGTCTGAAGAGGCTTTTGGCGCGTAAGTACATGGGTGATGCAGATGGAAGGACGGCCCATGATAAGGAGAATATATGTAATTTTCACTGGGATGATGAGGTGTTGTTGGTCCTAGCTATCGAATGGCAGACAACGCACGAAGAATGCCGCAAAATCCCGCAAAATTCATGATTTCTAAAATTTCAGTTGCTGGGAAAGGGATCGGGCTTGACTATCCTCTCTGCGCTGTTGCCGAGCTTTCTGTCTACCATCACCCTCAATTGTGGCCGGCTGTGGGATGGATAAACCCTTACGAGCTTTACCCGGAGGCCCAGATTTGGGAGTGGCAAAAGCCGCTGTTCGAGTATGGATGCAGCTGCATAGCACTACCTTCAGCCCATCGTTCGACAGTACCGCTTTTGACCTGCTGAAAGACCTCAATGTCCCGGCCTACAAGACCGCCTCCTTAGAAGTCATCGACCTACCACTAATAAAGCACGTGGAGAGCAGCGGCAGCCGATGATCTCCAGTAGCCTGGCATCAGGATGCAGGATGGCTTATTACTAACTAAGTAAAGTAGCGTGGGGTTGTAATGAGATTGATGCCACCCATGATTATATGGTCGCAGCGCAGTGCTGTGCAAAAAGAGGCTGCATGAAAGATCAAAATATACTAAATCTTCAAGAGAAGCTGATGGTAAAAGCGGATGAAGCAGAGCTATTTTATTTTTATTACTGCTATTTGAGGTTGCTTTTTAATGATGATTTGGCTCTGAATGAGTACGTCTTGGCAAATGCTAGAGTTGAAAGAAAAGACGTTATATATAGCTATTATCTAGATATATTGCGCTGGGCTCTTCGCCCAAAATTTCCGGTGATAAATCTAAACTGTTGCACCAAGTTTGCGTTTCTAGAAAGCAAAATAGAAAGCAAGTTTAGCAAGACTCTAAAATTCATTTTTATGAGAAAAGTAAATTTCACTCGTTATTTTAAAGGTTTGGCTGAGAGGAAGGGCTTGTTTGCAGTGGTTTTGCATAAAAATTATGCTGATGTGTTTTCTCTCTGGTCTGAAATAAAGAAAGATATAAAAACAACACAGGGCCTGAAAGCCTTTGTTAAAAGCGCGCATGCCCTGTTTGATGCTGTGGGTTTGAGGGAGCTTTATGTTACTGATTATTCGGACTCTATTTATGCTTGCTTGGCAAGCATAGCCAAGAGAGACGGTATAGATGTAACAACCATACCTCATGGTTATATTCAGAACTTTTCAGAGCTTTATACGTATGGGCTTGTTTCGACCAAATATATCTGTTGGTCAGAATCTGAAGCGTCAAAGATTTCCGCTATGCTAAAGCATGTTAAGCCTTTCTACTTTGGCTGCCCAATTTACAGTAAAGATTACGTTGCTGGTTTTAATAAAAGGTGGCTTGTTAGAAAGGCGGGAAGGGTCGATACGAAAGTTGTATTTTTCAGCAATCCTTTGAGTGATAAGGAAGATAAAGAAAAAGATATAATATTGTTTCTATATAGCTTTTTTAAAAGCAGAGGTATTGTTTTTCAGTTGAAATTGCATCCATGGGACGTTGACAACGAAAAGATCTCAAGATTTTTTCTAGAAAATCACGTTGAGATGATAGACGGTGTAGTCGCAGATATTATTGAGAGCGTAGATTTGGTATTAGGCTTTCAGAGCACTGTTTTGTATGAAGCGGCAGTGCTTGGTGTTAGAGCTGTTCAAGTGACAACCTCAAAAGAGGAAGTGTTCAGGTTTGACTATGTTCCGCAAATACTGTTTGACGAGGCCTCAATGCCCCTGGTGCTTTTAGATATGATGCGATGCAATGAGAATAACAAAATTAATCTTGGGTTCAATCAAGAGATGCTAATGATTGCGGTCTGATCTAATAATGAGTTGCAAATATCACCTGCTAGCATACTCAAGTAGCTGGTGTCTACACAGTCAGTAGCGGAACCTTGTAGAGATATCCATGAAAATTCTCCATATTGGCAGTTGTGATAACATAATTACTGACTTTGTAGGGCTTATTAAGGGAAGCTTCAATTTCAGTGGTCATGAATTCTTGCTGGATAGCAACATGGCAGATAAGGATTTACCCCTTTCGTCTAATGTTCATTTGGCAGGCCGTTCAAAGATAGGTCGCTTAATACATCTTGCAAAGTGTTTGATAAAAATGCATCAGGCAAATAAAATAATAATTCACGGCTTGACTGATATTAGATTGGTTCAGATATTATTCTTTTGCCCATGGCTACTGAAAAAATGCTACTGGATTATATGGGGAGGGGATTTGTATGTGTTTAGGCAGGGTGAGCAGACTAAGCGATGGCGTAAAGAAGAGTTTTTCCGACGCCCTGTAATAAAAAATATGGGGAATTTAGTTAGTTATATAAAAGGTGATGTGGATCTGGCACGGCTTTGGTATGGGGCGAAAGGCGTGTATCATGAGTGCATTATGTATACCAGTAACTTATACAAAGAATATGCGGTACAGCCAAAAAAGAACAATAGCATTAATATACTTGTTGGGAATTCGGCTGATGCTGGAAACAATCACGAAGAGGCTTTGGCAAAGCTGTTGCCTTTTAGAGATAAAGATATTTCTATTTACGTGCCGCTTTCGTATGGCGACCAAGTGTATGCGCAGCAAGTAATAGGGTTTGGTAAGGAATGGTTCGGTGATAAGTTCAAACCGTTAACAGAGTTTATTCCATTTCAAAAATATCTTGAGTTGCTTGGAAGTATAGATATTGCAATTTTTAATCATAAGCGACAACAAGCAATGGGTAATACAATTGTATTGGTTGGGTTAGGCAAAACCGTATACTTGCGCAGTGATGTAACTCAATGGCAGCTCTTTCAGGATATGGGGATAGTGGTGGGCGATACTCTTAGATTCTCTAGTCTAGGAAGAGTTTGCTCAGATGATAATAAAAGTAAAGTGCGAGAGTACTTTTCTAAGGGAAACCTGATAAATCAACTTGAAAGAATCTTTGCATAATGGCCTATCTTACTGAATATGAATTAAAAGAAATTGGTCTTAAATCTCTGGGGAGAAATGTAAGGATTAGTAGTAAGGCTAGCCTTTACAATGTCGATCAGATTGAGATCGGTGATAATTCCCGTATTGATGATTTTTGCGTTATCTCAGGAAAAGTGTCGATTGGAAGGCACGTTCATATAGCACCTTTTTGTCTTTTGGCTGGAGGGGAAAAGGGTATATATATGAGTGATTTTTCGGGGCTTGCCTACCAAGTCCAGATATTTAGCCAGTCTGATGATTATTCTGGAAGAACATTAACCAATCCTACAGTTCCCTCTGGTTACAAAAATGAATCTAAGCGTGCTGTTACCCTTGGACGTCATGTTATCGTTGGTGCGGGTTCTATAGTGTTTCCTGGCGTTGAAATTGCCGACGGTTGCTCAATTGGTGCAATGACCTTAGTGAATAAAAGCACGCAGCCTTGGGGGGTTTATGTAGGTAATCCTGCCCGCAGAGTAAAAGAGCGTAAGCAGGCCTTGCTAGAGCTTGAAAAGAAGTTTTTAAACGAGATGAAAAATGATTCCGTTCAATAAGCCGCCATTTACAGGTAACGAGGATCGATATGTCCTAGAGTCAATGCGCAATGCGCAAATGTCCGGCGACGGCCCTTTCTCTAGGAAATGTCAAGCATGGTTTGAACGAACTCTTCCATGTGAAAAGTCGCTACTTACACCATCATGTACAGCTGCTTTGGAGATGGCAGCCATTCTCATAGATACTCAGCCGGGTGATGAAATTATTATGCCCAGCTACACTTTTGTAAGTACCGCAAATGCTTTTGTGTTACGAGGTGCGCGAATCGTATTTGTAGATATCCGTCCTGACACCATGAATATTGATGAGCGTCTGATTGAGGCGGCTATTACCAATAAAACCAAAGCAATAGTTCCCGTCCACTATGCAGGTGTGGCTTGTGAAATGGATGCGATTATGGAAATTGCCGCTCGTCATCAACTGTATGTAATTGAAGATGCCGCACAGGGCATGATGAGTAGCTACAAAGGCAAGGCACTGGGATCCATTGGTCACCTAGCTGCGTTTAGCTTTCATGAAACTAAAAATTACTCTAGTGGCGGTGAAGGTGGCCTATTGATTATCAATGATGCCAGGTTCATCGACAGAGCTGAAGTTATCCGTGAAAAAGGCACAGATCGCAGCCAGTTCTTCCGTGGCATGATTGATAAGTATGGCTGGGTTGACATCGGCAGCAGCTATTTGCTTAACGACATTAGCGCAGCCTATCTGTGGGGGCAGTTAGAGCGAGCTAATGAAATAAACCAAAATCGCCTTGATGCTTGGAGTGCGTACTACCAGTCTTTTATTTCATTAGAAAAGCAAGGTCATGTAGAACTGCCTTTTATACCAAGCCTCTGTAAACACAATGGCCATATGTTTTACTTGAAGGTAAATAACCTCGGCATACGTAGCGAACTTTTAAAACATCTAAAGTCTCGGGATATACTATCTGTATTTCATTATATTCCGCTACACAGCTCTAAAGCCGGACGAGAATTTGGTCGTTTCAATGGTGAGGTAATCTACACAGTTAAAGAAAGCGAACGCCTATTGCGGTTACCGATTTGGTACGGGATAGAACCTGCACAGCAACAGCGGGTGGTAACTGAGCTTCAGGCTTTTTTTAGCTGAGGTAACGTTGTGCTTTGTGGTGCTTGCCAATAGTATATTTCGTATTGGTAGCAGCTATTCTTTGGGCACTCGAAATGAATGACACCATCGTAATGTAGCCGATTGAGGGCTTCAGTGCGGCGGTCTAGTGGATGCCGCTTGGGATGCACATGGAAAGAAATCAGCAATGGGCTACTCAGCTTGAGGGCAGTATTCGAGCTTTTAATATGTAGGTGAATTATATGTATAAAGTGTGTTCGGTGTGTGTAATGGATGCAAGCGATCCAGAGATCGAGTTCGATGACCTTGGTGAGTGTAACCATTGTCGTACCGCCAAAGATAAGTTGCGTAAAGGTTGGTTTCCCGACGAACAAGGGCAAAAGTTCTTAGGTGCCATTGCTGAAGAGATCCGGAAATATGGGGAAAATAAAGAGTATGACTGCATCATCGGCGTGAGCGGTGGTGTTGACAGTAGTTATTTGCTACATGTGGCTAAGGTAGAAATGAAGCTGAATCCTTTGGTGGTTCATGTTGATGCCGGCTGGAATTCGGAAATTGCAGTCAGTAATATTGAGAAAATGGTTAACAAGCTTGGCCTGGACTTACATACATATGTGGTTGATTGGTCTGAGATGAAGGATCTTCAGGTCGCGTATCTGAAGTCGTCCTTAGCTAACCAAGATGTACCGCAAGACCATGCTTTTTTTGCAAAATTGTATGAGTTGGCCGATAAGGAGAAAATTAAGTATACCCTGACTGGCAGTAATTTAAGTAGTGAGTCGATATTGCCTGCTGCTTGGGGTTATGGTGCAGATGATAGTATCCAGATAAAAGCCATCCATAATAAGTTTGGGAGGGTGAGGCTCAAGAGTTTTCCCCTTATGAGTTTCTGGGAAAATAAAATATATTGGCCATATTTTAAAAAGATGGTAGTTGTTACGCCGTTAAATTTTTTAAATTACAATAAAAATGAAGCCATTTCATTTCTCGAAAAGAATTATGAGTGGCGATATTATGGTGGGAAGCACCATGAGTCAAAGTGGACGAAATTCTTTCAAGCACATTATTTGCCCGAGAAGTTTGGGTACGATAAAAGGAAGGCGCATTTCTCCAGCATGATTGTTGCGGGTCAGATGTCTAGAGTCGAGGCGGTTAAGGAACTTGAAAAGCCTCTATATGACGCTCATGAGCTCGTTGAGGATATATTTTATATTGAGAAGAAGCTGGGCTTAAAGAGTGGGGAGTTAGAGTCTTTTATTAAACTTCCGAACAAGGTGTTTTCCGATTACCCAAATCAAACTTCCGTGCATGATTTTTTTAGAGGTTTAAAGCGTTTTGTTAGGCGTAGGCGGTAAAGTTATGGTGTTTTAGCGGGTTGTAGATTTTCATGTGGCGAGAGGGAGTGTTTGCTGATATGGAGTGCGTGCTGCCGTTCTTTCATTAGCTTAGTGCTGGCTTGTTGTTTGTATTGTGTCCGGCTGAAGTCGGTAGTTGTATTGGTTGTATTGGTTATGATTTTTGGTTTCATCATTTCTATTTTCTGGGCTGCCTGGCTTGGTTAGAGTCAGGGGGAACATAGCTGTTGTACGACACCATGGCTTAAACGTTGTCTTAAAGTGTTTATAGCTTCATATTTTGCTGAAATTTGAAATTTAGAGTGGTCACGTGTCTAAATTTGTCTAGAGGGCGATGTGCTTACGCTAAGGAGAACACGTGGAGGCCAAAAGAGTGCAGGGCTTTAAGCGTATGACAGGAAGCTTTCTGTGATAAAAATTATTGACTATGGTATGGGTAATTGCGGCTCTATCAAAAATATGTTGCGTTACTTGGGTGCTCAATCAGAGGTTGTTGATAATTCTGAAAGGCTCGTTGATGCAAAGGCCATTATCTTGCCTGGTGTTGGTGCTTTCGACCATGGCATGACACGTTTGGAGCCTTTTCGTTTTGTTTTGGAGTCGCTTGTACTTGAAAATAAAGTACCTTTTCTGGGTGTGTGCTTGGGTATGCAGCTGCTATTTGAAAGCAGTGACGAGGGTGAGTTGCCTGGCTTAGGTTGGATGACTGGGCAGATCAAACGTTTTGACTTTTCAGGACTAGAGGCCGGCGAACGTCTTGTCGTACCTCATATGGGCTGGAATGAGGCTTGGGTTACAAAGGACAATCCTTTATTTTCACTCAAGGCTGCTAGGGAAAGGTTCTATTTTGTGCATTCATATCGTGCTACTAATGTGATTGATGATGATGTTTTAGCGCTTTGCCATTATGGTAATGATTTTGCTTGCGCTGTACAAAAAAATAATATTTTTGGCGTGCAGTTTCACCCGGAGAAAAGCCACAAATTCGGTAAGCGGCTTTTTCATAATTTTATTGAGCTCTCTAGATGTTGAAAACACGTGTTATTCCCGTGCTTCTTCTTCAGGACGGTGGGCTGGTCAAGGGCGAGAAATTCAAGAAGCATAAATATGTCGGTGATCCGATCAACGCTGTTCGTATCTTCAACGAGAAGGAAGTTGATGAGCTGGTTTTTCTTGATATATCTGCCACGGCTAATAATCGAGAGCCCGACTATCGTTTAATTGAAGATATGGCTTCTGAGGCTTTTATGCCGATTGCCTATGGTGGTGGTGTTAGTTCGGTCAGCCAAGTAGAGCGTTTATTTCGCTCAGGTGTAGAGAAAGTAGTTGTTAATACACAGTTTTTTATTCAACCACAGCTGATCAAAGATTGTAGTCGTATTGCTGGCTCGCAGAGCATTGTCGTATCAATAGACGTTAAGAAAACTCTTCTTGGGCGTTATGAGGTCTATACCCATAGCGCAATGAGAAAAACGGGCCTAGACCCCGTTGCCTATGCAAAGAAGGCTGAGGCAATGGGGGCAGGTGAGTTGGTTCTTACTGCGATAGATCGGGAGGGCACAGCCAAGGGCTATGACCTCGAACTGATTGAGCAGGTTTCCCGCGCGGTGAATATTCCAGTTATTGCGCAAGGTGGTGCTGCCAGTTTGGCTGATTTCAATATCGCTGTTCGCTCTGCTAAAGCATCTGCCGTTGCTGCGGGGGCTTTTTTTACGTTTCATGGCAAGCACAAGGCAGTACTGCTCACTTATCCTAATTACACTGATTTAGAAAAGCTTTTCAAAGAGTAAGATGTTAATACCAACAAAGAACTGGCTAAGTGTATGCAGATTTTTGGCAGTAATTGCTCCATAGAATGCTTTGCTTTTAAAGAGTTTCAGCTGGCGAAGCCTTCTTATTTGCTAATAATATCGTGCTTTACCGAGATGAGTATTAATAGCGATTTATACTCTTTGTTAGCTAATTGTATTCACTAAATTGAATATAAAGATGAAATTTAAGCATGAAGAAAACTCTGCATTTAACACATACAGACATCGAGTCCGACTCACGAATTCTCAAGGAAATGGGTGCGCTGGTTGCGGCTGGTTATGAGGTCAGTGGCATAGGGGTTGTGCTTGATGAGGGGGCGCAGAAGTCAGCTATTTCTTTCACGGCAAATATCGACGCGATTGAACTGCATTCTCGCAAGCTGACCTTCCTGCCCCGCACGCTCAGGCATGTTGCATCGCTTTGCGAGTTGGTTGCCAAAATGCTGCCTCGTGCCATTCGACAGCGGCCCGATGTAATCCATTGTCACGACACGTTAGTTCTTCCTTTGGGCGTTATCGTGAAGCTCTTCACAGGCGCAAAGCTTATTTACGATGCGCATGAGCTCGAATCCGACCGCAACGGCCTTACCAGGCTACAGGGCCTGCTTACCTTTCGAATGGAAAAGGTGTTATGGCGATTCGTCGATGCCTTAATTGTGGTTAGTCCGTCCATCGAGCGTTGGTATAACGAGGCTATCGGGCCAAAGCGGTCGGAGGTAATCCTCAATTCGCCGCTATTTATCGATGGGCTTCAGCAGGACGATGACTACCTAAGGGGAAAATTCTCCATCCCAGCCGAGCGCAAGATATTCGTCTATGTCGGGATCCTTGGCCACGGTCGCGGCATTGATTTGCTCACTGAGGCCTTCAGGGATTCGCAAGTGTCATCGCACATTGTGTTTCTCGGCTATGGCGAGTTGAGCGATGAGCTCAAGCGTCTGGAAGCTCTGCATCCGAACATGCACGTGCATGACGCCGTGGCACACTCGCAAGTCGTTCCTATCGTGCAGTCTGCGGACTTCGGGCTGTGTTTGGTTCAGGACGTCTCGCTCAGTGATTACTACTGCCTGCCGAACAAGCTCTTCGAGTATTGCTTTGCTGGTGTGCCGGTGCTGGCATCTGACTTCCCGGATATTCGTTCTGTGCTTACTGAGTACGGGATTGGCGAGTGCTGTAAACTGCGCGCCAATGACATTCGGGACGCCATCCTCAGGCTTGAGCGTTCTGCGCCGTCTTTCCGTTTCGCAAGCCTGACGCCTTTGAGTTGGCAGGCACAGGAGCAGAAGTTAGTGGCCTTGTACCAGCAGTGCCTGTCATCGGTAAATCACTGATAACCTGGTGGGTACGCAAAGTGTGCGAAGTGACGCGATGACTCTGCTCCGGTTTTGGATAAGGCTCGTGCCCAGGAGCAAGGGTTCGACGGTCTGGAGTAGGCTTCAGCCGGCTCTGCGTCCCGCCCAGACTACAACCCGCTGTGCTCGCAGTGGAATAACTAATTGATACGGGCTGTTCTATGTGTGGAATTTTTGGCTTCATCGGCGGGGAAAAAGTTAATAAAGAGAGCCTGATGACGCTGGCCTTGCATGCCAGGCAGCGTGGGCGTGACTCCAGTGGTTTGATCTATGCGGATCGCTCTGGCTATCAGGTAAAGCGGGCTGACTACGACATCAAGAGGTTGATCTCGGAGGTCAAGCCGTTTGATTCTGCATTCGTCTTTGGCCACAGCCGCCTTATCACCAATGGCCTCGCGGACAACCAGCCAGTTGTCCGCGGTGGAATTTGCGTCATTCACAACGGAATTATCGTGAATGATGCCGATGTATGGAATCACATCAGGCCCACGCGCACGCTTGAAATTGACAGCGAGGTGATTGCGGCAATCACCGAGCAGCACCTCGAGGATTTCAGTGACAGCCTCGAAGGTCTGGCGGAAAAGATACTTGCGATGTGTGAGGGTGTCATTGCCTGTGCAATCGTCATTCCCCGCTTGGGCAAAGCACTGCTGTTTTCGAACAACGGTAGCCTTTACGTTGGGTCCGCCAAAGAAGGCATTTGCTTCTCTTCGGAAATGTTCCCGCTCAGCCAGATTGATTGCACAGAAATCCAGCAGGTTAGGAAAGACGCTGTTGTTTTGGATTTGCCAGCCGCTTCGGATATTTGTGTTGCTGATACTAACCAGCGGGTCCATAACCTGATCCCGCCGTTCCAGTTTGTAGCGGCAGAAGAAAAACTATTGCTCCACCCCCAACCAAACTTGCGCCGCTGCACCCGCTGCATTCTTCCGGAGACAATGCCCTTCATTGACTTCGATGCCAACGGTGTTTGCAATTACTGCCATAACTACACCCCGCGTAATATCCCTAAGCCAAAGGAGGAGCTCTTCAATCTCGTCGAGTCGTATCGCCGTGCAGGCGTTACCGATTGTATCGTTCCGTTCTCTGGTGGGCGCGACAGCTGCTATGGTTTGCACCTTATTGTCAAAGAGCTGAAGATGAACCCGGTCACTTATACTTATGACTGGGGCATGGTCACAGACCTGGGCCGGCGTAATATCAGCCGGATGAGCGCAGAGCTGGGTGTGGAAAATATCATCGTGGCTGATGATATCGCCCAGAAGCGTAAGAATATTGCCGTCAACCTCAAGGCATGGCTCAAAGCGCCGCATCTGGGAATGATCAGTATTCTTACCGCCGGTGACAAACATTTCTTTCGGCATATCGAAACGGTAAAACAGCAAACCGGTGTGAGCTTGAACCTCTGGGGGGTGAACCCACTGGAAGTTACTCACTTCAAGGCAGGCTTCCTCGGCGTGCCGCCGGCTTTTGAAGAAAAACGTGTCTACATGCACGGCTGGCGCAAACAGATGGAATATCAAAGCCTGCGTTTCAAAGCCATGCTGAAGAGTCCCGGTTATTTTAACAGTTCACTGTGGGATACTTTGTCAGGCGAGTACTATCGAAGCTTCACCGAGAAGAAAGACTATTACCACATCTTCGATTACTGGCGTTGGGACGAGAAGGCTATCGATGACACGCTGATTAACGATTACGGTTGGGAGCTGGCGATCGATACCAGTACTACCTGGCGGATCGGTGATGGTACCGCGGGCCTGTACAACTACATCTACTATTTGGTTGCCGGCTTTTCTGAGCACGATACCTTCCGTAGTAATCAGGTACGTGAAGGTGAAATTACCCGTGAGCGCGCTCTCGAATTAGTGCGTGAAGAGAATAGGCCGCGTTATCAGAATATCCGGTGGTACCTTGATGCGCTGGGTATGGACTTTACCGAGGTGATCAAAATCGTTAATGCCATCCCGCGGCTCTACAAAGACTGACGGGCCAGCTGACTTGATGAATAAGACTATCTGGTATGTGACGAAGTATTTTTCGCCTAAGACGTCCACCAGTCCTGGCGGACGGGGCTGGTTCCTGATGGATGCAATGCAACGCGCCGGAAATCATGTCGTTGTTATCAGTTCGGACTCTAATAATCTTGTAGATATTCCTGTGCTTCGTGGCAAGGTTACTGTGTTGGATAGCAATGGAGTCAAGATCGTTTGGCTGAAAACGATGAAATACTCGGTTGCTAAGTCACTACGTAGAATCCTTAGCTGGTTCCACTTCGAATGGAATTTATTCTGGCTCGACAAGAGCAAGTTGGAACGGCCGGACGTTGTTATTATCTCAAGCCTATCGCTGTTTACTATCATCAACGGGCTGTTGTTGCGACTTAAATACAAGTGCCTCTTGGTTTTTGAAGTTCGAGATATATGGCCGCTCACTATTGTTGAGGAGGGTGGTTTCAGTGATAAAAATCTGCTTATCAAAGGTCTGTCATGGCTAGAGTGGCTTGCATACAGGAAAGCAGACATAATCGTCGGGACGATGCCAAATCTTGCTGCGCATGTGCGTGCAGTGCTCGGTCATGACCGCCCGGTTTATTGCATACCAATGGGGGTAAGCCAAGAGCATATCAGCGACGTTGTCGAGCTTTCAACCGAATATGCGGAACGCTATCTATCCAATGACAAATTCAAGGTCGTGCATGCCGGCACTATTGGCATCACCAATGCCTTGGACGTGCTTTTCGCAGCAGCCGAAGCCATGCAGGAACATTCGGATATCGAGTTCGTCATCGTGGGCGACGGTGCGCTGAAGCAAAGTTATGTAAATCAGTATGGAAGCCTCCCCAACCTTGTTTTTGCGCCAAAGGTGCCTCGAAATATGGTGCAGGCGGTGCTCGCTAAAGGAGACCTCCTGTACTTTTCAGTTCACGATTCAAAGGTTTGGGACTATGGGCAATCGTTGAATAAAGTCATCGATTACATGTTGGCGGCCAAGCCGATTGTGGCTTCCTACAATGGTTATCCGTCGATGATCAACGAATCGGACTGCGGTGTGTTCGTGCCTGCGAATGATGTTGGCGCGCTGGTTTCCGCCGTACTTGACATGAAATCTAGAAGCGAAGAGGAACGCTTGCTGATGGGCGCACGTGGACGCGAATGGTTGTTAAAAAATCGAAATTATTCGAAGCTCTGCAGCGACTATCTGTCGATATTATTTTAGGGAATGCCAATTGAAGCGTTTCAAGAATGCTATTCAGGCTATCCGTGGAGATCAAGCAGGCTGCGGCTACTTTTGCACCCGCTGGTGATGCTTATACGCAGGTAGAAATGCTTATGGAATCGGCAACCAAAAGGCTGAGCAAGACTTCATGGACAAAATGCTCGGAAAAGGCTGCCGTAGCGCACGAGGTATTCCCGTTTGCCAAGGGCTTATTTAGGTTTATTGCATGACAAAGATAAATAAAAAAACAGCGCTGATTGTTTTTTCGCTGCTGCTGCTCTGCGTAGCCTTTTTGTCTATGGGGGGGGGGGGGGCTTTTTATGAAGTGCTTCCTTTGTTTGAAATACAGCGTATCGCAATTGTCGCGTTGTTATTCTTGATGACGATAATGCTGTCCTTTTTACGGATCTGGATAATTCTCCGTGATTTTGGCCATCAGCTGAACCTTATAGATGTCGTTAAGGCGTGTGTCGCTGGAAATATTGGTGCGCTTTTTTTTATACCTGTGCTAGGGCAAATTGCCGGTCGACAGTTTTATTTGAATAAACTAGGGGTTTCGACGGTAGAAAACGCAGCCGCCTCTGGATACGAGCGCGTGGTAGCTGGTGCCGTCAGTGCTATTTTTGCAGTTGTTGGTTTTTTTTATCTTTATGATTGGAAAGTTGTTGAGGGGGCGGGGCTGATTAATTTTGTAATATTCGCTATTTCTGCTGTTGCTGCTCTCGTTTTATTTTTTCGCTTGATAGTTTTGGATGTTGAAAAGCAAGCTATTAAATCTTATCTAAGTGGAAAAAATGTTTTCTTGCTGTTTCGGGTTGTGCTGATAGTGGCTTTGGGCATGGTGTTGATGATGATGTGCTTTGCGCTCATGTTCAGTGTTGCGTTGCCGAAGGCTGAGTATCTTGAAATAGTTTCAATTGCTTTCATTGTCTCCTTTTTGGCCTCGTTGCCGATTAGTTTTGGAGGGTGGGGGCTTAGAGAGGTGTCGTCCATGTTCTTTGTGGCTTATCTTGGTGGGGCTGCAGAGGCTGGTTTTGCTGCTTCTCTATTCATTGGTCTGATCTCCATGGCTGTTGTTTTGATGTGTTATCCGATTTTACTTGTCGGTAGGGGGGGTAAGTGAGTATTGGTATCCATAGTCGGGAAAATGTACTGGTTTGGCTATTTTCTTTTTTTATTTTCCTTTTTGTGCTGGTGCAGGTTCACGTTGTTTTATTTGATTTTGCTATAAACGTAAATTTTGCAGACTTTTTTGTCATGCTGGTGTTGTCAACGGCGCTGCTGAATTTCCTTTATAATAAAAATGCCGTTCAGTGGAGGATAAAAAATTTCAATATATATGTGTTACTAACCTGTCTGGCATTGGCTTCTGGTTGGTTGGTTGCTTTTCTTTCCGATTATTCGATCTCTTGGTCTACTACCAAAACGATTGGTTGGTTTGTTATTTTGGGCTATTTGTACGCGTCGGCGATGCTGGTTAATAGATTGGGCTTCTTTGCTTTTTTCAGGTTTTTTAACCTGCTGCTTATATTTTTTGTGGGCATACTTTTGCTGAGCGATATGATGTTGTTTTTGGAAGTGGCCAAGGGGGTTTTTGGCGGTACAGTGCATCTCAGTTATTTGACTGCTCTTTCAGGAAACCGCAATGCGTTGGCGTTCCAGATCCTTGCCGTATTGTCACTGTCGTTTGCATTTCAGCCTTTGTATAAGAGGGATTTAAGGCTAAATCATTGGTTCTTGTTGTTTTCTGTAATTGTTCTTGTTTGTAGTATGTTTCTAACATCGTCGCGTTCAGGTATTGCAACCATGTTGCTTTTATATCTAATCGCTTTTTCCATGAGAATGACAGACTGGAAATTCCTTTTTTGGTCAATGGCAGGTGGGGTTCTTATAAGTTTATTGATTTTCTACTTTTCTGATATTTTTTACTTTTTCTACGATCTGATTTCTCTGGGGTCTCAGAACGGGGCGGGCTCGAGTGGAAGAGGAGAAGTTGTTATGGCTATATCCTCGGCTGAAAGTGATTTGCTGCGCGGTCAGTTATTGAAAGATTCTTTCGTTATGTGGCTTGAAAACCCTTTTTTCGGCGCCGGACTGGGTGCATTTTACACAGGTAGTGAGGCGGTATATGGATTTTCAATCGTGCAGCACAATAGTGTCTTGTGGGTCTTGTCTGAAATGGGGTTGTTTGGATTTTTAATGTTTTTGGTTTTGTTTTTGTCAATGGCACGATTTGTATTCTTCTCGGCCAAGCGGGGAATGAGGCATAACGCAGTTATTTTATTGTTACTGTCGCTCGGGGCAATGGCTATGTTTCATGAGATGCTATATCAGCGTATATTCTGGTTGTTTCTTGGGGCGGTAATTGCGGTGAGTATGTCTGAAAAAAGTCATGCGCTCGAGCATGGTGGTAAAACTACCGCTTGAGGTTTATATGAAAAGCTTTGCATTAATTACCTCTCATGCGCCATCGCTGCTTAATTTTCGTGCGCCTCTCATTCGCGCATTGGTGGCAAGGGGTATTCAGGTGTGGGCTTTGGCTCCCAATTTTGATGAGCGGAGCCGTGCGGCAGTTTTAGCCATCGGAGCGAGTCCCGTTGATTGCCCTATGGATCGTACAGGGATGAACCCCCTGCGTGACGCTGTTAATACATGGCGTATGTTGCTTTTGTTGCGCCGGCTTCAGCCAGATATAGTTCTGGGCTATTTCATTAAGCCGGTTATTTTTGGTTCTATTGCTGCTTTTTTAGCAAGGGTTCCAATGCGTATTGCGATGGTAGAGGGTCTTGGCTTCGTATTTACTTCAGCAGGAGATAAACTTTCAATTAAGCGTCGGCTGCTGAAGTATTTAGTCCTGGTCTTGTATAAGACGGGTTTGGTCTGTGCCCATAAAGTGATTTTTCTTAATCCGGATGATCGTGATGAGCTGGTGGCAGCAGGGGCTGTGCCGCAAGAAAAGTCATTTTTGCTGGGGGGAATAGGTGTTGAGCTTGAGCAATGGCGGCTTACCCCTGCGACTGTGGAGCCTGTTACCTTTTTGTTGGTGGCGCGTCTGTTGCGGGAAAAAGGTATTGAGGAGTATGCCTTGGCGGCATACATGGTTAAACAAAACCATCCGGATGCGCGCTTTGTTTTACTTGGAGGGCTAGACGATAACCCTGGCGCGTTAACCGAAACTGACGTGCAAGCGTGGGTTTCGGGAGGCATCCTTGAATGGCACGGCCATGTATCAGTACAGCCTTGGATGGCGCTTGCCAGTGTTTATGTTTTGCCGTCCTATCGTGAAGGCATGCCGGTCAGTACGCAGGAGGCGATGGCTGCTGGCAGGGCAGTTATCACCACTGATGTGCCTGGTTGCCGGCAAACCGTGGTGGATGGCGTGAATGGTTTTCTGGTTCCGCCACGATGCCCTCAGGCATTGGCTGAAGCCATGGTTCGTTTTATTAAGCAGCCGGAATTAATTAGATCCATGGGTGAGAGCAGTTTGCACATGGCACAACAGCAGTTTGATGTGCATAAGGTGAATGCGCGATTGATGGCGCTTTTACTTGACGAGGATGATATGCATGAAACGTCTCTTTGACATCTTTGTGTGCCTTGCTGCGCTGCTCTTAGTTGGCCCCGTAATGCTGGTGGTGGCTTGGCAAATCCGTCGCAAGTTAGGCTCGCCGGTGCTTTTTCGTCAGGTTCGTCCAGGGCTTGATGGTAAGCCCTTTGAAATGATCAAGTTTCGCACCATGCGTAACGCAGCAGATGCCGCGGGTAATCCGCTTCCGGACGCAGAGCGAGTGGTACCCTTTGGCAATTTTTTGCGCTCTAGCAGTCTTGATGAGCTACCCGAGCTATGGAATGTGATCACGGGCGACATGAGCCTGGTGGGGCCGCGTCCATTGCTTATGGAATACCTTCCGCTATATAGCCCCGAGCAGTACCGCCGACATGAGGTACGGCCTGGAGTAACCGGCTGGGCGCAGATCAACGGGCGTAATGCTCTGAGCTGGGAGGAGAAGTTCAAACTGGACGTATGGTACGTGGATAATCGCTCATTCTGGCTGGATCTTAAGATACTCTTTCTTACCATTAAGAAAGTTTTGGAGCGCGATGGAATCAGCGCTGAAGGCGAGGCGACAATGACTAAATTCACAGGTACTGGCACGTGAATCGGCTGGCGATTCTTGGCGCGAGCGGTCATGGCAAGGTGGTTGCTGATACCGCCGAGTGCTGCAACTGGCAGGTGGTCGAGTTTTTTGATGATGCTTGGCCCGAGCGACAAAGCAACGGTGCCTGGCCGGTAATCGGTGATATGAGTGCGCTGTTGGCGAGCTTGATGCATTTTGACGGAGTGCTTGTGGCGATTGGCAACAATCGTATTCGTCAGCTCAAACTGATCGAATTGTTGGCTGCCGATGCTCGACTTGTCAGCCTGATTCATCCCTCGGCTTCGGTCAGCCGCCATGCACGCTTAGGCACCGGCTCTGTGGTGTTCGCTGGCGCAGTAGTGAATGCTGATACGCTGATCGGCCAAGGCGCCATTCTCAACACAGGTTGTAGCGTCGATCATGATTGCCTGCTCGGCGAGGCGGTGCATGTCAGCCCTGGCGCCCGGCTGGCGGGTGGGGTGCGAGTTGGCGACTTAAGTTGGATTGGTATCGGCGCCAGCGTGCGCCAGTTGGTGTGTATTGGCAGCGGAGTGATGGTCGGCGCCGGTGCGGCTGTGGTTGCCGATGTAGGCGATGGGTTAGAGGTTGTCGGTGTGCCTGCTCGATCCCAGACTTGAACCTGGTGAAATCACATCAGACTCTGCCCGAAGGCAGCTGCTATAGCTACGATCCATTTTCTTCGAATTGCATGAGTGATCTCCAGTGCTAAACACACCCTTCTCCCCCTGGCCGTCTTTCACCGTGGAAGAGGGCGACGCTGTACGCGACGTAATCCTCTCTAATAAGGTCAATTACTGGACTGGCCAGGAATGTCGCAAGTTTGAAAAGGAATTCGCCTCTTGGGCCGACACCGAGTACGCCATTGCGCTGGCCAACGGCACAGTGGCCCTCGATGTGGCGCTGCAGGCGCTGGGGATCGGAGCAGGAGACGAGGTGATAGTGACACCGCGTACCTTTCTTGCTTCGGTGTCGAGCATTGTCAATGTCGGCGCGATGCCGGTGTTTGCTGAAGTAGATCGTGATTCGCAGAACATAACAGCTGAAACCATTTGTGCTGTGCTGACACCACGTACTAAGGCGGTGATTTGTGTGCATTTGGCCGGCTGGCCATGTGATATGGATCCGATCATGGTGTTAGCGAACGAGCATGGGCTGAAAGTGATCGAGGATTGCGCCCAAGCTCATGGCGCTCGTTACAAGGGCCGTACGGTGGGTAGTATTGGCCACGTCGGCGCGTGGTCATTCTGCCAAGACAAGATCATGACTACTGGCGGTGAGGGTGGAATGGTTACCACCAATGATCGCGGCCTCTGGTCCCGCATGTGGTCGATCAAAGACCATGGCAAAAGTTGGGAGGCGGTCTATGAGCGTGAACATGCTCCTGGCTTCCGTTGGCTGCATGAAAGCTTCGGCACCAATTGGCGGATGATGGAAGTGCAAGCTGTTATCGGTCGTATACAGCTGCGGCGGATGGACAGTTGGCAGAGGAGTCGTTTAGCTAATTGCCAGCGTATCTGGACCGCTGCCAAGGCCCTTCCTGGGGTGCGAGTCCCGGAAATCCCGAAGGGGACTCTTCACGCAGGCTACAAATGCTATGTCTTTGTAGAGCCTGGAGCGCTTGCTAAGGGGTGGAGTCGGGACCGTATTCTGAGTGAAATTTCGGCAATGGGTGTTCCTTGTTTTTCTGGCTCGTGCTCTGAGGTTTATTTGGAAAAGGCTTTTGATAATACGGGTTGGCGGCCAGCAGAACGCTTTGCGGTTGCGCGCGAGCTGGGTGAAACGAGCATGATGTTTCTTGTCCATCCAACGTTGACTGCAGCCGAAATCGAGAAAACCTGCTCGACACTTGAGCGTGTCATGCTTGCTGCTACTGGCAGGGTTGTTTGATCGCTCTGTCGAATGTGAGGTTGGTGTGTTAAGACTCGCTGAAAAATTACGAACTCGGTTGGTGTCCTTGCCGCGTCGCTACAAGCGCTTAATTCAGGTGGGTACGGATGTAGTACTGGTATGGGCCGCGCTTTGGTTGGCGTTTTTAGTTCGTCTTGGAGAGGCAGAGTTTGTTGAGCCCCTTGGTGGTCATGCCTGGCTATTCATAATGGCGCCGCTGATTGCGATTCCTTTTTTTATTCGCTTTGGCATGTACCGAGCAGTGATGCGTTACTTTGGCAATGATGCGCTTATGGCCATCGTAAAGGCCGTCACGCTTTCTGCTCTTCTATTGGCCTTGGCCGTGTATTGGCATTCTGGTGCGCCCAAGCTTATTCCGCGTTCGATGGTATTTAACTATTGGTGGTTGAGCCTGTTGTTGCTGGGAGGGTTGCGGCTGGTTATGCGCCAGTATTTCATGGGCGATTGGTTTTCCGCAGAGTCACCCAGCAAGTTAAAGGGCCGTGATGCAAGCCTACCCCGCGTGGCGGTCTATGGCGCCGGGGCGGCCGGTAATCAGCTGGTAGCGGCACTACGTCTGGGCCGCGCGATGCGCCCGGTAGCGTTCATCGACGATGACCCCTCTCTTTGCAACCGGAGTATCGCCGGGCTTCGGGTTTATTCGCCTAAGCATATCCAGCAGATGATTGACGAGACGGGAGCCGATGAAATCCTGTTGGCGATTCCGTCAGCGACCCGTGGCAGACGACGCGAAGTACTGGAGAAATTGGAGTCCTATCCACTGCACGTGCGCAGTGTGCCCGGCTTCATGGACCTGGCCAGTGGTCGAGTGAAGGTTGAGGATATCCAGGAAGTCGACATCGCGGATCTGCTCGGGCGTGATGCCGTGCCGCCGCAACAGGCGTTGTTCGAGCAGTGCATCCGCGACAAGGTGGTGATGGTGACGGGCGCGGGCGGTTCGATTGGCTCGGAACTGTGCCGGCAGATTCTCTCGAACAAGCCTCGGGCGCTGCTGTTGTTTGAGCACAGCGAGTTCAATCTCTACAGCATTCACATTGAGTTGGAGAGGGCCATCGAACGGGCTTCGCTGCCGGTCCGATTGGTGCCGATCATGGGTTCGATCCGTAACCCCCAGCGCCTGCTGGACGTGATTCGCACTTGGCAGGTGGAGACCATTTACCATGCGGCAGCGTACAAGCATGTGCCCATGGTGGAACACAACGTCGCTGAAGGCGTGTTGAACAATGTGCTGGGCACCCTGCACGCTGCCCAGGCAGCCGTGCAGGCCGGTGTGACCAACTTCGTGCTGATCTCCACCGACAAGGCAGTGCGCCCGACCAATGTAATGGGCAGCACCAAGCGTGTGGCGGAGATGATCCTGCAGGGGCTGAGCCGCGAGTCGGCGCCAGTGCTGTTCGGTGCGGGTGAAACCGTGCATCACGTCAACAAGACGCGCTTCACCATGGTGCGTTTCGGCAATGTGCTGGGGTCCTCGGGTTCGGTTATCCCGCGCTTCTACCAGCAGATTCGCAACGGTGGGCCGGTGACCGTGACTCATCCGAAAATCACCCGTTACTTCATGACCATTCCCGAAGCCGCCCAGTTGGTCATTCAGGCCGGCTCGATGGGACAGGGCGGGGATGTGTTCGTGCTGGACATGGGGCAACCGGTACGTATTGCCGAATTGGCCGAAAAGCTGATTCACCTCTCAGGCTTGAGCGTACGTTCGGAGAAGAACCCGCAAGGTGATATCGCAATCGAATTCACCGGGCTGCGCCCAGGGGAAAAGCTGTATGAAGAGCTGCTGATCGGCGATAACGTCAGCGCCACCGAGCACCCTATGATTATGCGGGCCGATGAAGAGTATTTCACCTGGGATGCGCTCAAGGAGCTGCTGGCAAGGCTGATCAAGGCGGTGGAAACGGATGACTATCCTCAGGTTCGGGTGTTGCTTCGCGAAATGGTGAGCGGCTATGTACCCGAAGACGAAATCGTGGATCTGATCTACCAGCAGCGGCGGGTTGGGCCTGGGGAGTAGGTGTTTTGGGCAGGCTGACGCCTGCGTTCGCCGCGGGGTCGCGCCTCCTACGAAAAGCGGAGTGGAGCAGGCTTTTGATGTCGTGAAGTGCCGCCCACGGCGCGAAGCTTTTGGTTCTGGGGCGTGCGTTCGCCTTGGCCGTGGGTCGGCTTACAGCTTCGGGGAGCAGATAATTTCGTTGAGTTTGCATGCTTAGTTTGAAATTATGATGCTAAGCGTGCATTTTATACGGTGACCCTGATGAACTCATTACGGGTTTTACGCCCTCTAGGCTCAGCGCCTGTTCTGCACTCGACCTTGGTGTCGCTGCTCAAACATTACAAAACGCCGAACAACAAGATCGCCCGCTGGTTGGATGAGGGGGTTTTGCTGTCTGTGAAAAGAGGCGTTTACGTGGTTGCGCCGCAAGTGAGTGGCGCGCCCGTTGAGCGGATGATCGTAGCCAACCTGCTATATGGCCCTTCGTACGTCTCTACGGATTATGCGCTCTGGCACTACGGCCTGATTCCCGAACAGGTAGCAGAAGTCACATCGGTAACCACACTGCGCAGCAAGATCATCCAGGGGGGGCTAGGGCGTTTCAGCTACCAACGGATGCCTGATGCGCTTTATCCAATCGGCATTGATTCGGTAATGCTTGGTGGCGGGCTGTACGGTTTGCTGGCAGTACCGGCCAAGGCGCTGTGTGATCGCTTGGTGCTGACTCGAAATTTGAGGGTTCATTCAGTCGCCTCGATGCAACGTTTGCTGATTGAGGATCTGCGTTTCGATACGGATGAAGCCTCAATGATTGATCTGCAGGTCATCGATGCATGTGCCGCCACAGGGCATAAAACGGAGCTACTGGAGCATTTGAAAGGAGCCATTGCGCAATGGCAGTGACATTGCTGGAAAGAATGCTGAGCCGTTATGCGGTGCAAACCGTCGAGGCGCGGGATCAGGCATTACGGGAAGTGATGCAGGAAATTGCTTTGGCGGGCCTCAATCGCGCCGGTTTTTTTGAGCGTGCGGCATTTTACGGCGGCACCTGCCTGCGCATTTTTCATGGTTTGCCGCGCTTTTCTGAAGATCTGGATTTTTCATTGCTGCAAGCAGATGAAACCTTTTCCCTGGAGCCGTTTTTCAAGGCAGTGAAAGCGGAGTTCACAGCTTTGGGTTTGGATGTTGAGTTTGTGCAGAAGCACAAAACGGCCGAAAGCCAGATCGCCTCCGCGTTCCTGAAGAGCAATACGCAGGTGTTCGACATCAGGGTCGGAGGTTCTCGTCAGCTAAAAATCAAGTTTGAGGTAGATACGCTGCCTCCTTCCGGGTTTGAAACGGAGCAGCGCTTGTTGCTCCAGCCGTTTTCGTTCCATGTGAGGTGTTTTGCGTTGCCTGACCTTTTTGCGGGCAAGCTGCATGCTTTGCTGTATCGACAATGGAAAAATCGGGTTAAGGGACGAGATTGGTTTGACTTCGAGTGGTATGTGCGTAATGGCGTGAAGCCGAATATCCGGCATTTTTCGCAGCGAGCGTTGGATAGCGGCGACTTGTCGGGCGCAGACGAGGTGACCAGCCCGGGCGAATTGCAGGCGCTTTTGCGCAAGCGGATTCACACGTTGGATATACAAAGCGCCAAGCAGGATGTCATTCGCTTCCTGGCCGATCCATCTGCGCTCGATATATGGTCCGCTGAATACTTTTCCCAGCTGGTCGATCGGCTCGGCTGAGGTTTCGGCATGTGGAGCGGCCGAGCACCATTGTGGGAACGGGCCATGCCCTTGAAGGGTTCTGCATTAAGGTGATGGCTTTTTTCGCAGGCATGGCCCGCATCCTACGAGGCGTTCAGCGTTTCGTCAGGTCCGGTGGCAGGAAGTCGGTGTCCGGGTCGTAGTCCGGCTTCAGGTAGCGTGCCAGGTCTTCTAGATCGCCTGGGTTGAGCGTGCCGGCAGCCTGCTTCAGGCGCAGGTTGTCGAGGATGTAGTCGTAGCGTGCGTTGTTGTAGTTGCGCACAGCAGCGAACAGGCGGCGCTGGGTGTCCAGCACATCGACGATGTTGCGGGTGCCGACCTGATAGCCGATTTCGGTGGCTTCCAGCGCGCTCTGGTTGGAAATGATCGACTGCCGCCGCGCCTGCACCTGTTCGATGTCGGTATTTACCGCGCGGTGCAGATTGCGGGTGTTTTCCACAACCTGTCGACGCAGGCTCTCGCGCTGCTGTTCGGCCTGGGTCAGCTGATGAAATGCCTGGCGCGTCTGTGAGCGGGTCAGCCCGCCGCTGTAGAGCGGAATGTTCAGCTGCAGGCCGATGCTGCCCTGTTCGACGTCGCCGTTGTAGCGCGGGTAGCCCGGCAGCACATCGCTCATGCCGCTGTTGGCAAAGCCCAGGCTGTCGTTGTCACCCTTGCGATAGCTGGCAACCGCATCCAGCGTCGGCGCATGGCCGGAACGGCGCTGACGCAGGGTTTCGCCGGCTGCATTGACGGCCTGATCAACGGCCAGCAGGTTGAGGTTCTGCAGCGTTGCCGTGTCGACCCAGGCGCTGGCGTCGTTGGGTGTTGGCGGCAGTACCGGCAGGCTGTGGTCGATGCCTTCCAGGGCAACATGATTGCGGTTGGTCAGCGTATATAACGCCTGAAACGCATCTTCCACCTGCCGCTCGGCAACCATCCGGTTGGCGCGTGCGGTATCGAATCCGGCCTGCGCCTCCAGCGTATCGGTCCGGTCGGAAAGGCCCACTTCGAAGCGTTCGTTGGCCTGATCGAACTGACGCTTGAAGGCGGCTTCCTCGGCCTTGACCGCCGCCAGATTGTCCTGTGCCTGCAGCACTGCAAAATAGGCCTGGGCGCTCTGCAGGATCAGGTTCTGCTCGGCAGCCGAATATTCCAGTGCCGCCTGTTCGCTGATCGCCTCGGCGGCCTGCAACTGAAACCAGCGGTCAGCGCGGAAGATCGGCTGGCTCAGGGTGGCCTGGTAAACAGTGCCGCTGCGTGAAAGCGTGCGCGAACCGGCGCTGGTGTCGACGTGGGTGCGGGTGTCGCTCAGTTCGGCGCCGGCACGTAGGTTGGGCAGCAAGCCAGCCCGCGCCTGGGGTACTGACTCGCGAACCGCCTCGAACTGCGCGCGTGCTGCGGCGAGGTCCGCATTGTTTTCCACGGCTTGCCGGTAAATGCTGATCAGGTCGGTACGCGGGGAATGCGCCGCAGTCGTCTCGGCCCGGACCGATCCCGAAGTGGCGGCAGCGACCGCGAGTGCCAGTGTGAGTCTGCGCAGCATGGGCGTGTTCCTGGATCGGAGTGATGGGCAAGGCTAAGCGGCGCCATGAGCAGGGTCAAGGAGGTGAGCGGGCTACGGGATAATGACCCGCCAGTCGCGTGCCGCACCTTCATCGTGGCTTTCCCGCCGAGTCTTGATTAGACTCGCCGTTGTTCTTGTCGGGGTGCCTTGAGTCGAAGGCTGAGATCGGAAAGTTCCGGATCCCGTTGAACCTGATCAGGTTAAGGCCTGCGTAGGGAACAAGATGTGCTCGCCAGTTTCTCCCGCGAGCTCTCGGCGCCAATCCCGGCGCACCCCGATGCCCTTTTCCCGCCGTGTTTTTCAGGTTCGCTCCGACAACTCTCGAGGAGCCAGTCTGATGCGTGCAGAACAACAACATCTCAGTGAATCCGCCCAGGTCGATCAGCAGTCGATCCAGCCTTTCCCGCGTTCGCAGAAAATCTACGTGCAGGGTTCACGCCCGGATATCCGCGTGCCCATGCGCGAGATCAGCCTGGACGTGACGTCCACTGCCTTCGGTGGCGAGATCAACGCCCCGGTCACCGTCTACGACACCTCCGGCCCCTACACCGACCCGAACGTGACCATCGATGTGCGCAAGGGCCTGGCCGATGTGCGCAGCGCCTGGATCGAAGATCGCGGCGACACCGAGCGCCTGCCGGGCTTGAGTTCGGAATTCGGCCAGCGCCGTCTGGACGATGCCGAGCTGACCGCCATGCGCTTCGCCCACGTGCGCAATCCGCGCCGCGCCAAGCCGGGCAGGAACGTCAGCCAGATGCACTATGCGCGTCAGGGCATCATCACGCCCGAGATGGAATACATCGCCATCCGCGAGAACATGAAGCTGGCCGAGGCCCGTGAGGCCGGTCTGCTCAAGGCTCAACACGGCGGGCAGAGCTTCGGCGCCAGCATCCCCAAGGAAATCACCCCCGAGTTCGTTCGTGACGAAGTGGCTCGCGGTCGCGCCATCATCCCGGCGAACATCAACCACACCGAGCTGGAGCCGATGATCATCGGCCGCAACTTCCTGGTGAAGATCAACGGCAACATCGGCAACTCGGCGCTGGGTTCCTCCATCGAGGAAGAAGTCGCCAAGCTGACCTGGGGCATCCGTTGGGGCTCGGACACGGTGATGGACTTGTCTACCGGCAAGCACATCCACGAAACCCGTGAGTGGATCATCCGTAACTCGCCAGTACCGATTGGTACCGTGCCCATTTATCAGGCGCTGGAAAAGGTCAATGGCGTCGCTGAAGACCTGACCTGGGAGCTGTTCCGCGACACCCTGATCGAACAGGCCGAACAGGGCGTGGACTACTTCACCATCCATGCGGGCGTGTTGCTGCGCTATGTGCCACTGACGGCCAAGCGCGTCACCGGCATCGTCAGCCGCGGCGGCTCGATCATGGCCAAGTGGTGCCTGGCGCATCACCAGGAAAACTTCCTCTATACCCACTTCGAAGACATCTGCGAAATCATGAAGGCCTATGACGTGTCCTTCTCCCTGGGCGACGGCCTGCGTCCGGGTTCCATTGCAGACGCCAACGACGCCGCGCAGTTCGGTGAGCTGGAAACCCTCGGCGAGCTGACCAAGATCGCCTGGAAGCACGACGTGCAGTGCATGATCGAAGGCCCCGGCCACGTGCCGATGCAACTGATCAAGGAGAACATGGACAAGCAACTGGAATGCTGCGACGAGGCGCCGTTCTACACCCTCGGCCCGCTGACCACCGACATCGCCCCCGGTTACGACCACATCACCAGCGGCATCGGCGCTGCGATGATCGGCTGGTTCGGCTGCGCCATGCTCTGCTACGTCACGCCCAAGGAGCACCTGGGCTTGCCGAACAAGGATGACGTGAAGACCGGCATCATCACCTACAAGATCGCTGCTCACGCAGCGGACCTCGCCAAGGGCCATCCTGGCGCGCAGATTCGTGACAATGCGTTGTCCAAGGCGCGCTTCGAGTTCCGCTGGGAGGATCAGTTCAACCTCGGCTTGGACCCAGACACCGCGCGTTCGTATCACGATGAAACCCTGCCCAAGGATTCGGCCAAGGTCGCGCATTTCTGCTCCATGTGCGGGCCGAAGTTCTGCTCGATGAAGATCACTCAGGAAGTACGCGAATACGCCGCCGAAAACGGCCTGACCGACGAACAGAAAGCCATCGAGGCCGGCTTTGCCGAACAGGCCGAGCGCTTCAAGGAAGAGGGTTCGGTGATCTACCGGCAGGTGTAGCAGGCCAGGTTGTAGGGTGGACGTCGCTTTTTACGTCCACCAAGGCACCGTTCGGGAGTTTGTCCCCCGGTGGATCGGTGAAGCGAGATCCACCCTACAAGGCTGCAACTTGTGGGAGTGCCGCCCTCGGCGCGGGGCGTACTGGTGGCATTTAAATAAGGCTGTGGTTTCGTAGGGTGGATGTCGCTTTTTACATCCACCATGACTCCGCTCGGTGGATGGCCACCCCGTGGATCGATAAAGCGTGATCCGCCCTACAAATACCCGCAGGCAGGGTGACTCTCTGTAGGGTGGGTGGCCATAGCCATCCACGCGAGGCCGTTAGGCCTCATTTGGCGCGAAGCTGCCCCATTACAGATACTCCGGCCTGACAATGCCTTTGAGCTGCTCATGAGGAATGCTCAGCTCGGGGTGCCCGCTGGAATAGGGGGCGATGCTGTAGACGTCGTACTTGAGCAGGATGCTGTTCTTCAGTAGGGCAATATGTGCTGTTTGCCGAAATGGCCAGAACTCGATGAACTCGGCATCCTGATCCAGTTCGTTGGCCGCCAGCCAGCGCTGGTGTGCCTGGCGGGCGGCGCGCCAGAAATTGCCGGCCTGACCGGGTAGCAGGATGTCTTCGAGGCGCAGCTCGCGGTTCTGTTCGCGGTCGTAATTGATGAAACCCCTGCCGGGCATGCCGTGCGCGCCGCCGGTAAAGAGGTAGCTGGACAGCTCGATCACCAGGATATTGCCGTGCCGTTCGCGCAGCTTGGCTTGCAGGTAGCTGCTCCAGTGGGGTTCGGCGTCGCGCAGGAATTCCTCCTGATAGCGTTCCAGTGTTGCCGGCATTTCACTTTCGGGTCCGAACAGGGTCATGCGCCGCAGCCGTTCGTCGATCAGGGCATTGAGTACCGGCTCATCGACGAAATGTTCGGTGTCGATATTGACCAGCGGGCAGCTGTTGTCCTGTTCGGGGCAGCCGGCGGGGCGTTGTTCGCTGAGGATCTGTCGGGTCTCGATGGCCGGCTCGCCCCCGAAGTGCTGGCAGGCGCTGAGCAACAGGGTGATGGTGGTCAGGGCGAAGATGTTCCGAAAAGGCATCAAGGGGGTCATGGGTCCTGCGGTCCTGTAATCCTGCGGTGCGGTTTCGAGTGCGCGTAGCCAGTGAGGTTCTGCCGCGAGTCGGTATTTTCGTCGTGCTGCTGTCGTGCGCAAGGGGCTGCATGCGGGCAGGCGGCGCGTTAGGATAACCCTCAAAGACCGCTCACGCAGTGACGGTTGAAGTCTTTCCGGTGGCGCCACGCCTCACGGAATAACCGATATGTGAGTGTGCAATGACCGAGATTTTCCAAGCCGGACCCGCTGACGTGGAGATCATCCAGCGGGATCGCTGTTTCAGTGGTTTCTACAATCTGGATCGCTTTCGTCTGCGTCATCGCTTGTTTCGTGGCGGCATGGGTGCGGAGATCGAGCGCGAGCTGTTCGTGCGTCATGATGCCGTGTGCGTGCTGCCCTATGACCCGCAGCGTGACGAGGTGGTGTTGGTCGAACAGTTCCGCATGGGAGCGATGGCGCGTGGCGACAATCCCTGGCTGGTGGAAACCGTGGCCGGCCTGATCGATACGGACGAGCAGCCTGAGGAAGTGGCCCGCCGCGAAGCGGTCGAGGAAGCCGGGCTGGAGATCGGCGAGCTGTGGCCGGTGACGGCCTATTATCCATCGCCGGGCGGCAGCACCGAGCGCATTCATTTATACGTCGGGCGCTGCAGCAGTCACGAGGCGGGTGGGGTGTTCGGGCTGGAAGAGGAGGGCGAGGATATTCGCGCTGCAGTCTGGCCACTGCAAACCGCGCTGGCGGCCTTGCGTGACGGTCGTATCGACAATGCGGCCACCATCATCGCCCTGCAATGGCTGGCCTTGAACCGCGATGAAATCAGGGAGGCCTGGACATGAGGGCGAAACGCGAGCGCTACCATGTCGATCTGCTGGAGTTGCAGTCTGCCTGCGAGGCGAATTACCTGCGGCTGATGCGACTGCTGCCTGACATGCGGCAACAGCCCGAGATTCGCCGTATCGCCATGAGCCAGGGGGATCGTCTGTTGGGTGTGCTGGTGCTGCAGGTGGTGGAAAACTGCCCTTACACCAGCACCCTGCGTATCGCTCAGGAGCATTGTCTGCCGTGGCTGCCGGTGCCCCGGATGGAGGTGCGGGTTTATCACGATGCACGCATGGCCGAGGTCATTAGCGCGGAGAATGCACGGCGCTTTCGCGGTATCTATCACTACCCCAATACGCAGATGCACCAGCCCGACGAGAAGAGTCAGCTGAACCTGTTTCTGGGTGAATGGCTCGGGCACTGCCTGGCCTGTGGGCATGAGCTGGAGCCGGTGGTTTGAGCGCTTTTTGCTGGCACGGTCCGCTCCTGCGGCGATGCGGCTGTCCGTTTTTGTAGGAACGGGCCATGCCCGTGAGGGGGCGCCGCGGCGTGGTTTTTTCGCGAGCATGGCTCGCTCTTACAGGGTATCGTTTGGACAAAACGGTTTATCTGTGACCCACGCCCGTAACCCGCGGTTTACCCTCGCGCCCTCCTGCCACCATAATTCCTCCGTCATCTGGGCCAAGGAGACGGGGTCTTGCCTGTCGCACCTCTCAACGCTGATAAAGACTCGGTACTGCTCGTACAGCTCACCGACAGCCATCTGTTTGCCGAGGCGAGCGGCAGGCTGCTGGGCATGGATACGGCCGAGGGTTTGCGACGAGTCGTCGATCTGGTTCTCGACGAACAGCCATGCGTGGACCTGATGCTGGCGACCGGCGATCTGTCACAGGATGGTTCGATTGCCTCATACGAGCGTTTCCGCACCCTCTGCGAACCCATTCAGGCACCTGCACGCTGGTGCCCCGGCAACCACGACGAACTGACCTCGATGCAGCAGGTGGCGCAGGACGGTGAGCTGATGGCGCCGATCCTCGACATAGGCACCTGGCGTGTGGTGATGCTCGATACGCTGGTGCCCGGCTCGGTTTTCGGCATGCTTCGCCGCGAGCAGCTCGAGCTGCTTGAGCGCACCTTGCAGGAAGCCCCGCAGCGGCATCATCTGATCTGTTTGCATCATCATCCTGTGACAATCGGCAGTCGCTGGATGGACGCCATCGGACTGCACAATCGTGAAGCGCTGTTCGAGATAGTCGATCGCTATTCCTGCGTCAGGGCGTTGCTCTGGGGGCACATTCACCAGGAGTTCGATGGCTGGCGCGACGATGTGCGGCTGCTGGCGTCGCCCTCCACCGGCGTGCAGTTCACTGCAGGCAGCGAGAGTTTCCAGGTAGACAGGCTCGCGCCCGGTTATCGCTGGCTGCGCCTGCATGCCGACGGTCAGCTCGAAACCGGCGTATCGCGCGTTGAAGGCGTGGACTTCGGCGTGGACTACAGCGTCAAGGGGTATTGAGGGTTGCTCGCGGGCCAAACAACCACTCCAACCTGGTGGGAGCGGACTTGTCCGCGAGCTCTGCCTTTCTGCCTCAGCGCGGCACCCTCGTTAAAAGCTCGTGAATAAATTCGCTCCTACCCCAGACCCACCGATCTCGTGGGGTTGGGCGCTTCCATAGGGGCTGGCTCATCCACCCTGCGGGTTGCAGGAAAGGTCGGCTGGCTTGTAGCCTTGCCTTTTTTCGATGACCTGTATCCATGTCCAGTTGCCCGCCTTCGATTCTTTATATGCACGGCCTCAACAGCTCCCCGCTCTCGCGCAAGGCGAGTCAGCTGACGGCTGCGCTGGAACGTATCGGGATGGCTGCCCGATTGCGGGTGCCGGCGCTGCATCATCATCCGCGACAGGCCATTGCCCAGCTGGAGACGGCCATTGCCGAGTTGGGGCGTCCTGTGCTGGTCGGCAGTTCGCTCGGCGGCTACTATGCGACGCACCTTGCCGAACGTCACGGGCTCAAGGCTTTGCTGATCAATCCGGCGGTGACGCCGCATCGCCGCTTCGACGGCTATCTCGGCCCGCAGACCAACCTGTACAGCGGTGAGATCTGGGAGCTTACCCAGGATCATGTTGCCGCTCTGGGCGAGCTGGAAGTTGCGCCACCGCAGGATGCCGAGCGTTATCAGGTCTGGTTGCAGACCGGCGACGAGACGCTGGATTACCGTGATGCGCTGGATTTCTACCGGGGTTGTGCGCTGCGCATCCAGGCGGGTGGCGATCATGGTTTTCAGGGCTTTGCCGAGCGGCTCCCGGCGTTGCTGGCGTTTGCTGGTTTTGCCCCGGAAAGTTTTATCGAAGTCGATTTCTCCGATCTCTAAGGACATCACGAAACGCCCATGTCTTATACCGCAGAAGCCATTGAAGTCCTCTCCGGGCTGGACCCGGTGCGCAAGCGTCCGGGTATGTACACCGACACCTCGCGGCCCAATCATCTGGCTCAGGAAGTCATCGACAACAGCGTCGATGAGGCGTTGGCCGGGCATGCCAGTGCGGTGCAGGTGATTCTGCATCAGGACAATTCGCTGCAGGTTCTCGACGATGGGCGTGGCATGCCGGTGGATATCCACCCCGAAGAAGGGGTTTCGGGTGTCGAGCTGATCCTGACCAAGCTGCATGCTGGCGGCAAGTTTTCCAACAAGAACTACCAGTTTTCCGGTGGCCTGCATGGCGTCGGAATTTCCGTGGTCAATGCGCTCTCGACGCGGGTCGAGGTGACGGTCAAACGCGATGGCAACGAATACCGCATGCAGTTTGCCGACGGTTTCAAGGCCAGCGAGCTGGAGATCGTCGGCAGCGTTGGCAAGCGTAATACCGGCACCAGCGTGCATTTCTGGGCTGATCCGAAATATTTCGACTCGCCGAAATTCTCCATCAGCCGCCTCAAGCATGTACTCAAGGCCAAGGCGGTACTTTGTCCGGGGCTGAATGTCAGCTTTGAGGACAGGAACACCGGCGAGAAGGTCGAGTGGCATTACGAAGACGGCCTGCGTTCCTATCTGGTCGATTCGGTCAGCGAATTCGTTCGCCTGCCTGATGAGCCGTTCACCGGCAGCCTGGCCGGCAATACCGAGGCGGTGGACTGGGCGCTGCTGTGGCTGCCAGAAGGTGGCGACAGCGTGCAGGAAAGCTACGTCAACCTGATTCCCACCGCCCAGGGCGGTACCCACGTCAATGGCCTGCGTCAGGGGCTGCTGGATGCCATGCGCGAGTTCTGTGAATTTCGCAGCCTGTTGCCGCGCGGGGTGAAGCTGGCGCCCGAGGATATCTGGGAGCGCATCGCCTTCGTGCTGTCGATGAAGATGCAGGAGCCGCAGTTTTCCGGGCAGACCAAGGAGCGCCTGTCCTCGCGTGAAGCGGCGGCTTTCGTTTCCGGTGTGGTCAAGGATGCCTTCAGTCTTTGGCTCAACGGCCATCCCGAACTGGGTTTGCAGCTGGCCGAACTGGCCATCAGCAATGCCGGGCGGCGCCTCAAGGCGAGCAAGAAGATCGAGCGCAAGAAGGTCACCCAGGGGCCTGCGCTGCCGGGCAAGCTGGCGGACTGTGCTGGTCAGGACCCGGCCCGCGCCGAGCTGTTCCTGGTGGAGGGTGACTCCGCCGGCGGCAGTGCCAAACAGGCGCGGGACAAGGAGTTCCAGGCGATCCTGCCGCTGCGTGGCAAGATCCTCAATACCTGGGAAGTGGACGGCGGCGAAGTGCTGGCCAGTCAGGAGGTCCACCATATCGCCGTGGCCATCGGCCTGGACCCGGGCTCGGCGGACCTCTCGCAGCTGCGTTACGGCAAGGTCTGCATCCTTGCCGATGCTGACTCCGACGGCCTGCACATTGCCACGCTGCTCTGTGCGTTGTTTGTCCAGCATTTCCGCCCGCTGGTGGAAGCCGGGCATGTCTACGTTGCCATGCCGCCGCTGTACCGCATCGATCTGGGCAAGGACATCTTCTACGCGCTGGATGAACCCGAGCGCGACGGTATTCTCGAACGCCTGGTAGCGGAAAAGCGTCGCGGCAAGCCGCAGGTCACGCGCTTCAAGGGGCTGGGCGAGATGAACCCGCCGCAGCTGCGCGAAACCACCATGGACCCGAACACGCGCCGGCTGGTGCAGCTGACGCTGGACGACTTCGAGAGCACCCGCGAGATCATGGACATGTTGCTGGCCAAGAAGCGCGCCGGCGACCGCAAGAGCTGGCTGGAGTCCAAGGGCAACCTGGCCGAGGTGCTGCTTTGAACTGTCGCGGGATCGTACTGCTGCTGGCACTGGCAACACCGGTCTGGGCTGCCGATATTTCGGAGCTTGAATTGCTCAGCGAGCACCCTGTTGAGGGTATGGCGGCGGGTAATCTCTCTGGTCTGGCCTGGTGCGGTGACGGGCTTTGGGCGGTTTCCGACCGTGAGGACAATCTTCTCTATCGTCTCGATGCCGGCGATGGCGTCGAGGGTGGCGTCTGGCAGGCCCAGCCAGAACACTTCGAGCTGCCGCCTGTGGCGGGCAGTGGCTTGCCCTGGGGGATGCGCATGCGCACGCTCGCCAGCGGTGTAGTGCGCGGCGGGCAGATGGATTTCGAAGGGCTGGCCTGCGACAGGCTGGGCAATCGCTATCTGGTCAGCGAGGCGCACGCGTCGGTACTCAGGGTGAGCCCGGCGGGTACGGCGCAGTGGCTCAACCTTCCGTCCGGCTTGATCCGGCAGGCACGCGCCAGTGGCATGTTGCTGAAATTCAACGCCATGTTCGAGGGCATTGCCGTCGACCCGGATGCCGGTCGGATGTGGCTGGCCGCCGAGCGCGAACGGCGCGGGCTGATGGTCATGCATCGCAACCAGAGCAGCTGGCACTGCACCGGGGGCTGCGTGCTGCTGTCAGAGGGCGGTCGCGAGCTTCCGCCACCGGCGCTGGGTGATCAGCCGTTGCCAAAAGGGTTTACCGCGCTGGCCTATTTCAACAACCGGTTGTTCACGCTCGAACCCAATGCCCACCAGATTTGCCGTCGCACGCTGGCCAGCGGCGAAGTCGAGCGCTGTTGGTCCTACGCCGCCACGGCGCTGGTCGACGCACGTCGCTACGACACGCCGTTCGGCAACGCCGAGGCGCTGTCGCTGGATGAACAGGGCGCCTGGATCGGCGTGGACAACAACGCCCAGGCCCGTCGTGATGGCGAAAAGCGCCCGGTCGTCTGGCGCTTCGCCGCGCCGCGTGGCGGCTGGAGTGCCCGGTAGTGAGCCAGCCTGCGGGGCGTCGTGCCGGACGGGTCATGCTGGTGCTGGCCTGGGGTGTCGGCATCCTGCTGGCGACGAAGTTCTTCGCCGACTGGGAACAGAGCCGCTTCAATCCCAATCGGCAACCCGTTTCGCGGGTACAGGGCGAGCGCATCGAGGTGCTGCTGGAAAGCAATGCCCAGGGTCACTTTGTCGCCAGCGGGCGGATCAACGGCGAGGCGGTAGTGTTTCTGCTGGATACCGGTGCCACCGATGTCGCCATTCCGGCTGAACTGGCTGAAAAGCTGGGCCTCGCGCGCGGTGCGCCGGTCCTGTTGCAGACGGCCAACGGCCAGACCACTGGCTACCGCACGGTGCTCGGCAGCCTCGGCTTGGGCGACATCGTCCTGCGCGACGTGCGCGCGATTGTTGCGCCGGGCTTTGACGGCGAACAGATATTGCTGGGCATGAGTGCCCTGAAACAACTCGAATTCACCCAGCGCGCCGGCACTCTGGTGCTGCGCCAACATGCCACGGATCGACCATGAGCGAAATTCTGGACCTGAGCCTGGATGGCGTGGAGCGGCGCTCCCTCGCCGATTTCACCGAACAGGCTTATCTCAACTATTCCATGTACGTGATCATGGACCGTGCGCTGCCGCATATCGGCGATGGCTTGAAACCCGTGCAGCGGCGCATCGTCTACGCCATGAGCGAACTGGGGCTGAACGCCGACTCCAAGCACAAGAAGTCCGCGCGCACCGTGGGCGACGTACTCGGCAAGTTCCATCCCCACGGCGACTCGGCCTGCTACGAGGCCATGGTGCTGATGGCGCAGCCGTTCAGCTATCGCTATACGCTCGTTGACGGCCAGGGCAACTGGGGTGCACCGGATGATCCGAAATCCTTCGCTGCCATGCGCTATACCGAGGCGCGGCTGTCGCGCTATTCCGAAACCCTGCTCTCGGAGCTGGGCCAGGGCACCGTGGACTGGGTGCCGAACTTCGATGGCACCCTGGACGAGCCGGCCACCCTGCCGGCGCGTCTGCCCAACCTGCTGCTCAATGGCACCACCGGCATCGCCGTGGGCATGGCCACCGACGTACCGCCGCACAACCTGCGCGAAGTCGCCGCCGCCTGCGTGCGCCTGCTGGATGAGCCTAACGCTACGGTCGAGCAGCTTTGCGAGCACGTGCAGGGGCCGGATTATCCGACCGAGGCGGAGATCATCACGCCACGTGCGGATCTGCTGAAAATCTACGAAACGGGTCGCGGTTCGGTACGCATGCGCGCCGTGTACCGGGTCGAGGATGGCGATGTCGTGGTCACCGCGCTGCCGCATCAGGTTTCCGGGGCCAAGGTGCTGGAGCAGATCGCCGCGCAGATGCAGGCGAAGAAGCTGCCGATGGTGGCCGACCTGCGTGATGAGTCTGATCACGAGAATCCCTGCCGTATCGTCATCATTCCGCGTTCCAATCGGGTCAATGCCGACGAACTGATGCAGCATCTGTTCGCCACCACGGAGCTGGAATCCAGCTACCGGGTGAACACCAATGTCATCGGCCTCGACGGCAAGCCGCAGGTCAAGAACCTGCGGGTGCTGCTGTCCGAGTGGCTGACCTACCGCATCGGCACCGTGCGCCGTCGCCTGCAGTTCCGCCTGGATAAAGTGGAAAGGCGCCTGCACCTGTTGGAAGGCCTGCTGGTGGCCTTCCTCAATCTCGACGAAGTGATTCAGATCATCCGCAGCGAGGACCAGCCCAAGCCGGTGCTGATGGCGCGCTTCGGGTTGTCCGAGCTGCAGGCCGACTACATCCTCGATACCCGCCTGCGTCAGCTGGCGCGGCTGGAAGAAATGAAGATTCGCGGCGAGCAGGATGAGCTGGCCAAGGAGCGCGAGAAGCTGCTGGCGCTGCTGGGCAGCGAGAGCAAGCTGAAGAAGCTGGTGCGCAAGGAGTTGCTGGACGACGCTGAAACCTACGGCGACGAGCGTCGCTCACCCATCGTCGCGCGGGCTGAAGCCAGGGCGCTGTCGGAAAACGAACTCCTGCCTTCCGAGCCGGTGACCGTGGTGATTTCGGAAAAGGGCTGGGCGCGCTGCGCCAAGGGCCACGACATCGACGCGACGGGGCTTTCCTACAAGGCCGGCGATGGCTTCAAGGCTGCCGCACCGGGGCGCTCGAATCAGTACGCGGTGTTTATCGACTCCAGCGGTCGCAGTTACTCGCTGGCAGCTCATTCGCTGCCCTCCGCGCGCGGTCAGGGCGAGCCGCTTACCGGGCGCCTGACACCGCCGCCGGGCGCGAGCTTTGAATGTGTATTGTTGCCGGAAGACGATGCCCTCTATGTCATTGCCTCGGACGCCGGCTACGGCTTCGTGGTCAAGGGCGAGGATCTGCAGGCCAAGAACAAGGCTGGCAAGGCGCTGCTGTCGTTGCCGGCGGGTGCCAGGGTTATTGCGCCGCGAACGCTCGACAGCCGCGAGCATGACTGGCTGGCAGCGGTAACCACCGAGGGCCGTCTGCTGGTGTTCCCGATACGCGATCTGCCACAACTGGGCAAAGGCAAGGGCAACAAGATCATCGGCATTCCCGGTGAGCGGGTCGCCAGTCGCGAGGAATACCTGATCGATCTGGCCGTGTTGCCGGCTGGTGCGACGCTGGTGCTGCAGGCCGGCAAGCGCACCCTGTCGCTGCGCGCTGATGACCTGGAACACTACAAGGGCGAGCGTGGGCGGCGGGGCAACAAGCTGCCGCGTGGCTTCCAGCGTGTGGATGGGTTGCTGGTCGAGGGCGCTTGAGCGGGCATCCAGTCTGTTGGCAGGCTGGCGCCCAGGGCCTGATTCACGGAAGATATCCGGCTTTCCCCAATCATTTCGCCACGAAGATGATCAACATGGCGACCGATAACGATGGTGTTCATCGGCATGGACAGCAGTCCGGCTGACAAACCCTGTGGTCGCGAGTAGAGGTAGAACGAACGTGTTGCGCTTCTCGACTGTAGTGTTGCTGGCCTGTGCCAGCCTGGCCGGCTGTATGACACAGCCGGTGCCGATGTACCGCCTCGACACCGGGACGACCGAGTTGCCGGTCGAAGAGGGGACCGCCGTACTGCTGGGACCGGTAACGCTGGCCGATTACCTGCAGGGTGATGCACTGCTGCAGCGCCTGCCCGATGGCAGCCTGGCCCTTGATGGGCAGCGCGCGCGCTGGGCCGGCAGCTTGCAGGGCGATATTGATCAGCTGTTGCTGCGCCAGTTGGCCTGGCGACTGAAAACCCAACGTCTGGAACTCAGCCCCGGCAAAGGGTTTACTCCCGACGTGCAGGTCGAACTCGATATCACCCGCCTGGATTCAGGCCCTGAACATCCCGCTGTGCTGGAAGCCCAATGGCGTCTGCTGGACAGCAGCGGCAAGCGCCAGGCCAGCCGCCTGGTGCGCCTGCAGGAAGAGCATCAGGGCAGCACTGCCGATCAGGTACGAGCACAAAGCCTGCTGCTGCAGCGTCTGAGCGAGATGATGGCCACCGCAATCGAGCCGCTGGCTACGGCAAAGGCGCCGGCCAGACGCGATGCCGTCAAGGCACCCGCCAAGCCGAAAGTGCAGGACCCCGTTATCCATGCCATAGAGCCGATCAGGACCGATCTGGAAGTATTCCGCTTCTGACCTGCCCCATTTGGGGCCGAAGTCGCTTACAGCAGCGGTGAGGCATTTGGCTCGCTCGCGGTAAGCGACGGAAGCGCCTTCGGCGATTCCATCCTACGAAAACCCCTAACTCGTAGCCTGTATTAGCCGAAGGCGTAATACGGGTTTCAGAAGGCGTTACCCATTCAATCCAGCTTGCGGTTGCGCAGCTCGTGCATGCGCGCCAGTTGCCGTTCGAGCAGTGACGGATAGGGCTCGAGCAGGCGTTCGACGCAGCAGGCGCCCTGGGGGCTGGCAATTGGACGAATGCTGGCGCGCTGGCGGATTAGCGGGTCTTCGCCGATTGTCCGCTCGATCAGCAGCAGATTGCGGCTGTGCTGGGACATGGCCAGTGCAGCCTGGGCTGGCTCGCTGAGCAGCAGGTCACCCTGGCTGAGATCGTACAGGTCCTCGCCTTGGGTCAGACCCAGCTGCAGGTGCAGGGTGATGCCGCTGTCGGCCACCTCGATCTGCAAGGCATGGCCGAGCGCCCGCATCAGTTCGCCACAACAGATGGCATGGGTCAGGTAGTTCTGCTCGTCGTCCTGGCTGTGGAACAACATCAGGCTGCTGCCATCGTTGAGCGTATGCAGTTCGGCCTGATAGAGCGTGGCAGCCTGCTGCAGGCAGTCGCGGTAGCGCTGCAGAAGTTCGGTCAGGCGGGTGCGCGGCAGGCGGCGCAACTGCTCCTGAGCGCCGAGCTGTATCGCCAATACGGCGCTCTTCCCGGCTCTTACGGGTTGCGGAGCCGGTGCTGCAATTGGCGCCGGACGGAATTGCGGCTCGTCGAAAGGCGGGTCGTCATCGAACGGATCGAAGTCGTCTGCGCCGCTCGCCACGCGCTCCAGTTCATCGTCATCGTCCCGTTCGAGACGGCGGTATTCGCTGTCGCGGCGTGGAAGCGGGACCTCGAAATCCGCCGTGTAGACATCATGCAGGCTGTCGTCCAGTTCGATTTCCGGTTCGGGTGCTTCCGGCACCAGGCGAGCTTGCAGTTGCCGCGCCAGGTCGCCTATTTCATCTTGGCGCCCGGCGCCCGGCGCCGGGTCGTCAGGATCGCGCAGCCACAGGCGCAGCTGCAGCAGGGGCGTTGAAAGCTGCCGGCCCAGACGCATGCTCAGCGCCAGTGTAAGCACCAGCAGGATCAGGCTTAGTAGCCCCATGCTTTGCAGGCTGACGGTCATCGGCTGGCGGAATTGCTGGAGGTCCAGGCTGATGCGCAGATGTCCGGCAATCACTTCCTGGAAGCTGATGGGGGTGGAATAAAGGCCTTCCTCGTCACCCAGCAGGTTGCGCTGGGGGCGCGAGCCGGACTCGGCAAGCACCCGGTTGTCAACGCTGTAGATGGCTGCATGAGCCACCAGTGGGTTTCTCACCAGATTGCTCAGCAGCACGTTGAGGCTGAGGATGTCATTGGCTACCAGCAGATCGGTGGCCGAGGCCGAGGTCTGGGTGATCAGGCTCTGGCCAAGGGCATCGGCCTGCTGCTCCATGGCGTGCTTGAACTGCATCCCCATGACCCAGGCGTGGATCAGCAGCGCCAGCGCGACCAGCAGCAGGGTATGGCTGACCACACGCAGCACCAGCGGGATTCGACGCTGGCGCAGTGCACGGTAGATCAGCAGGAAGAAGTTGTCGGGCTTGACGGATGCGGGCCGGTTCACAGAGCGCGGCTCTACTCTTAAAGGAAAGTGCCGCGCAGTATACGGAAGGCACACTGGGGGCAGAAGGTCTGTGCTGCAAAGCTGACGAATTGCAACACTTTGCCAGCGAGCCTCGTGGCACGTATCCGTGCAGCCGCCAGTGGCGCGTCGGCTGTTGTAGAATGCCTGCCTTCTTTGCCATGGGAGCTGCGCCTTGCGCGAAATCGTCCTGATCAATATCACCGGGGAAGATCGTCCCGGCCTGACGGCTGCCATTACCGGAGTGCTCGCGCAAGGCGGTGTCAGCATTCTCGACATCGGCCAGGCGGTGATCCACGACACCCTGTCGTTCGGCATTCTGGTGGAAATCCCGGATAACGAGCGTGCGTCATCGGTCCTCAAAGACGTGCTGTTCATGGGTTACAAGCACGACCAGCAGGTACGCTTCACGCCAGTCGCCGAAGCCGACTACCAGCAATGGGTGGCCGGCCAGGGCAAGCCACGCCATATCGTCACGCTGCTGACGCGCAAGGTCACTGCCGAGCAGTTGCAGCGTGTCAGCTCGATCACTGCCAAATACGGCCTGAACATCGATCATATCGACCGGCTTTCCGGGCGCCAGCCGCTGGATATGCCCGAAGAGCTGGGCAAGGGCTGTATCGAGTTCTCGGTGCGCGGCGAACCTGCCGATACGGCGGCGCTGCGCGAGGAGTTTCTCAGCGTCGCCCAGGAGCTGAATGTCGATATCGCCTTCCAGCGTGACTCGGTATTTCGCCGCAACCGCCGGCTGGCGGTGTTTGACATGGATTCGACGCTGATCGAAGCGGAAGTCATCGACGAGTTGGCCAAGGCCGCCGGCGTGGGAGAGCAGGTCTCGGAAATCACCGAACGGGCGATGCGCGGCGAGCTGGATTTTCGTGCCAGCTTCAAGGAGCGCCTGGCGCTGCTCGAAGGTCTGGAGGAAAGCGTGCTGGCCGAGGTCGGCGCCAGTCTGCGGCTGACCGAAGGCGCCGAACTGCTGTTCGCCGAGCTCAAGCGGCTGGGCTACAAGACGGCGATCCTGTCAGGTGGCTTCAGTTATTTCGCGCGGCAACTGCAGGTGAAGCTGGGCATCGATTACGTCTATGCCAATGAGCTGGAAATCGTCGACGGCAAACTGACTGGCGTGGCGATCGAACCCATCGTCGACGCCCAGCGCAAGGCCGACCTGTTGCGTGAACTGGCGCAGAAGGAAGGCTTGCGCCTGGAGCAGACCATTGCTGTCGGCGACGGCGCCAACGACCTGCCCATGCTTGGCCTGGCTGGCCTGGGTGTTGCCTTCCGTGCCAAACCGCTGGTCAAGCAGTCGGCCAAACAGGCCATCTCTACCCTGGGACTGGACGGGATTCTCTATCTGCTGGGATTCAGGGACAGGGAAGGGGTGGAGTAGGAGCGGGCCATGCCTGCGAAAGAGCGTCTTCGCGAGCATGGCTTGCTCCTACGGGCCGTTAGGGTTTGATCGCGATCTTCAGCACCCCGTCACGCTGGTTGGCGAACAGGTCGTAGGCATCGACGATGGCGTCCAGTTTGTATTCGTGGGTAACCAGCGGGCCGAGATCAACGCGCCCGGAAGCCACGACATTGAGCAGGCGGCGCATGCGTTCCTTGCCGCCGGGGCATAGCGACGTGATGATCTTGTGGTCGCCCAGGCCTGCATGGAAGGCGCCGAGCGGAATGCTCAGGTCCTGTGAGTAGACGCCCAGGCTGGACAGGGTGCCGCCGGGTTTGAGTACGCGCAGGGATTGCTCGAAGGTGAGCTGGGTGCCGAGGGCCTCGATGGCGGCATCCACACCGCGCCCGCCGGTGATCCTGAGGATTTCCTCCACCACGTCGACGTTCCTGAAGTTCAGCGTGATATCGGCGCCCATCTGTCTGGCGATTTCCAGGCGCGAGTCGACACCGTCCACGACAATGATGCAGCTGGCCCCGCGCAGTTTGGCACCGGCGGTGGCGCACAGCCCGATGGGTCCCTGGGCGAAAATGGCCACGATGTCGCCGATCTTGATATCAGCCTTTTCGGCGCCGCCGAAACCGGTGGACATGATGTCCGGGCACATCAGCACCTGTTCGTCGGTGAGTGCGTCCGGCACCGGAGCCAGGTTGGCCTGGGCATCGGGCACCAGCACGTATTCGGCCTGGGTGCCGTCGATGGTATTGCCGAAGCGCCAGCCGCCCATGGGTTTGTAGCCGTGGCAGCTGCAGCCGCCAGCCTGTGAGGAAACCCCGTCCTGGCTGGCGTAGGAGGAAAAGTCCGGGCAGATGGCCCCGGCGATAACCCGCTGGCCTTCCTCATAGCCCTTCACGTTGCTGCCCAGCTTTTCGATGATGCCTACCGGTTCGTGACCGATCGTCAGCCCCTTGGCGACCGGGTATTCGCCCTTGAGGATATGCACGTCGGTGCCACAGATGGTCGTGGTGGTGATGCGCACCAGTGCGTCATTGGGGCCTGGCTGGGGAATGGGTTTGTCAGCAAGTTCGATGCGGCCTGCTTCAACGAATATGGCGGCTTTCATCATGGTCATCTCGGTTCTCCTGGCTGGATGCGTCCACTCACTGTAGTCAAACAGGGTGAAGTCCGGATGACCGGGGTCAAGGCTTGGGGTTCCGCTGCTGGTCGCTATTCCTCGTCCGAGGAAAAGTCGTAATCCATCGACTGGCTGGGGCCTTGCAGATACTGGCCCTGGATATAGCCGACGCCAGCCTGCCAGAGTGTTGCCAGTACGGTCGCGCTGTCGACGAAGGGCACTATGGTTTGTCGGGCCTGCTCATGCAGGCCGGCCAGCAGTTGCTTGAGTATTTCCTGGTTTTCCTGGCGGCTCAGGTCCTGTGTATAGGAGCCATCGATCTTGATGAAATTGGCACTGAGGTGCTTGAGCGTATTGAGCGGGTTGAGGGTGCAACCGAACTGATTGAGTGCGCTTCGGCAGCCCAGCCCGGCCAGTCCCTGGGTCAGCACCTTGGCCTGTTTCAGGTAAGCGACGGCATCGCTCTCGGCAATCTGGAAAACCAGTGACTCCGGGGGCAGACGGGATGCCTTGAGCGCGGCGGCCAGCCATGGCAGCAAGGCGGGGTCGTTCAGGCTGGCACTCGTCAGGTTCACGAACAGCCGCGTGCTGTGGCCCTTGCTGCGATGTTCGGCGAGCAGTTTGATCGAATTGAGCAGCACCCAGCGGTCAATCCTGCAGGCCAGCCCGGCTTGCTTGGCGGCATCGAGGAAAGCGCCGGGCGGCACCTCGGTGCCTTGTGGATCGAGCAGGCGCAGCAGCACTTCGTAGTATTCGTGGGTATCGCCGCGCAGGCTGATGATCGGCTGGAACAGCAGGCGGAAGCTGTTCTTCTCCAGCGCCTGCTGCAGCATGGCGAGGATATCGCCGCGGTTGGCCGCGGCTGCCAGTTCGACTGCCGGATCGTAAATGCGCAGTGCATTGCCGTTGGTCAGCTCTTCAGCGCAGCGGTGAGCGCGGTCGATCACGTTGCGAGCCTTGGCGGTCTGTTCGTCGAGTGGCGCGATACCGATGCTCAGGGTCGTTTGCACGGTGCGACCGGCGACCTCGAACAGATGCCCTTCGACCTTGTGCAGCAGGGCTTTGAACAGGGGTTCGCACTGCTGCGGAGTCATGTCGTTGAGCAGTGCGGCGAAGACATCGTCGCCGAAACGGGCAAGCTGGACCGTTTTCGGGACCTGTTCGCTCAGCAGTCGGGCCAACTCAGCCAGTAGACGGTCGGCGTCGCCAAGGCCGATGTCGGTCTGCAGGCTGGCGAAATGATCGACTCGAATGTAGGCCAGGCACGCGCCCTGTCCGGCGTTTACCGCGCGCTCGACGGCACTGTCGAGCAGCTCCAGGAAATGATTGCGGTTGTGCAGGCCGGTGGTCGGGTCTTGGTTGCTGATTTCGCGCAGCTTCTTCAGTTCGGCGTTATCGCTTTCCGCCCGAATGACCACCTGAATGCAGGGCTCACCGTCATAAGTGGCCGGAGAGAAATTCATGTGCGCCTTGAAACCGCTGCCGTCGGCGCGGATGCCGCTGCACGCCAGTTCGGAACTGTTCGGATTGCTCTGGAAACTCTTCAGAAAGGTTTTGAAGATGACCTGATCGCAGCTGGCGATCAGGTCGATCATTGGCATGCCTTCCAGTTCCTCGACATCCTCGTAGGCGAACAGCTCCAGATAGGCGCGGTTGGCGTAGATGTGCATGCCGTCATGCACGTAGGCGATGGCGTCCACCGAGCTTTCCAGCAGCAGCTGGCAGCGCTTTTCGGCTTCGCGCAGCGCCAGTTCGGCCGAGCGGCGTGCCCGGCGCTCTTCCAGATTCGCCAACTCCCGACCCGCCACCAGAATCAGCCATTCGTCCTCGTACTGCGGCAGTGCAGCCTGGGCGCCAAGCATGAGCGCTTCGGTAATCGCCTCGACGTCATTGCCATCAATCAGCTGGATGACGGGGATGTCCTTGCCCTGCTTGCGGACCGTGCCGGTGGCCTCGCCCGGATCGAGGTTGTCGCTGGACGGAGCGTTGATCAGCAGGTCCCAGGTCTGCTGGAGCGCTTCTGCCAGATCCTCGCTGGACGTGAGCCGATGCACGCGTGTCGCCTGGCCGGCATTGCGGAAAAGACTGACCAGCCGCTCGGCTTCATTTTGCGAGTCTTCGAGGATCAGCAGGCGGACGGTTTTCTTTTGCGGGGACATGGCAGCTGCTTTGGAACGCGCCATAGCGGGGCGTTGGGGCTAAAAAACAGTGAGCCGCAATCTACAGCGACTTCCAGAGTGAGTCAAAATCTTCACCCCCCGATATTCCCTGGGCTCCCCGCATTGTGACAGGGGTCTCCTGAGGGGCGGCGGCAAGACCGACCAGCTGATATTCGAACTGATTGTAGCTGCTGGAACCGGCTTGGCGACGGCGCAACAGTGCGCGGTGTTCGTCGCCGTTCTGGTTGATCAGCACTTTCTGTCCTTCCTGGAACGGCATGCGCGGTGCGAGGAGAGTCGCGGGCCGGGAAATCACGCTGATCTCCGGCAGCAACAGGGCGCGCAGGTACTCGCTGCCGTGGTCGGTCTTGCGCAGCAAGCGCAGGCCGCAGGGCTGCGCCTGGGGGGCGATAAGCTCAACGCCCATCTGTGTGCCGCTGCCACGCACCTGCCGCACCCAGCGCACAACGGCTACGCTCCAGCTTTCCTCGGCGTTATTGCGCAGACCGAGCAATTCGCCGGCCTGCAGTTGCGCGGGGGTCTCCCCCGCCCATGACAGGCAGTAACCACCGGGGCTGTGGTTGACCATTTGCACGGTATGGGTCGGGAAGGCGCTCTCGACCATCGACCCTGACGCTTCTTCCTGCGTGGGTTTGGCGGGGCGGACGAACTCGATGCTGTCGCTGGACAGCAGGCCTGCGTCATTGACCGGCTGTGCATCGAAGGCCACCGCCCACACGTCGGGGGCTGCGTTGTTCAGTTTGAAGGTTGCCGAGCGGGCGGCCTCCGGCCTTTGCAGCAGGTCGCCGAAGGGCCGCTGGCCAGCGAGATGGTAATGCAGGGCGCTCATGCCGATGCACAGTTGCAGGCTGCCCTGCGCGGAAATGCGCTGGAAGCTGCGTTCCGACGCATCGCCCCAGGCCGAGCTGAGGTGATGCAGAAGGTCGGGGCTCAGGCCCTGGGGAATCTCCAGTTCGATCCCGCTGGGGCCGGGTATGCCCTGCAAGTGCGCCTGTATCGCATCCACCAGCGCCTGCGGGTCGATGCCCAATTGCTGAGGCAGTTCCTCGGTCCTGAGCATCGAGCGATAACGCGGGGGGCCGTCGACGCGGGGCGACAGCACCAGCAGGCTGGAGGCATGCTGTGCAGCTTGCAGGCGAACCAGATCGCTCCAGGGTTCGAGCGCCTGCGCCAGTTGGGCGATGCTCTGCTGGCGCAGCTGGTTGCAGCGTGCGCTGCCGAGCATCAGGGCGACGATGTAGCTGCGTTCGGCGCTCAGGCCGACTGACCGGTAAGCGATGTCGTCGCGCACCAGCGTGCGCTGCACGTTGTGCTCGACGGCGATGGCGTAGAGCTGATGCAGCTCCAGCCACAGACCTTCAGGTGGCGGGCTGTAGAGCTGTGTGGCGCGCGCCAGTATGGCGCACAGACTGTGGATCGCTCGCTGCAGGGCAATGGTGAGCAACTGCAGGTGTTCGCGTCCGGCCTGCGGTGCCAGCTCCACGGTAATCAGCTTGTAACCGATCGCGAGGTGGTTCAGCAGCGCCTGGCACAGGCTGGCGATCTTGCGGGGTCGCTCGCCGAGCACGATTGGCTGATTGAGCAGATAACGCTCCAGCTGGCGGCAGGCGAAATGGATTTCCGGACGCATCAGCTCCAGCAACTGCAAGCGACTCTGGGGCGGGGTGCGTAGCTGGTTGAGTTCCCGCATGGCCTGATACAGCAGCCGTGCGTTTTCACCGAGGTTGGCTTTGGGCAGGCCGGCCAGCCAGTGCCTGAGGCCGGACACGCTGGGTTCGCAGAAGGACAACCCCTGGCAATCCGGCGTCGGTACACGCAATAGCAGTGGCTGACTGGGGTTTTCCAAACGACGAACTCCGCGGTATGTCTTCAGCGCTCAGTCAGGTTGTTCTGGCTGAGCTTGCATGCGTTAGCTCACTCTTTGATATCAAAGTGCAATCATAATTCCGCAATCATAGCGAAGATGAGGGTGTTGGCCAGCCTGAATCGATCACTGACACGCGCCTTCAGGGCGCCTGATCGATTTCCACGGCAACGCTAGGCGCCACCGGTTTGCCCTGGCCCAGGCTTTCGCCCATGCAGACCGGGCTGAGGGCGGCCAGTTCTTCGGCCCAGCGCACCTGATCCGGCCCAAACAGCAGGATCACAGTCGAGCCGAGCTTGAAGCGGCCCATCTCGGCGCCTTTTTCCAGGTGAATGGGTGCGCGCGCCGCTTCGTCGTAGCGCGTGGTCTTGAGGCTGCGCTTGGGAGGTGTGACCAGACCGGCCCAGACGGTCTCGATGCTGGCGACGATCATGGCGCCGACCAGTACCATGGCCATCGGCCCACGCTCGGTATCGAACAGGCAGACCACGCGCTCGTTGCGGGCGAACAGCTCCGGTACGCCTTCGGCGGTCACGGTATTCACCGAGAAGATGCGCCCCGGTACGTAGATCATCTCACGCAGGGTGCCGGCCAGCGGCATGTGAACGCGGTGGTAGTCCTTGGGTGACAGGTACACGGTGGCGAAATCCCCTCCCATGAAGGGAGCGGCCCGTTCGTGATCGCCGCCGAGCAGCTCCATCACACTGTAGCTGTGGCCCTTGGCCTGGAAAATACGGCCCTGATCGATTTTGCCGAGCTGGCTGATGGCGCCGTCGCAGGGGTTGAGGATCGCCCCGGGCGTCGGGTCGAGCGGGCGGGCGCCCTCTTTCAAGGCGCGGGTAAAAAAGGCGTTGAAGTGCTCGTAGGCAGTCGGCGCTTCGAGCTGTGCCTCGTGCATCTCCACCTTGAAATGGCGGATGAACCACTTGATGAAGGTGTTCTTCACCCAGGGCAGGCGGCATTCGGCGAGGCAGCCGGCCAGGCGCGAGATCAGGTGGTGGGGCAGCAGGTACTGACTGAATACGAACAAGCGATCTTTCATGGATGACCTTTTCATAGCTGGATCGGGGTGTCGGGCAGGTTGCCCCACTCGCCCCAGGAACCGGCATATCCCTTGACGCGCGGGTAGCCCAGGGCCTTGGCCAGCAGGTAGGTGAAGCCGGAGCGGTGATGCGTCTGGCAGTGGGTGATCACTTCCTTGTCAGGGCTGATGCCCAGCGCCTGCAGTTGCTCGGCAATATCTTCGCGTATGCGCAGGGCGCGCGCCGGGTCCATGGCGGCGGTCCATTCGAAATTGATGGCGCCGGGAATGTGGCCAGCGCGGGCCGTCAGGGCCTTTTCACCACGGTATTCCTGAGGCGAGCGGGCGTCCCAGATAACCAGGTCTTCGGCGCCGAGGCGGCTTTCGATGTAGTCGCGGGTCGCGATGGGTGCACTGTCAAGGCTGAGACTTGCGTTTGCCTTGATGGCTGCAGGCACGTCCAGGGACAGGCTGCGCTGCTCGGCCAGCCAGGCGTGCAGGCCGCCGTTGAGGTAGTGATAACGATGATGGCCGATGACATCCAACAGCCAGATAAAACGTCCGGCCCAGCCGCCGCCCTCGTCGTCGTACACCACATAAACGGCATCCGGGCGGTGTCCCAATGCGCCGAACAGATCTTCCAGGTGGGCTTTTTCCGGCAACAGTCCAGGCGCTGGCGGCTGACCGCGCTGGGTCGACCTGGGATCGACGAAGCGGGCACCGGGCAGGTGGCCTTCGGCATAGCGGGATGGGCTGGTCAGATCGACGAGGATCAGCTCGGGAGCCTCCAGGCGTTCGACCAGCTCGGCAGGTTCTATGACCAGAGGTAGTGAGGCGAAGGCGGGCACGGCAAGTCTCGGTTCAAACTCGGAAAGGGGAGTTTAGCGAAAAGCTCAGCGCCCGCGCTTGCTGAACGTCACCAGAGCGCGCTCGATGCATTGCACGGTTTTACCGAATGCCTGCAGGGCTGTGTCGCTGATTTCGCTGCCGTCCTGATCGGCGATCACCAGCATGCTGACACGACCGTCGTGGCCAATCGAGCGTAGTAGCAGATGCTTGCTGTGAAAAAGTGCCTTCAGGTTACCCGGGATCAGGGCTGAAAACTGCGCCACGTTATCGGGCTTCAGGCGTAGCAGGGCCGGTTTTTCAAGTAGCCTGCGCAATACCTGACTTTGCTCGGGGTCCAGGATCAGGCGCGCTGCCGCGGGCGAAAGTCCACTGGCCTGCTGGGCGATCAGACGATGCTGTTTGCGATCAAACAGCATCATCAATACCCGCTGCATCCCGGCACAGGACAGGGCCTTGCAAGCGGTTGCGGTGAGTTGCAGGACATTCTCGTAAGGGCAGTGTTCGCTGAGCAGTTCCCGGCAGTGTTCACGCCATGCGGCCAGCGCTTCGGCACTGGGCAGCCTGGCCGCCTTCGTCACCTGGAAGCGGCTTCCAGTGGGCCAGAGCAGCCCCTGTGCGGGATGCCAGAGCGTCGTGGGGCCGATCAGCCTGGCGCTGACGACAGCTTGCTGGTGCACCATCTGTTGCAGTTCATTTAGCGGCACCTGCAGGTAGAGTCCGGTGAAGCGCAGCCAGCGCAGGCAGTGCGCGTCGCTCCAGCTGTGGTGCGCCGACAGGGCCAGGCCGTTGGCCAGCAGAATGGTGTTGCTCGGCAATGTCAGCCAGCGGCGCAGCGCCGGGTCGGCATCAAGCATCTGCTGCTGGTGCAGGGGATGTTCATTGTCGCGAGCAATGCGCAGTGCCCTGATCAGCATGCGGCGGTTGCCGTTGAGCATCCGGTAGCCCTGGGCGATCCAGTCAGGCAGTCCCCAGTGGCTGGCCAGTGCGGCACAGAGTTGCGGCAGCGACACGCCCAGCACCTCCTGCTCGACCCGAGCTACCGGATCGCGTCCGACCAGCACCCGCTGCTCCCAGACGTCGAGCAGGTGCGGATGGGCCGTGACCAGTGTCCAGACCGGCGAGAGGAACAGCAGGCTGCTCCAGTGAATTTCCTGCCAGAGGCGAGCCAGGCGAGCGGCGAAGAGCCCGCTGGCCTGCTGGCTGGCGTGGCGGCTGATCAGGATGATTTGCCGCAGCGCGGGGGAGATATCCTGGGCATCCAACGGTGGGATAAGTGTAAAGAGGGCTTCGGCGCGCTTCAGGCCGATACGGCTGAGCGCCACTTCCAGGCTTTCTGCAGGGCTGGCGGCGTGGCGGTTGGCGTCGCGAATCACCGAGAGCGCCATGACCGGGCTTTCTTGAATCAGTTCGGCAATCTGGCGCATGGACAAGCTGCTGTCGTGCAACGCGTTGAGAACACCGGCATGCACATCGGCGAAGGCGGGCAGCACGACAGCATCCAGTTCCTTGATCCAGGCCGGAAGCGTGTGCGGAAGAGGGATTGTTGTCATTTTGCTACCGAACTGGCTTTTCGTCGTGATGGCCTTTAGTCTGGCGCAAAATTTCCGATAACCCGAATAATTCTTTTCATGCTCCCGCCAAGTGCACAAGTTCGAGTGCGCTAAAGCCGTGTGGTTTGTGTTCGGGTGTCCCTGTGTCAAGGCTTTAGACGTATCCCCTTATGGTAAAAATTCTCGGCATCATCGTGGTGTTCGCCAGCGTAATCGGTGGCTTCGTATTATCGGGCGGCAAGGTTGGCGCGCTTATTCATCCTTTTGAAATACTGATTATTGGCGGCGCGGCCTTTGGCGGCTTTCTCCAGGCCAACCCTGGCAGCACCACCAAAATCGTATTCAAGAAGTCGCTGCAGATGTTTGGCTCCCGGTTCAGCCAGAAATACTATCTGGAAGTGCTGAGCCTGCTTTACGAGGTGCTCAACAAGAGCCGGCGCGAGGGCATGATGGCCATCGAGGCGGATATCGAAGAGCCTGCTGCCAGCCCGATTTTCAGCAAGTACCCGGCCATTCTCAAGGACACGAGGATGACCGAGTTCGTCTGCGATTACCTGCGCATCATGTCGTCCGGCAACATGGCACCGCACGAGCTGGAAGGTCTGTTCGACATGGAACTGGCCAGCCTCAAGGAAGAACTCGAGCATCCCTCCCACGCCGTGGCTCGGGTCGCCGACGGTCTGCCAGCGATGGGTATCGTCGCCGCCGTATTGGGAATCGTGATCACCATGTCGATTCTTGCCGAGGCCGACAACGCCATGATCGGCATGAAGGTGGGGGCCGCCCTGGTCGGTACCTTCCTCGGGATTCTCGCCTCCTACGGTTTCTTCGGCCCGCTGGCGGCGGCGCTCGATCACGATGCCAAGGAAGAGCTGAATCTGTACGACGCCATCAAGGCCACGCTGGTTGCCTCGGCTTCCGGCATGCCGCCCACCCTGGCGGTGGAGTTTGGACGCAAGGTGCTGTTGCCCGCCCATCGGCCGAGCTTCATCGAGCTCGAACAAGCCATGCGCGGTAGCTGACGCGCGATGGACAATAACCAACCGATCATCATCAAGCGGGTCAAGAAGACCGCCGGTGGCCATCATGGGGGCGCCTGGAAGATTGCCTTCGCCGACTTTGCCATGGCGATGATGGCGTTCTTTCTGGTGATGTGGCTGATGTCATCGGCCACGCCTGAGCAGAAGCGCGCAATCTCCGGTTATTTCCAGGACCCCATAGGTTTCACCGAAAGCGCCAGCCCGCATGTCATCGACCTGGGCGGTACGCCTACACCTTCACCGGCTCGGACGCTCAACAGTGAGCTTGATCCGGCGATGGATCAAGGCACTCCGCTCGATGCCGATCAGCTGGAAGGCCTTTCCGAAGAGCTGGAGCGTGAGCGCCTGGAGATCGTGCTGCAGGAACTGCAGAACAAGATCGAGGAAAACCCCGATCTGACCCGCTTCAAGGACCAGATTCTTTTCGAAATTACCCAGGACGGCCTGCGCATTCAGATCGTGGATGCGGAGAATCGCCCCATGTTTGCCCTCGGCAGCGCTCAGCTGCAGCCATACTTCGAAGACATCCTGCTGGCCATGGCCGATACCATCCGCGCCATTCCGAACAAGATCAGCATCAGCGGCCATACCGATGCCAAGCCCTACGTGGGCAATCGCGAGTTCGGCAATTGGGAGTTGTCGAGCGGTCGCGCCAATGCCGCCCGACGCACCCTGATCGCGGGCGGCTACCCGGAAAACCAGATTGCCCGCGTGGTGGGTTATGCATCCTCGGCGCTGTACGACCGTGACAACCCGCTCAATCCGATCAACCGACGCATCGACATGCTGGTCCTGACCAAGAAGGCGCAGCGCAATATCGAAGGGGAACAGTCCGAGCAGACTGCGGCCGCTCAGGAAGGCGCGGAGGGCGCGGAGGGCGCGAGCGAGGGCCAGACGCCTGCCGAGCCGCTGCAGCCTGACCAGCTGCGCGAGCGGCTGAATATCTTCGAGGAAGGCGTGCTGAACTTCGATGAGTAGCTCGCGCCGCGCTTTATCGATCCGCTGAGCGGATTGAAAAGCAGCTCAAGCCTCAAGCTGCAAGCAAAGGTTGCCTGTTCATTCCGCCAGCCCGCTGAGAATGTAGCGGTAGCTGGCCATACGCTGTGGGCGTATGCGGCCTTCTTCGAGGGCCTTGAGCAGGGCGCAGCCGGGCTCGCGGTCGTGCTTGCAATCGCGGAAGCGGCAATGCCCCAGCAGGTCTTGGAATTCAATGAAGCCCGCTTCGACGTCGGCGCGGCTGACGTGGCCCAGGCCGAACTCGCGGATACCGGGTGAGTCGATCAGTTCGCCCCCGCCAGGGAAGTGGAACAGCCGTGCGGTAGTGGTGGTGTGGGTGCCTTTTCCGGTCAGCTCCGAGAGCGGTCCGACACGGGTATCGACTCCAGGCAGCAGGCTGTTCACCAGCGACGATTTGCCCACCCCGGATTGCCCGACGAATACGCTCACGTGGCCGTCGAGGCGTGCCTTGAGAGCGTCCATGCCGGCGCCCTCATGGGCCGAGACCTCCATCAGCGGATAGCCCAGGGTGCGATACACCGAAAGCAGCGCTTCGAGAGCCGGCTCATTCTGTGCATCGATCAGGTCCGCCTTGTTCAGCAGCAGCAAGGGTGTGATGCCGGCGTGTTCGGCGGCGATCAGGTAACGGTCGATAAGATTGGCGTGTGGCTCCGGCAGCGGAGCAAAGACGATCACGATCATGTCGACATTGGCTGCGACCGGCTTGAGCTGGCCGCGGGTGTCCGGGCGGCACAGTTCGGAATGGCGCGGGAGCTGCGCGACAATAACGCCAATGCCCTGATTGCCGGGGCGCCAGACGACCTGATCGCCCGTCACCAGCGCCGGCAGATTGGCCCGCAGATGGCAGCGAAAAACCTGGCCGGACTGCTCGCCCTCCTGCGCCTCAACCTCTACCTGTACGCCGAAGTGAGCAATGACCAGACCGGTCTGCTCCGGCCCCAGGTCGCCGCCCTCAAGCTCTTCGACCACGCGCGATTCGCGACGCGCTGCGCGCGTGGCGCGCTCTTCCTGGATTTTCTCGATGCGCCAGTTCTGTCGGCGGTTGAGTTGGCGTTTGGCCATTTGTGTGGGTATCCAGGCTGGAAAGCAAAGGATTCTAGCACGCGAGAATTCAGCACCGCGGGCCTGTATACAGCTCTTTGCAGGCATTAGACTCGGCGGCTTTACGTGCCGGTACGAATGCCCATGCCTGCCTTCTCATTCGCGAGGTTTCCCGCAGTGCTGGCTTTGGTGAGTCAGTTTGCAGCACTGCTGGCCACCTGGCTGCTGCTGTTGCTCGTGGCCCGACTGGCGGGGTTGTCGGTCAGTCTGCTGGTTGCGGCCGGTCTGCAGGGCTTGCTGGCTGCGCTGATCGGGAAGCTGCTCGGGTTGCCACGCTGGTGGTTGCCGATCAATCTTGGTTTCGTGCCCGGGCTGGTGCTGTTGCAGGATCATTCGCTACCGCCCTGGCTGCTGCTGTCCGGTTTCGTCGCTTTGCTGCTGCTGAACTGGAATGCGTTGTTCGAGCGCGTCCCGCTTTACCTCACCGGCCAAGCTGCCGAACAGCTCCTGATGCGGCAGCTGGCGCGCCTGCCCGACGGGTTTCGTTTCATTGATCTGGGCAGTGGACTTGGCGGTACGCTGCTGCGGCTGGCCAAGGCTTATCCGCATGGGCATTTCGTCGGGGTCGAAACCGCACCGCTGGCGTTTGTGCTGTGCCGTTTGCGCTGTTTGCTGCAGCCCAATTGTCGTGTGTATTTGCGCAGCTTCTGGCGCGAGCCGCTGGGGCAATACGATGTGGTCTACTGCTTTCTCTCCCCGGCGCCGATGCCGACTCTGTGGAGCAAGGCCTGCGCCGAGATGCGGGAGGATGCGCTGTTGATCAGCAACAGTTTTGAGGTGCCGGGCGTCGAGGCCGAGGAAGTGTTGCCGCTCGATGACTGGCGTCGTTCGCGCCTGTTGATCTGGCGCCCCGGCAGCCGTGCCCATTCCGATGCGAGCGGCTGAGGGCCTGTTAGACTGCACGTCACCTTCAAGGAGCCCACCATGCACAACCCGCAGAACCTGATCTGGATCGACCTGGAAATGACCGGGCTGGACCCCGATCATGACGTGATCATCGAGATGGCCACCATCGTCACCGACAGCCAGCTCAATGTCCTGGCCGAGGGGCCGGTCATCGCCATTCATCAGAGCGATGAAATACTCGCCGGCATGGATGAATGGAACACCCGCCAGCATGGCGGCTCGGGGCTGACCCAGCGTGTGCGCGAGAGCCGGATCAGCACCGAAGAAGCCGAAGCGCAGACGCTGGCGTTTCTCGAGCAGTGGGTACCCAAGGGCAAGTCGCCGATCTGTGGCAACAGCATCTGCCAGGACCGACGCTTCCTCTATCGTCGTATGCCGACGCTGGAAGCCTATTTCCATTACCGCAACCTGGATGTCTCGACCCTCAAGGAGCTGGCCGCCCGCTGGGCGCCCGACGTGCTCGCGAGCTTCAAGAAGGGCGGCACGCATCTGGCGCTGGATGATATTCGCGAGTCGATCGCGGAATTGCGGCACTACCGCGAGCACTTCATCAAGGGTTGAAGCCAACTCGGATGGACTCGGGCCGAATGGACTCGGGCCGAATGAATTCGGCCCTGCAGGGCCTATTTCCCCAGCCTTCTCAGCTCGTCAGACTCGATCACCCGTGTGCCCTTGTCGTCCTCCAGCGCGAGACGCCAGAGGGCGCGGGCCAGGGTGCAGGCCGAGATACCCCGGTATTTTCCCGGTAGCAGATAGGACAGTGGGGCGGTCAGGCGCTCAACCGGCCTTACTTCCATGCGTGGGCCGAGCAGCTGTGACGGGCGGGCGATGGTCAACTGGGGCCAGTTCTGGGCGCGCAGGGCGTTTTCCATCTCGCCCTTTACCCGGCAGTAGAAGATGGAGCTGTCCGAACTGGCGCCCAGGGAGCTGATGACCAGCAGGTGGCGGACGCCCAGCTCGCGGGCGCGGCGGGCAAAATTCACCACCAGATCATGATCGACAGCGCGGAATGCTTCCTGGCTTCCGGCCTCCTTGAGCGTGCTGCCCAGGCAGCAGAACGCGGTATCGAAGGTGCCGCTCAGCTGCGGCAGCAGCTCCTGCAACGGGCCGACGGGGTTGTGCAGGTGCGGGTGTTCGGCCAGTGGCTTGCGGCTGGGGGCCACGACGCTTTCCACGGTGGGTTCATTGAGCAGGCGATCAAGCAGGTGCTCGCCGGTGAGTCCGGTGGCGCCGGCAAGCAGAATGCGCTGGGGCGTCAGATGCATGGTTTGGCTTCCTGTGCGGTCGTTCGATTGGAGCGAGCACGGGTCCACCGTGACCGGCCCACTCCCGCTCCGATAGTGTTCCGGGCCGCCGCTGTTCGGCAAGCCCTGGATGCCCCGGCGTGAAGTCCTGCACAGTATCTATGGGTGCCCAGGCTTCTCAGAGGATGCAGAGCGCCAGCGTTTCGGCAATGTAGGCGGGTTTGTCCACTCCTTCGATCTCCATCACGACACGAGCCTTGAGCAGCCACTGGCCGGGATTTTTCTCGTGGGCGTCGAGCAGTGTCACGGCCAGACGCACCCGAGAGCCCACCCGCACCGGCTGGATGAAGCGCAGGCTGTCGAGTCCGTAGTTGACGCCCATCCGGGTGCCTTCGGGGATGACCAGCAGATCGTCCATCAACATGGGGATCAGAGACAGTGACAGGAAACCGTGGGCAATGGTGCCGCCGAAGGGTGTTTGCGCGGCCCGCTGGGGGTCGACATGAATGAACTGATGATCGCCCGTGCAGTCGGCAAACTGGTCGACCCGTGGCTGGTCGATGTCGAGCCATGGCGAGTGGCCGAGATCTCTGCCGATGTGGTTTTTGAGTTCTGCTATGGGTACCTGGGGCATGTGACCTCCGGCATTCCTGTTCTGGCTGGTCAGCTAGATCAGCACGCAGAGGAAGTCGAATCAACCAGGCATGCCTGCGCGAATGTCGGGTCATAGGTGGGCGCGGTGTGATAGTCGAAGCCTCGTCGTGGCGCGCCGCTTATACTCGTGTTTCATGTTTCGGAGGTTCTCATGCTGCTACGCGGGCTGACCTGGCTGGTGCTGTTTCAATTGCTTGGCACCGCACTCAATGTCCTGTTCATACCGATGCTGCCGGGGCCAATCATCGGCTTGCTGCTACTGTTCGTGGCATTGCTGTTGCGCGGCAGGGCGAGTGAATCGCTGCAGGTCGCAGCCAGTAGTCTGCTGCGCTATCTGCCGCTGTTGCTGGTGCCTCCGGCGGTTGGCGTGATGGCCTACACCCAGGCGATCCTCGATGATTTCTGGGCCATTGTCGGTGTGCTGGTGCTGTCACTGGTGGTGTCTCTGGTGTTTACCGGCTGGCTGATGCAGTTGCTGATCCGCCGCCAGCAACGCAAGAGGACGCGGGCATGATTACCTTGCAATGGCAGGCGGCCTGGGAGGCGGTAATCCATCATCCGCTGTTCGGTGTGGCCATCACCCTGGCAGCCTTTCAGCTGGCCTTCGCCGCCTATGAAAAGACCCGCTGGGTCTTTCTGCAGCCGGTGCTGGTGTCGATGCTGCTGGTCATCGGCATCCTGCTGGCCTGTGGCATCGGTTATGAGGAATACCGGTTCAGCGCGCAGATGCTTACCGTTCTGCTGGGGCCGACCACGGTCGCACTGGCGGTGCCGCTGTACCTCAATCTGCGGCGGATACGTGAACTGTTCGGGCCGATCATGCTTACGCTGCTGGTGGCGGGTGTTGTTGCAACGGCGCTGGGTATGGCCCTGGCCTGGGCCTTCGGCGCCGAGCGAATGATTCTGATGACGCTGGCGCCCAAGTCGGTGACGTCGCCGATTGCCATGCTGGTGGCTGAGCAGATCGGAGGGGTGGTGGCGCTGGCGGCGGTGTTCGTGATGATCACCGGCATCATCGGGGCGATATTCGGTCCGGAACTGCTGCGGCGGTGCGGTGTTCAGCATCCTGCGGCGCGTGGTATGGCGCTGGGGCTGACGGCGCACGCCGTGGGTACCGCCCAGGCGCTGCAGGAAGGCGACGAGTGCGGCGCTTTTGCGGCGCTGGCGATGAGTCTGATGGGGGTAATGACGGCGGTGCTGTTGCCGCTGGCCGTAACCCTGTGGTTGTAGTGCCTGTGAAGGAGTTCTGATGAAGTTGCCGCTGTTTCCACTTGATACCGTGCTGTTTCCTGGGTGCATGCTCGATCTGCAGATCTTCGAGGCACGCTATCTGGACATGGTCAGTCGCTGTCTGAAGGCGGGGCACGGTTTTGGTGTGGTGCGTCTCATCGAGGGCAGTGAGGTCGGCGCAGCGGCCAAGACTTTTGCGCAGACCGGCTGCGAAGCGCTGATCCGTGACTGGCAGCAGCGCCCCAATGGGCTGTTGGGGATTCGCGTCGAAGGCGGTCGCCGCTTCGATGTGAGCGCGAGTGAAGTGCAGCCTGACCAGCTCACCCTGGCCGAAATCGATTGGCGCAGCGAGCCTGATGAGTTGCCACTGGCCGCACAGCATGCCGAGCTGGCGACCTTGCGTGAAGCGCTCGGTCAGCATCCGATGGTCGAGGCCCTGGGGATGGGTGGGGCGGCTCAGGGACAGCGTTCGCTGGCTCATCAGCTGGGTTATCTGCTGCCGTTCCAGCCGGAGCAGAAGCTTGCGTTGCTGCGTCTGGATGACCCGCTGCATCAGCTGGAGTGCATTCAGCTATGGCTCGAACAGCTGCAAGGTGAAGGCGGCCCGTGATCGATCAGTAGCGATAGAGCTGCATGCCCGCCGGCAAGGTCCATAGCGTGAGAATTCCGATCAGCCCCAGAGTGGCCGGCAATATCAGCCACCAGACCCTGGGTGACAGGGTGTTCATCGGCGTCCGCCACTGGACGATGCTCAGGCTGGCCGCACAGACCGTAGCCGCCAGCAGCGCGCCGGCAATCACGTCGGTTGGCCAGTGCACGCCGAGATAGACCCGCGACAGCGCGATGGCGGTGGCGGGCAGGGCGGCCAGCAGTACCCAGGTCAGGCGCAATCGCGGTGGCTGGTCACGTCCGGCGAGTACGCCGAGGGTGAGAAAGAAGGCAAAGGCTGCCGAACTGTGCCCGCTGGGAAAACTGAAGGAGTCGAGAGGTTCGAGCAGTATTTCCGGGCGCATCCGGGCGAAGCCCGCTTTCAGTGCGCCATTGGCCAGTGCCGTGCCGAGCAGGGTGAGAAAGGCGAAGGCTGCCGCTCGCCACTGTCTGGTGAGAATCAGTAGCAGGCACAGCAGTACGGCAGCCCAGAGCTGAGTGTGATAGTCCCCGGTGCGCGTTACCAGCACCATGAAACGGTCGAAGATCGGGCTGCGTTCGCCCTGAATTACCGTCATCAGGCCTTCATCGAATTCCGCCAGATGCGACCAGCCGAAGAACAGGCCGAGCAGGATCAGCGCGGCGAAAACCGCCGCCAGCGGAGTGACCCAGCGCAACTGGCGCAGGCTGTAATGCGTCACGCCGCCGACCAGCAGCAACAAGGCTGCGAGGACAATACCCGCTTCGCCCCAGAAGCCCTCCGGTAGCGGCAGGCGCACGGCAGCGCCGGCAGTCCAGCCCGGCAGCAGATAGGCCATCGACCAGCCGGCAGTTGCCGCCACGCTGACCAGCAGAAAACGACCGAAAGGCATGTCGAGCATGCCTGCAGTGAGCGGCAACATGGGTCGCAAAGGTCCGATGAAGCGACCCACGAGCAGGCTGGCAACGCCGTAGCGGGCGACATACAGTTCGGCACGGACAAGCCATTCGGGATGGTTGCGCAACCCGCGCAGTCTGCGGATGTTCTGGTGATAGCGGCGCCCCAGCGCGTAGGACAGCAAGTCGCCGAGCAGTCCGCCGACGAAACCCAGCAGCAGCGTCTCGCCAAGACTCAGGATGCCACTGCCAGCGAGCGCAGCCAGGGCGAACAGCAATACGGTGCCGGGAATCAGCAGGCCGACCACTGCCAGGCACTCCAGGCAGGCCGCGAGAAACAGGATCAGGCCCAGCCACTGCGGGGAGTCGGCCAGCCAGCGGGCAAGGGGGGCGAGCCATTCGGGCATGAGGGTTTTCCTTGGATCGGGAGGGTTTCGACCCACGGGTAAGTGGACTGGTTTCAGACGGGCGGGATGATAGCGCCAGTGCGCGGCAGGGCACGAGTCCACAGTCTGCGGCTACCGTGCGGCGCCGTTCGAGTGCTTCGCTGTGCGCAGGCGCCCCGGGATGGCTATAATCTGCCGCTTTCCCTTGATTCAGGCCAGCCAGACAATGACCGAGTCCGTACTCGATTACATGACCCGCCTTGGTCGCGCCGCGCGCGAGGCGTCACGCGTGCTTGTGCGCGCTTCCACCGCGCAGAAGAACAGGGCGTTGCATGCGGCAGCCGCTGCACTGAATGCGGCACGCGATGAGTTGATCAGCGCCAACCGGCAGGATCTCGACGCCGGGCGCGCCAACGGCCTCGACGAAGCCATGCTCGATCGCCTGGCGCTGACCCCGGCGCGCATCGACGACATGATCGAAGGCCTGCGCCAGGTCGCCACCCTGCCGGACCCCATCGGCGAAATCCGTGACATGCGCTACCTGCCGTCGGGTATCCAGGTTGGCCGGATGCGCGTGCCCCTGGGGGTGGTCGGGATCATCTACGAATCACGGCCCAACGTGACCATCGACGCCGCCAGCCTGTGCCTCAAGTCGGGTAACGCCACCATCCTGCGCGGCGGCTCCGAGGCGATCCACTCGAACCAGGCGATTGCCCGCTGCATCCAGCTGGGGCTGGCCGAGGCCGGGCTGCCGGCAGCCGCAGTGCAGGTGGTGGAAACCACCGACCGTGCTGCCGTCGGTGCGCTGATCACCATGCCCGAGTTTGTCGATGTCATCGTTCCGCGGGGCGGCAAGGGCCTGATCGAGCGCATCAGCCGTGACGCCAAGGTGCCGGTGATCAAACACCTGGATGGCATCTGTCATGTCTTCATCGATGCGGCGGCGGACCTGGACAAGGCCATCCGCGTGGCCGACAACGCCAAGACCCAGCGCTACGCGCCGTGCAACGCCATGGAAACCCTGCTGGTGCACGCAGCCATCGCGCCTCGGGTGCTGCCGCCGCTGGCTGCCATCTACCGCGACAAGGGCGTGGAACTACGCGGCTGCCCGCGTACCCGCGAACTGCTCGGCGACGCCGTGCTGGTCGCCAGCGAAGAGGATTGGAGCACCGAGTACAACGCGCCGATCCTGTCGATTCGCGTGGTCGATTCGCTGGATGAGGCCATCGGGCACATCAACCGCTACGGCTCGCAACATACCGACGCCATCGTCACCGAGAACTTCAGCGATGCGCGGCGCTTCATCACCGAAGTGGATTCGGCCTCGGTGATGATCAACGCCTCGACACGCTTCGCCGATGGCTTCGAGTATGGCCTGGGGGCGGAGATCGGCATCTCCACCGACAAGCTGCATGCGCGCGGCCCGGTTGGCCTGGAAGGCCTGACCAGCGAGAAGTACCTGGTCTTTGGCGACGGTCACGTGCGTACTTGATGGATGCGACCCGCACACCACGGCGCATCGGCCTGCTCGGCGGTACCTTCGACCCCGTGCATATCGGCCATTTGCGCGGCGCGCTGGAGGTGGCCGAGTACCTTGGGCTGGACGAGGTTCGTCTGTTGCCCAACTTCCGTCCGCCGCACCGCGAAACGCCCAGCTGCTCGGCGCAGGATCGCCTAGCCATGGTGCGCCTGGCGGTTGAAGGGTTGCCCTTGCTGGTGGTCGATTCGCGCGAGCTGGAGCGCGACAAGCCGTCCTACACCATCGACACGCTGGAGTCCCTGCGTGCCGAACTGGCCGAGGATGACCAGCTGTTTCTGATCGTCGGCTGGGATGCCTTCTGCGGTTTGCCCAGCTGGCACCGCTGGAGCGAATTGCTCGACCATTGCCACATTCTCGTCATGCAGCGTCCGGATGCCGACAGTGAAGCGCCGGAAGCCCTGCGCGATCTGCAGGCGGCGCGCAGCGTCAACGATCCGCTGGCGCTGGCCGGCAGCGGCGGACAGATCGCTTTTGTCTGGCAGGCGCCTCTCGGGGTGTCGGCCACGCGAATCCGTCAATTTCTGGCCAGTGGTCGCTCGGTGCGTTTTCTGGTGCCCGACGCCGTACTGGCTTATATCAACGCGCACGGACTTTACCGGGCGTCGAACTGAGGTTGTTACAAGCTATGCAAAATGAATCTTTGGTCCAGCTGGTCGTAAGTGCCCTGGAAGACCTGAAAGGCACCGACATCACTCCCATCGATGTACGCGGCAAGACCAGCGTCACCGATTTCATGGTGATTGCCAGCGGTACCTCCAGCCGCCACGTGAAGTCCCTGGCGGACAACGTGCTGGAGAAGGTCAAGGAGCAAGGCGTACGCCCGCTCGGTAGCGAGGGGCTGGAAGGTGGCGAGTGGGCGCTGCTCGACCTGGGCGACGTGGTGGTGCATGTGATGCAGGTGCCGACGCGCCAGTTCTATGACCTCGAACGCCTCTGGCAGGGTGCGGAGCAGAGCCGCGCACAGCACGCGGGCGAACAGGAATAGTCCAGCCGTGCGGATCAAGCTGATCGCGGTAGGCTCGAAGATGCCACGCTGGGTCGAGGATGGCTGGCACGAATATGCCCGGCGCCTGCCGTCCGAACTGCCGCTGGAATTGCATGAAATATCCCTCAACACACGCGGCAAGAATGCCGACGTGACACGGTTGATTCGCCAGGAAGGCGAGGCCATGCTGGCCAGGGTTCAGCCGGGCGAGCGCATCGTCACCCTAGAAGTGACCGGGCGCCCCTGGAGCACGGAACAGCTGGCGGCTGAGCTGGAGCGCTGGCGGCTTGATGCACGCAACGTCAACCTGATGGTGGGCGGCCCGGAAGGGCTGGCGCCGGAGGTCTGTGCACGCAGTGAGCAGCGCTGGTCGTTGTCGCCGCTGACTCTGCCGCATCCGCTGGTGCGCATTCTCATCGGCGAGCAGATCTATCGTGCCTGGACGTTGCTGTCAGGGCACCCTTATCACAAGTGAAGTCAGTAAAAGCCCAGGATGTCCCAGCCGATCCCCCTGAAAGACCACGAAAAGGATGCCCAACTGGTGCGTCGGCGGGTAATCGTGGGCGCTCTGGTGGTGCTGATGATGCTTGCTGTGCTGATTGCGCGGATGTACTACCTGCAGGTGGTGCAGTATGAGCATCACTCGACGCTGTCGGAGAACAACCGTGTTCACGTGCAGCCCATTCCGCCCAATCGTGGGCTGATCTTCGACAGGGATGGGCGGATCATCGCCGATAACCGTCCCAGCTTCAGCCTGACCGTGACCCGCGAACGTGCCGGAGACTGGCGCAAGACGCTGGATACGGTGGTCGAGGTGCTGCAGTTGTCTGCCGAGGAGCGCGAGCTGTTCGAGAAACGTGTGCTGCAGGGGCGTCGCCCCTTCGAGCCGGTACCGATCATGTACGAACTGTCGGAGGAGCAGATTGCCCGTGTCGCGGTCGATCAATTCCGGCTGCCAGGGGTTGAGGTCGCGGCACAGTTGGTCCGCCACTATCCGCAGGGTGAGCATTTCGCACATTCGGTCGGCTATGTCGGGCGCATCAACGAGGCCGAGCTCAAGCAGCTCGATTCGGTCAATTACAGCGGCACGCACCACATCGGCAAGACCGGTATCGAGAAGTTCTACGAGGACTCGCTGCATGGCCGGGTGGGCTACGAAGAGGTCGAGACCAATGCTCGCGGTCGCGTGCTGCGCGTGCTCAAGCGTACCGATCCGGTTCCGGGCAAGGACCTGACGCTGACCCTCGATCTGGATCTGCAGGAGGCTGCCGAAGCCGCGCTTGGCGGGCGTCGTGGCGCGGTCGTGGCCTTGCAGCCGGCCACCGGCGAGGTGCTGGCGATGGTGAGTCAGCCGAGCTTCAACCCCAACCTGTTCGTCACCGGCATCAGCTTCAAGGCCTATGGCGAACTGCGCGACTCCATCGACCGCCCACTGTTCAATCGTGTGCTGCGCGGCCTGTACCCACCGGGCTCGACCATCAAGCCGATGATGGCAGTGGCGGGTCTTGATACCGGTGTGGTCACCGAAAAGAGCAAGGTGTTCGATCCGGGGTTCTTTCAGTTGCCGAACGTGAAGCACAAGTATCGCAACTGGAACCGGGGCGGCGATGGCTGGGTCGACCTGGAACTGGCCATCGCCCGCTCCAATGACACCTACTTTTACGACATGGCCCACAAGATGGGCATCGACCGGATGCATGACTACATGACGCGCTTCGGCATCGGTCAGCGGGTATCGCTGGACATGTTCGAGGAAACTGCCGGCCTGATGCCCTCGCGCGACTGGAAACGCGCGCGTTATCGCCAGGCCTGGTATCCGGGTGAAACGGTGATTCTCGGCATCGGTCAGGGCTACATGCAGACCACGCCGCTGCAGCTGGCCCAGGCCACGGCGCTGATGGCTACCCAGGGCAAGTGGATCCGGCCTCATCTGGCGAGGCGCATCGAGGGTGAGTTGCCTGTCGATCCGCAGCCGCTGCCGGATATCGAGCTGCGCGACCCGCGCTACTGGGATGCTGCCATCAACGGCATGGAGCAGGTGATGCATGGCGCCCGCGGCACGGCGAGGAAGGTCGGTGATGCGTCGCTCTATCGCATTGCCGGCAAGAGTGGCACGGCGCAGGTGGTGGCGATCAAGCAGGGCGAGCGTTACGACAGCGGCAAGCTCAATGAGCGCCATCGCGACCATGCGCTGTTCGTCGCCTTCGCGCCCGTACACGATCCGCAGATTGCCGTGGCGGTGATGGTCGAGAACGGCGAGTCCGGCTCCGGGGTTGCTGCGCCAGTGGCCAAGCTGGTGATGGATGCCTGGTTGCTCGACGAATTCGGGCAGCTGAAGGCCGAGTACGCGCTACCCCTGAGCGCCGAGGCGGGCAGACCATGAGCGGAACCTTCGACCGAACGCTTTCGAGCACCGATGTGATGCGCCGCCGCGCCACACTGCTGCAGCGCCTGCATATCGATGGTCTGTTGCTGTTGCTGTTGTTGTTACTGGCGACCGGCAGCCTGTTCATTCTCTATTCGGCAGGCGGCAAGAACTGGGACATGCTGATCAAGCAGGCCACCTCCTTTGGTATCGGCCTGGCGGCCATGTTGGTCATTGCCCAGTTCGAGCCACGCTTCATGGCGCGCTGGGTGCCGCTCGGCTATCTGGCGGTGGTGGCGCTGTTGGTCGCGGTGGAGTTCGTCGGCTACACGGCGATGGGCGCGACCCGCTGGATCAACATTCCGGGGGTGATTCGCTTCCAACCGTCGGAATTCATGAAAATCATCATGCCGATGACCATTGCCTGGTACCTGTCTACCCGGGTGCTGCCGCCCGGCATCAAGCACACCGTTATCAGCCTGTGTCTGATCGTCGTGCCGTTCGTGCTGATCCTCAAACAGCCGGATCTGGGCACTGCACTGCTGGTTCTGGTATCAGGGGCCTTCGTAGTGTTCATCGCTGGCCTGCGCTGGCGCTGGGTGTTCGGGGCAATGGCGGCGCTGGTGCCGATTGCCGTGGGGATGTGGTATTTCGTCCTCCACAACTACCAGAAACAGCGCGTGCTGACCTTTCTCGACCCGGAAAGCGATCCGCTTGGCTCCGGCTGGAACATCATCCAGTCCAAGGCTGCAATCGGTTCGGGCGGCGTGTTCGGCAAGGGCTGGCTGCTGGGCACCCAGTCTCATCTGGATTTTTTGCCGGAAAGCCATACGGACTTTATCATTGCCGTCCTGGCCGAGGAGTTCGGCCTGGTGGGGGTCTGCCTGCTGCTGCTGGTCTATCTGCTGTTGATTGCGCGTGGCCTGATCATCACGGTCCAGGCGCAGACGCTGTTCGGCAAACTGCTTGCCGGGGCGCTGACCATGACATTTTCCGTTTATGTTTTCATCAATATCGGTATGGTCAGCGGGCTGCTGCCGGTTGTGGGGGTGCCGCTGCCCTTTATCAGTTTTGGCGGAACGTCATTGGTGACCCTGCTGGCGGGGTTCGGGGTTTTGATGTCGATCCACACCCATCGCAAGTGGATCGCACAGGTTTAGAGTGAATGTCTTGAAATCATTACGTAATGCTCGGTTGACGCGCGTGCTCTGCGGCGTGGGACTTATGGGTGTGCTCGCCGGCAACCAGGCGGTAGGCGCTGCCGACTATGAAGGCGAAAAGGTCGCTGAGTTCGTTCTCGAAATGAGCCAGGATTATGGCTTTGTCAGTGAGCAGCTGGTCGAACTGCTGGCCCAGGCGGAGCGCAAGCAGGGCATTCTCGATGCGATTTCGCGCCCGGCTGAGCGGGTCAAGCCCTGGAAGGAGTATCGGCCCATCTTTCTGACCGACTCGCGTGTGGCCCAGGGTGTCGATTTCTGGCGCGAGAACGAAGCCGCACTGGCGCGTGCCGAGGCCGACTTTGGCGTACCCGCTGAAGTGATCGTCTCGATCATCGGCGTGGAAACCTTCTATGGCCGCAACACCGGCAGCCACCGGGTCATCGATGCGCTGGCCACCCTGGGCTTCGATTACCCCCCGCGTCAGCCGTTCTTTCGCCAGCAGCTCAAGGAGTTTCTGTTGCTGACGCGTGAAGAGCAGGTCGATCCGCTGACGCTTACCGGCTCCTACGCGGGTGCCATGGGGCTGCCGCAGTTCATGCCGAGCAGCTTCCGCGCCTATGCGGTGGACTTCGATGATGACGGTCGCATCGACATCTGGAAGAACCCGGTGGATGCCATCGGCAGCGCCGCCAACTATTTCAAGGAGCATGGCTGGAAAGCCGGCGAACCGGTGGTTGCGCAAGCCACGGTAAAGGGCGAGCGCCATGCTGAAGGCCTTACCCAAGGGCTGGAGCCGGTTCTGAAGGCCGCCGAGCTGCGCGAGCTGGGCTGGCATAGCGACGACGCCATCGCCGACGACACAGCCGTGACCGCCTTCCGTCTGGAAGGGGCCGAGGGAGATGAATACTGGATCGGCCTGCCGAACTTCTATGTCATCACGCGCTACAACCGCAGCGTCATGTATGCCATGGCGGTGCATCAGCTCGCCGGGCAGCTCGCCGAAGCCAAGGGGGCGCAATGACTCGTCTGCAGGCAAGGCTGTTGGGGCTGATGGTGGCCATTGCGCTGGTTGCCGGCTGTTCATCCAAGCCGCCTTCGTCACCCCCTGCGGTGGTCAAGGGCGGGGGGATCAGTGGTCCGGAAAACTATTCGCGGCCACACCAGGATGGGGCGCCCTGGTGGGGCGTGGATGTCTCGGCGATTCCTGATGCGGTGCCGACACCCCACTTCGGTCCGTTCAAGGCTAGCCCCTACAAAGTGCTGGGCAAGACCTACTACCCGATTGGCGATGGCCGCAATTATCGGGAAACCGGTACGGCGTCCTGGTATGGCACCAAGTTTCACGGTCAGCCGACCGCCAATGGCGAGAAGTACGATCTGTACGGCATGAGCGCCGCGCACAAGACCCTGCCGCTGCCCAGCTATGTCCGGGTGACCAATATCGACAACAGCAAGACCGTCGTGCTGCGGGTCAATGATCGTGGCCCGTTCTACTCGGATCGCATCATCGACCTGTCCTTCGCCGCCGCGAAAAAGCTGGGCTTTGCCGAGTCGGGGACGGCACGGGTCAAGGTCGAGGGGATCGATCCTGTGCAGTGGTGGGCCGACCGGGGTCAGCAGCCGCCGATGGTTTTGGCACAACCGCAAAAGGTAGCCAGCCAGGTTGCCGTTAGTACGCTTGCACAGCCGGTCGAGAATTACACGCCACCACCAGCTCAGCATGCCGGTGCTACGCTACCGGTTGAAGTCGGTAATGGCGATGGCGCTGTCGCTTCCGGGCTGTTTCTGCAGGTCGGCGCATTCGCCAACCCGGATGCCGCCCAACTGCTGCGCGACAAGCTCAGCAGCATGACGGTCGCACCGGTATTCGTCAGCTCGGTGGTTCATCGCGAGCAGGTGTTGCACCGGGTTCGCCTCGGCCCCATCGGCTCCCTGGATGAGGCCGAGCAGATCGAGCAGAACGTGCGTCTCGCCAACCTAGGTCAGCCCCGGCGGGTGCGAGGCGACTGATGTGCCGTCCGTCAGACCCGTGACACCGATTCTGTTTTGCCCATACCCATTTTCGAGAGAGCAATGACTATCACAACCTTCGTGCACCGCCTGTTTCTTCTTTTTCTGCTGACGGTGGCGCCGGTCGCGCTGGCCCAGCCGATCATTCCTTCGGCGCCGCAACTGGCGGCGAAATCCTACGTGCTGATGGATGCCGCCAGCGGCAAGGTACTGGTGGAAAACGCCGGCGACGAACGCCTGCCACCTGCCAGCCTGACCAAGCTGATGACCGCCTATATTGCCACCCTGGAAATCCAGAAGGGCAAGATTGCCGAGAGCGACATGGTCACCGTCAGTGAAAAGGCCTGGCGTACCGGTGGTTCGCGAATGTTCATCCAGGTCAACACCCAGGTATCGGTTGACGACCTGCTGCACGGCATCATCATCCAGTCAGGCAACGATGCCAGCGTGGCCATGGCCGAATACATCGCCGGCAGCGAGGAAGCTTTCGCCGACCTGATGAACGCAGCCGCACAGCGGCTGGGCATGACCAATACCAATTTCGTCAATTCCACCGGCCTTCCGCACCCTGAGCACTACTCTTCGGCGTCCGACATGGCCAAGCTGGCCCGCGCGATCATCTACGAAGACCCGGCGCACTACGGCATCTATGCACAGAAGGAATTCCTCTGGAACAACATCAAGCAGCCCAACCGCAACCTGCTGTTGTGGCGTGACAAGACAGTCGATGGCCTTAAAACCGGGCATACCGAAGAGGCGGGCTTCTGCCTGGTGGCCTCGGCAGTGCGCGATGGCATGCGTCTGATCAGCGTGGTGTTCGGTACCGACAGCGAGCAGGCGCGCGCGGCCGAGACGCAAAAGCTGCTGACCTATGGTTTCCGCTTCTTTGAAACACGCACCTTCTACCAGCAGGGCGTCGAGCTGGCCAAATCCCGTGTCTGGAAAGGCCAGCAGGATCAGGTCAGTGCCGGTCTGGCGAAAGACCTGACCCTGACGGTACCCCGTGGCCAGCTGGACAAGCTGCAGGCCGGGATGACGTTGAATCCCGAGCTGACTGCACCCATCCAGCAGGGTGACGTGATCGGCAAGGTAGAGGTCAGCCTCAACGATCAAGTGCTGCAGAGCACCGATCTGATTGCCCTGCACGCGGTTGAAGAGGGTGGGCTGTTCCGCCGCTTTTGGGATAGCATTCGACTGTTCTTCTTCAACATCTTCAACTGACAACCCCTTGCGCGCGACTTGGCCACCCCGCCAGGACGCGCTTGCGGATCACGAGTCCGTCATAGCCATGAACGAAAGCACAAGCGATACACAGGCACCAAAAATCGAATTCCCCTGCGAACGCTACCCGATCAAGGTGATTGGCCAAGCGGGAGAGGGTTTCCATGAGGCAGTGGTCGAGGTCATCCGTCGGCATGCCCCCGGTTTCGATGAAACCACACTGGTGACGCGCGATAGCCGCAACGGGCGTTTCCTCTCCGTCCAGGTGCTGATCACTGCGACCGGAGTCGAACAGCTGCAGGCGATTCACGTTGATCTGCGTGCAACCGGGCGCGTGCAAATGGTGCTCTGATGAGCGCCAAAACCCTGCTCCTGCCGCCCATGCGGAATGCCTTCGGAGGCGGCGTGCTGGGCGTGCGCGATCTCGGTCTGACCGAATACGAGCCCGCCTGGCAGGCCATGCAGCGCTTTACCAACACGCGCGGGCCGGATACCGATGACGAAATCTGGCTGTTGCAGCACCTGCCGGTGTTCACTCAGGGGCAGGCCGGCAAGGCCGAACACCTGTTGCTGCCCGGTGACATTCCGGTGGTGCAGGCTGACCGTGGTGGTCAGGTGACCTATCACGGACCGGGCCAGCTGGTGTGCTACCTGCTGCTGGATGTAAGACGCCTGGGGCTTGGCGTGCGCGAACTGGTCAGCCGCATCGAGCAGAGCCTGATTGATCTGTTGGCGACCTATGGTGTCCAGGCCCAGGCCAGGCCGGATGCCCCCGGTGTTTACGTCGATGGAGCGAAGATTGCCTCGCTGGGTCTGCGCATCCGCAACGGTCGCTCGTTTCACGGGCTGGCGCTGAATGTGGATATGGATCTTGAGCCCTTCCGGCGCATCAACCCCTGCGGCTACGCCGGCATGACCATGACGCAGGTGGCCGATTTGGTCGCTGGGCCGATAGCGCTTTCCGAAGTCAGTGCCCGCCTGCGTGAACAGCTGGTCAAGCACCTCGGCTATGCGCAGCAGCAGACGCTGACGGGCGCAATAGATTACTAAGGGGCATGGCGGATATGAAACGCCTGCCTCTAGCAGGCGTTATTCAGCCCGATCACCCAGTAGCCTGGATTAGCCGAAGGCGTAATCCGGATTTTCAGTTCAGATTGAGGGTCGGAATCAGGCTGCTGTCAAACGGCTGGCCCGGCACTGGCACCGGGGCGGCCAGGCCCAGGTTGTTCTTCTCGAACACCCGGTCGGCTCGGTAGCTGGAGCGCACCAGTGGGCCGGCGGCGACTTCCATAAAGCCCTTTGCCAGACCGATATCGCGCAAACGGTTGAATTCTTCCGGGCTGACCCAGCGCTTGACCGGTATGTGGTTGCGGGTCGGCTGCAGGTACTGGCCGAGGGTGAGGATGTCCACGCCGATGGCGCGCAGGTCATCCATGGTCTGCAGCACTTCTTCGTCGCTTTCGCCCAAGCCCAGCATCAGGCTGGTCTTGGTCAGCATCTCGGGGCGATGACGCTTGGCGTGCTCCAGCACACGCAGGGTCTTTTCGTAGCCGGCGCGAGGGTCGCGCACTTCATGGGTCAGGCGTTTAACCGTCTCGACGTTCTGCGCGAAGACTTCCAGACCAGAGTCTGCAACGCGTTCGATGGCGCGCAGGTCGCCGTCGAAGTCGGGAGTCAGAGCCTCCACTACCACCTGCGGGGTGCGCTCCTTGATGGCGCGCACACAGGCCGCGTAGTGTGCGGCACCGCCGTCGTCCAGATCGTCGCGATCCACTGAGGTCAGCACGATATAGCGCAGCGCCATGAGCTCCACCGACTTGGCGGTGTTCTGTGGCTCCTCCTGATCCAGCCAGCCGTTGGGATTGCCGGTATCCACCGCGCAGAAGCGGCACGCGCGGGTGCACACCGAGCCCATCAGCATGATGGTGGCGGTACCGTTGGACCAGCATTCGCCCATGTTCGGGCAGTGGGATTCCTGGCATACGGTGCTCAGGCGGTGCTCGCCGACATTGCGCTTGACCGCCTCGAAGCGGCTGCCGCTGGGTGCCTTGACCCGCAGCCACTTGGGCTTGGGTTCAAACACCTGGGGTTCGCTTGAGGCGCGGCGCTTCTGTCCGTCCTTGATTGCAACAATGCCCTCAGTGGTGCGGAATTTTTCGCCGCTGGCAACGGTTTTGGACTGGGAGGTATCGGACATCGGCTTTCTGGGCTCCGCTAGAGGCTCCGTGGACGAGGCGGCTTTTGGCCGCCGTGCAGTTTATCACAGGCGCTGAGCATTCAGTCCGACGCGCAGTGAGGTCCGGCCATGTGTGCTATGGGTTGGTCCGCAGGCGTCCCAATAGCTCCTGCGTCGGATGGCCGTCGGCAGGCCAGCCCAGCTGCTGCTGAAAGCCCCGGATGGCGCTGCGCGTGTTGGCGCCAATGATTCCGTCGGGGGTGCCCGGATCGAAGCCTCTGGCAGTCAGGCGCTCCTGCAGTTCCAGCCGTTCGGAGCGGCTTAACGGCTGCTCCCCCACAGGCCAGCTGGCGCGAACCTTGCCTGCGCCGTCGAAACGCTCGGAGAGCAGGCCGATGGCCAGTGCGTAGGAGGATGAGTTGTTGTAGCGCAGGATGGTGCGGAAGTTCTCCAGGATCAGGAACGCCGGGCCGCGGTGGCCGGCGGGCAACAGCAGGCTGGCGTTTGCTTCCTGCCCGCCGGCTGGCAGTCCCTGCAGGCCCATGCGCCGCCATTCGGCCAGTGGCTTGCGGATGCTGCTGTCGGCCAGTGCGTAGTCGAATCCCTTCGGCAGAGCGACCTCGAAGCCCCAGGGCTGTCCCGTCTTCCAGCCGGAAGACTGCAGGTAGTGGGCCGCCGAGGCCAGCGCATCCGCAGAACTGTTCCAGATGTTGCGCCGGCCATCACCGTCGAAATCCACGGCATAGGTGTTATAGGTGGTGGGGATGAACTGGGTCTGACCCATGGCGCCGGCCCAGGAGCCGCGCAGATTGTCGGGTGAAACGTCGCCGCGTTCCAGAATGTCCAGCGCAGCCAGCAACTGGCTCTTGGCGAAGCCAGGGCGGCGTCCTTCATGAGCCAGTGTGGCCAGTGAGCGGATCACCGACTTGTCGCCCATGATCTTGCCGAAGTTGCTTTCCAATCCCCAGATGGCTACCAGCGTATTGCGGTCGACCCCATAGCGCGCCTCGATGGCCGTCAGGGTTGACGCGTGCTGGTTCAGCAGGCGCTTGCCGCCACTCACGCGCTGCGCTGCGAGTGCGCCTTCCAGGTATTGCCAGACCGGGCGGGTGAATTCCGGCTGGCTGCGATCAGCGGTAATGATGCTTGGATCGGGCGTGACGCCGGCAAAGGCGCGGTCGAACAGTTCTGCCGGTACGCCGGCCTGCAGGGCTTCTACGCGAAAGGCGTCGCGCCACTGGGCGAAGCTCTGTTGCGGCACGTCGGCTTCGGTGACTGGGGCCGCACTATCCGCAGCCTGACGCGCCATGTGCTGCGTGTTGGTGTTCGGCGTGGTTTGGGCAAGGGGCTCGGTGGCGCAGGCAGCCATGATGCTCAGGGCTGAAGCGGCAATCAGGATTCTTGGCAGTAAAACGGGGACGAAGGTGTAAAGCATGCACCACTTCTCGACAGGTCATCGGTGGCTGACATTAGCACGCTTTGAATGGCTTGGCTTTTCAAGCTGCCAGAAGGAGTGAAGCCCCCCAGTGGTCGGACTGGGAGGCTTCGCGGCGATAGCTGCCTTTGCCTTTTTTCGGTTGCTCCTGGCGGCTGCGGAACAGGGGTTGCGCCACCAGTGATTTGGCCTTGTTCGACCGTTTCTGGCTCTTTGCCATGTGCTCGTCCTCTGGGGTTGGAGTTGGGCGCATCATAGGCGTTGTGCAAAAAATGTCCAGAGGGTAGGCGCACCCGGATAGGAGCCTTGTGCTGGCTGGCATAAGACCTAAGGTGTTCGGTCTGCTGCGCTAAAGGCCGATCCGCCGTCCGCTCAATTGCAGGCAGAGGTTGCTCAGGCCGATCCAGGGGTCGCCTGCGGCCTGCCCCTTGATCTGTTCGTCGATGACTTGTGCGCTGCTCAACAGCCGTTGCCAGCCGGCGAGGTCGTGGCGTTGCAGCGCCTTGCTGACCAGCGGGCGACGTTTGTCCCAGATGGGGGGGCGGGCCTGGCTGAATGCGCGGTCAAGGGGGGTGCCCTGATTGTACAGCTGGGCGATATTGGCCAGTTGGCGTACTTCGCGAGCTACAGCCCAAAGAATCACTGGCGCTTCCACACCTTCACCGCGCAGGCCGTCGAGCATCCGCAGGACGTGCTCGGGCTGACCCAGCAGCGCCGCATCAATCAGGCCGAAGACATCGTAGCGCGCGCTGTCGGCGACAGCCGCCTGGACGGTTTCAGTGGTGACCTGACCCGCTTCGGCGAGAAGTTTGAGTTTCTCGATTTCCTGTGCGGCGGCCAGCAGGTTTCCTTCGACCCGGGCAGCAATCAGCTCTACGGCTTCCTGATCGGCAGCCAGCCCGGCCTGTGACAGGCGCTGGCGAATCCATTGGGGCAGCTGCGCGGCGTCTACCGGCCAGATTTGCAGGAATTGCACCTGCTTCCCATCAATCAGTGCCTTGGCCCATTTGGTTTTCTGGGTATTGCCGTCGAGCTTCGGCAGGCTGATCAGCAGCACGGTGTCTTCGGCGGGCCGTGCCAAATAGTCGAGCAGCGCGGCGGCGCCCTTGTCGCCGGGCTTGCCAGTAGGCATGCGCAGCTCAAGCAGGCGCCTTTCTGCAAACAGCGAAAGGTTGGCACCGGCTTCGACGAGCTGGCCCCAGTCAAAGCCGGTTTCGACATTGAGTACCTGGCGTTCGCTGAAGTCCTGCTGCCGGCAGGCGCTGCGAATGGCGTCGCAGGCTTCCTGGCACAGCAGATGCTCATCGCCGCTGACCACGTAGACAGGCGCGAGCGGACCTTGCAGGTGTTTGCCGAGCTGGGCGTGGGCGAGTTTCATGGTCGAGAGATAATCGGGAGCCGCGAGGACTCCCGATGCGTCACTGGACTGGCAGTTCGATGGGTGACTGCTGGGGTTGCGAGCCCAGCTCGCGCTGCTGTGCTTCGATGGCTTCGGCCTCGGCACGCTGACGGGCTTCGGCGGTCTGCTGCAGCTGGTCGAGCTGCGCCGGAGTGATGTTGCCGATGCGCATGCTCAGCTGCTGAAGCAGCTCGCGGCGCATTTCTGAGCGCAGCTGGGTGGCTTCTTGGTCGGAGCCGATCAGGTTGCTGCTGTCGTGTACGTAGACTTTCTGTACCTCGACGCTGTCTTTCAGCAGCACGGTGTTCTGCGGGCCGCGGAACTGGAAGTCGAGGACGCTGGTCAGCTCGTATTCGGCACTGCGCGCCGAGCTGGTATAGCTGGCCGTGCGCTGGCGGGTCTGCTCGCGGACCAGATCCAGGGTGTAGCGTGCGCCAGAGTGGACCCGTACGCCGCTGCCCTTGAGCAACTCTTCGAGTTGCCTGACCGTATCGCCATGGCTGTTGCGCGCCTGCAGGTTGAGTTCCTCAAGGGCAAAGCTGTCTGTGCCGGTGCCGCGAAGCTGGAATCCGCAGGCGCTGAGCAGCAGCGCCAGACCGACCACCATTAGATTGCGTTTGATCATCCTGTTATCCCCTTGCCAGCCCCGGCGCTGTGCGCCACGGCAAATCAGTTTGCGACGATATTGACCAACTTGCCCGGTACCACGATGACCTTGCGGATCGTCAGACCTTCGGTGAAGCGCACCACGTTCTCGTTGGCGCGTGCACTGGCCTCGACTTCTTCGCGTGAGGCGCTGGCCGGCACTTCGATCTGGCCGCGCAGCTTGCCGTTGACCTGTACCACCAGTGTCAGGCTGTCTTGGACCAGTGCGGTTTCATCCACGGCAGGCCAGGCTGCGTCGATGATTGCGCCGGTTTTACCCAGCTGCTGCCAGAGTTCGTGGCTGATATGCGGGGTGATCGGCGCCAGCAGCAGGGCGACTGTTTCCAGACCTTCCTGTAGCAGCGCGCGGTCCTGATCGCTGGCTGTCGCGGCCTTTTCCAGCACGTTCATCAAGGTCATTACCTGGGCGATGGCGGTGTTGAATTTGTGATGCTGACCGACATCGACGCTGGCCTGGCGGATGGCCAGGTGAATGGCGCGGCGCACGGCTTTCTGTGCGTCGCTCAGGCTGGAGATATCCAGTACGCCCGGCAGGCCTGCACTGACATGGCTGTGAGCCAGGCGCCAGACCCGACGCAGGAAACGGCTCGCGCCCTCGACGCCGGAGTCGGACCATTCCAGGCTCATGTCCGGCGGCGAGGCGAACATCATGAACAGACGGCAGGTGTCGGCGCCGTACTGATCGATCATTGCCTGTGGGTCGACGCCGTTGTTCTTCGACTTGGACATCTTTTCGGTGCCGCCGATTTCCACCGGCAGGCCGTCGCTGGCGAGTTTGGCGCCGATGATCTTGGCCTTGGCGTCACGCTCGACAATGACATCCGCCGGGTTGAACCAGTCCTTGCCGCCGTTGGGCAGCGTGCGGTAGTAGGTGTCGGCTATGACCATGCCCTGGGTCAGCAGGTTCTTGAACGGCTCGTTGGAACTGACCAGGCCCTCGTCGCGCATCAGCTTGTGGAAGAAGCGCGCGTACAGCAGGTGCAGGATGGCGTGTTCAATACCGCCGATGTACTGGTCCACCGGCAGCCAATGGTTGGCGGCTTTTGGATCGACCATGCCCTGATCGTAGTTTGGCGAGGCGTAGCGGGCGAAGTACCAGGACGACTCGACGAAGGTGTCCATGGTGTCGGTTTCACGCCGGGCCGGCTTGCCGCAGCTGGGGCAGCTGCATTGGTAGAACTCGGGCATGCGGGCCAGCGGCGAGCCGGCGCCGTCGGGTACCACGTCTTCCGGCAGTTTGACCGGCAGCTGGTCTTCCGGCACAGGGACGTCGCCACAGCTTTCGCAGTGGATGATCGGGATCGGGCAGCCCCAGTAGCGCTGGCGGCTGATGCCCCAGTCGCGCAGGCGGAACTGGGTGCGCGCCTGGCCGAGGCCCTTTTTCTGCAGGGCAACTTCCATGGCGTCGAAGGCGCCGTCGAAATCCAGACCGTCGAACACGCCGGAGTTGATCAGTTCGCCGTGCTCGCCATAGGCATCCTGCCAAGGCGCTGGCGTTTCGTCGCCAGCGCTGGTGCGCACCACCGGTTTGATCGGCAGGCTGTACTTGCTGGCGAACTCGAAGTCGCGCTCATCGTGCGCCGGTACGGCCATGACTGCGCCTTCGCCGTAGCCCATCAGCACGTAGTTGGCGACCCACACCGGCAGCAGTTCGCCGGTCAGCGGATGCTGTACGCGCAGCGCCGTGGCAAGGCCTTTCTTTTCCTGGGTGGCGATGTCAGCTTCGGCCACGCCGCCGCGCTTGCATTCGTCGATGAACGCCTGCAACTCGGGGTTGTTCTGTGCGGCGAGCGTCGCCAGCGGATGCTCGGCGGCCACGGCGACATAGGTGGCGCCCATCAGGGTGTCGGGGCGGGTGGTGAAGACCTTCATCACGCCTTCGCTGCCGATGCTTGCCACGTCGTAGGGGAAGGCGATCTCCATGCCGCGCGACTTGCCGATCCAGTTGCGCTGCATGGTCTTGACCTGTTCGGGCCAACCGTCCAGCTCGTCCAGACTCTCCAGCAATTCATCCGCGTAGGCGGTGATCTTGAAGTAATACATGGGAATTTCGCGCTTTTCGATCAGCGCGCCGGAACGCCAGCCACGGCCATCGATGACCTGCTCGTTGGCCAGTACGGTCTGATCGACCGGGTCCCAGTTGACGGTACCGTTCTTGCGGTAGATCACGCCCTTCTTGTACAGACGGGTGAACAGCCACTGTTCCCAACGGTAGTAATCGGGCTTGCAGGTGGTGACTTCGCGCGTCCAGTCCACGGCCAGGCCCAGGCTTTGCAGCTGGGTCTTCATGTACTGGATGTTCTCGTAGGTCCATTTGGCCGGCGCCACCTGGTTCTTCATCGCGGCGTTTTCCGCCGGCATGCCGAACGCATCCCAGCCCATCGGCTGCAGGACGTTCTTGCCGAGCATGCGCTGGTAGCGGGCGATCACGTCACCGATGGTGTAGTTGCGCACGTGCCCCATGTGCAGCTTGCCGCTGGGGTAGGGGAACATCGACAGGCAATAGAAGGTGTCCTTGCCGGGCTGTTCGCTTACTTCAAAGGATTTCTGCGAGTCCCATTGGGACTGCGCGGCGGCTTCGATTTCACGGGGTCGATACTGTTCGTGCATGGCTACTGGCATAGGAGGAAGTGGCTGGCTGTCCGCGAAGCAGTGACGGGTTGCGTCATGCCGGCTCGGCTGACAACACTGGCACTGCGGGCTGGATGCGGACGCCTGGAAGCCACGTAGCATACATGACCCCCCTTGATCGAGGGAAACCCGATTTGCCGTGCGCCCCGTTTGTCGCAGACGGCCTGGTCGCCTGAGCCTGAGCTACGCTTGTGATGGGGGCGGGACGAACAAAGAGGTGAATCATGGCTAAAGAGCACCAGGCAGATGAGGGCAACCTGTATGGGCGCGTGCTGCAACGGTTGACGCTGGCACTGGAGGAAGCAGAGCGTACGGCGAGCGCAGACGGGGACACTGGTAGCGAGTTGGAAGTCGGCGGGCTGACGCCGGCAGAGTTTGAGTTGATTCGGGCGTATCTGCAGCAGGATGCGCAATGGTTGTCGGGCTGGCATGCGGCCGCCGAAGAGCAGGCGCAGATGGAGCGTCAGGCTGCGAGACCCACGCTGCGCGCCGTGCGCCAGCATCCCGGCAAGGCGTGCAAACAGGCTCCCCTTGCGCTTAAGCAGGTGCTCAACTGTGCGATCTGTGGCGCCACGGTGAGCTGGCCGGACATCGCCGGCCCGGCTGCCTGCACGTCCTGCGGGTCGCAACTTCTGCGCGCACGGCAACGCTTGCATACCTACCCTAAACACTGATGGCTATTTGATTGCACGTAACAGCTGCATGTTGAATGCCTTGGAGAGTAGAGTTGCGGCTACCGCCACGCAGGAGCCGTGCATGCCGATTCGCTACTTCTTCAAACAGCTGATATTGCCGCCTGGCGGCCTGTTGTTGCTGCTGCTTGCCGCCTGGTGGCTGCGGCGACGTGCGCCCCGGTTGGCAGCACTCTGCTTTGTGCTGGGCTTTGGCGGACTGTGGTTGATGAGCTTGCCGGTTACGGTGCAGTGGGCTGCACGGGCGCTGGAAAGCGAGTCGGCGCTTGCGCGCACGCAATGGAGTGATCTGAACAAGGATGCGCAGGCGATTGTGGTACTTGGTGCCGGTCGTGAGCAGGCCGATCCGGGCTGGGGTTCGGACCAGCCCAGCCACATCGCCCTTGAGCGGTTGCGCTATGCAGCGCGCCTGGCCAGGACCTCGGGGCTGCCGATCCTGGCCAGCGGCGGCTTGCACTATGGCAAGCCGCCGAGTGAGGCCCTTTTGGCGGCGGAAGTCCTGCAGCGGGATTTCGATACCACCGTGCGCTGGCTTGAAGAGCGCAGCCGCACCACTTGGGAGAATGCCGTGTACAGCGCTGAAATGCTCAAGGCTGCCGGTATCCAGCGGATCGTGCTGGTGACGTCCGCAGCGCACATGCCGCGTTCGCGCTGGAGCTTCGAGCAGCACGGCCTTGAGGTGATCGCCGCGCCTGTGGGCTTTCTCGGCGTCCCTCACGGACGGCCCTTCGGCGGCTGGCTGCCGGAGACCAAGGCCGTCTGGCAGAGCGGCGTGCTGCTCAACGAGGCGGCGGGGTTGCTGGTTTATCCGTTGCTGTATTCGGCGCGGGAGGGGTAGGGCGACAACCGTTCGATTGGCAGCTGTGTGGATACGGCTCACTAATCCATCGTGACCCCGCTCGGTGGACCGGTGAAGCGTGGTCCACCCTACGACACGCGCCGACTCCGTAGGGTGGATGTCGCTTTTTACATCCGCCAACCCCGCTTGGTGGGCCGGGAGCGGCATAAACCAACGCTCAACGTACGGTGTTCTTTCGCCGCCATAGCGCCCAGCCCAGCAGTACCGTGCACAGCACGATCAGCGGCCATGAACGCCATTGCAGAAAGGGCGTCAGGCCCTGCATGGGCGTGACTTCGCCGTAGAGCACAGCTTGCTCGAACGCGGGAATCCGTTCGGTGATGCGCCCCTGAGGATCGATCAGCACGGTGACGCCGTTGTTGGTGGCGCGGATCATCCAGCGACCGGCCTCCAGTGCGCGCATCTGCGCCATCTGCAGATGCTGCAGCGGGCCGATGGAGCGTCCGAACCAGGCGTCGTTGCTGACGGTGAGCAGGATGTCGCTCTGCGCGGCGAGGCTGGCGGCGAACTCCGGATAGACCACCTCGTAGCAGATGAAAGGGGCGATGCTGTAGCCCTTGGCCTGCAACAGCGACTGCCCCGGTTCGCCACGGGCGAAATCGGACATGGGCAAATCAAAGAAGGCAATCAGCCCACGCAGCAGCTCCTGCAAGGGCACATATTCGCCAAAGGGCACCAGCTTCTGCTTGAGGTAGGTGCCCTGGGCATCCCCTGCGGTGGTCAGGCCGTTGTAGTAACGCAATTCGCCGTCGGCGTTCGGCTGGCGCACCGGTATGCCGGTAATCAGCGCCGACTGCCGATCCTCGGCGAAGCGGCTCATCATGTTCAGGTAGCCTTCGGCGTGGTCCTTTAGGATCGGTACCGCCGTTTCCGGCCAGATGATGAGGTCGGCAGGGCGGCTGCGAAAGGTCATGTCGCGGTAAAGCAGCAGCTGCATTTCCAGCTTTTGCGGGTCCCATTTGAGGCTCTGGGCGACGTTGCCTTGCATGGCCGCAACACTGATGGGTTCGGCCTTGGGGGTGGTCCAGGCATGCTGGCCGAGACCCAGTGCGCCGCTCCAGAGTGCAATCAGAACCACCAGGGCAGTACCCAGCGCGGGTTTGTGCGGCAGCAGGCGTGGCAGCTGGATGAGCAGGGCTGCGCTCAGCACGATCACAAAACTCAGCAGCCAGACGCCACCCAGCGGCGCGAGCGCTGCCAGCGGGCCTTCGAGCTGGCTGTAACCGACGTACAGCCAGGGAAAACCGGTCAGCACCCAGCCGCGCAGTGCGTCCAGGGCAAGCCAGAGTGCGGCGAAGGCCAGCGCATCGAGCAGGGGTGCGTGCGTCTGGCGCAGCCAGCGTGCCCAGATCCAGCCCAGCAGGGCGAAGAACAGTGCAAGACCGGCGACGAAACCCAGCGTCAGCGCGCCTGCAAGCAACGGCGGTGCGGCGCCGAAGTCATGGATGCTGACATACACCCAGCTGACGCCTGAGCTGAACAGACCGAAGCCATAGCACCAGCCACGGCCTGCGGCCTGCTTCGCAGCAGGTTCGCGCAGGCCGAGATAGAGCAGCCCGACCGAAATCAGGGCCAGCGGCCAGAGATCGAAGGGCGCCAGCGAAAGGGTGGTCAGGGCGCCGGCGACCAACGCCAGCAGATTGCCCGGCCAGCCGGTGCGGGTGATCCAGTGCATCGGGGCTCCAGGCTGCTAGCGACTTTCCGCCGTGCGCGTGATTCGTAACATATGCACCCGACGGCTGTCGGCATTGAGAACCCGGAAGCGGAAACGGTCTATTTCCACCACCTCGTTGCGCTTGGGCAGATGGCCGAAGCTGTTCATGACCAGGCCGGCCACCGTGTCGAATTCTTCATCGGGGAATTCGCTCTGGAAAAACTCGTTGAAGCTGTCGATGGGCGTCAGCGCCTTGACCAGAAAATCACCGCTGGGCAGCGGGCGAATGTAGCTGTCTTCCTCGATGTCGTGCTCGTCCTCGATATCGCCGACGATCTGCTCCAGCACGTCCTCAATGGTCACCAGACCGGCGACGCCGCCGTACTCATCGATGACAATGGCCATGTGGCTGTGGTTGGCGCGGAACTCGCGCAGCAGCACATTGAGGCGTTTGGATTCGGGTACGAAGGTTGCCGGACGCAACAGGTCCTTGATGTCGAAATTGGGCTGTTCGCCCTGCAAGATCAGCGGCAGCAGATCCTTGGCCAGCAGCACGCCGATCACCTCGTCCAGGCTGTCGCCAACGACCGGGTAGCGCGAATGCGCGGCGGAAATGATCGCCGGCAGAAACTCCTTTGGTGACTGGTCGGCCCTGATGCTCATCACTTGCGAGCGCGGCACCATGATGTCGCGTACCTGCAGGTCGGCGACCTGGATGGCACCCTCGACGATGGCCAGGGCTTCGGTGTCGAGCAGTTTGTTGTGATGCGCACCGCGCAGAATTTCCAGCAACTCGTCACGGGTTTTCGGCTCATGGACAAAAGCCTGGGTGATTTTTTCCAACCACGACTTCTGCCCGCTGCTCGATCGATCTTCGCTCATGTCTTTGACTCAATGGTCCCTTGTAGATGCCCCAGTGGGCTATTCGTCGGCGTAGGGGTCGGGGTGACCCAATTCAGCCAACAGTTGACGTTCGAGGCTTTCCATTTCTTCGGCTTCATCGTCATCGATGTGGTCGTAGCCGAGCAGGTGCAGGCAGCCGTGGATCACCAGATGCGCCCAGTGTGCCTGCAGCGCCTTGGCCTGTTCGAGGGCTTCACGCTCGACCACCGGCACGCAGATGACCAGATCGCCGAGCAGCGGTATGTCGAGTAAGCCTTCGGGTACATCGGCAGGAAACGACAGCACATTGGTGGCGTAATCCTTCTGCCGCCAGGTGCGATTCAGCTCGCGGCCTTCGGCCTCGTCGACCAGACGGATGGTCAGCTCGGAATCGGCACTGCGCTGGCGTAGCGCCAGTTCGCACCAGCGGCGCAGTTGCGCCTCGGTGGGTATCGCACCGTCGCTGGCGCATTGCAGATCGAGTTCAATCACGGGGTTGCCTGCTCGGCTGCTTGTCTTCGAAGGCCTCGTAGGCTTCGACGATGCGCTGCACCAGCGGATGGCGCACCACGTCCTTCGAGTCGAAGTGGGTGAAGCTGATGCCGTTGACGTCCTTGAGCACATCGATCACATGCGCCAGGCCGGACTTGGTACCGCGCGGCAGGTCGACCTGGGTAATGTCGCCAGTGATAACCGCGGTGGAACCGAAGCCGATCCGGGTGAGGAACATCTTCATCTGTTCCAGCGTGGTGTTCTGGCTTTCATCAAGGATGATGAAGCTGTTGTTCAGGGTGCGCCCGCGCATATAGGCCAGCGGGGCGATCTCGATCACTTGCTTCTCGATCAGCCGGGCGACCTGCTCGAAGCCGAGCATTTCATAGAGTGCGTCATACAGCGGGCGCAGGTAGGGGTCGATCTTCTGCGCCAGGTCGCCGGGTAGGAAACCAAGCTTCTCGCCAGCTTCCACGGCAGGACGCACCAGCAGGATGCGGCGGATCTGTTCGCGTTCCAGCGCATCGACGGCGCAGGCGACGGCAAGATACGTCTTGCCGGTGCCGGCCGGGCCGATGCCGAAATTGATGTCGTTATCGAGGATCGACTGCACGTAGCGCTGCTGGTTGGCGCCGCGCGGGCGAATGTTGCCCTTGCGGGTGCGCAGGGAAATGTTCGGCGTGGTGGAGGGGTTGAACATCTCCTCCATGCCCGACTCCTGCAGAAACAGGTGAATCAGGTCCGGCGACAGCTCTGTGCTTTTGGTCTCGCGGTACAGGCGACGCAGCAGGCTTTCGGCGGATTTGGCGACATCGCCAGGGCCAACCAGCTCGAACTGGTTGCCGCGGTTGCGAATTTCCAGGTTCAGACGTTGTTCGATCAGCCTCAGGTGCTCGTCGAATTGGCCGCAGAGATTGGCGAAGCGGTTCGCTTCAAAGGGTTCGAGGGTAAAACGTAGCGGTTCGGTTGGGGCGTTCAAGGGCTTTTGATTGACCGTGCTCGGCAAATAAGGAACTGAAGAATAGCGCTGTAGACGAAAAAAAGCAGCGCAAAGCAATAAAGCAGCTGAAGGGCATTCCGGTAGAGCCGAATTTATTCGCCGAGTGCGTGGCCGAACACGTTCGGCCCCACTGGCTTAGCCGATCAGCGTCCCGCGCAGCGAATGCGGCAGCGCGTCGTCGATGTGGACATCGACGAACTGGCCGATCAGGCGTGGGTTGTCGCAGCGGAAGTTGACGATACGGTTGTGCTCTGTACGGCCCTGGAGCATGCCGGGATCCTTCTTCGAGTAGTCCGTGACGAGAATGCGCTGGGTGGTGCCCGCCATTCGCCGGCTGTGCTCGAAACCCTGCTGGTTGATGCGTTGTTGCAGGACGGCCAGACGCTGCTTCTTCACCTCATCCGGGGTGTCGTCGACCAGATCTGCAGCCGGCGTGCCGGGGCGTGAGCTGTAGACGAAGGAGTAGGAGAAATCGAAGCCAATATCTTCGATCAGCTTCATGGTCTGCTCGAAGTCCTTGTCGGTCTCGCCGGGGAAGCCGACGATGAAGTCCGAGCTGATCAGAATCTCCGGCACCGCTGCCTTGAGTTTGCGGATGCGTGATTTGTATTCCAGCGCCGTGTGGTTGCGCTTCATGCCGGCCAGTACGCGGTCCGAGCCGGATTGCACGGGCAGGTGCAGGTACTTCACCAGTTCCGGCACTTCGGCGTGGGCCTGGATCAGGGCGTCGGAAAACTCCAGCGGGTGGCTGGTGGTGTAGCGGATGCGGTCGATGCCGTCGATGGCGGCCACCACGCGAATCAGTTCAGCCAGGTCAGCGGTGCGCCCGTCGTGGGTCGCGCCGCGATAGCCGTTGACGTTCTGCCCCAGCAGCGTGACTTCGCGCACACCATGCTCGGCCAGGTGGATGACCTCGGCCAATACGTCATCGAAAGGACGGCTGACTTCTTCGCCACGGGTGTAGGGCACCACACAGAACGTGCAGTATTTGCTGCAACCTTCCATGACCGAGACGTAGGCCGTGGGGCCGTCGACGCGCGGTTCCGGCAGGCGGTCGAATTTCTCGATTTCCGGGAAGGAAATATCCACCTGTGGCTGCTGGGTGGTGCGTGCCGCGTCGATCATCTCCGGCAGGCGATGCAGGGTCTGCGGGCCGAATACCACGTCTACATAGGGCGCGCGGTCACGGATCGCCGCGCCTTCCTGGCTCGCCACGCAACCACCGACGCCGATGACCAGATCGGGATTGTCCTGTTTCAATTCACGCCAGCGACCCAGCTGGGAGAAGACTTTCTCCTGTGCTTTCTCGCGAATCGAACAGGTGTTGAGCAGAATCACGTCGGCCTCGGCCGGATTGGTGGTGATTTCGAGCGGTTGCTGCTCACTCAGCAGATCCACCATGCGCGAGCTGTCGTACTCGTTCATCTGGCAGCCGTGGGTTTCGATGTAGAGCTTGCGGGTCATGTGACGGGCCGGCGTTGTGCAAAAAATGACCGGCGATTATAGGCCCAGGAAGGGGGAGAGAAAAGCGCAAGGCGGGAAAGCCGAAAAAAGCTGAAGAACGAGGCCGGGATCGTGAATCAGCAACCCGGCCAGCGCAGCTTATTCCCCTGCAGTCTGCAGGCTCATCAGGTAGTCGCGGAAAATCTGCCCCAGCACTTGAGTGGCGATTTCCATCTCATCGCGGCGCATCTGGGCGGAGACGCGGTCAGCGGTGTCCAGCGCCTCTTCCTCGCCATTGACCGCCGACATTTTCAGAACCACATAGGCCTGTACATTGTTCGCCGGCACGCCTTCGCCACGGAAGAACATCACCCCGAGGCGATGCTGCGCCAGTGCATGACCCTGCAGTGAGGCCTGCTCGAACCAGTACAGCGCCTTGGCCAGGTCGCGCGGCGCCTGCCGGCCGTCATAGTGGTATTCGCCCAGCTCGTAGCTGGCCTGCACGTCACCTTCGCTGGCGGCCTGTTCGCAGGCGCGCAAGGCTTCACGTACGGTTTCGGGGGCCGTATTCAGGGCACAACGGGAAGTTGCCGGGATCAGCAGTGAATTGCCGCCCGCGAAGACTGGCAGGGACGTGAGAAGCAGCAGGCAGCCAAGGGCGAGGCTGCGGCCGGTGCGAGTCATGAATCAAAGCGCCTCGATGATCTGGGCGGTGACTGAAATATCGGCAGAAACGAGCCGACCGTCACATTATGGATAAGCCGTTGCCGGCTTACAAAGGCTTTCATGGTTGGCCACGGTTTTTATGTCTGTTCGATTCCTTCCCCGCCCGTATTTGTCGGCAGCTTGAGCACAAACCAGGCCATGACGGGGCAGGCCAGAGCCAGACAGAACTGTTGATAGGCAGCCAGTGGGTTCTCGCCAATCGTCAGTCCGGTCCATGGCAACGCCGCCAGTAGCAGCGCGCCGCCCGCGATCCCGGCAGCGGTTTGTGGGTGTGCGGGCCATTGCAGCAGGCCTGCATGAATCACCATCAGGGCGCTGAGCAGGCCCAGCGTCAGTGCGTAGGGGTCGCTCCAGTCCAGTAGCCGCGCCAGCTCGAAAAAGGCACACAAGCCAAGCACCGCACGGCCCCAGGCGGGGCGGCTCCAGGTCCACTGGCGGGCAAACGTCAGCGCCACCAGGCCGATCAGCGGCAAGCCCAGCAGCAGGGTTGCCCGTAGCAGCCAGCGTTCGGCCTCGAATGTATCGAGGCCGAACGCCAGGCGTGCCAAGGCGCTGGCGCCGATACCTGCGGCAAGGCCGAAGGCGAGCAGCGCGCAGAACAGCGCCGGTTGCTGGGGTTCGCCGTAACCGCGGCGGGCCAGGCCGATGTGGGTGGCGCTGGCTGACGCGAAGAGCGTCAGCAGCACGGCTTGCAGCAGTTCGGGTAGCAGGCTCATTTGAGTTTGGCGAAGGCTCGTTCAGCGGCATCCAGGGTCAGTTGCAGTTCCTTGTCGCCATGCGCGATGGAGGTGAAGCCCGCTTCATATGCGCTGGGCGCCAGGTAAACACCGCCGTCCAGCATGGCGTGGAAGAATTGCTTGAAGCGCTCGGCATCGCTCTGCATTACGTCATCGAAGGTGACGATGTCATCCGCTCCGCTGAAATAGAGGCCGAACATGCCGCCGACCTGGGTGGTGACGAAGGGGATGCCGGCGGCATCGGCGCGATCCTGCAGGCCCTGCAGCATGCGGGTGGTGTAGTCGGTCAGTTCAGCGTGGAAGCCGGGGCGGCTGATCAGCTTGAGGGTGGTGAGGCCGGCGGCCATCGCCAGTGGATTGCCCGAGAGCGTGCCGGCCTGGTAGACCGGGCCGAGCGGAGCGATGCATTCCATGATGGCGCGCTTGCCACCAAAGCAGCCGACCGGCATGCCGCCGCCAATGATCTTGCCGAAGGTGGTCAGGTCCGGGGTGACGCCGTAATGCGCCTGGGCGCCGCCGAGCGCAACACGGAAGCCGGTCATCACCTCATCGAAAATCAGCACGACGCCGTGCTTGTCGCACTGCTCACGCAGGCCTTCGAGGAAGCCCGGCGCCGGCGGTACGCAGTTCATGTTGCCGGCCACCGGTTCGACGATGATGCACGCCACTTCGCTGCCAACGTTGGAGAGCATTTGCTCGACCGCCGCCAGATCGTTGAACGGCAGGGTCAGGGTGTGCTTGGCGAATGCCGCCGGTACGCCCGCGGAGCTGGGCACGCCCTGCGTCAGAGCGCCGGAGCCGGCCTTGACCAGCAGGCTGTCAGAATGGCCGTGGTAGCAGCCCTCGAACTTGATGATGCTGTCGCGACCGGTGTAGCCACGAGCCAGGCGAATCGCGCTCATGGTCGCCTCGGTGCCGGAGCTGACCATGCGCACCATTTCCATCGACGGCACCATGCTGCAGACCCGCTCGGCCATCTCGGTTTCCATCGCTGTCGGCGCGCCATAGGACAGGCCATGCTGCAGCTGGCGGCGTACCGCGTCGAGCACCTCGGGATGGCTGTGGCCGAGAATCATCGGGCCCCAGGAGCCAACGTAATCGACATAGCGCTTGCCGTCTTCGTCCGTCACATAGGCGCCTTCGGCATGCTTGAGAAACAGCGGCGTGCCACCCACGCTGCGGAAGGCGCGCACCGGCGAGTTGACGCCACCGGGGATGTGGTTCTGGGCACTGGCGAAGAGGATTTCGGAACGGGACATGCTGGGCCTCGCGGTAATAAAGGAATCAAGGATGTGCTGATGCAACCGACACTGCCATGACGTCGATCAGCCGTCGGCGAACAACGCGCTGAACGCACGTGCCCGGCGCTCGACTTCACTGGCCGAATCGGCTGCGAATAATGCGTGTACCACCGCTACCAGGCTGGCGCCGCAGGCGATCAGCTGTGGGGTGTTATCCAGGGTTACGCCACCAATGGCGACGATTGGCAGCGCGATGTGCTGGCGTGCCTGCTGCAGCATTTCCAGCGTGGCCGCGGGGGCGCCGGGCTTGGTGCTGGAGTTGAAGAAGCGCCCGAAGGCGACATAGCTGGCACCTTCGCGGCGCGCCTGCTCGGCCAGTTCGATACTGGCATGGCAGGTGGCGCCGATGATGGTTCGACGACCGAGCAGGGCGCGGGCAGCCGCCAGCGAGCCGTCTTCCTGGCCCAGGTGCAGGCCAACGCCCAGCCGCGCAGCGAGTTCGGCATCGTCATTGATGACCAGTGTCGCCCCATGCCGCTCGCAGAGTTCGCGCAGCGCGTCGGCTTCGCGCAGGCGAGTGGCAGCGTTGTCGGACTTGTCGCGATATTGGAGCAGGCGGGCGCCACCTCGCAGTGCCGCTTCGGCATAGGGCAGCAGGCGACCGTCAGCCAGCAGCGTGCTGTCGGTGATGGCGTAGAGGCCACGCAGGTTGTTCATGCTTTTCATGCAGTCGCTCCCATCAGGCCAGGTCCAGGGGCAATCGCCGCGGAATGTACTGCCCGCGACCGGGAGCCTCGGCGTCACGCAGGGTGCGCCAGGTGTAATCGAGGGCGGATTTCACCGCGCTGGCGAGGCCTTCGCCCAGTGCCAGGCGGCCGGCAAGTGCGCTGGCCAGGGTGCAGCCGGAGCCGTGATAGCTGCCCGGCAGGCGTTCGCAGCTGAACTCCTGGTAGCTGCCATCGCGTGAGTAAAAGCGGTTGAGTACGGCGGTCTCGTCACCATGACCGCCGGTAATCAGCAGGTGCCTGATGAAGGGCAGCAGCTTCTCGGCACACTCATCGGCACTGCCTTCAGGCAACTCGGCAAGGAGGCGTGCTTCGGGAAGATTCGGTGTGGCGATGGTGGATGCCGGGAACAGCCGCTCGCGCATGGCGTAGCCCACTTCATTCTTGCCCAGCGCGCCACCGCCGCCTGCACGCAGCACCGGGTCGCACACCAGAGGCACGCCGGGTAGCTTTTGCATGATCTCCAGCACCGTTTCGACCATTTCCACCGAGCCGAGCATGCCCAGCTTGACTGCGGCGACCGGCAAATCGGCAATCACCGCATGGGCCTGTGCCAGTACCCATTCGCGATCCAGTACGCGGAAATCAGTGACATCCACGGTGTCCTGCACGGTCAGCGCGGTAACGGTCGGTGCGGCGTGGCAGCCTTGGGCGATCAGGGCTTCAATGTCGGCCTGCAGTCCCGCGCCACCACTCGGGTCGTGGCCGGAGAGGCAGAGAACGACAGGGCGAGAGCAGGGGCCGGTCATCGAAAGGTTCTCCGAACAGGGGTGTAGTGGGCCGGTGTGGCCGGTTTTGTCAGGCGTGCGAGCTTATCACCATTCATCCGGGGCGGCCCGTGCGCTCCCGTTGTGGGGACGCATGGTTTTGGCCGAAACCCCACTTTTCATTGCCCGCCTGCGTGCTTCACTTTCCAGAAGCCCTGTTCATCAGCCGAGGATGTTTGCCATGAGCCTGTATTCATACGCCGAAACCCACGAAGTATTGAATCAGGTGCCGCCGCTCGATGGCGCCAACCTCTATCGCCTCGATCTTCCGTTGCAGGAGTGGGTGCGCCGCTACCAGAGCGGCTGGGCCGAAGCGCGGCTGGATGCCTACGGCGCCCTGGCGGGTGGCCCGCTGATGGCGGCTGGCTTTCTTGCCAACGAGAACAGGCCGGTATTCAGAAGCCACGATCGCTACGGTCATCGCATCGACCTGGTGGAGTTTCATCCCGCCTATCACGAGCTGATGCGCACGGCCATCGAGCACGGCATTCCGTCGCTGTCCTGGACCGACCCGCAACCCGGCGCCCATGTCGCGCGTGCTGCCCTGATGTACCTGCATAACCAGGCCGAGGCTGGCAGCAGTTGCCCACTGACCATGACCTTTGCCAGCGTGCCGGTCCTGCGGCTGCAGCCGGAGATTGCCGAGCAATGGCTGCCCAGGGTGCTGGTGACCGAATATGACCCACGCAACGTGCCGGTGGAGCGCAAGGCCGGCGCCACCCTCGGCATGGCCATGACCGAAAAGCAGGGCGGCACCGATGTGCGGGCCAACACCACCCGTGCCCACCCGATAGGTGCTGGTGGGCCGGGGCAGCCCTACGAGCTGGTGGGGCACAAGTGGTTCTGCTCTGCACCCATGTGCGATGGCTTTCTTACGCTGGCGCAGACCGACAAGGGGCTGTCCTGTTTTCTGCTGCCGCGCCATCGTCCGGACGGCACGCGCAACGCCTTCTATATCCAGCGTCTGAAAAACAAGCTGGGCAACTGGTCCAACGCCTCCAGCGAAGTCGAATATCGTGGCGCGCTGGCCTGGATGATCGGCGAGGAAGGCCGCGGCGTACCGACCATCATCGAAATGGTCGGCATGACCCGCTTCGACTGCATGATTGGCTCCAGCTCTCTGATGCGTCAGGCGCTGACCCAGGCCCTGCATCACTGCACGCACCGTCACGTCAGCGGCCGGGCGCTGATCGAACAGCCGCTGATGCGCAATGTGCTCGCCGATCTCGCCCTGGAAAGCGAAGCCGCGCTGGCGCTGACCCTGCGCATGGGTCGCGCCCTTGATAACCCGCACGACGAGCGCGAAGTCAGATTCGCTCGGCTGGTCACAGCAGTCGGCAAATACTGGATCTGCAAGCGCGCACCGAACATGATCGCCGAAGCCAGCGAATGCCTCGGCGGCGCCGGTTACGTCGAGGACACCATCCTCCCGCGGCTGTACCGCGAGGCGCCGGTCAACTCCATCTGGGAAGGCTCCGGCAACGTGCAGTGCCTGGACGTGCTGCGTGCGTTGTCGAAGGAGGCCGGTGTGCTCGACACACTGTTCGACGAACTTGCAGATGGCCACGGCGACGCGCGCTTGAAGGCCCATATCGAACGGCTTGGCATGGCGTTGCGCGACACGGACGACACCCAGTACCGCGCCCGCCAACTCACCGAAGACATCGCCGTGGCACTCCAGGCCGGGTTGCTGCTGGAGGCGGGGAATGCGGCGGTCAGTGATGCTTTTATTGCCAGCCGGCTGGAGGGTCGGGGGCGGGTTTATGGAACCTTGTCCAGGGGGCTGGATATTCAGGCGGTGCTGGAGCGCAGTACGCCGGTTTCGTGAACTGCCAAGTGACCAGCCAAGGCGGCTACTGTGCTTTGCTCAGCTCTGGCTAGGGGAGCCGGTATCTGCTGCTACAGGAATTCCGAGCGGACTGATGACCTGATTCGTAATTGGCTACGCAACCGCAACACCAGCGAACTCCTCGGTATCTGGGAGAAGCTCAACAACGACAACCTGTTTTATAAACCCGTCGAATTCGACGGGTTTATAAAACAGGCCGGCCTCAACAGCTTCACCCTGACGGCCAAGCAATGGATCAGGCAGACCAGTGCCGTCCGCCAAATGCGAACCTTCAATCGAATGCTCAACTTTTACTCAGTAATGCCGAAATGATGGCATTGGCAGGAGGTGAGCAATGCACATTGTTTCGAGTCAGCAGTTTGGCCTGAGCGCCGAGCGACAGTTCATTGCCGGGCGCGAGATCAGCGAGACGCTGGATCTGCAGCGCGGTAATGAGCGCCTGCAAATCAGCCGCCATGAGCGCAGCGAGGTGCGCAGTTTCAGTCGGGTCGAGATACAGCTTACTGAGGCGCACCCGGTGATTTCCGAGCGGCAACTGGAGCGCCTCGGTGAAGGTATGCCGCAGACTGCGCCTGCACCTGTCAGCGAGGATGCGCAAACCTTCGACTTCACGCCCGACGAAGAAAGTCTGCACAAGTTGCGCATGCTGCTGGTGGTCCTGGGTCGCGAGGCTGAAGAGATCGACGCGACTCTGGGCAAGCTCGCAGCGGGTTTGTCCCTGCCGACGGTGTCGGAGCCTGCCGCGGATGGCGGCGGGGCAGTTCAGTCTGGCGCCGGTGACTTTCTGAGCTACCAGTACAACGTGCAGGAATGGCGCGGCGAGTCGCTGAGCGTCAATGCCAGCGGCACTGTTAATACCGCCGATGGGCGCACGATCGAGTATGGTCTGAGTCTGGAAATGCTCAACCTGCAGTACAGCAGTGCCAGCGTCTCGGTCCGCGCAGGCGCCGCGTTGCAGGACCCGCTGGTGCTCAACCTCGATGGTGGTCCGGTACGCCTGGATGGGAACACCCGGATCGACTTCGACCTGAATGCCGATGGTCGCCGCGACAGCATGGCCCGTCTTGCCTCCGACAGTGCCTTCCTGGCTCTGGATCGCAATGAAAATGGACGCATCGACGATGGTCGTGAACTGTTCGGTGCGCTTTCCGGCGATGGCTTTGCTGACCTTGCGGCTTATGACGACGACCGTAACGGCTTTATCGATGAGGGTGATCGCATTTTCGAGCAACTTCGCCTGTGGCGCCCGGACGCGCAAGGCAAGGGCGAATTGGTGGATTTGCTCACAGCAGGCATAGGTGCCATCGGCCTGGCGCGCGCCTATGGCGACTTCGACCTGATCGCCCAGCAGCAGTTGGAAGGGCGGGTGAGAAGTACGGGCTTCTTCCTGTTCGAGAGTGGTCAGACGGGCAGCGTGCAGCAGGTTGATCTGGCGATTTGAGGGTGGCAGCGCCGTGATAGGGCGCCTTGGACATGTTTTTGCCAACAAAACGAGGCAAGATGAGCCAAGGCAACGCAATCCAGGAAACCTTCTTGTGAATACCGATTTTTCTCGTTTCATCACCGCTCCGACTGCCGAGGCGGCGGTTGATCGGCTTGCCGAGTTGCATCAGCAGGCGTCTTCGGCGCTGCATCAGGCGCTCAAGCGTTATGTGGCTACGCGCACTGAGCCGAGTGCGGCGGAGCGTGCGCAGTTTCGTTATCCCGAGTTACGCCTGACCCATAGCTGCCAGGGTGAGGTACCGGCCTCGACGCGCGCCTACGCCAAGGTGCAGGCGCCGGGTGTTTACAGCGTGACGGTGACGCATCCGGCAGCGTTTCGCGGATATCTGCTCGATCAGCTCGGGCCGTTGATCCAGGACTTCAACGTCAAGATCGAAGTCGGCATAAGTGACCGCAACATTCCCTATCCCTATGTGATCGAGCAGGGTGATGAGCTGTCCGGCAGCGGCGTGACGGCGGCTGAGCTGGCGCGGGTTTTCCCCAGCACCGACCTGTCAGCGGCGACCGATGACATTGCCGATGGCCTTTACGATTGGGAGCACGCGGACCCTTATCCGCTGGCGCTGTTCCACGCTGCCCGTGTGGACTTTTCTCTGCGCCGGCTGGTGCATTACACCGGCAGTGACTGGCGCCATGTGCAGCCGTGGATTCTGCTGACCAACTATCACCGCTATGTCGATCAGTTCATTCGTCATGGCCTGGACATGCTGCGTGACGACACCCGTTTCGTGCGCATGGTGCTGCCGGGCAATGTGATCATCGAGCGCGGCATGGAGGAGGGTGAGGCGCAGGCGATCATCGCGGGCGTGCTCTGGCACCGTTACCAGATGCCGGCCTATCACCTGCATGCTGCCGATGGTGATGGCGTCACGCTGGTGAATATCGGGGTCGGCCCGTCCAACGCCAAGAACATCACCGACCACCTGGCCGTGCTGCGCCCGCACTGCTGGCTGATGATCGGTCACTGTGGCGGGCTGCGGCAGTCGCAGTCTATTGGCGACTATGTGCTGGCCCATGCCTATATGCGCCGCGACGGCATCCTTGATCGGGTACTGCCGCCGCATATCCCGCTGCCGGCACTGGCCGAGGTGCAGCAGGCGTTGCAGGAAGCTGCCGCGCAGATCACCGGCGACAAGGGCGAGGCGTTGAAGAAGCGTTTGCGCACCGGCACCGTGCTGACCTACGACGACCGCAACTGGGAATTGCGCTGGGCGCAGGAGCGCCCGCTGATCAACCTGTCACGGGCCGTCGCGGTGGATATGGAAAGTGGCACCATCGCCGCCCAGGGCTATCGGCTGCGGGTGCCTTACGGGACTTTGCTGTGTGTTTCGGACAAGCCGCTGCACAGTGAAATCAAGCTGCCCGGCTCGGCCAATGCCTTCTACGAGCGGGCCGTGACCCAGCATCTGAAGATCGGTATCGCCGCGCTGGATCTGTTGCGCAACCAGCTCAACTCGCTGCATTCGCGCAAGCTGCGCAGCTTCGACGAGCCGCCGTTCCGTTAATCGCTCACAGGGCCGAACGTGTTAGGTCTATATGTGGCGACCATGAGCGCAGAAGTTTGTCCCTGCATTGGTATGGCGGGTTCGTAGGGTGGATGTCGCGAAGCACATCCACGCGTTCGGTGGGCCCGACACAGCCGCGTGGAAGATGCTTCGCAGTCTTCCACCCTACGCCGGTATCTCGCCCCGCTGTTTACAGGCTCTGTTTCGTTGCTTCGGTCTCGATGCGACGCACCATGTACACGGCAGGGATTTGGTAGCTAGCCAAGTTGTTGGCCTGCGACGCGGAAAGCTTCTCCTCAGGCTTGAAACCCATGCGTGACCAGAAACCTTGGGAGTCCTGTACCGATACCAGTGCCGAGTAGCGCAGCTGCATCGCTCCGGCCCGTTGCAGTTTGTGCTGTACCAGGGCCGGGCCGATGCCGCGCCCGGCGGCCCGGCTGGCTACGGCGAGGTCGTGCAGGTAGAGACAGTCGGCTTCATCGTGGGGTTGGAAGTCGCCATCCAGCGGGGTGACCTGGCCCAGACGTGAAGGGTAGGCGAACAGGTAGGCGCAGACGCCCTGTGCATCTTCGGCCACCCAGGCCTGTTGGGGGCAGGCAGCGAGGCGCGAGCGCACCACCGCCTCATCTTCATGCACCTCGGGTGCGTAGGATTCTTCCTGAATCGACATCACCGCAGGAATATCGCGCGCCTGCATCGCTCTCAACCTGAACATCGGACTGCTCTCGTACGGCTCTGGATCGGCTGGACGATCCGCAAAGGCCGGCGATCATACGCGATTGGCGGGCTTCAGGGGCGAACGGCTCAGGTTGAGGTGCGGAAAAGGCACGTCAGATAGCGGTTGCTGAAACCGTAACGCAGCATCGAGGCCAGCCGGCGAAGCAGGTACAGCGGGTGCCTGCGGTAGTACATGAGTACCGCGTTGCCAACGCCCTCGGAGCGATGTTGTTTGGTTGCGCGGCGTTGGAACAGGCCCTTGAACTGCCACCACTGGATCTGTTCAAAGCGCTCCTGCGGCAGCAGCCCGTGGGGGCGTAGCAGGGCGAAGAAACTGCGTGTGCTGAAGTCGTGCAGGTGATGCGGGTTGCCGTCCAGCGTTGGCGTGATGGGTACCGAGGCGATGATCTGGCCGTCTTCTGCGAGCAGCGCCGCACATTGCTCGATCAACTGACGCGGGCGCGGCAGGTGTTCGATGGTTTCCAGGCTGACGATGCTGTGGAATTTTTCTGCGCTGCTGAAGGTTTCCGCATCGGCACAGACATAGCTGAGGTTGGGGCGCTGGTAATGCGCGCGGGCGAAGGCGATGGCGGCCGGGTCGATGTCCACGCCGACCACTGTCTTGTCCGGGTTCAGCTCGGCCAGACGGTCGCTGCCGTAGCCGCAGCCACAGGCCATGTCCAGTACCCGCGTGCCGGTCAGCCGGGCCGCGGCAAAGTCGTAGCGCTCCATGTGGATGCGCAGCGTCTCGCGGTCATCCTTGTTGTCAGCATCCAGCTGGGGCGGGTAGATGCGTTCGATGGTCAGCGCGGGCGTGTGCATGGCGGGTCGTTCCTGAACCGGGGCGGCGACTATAAATCAGCGTTGCCGCTTTGCCCATGCGGTGGCTCGTCCGGGAGCCGCTGACGGAACGGTCATTTACAGGCATAATGCTTAGGATGCTATCTAAGTTCGTGATTTCGCCTTGAACAACTCTCACAAGCCTCTGCTTGGCGTGCTGCTTATTCTGGGTGCGTGCCTGCTGCTGGCAACTCATGATGGTCTGTCCAAGCATCTGACGCAGTTCTATCCGGTGCTGGTGATCATCTGGGCGCGCTACCTGGCGCAAACGGTGCTGATGGCCGGGCTGTTTACGCCGCGCATGGGGCGTCGGGTCTTCCAGACGCTGCGGCCCTGGCTGCAACTGGCGCGTGGGCTGAGCCTGGTAGGCATCAGCATCCTGTTTATCAGCGGGCTGAAGTTCATCCCGCTGGCCGAGGCCACGGCGGTGATCTTTCTGACCCCGCTGCTGGTGACCATCGCCTCGGCCATGCTGGGCGAGGCTGTCAGCCGCAGCCAGTGGCTGGCGGTTGGTTGCGGCCTGCTGGGGGTGATGATCATCGTTCGGCCCGGCGGGGCTTTGTTTACCCCGGCGATCCTGCTGCCCTTTGGTGCTGCCGTCTGCTTCACCCTGTATCAGTTGCTGACGCGGCGGCTCAGTGGCACGGATCATCCGGTGACCAGCAACTTTCTCAGCAGCCTGGTGGGCACCCTGGTGACCAGCGCACTGGTGCTGCTGGAGTGGCGTACACCGAGCCTGCAGGATGCGGCGATGATGGCCGCGCTGGGCGCCATGGCGATGACCGGTCACCTGCTGCTGACCCATGCATTCCGCTTCGCCAGTGCGGCAATGCTGGCGCCCTTCACCTATGCGCAGATCATCTTCGCCGGGGTGGTGGGCTTGCTCCTGTTCGGCCATGCGCCGGACTTCGGCGCGATGCTGGGCATGGCGGTCATCATCGCCAGCGGTCTTGGCATGGCCTGGGTGCAAGGTCGGCAGGCGCGCCCATGAATTGAAACGGAGCGGATGTGTCGTCAGGCCATCCGCGCAGCTTCCAACCCCTTATCGAACAAGGGCGAGTCGACCCTTGCGTGCGCTTTTATCAGGTAGAAAAACACATGCAGCGAATTTCTCATCACACCTTGCGTAGCGATTTCCGTCGGCTGCTGACCTCGGACAGCTGCTACCACACGGCCTCGGTATTCGATCCGATGTCGGCGCGTATCGCCGCCGATCTTGAGTTTGAAGTCGGCATTCTTGGCGGCTCGATCGCCTCGCTACAGGTACTGGCCGCTCCGGACTTTGCGCTGATCACGCTCAGCGAATTCGTCGAGCAGGCCACTCGAATCGGTCGTGTCTCGCGCCTGCCGATCATTGCCGACGCCGATCATGGCTACGGCAACGCGCTCAATGTGATGCGCACCGTGACCGAGCTGGAGCGCGCGGGAATTGCCGCGCTGACCATCGAGGACACCCTGTTGCCGGCCAAGTTCGGACGCAAGTCCACCGACCTGATCGGCATGTTCGAGGCCGTCGGCAAGATTCGTGCAGCGCTGGAGGCGCGCGTCGATCCCGAGATGTGCATCATCGCCCGCACCAACGCCGGGGTGATCGGCCTCGAAGAAGTGATCGCCCGGGCGCAGGCCTATGAGAAGGCCGGCGCCGATGCGATCTGCCTGGTCGGTATCGAGGATTTCGGGCAGCTCGAACAGGTCTCGGCAAAGCTCAGCGTGCCGCTGATGCTGGTCACCTACGGCAATCCGAACCTGCGCGACAACAAGCGCCTGGCCGCATTGGGCGTACGGATCGTGGTCAATGGCCACGCGGCCTACTTCGCCGCGATCAAGGCGACCTACGACTGCCTGCGCGAGCAGCGCCAGATCGATGCCTCGGACCTCAACGCCTCGCAACTGTCGGTCAAATATTCGACCGCCGAGGAATACATGGTCTGGGCCGAAGACTATATGCAGGTCAAGGAATAGTCAGCGGCTTTTACCTTGCCACTGTATTGCCGAATTCATTCGCCACGGTTCCGGGTGTCGGTTAGGCAAAACGTATGGGTTCCAGGCAGGCATGGGATCGCTTCTTGCGGTGTCCTTTGGCAGCTTCTAGCATGGCCGGCCTTCTCTGGAGCGCCTCGTCATGGCCCGTTCACCTCGTCCTCGCCCATCACGCCCGGTCGCGCAGCGACGGCAGGCCAGTGCCGTGCCTGCCGAGCCGCGTCTGTTACTGCTGAATAAGCCCTTCGACGTACTGACCCAGTTCAATGATGCCGATGGCCGCACGACGCTGAAAGCCTTTGTCGCGGTGCCGGGCGTCTATCCCGCAGGGCGGCTGGATCGCGACAGCGAGGGGCTGCTGTTGCTGACCAACGATGGCCGTTTGCAGGCGCGTATCGCCGACCCGAAGCACAAGCTGCCCAAGACCTACTGGGTGCAGGTGGAAGGTGAGGCGAGCGAGGAGCAGTTGCAGCGTCTGCGTGAGGGCGTCGAGCTGAACGACGGGCCGACCTTGCCCGCAGAGGCGCGCTTATTGGACGAGCCGGCACTGTGGCCGCGCAACCCTCCAGTCCGCTTTCGCAAGAGCGTACCGACCAGCTGGCTGGAGCTGGTAATTCGTGAGGGGCGCAATAGACAGGTCAGAAGGATGACGGCGGCGGTAGGCCTGCCGACCCTGCGTCTGGTGCGCGTGCGCATCGGGCCCTGGTCGCTGGACGGCCTGCAACCGGGAGAGTGGCGTGAGGTACCGGCGCGGTTGTAGCGCCAGCGCCGGATGAATCAGTGCGGAATGCCCTGAGAGACCTCGATGACGTAACCAATGATCGGCTTGGCCAGGAAGGCGAACAGGCATAGTCCCAGTCCCAGGAACAGAATTGCCGTGCCGAGCCGGCCTGCCTTCGATTTTTTCGCCAGATCCCAGATGATGAAGGCCATAAAGGCCATCAGTCCGCCGACCAGGATGATCATCATCCACTTCTCGAATACAGCAGGATCCATCGAATGCTCCGTATGGCTGGGTCTGATCGAATAAGACAGCAGCTATGCGCTCAGGTGCGAGCGAGGCTCGGTTTTACATGGGGCATAGCAAGGCGGCAGCGATTATACGCCAGCGATGGGCTCGGCTGTGCAGATGGCTCAAAGGTGGTGTCAGCACTCAACCTGGCGAAGATTGACTGGCCGTTTTCAGGTGCTCCAGCGGCAGCTCGGTACTGGATGAAACCTGGCGCAGCACGAAGCTGGAGCGCACGCTGGAGACGCCTTCGATGCGCGTCAGGGTGCCCAGCAGAAAGGCCTGGTAGTGATCCATGTCCGGCACCACCACTTTGAGCTGGTAGTCGGCGTCCATACCGGTGACCAGGCTGCATTCGAGCACTTCGGGGCATTTTCCGATCACGCCTTCGAAATGCTCGAAGCGCTCGGGGGTATGCCGGTCCATGCCGATCAGCACATAGGCGGTCAGGGTCAGGCCGAGCTTCTTGCGGTCGAGCAGGGCTACCTGGCGGGCGATGTAGCCGTCGTCTTCCAGCTGCTTGACCCGTCGCGAGCAGGGGGAGGGCGAGAGGCCGATGCGCTCGGCCAGCTCCTGGTTGGAAATCCGTGAGTCGTGCTGGAGTTCGGAAAGAATACGAAGGTCGTAGCGGTCGAGTTTGCTCATGATTGCCCTGTCTCGATTGTTGATTGCCAGGATTTGCTGATTGGATTTGTTTTGTTGCGCAACATTGAGCTTATTAAGCAATGTTCGCAAGCATTCACCTTGGTCGCGGGCGTAAGCTTTGTCTCAACTTCCGCTCCCGGCTGTAAGAGATGAGGCCAACCAGCCTCTACCTCCTCGCTGACCTTACCCAGTTCAGCGATCCGGGGCCGCAGCGCCCATAAGGCGTGTGTTCGAAGAAGCCGCTACCCGCAGCCAGCCAAACGAGAAAAGGCCATGCACGCGCATGGCCTTTTTCGTTGGTGCCTTTCAGTGTCTGCTTCAATTCTCGCAATCCACCTGGAAGGTCGGCTCGGGTGGCCAGGCCAGCGCGCTCTGGCATCCCCGTTGTTCCCCGAAAGCAGCGCCAGAGCAGTCGTGCAATCCCCGGGACGGCTGTGTAGGCTAGCCGCTGACCGGCACCTGTCGCGCCGGGAACAGGGAGTTTCTCCTCGTGCGGATTGCCTCCAAGACGCTGCTCCGGCTGCTGCTCGGCCTGGTCGTGTTAGCTGTGCTGCTGTGGTTCTGGCGACCCTGGCAAGGGCCGTTGCTGAGCGGCTATCAACTTGAGGAACGCTCTCTGGTGCAGCGGGTAGTGGCCAGCGGTGAGGTGTCCAGCAAGTCCCTGGCGCGGGTCGGTAGCGAACTCACCGGGGTGGTCAAGGCCCGCCTCGTGCGTGAAGGCGATCGTGTCGAAATGGGTGACCTGCTGGTCGAGCTGCGCGATGACGAACAGCAGGCGCGGCTGCGTGAGGCCGAAGCCGCTCTGCGCCAGTTGACCGATTCCAGCCGGCCCCAGGCCGAGGTGCAGCTGCGCGATGCGCAAAGCCGGCTGGAACAGGCCGTGCGCGAGCGGGAGCGCCGCGAGACCGTGCATGCGCGCGGGTTGCTCTCTGCCGAGGCGCTGGAACAGGCGCGCCAGGTGGAAACCACTGCCCGCGTGGGCCGCGACCGCGCCCGGCTGCAGCGCGACGCGCTGGTAGCTGATGGCGCCGAAGCCCATCAGGCCCGCCAGCGGGTCGAGCAGGCCCGCATTGCGCTGTCACGCACGCGCATCCATGCCGCGCACGCCGGCACTGTGCAGACCCGCAATGTGGAGCCGGGAGATCTGGTGCGCCCAGGCGATGTGCTCTTGGAGATTGCCCGCGACGACAGCCGTGAGATTCTGCTGCCGCTGGATGAAAAGAACCTGGGTGCAGTCGCCCTCGATCAGCCGGCCTGGGTGATTCCCGATGCCTGGCCTGAGCGTGTGCTCAAAGCGCGTGTCAGCTATCTGGCTCCCGCCGTCAATCCGGCTCAGGGGACGCTGGATGTGCACCTGGAGCTGCTCGACGAGGCGGATTTCCTGCGTCAGGGCATGAGTGTGTCGGTGAATATCGAAACCGCACGCTTGGAGCGCGCACTGGTAATTGGCAACGATGCCCTGCTGGCCCGCGATGGCGATCAGGCCCAGGTCCTGCGTGTCGCCGATGACGGCACCGTCAGCCGCACGCGGGTGCGTCTGGGCCTGCGCAGCGACGCGCTGAGCGAAGTGCGCGAGGGCCTGGCGCCGGGCGACCGGGTATTGAACGTCGTCGCTGAGCCCGACCAGAGCATCCGCTTTCAACGACTGCCGTTGCCGGGTGCGGAGTAAGCCATGCGCTGGCTGAACGCCCTCTGGCTCGAGTGGAAGGTCGCTCTGGCCTTTCTGCTCGACAACCGGCTGCAAACGCTGCTGATCATGGTAGGCATCGCCGTGGGTTCGGCGGTGATCGTGTTCATCACGGCCCTGATCAGCGGCCTGCAGAGCAATGTCATTGAGCGCACCCTTGGCACCCAGGCACATTTGAAGATCGAAATGCCCGACGAGGTCAACCGCGTACTCCCGGCGTCGGACAACGCCGTCGCACTGGTGCTGCACAGCCCGCGCGCCCAGCGGCTGCGTTCGCTGAGCAACTGGCAGGCGCTGCGCGACTTGCTTGATGGACAGCCCGGCGTGCGGGCAGTGTCGCCGCTGGCCACGGGACCGGCGATTGCCCGGCGCGGCCAGGCGCGCGCTTCTATCGCGCTGATGGGTATCGATCCGGAGCGTTATCAACGCATTGTGCCCGTAGCCCGTGATCTGGTGGCAGGCCGTTTCGTTGTCGAAGGCGACCAGGTGGCCCTCGGCGCCGAGCTGGCCCGTGAACTGGGGCTGAGCGTCGGGGACAAGCTGCGACTGGATGGTGGAGAGGGGCGTGAGCGGGTGGTGCGGGTGGCCGGCATCTTCGAGCTGGGCGTGCGCGAGCTGGATGCCCGCTATGTCTATCTGGACCTGCGTCAGGCGCAGATTCTGCTCGATCTGCCCGGCGGGGTGACGCAGATCGACCTGACCGTCGAGGACATTTTTGCCGCCGAGAAGGTTGCCGAGCGCATGGCCCGTCTCACCGGCATGCAGGCGGAAAGCTGGATGGCCACCAATGGCCAACTGCTCAATGCCTTGCGTTCCCAGAGCATGACCACCGAGATGATCCGCATATTCGTCGGGCTTTCCGTGGCGTTCGGCATCGCCAGCGTGCTGGCGGTCAGCGTCGTGCAACGCACCCGGGAGATCGGCATCCTTCGCGCCATGGGCAGCCCGCGCAGCCAGGTGATGCGCGTGTTTCTGCTGCAAGGCGGGCTGCTCGGGCTGGCCGGTTCGGCCCTTGGCGGACTGGTGGGTTGGGGGTTGATCCAGGTGTTCAATCTGTTCGGGCCGAGGCTGTTCGTGATCGAGGTCTCGTCGGGCCTGCTGCTGTCGGCCATGCTGGTGGCCACGCTGACCGGCGTGCTGGCCGCCGTCGCGCCCGCCCGTCGCGCGGCCCGTTACGATCCGGCAGTGGCGATCCGTTATGTCTGACGTTCATGAAGTGCTGCGCCTGAAAGGGCTGCGCAAGGTCTACAACCCTGGCACGCCTCAGGAGCAGGAAGTCCTGCGGGGCATCGACATGTGCGTGTCGAGTGGCGAGCTGACCGCATTGATCGGCCCCAGCGGCTCGGGCAAGAGCACGCTGCTGAATATCATCGGCCTGCTCGACTCGCCCAGCGCTGGCGAGCTGTACCTGATGGGCCGGGCGACGCGCACGCTGGATGACGAAACCCGGACCCGGCTGCGCAACGAAACCATCGGTTTCGTGTTTCAGTTCCATCACCTGATCTCGGCGTTCAGCGTCCTCGACAACGTACTGATGCCACTGATGATCCGCCGCGGCAAACCAGGCGCCGAGGATGTGCAGCTGGCCGAGCGACTGCTGGCCCAGGTCGGGCTGGAGGGCTTTGGCTGCAAGCGCGCCGGCCAGTTGTCCGGCGGTCAGCAACAGCGGGTTGCGATTGCCCGCGCACTGGTTACGCGGCCAGCCCTGCTGCTGGCCGACGAGCCGACCGGCAACCTGGATACCCGCACGGCTGAGCAGGTGTTCGAGCTGTTCCGCGAGATCAACCGGGAATTCGGCTGCGCCGTGCTGGTGGTGACCCATGATCCACGGCTGTCGGGCAGTTGCCGACGCAGTATCGAGCTGGTGGACGGAAGCATTGTGAGGGATACGCAGACGGCTTGAACGGCGGCATAAGCTGCGGCAGCAGCCGGCAAACGTGCGGGACAAGTGCCGCGCCGAGAGTGCCGGAGCGAGTCAGCGGCGCGGCGGGCTCGCGGACGATACTTACCGCACTGCGAGCCTGGAAACTGAGTACTACCCCGTTACAGTTGTCCCGCTTGCCATTGTGCTTCGCGTTCAGCCAAGGCTGCGGCGATATCCTGCAGGCGATCGGAGGCCAGGTTTTGCGGCAGAGGATCGAGGCCAGCGCTGGCAAAAAGCTGCCCATAACTGTTGCGCAGCTCTGCATAGGCCAGATCGCGGCGTAGGTCGGCATGCAGGGTATTCAGTTCCCCCTGAATCAATTCCAGCTCTCCAATACCTTGGGCCTGATAGCGGTTGCGCAACTGTTCGACGATCTGCTCATCCAGCCCGGCCAGTTGCTGGCTGGTCTGGAATTGGCGCTGGGCCTCGCGGAAGTTGGCGTTGGCTACATGCAATTGGGCGAGGATTGCCATCGACATGGCTTGGCGACGCGCATCGGCGACCTCTTGGCCAGCCTTGGCCACATCGATGGCGGCTGGGGCTGAAAGCACGTTGAAGAGGTTCCAGGTGACCTTCACGCCGTAGTCGGCCCAGCTTTGGTTGACCAGGAAAGAGTTGCTGTCGTAATGACCGCCGGCGGAAAACTCCAGACCAGGCAGCAGGCGCAGCATGGCCTTGCGCGTTTCAGCGGCGCTGATACGTGCCTGGTAGTCCTGCTCGCGCAGCTCGGGGCGGCTGGCCAAGGCTTCGTCCTCGAGTTTGCCTAGCTCGACACTGAGTTCCGGTACCTGATAGCCCTCCTCGGGAGCCAGTTCAACGTTGGTGCCTAAGGGCAGGTTGATCAGCGTCGCCAGTTCGGTCTTGGCCAGCGACAGGGCCCGCCGCTGTTCTTCCAGCTGGCGAGTGGCTTCGATGAGGGCACGCTGGTAGCTCAAGGCCTGAATAGGATCGCCAATACGCTGCTCACTGAGGCGCTGGCTATTGTCGCGGGCCTGGGCAACGCGCGCCATGAGGCTGTCGATCTGAGACAGCAGGCGATCGGCGGCCACTGCGCGCCAGTAGGCGGAACGCACGTCCTGGGTGATGGTGTGAACCACCTTGCGCCGACGTTCCTGCACAATCAGGCGCTGGTCGCCCTGCTGTTTGGCGCTGACGTAGCTGACGCCGAAGTCCAATACGTTCCAGACCATGGTCAGGTCGGCAACGCCGCGGTCACGATCCTGTGAGGTGGAGGGTTCGAGCGACTGGGTGCCGGTTTCGATGCTCTGGCTGCTGGAGGCACTGATGTTGTTGCGCCCGGCATACCCGGCGGAGAGGGCCATACGTGGCAGCATATCGAAGGTTGCCAGGTCGACCTGACGCTGGGCCATGGCTTCCTCCATGACCTTCAGGCGCGCTTCGAGGTTGTACTTCACCGCGCGGGCCATGGCCTCATGCAGAGTCAGCGAGCCGCTGAGCGGTTCCTGATCCTTGAACATGTTCTGCAAATCGGTCTGGGCGCGTTGTTCGCTGGCGCTGCGGTCGATGGGTTGGCTGGTGACTGCGCAACCGCCAACGGCTAACGCCAGTACACTGATGCTGAAAAACTTCGCTGCTTTGCTCATCCTTGGGCCGCCCCCTGGTACGGCACTCATTCGATTCTTATCTGTTATGTCGATTACGCTTGTGGCATTTGCAGTGGCATTTTGCCCAATGCCCAGGCCAGATCTTTTATCTGGCGTTGTTCGCTTTCACCTATCTCCTGCAACTGCTGGCTCAGCGTCGGTGCTCCTAGAATCTCTCCCCCGCTCAAGCCATTGCTGATGGAATTACCCCAGCGAAGCTGGATATCGCCTGACTCCAGCGGTACGTCCTTGCTGAACACGCTGGAGAAACTGCTGGTACCGAACACGCCGCCGTCATTCCCACCAAAGCCGAGGAAACCGATACCGCTGCCATTGCCGGCACCGCTGTCGCTGCTGGCAAAGACCTGGGCGATGAAGCTGGGCGCCAGCGCACCGTTATTGATGAAGATGTTGCCCACCGTGGGTACGCCGCTACCGAGAGTCGGTTGCTCGAACAATGGCGGCGGCAACAGTGGCGAGGTGGTGCTGGAGGGTGGCGCACTGGGCACGGTGGGTTGAGGGGGTGCACTAGGCGTCGTGGGGACGATGGGCGTCGGGTTGGCACGGAACTCCGGATCGCCGTCCCCCTGGGAGAGGGTATAGGGCTGGCCGACCAGGCTGTCAGCCAGCATGTTGCCAGCCGAGTCGCTGATGCCGGTGCCGCTGCTGTTGAGTGCCAGGGCCAGGCTGCCGCTTCCGATTATGTTGGTAATGGTGATCTGGTAAGTGCGTGCATCGATCTGCACCAGGTTGCCCAGAATGCCACTGGCATTGCGGCTGGTGACCAGGCTGAAGTCGGACAGGTCGACGCCGCTGACGTCTTCGCTGAAGGTCACGGTGTAGCGCACGTTGGTGGCACTGCTGGACGGGTCCAGCGCAATGGTCGCACTGGGCACGATGGTGTCGACCCGCACGCCGGAGGTGTCTCCGACGTTGTTCAGGGTCAGGTTCATGGCATTGCCGGTCGCATCGCGCAGGCTGCCACCATTGTCCTGCAGGCCGGCCACGGTGATGCCATCGGTATCGTTCAGGCCGGGCTGCAGGCTGTACTGGAAGACCAGGGTAGTGGTGCCAGAGCCTGCTACGTAGTCGGCGTAGACCGTGCTGCCGCCGATGTCCAGTGCCAGCCTTGGCGTGCCGTTGACCAGAACGGCTTCGCTGGCGTTGACCACGAAGGTCAGGGTGTCGCCGGCGTTGTACTGCACCCCGGCGGGTACGCTGACACTGCTGACGAGCGGAACCACGGTGTCGACGACGTAGTTGCTCGATTGCGTGACGCCAATACCGGCATTGCCTGCTGCGTCCTGCACCGCGGCGTTGTTCAGGGTGATCAGGTTGCTGCTCGCGGTGGCGTTGGCGGCTGGCGTCAGGGTGGCTGTCCAGGTGATGCCGCCATCATTACTGCCGAGCCCGCTGAGGGAGCCATTGGTTGCGCTGAGGTCGGCCAGCATTAGACCCGTCACCGCTTCGTTAAAGGTGATGGTCACCGTCGCCGTCTCGCCGGCAGCCAGCGCAGTGTCGCTCAGCTGGATGGTCGCGGTCGGGCGCTGGGCGTCGATGGCGTAGTTGTTCGAGGCAGTGGTTCCGCTGCCGGCGTTACCGGCGGCATCCTGTACGCTGGTATTGTTCAGGGTGATGACGTTGCTGCTGTCGGTAATGTTGCCGTTTGGCGTCAGGGTTGCCGTCCAGGTGATGTTGTCCGCGGTGCTCAGGTTGCTCAGGGTGCCGCTGGCCACGCTGAAGTCTGCCAGGCTCAGACCCGTCACGGCTTCATTGAAGGTGATGGTCACGGCGCTGGCTTCACCGATGGCCAGCGCAGTGTCGCTTACCACTATGGTCGCGGTCGGGCGTTGAGTGTCGATGGCGTAGTTGTTCGAGTCGGTGGTGCCGGTGCCGGCGTTGCCTGCGGCATCGCTGTAGCCGGTGTTGTCCAGGGTGATCAGGTTGTCGGTGCTTTCGACATTGGCATCCGGCGTGAAGGTGGCGGTCCAGATGATGTTGTCTGAAGTGATCAGGTTGCTCAAAGCACCGTTGGCCACGGTGAAGTCTGCGATGGTCAGCCCGCTGACCGCTTCGCTGAAGGTGATGGTGACGGTGGTAGTTTCGCCAATGGACAGGGTCGTGTCGGCTAGCGTGATTGCGGCCGTCGGGCGTACGCCGTCAATCGTCAGGGCGTGCTGACCAGCAAGCGAGTTCAGGCTGCCGAGGCTGGGTAGAGTGAGGGCGGCAGCTGCATTGCCGGCGGCATTTGTAAGGCTGGCACCATTTAGAGCAAGTGCCGTCGTAGATTGGTAATTCAGATCGGCGCTGATGTCACCGGCCTGCACGGTATAGCTGAAAGTCAGCGTGTCAGTTCCGGAACCGCTGACATAGGAAGCATTGCGATCAAGTGCGCCGGTTTCCAGCAGTAGTGTGGGCGAGCCGCCAGCGGTATTGACTGTCACAGCCTGATTGAAGGTGATGCTGATGGTGAGGGTTTCACCGGTCCTGTAGCTGCCATCGGAGGCGCTGGACGTTACTGCGGTCACGCGCGGCGGGCTGTTGACGGTCAGGCTGAACGTGTCACTGACGCTACCACCGTTGCCGTCATCGGCGATGACGTTAATGCTGAGCGTGCCGGCATCGCCAGTGGTCGGGGTGCCGGAGAAGGTGCGGGTGGTGGGATCGAAGCTGAGCCAGGCCGGCAATGCGCCGCCGACTAATTGTGCGCTGTAGCTCAGAGTATCGCCGGCATCCATATCGCTAAAAGTGTTGGAGGCGAACTGGAAGCTGAAGGCCGCATCTTCGGTGGCATTCTGGTCAGATATCGGGTTGGCGACGCTGGGTGCGTCGTTGGTATTGGTCACCAGGATATCGAAGGTGTCGGTCACCGTGCCGCCTTGGCCGTCGTCCGCTGTGACTTGGATGCTCAGCGGGCCGACATCGCCATTGGTCGGGTTACCGGAGAAGGTGCGGGTAACGGGGTCGAAGCTGAGCCAGGCGGGCAGTGGGCTGCCGCCGGCCAGTTGGGCGCTGTAGGTGAGTGTGTCGCCCTCGACGTCGGCAAAGGTGTTGGCGGCGAACTGGAAGTTCAAGGGCTGATCTTCGGTGGCGCTCTGGTCTGCTATCGGGTTGGCTACCGTGGGCGCATCGTTGATCGCGGTGACCTGCAGGGTGGCGGTCTTGCTGTCGGTCAGGGTGCCACCGTTGCCGGTGTTGCCACCATCGTTGATTGTTACGGTCAGAGTCACGGCACTGGTGGCATTGGCTGCAGTGGTGAAGGACAGGTTGCTGGCGGCGATGTAGGCATTGATGTTGGCCAGGCTGCCGGTGAGGGTCAGCGCGCTGCTGGTGCCGCCCACGGTCACTGCGCCGCCACTGGTGGCGGCAAGGCTACCGCTGGACACCGAGAAGGTGGCGACGACGGTGCTGGCGGCTGCGTCGGGGTCGGTGAAACTGATGCCGGTCAGAGCGCTGGCCTGGTCTTCGGTCACGCTCAGGATGGGCGGTGCAGTGATCTGCGGTGCGTCGTTCACGGCAGTGACGTTGAGCACTGTGGTCGCGACGTTGCTGTCGGCAGTGCCATCGTTGACGCGGAAACTGATGGTGCGCGTGGCTGTGCTGGGGGCGTCCGAGCCATTGCTGTAGGTGATGCTGCGCAGCGCGGCCTGCCATTGCGCCAGGGTGGCGCTGGCGCCCGCCGAGGTGAGCGTGAGGACTCCGGTGCCGGCGTCATAGCTGGCGCTGATGTTGCCCATGCTGCTGCCGTCATTGACGAAGAGGAGTAGATCCTGGCCGCTGGCGAAGTTGCCGGTGATGGCGGCGGTGGCAGACGCTAGGGTGGCGTTGTCCACGTCGATGAGCGTCAGGCCACTGTCGATCACCGCCGCGCTGCCGTTTTCGGTAAAAGTGCTGCCGCCGCCGGATGTCGTGAGTACTGGTGCATCGTTCACGGCAGTGATCGTGAGCGTAACGGTGGCAACGTTTGAGCTGGCCAGCCCATCGTGAGCACGATAGGTGAAGGAGTCTGTGCCGTAGTAGTTGGCGCTCGGTGTGTAGGTAAATGTCCCGTTGTCGCTGAACGTCAGGGTGCCGTGGGCCGGACCTGCGACGAGCGAGGCACTGAGCGCATTGCCGTCAGCATCCGTATCGTTGGTGAGCACCGAGCTCACTGTCAACGGACTGTCTTCGTTGAGTGAATAACTGTCATTGTTCGCCACAGGCGCACTGTTCGCGTTGCTGACGGTGATACCGTTGCCCGTCATATCAGTAATCACCACGGCGGCAGCATCCGCACCTGCCAACCAATCCTCTGCAGCGGCCAGGTTGTAGGTGGTGCCACCGGTTGAACTGGTGCCGTTGCGGTTTAGCAGCCCCTGCAATGCATTGCGGTCTGTGGCGCTGAGCGTGAGGGTGAAGCTGGTGCCGCTGGTGATCTCGACATTTGCCGTATCGGTCAGGGTATAGGTGGCGCCAGCCTGACCCGTGACAGTGAACTTGCTGGCGATGATGTCGTTACTGGCGCCACTTAACTGGGTGAAGCCGGATCCGCTCACCGTCAGCGTGCCGGTGGCTGCGTCGTAGGTTGAGCTGGAGATGGTGGGTACCGGGACGTTGCTTACCGTAACGACGTTGCCGGTCTCGTCGGGCGCCGAGGCCCGGCTGGCATCCCAACCGGAGGCAGCAGCCAGGCCGAAAGTACTGCCACCTGTGGAGCTGCTGCCGTTTCTGTTGAAGATCAGACCGATGGCCGCCCGGTCAGCGGTGTTCAAGACGACCGAGAAGCCTGTGGCGCTGCTGGCCTGGACGGTGCCGCTGGTCAGGGTATAGCTCGCGCCGCCTTCGCCCAACAACCTGAGCTTGCTGGTGCTGATATTGTCTCCAGCCCGCATGTCCGTACCCGCGACCGACAGGACGCCCGTGCTGGCGTCATAGGTTGCGCTGGTGATGTTTGGATGCAGCGGTGCAGTTGCATTGGCAACTGAGAAGCTGTCGAACAAGACATTTCTTACACCGAATAGCTCGCCTTTCTCCTTGAAGGCGATTTCGAACCTAGTGATATTGGTAAAGCTGGTGTAGTTACCGCCCGAAACATTCCCGCTCGCAGACTGCTCGAAGGTCGTGGTGATAGTGCTGCCGTCGGCCTTGTAACCGGTGATGATGAACACGTGGGTACCGTATCCGGATCTGCTTAGGCTTAAGGCTGTCAGATCGAAGGTGCCAACGTTGCTCTCGTCTGCGCTAACGGTAAAACGACCTGTGTGGGCAGCGTACCCACCTTCGTTGATATTCAGGTATATGCCTTCCGGGTTATCGGTCCCCAAAATATGATAGTTGGCCGTCAGGTTGAAACCCGGCAGGAAGTTGCCCGGCGTAGTCGAGGGGGTAACGTCCTGCAGGCCATTGGGCAGGGCCAGCAATGTATCTACACTGAAGCTCAGGGTAGCTGCTTCGATGGCTCCGGTGCTTTGTTCGAGAATCCAGTCGCCGCCATGGCTGCCGCTGCCGGTAGCGTTGCTGGAGGCCATGACGTCCGCCTCGGTGGCGGCGGCCAACCCGTTAATCAGGGCCATTCCCGCGCGATCCGCTGCAATGTCGCAGCCGTAGAGCAGGATATCGCCCTCGCTGCTGAGCGCGTTGCCCACTTCTGTCAGCAACTTGCTATGTTGGTCGAGGTTTTCGCCGGTCAGGACAAGGTCGCCCAGATGCAGGGTGCCGGCGCTGCCATGGGAAAGTATGTGGATGGCGTCAATGCCGGTGCGGCCCTGAAGGTAATCGGCGATCTGTTGCAGACCGTTCTGACTGCCATCAACAAGCACCACCTCGGTGCCGGACTTCAGGCTGCTCAGCAGCTGTTGATGGTTATTGACCTTGTTGTCGATGAAAACCACCTCCTGGCGCTGAGCACTGGTGGCGACGGGAGGGGTTGCCGGATTGCTGGCGTGCAGGGAGGTATCGGTGGCGGCTTGCGTCTTTGCAATATCGCTGCTGATTGCCGTGTCGGCAACCGTGGCAGCCACGGCGCCGTCGAACATCATGCGTGGCTCAAGGGCCGAGGCCAGCGGGGAGCGTGCAGGCAGTGAGGCAGAGCCGGCGGCAACGGTCTTCTTCTTGTTCCAGAACATGGCGCAGGTCCCTCTGATTGCATCTGGCTATCTAAGGATGGAAATCTGTATGGCCGTTGCAGTTCTTGTCAATTTATTTCACCGCGTCCAGCCAATTTTTAAACGGGTTATCTAGCAGCGTTCTGCTTTAGGCCGGAAAGCAAGGTTTGTTCGATGCTGGTGTCCTGTTAAAAGCCGCTTTCCCTCACGCCCAGTGCCGCCAGCCGGCGCCAGGCTTCGCCCAATACGGATTCTCCTGCGCCATCCAGTACTACCACACCGCGCAGGGGCTGGGCGGGAGCGGGCAGTTCGTTCAGCAGCACCAGGCGTACCCCGTACTGCGCCTGTACAGGTTCCGCGCGGCGCTGTGCGTCACGGCGTACGGCGATTGGGCCGCCGTGGTCGGAGCTGAGCGCTTCTAACTCCAAGTAGGCGACGCCGGTGGCGTCCACTTCGTCCAGGCGCACTTTCACCGCCGGGCGTGCCGGGTCGTCAGTGATGAAGCGTCCTTCGCTGCCCGTTTCGATCCGCCAGAGGTTTTCTTCGGCCAGGTAGCCGCGCAGGCGCAGCCCGGGCTCTACGATGCGCGCAAGTGATTCGGCAGGATGCAACCAGCGATTCGCGCTCAGGTCGCGTTGCAGGTCGCGTACCACGCCAGCCTGCGGTGCGCGTAGCTGCAGGCGCTCACGCTGGGCGGCCAGGCCGCGGTACTCGGCCACGGCTTCGGCCAGGCGTTGTTCGAGGATGCCCGCATCGGCCGCCGTTTCGCTGCGTGCGGACTGGCGGCGCAGTTGCAGCTGGAGAATTTCGGTCTCGCGCCGGACGATGGCCTGGCGTGAGTCCAGGTCGGGCGAGTCCAGTTCCAGCAGCAGGTCGCCGGCTGCCACGTTCTGCCCGTCGTGCACGTGTACAGCTTTCAAGCGCGCGGCCACCGGTGCATGCAGGGCGCTGGTGCGCGAGGCTTCGAGCAAGGCCGGTATTTCCACCGAGCTGCGCCAGGGCACGATCAGCACAAGCAGTACCGCGCCAAGGCTCAGGCCGGTGATCAGCACCTTGCGTGAGTCGGCCTGTTCACGGCGTTGCCACCATTCGCCCAGCTCGCGCCAGATGGGCAGGCCAATGAACCACAGCAGCTCAACCACCATCAGGAAGATGCCGAGTACTTTGAAGAACAGGTGATAGACCGCCAGCGCGATGCCGAGGAACAGGATTGCGCGCCATAACCAGGAGCCGTAGCCCCATACCAGCAGGCGCCTGCGCATGGTTGGCGACCAGGGCTCCGGGGCGGGCTCGCCATAACCGAACAGGGCTTCACGCAGGCGCCAGCGGCACAGCGCAAAGGCGCGATTCTGCAGGTTGTCCACGCCCCAAAGATCACTGATCAGAAAGTAACCATCGAAACGCATGAAGGGATTGAGATTGATGATCAGGGTTGTGATCCAGGTTGCGCTGGCGAGCATGAAGGCTGCGGTACGCGCCGGGCCGTCGGGCAACAGTGACCAGGCGAGCAGCGCGAGGACAGCCAGGAGCAGTTCGGCGAGTATGCCGCCGGCTCCGATCAGCAGGCGTGAGCGGCGGTCGCGCACGCGCCAGGCATCGCTGACATCGGTGTAGAACATCGGCAGCAACACCATGAACGCCAGGCCCATGCTCTGCACCCGACAGCCAGCGCGCTTGGCCATGAAGGCGTGGCCAAACTCATGGCAAAGCTTTGCGAAGGTCAGCGCGATGCCGAAGGCCAATGCGCCACCGAGGCTGAACAGATGGGGGAAGGTGGCCAGAAAGCGCTGCCAATCGCGCATCACCAGGAACAATCCCAGTACAAAGACCAGCGGCAGGCCCCAGCGCAGCAGCCAGGGACCGTGGCGTTCGAGCACGGGCCAGGCGCGATTGAGGAAGGGATCGGGCCGCAACAGCGGAATGCGGAAGAACAGGTATTGATGCAGTACCCGCTTCCATGGGCTTTGGCGATGGGCGGCGGCTTTCATCGCGTAGCTGGCGCGCTGGTTTTCGTCCAGAGCGGCGATCAGGTCATGGCTGCTGAGAAAGCGCAGCATGTCTTCGAGTTCGGCCTGGCCCAATGGCAGGCCGGGTTCGGCATTGGCGGCCGCTAGTACACGCTGCGGCTCGCCCAGTGTCCAATGGCGCAACAGCCGAACCGCGGCGGCGCCGAGTTTGAAGTAGCGGCCACGCAGGGGATCGGCCAGCGTCCATTGCGGGGCGCCGTCGAGGCCGGGGGCTGCCGGCGATAACTGCAGATCGGGGCGCAGGGCGGGCAGCATCAGAAGCCCAAGCTCTGGCGCGCGGCGGCCAGCGGGCGGCGCATGAGGTAATAGGCCAGGGGCGCGCGATCACCGAACAACTTGGCCGTGCCGCGCAAGCCGATACGTGGCGGAGCACCGACGAAGCTTGCATCCAGGCGATAGGCCAGTTGCCCGGCGGCGGTGGTCTGGGCCTCGTAGGCCGAGCGTTCCAGTTGCGCGTCATGACGGTTGAGCGGATCGCTGTCGAGAAACAGTGCCACCTCGGCGCCAGGCTGAAGAGCAATGGCATCGCCCACTGGCAGCTCGATACGCAGTTCCGCCTGGGTCGGATCGGCGATCTGCATCAGCCGTTCGCCGGTCTGTACCGGTTTGCCGGTAAGGTGCTGGGCATCGGCGAACACGGTGATGCCGGAGCGCTCGGCGCGTACCTCACTGCGGGCCAGTAACTGGCGGGCGTAGTCGCGCTCGGCGCGTTTCTGTTCTACCCGTGCCGCGAGCAAATCGATGCGAGAACTGGACTCCGCATCCGCAAAGGCCCGCTGGGCGTTGGCCTTGAGCTCGGCTTCGGCTACCCCTAGAACGCGCTCGGCAACATCCGCCTGTGCCTTGAGGCTGGTGGCGTCGAAGCGCACCAGCAACTCTCCCTCAACGACACGCTGGTTGGGTTTGACCAGGAACTCGGCAATCACCCCATCCAGCGGTGCGGCGACCACCCGGCCTCCCTGGGGCACCACTTCGGCCGGCGCCAATACCGATTGGCGTACCGGTACCAGCAGGATTAGCGATAGCGCTGCGCCAACCGCCAGCAGCTTTTTCCGCGGCCAGCGCAGACGCCAGGGTTTGCGCGGCTGCAGCGCCAGCCAAGCATGGGCGTAGGTGTCGGCCAATTGGCTCAGCAAGGATTGTTCGGCTTCGCTGAACGCCTGTTCCCGGGCCAGCCAGAGTCCGCCGAACGTCTCGTTCTGACGGTTCTTCAGCGGTAGCCAGTACGCCTGGTTGGCGGACAGGCTTTGCCAATCGACGCGAACCTGCTTATCCAGTCGCTCTGGGTCAACGCTGTGAGCGTCGTTCAACCGGGCCTGATCGAGCAGCTGCGAGACCGCACGTTCAACGAAGGCCACGAAGGGCGCGTTCGGCTCTACCACGCTGATGCCGGTCAGTGCCTGGACCTTGCCGGCGATCAGTAGCGCGGCATGACGGAAGCCGAACAGCGCCTGGCCATCGTTGACCATGGCAAACGCCAGTTGCTCGACGTTGCCGGCCCTCCGGGCCTGTCGCTCCAGCCCGAGAAAAGCGGCGAAGACGCGTTCGGCCGTGCCGGGCAGCGGTGCGTTCATTCCGGTACCTGAAACTGGGCGGTACCGCTCATGCCGGCCAGCAAGCCGCGGGTGTCCGCAGGTAGGCTGCCGATCAGCAGTAGGGTCTGGCTACCTTCGTCGATGCGAGCGCCAAGACGTTTGACTGTGGCCCGAAGGGGCTTGCCGGTTTCGTCGGGGGTGAATTCAAAGGGTTGTTCCGGTTCGATTCGGTTCAGCCAGCTGGACGGTACCAGCAGGTAGATTTCCAGGGTGCCGTTGTCGACCACATCCAGCAGCGGGGCGCCGTTGGCGACGCTTTCGTGTGGCTGGGCGCGACGCTGCACCACGCGGCCGCTGAACGGTGCGACGACGCTGCAGCGTTTTACCTGTACCTGGTACACCTGCGTCTCTGCCAGGGTCTGGGCCTGGCGGGCTTCGGCCAACGCCACTTCAAAGCGACCGACGGAGTTGAGCGCGGCCAGTTGCTTCTTGTGGTTCAGTTCCTCGCGGGTGGCGCGCACCGCGGCTTGCGCGGCGTTCAGTTGGGCCTGATAGGCGCTGCAGTCGAAGCGCACCAGAACGTCGCCTTTGGCGAAATCCTGGCCGTCGGTGAATGGCATTTCAACGATACGGCCAGGCAGCTCGCTGGAGAGCACGGCGTGGTCGCGAGCCCGCAGTATGCCGCGAACCTGTCGTTCTCCGCTCGCCGTTGCGGTATTTGCAAGTGGTTCGAGTAGCAGCTCTTCAGCCCAGAGCGGTGGGTTCAGCGGCAGAGCCAGCAGGCCGAGAGCGAACAGGCGGGCGGGGAGGCTGGGCATGGCATACATCCTTGCATGTAGGCTACGTAGTCTACGGCAGAAGTCGATCGCGGAAAATTGGCCATAGCGGTGTATCAATCCGCAGCATGTGGTCGGTGCTGATGCGCGGTGAGCTTGCTATAGAGGGCATTGGTACCTGTGCTCCCTGCAACCCTGGGCAGGCTGCCTCCTCTCGATCTTTCCCCGCGGTCTAGTGCATCGAAATCATGCTACTGCTGCGGGAGTCAGAGTGGATCAGCGGCGTGGTGGAGCCACCTCCAGCGGATCGGCATGCACCAGTACCTCGGCATTGGGGTATCGGTCATGAATGGCATGCTCGACCGCCACGCACAGGTCGTGCGCCTGCGACAGTGGCAGTTCGCCCGGCAGTTCCAGGTGCATCTGGACGAACCAGCGCGTACCGGAAATGCGCGTGCGAAAATCGTGGCAGCCGTGTACGCCGGGTACTTCACATACCAGTTGCTGCATGTGTGCGCTGATCTCGGGTGACAGCTCGGTATCCATCAGCACCGCGCCGGCTTCGCGGACGATGCTCACTGCACTCCAGAAGATGTAGAACGCGATGGCGATGCCGAACAGCGCGTCGAGCCGTTCCCAGCCGAAGCCGGCGAGGATCAGTGCAAGCAGGATGCTGGCGTTGAGCAGCAGGTCGGAGCGGTAATGCAGCGAATCGGCGCGGATGGCCGTGGAGTGGGTCACTTTCACCACGTGCCGCTGATAGCCCAGCAGCAGTGCCGTCATCACCAGCGAGAGCAGCATCACCGCGATGCCCACGCCCTGCGCGCCCAACGGCTGAGGATGCAGCATACGGTCGACGCCTTGCACCCCGACCAGAATCGCGCTGACGCAGATGAATGCAGCCTGGCCGAGCCCTGCCAATGCCTCGGCCTTGCCGTGGCCGTAGCGGTGATCCTCGTCGGCGGGGCGCAGCGAGTAGTGCACTGCCAGCAGGTTGAGCAGTGAGGCGGCACCATCGAGCAACGAGTCTGTCAGGCCGGCCAGCAGGCTCACCGAACCACTCAGCCACCACGCCACCGCCTTGCTCAGGGCCAGCACTATGGCAGTCGCCAGTGCCGCGCTGCTGGCGCGGCGCAACAGGCGGGCGTGGTCGGCGTTGATGCTCATCGGGTGCGGGGTCAGGCAGCCGGCTGCAGGCCGAAGGCTGCAAGCTGCTCAAGGCTGCCGTCATGCCGGATCAGGCGCGGATCGTCCAGCGGCAGGCTGCGACCGGTCTGCTCCTCGATAATGGCTTTCAGGCGCAGCCTGTCGATCTGGCCGTCGGCACCAATGGCCTCCTGCAGTTTTTCCGGCGCCATCGAGAATTGATCGTCAGGGAAATAGATCGCGCCGGTGGCGAAGTCGATACCAAAGGCGATCAAGCCGGGGATCACGTAGAACAGCAGGCCGACGGCGTTGAGCGCGGCAATCGCCGGGTCGATCTTGCCGTCTATCTGTCCGCGCCGATCCGGGTAGAACAGCGTGCCGCAGGCGGTCAGTTGGGTGAACAGGGAAACGGCCAGCACGCCGCCGATGACACGGGAACGAGTACGCATAAAGACCTCCTGGAAAAGTGTCGCAACTATACCTACAGACGTTGATATTTGCGTGCTATCAGACAGGTCGAATGGCGCCTTGTTCGGAGCGTGAGCTGGCGGCTGAAGGCCGGCTGAAGCAGCGGGTATCTGCCCCCGGCGCTTTTATCGTCTTCCCTTATAATGCGCGCCCCGATCGCGGAGTGCATATGAGCCCCTTGCCCATCGAACAGGTCCTGCCGGCGCTGCGTCAGGCCCTGCAATGTCGAGACGAAGTCGTGCTGGAAGCACCGCCCGGCGCCGGCAAGACCACCCGCGTGCCGCTGGCCTTGCTGGACGAGCCCTGGCTGGCCGGGCAGTCGATGATCATGCTCGAACCGCGTCGGCTGGCTGCACGGGCCGCCGCCGAACGGCTGGCTAGCGAGCTGGGCGAGCAGGTGGGGGAAACGGTTGGCTATCGCATTCGGCTCGACAGCAAGATCGGGCCGAAGACGCGCATCGAGGTGGTCACCGAAGGCATTCTCGCCCGCCGTTTGCAGGACGATCCGGCGCTGGAGGGTGTCGGGCTGGTGATATTCGACGAATTTCACGAGCGCGGTCTGGATGCCGACCTGGCCCTGGCGCTGACCCTCAATGCCCGCATGCTGCTGCGCGACGAGCCGCTCAAGGTGCTGCTGATGTCGGCCACGCTGGAGGGCGAGCGTTTGTCGACGCTGCTCGACGATGCGCCGGTGGTGCGCAGTGACGGGCGCATGTACCCGGTGGTGCTGCGCTGGAGCAGGCCATACCAGGCTGGGGAGCGCATCGAGCCGCGCGTGGTGCAGACGGTGTTGCAGGCACTGGAAGAAGAGGGCGGCAGCCTGCTGGTGTTTCTGCCGGGGCAGGCGGAAATCCGCAGGGTCAACGAGGCATTGGCCGAACAGCTGGCCGCTCGCACGGATATCCTGCTCTGTCCTCTGCATGGCGAACTGGAACTGGCCGCTCAGCGCGCCGCCATCGATCCGCCGCCGGCCGGCCAGCGCAAGGTGGTGCTGGCCACCAATATCGCCGAGACCAGCCTGACCATCGAAGGCGTGCGGGTGGTGGTGGACGCCGGCCTGGCGCGGGTGCCGCGGTTCGACCCCGGCAGCGGCATGACGCGGCTGGACACCCGGCGCATCTCCCGAGCCTCGGCCACCCAGCGTGCAGGGCGGGCCGGGCGTCTGGAGCCGGGCGCCTGCTATCGGCTGTGGTCCGAAGACCAGCATGCACAACTGAGTGCCTACGGTGAGGCGGAAATTCTCCAGGCGGACCTGGCGGGTGTTGCCCTGCAACTGGCGCGCTGGGGTGTCGAGCCGGACGAGCTGAGCTGGCTCGATCGTCCCCCGGCTGCCGCCTATGCCCAGGCGCAGGCGTTGCTGGAACGGCTGGGTGCGCTGCAGCGCAACGCACATGGCAGTTGGCAACTGACCACTCAAGGCCAGGCCATGGCCGGACTGCCCACCCACCCGCGTCTGGCGCATATGCTGCTGCGCGGTCAGGATTTGGGCGTTGCTGCGCTGGCCGCGGATGTCGCTGCACTGCTGGCCGAGCGCGACATCCTGCGCGATGCCGGGGCTGATCTGAGCCTGCGTCTGCAGCAGTTGGCGAGCGGTCGTGGCGGTGCTGTGCAGCGGGTACGCCAACTGGCCCGGCAATTTCGCAGCCTGCTGCGCGAGCGGGCGAATACGTCCGGAGCGGCGCTGGGCGAGGCGCACGCCCTGGCAGCGCTGCTGGCCTTTGCTTATCCCGACCGCGTAGCCCGCCAGCGGCGCGAAGGCGGTGGTGAATACCGCCTGGCCAATGGACGAGCAGCGCAATTTGGCGAGCCGGATGGGCTGATGAAGGAGCCCTGGCTGGTGATCGCCGAACTCGGCAGCCAGCAGGGGCGGCGCGAGGAACGCATCTACCGTGCGGTGGCGTTGGACCCGGCGCTGTTCGATGGCGTGCTGGCAGAGCTGGTCAGCCAGCACGACGAGCTGGATTGGGACGAACGCGAGGGCGTGCTGCGTGCCGAGCGCCAGGGTCGGGTTGGCGAGCTGACCCTGAGCCGTGAAGCGCTGCCGGGGCTCGATGAAGCGGCGCGCAGTCAGGCATTGCTCGGTCTGGTGCGGCGCAAGGGGCTGGAACTGCTGACCTGGACGCCCGAACTGCGTCAGTGGCAGGCGCGCATCGCCCTGCTGCGGCAACTGAGCCATGACCAGAGCAGCGACAGTGACTGGCCAGATGTCAGTGATTCAGCCTTGCTGGCGCGGCTGGAAGACTGGCTGTTGCCGTATCTGGGCAAGGTCTCGCGGCTGGCGCATTTTGCCCAGCTGGACATGAAGGCCATGCTCGCCACACTGCTGCCCTGGCCACTGCCGCAGCGCCTGGAGGAGCAGGCGCCAAGCGCCATTGGCGTGCCGTCCGGCTCGCGCATTCGTCTGGATTACAGCGAGCAGCCGCCGGTACTGGCGGTACGGCTGCAGGAGCTGTTCGGTCTGGCTGATACGCCACGCATTGCCGGCGGACGGTTGACCGTCAAGCTGCACCTGCTGTCACCGGCGCGCAGGCCGGTGCAGGTGACACAGGATCTGGCGAGCTTCTGGGCCAATACCTACGCCGAGGTGAAGAAGGATTTGAAGGGTCGTTACCCGAAGCACTACTGGCCGGATGACCCGCTGATCGCCGAACCCACCGCCAGGGCCAAGCCACGCGGACAGTAACGTCAGGGCAGTCGCGAAGAGGCCGCGGGCTGGCTATGCTTGCGCTGAGTGCGTCCGGCTTGGCAGGGGTTGGCCGGGTGGCCGAATTCAGGACCGGATGGAGTGGTTTATGCGGCGCAAGGTATTTGCCAGCAAGGTGTTCGACCGCAAGGTGGTGCTGATCACGGGGGGCTGTGCGGGCATTGGCCGCGCGCTGGCAGAGCGCATGGCCCAGGCCGGTGCGCGGCTGGTGATCTTCGATCTGGAGCAGAACGCCCTCGACGGTCTGGTGCAGCATCTGGCTGACCGGCACAACGCCGAGGCGCTGGGGCTGTGCTGCGATGTGTCGGATGCGGTGGCGGTGCAGCAGGCCGTTACGCTGGTGGTGGAGCGTTTCGGCGGGATCGATGTGCTGGTCAATAACGCCGGCATTACCCATCGCAGCCGCGTCGCCGACACCAGCCTGAAGGTGTTCGAGCGGATCATGGCGGTGAATTTTTATGGCGCGCTGCATTGCACCCAGGCGGCTCTGCCGAGCCTGACGGCGCGCAGCGGGCAGATCATCGTGCTCAGTTCGCTTTCGCAATATGCGCCGGTGCCTGATCGTGCCGCCTACAATGCCAGCAAGCATGCCCTGCACGGCCTGTTCGAAACCCTGCGCGGTGAGCTCGACGGCACTGGCGTCAACGTGATGCTGGTGTGCCCCGGTTATACCGCCACTGACCTGCGCAAGAACGTGCTGGTCGGTGATGGCTCAACCGCGCCGCAGCCAGTGCTGGCCGTGGGCCGCGTGGCGTCGCCGCAGGATGTGGCCGAATCCATCTTTCAGGGCGCGCTGAAGCGGCGTCGGCTGCTGGTGTTGTCCAACCTGGACTGGCGCGCCCGGTTGGTGGCGCGCTGCTTTCCGCGTCTGTTCGAGCATCTGCTGTTGCCGCGATTGGCAGGCAGCAGCATTCGCGGCTGAAGCCGCTCCCACAGTGCCCCGGTACACGCCGTACCTGTAGGAGGGGGCTTGCCCGCGAGCTTTTCACGGGGCTGCATAAAGCTCGCGGACAAGTCCGCTCCTACTTTTTACGCACTCATCCTGTGGGTGCGAATTCATCGGTCTGAATCGCCGCAGAGCATGAAGCAGCGGAACACCACCACTGTGGCCAGCAGCTGAACCATCCCGACACCGCCATCGACCAGAATCGCCAGCGCTGCAGGCGGCGTGGCATCGCCCCAGAACTGTGTGGCGAGCCAGGCTTCGAGCAGCCACACCGGCAGCAACACTACGAGCATGCAGCCGAGTATCAGCAGGAAATGCCCGCGCGTCTGAGCGAAGCTTTCCTTCAACGCCGCCAGTGGAGTCAACCCGCGCAGCATCAGCAGGTATTCGGCAAAGGCGATTTTCACCATCACCCAGAGCCCCGGCAGCACGAACAGCGAGGCGCCAAGCACGATCAGCAGCGTCCCCAGCGCGGCGAGCACCGCCAGTGAGGGCCACAGGGGCAGCACCCGCGCCCATACCTCGCGTGCAGCGGGATCATGGCCGCGGCTGCGGGCGTCGAGAAACAGGATCAGCGCGCCGACATACAGGGGATAGAAGAGTATCTCGGTCAGCAATTCCTGCGCGGGCAGCGCGTTCTGGCCCAGCCAGTGCTCGATCATCAGTCTGACGCAGCTTTCCAGCAGAATCAGCGGCAGGCAGAGCCGCGCGATGCCGGGCAGGTTGCGGGAGTAGAAGTACCAGGCGTCACGGAGGATGGAAAATACGTTCACGTCGATAGGGTCTCGAAAAAAAGGCGCGTACTTTAACAAGACCGCAACGCAGGACAGGCGCGATTTTGCCGTCCATACTGGCCAGCCCTTTCCTGACCCAGGCCACTGCGTGAAGAAGATTGCCCTGTTTGCCGATGTGCAGAATCTCTATTACACGGTGCGCCAGGCACACGGTTGCCACTTCAACTATGCAGCTCTGTGGAATGAAGTCAGCGCGCGCGGCGAAATCGTCGAGGCGTATGCCTATGCCATCGAACGTGGCGACGCCAAGCAGCAGCAATTCCAGCAGATCCTGCGCAACCTTGGTTTTACGGTGAGGCTCAAGCCCTATATCCAGCGCAGCGACGGCTCCGCCAAGGGCGACTGGGACGTGGGCATCACCATCGACGTGCTGGATGCCGCGGCGCGTGTGGATGAAATCGTGCTGGCCTCCGGCGACGGCGATTTCGACCTGCTGCTCGACCGTGTACGCGCCGGCGGCGGCGAGGCCACGGCCTATGGCGTGCCGGGGCTGACGGCACAATCGCTGATCCGCGCCGCCACACGCTATGTGCCCATCGAAGGCAGGCTGCTGCTGCGCTAGCTGCCGTGGTGCCGCACCTGCTCGACTCATCACCGGTATGGTTTTTGTAGGATGGAACCGCCGTAGGCGTTTCCGTCGCATACCGCGCGCCTGCGGTGTTCCGCGGCCTAACAGCACGGGACGCATCCGTGCAAAAGCTGTATCGCCTTTGGCTCCCCGGATTACGCCTACGGCTAATCCAGGCTACGTACTGCGGGGTTTACGCGTAAACTTGCGCCCTCGTTCCCCTTGCCGGTTTGCACCATGACCTTCGCCACCCTGGGCCTGATCGATCCGCTGCTGCGCACGCTCGAATCCCTCGACTACACCACGCCAACGCCGGTCCAGGCCAAGGCCATTCCCGCCGTGCTCAAGGGCCGCGACCTGATGGCCGCCGCGCAGACCGGCACCGGCAAGACCGCCGGTTTCGCCCTGCCGCTGTTGCAACGCCTGACCATGGAAGGTGCCAAGGTGGCGAGCAATTCGGTGCGTGCACTGGTACTGGTGCCAACCCGCGAACTGGCCGAACAGGTACATGAAAGCTTTCGTGTCTACGGGCAGCATCTGCCGTTGCGTACCTATGCGGTATACGGCGGCGTCAGCATCAACCCGCAGATGATGGCGCTGCGTAAAGGCATCGATGTGCTGGTGGCGACGCCCGGTCGGCTGCTCGATCTGTACCGGCAGAATGCGGTGAAATTCGATCAGGTCCAGGCGCTGGTGCTGGATGAGGCCGACCGCATGCTTGACCTGGGGTTCTCCGAAGAACTGGATGACCTGTTCAGCGCACTGCCACGCAAACGGCAGACGCTGCTGTTCTCCGCGACCTTCTCCGATCCCATCCGGCAGATGGCCCGAGAGCTGCTGCGCGACCCGCTGACCATCGAGGTCAGTCCGCGCAACGCTGCGGCGAAGACCGTCAAGCAGTGGCTGGTGACGGTGGACAAGAAGCGCAAGAGCGAACTTTTCCTGCACTTGCTGACGGAAAAGCGCTGGGGCCAGGTGCTGGTGTTCGTCAAGACGCGCAAGGGCGTCGATCAGCTTGCCGAGGAACTTCAGGCCCAGGGCATTGCCAGCGAGGCGATTCACGGCGACAGGCCGCAAGCCAGCCGTATGCGTGCGCTGGAACGCTTCAAGGCCGGTGAGGTACAGATCCTGGTCGCCACCGATGTGGCCGCCCGCGGACTGGATATCCACGACCTGCCGCAGGTGGTCAACTTCGATCTGCCCATCGTCGCCGAAGACTACGTACACCGCATCGGTCGTACTGGCCGCGCTGGGGCCACGGGTGAAGCGATTTCCCTGGTCAGCGCCGATGAAGTCGATCAGTTGGCCGCCATCGAAACCCTGATCCAGCAGGTTCTGCCGCGTCATGACGAGCTGGGTTTCGTGCCCGATCACCGGGTGCCGACCACCACCCTCGGCGGTCAGATCATCAAGAAGCCGAAAAAACCCAAGAAGCCGAAGGAGGGTGCTGCCAAGGGCAAGATCCACCTGGGCAACTGGTTCGATGAAAGCGAAAAACCCAATGCCAAGCCGATTCGCAAGGTGCCTAGTCTCGGCGGAGCGAAGCCGGCGAAGAAGCGTTAAAGCGCCGCCGTTAGGTGGCGGCGGGTGCAATGATGAAGCGCGTGTGAATAGAGGTCAGTCGATGAGCAGTCCGAAAAACTGGTTCGATCAAGGCGGGCAGGCCTACGCGCGTTTCAGGCCGGAATACCCTCCCGAACTTGCCGAATTCCTTGCCTCGATTGCGCCAGATACTCAGCTCGCGGTAGATGCCGGTTGCGGAAATGGCCAACTCGCCGGGCAGCTCGCCAAATATTTCTCATCTGTCACGGGACTTGATCCGAGTGCCGATCAGCTGACGCATGCCGCGCCACAGGCAAACGTCACTTATCTGTGCGCCCCGGCGGAAGGAATGCCGTTACCGGATCGCAGCGCGAGCCTTGTCACTGCCGCACAGGCCGCGCATTGGTTCGATCTGCCTGCCTTCTACGCCGAAGTGCGCCGAGTCGCGATGCCCAGCGCCGTGCTGGCGCTGATCAGCTACGGCGTTCTACAGCTGGACGCAGAGCTGGATGCCCGCTTCCAGCAGTTCTACTGGCAGGAGATCGGCCCCTATTGGCCGGCTGAGCGCCGGCTAGTCGATAGCGGCTACGCCACGCTCGATTTCCCCTTCGAGTCGATTGCCTCGCCCGCCATGCTGATCCGTCTTGATTGGAACCTGAACGAGTTCCTCGGCTACATCGCGACCTGGTCAGCCGTGCGTCAGGCGCAAGAGGCCGGGCGAGCCGACATCCTGCATCGCTTCGCAAGCGATCTGGCGCAGACCTGGGGCGATGCTGAGAGCAGGCGGTCGATTTCCTGGCCCATCAATATGCGGGTTGGCCGCGTCTAAGCGATCAGGCCGGCGTCAGGTTATTCAGTCGAGAGTCCGTGCCTCATTGCCACGTCAAAACTGCCTCACCAGCGCCGCGGTCAGGATGCCGGCGGCGATTGCCGGTAGCGGCTTTTTTAGTAGCAGCATGGTGGCAGCCGTGGCCAACAACGCCAGCCTGGCGCCGCTGTCGCCCTCCAGCGCCATGGGAGCCAGCAGCGCCACCAGCACCGAGCCGGACATGGCGCCAATGAATTGCTTCACCCGCTGGCCAATGGGCACGAACGACATCACATAAACGCCGCCCCAGCGGGTCGCTAGCGTCACGACTGCCATGACCAGCACCAGAATCAGTGCGCCGGCCCCGGTGGTTTCAATGTTCACGTTTCTTCTCCGGCCAGAATATCCCCGTCACGCCGCCTGCCAGTGCGCCCACCACGACATGGCTGTTGTCCGGCAAGTACCAGTAGGCCAGCAGGGAAGCGCAGGCGGCGACGATCCAGATCATCAGCATGCGCAGGTTCTTTTCCCCACCCACCACCATGGCCAGCAGAAAGCAGCCCATCACCATATCCAGGCCCAGACTCCGGGGGTTTTCAATGGCGCCGCCGAAGTGGACACCCAGCCAGGTGCCCAATACCCAGGATGCCCAAAGGGCGAGGCCGCCGCCCAGCAGAAGCCCAATGCCCGGTTGCCTGCTATTGAATGCCTGCATGGCCATCGCCCAGTTGGCATCGGAAGCCATGAGCATGACGCCGTAGCGCTGCGACGGTGGCAGATGGCGTAGCCACGGATAGAGCGTTGCCCCCATCAGCAGATGGCGGGCATTGATGGCAAACACGGTAATCACGAGTGTGAGCAACGGCACCTGTGGTCCCCACAGTTCCAGCGCCGCAAATTGCGAGGCGCCGGCGAAGACCAGCGTGCTCATCGCGAGGATCACCGACTCATCCAACTCCGTTTGTACGGCCGCGAGGCCGAAGGCCGCGCCGAATATCACGACGAACAGGGAGACCGGGGCAAGCTTCTTGAAGCCGGCCCACACGGAGTGACGGTTGAAAAGATGCAACGTCGTTTCGGCGTCGGTCATGCCGCGGGCTCTGGTCTGTAATGCATATGAATGGAGGCTGGTTGAAGGTGTGTCGCGGTGTGTTTGGAAGGACTACACGCTGGGCGTTGCCAGGCTGAACCCGTGATCGGTCCGCATGTTATCCGATGAGCATGGGCAGTCCCATGCTTTCAAATTGCGAATGGCGAACTGGAATGCGACCTGCGGCGCGCACCATCCATGTCGAATTGGCTCAAACACAATGAGCCATTCCCGGCTCGACCGGAGGTGAACCATGAGTATCGATCCGATCGACAGGCTTCATAGCCAGCAGCCCGTGCCTGACCAGGACCAGCCTCCTGTCAAGGCGCCTGACCCGGACTTCAACACCGATAACCCAGACGTCCGGGATCCCGGCGAGCCCGTCGACCGACCCGGTATCGGTCCAGATATACAGGACCCCGGCAGGCCGGATCTTGATGATCCGAACGAGCCGGGGCTGGGCAATCCGATCCCCTGATGGTCTCAGTGTCTGCTGCCGGTCGCATCAGCGTTCCATGCGGCGCATACAACATAGACCTCATGGATTGACCTGCCCAACCCGGAGGTGGCCAGATTCTCGTGGACAAAACACCGGTGCCGAGCTGACTGGTACTGTGGACATGGTGGCGATGCATATCGGCAAGGCGCTGCTGGTCGATGTATCTGCGACACGGCGATGGCAAAGTCGGTCCAGTGTGCCTCCAGAGCGGCTGGAGCGTCGGTAGCGCCTGCTATCGTCATTTGCATTCCAGCGTCTTTCGAGGAGGTGCAGCATGGACCGTTTCACTGGCGGCTGTCTGTGCGGCGAGGTGCGGATTCTGGCCTTCGGACGGCCGTACCGGGTAGGGCTCTGTCATTGCCTCGACTGTCGCAAACATCACGGGGCGCTCTTCTACGCGGCGGCGGTATTTTCGCAGGAGGCGGTGACTATCGAGGGAGAAACACGAGACTACGCCGGGCGGCACTTCTGCCCGCGCTGTGGCTCGTCGGTTTTCGCCCGCACTGTGGATGAAATCGAAGTGCACCTGGGCGCACTGGATGCGCCCGATCTGCTGATGCCGACCTATGAAAGCTGGGCCGTACGACGCGAGGCCTGGTTGCCGGCGTTTCCGGTTGCGAAGCGGTACGAGCGGAATCGTGATGCCTCAGGGCGTTCGGAGTGAAGGAAAGGCTGGCGTCGCGTTATGGCTGCTTCCGCCAGCGCAGTATTCCTTCAGCGGCAGCGCGACCGCTGGCGAAGCAGGCGGTAAGCAGATAACCGCCGGTGGGCGCTTCCCAGTCGAGCATTTCGCCGGCGCAGAACACGCCGGGCAGCTGGCGCAGCATCAGGTTTTCATCCAGTGCTTCGAAAGGCACGCCGCCGGCGCTGCTGATGGCTTCGTCCAGCGGACGCGGACGAACGAGTGTAATCGGCAGAGCCTTGATACTGGTCGCAAGCGCTTGAGGGTCCTGAAAGGTTTCGGCAGCGGTCAGTTCGCGCAGCAACGCGGCCTTGGCGCCATCCAGCTTTAACTGACGATGCAGGTGCTTGGCCATGGACTGCGAGCCTCGTGGTTTGGCCAGGGCCGCGGCGATGTTCGCCTGGGTGCGATTCGGCAGCAGGTCGAGCAGTACGGTGGCCGAGCCAGACGCGTTGATCGTTTCCCGGATGTCGGCTGACAACGCGTAAACCAGACTGCCTTCGATGCCGGTCGCGGTGAGGACGAACTCGCCCTTGCGTGGGGTTTCGTTGGGCAAGGCGAGGCTGACTGTCTTCAAAGGTGCGCCGGCGAATTTCTCCACAAGGTGCGCACTCCAGCCTGCAACCTCGAACCCACAGTTGGCCGGTTGCAGCGGTGCGACGCTCACGCCACGCGTCTGCAGCAGCGGCACCCAGGCGCCATCGGAGCCCAGCCGCGACCAGCTGCCGCCGCCCAGGGCGAGCAGGGTGGCGGCGGGCTCCAGCTGCGTTTCGCCATGTGGGCCGGCGATACGCAGCTGACCTTTCTTGTTCCACCCCAGCCAGCGCTGGCGCGTGTGGAGCTGCACGCCGTGCTCACGTAGCCGCTTGAGCCAGGCGCGCAATAATGGCGCAGCTTTCATGTCGGTGGGAAACACGCGACCGGAGCTGCCGACGAAGGTGTCGATGCCCAGGCCGTGAATCCACTCGCGCAGCGTGTTCGGCGAGAAGGCCTCCAGCAGCGGGCGCAGGTCATCGGCGCGCTGGCGATAACGATCGACGAAGGCAGCGAAGTCCTCGGCATGGGTGATGTTCATGCCGCCGACGCCGGCCAGCAGGAACTTGCGCCCGACTGAGGGCATGGCGTCATAGAGATCAACCGCGACGCCGGCCTGGCTGAGCACCTCGGCAGCCATCAGCCCGGCAGGGCCGCCACCGATGATGGCGATGCGAGGATCAGCAGAGGTCATGGCGATGGCCGGGCAGTTGCGGAGCGGGCATTGTAACGGCTGCGCCGGAGCGGGTCATGGGCGCTGAACTGGTTGGGCAATCAACGCAGGCCGTGACGATTCCAGGCCCTGGCAGCGCTGAAATGCAGCTGCGCATGGCGGCGGGCGAGCAGGGCGCGGTCCTTGTCGTAGCCGCCGCCGATTACACCGATCAGCGGAATGTCACGGCCCAGGCAGTGATCGATGACGGTGCTGTCGCGCATTGCCAAGCCTTCGTCGCTGAGGTTGAGCAGGCCCAGCGTGTCGTCGCGGTGAACGTCGACCCCGGCGTCGTAGAGCACCAGATCCGGCTGGTACAGCGGCAGCAGGTAGCTCAGTGTGTCGTTCACCACCTTGAGGTACTCCAGATCGCCCATGCCTGGCGCCAGCTCGATATCCCAGTCGCTGCGGGCTTTGCGCAGAGGAAAGTTCTTCTCGCAGTGCAGCGACACGGTCACCGCGTCTGGCACGTGTTCGAGGATGCGCGCGGTGCCATCGCCCTGATGCACGTCGCAATCGAAGATCAGCACACGGCCAGCGCGGCCGCTTTCCAGTAGCGACAGGGCGATGATCGCCAGGTCATTGAAGATGCAGAAGCCGGAGGCATGGTCGTAGTGGGCGTGGTGTGTGCCGCCGGCCAGATGGCAGGCCAGACCATGCTCAAGGGCCAGGTCGGCGGCCAGCAGTGAGCCACCCACGGCGCGCACGGTGCGCTGCGCCAGTTGCGGGCTCCAGGGCAGGCCCAGGCGGCGCAGTTCGTCGCGGCCCATGTCGCCGCTGCAATAGCGCTCGATATAGGCGCGGTCATGGGCCAGAGCAAGCACGTCGGTTGCGCACAGCTCGGGGCGCAGAATCGCCGCGTTGGTGGTCAGGCCGCTATCGACCAAGTGATCGCGCAGCAGACGAAATTTCTCCATCGGGAAGCGGTGTCCCGGTGGCAGCGGCGGGCTGTAGTCGTCGTGGAATACCAGCGGCAAGGGCATCGATTGGCGCCTGAATACATTCATTGCACTGCGTCCGTCTCGGTCGCTCGCAATCGGCAACAGTATGCCGGCTTGGTCACGGCACGCTCAAGGCAGCGCAGACGCCGTCTGGCCGGTTAGCTGGAGCCTGTTCGGTTTAAACCGTAAAATCTCCGCCTTTGCCTGAATGGGCCTTCGCCGGAAAGGAAATGTGCATGACCGAGACACTCGATACCCTGGTGAGCCTGCTGTCGCTGGAACGCATCGAGGAAAACCTGTTCCGCGGCAACAGTCAGGATCTGGGTTTCCCGCAGCTGTTCGGTGGTCAGGTGATCGGCCAGGCGCTGTCGGCGGCGAGCCAGACGGTGGTGCCTGAGCGGCATGTGCACTCGATTCACGGCTACTTCCTGCGCCCCGGTGACGCCCATCTGCCGGTGGTGTATGACGTCGACCGAGTGCGTGATGGCGGCAGCTTCTCTACGCGCCGCGTCAGCGCCATCCAGAAGGGCAAGACCATCTTCACCTGCAGCGCTTCGTTCCAGGTTGATGAAACCGGCTACGAGCACCAGTTGCCAATGCCTGATGTGGAAGGACCGGAGAACCTGCCCAGCGAAAGGGAGCTGCTGCACAGGCTCGAAAGCTTGGTCCCTCCAAGTGTGGTGGAGAAGTTGCGCCGGCCCAAGCCCATCGAGATTCGCCCGGTGACGCTGCTGGACCCGCTCAACCCACAGCCCATCGAGCCGATCCGCCACGTGTGGTTCCGGGCTGCCGGCACGCTGCCGGACAACCCTGCAGTGCATAAATACCTGATGGCCTACGCTTCGGATTTCAACTTCGTCAGCACGGCGCTGCAGCCCCACGGCGTTTCCTTCTGGAGCAAATTCATCCAGCTGGCGAGCCTCGACCATGCCATCTGGTTCCACCGCGAAGTGCGTGCCGATGACTGGCTGCTGTATTCCATGGATAGCCCCTGGACGGGCAATGCCCGCGGCTTCGCCCGTGGCAGTATTTTTAACCGCGCAGGCGAGCTGGTGGCGTCGGTGGCCCAGGAAGGGCTGATCCGGGTGCGAGAGGACTTGAGATGACGCTCTCCGCTGCACGCCACTGGGTGTTCGACATGGACGGGACCCTGACCATCGCCGTGCATGACTTCCTGGCGATCAAGCGTGCACTGGAGATTCCCCAGGAAGACGACATCCTCCATCACCTCGCCGCCTTGCCGGCTGACGAGGCCGCGAGCAAGCGTGCCTGGTTGCTGGAGCACGAGCGCGAACTGGCCTACGCGGCGCAACCCGCACCGGGTGCGCTCGACCTGCTGCACGAATTGCAGGATCGCGGCTGCCAGCTTGGCGTGCTGACGCGCAACGCCCATGAGCTGGCGCTGGTGACGCTGCAGGCAGTGGGTATGGGCGACTGCTTCGCCAGCGAAGACATCCTCGGTCGCGACGAAGCACCGCCAAAACCCGACCCCGGCGGTCTGCTGCACCTGGCCAACAAATGGCAGGTTGCGCCGCAGACGCTGGTGATGGTCGGTGACTACCGTTTCGATCTGGAATGCGCGAAGGCCGCAGGCGCTCGCGGGGTGCTGGTCAACCTGCCGGACAATCTCTGGCCGGAGTTGACCGAATTGCATGCTCGTGACTGTCGCGAGCTGCGACAGATGCTCGTCTAGGAGGGGCACCGCTTCCCGCCATCGCGGCTTTGTGGGAACGGGCCATGCCCGTGAACGCAACCTCGCTAACAGTGCAGGTCCCGTTCGTGGGCATGGCCCACTCCCACGTGACCCTGCTGGCTGGGATGCAAGCGGCTGTCTCCTCAGTGGCGATCCACCGGGTGGCGATCCACCGGGTGGCGTTGTGGTGGATGTAAAAGGCGACATCCACCCTACGATCTGCAGGCGATCAGTAGATCGCCTGATACAACTTGCGGCGGTAGGTGGTAACCAGCGGGTGGTCGTTGCCCAGCAGGTCGAACACCTGCAGCAGGGTCTTGTGTGGCAGGCCGTCGGCGTAGTTGCGGTTGCGCACGAAGAGCTTGAGCAGGCCGTCCAGTGCGGTTTCGTATTGCTGGCGTGCGAGCTGCTGGATCGCCAGCTGATAAGTCGCTTCATCGTCCTCGGCGTTCTGTGCCAGGCGGCTTTTGAGGTCGGCGACTTCCGGCAGGTCGTTGGCCTGGCGCAGGAAGGTCAGCTGTGCGCGGGCCGCGGCCAGCGCCTGCTTGTGCTCGTCACCCTTGACCGCGTTTAACACCGTCTCGGCTTCGCCCAGCTCGGCACGTTCGGCCAGGCAGCGGGCGTAGAGGATCAGCGCGGCGGCGTTCTCGTTGTCTTCGGCCAGCAACTGCTTGAGCAGGTTCTCCGCCTCGCCGATGCGGCCTTCTGCGAACAGCGCCTGGGCGGCTTCCAGCTGGTCCGCCTCGGGCGCGGGGGGCAGCTGAACGTGCGGCTCGAGCATCGTGCGAATGGCCGATTCGGGCTGCGCGCCGGCAAAGCCGTCCACCGGCTGACCGTCCTTGAACAGCACCACGGTGGGCAGGCTGCGCACGCCGAAGCGGGCGACCACGTCCTGCTCGATGTCGCAGTTGACCTTGGCCAGCAGCAGTTCGCCCTGGTACTCCTCGGTGATCTTAGCCAGCAGTGGCATCAGCGCCTTGCACGGCGCGCACCAATCGGCCCAGAAATCCACCAGCACCGGCTTGTGAAAGGAGTTTTCCAGCACCAGCTGCTCGAAGTTGGCGCTGGTGACGTCGAAGATGAAGGGAGTCTGGCTCATCAGGGTTCTCGAATGGGCACTTGTAAGGGCGTGCATGTTATGTGGGGGCAGCGCTTACGGGAAGCAAGCGTCAACGACCGACGCTTCGAAGGAATGTCCGCGCAAGGCGCGACCTAGAGGGCTAGAATGCGCGTCACCTTTTCTCGGTGCGGCGTTTGCAGTCGCGCAAAAGGAGTCATTGATGTCCGTTCTGTCCGATTTCCGGGCGCGCTATCTCGTGCGCTTCTGGTCACCTTTGCCCGCGCTCGTCGCGCTGGGCGTCGCTTCAGCCTACTACTTCGCAATCACCGGGACCTTCTGGGCCGTGACCGGCGAGTTCACCCGCTGGGGTGGGCACGTGCTGGCCTGGTTCGGGTTTCAGCCGCAGGAGTGGAGCTACTTCAAACTGATCGGCCTGCAGGGCACGCCGCTGGATCGCATCGATGGGGTGATGATCATCGGTATGCTGCTTGGCGCGCTGTGCACGGCGCTCTGGGCCAACAATGTCAGCCTGCGCTGGCCCACCAGCAAGCGCCGCCTGGCGCAGGGGCTGATCGGCGGGATCATCGCCGGTTTCGGCGCTCGCCTGGCCATGGGCTGCAACCTGGCGGCGTTCTTCACTGGCATTCCGATGTTCTCGCTGCACGCCTGGGCGTTCATGCTGGCCACGGTCGGCGGGGCCTGGGTCGGGGTGAAGATCTGCCTGCTGCCGATGCTGCGCGTGCCGCTCAAGGTGGGCAGCCAGGCCAGTTCGCTGTTCGCCGATCCGCAGGCGCGGGAACAGCGCAACCGCTTGCAAGTGCGCCTGGGTGTGGCGGTGGCGCTGGTTGCCGTGGCATTCGCCGGCTGGCGTTTCGGTGTGTCGATAGCCCTGGGCATGGCGGTGCTGTTCGGCGTGGTCTTCGGTGGCCTGATCGAGCGCGCGCAGATCTGTTTTACCAGCGCCGCACGTGATCTCTGGACCACCGGCCGTACCCAGGTCGCCTACGGCATTCTGTTGGGCATGGCCGTGGCCTGCGTTGGCACCTTCGGCGCGATCATGCTGGGCGCAGACGCGAAGATTTTCTGGATGGGCCCGAATGCCGTGCTCGGCGGCCTGCTGTTCGGGATCGGTATCGTCTTGGCCGGCGGCTGCGAAACCGGCTGGATGTACCGCGCGATGGAAGGGCAGGTGCATTTCTGGGTGGTTGGCATCGGCAACGTGATCGGTGGCACGCTGGTGGCGGTGTACTGGGACGAGCTGGGCACCTCGCTGGCGCTGCCCTATCCGAAGATTGATCTACTGGAAAGCATGGGGCCGGGCACCGGTCTGCTGTTCAGCTTCGCCGGCCTGGCTTTGGCCATGCTGCTGGTCCACCTCAATGCCCGTCGTTTCCAACCCAAGAGGAGTGCTGCCCGTGAGCCAGCCCCAACCCAATCTGTCGCTTGATCTGCGCGGTGAACACTGCCCCTACAACGCCATCGCCACGCTGGAAACCTTGGAAACCATGCTGCCGGGGCAACTGCTGGAAGTAGTGACCGACTGTTCGCAGTCGGTGCAGGGCATTCCCGAGGACGCCAAGCTCAAGGGCTACAACTGCCTGGCCGTGGAGCAGCACGGTCCGCTGTTTCGCTTTCTGATCGAAGTGCCGGCCTGACGCCAGTGGCTGTTTCTGTTCGTCGCGGTTAGCGGCGAGCGGGAACAGCTCTAGTTCTCGCCCACAGCGAGCGGCCAGCTGCCCAACTCCTGATAGCGCACGCCGTCCACGGTGTTCTGCGACTGGTACAGCACGAAGCGCTCCACCCTCCAGCTGAAGGTTGCGGCGGCTTGCGCCTGCGTGGGGCTCTGGCGCATCAGCGTCAGATGCGGCAGATAAGGGCGGTTGTCGAGCACGATACCCAGGGCGCTCAACCGCTCAGCTAGTTGTGCCGCAAGCTGCAGCAGGGCGGGCGGTGCTGCGGTCGGCGCCAGGCAGACGAAGCCCTGGCCGAGGGTAATCAGGTGGTCCAGGGTCAGCTCGAAAGCTTCGCATTCGATTCCGTCCGCCATTTGTCGAAGTGCCTGTAGACGCTCCGCTGGCTGCGCGCCGAGAAAGGCCAGAGTCAGGTGCAGGTTTTCTGGCGCAACCGCACGTCCATCCAGTCTTTGTCGGTCGCGCCACGCTGCAATCGCCGTAGCTTGATCCGGCGGGCAGGGCACGGCGAAGAACAGGCGCAGGGTTGGCTCGGTACTCATGGGTTTACCTGTCGGCTTTCCGTCCTGGTCGCGTGATACAGGCTGACCCGGCGAAATTCAGCGGGCTCGGCCAGATCCGGCCAGGTGCAGGCGTCCAGGATGTCGAGGCGCTGGTACAGCGGATGCTGAAAGTCGCGCACCCGCGAGTCGGCCACCAGCACTTCGCGGCCACGGCTGGGAAACTGGTCCAGCAGCGGCAGGTTGGTGCGGTCATACAGCACGTCGGCGACGATGATCAGGTCGAAGCGGTCCGCCTCGGCGAAGAAATCGTCGGAATAACCCAGTGTCACATCATTGAGCGCCGCATTGCTCCGGCACGCCTGTAGCGCCAGCGGGTCGAGGTCACAGGCCACCACTTCCGCCGCACCGGCCCTGGCCGCTGCGATCGCAGCTACGCCGGAACCGGCGCCGAAATCCAGCACGCGCCTGCCGCGGACCCATTCGGGGTGCTCGGCCAGCCAGCGCGCCAGGACCAGGCCACTGGCCCAGCAGAAGCACCAGTAGGGCGGCTCTTCGAGAATCCGTCGGGTTTCCTCGGGGTTGAAGGCGCGGTCCATGTTCGCCGAATCGATCAGCCAGAGGCGGATATCGGTGTCTGGCAGGGTTGCGATGCACAGGCGGGCGTCACCCAGCAGCTCGCCAAGTGCAGCCTGCAAGGTGGCGGGTGGTGTCACGGTATTGGCTCCAGTCGCAGAGGTCCGAGCGCCTGGCTTGAAGCGTTGCGAACCTGTTGCGTGGGCAGGCGCATGATCAACTGGCCCGACTGGGTCACACGCCCGCGCAACTCGACGCGCTGGTTGGCGGGAAAAGCCTCGGGGTTGAACTGCAGGATAAAGGGCAGCTCGCTGCCGCGGCCGGTCAGCTTGACGTTGCTGAGCAGCTTGTCGGGCTGGTCGCGGCGGTCGACTTCCAGCAGCGCCAGTTCCACTTCGCTGCCTTCGGGAGCACCGATCAGTGTTCCGCTCAGCTCATTAAGCAGTTTTGAATGCGGTGCTTTACTCAGTTCGATGGGTTGAGTGGCTTTCGGCTCATCGGCGGGCTGGCTTGAACAGCCCGCCAGAAGTGCCATGAGCGCAAGCGAAACAAGGTGACGTGACGGCACGGACGGCTCCTCAAGGCAGGTGAACGGGCGTCTGTATAGCAGCAAATCCGCCAACTTGTCTTGACGGTCGGATGCGCTACCATGGCCCTCTTTCATGTCTGACCAGCCCAACTCATGCATTGTCCCTTCTGTGTTGCCCATGACACCAAGGTCATCGATTCGCGTCTGGTTGCCGAGGGCGATCAGGTTCGTCGTCGCCGTGAATGCCTTGCCTGTGGCGAGCGCTTTACCACCTTTGAAACCGCCGAACTGGTGATGCCGAGGCTGATCAAGCAGGACGGCAGTCGCCAGCCCTTCGACGAGGACAAGCTGCGTGCCGGCATGCAGCGCGCGCTGGAAAAGCGCCCGGTCAGCGTCGAGCGGCTGGAAGCGGCCATCGCCCATATCAAGCATCGGCTGCGTGCCACCGGCGAGCGTGAGGTCAAATCCCTGGTGGTGGGCGAGCTGGTGATGGGCGAGCTGCAGAAGCTCGACGAGATTGCCTATATCCGCTTTGCCTCGGTCTATCGCCGCTTCCAGGATCTGAACGAATTCCGCGAGGAAATCGAACGCCTGTCCCGCGAACCCGCGAAGCAAGAATGAGCACTGCCGATCACGCCTGGATGGCCCACGCGCTGCGGCTGGCGCGCCAGGGGCTGTATTCCACTCATCCCAACCCGCGTGTCGGCTGCGTCATCGTGCGTGACGGTGAGCGGATCGGTGAGGGCTGGCATCTGCGTGCCGGCGAGCCCCATGCCGAGGTCCACGCACTGCGTCAGGCCGGCGAACGGGCACGTGGCGCTACCGCCTATGTCACCCTCGAACCTTGCAGCCATCATGGCCGCACGCCGCCCTGCGCGGAGGCGCTGGTGCAAGCGGGCGTGGCGCGGGTAGTGGCGGCCATGCGCGATCCCAATCCGCTGGTGGCCGGCAACGGTCTGGAGCGGCTGCGGGCTGCTGGCATCGAGGTGGCCAGCGGAGTGCTGGAGGCTGAAGCGCGTGAACTGAATGCGGGATTCGTCAAACGCATGGAAAGCGGCCTGCCGTACCTGCGCGCCAAACTGGCGATGAGCCTCGATGGCCGCACGGCCATGGCCAGCGGCGAGAGCCAGTGGATTACCGGGCCTGCGGCGCGCAGCGAAGTGCAGCGCTTGCGTGCGCGTTCCAGCGTGGTGCTGACCGGCGCCGATACGGTGCTGATGGATGATGCGCGGCTTACCGTGCGTGCTGCCGAGCTGGGGCTGGACCCTGAACAGACTGGCCTGATACTGCAATGCCCGCCGCTGCGGGTGCTGGTCGATGGTCGCCAGCGGGTGCCGCTGGATGCGCCCTTCTTTCAGGCCGGGCCGGCGCTGGTGGCGTCCGCCTCGGGCGAGCGCGCCGAGGCGTATCGTGCGGCGGGGCATGAGTTGCTGACGTTGGCGGGCGATCAGGGGCATGTCGATCTGCCGGCGTTGCTGACTACGTTGGCCGAACGCGGCGCCAACGAAGTGCTGCTTGAAGCCGGTCCGCGTCTGGTGGGTGCCTTCGCTGAGCTTGGGCTGATCGACGAATACCAGATATTCGTCGCAGCGAAATTTCTCGGCTCGTCGGCGCGGCCACTGCTCGATTTGCCGCTGGAGCGCATGAGCGAGGCGCGGGAATTGAAGATCGTCGATATCCGCGCCTTCGGTGATGACTGGCGGGTTTTGGCGCGCCCGGCTGGCTAAAAGCCGCCACGCTGCAGGTGAAGATAATCTGTAGGAGCGAACTTGTTCGCGAGCTTTTAACGAGCCACTCGCACTGCAAAGCAAAGCAAAGCAAAGCTCGCGAACGAGTTCGCTCCTACAAAAGCAGGTCTCGAATTACGACTCAGTTGGCGGGTCGCAGACCGTTGTGATCCAGCTTGGCCCGGCGCTTGTTGGTGCCCAGTACGAGGCGTGCGAGCCAGCTGTCGTGGTGTGGGTTGCCGAAGTGGAGCAGAGCAGTGGCGCGCAGCAGTGCCGGGTCGCACTGGTCGTTGGCATGCAGGCTGCGGTAACCCCAGAACAAGTAGAGGTTGCCGGGCTCCAGCTTGAGCCGGATCGGTTGCAGCCATCCGCGGCGGACCGCCAGCGCGACCAGTTTCTGGCTGACGCCGTTGTGCATCACGGCCTTCTCAATGACGTTGCGCAGGGCGTTGAAGCGCACCGGCCGCAGGTTGGGAAAGATGATCAGATCGCCGCAGTGATCGCCTTCGGTGGGGATGAACAGTGGCAGCAGGGCAGTCACTGCGGTGGCATCGAAGTGATAGAAATGCGATTGCCTGAGGCCGCTCTTGCCCTGAAGGCAGCGAATGACCGGGAACACCTGTTCCTCTGCCGAGGGTTCGCGACCAGTCTGTACTTTATAGAGGTCACTCAGCATCTCTCGCAGCGGAGCACTGAGTGCCAGATTTGCCGGAAGGTTTCCGCTCAGTGCCTCGATGCCGTGAATCGCAAAGTATTCACCCTGATGCTGTTGCGCCTGCTGGCTGACGAAGGCGCGACCCTGTTCGAGCGCGTCCGGGGAGAGGTAGTTTTCCAGAACCGCGAAACCATGTCTGTCAATCTCGGCGGCAAGGCGTGCCACCGTTTCGTCCACGGGCGTAACTCCCGACATACAAGTTCCCTCTTGAAGCGGCTCATTGAAAGGCGTTTTGCCGTTGGCGGTTACATCTGCGGGAGTAGCTTCGGCCATGAAAAGCTCGCGGATAAATCCGCTCCCACGAAAGCAGGTAGCAGGTGCGCTGGCTATGGACAGGCAAGCGAAACGGGAGTTTCGCCCCGGCGATGAAGTATTTTGGCCGGGGTTTTCGTCTGCGGTGAGCGTTCCATAGACGCTGCCTTTGATCGCCATAGCCACAGCAAGCCTGCGCGCTCGCTGCAAATCGCGCGCGTTTGTGGTAAAAACTGCGCCGGGCCGCGACAGGCTCAACGTTCTCAGGGCGGGGTGCGATTCCCCACCGGCGGTAATGGCCTCGGCCTAGCCCGCGAGCGCTTGTCCTAAAAGACAAGGTCAGCAGACCCGGTGTGATTCCGGGGCCGACGGTAAGCAGGCCGTATTTCGGCTTGGCAAGTCCGGATGAGAGAGAGCGGGACTTCGGCGCGCGCCGTCCATGCGTGCGCCTCCATCCCTTTCGATCTGCAACGCCCTGTTTTTACTCAAAACAGGAGTTCGTCATATGCATCGTATTTTCAGCCTTCCACGGGAGGCCGCATGTTCACTGGAATAATCGAAGCCATCGGCACCATTCGCGCGCTCACGCCCAAAGGCGGTGACGTCCGGGTACTGGTCGAGACCGGCAAGCTGGATATCGGTGACGTCAAACTCGGCGACAGCATTGCCGTTAATGGCGTGTGCCTGACGGCGGTGGAGCTGCCCGGCAACGGCTTTTGGGCCGATGTCAGCCGCGAAACCCTGGCGCGCACCGCCTTCATCGACCTCAAGGCCGGCAGCAAGGTCAATCTTGAAAAGGCCCTGACCCCGACCAGCCGCCTTGGCGGGCATCTGGTTAGCGGTCACGTGGATGGCGTCGGCGAGATCGTTTCGCGCGAGGAAAACGCCCGCGCCGTGCAGTTTCGCATCCGTGCGCCACGCGAGCTGGCCAAGTACATCGCCTTCAAGGGCTCAATCACCGTCGACGGCACCAGCCTCACGGTGAACGCGGTCAATGGCGCCGAATTCGAGCTGACCATCGTGCCGCACACCCTGGCCGAAACCATCATGGCGGACTACCGCCCCGGGCGGCAGGTGAACCTCGAAGTGGACCTGTTGGCCCGTTACCTGGAGCGCCTGCTGCAGGGTGACAAGGCAGCTGAGCCTGCTTCCGGCGGTATTAGCGAAGGTTTTCTGGCCGAGCACGGCTACCTGAAGAATTAAGGAATGGCGACGATGGCACTGAATACTGTAGACGAACTGCTCGAAGACATCCGCGCCGGCAAGATGGTCATCCTCATGGATGACGAGGACCGCGAGAACGAAGGTGACCTGATCATGGCCGCCGAGAGCTGCCAGCCCGAGCACATCAACTTCATGGCGCGTTTCGCCCGTGGCCTGATCTGCATGCCGATGAGCAAGGAGCGCTGCGAGCGCCTGCAGTTGCCGCTGATGGCGCCGCGCAATGGCTCCGGCTTCGGCACCAAGTTCACCGTTTCCATCGAGGCTGCCGAAGGCGTGACCACCGGTATTTCCGCGGCTGATCGCGCGCGCACCGTGCAGGCTGCTGCGGCGAAGAACGCGAAGGCCGAAGACATCGTCAGTCCCGGCCACATCTTTCCGCTGATGGCCCAGCCCGGCGGCGTACTGGCCCGTGCCGGCCACACCGAGGCGGCCTGCGACCTGGCGCGCATGGGCGGTTTCGATGCCAGCGGCGTGATCTGCGAAATCATGAATGACGACGGCACCATGGCCCGTCGCCCGGAACTGGAAGCCTTCGCCGAGCAGCATGGCATCAAGATCGGCACCATCGCCGACCTGATCCACTACCGGATGATCCACGAGCGCACCATCGAGCGCGCCTCCGAGCAGCCGCTGGATACCGAGCTCGGCCAGTTCAACCTGGTGACCTACCGCGACAGCGTCGAGGACACCGTGCACATGGCACTGACCATGGGCGAGATCGGTCCCGAACAGCCGACGCTGGTGCGCGTGCACAACATGGAGCCGCTGCGCGATCTGCTGCTGGTCAACGTGCCGGGCCGCTGGAGCCTGCGCGCGGCGATGAGCGAAGTGGCCAAGGCTGGCAGCGGTGTGGTGCTGCTGCTGGGCAACCCGCTTACCGGGCCGCAGCTGCTGGCACAGCTCAATCGTCAGGTTCCGCCGACCCCGGCGATTTACAGCACTGTGGGTGCCGGTTCGCAGATCCTGCGCGACCTCGGCGTGCGCAAGATGCGCCTGATGAGTTCGCCGATGAAGTTCAATGCGATATCCGGGTTTGATCTGGAAGTTGTAGAATACCTGCCCGCTGAGTAAGACGACCGCGCTACTGCGCGGTCTCTCAAAGATTCCCTGTAGGAGCGAATTTATTCGCGAAAAGGGCCGGCACGGTGCCAAGCCATTCGCGAATAAATTCGCTCCTACAACCGCAGTTGGCTATATCCAAGCTCTTTAACGCATACGAGACCTGTTCCATGACCCTGAAGACCATCGAAGGTACCTTCATCGCCCCGCAAGGGAAATTCGCCCTGGTTGTCGGCCGCTTCAACAGCTTCGTCGTCGAGAGCCTGGTAAGCGGCGCCGTCGATGCGCTGGTGCGCCACGGTGTGAAGGAAGGCGACATCACCATCATCCGTGCACCGGGTGCCTTCGAGATTCCGCTGGTTGCACAGAAAGTCGCCCAGCAGGGCGAATACGACGCCATCATCGCCTTGGGTGCGGTCATTCGTGGCGGCACGCCGCACTTCGAGTACGTTGCCGGTGAATGCACCAAGGGCCTGGCCCAGGTTTCCATGGAATTCGGCGTACCGGTTGCCTTCGGCGTACTGACGGTCGATTCCATCGAGCAGGCCATCGAGCGTTCCGGTACCAAGGCCGGCAACAAGGGTGCCGAAGCCGCACTGTCCGCACTTGAAATGGTGAGCCTGCTGGCGCAGCTGGAGGCCAAGTGAGCCTTAATCGCGACGACAGCCAGGAACCCCAGCCGAAGGCCAAGGGCAAGATCGCTACGCGCCGTGTGGCGCGCAGCCTGGCGATGCAGGCTTTGTATCAGTGGCACATGGCGGGCCAGAACCTGAACGAAATCGAGGCGCAGTTTCGCGTCGACAACGATTTCTCCGGGGTCGACGGCAACTATTTCCACGAGCTGCTGACGGGTGTGGCCCGCGCCAAGCCTGAAGTCGACGGCGCCATCGTGCCGCATCTTGACCGACCGCTGGACGAGCTCGACCCGGTTGAACTGGCCATTCTGCGCCTGTCCACCTACGAGCTGATGCAGCGTATCGACGTGCCCTATCGTGTGGTCATCAACGAAGGCATCGAGCTGGCCAAGGTGTTCGGTGCCACCGACGGACACAAGTTCGTCAACGGCGTGCTGGACAAGCTGGCACCCAGCCTGCGCAGCGCCGAAGTCAGCGCCCACAAGCGCTGATTCGACCCTGATGGGTGAGTTCGAGCTGATCCGTCACTACTTCGCCGCCGCCGCTTGTGCCAGGGTTGGCGGCGATGTCGTGTTGGGCATCGGTGATGACTGTGCGCTGCTGGCGATCCCCGAAGGCGAGCAGCTGGCCATTTCCACGGACAGCCTGGTCGCCGGGGTGCATTTCCCCGATCCCTGCGACGCCGCTCTGCTGGCGCAACGCGCCCTCGCGGTGTCGACCAGTGATCTCGCCGCGATGGGCGCGACGCCCATCGGCTTCACCCTCGCACTGACCCTGCCTTCCGCGACTTCCACCTGGCTTGCCGCCTTTGCCGGCGGGCTCGAAGCCATGGCAGCGCGCTGCAACATGCGTCTGATCGGCGGCGACACCACTCGTGGTCCGCTGAGCATCACCGTGACAGTGTTCGGCCGGGTGCCGACCGGCCAGGCGTTGCTGCGCCACGGGGCATGTGCGGGTGATCTGCTCTGCGTCGGCGGTGAGCTTGGCGCTGCGGCCGGCGCGCTGCCGCTGGTGCTGGGTGAGCGAGAGGGCGACACCGCCGAGGCTTCGCAACTGCTCGACCACTACTGGACGCCGCAGCCGCAGCTGGCGCTGGGGCAGGCCCTGCGTGGCAAGGCCACGGCGGCACTGGATATTTCCGATGGTCTGCTGGCCGACAGCGGGCACATAGCCGCCGCTTCCGGGGTGCGGCTCTGCATCGAGCAGGATCGGGTGCCGCTGTCGGATGCGCTGGTGCAGTGGGTCGGTCAGGCGCGGGCGCTGCAATGCGGCCTGACCGGGGGCGACGACTACGTACTTGCGTTCACCTTGCCCGCGGGCGAGCTATCCGGTTTGCTCGCAGACGGCTGGCCGGTTCGGGTGATCGGTCACGTCGAGGCCGGTGAGGGCGTGCGGCTAGTGGACGCTGAAGGCCAGTCCCTGCCCATCGCCAGCCAGGGTTACAACCATTTCAGTGCCTGAGCGGCGATTTGCCGCTCGGCACATCAGAGAGGACAGCCGTTTTGACTGAATCCCTGCAGCCTTCCACCGCACCGATGCCGCTTTCGGTGTGGAGCAATCCCTGGCACAACCTGGCGTTCGGTTTCGGCTCCGGTACCTTGCCGAAAGCGCCAGGCACCTGGGGTTCGCTGCTGGCGCTGATGTTTGTACCGCTGTGGCAGAGTCTGCCGGGATGGGGCTATGGGCTGGTCATCGTCGCCAGCATGCTGTTCGGCATCTGGCTGTGCGGCAAGGTGGCGCAGGATCTGGGCGTGCATGACCACGAAGGCATCGTCTGGGATGAGTTCGCCGGGATCTGGATCACCTTCTGGCTGGTACCCGCCGGCTGGCAATGGCTGCTGCTCGGCTTTATCGCATTCCGCGTGCTGGATATCGTCAAGCCGTGGCCGCTCAGCTGGGTCGACCGCAATGTGACCGGTGGACTGGGGATCATGCTCGACGACATCCTTGCCGGCTTTGCCGCCTGCGGTCTGGTGCATCTGGTGGTTTGGCTGACTCGCTTGTAGGGTGGATATCGCTTTTTATATCCACCTGTGGTCGCCACCCGGTGTATCGCTACCCGGTGGATCGGTGAAGCGTGATCCACCCGGCTCTGATGTTCGGCTGAGTTTCGGACTGTGCGATGGGTCGCCGTAACCTGCGCATGGCTCATGGAAGAATGCCGGTCAGCCAAGCTGCTGGCTTGCACCTTTTGTGGGAGTGGACTTGTCCACGAGCTTTTGGCCGGGGTTCTAGGCAGTAAGCAAAGCTCGCGGACAAGTCCGCTCCCACCAGCTGAGGGTGTTGGCAATTAGTCGTTCCGCCTGTCTTCAAGGAAGTTGCTCTGATGCGCTCCATTGCCCTGTTGCTCGTCATGCTATTGCTGGTTGCCGCTCATGCTACCGCTGCCCCACGGCTGCAGGTGGTGGGCCTTTTTCCCGGCGCCGCCGTACTGAATGTTGATGGCCAGCGCAAGCTGGTAAGGGTGGGGCAGATCGGGCCGGGAGGCGTTCAGGTGATCAGCGCCGATGGCAAGGGTGCGGTACTGCGCGTCGAAGGTGTCGAGCGCCACTACGACCTCAGTCGCGAATTGAGCGCGGGGTATGCCGAGCCGGAGCGCAAGCAACTGAGCATCGCCAAGGGGCAGGGCGGCCACTACTGGATCGCCGGCTCGATCAACGGGCAGCCGGTGCAGTTTCTCGTCGATACCGGCGCGACTTCGGTGGCCATCAACGAAAACCAGGCACGCCGGCTGGGCATCGACTATCGCGTCGTCGGCAAGCAGATCGTGGTCGGCACCGCCAGCGGCACCGCAAAGGCCTGGCAGGTACACCTCAATAGCGTCAAGGTCGGTGCCATCGATGTCATGGGCGTGGAAGCGGTGGTGGTCGAAGGCTCGGCGCCCACCGAAGCGCTGCTGGGCATGAGCTTCCTGGGTCGGGTCAGTTGGCGCGAAGACCAGGGTGTGCTGAGGCTTGAATCGAAGATTTGAAAGCCTGTAATTGCGTGGGTTTCACCGGCCCTGCGTGGCGCCAACGACGGAACCGCCTGCGGCGGTTCCATCCTACAAAAATCTGTCATGCCCCAGCCACCGTAGCCTGTATTAGCCGAAGGCGTAATACGGGTCTCCGAAGGCGTAATACGGGTTGCTAATCGCCAGGCACCTCAAGCGTTGCGTCACCGGCCCAATCCGAAGGATACAAACCGCTTCGAACATCACGATGAAACGTCGAATAAGGCCAGTCGGCCACGTTCATGGCCAAGCCATGCTTTACCGGGTTGATATGGACGTAATCCACATGGCGACGGTAGTCGCCTTCATCGCGGATCAGATGTTCCCAGTAGCGCCGTTGCCAGATGCCCCGTTCACCGCGCAACGCACGGACAGGTGAGCGGTATTCCTCCGCCGGCAAGGCGCGGCTAAAGAAGGTTTTCAGCAAGCGCCAGCGCAGTGAGAAGTCCGTATCGCCGGGCGGCAACGTCCACACGCAATGCATGTGTTCGGGCAAGACGACCCACGCATCGATCCCAAAAGGATGCAGGCGCCGCACCCGGCGAGTCGATTCGCGCAATAGGTCGATATGCCGGACGAGCAAATCATTGTTCCGGCGTTGCAGCAAATTGACGGTAAAAAACCAAGTAGCCCCTTCGATCCGGGCCCGACGATAGTTCGGCATTCCATGCCTCCAACGTATCCATGAGTCCGCACATTAACCCGACGCAGCAGCAAATCGAAACACCGCGAAATTGACGGAAACGCCTTCGGCGGTTCCATCCTACGGAGCTTATTCCGGGGCTTCGGCGAGGATGCGGAAGAATACGGTTTCCAGTGATACGGCAGGCTTGATGGTCAGCAGGTGGCCGCCCGTATTGCCAAGCTGGGCGATGGCGGCGGGAAGGTCGGCCTGGGGCAGTTCGCATTCGTATTCGCCGGGGCGAAGGGTGACGCAGGATTGCCCGAGGGCCTGTTCCGCCTGGTAGCGCAGAATGAAACAGTCGGCGCGTTCGGCGGCCAGTTCGCGAGGGGAGCGCACCGTTACCAGCTGGCCCTTGTTGATAAAGCCGAAGCGGTCGGCGATGCGTTCCACGTCGTGCAATACGTGGGAGGTGAAGAAGATCGCGCCGCCCTGTTTCTTGTAGTCGTTGAGGATATCCACCACGTCCTTGCGACCGACCGGGTCGAGGCCGGATAGCGGCTCGTCGAGGATCAGCAGTTTCGGTTCAACAGCCATTGCGTGGGCTAACGCAACCCGTTGCGCGTTGCCCTTGGATAATTCACGCATGCGGCGCTTGCCGCTGCCGTCCACCGAGAAACGCTCCAGCCAGCGCAGGCACCAGGTGTCGGCGTCGCTGCGCTTGATGCCATACATGGACAGGCCCATGCGCAGGATTTCCAGTGGTGTGAACTGGTCGTACAGCGCCGGTGCTTCCGGGACATAGGCCATGCCCCGGCGGGCTTCGGCCCGGCGCGCATCGGTGCCGTAAAGTGTCACCTGGCCCTGATAGTCGTTAATGATGTCCAGCATGATCTTGATGGTTGTGGACTTGCCCGCACCATTGGGGCCGACGAAGCCGAAGACCTCGCCTTCGGAGAGGCTGAAGCTCACATCCCGTACTGCCTGTACCGGCCTGCCCTTGGTCTTGAAGGTATGGCTGACGCCCTGAAACTCTACGGCTGCGCTCAAGGCTGTTCCTCCAGTCCGGCTATCTTCAGTTTCTTCAGTTCAATGCGTCCGTTGCGCAGTTCATAACCAAGGCCCAGCGGGTCGGTCGGCAGTTCTGCGATAACGTCCCGGTCGAGCAGCTGCTGCAGCTCCGGCAGTGGGCCATGTTCAGATTCGTAGCGGCGCTGGGCCTCGCGCAGATCGATCAAGCCCTGCAGGCGAATGACGCGCTTGTCGAGCATGTCCTTCAGCTTGGGGTCGACGCTGCTGTCGCGCTGCTGGGTCAGGTAGTTGAGCGCAAGGCGTTCATCGGCGAACTGTTCGGCGCGCAGCATCACCGCCAGCCGCTGCATGGCGGTGGCGTTGTGGGTCGAACGTTGTGCGCCGATTTCCAGTACCCGCGCGGCTTCCTCGTTGTCGCGCTGGAAGAACGACAGGTTGATGCCATAGAAGAACGGCGGGAATTCGTCCCAAAACCGGCACTCGACCGCGGCGCGCAGCACCTCGTTGCCTTCGTCTACCGCGCCGCCCCACGTGAGAAGGCCGTTGGCCAGATAGTAGTTGTCTTCATGGCAGGGGTTGAGGCGGGCCACTTCGCGCTGGGCGCGGACCAGATAGCCGGTATCCACACCGCGATCATCCATGCCGGTGGCGGACAGGCGCATGGTTTCAAGGTCGGCGGCCAGGAAGTGGTCGCCGCCGTGCAGCACCACCAGTAATGGTGCGGGAATGACTACCCGGTTGGTGACGAGTTGCGGCGTCAGCAGTACCGGCTGCTGGGCGCGCCAGGCAGCGATGGTAGCGAACAGGGCGAATGCCAGAAGAGCAAGCAATAGCGAAGTGCGTCTACGCATATCAGGCGAAGCGCTTGCGGTTGAGCGACCACACCGCCAAGGCCAGCAGGCCGACCGTATAGGTCAGGCTGGACAGCACCAGCCAGGGCCAGTCGGCGGGCAACAACTCCAACGTGCCGTAGAGGGCGACCATGCGTACATCCAGCGCGCCCAGGTCCGGCAACAGATAACCCAGCAGGCCGACACCGGAACGGTAGCTCTCGGCATCGCTCACTACCGTTGTGTTTCGCGTTAGTAGCTCGACAATGGCGCCGAAGGAGCGCGCCACCAGCATAAAACCGAAGGTGCCGATCAGAACAAAACTGGGTGTGGAAGCGACGACGGCGAGGAGGGTGGCGACGGCGGTAAGCACCAGCAGGTCCAGGCCGATAAAAGCGATGGTGATCAGGTAGTGGTGGTCCAGCGCTACGGGGGTGCCTTGCGCGTAGCCCTGGCCGATTAACCAGACCAACAGCGCCAGGGCGGTGGCGAGTACCAGCAACAGCCCGAGGGTCAGAAGAGCCACAGCCATAAAACGGCCCAGCAACAGGCTATGCCGTGGATGGGGGTAGGAAAGGGTATTGAGAAAATAGCGACGGTCGAATTCGCGGGATAGCAGCTCCTGGCTCATCAGGACTAGCACCAAGGGCAAAAGCAGACGAATCACCGACAGGCCGATATCCAGCGCCACTGTGGTGGGTTGGCGACCGCTGAATTGGGCGGATAGAAACGCTGCGATGGCCAATACCAGCAAAGAGCCTATAGCCAGCCAGCCAAAGCGGGCGCGAAGGGCGAGGCGGAGGCCGGTTGAATTGTTATTTGAAGACCACATGAGGGTTATCGGTAAGATAGTTGACTTGGGAGGTTTTCGAATGATCTTAAAGGATACCTTAATTAGCGAATCAATCTCCCTCAAAAAAGCTAATCGAAGAAATTTCTGAGTCATCGCAGGGCGTGTCGGAGCCAATAATGGCTGGAGATGGGAATAATGAGCTGGCCAAGAAAGTTTTGGTGCCTTTTATTTCAATATTCGATCTGTTGGCTTGGGTGCAGGCAATATCATTATACAAGGTGGTGCCGTCTGCTTTCGTTGCGATAGGTCGGCAGGGTGCACTGACTGGTTTTTTGCTTCCAAGTCGACTGCATACAGCGATTTTTATATTGTCGCTACCGGGGCTGCAAGACCAAGCCCCGCTTATGCCTTTAGAAAGTGTTAAGGTCACTGCTTCTGTGAGTAAGCTGCAGGCTTCTGGGCTTATAGTTCCACCATTAATAGTTTCTGCAGAAAGCGTAATAGGCGCGGCGCATCCGATTAATGCAACTAAAGAGGCTGCTTTCATGCTGGCTCCGATAGAGCAAGGTTAATAGGGTTGCGGGTGAGCCCGAAACCCTATTAGCTAGGTAGTTTTTTAGTTACCCAGTTTTGTATGTCCTGTCAGTACATCTGCTGTGCAACTTCCGCCCAAAAAGGCAGGGGCTACAGAACCGCCACTAGTCTGTGCGAAGAAACCGCGGAAGTCAGGAGTGCCATCAATAGACTCACCAGCGGCTACCATGGCAGCAGTGCAGGCATCATCATTATAAATTGGATCGCTAGTTGTCGGATTGGTCCCTATTTGTGCGCATTTGAGACTGGCCAAACGAGAGCCGGCATTATGGCATGTGCCGATTGTAATGGTGTTGGTTGCTACGTCGCAGTTAAGTGCGCCGGATACGTTAGAGGAAAGGTTGATCTTAACATCCTCAGAGAGAAGTTCGCAGTCGCCCGCTGCGCCCGATGTTACTACTCCTGTATCTGGAATTCCCAGTGGTGCGGAAAAAGCAGCGGGTGTTACCGCCAAACCAGCCATGATAAAAGCGTAAGCAAACTTTTTCATATTCAATCTCCCTTGATTGGACTTAGCGCTGGGCCGCGGCCATAACAGTCAAAATGTTCTTTGCGTCGGCTTGAGCAGTGGAATCGTTAGCCTTTGCACGATATTCGTTGAACTGCGGAATCGCGATGGCAGCCAGAATGCCGATGATCGCAACCACGATCATCAGCTCAATCAGGGTAAAACCTTTTTGCTTCTTGATGGACTTCATTGAAAAGCTCCTGTGTTGGTGAGGTCGTTGGACCTGTAAATACAGGAGCAGCTTCTGTGCCAGACGAGGCGAGGTCGTTGGGCGGGAGTGCTTGGTTGTGAGTTAGGTCACTCTTTGATGCTTGGCGGCTGAGTTGGGGCGGTGTGGTTTGCGCGTTGGTTTTGGGGTTGGGGCTCTCGCGGGCGTAGCCCGCTCCTACAGGCTCGGTGTGCGCTAGGCCCCTGTAGGAGTGGGCCATGCCCACGAATGTGGTCTGCACCCTGGTATGGCCCGTTCCCACAAAAACAGGTGCTGTGCTGATCGGGGATTATGCCCTCAGGCAATTGCGCTTATAGAAAGCGATTTCCAAGGGTGATGGGTTTGGTTTCCTTCGCGGGCATGGCCCGCTCCTACCGCTTTAGTCAGCAAGTGACAAAAATTGCCACACCCTTTTTGCGGATTTGGTTCGTTGGGTGAACTGCGTTATAAGGCTGCGATCTTCCAGCCTTATATAAAGAGAGTTCGATGAACGAGAACGCTCCCCTCGGCGGCCTGGCCCGGCAGTTAGTACAGGCCGGCCAGCTTGATGAAAAAACGGCACTGCAGGCGCAGCAGCAGGCCCAGCGTAACCAGATTCCGCTGGTGACCTGGCTGGTGCAGAACAAGCTGGCCAGCAGTCGCGCGCTGGTCGAGCTGGCCGGTGAGCAGTTCGGGGTGCCGTATTTCGACCTGTCAACCATCGACAAGGATGCCCAGCCGCAGGATCTGGTCAGCGAGAAGCTGGTGCGCCAGCATCGGGTGCTGCCGCTACAGCGCCGTGGCAACAAACTCTATGTGGCGGTCTCCGATCCGACCAATCATCTGGCGATCAGCGATATCCAGTTCAATACCGGCCTCAACGTCGAGGCGGTACTGGTCGAGGATGACAAGCTGGGGCAGGCCATCGACAAATTCTTCGAGTCGGCTGCCACGGCGCTCGACGGGCTGAGTGATTCGGATCTGGATGATCTGGACGTGGAGATCAGCGGTGCCGGCAAGGATGAAGAGGGTGAGCATAACGAGGCCGACGATGCGCCAGTGGTGCGCTTCGTCAACAAGATGCTGCTCGATGCGATCAAGCGGGGCTCGTCGGACCTGCACTTCGAGCCCTACGAGAAATCCTACCGGGTGCGCTTCCGCACCGACGGCGTGCTGCATGAGGTGGCGAGGCCGCCGGTGCAGCTGGTTAGCCGTATCTCCGCACGCTTGAAGGTAATGGCGGCGCTGGATATCGCTGAGAGACGCAAGCCGCAGGACGGGCGGATCAAGATGAAGGTCTCCAAGACCAAGTCCATCGATTTTCGCGTCAACAGCCTGCCGACGCTGTGGGGCGAAAAGATTGTGATGCGAATCCTGGATTCGTCCAGCGCCAAGATGGGCATTGATGCGCTGGGCTACGAGGAGGAGCAGAAAGCGCTTTATATGGCGGCACTGAAGCAGCCGCAGGGAATGATCCTTGTCACCGGGCCGACGGGATCGGGCAAGACGGTTTCGCTGTACACGGGTCTGAATATCCTCAATACCATCGACGTGAATATTTCCACCGCCGAAGACCCGGTAGAGATCAACCTTGAGGGTATCAACCAGGTCAACGTCAACCCGCGCCAGGGTATGGACTTCGCCCAGGCGCTGCGCGCCTTCCTGCGCCAGGACCCGGACATCATCATGGTGGGGGAGATTCGTGACCTGGAAACCGCAGAAATTGCCATCAAGGCGGCGCAGACGGGCCACATGGTGATGTCGACCCTGCATACCAACAGCGCCGCGGAAACCCTGACGCGCCTGCGCAACATGGGTGTGCCTGCGTTCAATATCGCCACCTCGGTCAACCTGATCATCGCCCAGCGCCTGGCGCGCAAGCTCTGCCCAGGTTGCAAGAAGGAAGTTGAAGTACCCCGCGACGCCTTGCTCAAGGAAGGTTTCCCGGAAGACAAGATTGGTACCTTCCAGCTTTACGGGCCGGTGGGTTGTGATAATTGCAACGGCGGTTACAAGGGCCGTGTTGGTATTTATGAAGTGGTTAAAATCACGCCTGCTCTGCAGCGGCTTATCATGGAGGAAGGAAACTCCATCGATATCGCCATTCAGGCGCGCAAAGATGGCTTCAATGATTTGCGCCTTTCGGGTCTGGTCAAAGCCATGCATGGCATTACCAGCCTGGAGGAAGTCAACCGCGTGACCAAGGATTAACCATGGCGGAAAAAGCGTTGAAAACCAGTGTGTTCACCTGGGAAGGGACTGACCGCAAGGGCAGCAAGATCAAAGGTGAGCTGTCCGGTCAGAGCCCGGCGCTGATCAAGGCGCAACTGCGCAAGCAGGGCATCAATCCGCTGAAGGTGCGCAAGAAGGCTGTCTCGCTGTTCAGTGCGGGCAAGAAGATCAAACCGATGGACATCGCGCTGTTCACCCGGCAGATGGCGACCATGATGAAAGCTGGGGTGCCGCTTCTGCAGTCGTTCGACATCATCGGCGAAGGCTTCGACAACCCGAACATGCGCAAGCTGGTCGATGAGGTAAAGCAGGAAGTGGCCGCCGGTAACAGTTTCGCCGGCTCGCTGCGCAAGAAGCCGCAATATTTCGATGACCTGTATTGCAACCTGGTGGAATCCGGCGAGCAGTCTGGTGCGCTGGAAACGCTGCTGGATCGGGTTGCCACCTACAAGGAGAAAACCGAACAGCTCAAGGCCAAGATCAAGAAGGCAATGACCTACCCGATTGCGGTCATTGTGGTGGCCATCATCGTTTCGGCGATCCTGCTGATCAAGGTGGTGCCGCAGTTCGAGAGCGTGTTTGAAGGCTTCGGGGCCGAACTGCCAGCCTTTACGCAGATGGTAGTCGGGCTCTCGCGCTGGCTGCAGGAGTGGTGGTATCTGGTGCTCCTGGGCTTGTTCGGGGCGGCGTTTCTGTTCAAGCACAGTTACAAGCGTTCGGAAAAGTTTCGCGATGCGCTCGACAGGGTGCTTCTTAAAACGCCCATTGTTGGTGATATTTTGTACAAGGCAGTTGTGGCGCGTTACGCGCGTACCCTGTCCACCACCTTTGCAGCGGGTGTGCCGCTGGTGGACGCGCTGGATTCGGTGGCTGGAGCGACCGGCAACGTGGTGTTCCGCAATGCGGTGGCGAAGATTCGCAACGATGTGTCGTCTGGCGTGCAGCTCAACTTTTCGATGCGTACCACTAATGTGTTTCCATCGATGGCGATCCAGATGACGGCCATTGGTGAGGAGTCCGGTTCGCTGGATGAGATGCTGGACAAGGTTGCCAGCTTCTATGAAGACGAAGTGGACAATATGGTGGATAACCTGACGACGCTGATGGAGCCGCTGATCATGGCCGTGCTGGGTGTGTTGGTAGGCGGTCTGATCATCGCGATGTACCTGCCTATCTTCCAGCTCGGCAGCGTGGTTGGATAATTGTTCGCGGGTTGGTGGAACGATTCGACCCATAAAGCCGCAGGGGCTTTTGTGGGAGGGGGCTTGCCCGCGAGCTTTTGGCGGGAATTCCGCGCTGGGTAGAACGCAAAGCTCGCGGCCAAGGCCCCTCCTACCGTGTGGACGGGCCAGGCTTTGAGTCTGGCAACACATAACCGGGACATAACCATTTCAATGGTCTGCTAATAATGATTTTTGAATTCCTGGCCAGCAACTTGCTGGCCTTTGTTTTGTGCGCGCTGGTGCTGGGGCTACTGGTGGGCAGTTTTCTCAATGTGCTCATTTATCGTCTGCCAGTCATGATGCAGCGGGAGTGGCAATCGCAGGCGCGGGAGTTTCTGGAGCTGCCAGCCGAGCCTGAGGCGGCGACGTTCAATCTGTTTCTGCCGCATTCACGCTGTCCCCATTGCGATCACCGGATTCGTGCCTGGGAGAACATTCCGCTGGTGAGCTGGCTGGCGCTGCGCGGCAAGTGTTCGGCGTGCAAGGCGCCGATCAGCAGGCGCTACCCGCTGGTGGAGCTGGCGTGTGGGCTGCTCTCGGGTTATGTGGCCTGGCATTTCGGTTTTACCTGGCAGGCCGGCGCCATGCTGTTGCTGACCTGGGGCTTGCTGGCGATGAGCATGATTGATGCCGATCATCAGTTGCTGCCGGATTCGCTGGTGCTGCCGCTGCTGTGGCTGGGGTTGATCGTCAACAGCGTCGGTCTGTTCGCATCCCTGCCGGATGCGCTGTGGGGCGCGGTGGCGGGCTACCTTAGCCTGTGGTCGGTGTATTGGCTGTTCAAGCTGGTGACCGGCAAGGAAGGCATGGGCTATGGCGATTTCAAGCTGCTGGCCATGCTCGGTGCCTGGGGCGGCTGGCAGGTACTGCCGCTGACTATTCTGCTCTCGTCGGTGGTCGGCGCGGTGCTGGGCACGATCATGCTACGCATGCGCAATGCTGATAACAGCACGCCTATTCCGTTCGGGCCTTATCTGGCGATTGCAGGCTGGGTTGCCCTGCTTTGGGGCGAGCAAATCACGGCCAGTTATCTGCAGTTCGCCCGCTTTTAAAGGCAAAACTTCGTGGCTGAAGCCACCCCTGCAGGGTGGGTTTGTTGCATTGGTTAATGCGATGTCCCCTCCGCGAATTCGATCTTGTTGCCGACGTTGTACTTGCCTGAGGGCTTGTTCATCGGGATGCGTTTGATTTCCTTGAGCGTATCCGCCTCGATCACCAGTAGCGCACCCTCGGTGTCCCAGATGCTCAGCAACAGGTGCTTGCCGTCGCGGGTGAACTCCACGTGGGCGGCGTTCTTGCCGGGCATCGGGCGCAGGGTGTGGGCGACCTCCAGGGTCTGTTTGTCGATCAGGTGGATGGCGTCGTTGTTGGGGCCGAAGAACACGTCGGTCCAGGCGTATTTCGAGTTTTCGTGGCTGCGCATGAAGAAGCCCGGACCTTCGGTGGGGATTTCCTTGATCAGCGACCAGTCCTGCATGTCCAGCACCGAAATCAGCCCCTGGCTGACGTTGGGCGTGGCGAAGACCCACTTGCCATCACGTTTCCAGTAAATACCTGAGCCCAGGTGCGGCATGCCCGGCAGCGGAATGTCGGTGACGGCCTTGCCGGTATCCAGGTCGATTACCTGCCCGCCATGGGCCTTGCGTGACGTGGCCAGCAGGTGACGGTAATCGGGGGTGAATGAGAAGTCATCGAGGAAGTCGGCTGCCTGGATGCGGCGTGGCTCGAATGTTGGCTCGCCGGCGTAGGACAGTTCCCAGGCTTCCTGCACGTCTTTCAGGGCAACCACGAAGCTGTCGCGTGGCGGTGCGGTGTAGACGGCGCTGACACGCGACGCGGTGCCGTCCAGCCCTGTAGTTGGGATGCGCTTGACCAGCGACAGATCACGGGCATCCAGCACCACCAGTTCGCCCGGCAGGTAGTTGCCCACCAGCGCCCAGCGTCCGTCGTTGCTGACCGCCATGTTGCGGGTGTTCAGGCCGGCACGGACCTCGGCGATCATTTTCAGGTTGTGCAGGTCGTAGACGCTGACCCAGCCGTCGCGAGAGGCGAAGTAGACGAAGCGACCATCGGGGGAGAACTTCGGCCCGCCATGCAGGGCGAAGTGTGATTGAAACTTCGCCAGCTCCTCGAAATTCTCGCCGTCGAGGATGCGCACATGATGATTGCCGGCTTCCACCACCACGAACAGGTTGAGCGGGTCGGCCCCGTGCTGCGCGCTGGTCGGCAGCGTGGTGATATCGGTGAGGATGCGGTGGCTGGCCTGAAGGTCGGCATCGCTCCAGGTCGGCGGCGTCGCGGAGGGTTGGTAGAGGTAGCTGACCAGCCCGTCGATCTGCGTGTCATCAAGCAGGTGGGCATAGGCTGCCATCTGACTGGCTGGGCGACCGTCGCGGATGACCTGGCGTGTTTCGTCGGGTTTGATCCGGCTGAGGCTTTCAGGCAGCAGCGCGGGGCCTGCACCACCCAGGCGGTTGGCGCCGTGGCAGCTCTGGCAATGTTGTTCGTAGAGGCTTGCGGCCTGTTCCAGCGTGACCGCTTGCGGCGCGGCCTGCAGGCTGCTGACCAGGGCCAGTAGGGCCAGTAGGGTCAGTGGGAATGCTCGCTTCATGACGCCTTCTCCTCGGCAGTGCGTGAACTGGCCGCGGCGCACAGACGCGCCGGATACTCCAGTTGCTCATGGGCGAAGAGGCCGACGACCTTGCCGATCACCGTCAGGGTCGGTGCTTTCAACTGATGCTCGCGGGCCATGAGCGGCAATTCCTTGAGCGTGCAGCGCACCACTTGCTGTTCGGCGCGGGTGCCGCTGCCGATCAGTGCCGCGGGCGTGTGCGGTGCGAGTCCGGCAGCGATCAGGTTGCGTGAGATCTCGTTCAGACTAGCGAGCCCCATGTAGAACACCAGCGTCTGCTTGCCCTCGACCAGGCTGTTCCAAGGCAGCAGCAGTGCGCCGTCTTCCTGCAGGTGGCCAGTGATGAACTGGCAGGAGTGCGCCAGGTCGCGATGCGTCAGGGGAATCCCGGCATAGGCGCTGCACCCTGCAGCTGCGGTCACGCCCGGTACCACCTGGCAGTCGATGCCGTTTTGCAGCAGGTATTCGATTTCCTCGGCGCCGCGACCGAAGATGAACGGATCGCCACCCTTGAGGCGCACCACGCGCAGGTTCTGCTTCGCCAGATCGACCAGCAACTGGTTGATCTGTGGCTGCGGCAGGCTGTGATAGCCGCTGGTCTTGCCGACGTAATGTCGTGCGCAAGTGGCGGGTAACAGATTCATGAGGTCATCGCTGACCAGGCGGTCGTAGACCACCGCGTCGGCCTGTTGCAGCAGGCTCCAGGCGCGCAGGGTCAGCAGGCCCGGATCGCCGGGGCCGGCACCGACCAGGGCGACTTCGCCGGCGGCGAGTGACGCACCAAGCGAAGCGGGGAGTGTGATTGGCTGGTCCATGCGGTGCTCCTGAATTCTCATCGAGGCTGACGGTTTTGCGCTTGGCTTCATGCGGTTCTAACGACCGCTGGGGCTGCGAACTGTCGTGAACTATAGGGGGCTGATTTCAACGCTGGGAATACGCACGGGTGTTGGCAGGCCGATCTCTTCGTCGCTGAGATAACAGCCAGGGTCTTCACCCCAGAGGTTGCCTTCGGCCCATGCGCGGGTGCGTGTGTTGCCATTGCAGATCGAGAGCCAGCGGCAGTCTGCGCAGCGTCCTTCGACTGTGCGGGGATGCTGACGCAACTCAGTCAGTAGCGGTTCGGGCTTGTCCAGCCAGAGTTCGCGGAAACTCTGACGACGCACATTGCCTACGGTGTGTTGCCACCAGTAGGTGTCAGGGTGAACGTCGCCGATGTTGTCGATGTTGGCGATGCCGTTGCCCGAAGCATTGCCACCCCAGGCGCGCAGCATCTGTTCCAGGCGCTCGCGATACTGCGGCAGGCGCTCTTCGACCCATTGCAGCAGCAGGATGGCGTCGGCGTCGTTGTTGCCACTGACGAAATCGGTTTCACGACCATTCTGCACATCGTCCCAGGCTTGCTCGAAAAGCTGGTGCATGGCGTCGCGGGTCATCTGGTGATGGGCATCGGCCTTGCGGCTGCGCTTGCCCCGACCGCTGTAGTTGAGGTGCGAAAGATAGAATTTCTGCACGTCATGTTCGCGCATCAGCGCCAGCAGCGCGGGCAGCTGTGGGTAGTTGTTCTGCGTCAGGGTGGTGCGCAGGCCGACACGGATGTCGTGCGCCCGGCACAGATCGATGGCATGCATGGAGGCGGTAAAGCTGCCCTTGAGCTGGCGCCATTCGTCGTGAACCGCTTCCAGTCCGTCGATGCTGATGCCGACATAGTCGAATTGCGCGGCGGCGATCTGCTCGATGTTGCGCTCGTCAATCAGGGTGCCGTTGGTGGACAGGGCGACGAAGAAGCCCTTGTCGCGGGCGTAATCGGCCAGCTGGAAAATGTCGTCACGCAGCAGCGGTTCGCCCCCAGACAGAATCAGCACACGCACGCCAGCGTCATGCAGGTCGTCGATGACCTTGAGTGCTTCGCAGGTATCCAGCTCGTCGCGAAATTCGCTGTCAGCGGAGGTGGCGTAACAGTGTTTGCAGGTCAGGTTGCAGCGCCGCAGCAGGTTCCAGATCACCACGGGTGGGCGTGTCCCGCCGGCGCTGCGAGCGCCCAGTACGCGAGTGCTCGGCTGGGCCAGGGCGCGCAGGTAATGGCTGATTCTCAACATGAGCGACTCTCCTCGTGAGGCTGGCCTCAAGGGCGCCTCACGTTCGCGTATTCGTTGAGCGCAGCATCCCCGAGCGAATGGGGCCAATCCTTGACTGGAAACAAAAAAGGAGCGACAGCCGCTCTCTGGATGGGCTGAGAAGGCCTGTAAACGGTGGGGGTGGGGCAACGGGTCGCGGCCTACGCTGTCAGCGAGCCGAGGCGGCGATGCGCAAGCCGGTCTTTTTCAGGATGCGACTGCTGACCAGCATCTCGTCGGCGCGACAGGCGTCACCGAGCAGAGCGCGGATTTGGGCGCGGTAGGCGTCGATTTCCTCAGCGTTGCGACCGTGGACCATGGCGAACAGGTTGTAGTGCCAGCCTTCACAGCGGGGCCGGCGATAGCAATGGCTGACGAAGGGCTGGCTGCCGATCAGCGGGCCGAGGCGTGCAATCTCGGCGTTATCGACATCCCAGACGGTCATGCCGTTGTGTCGATAGCCCAGGCGGTAGTGATTGGGCACGGCGGCGATGCGGCGGATGGCGCCGTCAGCCTGCAGCGCCTGCAGCAGCTCAAGGGTGGCTTCGACGCTGATGCCCAGACGTTCGGCGATCCAGGCCCAGGGATCGTCCACCAGCGGCAGGCCGGCTTCGGTGAGTTCCACCAGGCGTCTCGATAAATCGGACCGGCCATCAAACTGAGAAATGCAGTCCGACATGATAGGTCTCCTCCTTGGGCAGGTTGAGTACCGGCAAGCCGGTCTGCGTCTCGATGTACCGGATGGTTTCGGCGATGCCCTCAGGGGTCGCGCAGCCCAGTACGAACCACATGTTCCAGGCATGTTCGCGGCGATAGTTGTGTGCGACTTCGGGCATCGCATCGAGCTGCGCGGCGACTGCGTCGAAGCGCTCCTCGGGGACCGACAGTGCGGCAAGGGTGAAGGCGCCGCCCAGGCGTTCGATATCGAACATCGGCCCGAAGCGGGTCAGGGTGCCGTCATCCAGCAGCGCCTGGACGCGCGCGCGCAGGGTTTGCGGGTCGCTTTCCAGCTCATCAGCCAGTATCTGCCAGGGCTGGCGCACCAGCGGCAGGCCATGCTGCAGGCGATTGATCAGTCTGCGGTCGAGGTCATCCATGAGCCAGCTCCCGGGTAGCGGACGGGGCGTAGCGGCCCCCACACTGTTTGAAGGCGCGGGTGCTGAACAGCAACTGATGCGGCACATGGCTCAACTGGTGCTCGGCCAGCAGGGCTTCGATCAGCTCGCAGACCTGTTCGCGTTCGCGACCATGAACCATGCAGAAGAGGTTGTAGGGCCAGTCCGGCAGGTGGCGCGGACGCTGGTAGCAGAGGTTGATGCCGGCAGCCTGGCCGAGGCGGAGTCCGGCTTCTTCGACCTGCTCATCCGGGATGTCCATGACCAGCATGGCATTGGCGCGAAAACCCATGGCGCGGTGCTTGAGTACCAGGCCGACACGACGGAACAGGCCGTCCTCGCTCCAGTGGCGGACCTGTTCGAGCACAGCCTGTTCGCTGGCGCCGATGCGTTCGGCCAGTGCCTGATAGGGGCGGGCGGCCAGTGGCAGGCCGGCTTCGAGCAGGCGCCGCAGCTGCATGGTTTGCAGGTCGTCGAGCAGGGCGGTCATGGCGCGTCTCCAATGGGGAAACCCAGGTCGATGCGATAGGCGCGGCGCATGGGCAGGTCCAGTGGCGTCAGGCCGGTTTCCGCTTCGATCTGAGCCAGCAGGGTGTCGATATGCGTGCGATCCGGTCCGGTCAGCACAAACCAGAGGTTGTAACGATGTTCACGCAGATAGTTGTGGTTGACTTCGGGGAAGCTGTTGATCCGCGCCGCTACGGCTTCTATCCGTGAGGGCGGCACGGCGAGGGCTACCAGAGTGCTGGCGCCGGCGCGGCTGTGCTCGAACACCGGGCCGATGCGGGAGAGCCCTCCGCTCTGCGCCAGATGCTGGAGACTCGCAAGAATCTCGTCTTCGCTGCAGTCCAGGGCTTCGGCCATGGCGCGATAGGGCTCAGCGCACAGCGGCATGCCGTGCTGGAAACGATCGATCAGGCGGCGGCTGAGGCTGTCGAGCTGCATGTCATAACCCCGTCTCGTGAGCACGGCTGCTGAAGAAGATACCGCTTGGCGTTTCTGCCGGCAGGCGCTTGATCAGTTTCAGGCTGTAGGGATCCCAGACCTGGATTTCGTTGCCGTCGCGCACCGACAGCCAGAGCTGGTCGCCGCGTGCGGTGAACTCCATGTGCAGCACTGCGGGGCCCGGCTCCAGCGTGGCGATAACTTCGTGGGTTTCGCTGTCGATGACCTGAACCTTGCCGTTGTCCGGGTGCGCGAAGTTGACCCAGATCTGCCGTGCGTCAGGGCGCGCCATGACGAAGATCGGCTGTCCGGCCACGTCGATGGCGCCGGTCTGCTGCCAGTTCTCGTTATCCATCACCAGCACCCGGTGCTGGCCGATGGCAGGTACGAAGGTCTGGCTGCCGGCGACGGTCCAGCCCTCCAGGTGTGGCATCTTGTAGACGGGCAGTTTCTGCTGGCCGCGACCGTAGCCATCGAGAATGCGCTCGACACCACGTTCGGGATGCCAGAGGTCGATCTTGGCCATGCCGTCTTCGCCGAACAGGCCGGCGATGTAGTAGCGGCCCTCCGGCGTCAGCAGCGCATCGTAGGGCTGGTTGCCGATGTCTTCGAAGCGGCTGATCTTCGGCGTGCGGCTCTGGCTGAAATCCAGTAGCCAGGTTTCGCCGGTGTCGAAAAGGCTGTAGATGAAGCGCTGGCCGGGCACGTCGATGACGCCGACCACGCGCGAGTTGCGGCTACCATCTGCCAGCGGGGTGGCCGGGATGTCGGCCACCAGTTCCAGGTTGTCGGCATTGAATACCTTGACGCCGCCCGGTTCGTAGTTGCCCACGGCAATCAGCGTACCGTCCTGGCTGATGGCGCCGCCGATGCTGTTGCCTCCCTGGATCACGCGCTTGTCGATGCGCTGGTGTAGCAGGTCGACCTTGGTCAGGCCGCCATCGCGACCGAAAACATAGGCAAAGCGCTGGTCGCGGGAGAACACTACCGAGGCGTGGGACAGGTCGCCCAGGCCCTCGATGCGCCCCAGGCTGGTCATGCCGCTACTCTCTATCAGTTGCAGGCTACCGGTGGCGCGTTCCACCACCACACCCAGGTCGCCGGTGCCGCGCAGGGGTTGTTGCGCGCAGCCGACCAGCAGGCTGGCTGCAGCCAGCAGCAGGAAAGGACGGATCATGGCTTTGGATATCCTTCGACAAGAAGATCGACCAGCCAGACGATGTCCTGCTCGTTGAGCAGAGCATTCCAGCCGGGCATGGCGGTGCCGGGGCGCCCGTGAGTGACGGTGGCGATAAGGCTGTCGCGGGGTTTGCCGGCCAATGCGTCATGGGTGATCGCAGGGCCGAGGCCGCCAGTCATGCGCAGGCCGTGGCAGGAGCCGCAGTCCTGCACGAGAAGGTGTTCGAGCTGCACCTGGCGTTCGGCGGTCGGGCTGCCGGCCAGGGCCGCGGGAATCAGGAGGAGGGACGCCAGGGCGAGCCCCAAACGCAAAACTACATGTTGGGGCTTTCTCATGACGTCCTCCTTCAGTGTTACTTGAGGCTCAGAACCCACTCGGCGAGGGTCTTGGCTTCTTCTTCGGTTACAGCGTTTGGCGGCATCGGGATCGGACCCCAGACGCCCTGGCTGCCGTTCTTGATGTGGGTGGCGAGCAGGTCGGCAGCGCCTTCCTGGCCGGCGTACTTGGCTGCGACTTCCTTCAGCGCCGGGCCGACCATCTTCATGTCGACGTTATGGCAGGCTGCGCAAGGCTTGCTCTTGAACAGGGCTTCGCCGTCCTGGGCCATGGCTGGCTGCAGGACCAAAGCGCCGCCCATGGCAAGCAGTGGGATCAGGATTTTCTTCATGGGTACTTCCTCAAGGCTAAGTGGGGGGATCTTGAAGCCCGCCCCTGGGTGCCCGGCATGACGTTGCCGGGACATGCACGTTAAATTTACCGGTTGGGCGAAGCAACCTTTTGTCCCTGATCATGATTACGGTCGAGGGCGTTGAATTGCCCAGCATCAGGGACTCTTGGCCACGACCCGAGAATGCGGTATCCGGGCGGAGCGCGTCCTTGACTGCAATCAACCCGAGTATCGTCCCGTTTGCAGCGACCGTGGCAACTGTGACGATGTGGCGCACTGGGGCGGGGCTGAAAAAGGCGGACCGGCAAGCATCAAGCAAAAGCTTCGCTGCAATTCCTTCACGGGCATGGCCCGTTCCCGCGAATTTGCTTAGCCCGCCGGTAGGCGTGGCTTCAGCCACGAAGCTTGTGTTCCTGGCATAGTCGAAGAGTCTAGGAGAAGGTGTCGATTCGCTGTCCATAAGACGACGGGACCGGCGTTGCGCCGGTCCCGTACGATGTCGCTGAATCAGGGGTTGCCTGGTTACAGCTTGGAGGCGGTGATATCGCCTTCGGTGTCGATGCCCAGCTTGTAGCCGAGCGAGACATGGTGGAAACGACCGGTCGCGCTGTCGTCATGGATGGCAAAGCCGAAGTTGTAGGTGTTGCCCGGCGCCAGGCTGACATCGCCCTCGCCCCCTGCCAGCTTGCGGGTAAAGACCACCGACCAGGTATCACCGTCGAGCTTGCCTTCGGCGCCCACCAGGGCCTGGCCACCTTCCATTTCGCGATGGTCGGCGACGTAGCCGTCGAAGGCCTTGTTCTCGCCACTACGCCACTGGTTCAGGTCGTAGTAGATGCCATTGGCCAGCGAGCCGTCCTTGACGTATTTGGTCTTGCTGTCGTCTGCACCGGGCATGGTGCGGGCATCGCCGTGGCAGCTGGCCCAGCAGCCGGACTGTGAGGCCAGTTCGACCTTGTCGCCGGCTTCGAGCATGTAGGCGATCTTGACCGGGTTCTGCTCGTCCATCGCCGGGCTGCCGGAGGCTGCCGGCTGCTTCCAGGTGAAGCGCAGATAGAGGTTTTCGCCATCATGTGCGGCCTGAACCGTGGTGGCGATGAATGCCGCCTTGCCGGCAATCGGTGATGGTTCAAGCTTCTTGCCGCTGACAATCTTCTGGCCAATGTCGGCCAGTTCTTCGGAATGGCAGGCTGCGCAGGTTTCGCCTTTTCTCAGCACCCGCGCACCACCATGTTCGGTGCCCTTGGTGATCCATTCGACGGGTGACACGCCAGGATAGAACACGCCGGTTTCGACGGTGGGCACGGCACTCCAGTCGGCGGGTGCAGCTGCCAGGGCGTGGTGTGCGGTCAGGGCCAGTACGGCGCTGACGGCACTGGCCATCATGGTCTTGTTCATATTCGGTTCCTCATCATCGGGTTCTTCGTCGTCGATGTCTGGCCGGCCCGCCTGGAGGGCACCTCTAAAAACTACCTGCGTTGCCATCGCTGCGTTGAAAACAGGCTCGTGCGCGAGTCCGATCAAAATGCTCATTTACAACTCGTAAACTGCGCTTTTTCGCCTGTTTTCGTCTTGTGCTGGCTGCCTCGCCTACGTTTTTAGAAGCGCCCTGGAGCGGCTGGTCACTCTTCGTCTTCTTCGGTCATGCCTTCAGGCAAGTGGTGAGCAATGCCCTTGTGGCAGTTGATACAGGTCATGTTGTCTTCGGCAGCCATCTTGTGCTGCATGCGTGCGCGCTGCTTCTGCTTTTCGGAGCTCATGCTTTCCAGGCTGTGACAGTTGCGGCATTCGCGTGAATCGTTACCTTCCATCCGGGCCCACTCGCGGCGCGCCAACGTCAGGCGTTTGGCCTCGAATTTCTCCGGCGTGTTGATGGTGCCGGTGATCTTGCCCCAGACTTCCTTGGAGGCCTCGATCTTGCGCACCATCTTGTGCGTCCACTCCCTGGGTACGTGGCAGTCCGGGCAGGTTGCGCGAACACCGGTACGGTTTTCGTAGTGGATGGTTTCCTTGTATTCGGGGTAGACGTTGTCGCCCATCTCGTGACAGGAAATGCAGAAGGTTTCCGTGTTGGTGGCTTCCATCGCGGTGTTGAAGCCACCCCAGAGGATCACCCCCGCAGCAATGCCCACGATGAGAAGTGCGCCAAGCGAATACTGCGTGCTTGGCCGACGCAAAAAGGCAAGGCGACCGGTTTTTTTGGGTGTTTCGTTGCTGTCTTGGTCTTTCATGGGTTTCGTTCCTTGCCTGACCCCTGCGCCGAAACGCAGGGGCCTTAGCAGGTAGCCCTAGGGCCGGTTAGTACACGTCATGCATGGTGTTGAAGACGTTGAACTTGCCGGTTGGCGTGACCATTTCCGGGTCGGTGATGACGCGCTTGAGCTTCAGCGTCTTGTCGTCATAGATCACGATGGCCGACTGGTCGGTCTTGCCGCCCCACAGGGAGATCCACACTTCGTTACCGGCATGGTTGTATTCCGGCTGTACCGCACGACGGATCGCCTTGCTTTCCGGCAGGCCGGAATCCTTGGCAACGTTGAGTTGTGTCGGCGCCTTGCTCAGGTCATCCATGTCGAACACATAGACGGACTCGGCCACGTCACGCTCGGGGTTCATCGGTGCGTCGGCCCAGAAGTGCTTGGACTTGGGGTGGGTCTTGACGAACAGGTTGCCGGCGCCAGGCATTTTCAGCTCCTGCACCACCTTCCAGTTGTGCTGCTTGTACTTGGCGTCCTTCTTCTCGTCAGAGGCTGTCGAGATCAGCGATACCACGTCGTCGCCAAGGTGGCCGGTGGCCCAGACAGGTCCGAATTCCTTATGCACGAAGTTGGCGCCACGGCCCGGATGCGGGATCTTGGCGGTGTCTACCAGGGCGGCGAGCTTGCCGGTCTTGGTGTCCACGGCCGCAATCTTGTTGGAGGCGTTGGCGGCAACCAGGAAGTAACGCTTGGAAGCATCCCAGCCACCGTCGTGCAGGAACTTGGCGGACTCGATGGTGGTGGTCTTCAGGTTCTTGATGTCGGTGTAGTCGACCAGCAGGATCTGCCCGGTTTCCTTCACGTTGATCACCCACTCGGGCTTGAGCTGGGAGGCGACGATGGAGGCGACGCGCGGTTCCGGGTGGTACTCACCGTCAACGGTCTGGCCGCGAGTGGACACGACCTTGATCGGCTCAAGGGTTTCACCGTCCATGATCGAGTACTGCGGTGGCCAGTAGGTGCCGCCGACCAGGTACTTGTCTTCGTAACCGGCGAACTTGGACACGTCTACCGAGCGGGCATCGGAGCCCAGGCGCACGGTGGCAACGGTGGTCGGTTCTTCGTACCACATGTCGATCACGGTGGTCAGGCCGTCGCGGCCTACGGTGTAGACATAGCGGCCCGAATGCGAGAAGCGCGAGATGTGCACCGCGTAGCCGGTATCCAGCACTTTCCAGATTTCGTGGGTGTCGCCATCGACCAGCGCCAGCTTGCCTGCGTCACGCAGGGTGATGGCGAAGATGTTCTTCAGGTTGATCTTGTTCATCTGCTTCTTCGGACGCTCGGCCACCGGAACGATGAGATTCCAGCTGTCCTTCATGTCCTGCAGGGAGAACTCTGGCGGAATATCCGGGGTGTGCTGGATATAGCGCGCCATCATGTTGATTTCTTCTTTGGTCAGGATGTCGTCATAGTTGACCATCCCGCCTTCGGTACCGTACGCGATGATGTTTTCCAGTCGCGTGGTGCCCAGTTTGAGCGTGCCGCCTTCGGTCTTCTGGCCGCCTTCGGTTTTTTCCCAATGGGGCTCCAGGTTCTTGCCGGTGGCGCCCTTGCGCAGCACGCCATGGCAACCGGCGCAGCGTTCGAAATAGATCTTCTTGGCGGCTTCTTTCTCGTCCGCCGTCATGTCAGGCGCGGCGGCCTGGGCGACTGCCAGGCCGAGCAGCGAGATGCCAGCGATCAGGCCGGCGAGTAGGGGTTTACCAACATTGCTCATGGGTGTCTCTCCTTTGGAGCGCCCGGGGCGGCTCCTGCTAGTTACGACGGTATGGCAGTTCCGGATGCTTCTTGTTGTGTGCGATTTGCATCCTAGAGACCGCTCCGGCGAATGCGCTTGATGGCAATCAAGAGAGGCTTCGTGACCCCCCAAGCGTGACGCAGTGTCGCGGGTAGGCTTGATATTGGAGTTAAAAGCTTCGATATGCAGTGATCATGGCATCTTGTGTCTGGGTTGCATGCTGGGCGCCGCGGCTGAGGTAGTCTTCATTTCACGTAGGGCTTGACCGTGATCAAGCTTCGCTGGCGGATGGCTTGAGACGAGGACGCCCTCGCGGGTACTTTGGCGGCAGATTAATTAACCAACCGTTGCAGTGAGGTATTGCCAATGAATGCGCCCGAGAAGCTTGTCGGCCTGACTGACGCGCCGTTCTATCAAGCGCTGGGCAATGAAGAGGCGTTGTTCGAGCAGGCCTGGCGGCATGGCATGCCGGTGCTGATCAAGGGGCCTACCGGTTGTGGCAAGACCCGCTTCGTGCAGCACATGGCGCATCGCCTGAATCTGCCGCTGTACACCGTGGCCTGCCACGATGACCTGTCTGCTGCGGACCTTGTTGGCCGCCATCTGATCGGCGCCCAGGGCACCTGGTGGCAGGATGGCCCGCTGACCCGCGCGGTACGTGAAGGCGGCATCTGCTATCTCGATGAAGTGGTAGAGGCGCGGCAGGACACCGCCGTGGTCCTGCACCCGCTGGCCGATGATCGACGCGAACTGTTTATAGAGCGCACCGGCGAGGCGCTCAAGGCGCCGCCGGGCTTCATGCTGGTGGTCAGTTACAACCCCGGCTACCAGAACCTGCTCAAGGGCATGAAGCCCAGTACCCGGCAACGCTTTGTGGCGATGCGTTTCGATTACCCGTCCGCTGCAGAGGAACTGCGCATCGTGGCCAACGAGGCGCAAGTGGATGACGCGCTGGCGGCGCAGATCGTCAAGCTGGGCCAGGCGCTGCGCCGTCTTGAACAGCACGATCTGGAAGAGGTCGCTTCGACCCGCCTGCTGATCTTCGCCGCGCGCATGATCCGCTCCGGCATGAGCCCGCGCGAAGCCTGCATGGCCTGCCTCGCCGAGCCGCTTTCGGACGATGCGCAAACCGTTGCTGCGCTGATGGATGTTGTCGATGTCCACTTTGCCTGACATCGCCACCGGGGTGAGCCGACGTCTGCCGGGTGACCTGGCGATGTGGTTCTTCATTCTCGTCGAGCTGTCGGCCTTTGCGATCCTGATTCTCGCCTTCGCCGTCACCCAGCTGCTTTATCCCGAGCTGTTCGCGCAAAGTCGCGCCGCGCTGGACAGTTCGACGGGGTTGGCGTTGACGCTCAGCCTGTTGACCTCGGGCCTGTTCGCCGCGCTGGCCGTGGAGCAGGTACGCATTGATCAGTCGCGGCGTGCCGCCTGGTTGTTGCTGGCGGCATTGCTGACCTCCTGCGTCTATGTGGTGCTCAAGCTCGACGAGTACGGCCACCTGTCCAGCCTGGGTCTGGGCATGGAGCACAACACTTTCTTTACCCTGTACTGGATTCTGACCGGCTTTCACTTTCTGCATGTGCTGCTGGGCATGGTGATTCTCGGCTGGATGGCCGAGCTCTGTCGGCGCCGTGCATACAACGCGCAGAAGCACGCCGGAATGGAATCGGGGGTGCTCTACTGGCACATGGTAGACATGGTCTGGGTGCTGCTGTTCCCGCTGGTCTATGTACTCAACTGACGAGGTTGCAATGTCCGCTTCGAAAGTGCTGATCGGCTGCTGGCTCGGTCTGGCAGTGCTCTCTGTCGCTACCGTTCTCCTGGGTAGCTCGGGCTCGACCCTGGCGCTGGCTGCCGGCGTGCTGGCGGTTGCCTTGATCAAGGCCTGGTTGATCTCTGACGGTTTCATGGAGCTGCGCCATGCACCTATCCAGTGGCGCCTGCTGCTGGCTACCTGGCCGGTGGCTATGGCAGCCGGCATCCTGCTGGCGATGCTGCTTTGATGTAGCTGCAAGCCAGGCCCCGCGCTTCTCAAGCAAAAGCTTCGCGACTGAAGTCGCGCCTACAACGGGCCTGTGCATGCTGGACCGCTGGGAGTGACTTCAGCCACGAAGCTTTGTTGTTTGCCGGTTGCCGGCGTGCTCACGCTTCATCGTCCGCACGCCCGGCTTTACAAGCCCCCAAAACGCCCTTCGTAAGCCCTTCGTTTGCCTGACTTAATACCTGACCTCTTTGATCAGGCGTTCTTGATTTCCATCAAGCAGTTTTCGATAGCTGCCTTCTTAAACTGGCCACGCCAAGCCATGAGGAGGCGACCATGTCCGAGACCTTCACCAAGGGAATGGCCAGGAATATTTACTTCGGGGGAAGCATCTTCTTCTTCCTGGTATTCCTGGGCCTGACCTATCACACAGAGCAGACTTTTCCAGAGCGTACCAACGCTTCGGAGTTGACCGAGGCGGTAGTGCGCGGCAAGGAAGTCTGGGAAAACAACAACTGCATCGGCTGTCACAGCCTGCTTGGTGAAGGCGCCTACTTCGCGCCGGAACTGGGTAATGTCTTCTTTCGTCGTGGTGAGGATGCGGCCTTCAAGCCCTTCCTGGCAGCGTGGATGAAGGCTCAGCCCCTGGGCGTACCAGGGCGCAGGGCAATGCCGCAATTCAACCTGAGCGAGCAGGAAGTGGATGATCTGGCGGAGTTCCTCAAATGGACTTCGAAGATCGATACCAACAACTGGCCGCCAAACAAGGAGGGCTGAGAGATGAGTGCAATGAATCCGCATCTCAAGTTCCAATCACAGGCGGTTGCCAAACCCTACTTCGTGTTTGCTCTGATTCTGTTTGTCGGGCAAGTCCTGTTCGGCCTGATCATGGGCTTGCAGTATATAGTCGGTGACTTCCTGTTCCCGCTGATCCCCTTCAACGTGGCACGGATGGTTCACACCAACCTGCTGATCGTCTGGTTGCTGTTCGGCTTCATGGGCGCGGCCTACTACCTCATTCCCGAGGAAGCGGACCGTGAACTGCACAGCCCGAAACTGGCCATCATCCTCTTCTGGGTGTTTGCCGCAGCCGGCGTGCTGACCATTCTCGGCTACCTGCTGGTGCCCTATGCCGCTCTGGCGGAGATGACGGGCAACCACCTGTTACCGACCATGGGACGAGAGTTCCTCGAACAGCCGACGATCACCAAGATCGGTATTGTGCTGGTGGCCCTTGGCTTCCTCTACAACGTCGGCATGACACTGCTCAAGGGTCGCAAGACCGTGATCAGCACGGTGATGATGACCGGTCTGATCGGCCTGGCGGTGTTCTTCCTGTTCGCCTTCTACAACCCGGAAAACCTGGCGCGCGACAAGTACTACTGGTGGTTCGTGGTGCACCTGTGGGTTGAAGGTGTATGGGAACTGATCATGGGTGCGATGCTTGCCTTCGTCCTGATCAAGGTCACCGGCGTCGACCGCGAAGTGATCGAGAAGTGGCTCTACGTGATCATCGCCATGGCCCTGATCACCGGCATCATCGGTACTGGCCACCACTTCTTCTGGATCGGTGCGCCTGAGGTCTGGTTGTGGGTGGGTTCGATCTTCTCCGCGCTGGAACCACTGCCGTTCTTCGCCATGGTGCTGTTCTCGCTGAACATGGTGAACCGTCGCCGTCGTCAGCACCCGAACAAGGCCGCCTCGATCTGGGCCATCGGTACTACCGTGACCGCGTTCTTCGGTGCTGGCGTGTGGGGCTTCATGCACACCCTGGCTCCGGTGAACTACTACACCCACGGTTCGCAGCTGACCGCAGCTCATGGTCACCTGGCCTTCTACGGCGCCTACGCCATGATCGTGATGACCATGATCAGCTACGCCATGCCGCGTCTGCGTGGCCTGGGCGAAGCACCGGATGCACGGGCGCAGCGCATCGAGATCTGGGGCTTCTGGCTGATGACCATTTCCATGGTTGCCATCACCCTGTTCCTGACGGCTGCTGGCGTCATCCAGGTCTGGCTGCAGCGTATCCCTGCCGACGGCGCCGCCATGTCGTTCATGAATACCACTGATCAGTTGATGGTCTTCTTCTGGCTGCGTCTGATCGCCGGGGTGTTCTTCCTGATCGGCCTGGTCTGCTACCTGTTCAGCTTCAGGCAGCGTGGTCGGGTAACTGCTGACGATACGGTTACAGCCACCGCTGCAATCTGAGTCGAGTTGCGATGTGAAGTGACGGCCCGGCTGACCTAGCGGGCCGTTTCTGTTTTGAAAGAGCGATGTTCCCGTTAACTGTTGCGAACAACGTCTCCTGTTAAGAGCAGGTTCGCGAATAACACCTAACGGGGCATGGCACTTTGAGTGCATTGCTTTGAGTTGTACTGAGGAGGAAACGCCATGGCCTTTGCGATCGAAGTAGAAGAGTGGGTCGGTAGCGTCTGGCACCGCTTCATTACCCGCCGTGCGGACCCGGATTTCCCCGAAGCCCGAGTCGAGCTGGAGAGCATGCGGCGTCCACTGTCGGTGCTGTTTCGGGCCATGGGCGGCGCCAGTGGCATTGGCGTCGAAGCGGCCAACGCGCGTGATCTGATGCTGCGGCGCAATCTGCTGCAGCAGGTCGCCGGGACCTGCAAACAATTGCCGGTGGCCTGGTGCGACGCCAGCAATCTGCGTTTGCCGCAAAGCCTTGCAGTCTTTCCCGAGGTTGAACTCAATCAGGATCTGTATCGCTGGCTGGCGCTGCTTGCGGCGCAGGCGGGCGACATGCGCCACTGGGCGCGCGACAATCAGCGCTGGACCCAGTCATTACTTCAGCAATACCCGGCCATGCGGCCCCGTTATGAGCGTCTGGTCGAGGCGCATCTGCTGCTGCGTCCCGATCCTGACTCACTGAGCAAGGCCGAAGGTGCGCTGGAGCGGGCGTTGCGTCAGGCGTTGCGCGAACCGGGCAGTGTCGAGCAGTTTCCGCGCAGCGAAATCGCCCCCTGGCCGCTGCCGATGTGGCTGTATCCGGCTGAAAATCTCGGTGTGCCGCAGGCCACCGAGCTGGCCGATGAGGATCCGGACAACAACCTGCAGGCGCCGCCTACCGAGCAGAAGGGCATGCGCAAGCGCGCCAAGCGCGTCGAGGAAAACTCCGGCAAGGGCGGCCTGATGCTGTTTCGTCTGGAGAACCTGTTCAGCTGGTCGGAACATGTCGAGCTTGATCGACAGAGCGACGACAGCGAAAACGAGGATGCCTCGCGCGTCGCCGAGGATCTGGATGAAATGGCCATGTCGCGCCAGCGCATGCGCAAGGGTGGCGGCCTGAAACTGCACCTGGACCTGCCGCCGAGCGATGTCGACGATATTCCGCTGGGCGAAGGTATCAAGCTGCCGGAGTGGGATTACCGCAAACAGTGCCTGCAAGAAAACTTCGTCAATCTGCAGATGATGTTGCCGCGCGGCTCCGAACCCCAGGGACTGCCGTTGCGGCTGAGTCCGCTGGCGCGCAAGCTGCGCCGCCAGTTCGAGCACCTGCGCAACGATCGTCAATGGCTGCGTGGTCAGCCGCAGGGTTCTGAACTGGACATGCAGGCCTGGCTGGATTTCCATGTCGAGCGCCAGCACGGGCAGTGCGCCGAACGTGGGCTGTTCATGGAGCAGCGCCAGAGTCGCCGTGACCTGGCCTGCCTGCTGCTTGCCGACCTGTCGATGTCCACTGACGCGCATCTGGATGACGAACACAAGGTGATCGATGTGATCACCGACAGCCTGCTGCTGTTTGGCGAGGCACTGTCGGCGGTCGGTGATGAGTTCGCCTTGTACGGCTTTTCCTCGTTGCGCCGCCATCAGGTGCGTATGCAGGAACTCAAGCGTTTCCGCCAGCCCTATGGCGACGAAACCCGTGGGCGCATCCAGGCACTCAAGCCCGGTTACTACACCCGCATGGGTGCGGCCATCCGCCAGGCCACCGAACTGCTCGGCAACTGCAAGCAGCGGCGCAAGTTGTTGTTGCTGGTGACCGATGGCAAGCCCAACGACCTGGATGTCTACGAGGGCCGCTACGGCGTCGAAGACACCCGTGAGGCCGTGCTCGAAGCTCGCCGGCAGGGGTTGCTGCCATTCTGCATCACCATCGACAGCGAGGCCGGTGATTACCTGCCCTACATGTTCGGCGCCAACGGCTACACCCTGATCAAAGAACCCCAGCAGCTGCCGTTCCGCCTGCCACAGCTGTACAAGCAATTGACGCAGCGCTGAGGCTGGCCCGCCACCTGTGGGAGTGGGCCATGCCCGCGAGCAAGGCCAGCACGCTCGGCAGGGAATCTTTCACGGGCATGGCCCGTTCCCACAAAAGCGCTCGGCCAACTTGTGGGCTGGAGTCAAGATGGATGTCAAAAGCGATGTCCGTCCGCGCCAGATTCCAGCGTGCTGCTGTTACAATGTCGCCTTTTCGCTTCTGGAGTTTCTCCGGTGTCTGTCGTGTTCGTCGCTGCTTCCCAATTGCCGACGCCGTTCGGCGTGTTCACCATGCATGGCTTTCTCGATCAGGACACGGGCAAGGAGCATGTCGTACTGACCATGGGCGACGTCGCTGACGGCAAGCCCGTACTGGGTCGCCTGCACTCGGAATGCCTCACCGGTGATGCCTTGTTCAGCCTGCGCTGTGATTGCGGCTTCCAGCTGGAAGCGGCACTGAGCGCCATCGCCGAAGAAGGTCGCGGGGCGCTGCTGTATCTGCGTCAGGAAGGCCGTGGTATCGGTCTGCTGAACAAGATTCGCGCCTATGAGTTGCAAGATCAGGGCGCCGATACCGTCGAAGCCAACGAGCGCCTGGGGTTTGCCCCGGACATGCGTGACTACGCGATCTGCCTGCCGATGCTAGACCATTTGGGCATTTCCGAAATCAGGCTGATGACCAACAATCCGCGCAAGGTCAAGGCGCTGCAGGGCTTCGGGATCCGAGTTGCCGAACGCATGCCGCTGCAGATCGCACATAACCCGCACAACCGCAAATACCTCGCGACCAAGGCCGGCAAGCTCGGTCATCTGCTTGGCGAAATTCACCAGGGCGAAGCTGAACAATCATGAAGCGTACCGAGGAAAGGCAGCGACTTAACAGGCTCTGGTGGTTCTGGCTGGCGCTGTGCCTGCTGCCATGGATTCTGTTCGGGCCTCTGGACGTCAACCTGGGATTGCCCCCCATCGCGATATTCATCACCGGCCTGTTCGCCCTGTTCCCGAGTCTCAAGGCCTTTTCGTCATTCAAGCGCGCGCTCTTTGCCCTGCAGGAGCGAGATCCGGCGGGGGAGCGCACGCGCTGGGCCACCTTGCAGCGGGCGCAGGTCATAGGACTTTATTGGGCTGCCGTACCAGCCTGGCTGGCGGCGCTGGGGTCGCTGTCCGGGTTGGGCGGCGTGGCCTGCCTGCTGCTGGTGTTCGGCAGCCTGATGACCCTCATCCTCTATCGCATCCCGCGTCAGGTGCTGTAAGCCTTTATTCGGATGAATGTCTGCCATAGCTCTTGCTGACGAAGGGCACTTCATCAAGGCCGCGGCGCTGGTTGATCACCAGTGTCAGCACAAAGAAGAAATTCACCATCATGTTGCACAGGCGCGGCAGGATCAGCGGCACTTCGATGCCCTCCTGATCGACCCGCACCATCGCCCGAATGGCTTTTTTCGCGCAGGAGCGCGCATGGTGAAGCTGCGCTACCGGCGCGCTGCCACGCGGGAGGACGAACCCCCGCAAGCGTTCGCTCACCTCGGCCTGATAGTGGCTCAGCCGCCCTTGCAACCAGGCCAGATCGGCTTCCTCCACGGCCAGACGCCCGCGTATCGAGCCGTTGACGTGGAAGGCCAGCGGCTGCAGCCGTTCCAGGTCGACGCGCAGATCGTCGAAAGGCATCAGGTCGATGATCTCGCCGATATGCCCACATAACTCATCGGTCAGCACTTCGAAATCGCAGAGCACAGAAGTGTCCTGGATGAAGGGATAGCAGATTTCGTCCCGGTTCTTGCTGAGTGTCAGCGCCATGATTTACCTCGGCTGGATAATGGGTGGCCATACGCTGAAGTCCACGTGAACCTCCACGTTGAATACCTCCGCCAGATGGTTCGGAGTCAGCACCTGCTCCGGCGTGCCCGTCCGGTGGAGCCGGCCCTGATGCATCAGGCATAACCGATCACAATAGCGGGCGGCCAGTGCCAGATCGTGGATCGAGACCAGCACGCCACGGCCTTCGCCAGCGTAGGTTTTGAGCAGGTCCAGAATATGCCGCTGGTAATAGAGGTCGAGGCTGGCGACCGGTTCGTCGGCAATCATTACCTGCGGCTCGCCGGCTAGCACGCGGGCCAGCCAGACGCGGGTCTGCTCTCCACCGGAGAGTTGGTCGATATGCCGCTTACGCCACTGCCAGACCCCGGCCTGATGCATGGCATGGTGGATCTTGTCCGCATCCTCGTCGCCCCAGGGCAGGCGACCCAGGGTGACGATGTTCTCCACGCTCAAGGCCCAGGCGCTCTGGCTGGTTTGTGGCAACAGCGCCACCTGGCGTGCGCGTTCGTTGCCGCTCAGGCGCTGACTGGACGTGCCGTTGATCTCGATCTGGCCGTGATAGGTTTGCACACCGGCCAGGCAGTTGAGCAGGGTGGACTTGCCCGAGCCATTGGGGCCAATGATGCCCAGCACCTCGCCGGCATTCAGGCTCAGATCGATCCCGTGCAGGCGGTCATCCACGCTCAGTTTGTTCGCGCGTATCAGCTCCATTTCTGTCGCTCCCGCCAGACCAGCCAGATGAACAACGGCGCGCCGATCAGCGAAGTCAGCACCCCCAGCTTGAGTTCTCGCCCTGGCGGCAACAGCCGAACCACCAGGTCGGCACAGAGCACCAGCGTGGCGCCAGCCAGCATCGAAGGGATCAGTAAGCGATCCGGGCGATGCTTGACCAGTGGACGAACCAGGTGTGGCACGATCAACCCGACGAAGCCTATGGCGCCGGCCACCGCCACCGCCGAGCCGACCAGCACGGCTGCACCCAGCACGATCAGCCGGCTACCGCGCTGGACGTTCAGGCCCAGGCTTTGCGCGGTTCGCTCGCCCAGGCTGAGCCCATACAACAGCGGCCGTTGCCGCAGAATCAGTACGCTGCCGATCAGCAGGGCTGGCAGCAAGATGCGCAGGTGATCCAGACCGCGCTCGGAAACTGAACCCAGCAGCCAGAACACCAGCTCCTGCATGGCGTACGGGTTGGGCGCGAAATTCAGCAGCATCGCCAGTACCGCGCCGCTGACGGTAGAGATCGCCAGCCCGGCCATGATCACCATGGCTGGGCGCGAGGAGCCGGCCAGCGCCAGCATCAGGATCAGCGCAATGCTTGCGCCGAGCAGCCCGGCCAATGCAGGTGCCATCTCGCCAGCAAAAGACAGCAGGCCGAAATAGAACACCGCCGCCGCACCGAGCGCCGCGCCCTGGCTGGCGCCGATCAGCGCCGGATCGGCCAGGGGATTGCGTAGCAGCCCTTGCAGCGCAGCGCCGGAGAGCCCCAGCGCCGCGCCGACACAGAGGGCCAACAGGGTGCGTGGCAGACGAATGTCGCCGACCACGATGGCTTCGAAGGTTTGTGCGCCGCGCAGCCAATCGAGCAACCCTGCGGCGACGTTGACCGAGGTCGAACCCAGACTTAGCGAAAGCAGGGTGGTGATCAGCAATAACCCGCCGAGCAGTGGCGTGATCAGTCGAGCCATTGATGCAGTTGTCCTATCAGGTCCCAGGTCCATGGTCCGGGGCATTGCCAGCGCCAGTAATCGGTCGATAACCAGCGTTCGGTGGGTACGGCGTTGGCCAGCGCCGGGTGTTCAGCGAATTGGTTGGCCAGGGCACGATGTTCAGGGGCGGCCCACAAGATGGCATCCGGTGGGTCGCTGACGATTTGCTCCAGATCCAGGCGTTGGTAGCCCGGTTCTGTGAGGTAGTTGGTCCAGCCAGCGTGTTCGAGGATTTCATCCTCCAGCGTGCCGGTGCCGGTACCGATGCCGTTTGAGCCGAGCAGCAACAGCCGCTGCGCTCTGGCCGGGCGGGGCAGCGGCGCGGGGACCTCGCTGGCGTGAGTATCCGGCAACTGCAGATAGCGCAGAAACTGTTTTTCGTACTCCACCACCTGTTGCAAGGTCAGCGGCAGCGGTAGCACGTTCACCTGTACACCCAGGGTCTGCAGACGCTGGCGCAGCATGACCGCGGCATATTGGCCAACCAGCACCACATCGGGCTGCAACGCATAGATCCGCTCCAGACTGCCGTCATGCCACGGCCACTCGGTGTCGATCCAGTCGATGGGATAGCGTTTGTGCAGTGGCGACAGCGCCACTACAGCCTGCCGGTCTGCGTGATGCGCCACCAGCCAGTCTAGGCACAGGTCGAGGGAGAGGATGCGCTGCGGCGTGGCTGCATAAACCCAGCCTGGCAGCGCCAGGGTCAGGGTCAGCAGTGGAATCGCCAGGCGCAACATGATGGAAGAAGCCTTGTCGGAGAAACCCTGGCGTTACGCCAGGGCAGAAACTCAGGTTGCCGGACGAGCCGGCAACCTACGGGTTACAGCTGGGGTGTCCAGGTCATGCCAATCATCACGCTTGCGGGTGTTTCCTGATACCCATAATTGTCACCGTCATAGGCATACAGAATGCGGCTGTAGTCCTTGTCCAGGATGTTGGCCAGCTTTATGTCGAAGGCCAGTTCGTTACTGGCTTGCCAGTTGGCGCGCAGGTCCAGAACGCCGTAGCCGGACAGTTCCGTGGTGTTGGCGGCGTTCCCGTAGCTGCTGCTGACGGCGGTGAAGCTGGCGCCGACGCCGATATCGCCGAACTGACGATCCAGATTCAGGTTCAGGGTGCGTTTGGCGCGGTTGGACAGGGTGTGGCCGTTTTCGCGATTGCGTGGGTCGATGATGCTGACACCCAGGTCGCCGTTCCAGCCGAACAGTTCCTGCTTCAGGGTCGCTTCGAAGCCATTGACCCGTGCTCGGTCGGTATTTTCCACCGTGCTCCAGTCGGACGTCGCGGTAATCAGGTCCCGGAAGTCGGTGCGATACAGCGAGGTCTCCAGTCGGGTGCTCGGGGTGAGCTGACTGCGCCATTGCAGCTCGTAGCTGCGTGATTTCTCCGGTTTGAGGTTCGGATTGCCTTGGTAACCACCGTATAGCGGCCAGTAGAGGTCGGCAAAGGTCGGTACACGGAAGCCTTCGGAATAGGACAGGATCAACTGGTTGTCCGGGTTGAGGGAGTAGCTCAGCGCACCGTTGAAGGTGTTCTCAGTTCCGAACTGCTGGTTGTCATCATGGCGCATGCCCAGTTCGGTGCCGAAGCGCTCACCCTGGAAACTGTGCTGGATAAAGGCGGCCTTGTTGTCGCGGTTGTTCACCGCAAAGTCATTGCTGCTACGAACCTTGTCATTCAGATAATCAAGGCCCAGGCGCAGGTTGTGGCCATTGCCCAGGCTCAGGGTGTTGAGCCAGTTAGCCGAGTCGCGATAAGTGTTGTTGACCGTGCTGCCGGGGAACAGCTTGTCGAAGTTCTCCTGCTTGTCCTCGCTGTGGCCGAGTTCGATACGGCTGCGCCAGATATCGTTGATACGACCGTCCAGCCAGACGGTGCTGGTGCTGACGCTGTATTCATCGTAGGGAGCGGCAGGCACAGAGGCACCCCATGGCGCAATGGTATCGTCCCAGCGCCCGGAGGGGTTATCGATCTCGGTTTTGCCACGCTGATCGAGCACAGTGAAGCCCGCTTCAATATCGTCGGTAAAGCGGTGGCTCAAGTTCAGGGCCAGGGAACGGTTGCGGTAGGCATCATGGTCCGCATCGCTGGCGAAGGAGGTGCGGGTACGGTCGATACCGGCGGTTTCCTGCAGCCCGGCGGTCAGGTTGAAGCGGGTGCGCTCATCGCCACCGGACAGACCCAGGGTGCGTTCCCAAGTGCTGTCGCTGCCACCGGCGATGCGCACGTAAGGGCGCAGTCCTTCGCCTTCGCCACGGCGGGTGAATATCTGGATCACGCCGCCCATGGCGTCGGCACCGTGGATGGCCGAACGTGAGCCACGCAGCACTTCGATACGCTCGATCTGATCGACACTCAGATATTGCAGGCTGGCGCTGCCGGCGGTGGCCGAGCCAGCCCGCACGCCATCGATCAGGACCAGGGTTTGTGCGGTGCTGGTGCCACGGATGGACAGGCTGTACAGCCCGCCACGGCCACCATAGTTGGCAACCTGAACACCGGGCACCTGGGTCAGCAACGCCGGCACGCTGGCCGGACGCAACCGTTCGATATCCGCACGGGTGAATACAGTGCTGGCCGCGCTGCTGTCGCTGCGTTGTTCAACATCGCGGTTGGCGGTAATCAGGGTGTCGGAAAGCTTCAGCGCATCCTCGCGGGATGTCTGGGCGAGCGCCAGGCCAGGCGTCAGGGCGATGGCCAGGGCCAAACGGGACAGTTTCATCGGTAAAGAATCCTCAAAAGATCAAAGCACTTTTGAGGAGGGCAGGAACAAGCACGGAGTCTGGTTTGCAGGCACAGCGCTTGACGGTGCTGCCCTCCGCAACACCAGTCGAATCCGCTCAGGCCGGTCTCCGGGCTCTCGACGCTCATCACGCTCGCCTTCCCGTGTCGAAGCACAGTGGCTGTTGAGCGGACGGCGATCACTGGGATCGCGGTCGATTACCGTTGCGGGGGCAGCGCCGGGATTGTTCGGATCGAACGCACCGGCTTCCCGTTTAATGCGCGCCTTGCGGCGGCACACCTGAATGGAAAACGCGCGCACCATAGCGGGTGGCGCGCATTGAGGCAATGACCGGAATTAAGAATGACTGGGCATCGACTGGGTAGTGGGCTTTGTGCACGGTGCTACTTTCTGGTGGGAGGGGACTTGTCCGCGAGCTTTTGTGCAGGGCGACGGCAAAAGCTCGCGAATGAATTCGCTCCCACAGATCGGTGCGCAGGCTTCAATCATTCACAGGCACAGCAGCTCGCCATGACCGACTGGCCGGCGAAACGCTGCTTCCAATGGCTCGCCCAGCAACAAATGGTGAAGGGCGCGAATCGGCCCGGCGTGGGTCAGCAGAATGGCATCCGTTTCGCCCAGTTCAGCCAGAAAGGCGCGCAGGCGCTCCAGCAGTTCAGGCAGGGACTCGCCATCGGGCGGCGCGGCAGTCTGCCAGTTGTCGCCCCAGTGCCGGGCCGTGGGAGAATCCAGTTCCGTCCAGGTAAGGCCTTCCCATTCACCGAAATTCAGTTCCTGCAGGCGGGCGTCGATCTTGAAAGGTGCCTCCAGCGTTTCGGCCAGGCTGCGGCAACGCAGGCTCGGGCTGCTCCAGATCGGCGGCAAGCCCGCTGGAAACTGGCGGGCCAGCGCTTCACGGACCGCCTGAGCCTCTTCGGCGAAGCTGTCCGCCAGCGGCACATCCAGCTGGCCATAGCACAGGCCTGGCGCGCAGCCGACGCGGGTATGGCGAATCAGACAAAGCGGCACAGCGCCAGCACTCCCAGCAGAAAGGCCAGTTCGCTCAGCTGCTGCAGCGCGCCCAGACAATCGCCGGTGAAGCCGCCGATCCACTTGCGCAGCCAGCGAGCGAACCAGAAACGCAGCGCGACCAGTGGCAGCAACGCCAGCCAGAACAGCGTGGGCACTTCGATCCAGATAAAGGGCAGCAGTGCCAGGGTAGCTGCGATCAGCAGTCCCGTTGCCGACATGCGTACTGCCAGCGGCTTGGCCTTGCCTTCAGGGCGCGCATAGGCCTCGGTGAGCATCATGCTGGCAGCGTTGAGGCGGCTGACTGTGTGCGCCAGGATCATCACCGGGATGATCAGCGCGACGGGCAGCGCGTTCAGCAGCAGAAACTTGCCGCCCAGCGCGCCGATCAGCGCCGTGGCGCCGTAAGTCCCCAGGCGCGAGTCCTGCATGATGGCAAGAATGCGCTCGCGGTCCCAGCCACCGCCCATGCCGTCCATGCAGTCGGCCAGACCGTCCTCGTGAAAGCAGCCGGTCAGCAGCAGGCCGAAGATCATGCTTAGCAGAATTGCCACCGGCTCGGGCCAGAGCAGGGTCGCGGCCCAGTAGACCAGCGCGCAAAGCGTGCCGATCAGGGTGCCGATCAGGGGGAAATAGATGGCTGCCTGGTTGAGCTCGTCTTCGGAGTAGGGGACGCGGGCCGGAATCGGAATCCGGGTGAAGAACTGCAGCGACAGCAGGAAACGGTCGCTCTCGCGGTGCCAGGCGGTACGCTCGTTCATGGTGCGGCCTCACTGCTGACGCCCGCTTCCTCGAAAGACGCCATCTCGTTAAGAAAGCCGCAGGCAGCCTGCAGCAGCGGCCAGGCCAGCACCGCACCGCTGCCTTCGCCCAGGCGCAGGTCCAGCTGCAGCAACGGCGTGGCGCCCAGATAATCCAGCAGCAGGGGGTGGCCACCTTCCTGGGAGCGGTGGCCGAACACCGCGTAGTCACGCACCGCCGGCGCGATCTGCATGGCCGCCAGTAGCGCGGCGCTGGCAATAAAGCCATCAACGATGATCAGCGCGCCATGTTCTGCTGCACCGAGCATGGCTCCGACCATCATCACCACCTCGAAGCCTCCGACCTCGGCGAGGATATCGAGCACCTCATGCGGGCCGGGACCGACCCGCGTTGCGACGGCTTCCAGGGTGACGACCTTGCGGGCCAGTCCGGCATCGTCCAGGCCGGTGCCGCGGCCGGTGCTGGCAGCAATGGGCAGGTCAGCGAGAAAATGCGCCAGCAGCGTGGCACTCGAAGTATTGCCGATGCCCATCTCGCCGAAGGCCAGGACGTTGCTGCCTTTTTTCACTTCCTCATGGGCGATGCGCCGTCCGGCTTCGAGTCCCTGCACAACCTGCGCTCGGGACATGGCAGGTGCATGGAGGGCGTTGGCGGTGCCGTGGCCAAGTTTTTCGTGGCGCAGCGGCATGTCCGCGGGAAAGTCGGTGTTGACGCCGGCATCCACCACTTGCAGGGCGAAACCGTGCTGACGAGCGAAAATATTGGTGGCCGCGCCGCCGGCAATGAAGTTGTGGACCATCTGCGGCGTGACTTCCGGCGGGTAGGCACTGACGCCAGCCTGTGCCAGCCCGTGGTCGGCAGCGAAGATGATCAGGCTGGGGCGCTTCAGTACCGGGCTGAGCGTCTGTTGCACCAGACCGATCTGCTCGGCCAGCACTTCGAGCTGGCCGAGCGCGCCGAGGGGTTTGGTCTTGCGGTTGATCTTGTGGCGCAGGGCGGGAGCTAGCGCGGGATCAGGGGTGTGGATGGTGAAGAAGGGCAGGGACATGAGGGCTCGTACCGGTGGTGCGGCTTGCAGGCCGGGCCGCAAAAAATCAGAAGGTGCGTGTGGGGCCGAATCTATTCGGCCACTGGTTACAAAGGCCGAATGTGCCAAGGCCGAATAAATTCGGCCTTACAGGTTGGCAGGTTCGGTGGAAAAGCCTTTGGCGTTTTCCACCCTACGCCAGTCGTGCGCGTATTGCAGTTTCGATCCCCGCTGCATCCAGGCCGCATTCGGCGAGCATCTGAGAGGGTGTGGCGTGTTCCACGTAGCTATCCGGCAGGCCCAGTTGCAGCAGCGGCTTGACGATGGCCACGGCGGCGAGAAATTCGCTCACCGCACTGCCGGCGCCACCCATGATGCTGTTTTCCTCGATGGTCACCAGCAGCTCGTGGGAGTCGGCTAGCTGGCGTACCAGGGCTTCGTCCAGCGGTTTGACGAAACGCATGTCGACGACTGTCGCATCCAGGGCTTCGCCCACTTCCAGCGCCTCGGCCAGTTGTACGCCAAACACCAGCAGCGCCACTTTTGCGCCCTGGCGACGGATGACGCCCTTGCCGATTTCCAGCGGTTCCAGGCCGGGCTCGATAACCGCATTGGGGCCAGTGCCGCGCGGATAGCGGACTGCCGCCGGGCCTTCAAACAGGTAGCCGGTGGTGAGCATGCGGCGCATCTCGTTCTCGTCGCTGGGCGTCATGATGAGCATGCCCGGAATGCAGCGCAGGTACGACAGATCGAAACTGCCGGCATGGGTCGGACCGTCTTCGCCCACCAGACCGGCGCGGTCGATGGCGAACAGTACGTCGAGGTTCTGCACGGCCACGTCATGAATCAGTTGGTCGTAGGCGCGCTGGAGGAAGGTGGAATAGATCGCCACCACCGGCTTGGCGCCTTCGCAGGCCATGCCGGCGGCCAGGGTCACGGCGTGCTGTTCGGCGATGGCGACGTCGAAATAGCGCTCGGGAAAGCGTTCGCTGAAGGCCACCAGGTCGGAGCCTTCCTTCATGGCGGGCGTGATGCCGGCCAGGCGGGAATCAGTCGCTGCCATGTCGCACAGCCATTGGCCGAAGATATTCGAGTAGCGCGGGCCGGACGGCGGCTTGGGTTTTTTGGGGGCGCCCAGTGGTTCCAGCTTGTTGATGGCGTGCCAGGTGATGGGGTCGACTTCTGCCGGGGCGAAACCCTTGCCCTTCTTGGTCACCACGTGCAGGAACTGCGGGCCGGACAGGTCGCGCATGTTGCGCAGCGTGGCGATCAGCGTCGGCAGGTCGTGGCCGTCGATGGGGCCGATGTAGTTCCAGCCCAGCTCTTCGAACAGGGTGCCGGGCACCAGCATGCCCTTGGCGTATTCCTCGGTGCGACGGGCGATTTCCCAGGCGCCGGGCAGGCGCGACAGCACTTTCTTGCTGCCTTCGCGCATGCTGGTGTAGGTGCGGCTGGAAAGGATTTTCGCCAGGTAGTTGGACATCCCGCCGACATTGCGCGAGATCGACATGTCGTTGTCGTTGAGCACCACCAGCATGTCGGCGCCGACTTCCGGCGCGTGGTTGAGCGCCTCGAACGCCATGCCGGCGGTCAGAGCACCGTCGCCGATCACTGCGATGGACTTGCGCTTCTGGCCCTGCAGGCGGGCGGCGATGGCCATGCCCAGCGCAGCGCTGATCGAGGTGCTGGAATGGCCGACGCCAAAGGTGTCGTATTCGCTTTCGCTGCGGCGCGGGAAGGCGGCCAGGCCATCCTTCTGGCGCAGGCTGGCCATCTGCTCGCGGCGTCCGGTGAGGATCTTGTGCGGGTACGCCTGGTGGCCCACATCCCAGACCAGGCGATCGTCCGGGGTGTCGAACACGTAATGCAGCGCGATGGTCAGCTCGATCACCCCAAGACCGGCTCCGAAGTGCCCGCCGGTCTGGCCGACGCTGAACAGCAGATCCTGACGCAGCTCGTTGGCGAGCTCTTCGAGCTCCGCTTCGCCCAGGCGACGCAGCTGCGCCGGCGTGGCGGCGCGGTCAAGGATAGGCGTTTGCGGGCGAAGCCGAGGAATCTCATGGAACGTCTTGAGCATCGGGCGGATCGTTTTTGGCTGAAAAAAGAGCCGCAGTTTACCCGATGGGCTCGACGATAAGAATGACCGTGGTGCTAACGGCTCAGCCAGGGCCGGAATGCCTGTGAATACTCAGCTGCGGCGTTCGACGATAAACCGCGCCAACTCCCGCAGCGGCTCGGCATGCGCACCAAAGGGTTGCAGCGCGTGCAGCGCCAGGTCGCGCAATTCCAGCGCATAGGCCTTTGCCGCCGGCATGCCCAGCAAGGCCGGATAAGTGGGCTTGTCGCGGGCGATATCGGCGCCCTGGTGCTTGCCGAGCGTGGCGGTGTCGCTCTCCACGTCGAGGATGTCGTCCTGTACCTGGAACGCCAGGCCGACTGCCTCTGCGTACTGCTGCAACGCGGCGAGACTCGCCCCATCGGCACGGCCACTGGCGAGCGCACCCAGACGAACGGAGGCTTCGATCAGCGCGCCGGTTTTGTGCCGGTGCATCAGTTCCAGTGCTTCACGGTCCAGCTTGCACGCTACCGAGCCGAGATCGATGGCCTGTCCGCCAACCATTCCCGCCGGTCCGGCGGCGCGGGCCAGACTGCTGAACATTTCCAGGCGCAGTTCGGCATCCGCGGGGTTGTGCGCTGCTGCGGCCAGCGCCTCGAAGGCCAGGCTCTGCAGGCCGTCGCCCGCGAGGATCGCACAGGCTTCGTCGAAGGCCTTGTGGGTGGTCGGCTGGCCACGGCGCAGGTCATCGTCATCCATGGCCGGCAGGTCGTCATGCACCAGCGAATAGGCGTGGATCAGTTCGACTGCGCAGGCAGCGCCATCGGCCTGTACCGCATCGCCTTCCAGCGCTTCGCAGGCGGCATAGACCAGCAGTGGGCGTACCCGCTTGCCGCCATTCATCACGCTGTAGCGCATGGCCTGGTAGAGGCGTTCGAGCTGTGGGCGTGGCGGGACAAAAAGGGCGTTCAGGCAGTTATCGACGCGCGCCTGGCAGCGCTGCTGGTAGGCGATCATGCTTCGGGGTCCGCCTCGAACGGCGTTTCCTGCAGCTTGCCGTCACGCTCCAGCAGGATCTGTACCTTCTGCTCGGCCTGACTGAGCGCAGCCTGGCAGTCGCGGGTCAGGCCGATACCCTGCTCGAAGCAGGTCAGCGAATCTTCCAGCGACAGTTCGCCGCTCTCCAGACGCTCGACCAGCTGTTGCAGCTCGGTGAGGGATTGTTCGAAATCGAGGGCGACTTTCTTGCGGGCCATGGCGGAACCTGTTCTGTGCGGCGGCTCTGAAACGGTCGCGACACTAGCAGAGCTGGACGAAAAAAGCAGCCGTAAGGGCTGTTGATGGACCAGGCAAGCGACGGAAGCGCCTGCGGCGATTCCATCCTACTAGATTGCACAGCGCCGCATATTTCGTAGCCTGTATTAGCCGAAGGCGTAATACGGTTTCTGAAAGCGTATTACCCGTAGGTCGCCCAGAAGTAATAGAGCGTCATGCTCGCGCCCACCAGAATCACGAATGCCCGCAACCAACTGGCCGGCAGTTTCTGGCTTAGCGCGCCACCGACATAGCCGCCCAGCGTGGTGCCAATCAGCAGGATCGCCAGTTCATACCAGCTCACGCGCCCGGCGATGATGAAGGTGGCGGTGGCGACGCTGTAAATCACTGCCGAGATCAGGTTTTTCAGCGCATTGGCACGCACCAGCTGATGGCCTTCGATGGAAAACGCCGCCAGTTGCAGGATGCCCATGCCGGCGCCGAAGTAGCCGCCGTAGATGGAGACCAGGCCGTGCGCGGCCAGCGAGAGTGGCGCATGGGGCGGCACTTCGCTGGTTTCCTTGCGGCGGGACGCCAGCCAGCGGCTCAGCAGGGGGCTGGCGGCGAACAATGCAGTGGCCAGCAACAGCAGCCAGGGGATCAGCAGGCTGAACACGTCGTCGCCGCTGACCAGCAGCAGGATGCCACCGAGCAGGCCGCCGCCGAGTCCAGCCAGCAGCAGGGGCACCAGATAGCGGCCCAGCGGACGCAGGCTGGTTCGCGCTGCCCAGGCACCGGCGAGGCTTGCCGGCCAGAGCGCGACGGCGTTGGTGGCGTTGGCCGTCACGGGTGGCAGGCCGATGGCGAGCAGCGCCGGGAAGGAAAAGAACGTGCCGCCACCGGCCAGGGCGTTCATTCCGCCGGCGGCGAAACCGGCAGCGATGAGCAACAGCATATCGAACAGGGACATTGGGTGCGCTCGGCGACAAAAAGACGCAGGTTAGCCTTGCCGTTGCGTTGCGCCAAGCGGGTTGCCGTTTCATCCGGGTTTCGCTGCGCTGTAACAGGCCCGGTTCCGGATGGAGGAGGCCGGACCAGCTCGGCTTGGCGAATAGGTGTGGCCGAATGAATTCGGCCCTGTTGGGCACAAAGGCCGTCAGGCCCTGGCCGACGGCAGACTGTCGTGAGTCTTGAAGTGGCACTGGCTCGCCGGTTGCGGGCGCGCATAGAAATAACCCTGCAGGCTGGGGCAGCCATTGAGCAGCAGGAACGCCGCCTGGCGATCGTTTTCCACGCCCTCTGCCACCACATGCAGGCCCAGATGGCTGGCCATGGTCAGGATGCCGCGCACCAGGGCCACCGAGTGTGCGCTGTCCGGCAGGTCGGCAACGAATTCGCGGTCGATCTTGATGCCGTCAAAGGCGAATTTCTGCAGATAGGTCAGTGATGCGTAGCCGGTGCCGAAGTCATCCAGCAACAACGGCATGCCCAGTTCGCGCAGACGTGTCAGGGTCGTCTGGACATGGTCGTCGGCGGCCAGCAGGGCGCTTTCGGTGATTTCCAGTTCAAGCAGTTCGGGACCGGCGTCTTCCTCGTGCAGAATCTCCTGCAGGCAGCCGGCGAGATCGGCCTGACGGAAGTCCAGGGGCGACAGATTGACCGCAATGCGTACCGCATGGCCTTGCTGCTGCCACAGGCGCGCCTGGCGGCAGGCCTGACGAAACACCCAGCGGGTGACGTCGATGATCATTCCGCTTTCTTCCAGCACCGGAATGAACTCGCCAGGCGGGACCAGGCCGCGGCTCGGCGACTGCCAGCGCAGCAGCGCTTCCATCGCCCGTGGCCGTCCCTGGCTGTCCACCTGCGGCTGGAAGTGCAGGACGAACTGCTCCAGCTCCAGTGCCTGGCGCAATTCCAGCTCCAGCTGATGGCGTCGCTCCGCCACGGCACCCAGCGTGTCGGAGTAGGCCACGATGCAGTTGCGCCCGGAGCCCTTGGCCGCATACAGCGCCAGATCCACCTGTTTGAGCAGATCATTGGCGGTGCCGTCACCGTCGCTGCTGGCAATGCCGATGCTGGGGCTGATGAAGCATTCGTACTGGCCGATCTGTATTGCCGGTTCAAGGTCGCTGACGATGCGCTGACCCAGCGCCAGGGCCTCTGCAGGCTCGACGGCTTCCAGCAGCAGCATGAATTCGTCGCCACCTGACCGCGCCAGCACGCAGGGGGAGGGCGCCAGGCGCGTCAGGCGGGTCGCTATCTTAACCAGCAGAAAGTCACCCACTTCGTGGCCAAGGGCATCGTTGATGCGCTTGAAGTGGTCGATGTCGATGAACAGCAGGCTCAGACGCGTGCCCTGGCTCAGCAGGTGTTCAAGCCGTTGCACCAGATAATGCCGGTTTGCCAGATGCGTCAGCGGATCGTAATGCGCCAGGAATCTGAGGTTCTGTTCGGCTTCCAGGCGTTCGCTGATATCGCGCAGCAAGAGCAGATAGTGCTGCGCTTTCTGGCGCCGGAAGGGTGTGCAGCTGATTTCCAGTGGCACCTGCTGGCCGCTGCGTAGCCCTGTCAGCTCGAGCGCAGTGCCCATGGGACTGTGCAGCATGCGCTGCGCTGCATCCGATTCGAGCAGCAGACTCTCGACAGGGGTTGCGACCAGCTCCAGCGGGGTGCGGTTGAACAGTCTGGCAGCGGCCAGATTGGCCTGGCCGATACGCAGGTCATGGTCCACGACGAGCATGCCGACCGGTGCGGTATTGATTAGGTCGCGCATCATCCGTTCGCTCTCCGAAAGCGCCATCTGGCGATCGTAGAGCTGGTGCATCATCTGGCTCAGGGTACGCGCCAGGGCGGCGATTTCGTCATAGCCTTTGATCGCCGGCGATTGTGGCAATTGATGAGCGGCGAAGTGCCGCGCTGCCTGTTCCACACGGGCCAGACGCCCGGTGATCAGGCGGCCATAAAGGAAGTTCAACGCCAGCCCGAGGAAAAACAGCAATGCAAGGATCTGTGCCAGATAGCTCCAGGCATCCCGCTTGATCTGCTGCAACTGGGCGGTGAAGTCGAGTTCGACGAGCAGTGCGTCATGCTGGCGGGCCGGGATCTGCCCGGTACGGTCAAGCGGATAGATCGCCAGCTGGCGCTGACCGGCGAGCGGCAGCCAGCTTGCATGCCCCATGCGTACGCGGGCCTTCAGGGCGGACGGGCTGATGGCGTTCAGCTGCTCGGTTCGCAAGTCGAGGCGGGTCGAGGCGACGATGCGCAGATCCCTGTCGATCACCATTGCCCAGGCGATGCCGTCGAGGCTGGCCAGATCCGCCAGCTCGGTTTCAAGTTCAGCGGTCCGTCCGTGACGTACATGGTCGCTCAGGCTGCTTTGCAGCAGGGCGAAATGCTGCCGTGTGCGGTTCTGCCAGTCCTCCACCGCGGCTTCGATGCTGCTGGGCAGCTGAAAGGTGGTCAGCAGCAGTGTGAACAGCCCGGCGAACACGCTGAGCAGCAGCGGCAGGGACAGACGCAGGGGCATTCTTGTCAGCATTCGGCACCCCCGCAGTCACTCAGCAGCGCCAGTGGTCGTGCGGGGCGCGTCAGCAGGCCATGTTCAAGCATGTAATCGTTGAGTTGCTGCATCTGCTGCAACAGCTGGCCATTGTGAATCTGGATGCTGTTTAGTCTGGCATCGCCCGGCACGATGCCGTCGAGCGTGCGCTGCAGACTCGCTGCGCTTAGCCCGAGCCGGTGTTGCAGACGTGTCGCGAGGGTTGAGCTGTCTTCCTGCCAGATGCGCAGTGCGTCGTACCAGAGACGCTTGAGACGACCGCGTTGGGTGGGACTCAAATGACGGCGGTTGATCACCATGACATGGACGATTTCGTTCGGCAGTGCACTGCTGTCGAATATGCGCCGCGCGCCCAGGCTTTCCAGCTCGGGGCCCGTCGACGCGCTGCTGATGAGTGCATCGACACGTTTGCTGCTCAAGGCCTGTGCGTGCTCCTGCAGGGGCAGGATGACCAGCTCCAGTTGCTCGCGTTCGAGCCCGGCCTGATCAAGGATGCGTGACAGAAAAAAGGCAGCCTGCGCCGAATCCTGCATGCCCAGACGCTGGCCCTGCAGGTCGGCCAGGCGCTTCATCGGAGGCACTACATAGAGCACATCCGCACCGTTGGAGATGGCTGAAATCAGCAGGATTTCCAGGTCGAGCCGTTCATCGCTGCTCTGCAGCATCAGCGCTTCATTGAGGCTGAGCATGGCCGCATCCAGTGTGCCGTTGCGCAAGCCGCGTACGACGCCAATCGAGCTGGGGTACTCGACCAGGCGCAAGGTGAACGCGCCGGGCTTCGGCAGCCTGAGCTCATCGGCGATAAAAAGCGGAGCATGCCCGGGCCACCGATCACTGCCGATGCGGATCGTTTCAGGCTCCGGTTGGCAAGCCGCCAGGCTCATGTACAGCAATAACAACAGTATTCGTGACATCCGGCCATTCCATTGATGGTCAAGTGCCACCATATCCTGAGCGGAAAGTGCCGCATATCCCTTCGATGGTCGGGGTTAATGACCTCCGGCCCCTCTAGGTCGGGTGATTGACGCGATCTGCTGTTTGTGTGTGCGCTTAGGTCGCAGCCCCTGCGGGGGAATCACGCGTGATCTGACTAGCCAAGGGAAAAAGCTATTGCCGTCACGCTGATCAGGCCCAGCAGCCCAAGACCCAGCGCCAGTTTTCCGACCGTCTCCGAAGCGAGGCTGGGCGCTTTGGCAAGGGCTTGGTCGCCGAAGCGGCCTTCGAGACGATGCAGGCCGGCGACGGGCTGGAACAGATTGTCAGGCTGCCCGGCATGGGTCGGTTCCTCGGTCATCTGGCCGTCCCAGGCCTGTCTGGCCATCATCCGGTCGAGCAGGCCGGGCATGAGCAGGGTACCGATGATGGCCTGGAACGAAGCGCGTCCGACCCAGAGTTCGCGTGGCGCTTCACGTGCCGCGCGGAGGATGGCTTGCGCTGCTACCGCGGGCGTATGGATGGGCGGCACGGGCTGCGGGCGCCGGGGCATCTTGTTGCGCGACCAGTCGAACTGTGGCGTATTGTGGGCCGGCAGCTGAACCATCGTCAGCCGCACCCGGCTTTTGTCATGGATGAGCTCGCAGCGCAGTGAGTCGGTAAACCCGCGGATCGCGAACTTCGCTGCGCAATACGCCGATTGCAGGGGGATCGCCCGGTAGGACAGGGCCGAGCCGACCTGCACGATGGTGCCCCGATTGCGTGGCTGCATATGGCGCAGCGCCGCCAGCGTGCCGTGAACGACGCCCAGATAGGTGACCTCCGTGACCCGTTTGTATTCGGCGGCACTGGTCTTCTGCACAGGGCCGAATACTGTGGCCATCGCCGAATTCACCCAGATCTCGATGGGCCCCAGCTCTGCCTCGATCCGCTCGGCGGCGCGGTCCATCGTCTCGGCATCGGCCACATCCAGCGCAATCGCCAGAACCCTGGTTCCGCCGCTTTCCAACTCGGCCTGCGTGTCATCCAGCCCCTGCGCTCCACGCGCGATCAAGGCCACCCGATACCCGGCACGTGCCAATGCATGCGCCGTCGCCCGTCCTACACCAGCGCTGGCGCCACACACCACTGCGACCCGCACTCGATCTGTCATAGCTGTCTCCTTTGTCGATCTTCACCGACCGTTGCTTGCTGCAGTTGACCGGCAAGCGATGGGCTGAGTTGCGAGACGAGCAGCAGGGTTTTGTGTTTGGCAGGAATCAGAAAGGCAGCGGCACTCTCCGTCGGTTCGATCCGTAGCGTGCTGAAACGCTCGGTGGTGCCTTCTTGTAGTCACACGGAATATTTCGGCGCTCAGCCTTGTACAATAATTACTGTACAAAAAATTCATACGGTATAGATTTGGTGTGAATGTTGGCCCCAGTCAGGTGAAGACCATGCAGCGGTTCCGTCAGATCCTTCATGTGGTGTGTTTGGCGCTGTTGCTTCAGAGCAGCGAGCTCCTTGCCGGCTGGCGCGAGGCTTTGCCCGAGGCGCGGCGGGTAGGGGGTGGGGAGCTGCGCATGTTCGGGTTCTCGATTTACAGCGCGCAGTTCTGGGTCATGGGTCAGGCACCGGATGAGCCGCTGGATCTGGACGCGCCTTTTGCATTGGAGCTGACCTACGGTCGGACCATCAGTCGCGAGAATCTGGTGGCGGCCAGCCTCAGGGAAATCCGCCGTCTGGCTCCCGGCGACCCGGACCCTGCACGGATGGCGGACTGGGAGCGGGAGATGCGCCTGGCGTTTGTCGATGTACGCGCCGGCGACCGCATCACCGGGCTATTCCTGCCGGGAGAGGGTGCACGTTTCTACGTTGGAGCGAACCTGCAGCATGTGGTGAGGGACGAGGCATTTGCCAGAGCGTTCTTCGCAATCTGGCTTGACCCGCGCACACGCAATCCGGAGTTGCGGGCGCAACTGCTTGGCGCTGCCAAGCCCTGAATCTGATTGGAGGCGAACATGTTCAAGAAAATGCTGTTGCTGCTCTGCATAGGGCTGGCCAGTTGCACCCAGGTGGACGTACAGACCTACTCGCAGGAGACGCCCAGGCTTGAATTGCGGCAGTTCTTCGAGGGCAGGGTCGAGGCCTGGGGAATGTTTCAGAAGCGTTCGGGCGAGGTGGTCAAGCGCTTCCATGTGGACATTCAAGGGCGCTCGGAAGGCGAGAAGCTGATCCTGGATGAATCCTTTACCTACAGCGACGGCACCACGCAAAAAAGGATCTGGACGCTTGTCCCGGCAGGCGAGGGGCAATGGCGTGGCACCGCTGGCGACGTGGTGGGCGAGGCTGTGGGCGAAGTGGCGGGCAATGCGCTGCGCTGGCGCTACGTGCTGAGCCTACCGGTGGACGACAAGGTCTATGAGGTTCATCTGGACGACTGGATGTACCTGATGGACGAAAACACCCTGATCAATCGTTCGTTCATGACCAAGTTTGGCGTGGAGGTGGGGCAGGTCACGCTGTTCTTCCGCAAGCAGCCGTAGTTCAGCGGGTGCGCCACCTGATCAGCCAGTGCACGCCAGGCATCAGCACGGCCCAGATCACGCCCAGCAGCAGCACGCTGGGCCAGACTCCCAGCGGCAGACCGACGTCTGCCAGCCTGGCTCCACCCAGATAGGACAGCGGGCCGCCAACCGCGCCCAGCAGGCTGCCCAGCCACCAGGGCCGGGCTGTCCAGTTCAGGCTGTGAAGCAGGGTGCTGGCAAACAGCAGCCATAACAGTGCCAGCCAAATCGGCAACAACAGGGTGCTGTCGCCGAAGCTGAAGACGCCTAGATGCAGCAGGGCGCTGTCCAGCACCCAGCCGCAGGCCGCCACGTACAGCAGTGTGCGCCACTCGTCGCGGTCAGCGGCAACCCAGCGCAGGTGTATGGCCAAACAGGCGACGGCGATCAGCAGCAGCCACGGCTGCTGCGCGCCGAGCACGCAGGCGAACCAGCCAAGCTGGAACAGCCCGGCGTTGAGCAGCAACCGGGCTCGCCGGCTCATGCCGAGAGGCCGAAAGGCGCTGGGCGTGCCGCCGGCTTTGCCAGCAGCAACTGCGCTGTGCCGATGCTGCGCTCCAGAAAGCCGCCCTCGCAGTAGCACAGGTAGAACTCCCAGAGGCGGAAGAACGCCTGGTCGTAGCCCAGTGCTTCCAGGCTGTGTCGGGTTCGACGCAGATTGTCGTGCCACAGGCGCAGGGTGCGTGCGTAATGCAGGCCGAAATCTTCCATGTGGTGCAGGTTCATGTCGGTGTCGCGACTGATGGTTTCCAGCATCGAACTCACCGAGGGCAGGGCGCCGCCCGGGAAGATGTAGCGTTGGATGAAGTCGACCGACCTGCTGGCCTGTTCGTGGCGCTGATCTCGAATGGTGATGGCCTGCAGCAGCATCAGGCCGTCATCCTTGAGCAGGTGGGCGCATTGCTTGAAATAGGCAGGCAGAAAGCGGTGGCCGACCGCCTCGACCATCTCGATTGATACCAGCTTGTCGTATGCGCCTGTGAGATCGCGATAGTCCTGCAGCAGCAGGGTGATCCGGTCCTGCAGACCCTGCTCCTCGATTCGGCGCTGGGTATAGGCGAACTGTTCATGGGACAGGGTGGTGGTGGTTACCTTGCAGCCGTAGTGGGTGGCGGCATACAGCGCCATGCTGCCCCAGCCGGTGCCGATCTCCAGCAGATGGTCGTCGGGTTTGAGGTCGAGCTTCTGGCAGATGCGTTCCAGCTTGTACAGCTGGGCCTGTTCCAGGCTGTCGTCGGCGCTGCGGAACATGGCTGCGGAATACATCATGGTGGGGTCCAGCAGCTGCTCGAACAGCTCGTTACCCAGGTCGTAGTGGGCCGAGATATTGCGCCGGGAGCCCTGGCGGGTGTTGCGGTTGAGCCAGTGCAGGGTTTTTACCAACGGGCGGCGCAGGCGCGCCAAACCGCGCTCCATGCCGTCCAGTACGTCGAGATTGGCAACGAAGATGCGGATCACCGCTGTCAGGTCGGGGCTGCTCCAGTAGTCGTGGATGTAGGCCTCGCCAGCGCCAATCGAACCGTTGGCCGCCACCATCGACCACAGCGCCGCATTGTGGACCTCGATTTCGCCATGCAATGCCGCGCCGGGCTGCCCGAAGCACAGGCGCTCGCCGTCCACGATGAGCACCAGCTGTCCATGCTGCAACTGATGCAGCTGGCGCAGAACCGCTCTTTTCAGCAAGCGGGCGGCGAGGCCATTGGCAGCCGACCCAGAGGTGGTCGCAGGGTTCAGACTAGGGTTTGTCATGGCGAGGCTCCAAATTCGCGGTGCGAAACTCACCGCTGGCGGCTGCATGGGGAATCAGCGGGATGCGTTTGAGCAGCAGGCGCAGGGCCTGCCAGTAGATGGCGAGTACGGTCTTGCCGGTCATCCAGGGAAAGCTCAGCAAATGACGGTAGAGGCTGGCGCGCGTCAGCTCGATGCGCTTCAGGCCCAGGCCGGCTTCGAATACTTTTTCTTCGCCCTGCCAGTCCTGCATGGTCACGTGCAGCTGCTGGCCGGGAGCGGAGAAACGCATGCGGTATTCCAGCTCCCGCGGCATGAAGGGCGAGACGTGGAAGCTCTTGGCTACCCGATGACGCGATTCGCCGGTGGCGTGGGTCGGCAGGACGTAGTGGTAGCGTTCACGCCAGGGCGTGTTGCTGACTTCACAGAGAATCGCCGCCAGGCTGTCGTCGGTGTCAAAGCAGTAGAACAGGCTGATCGGATTGAAGGACAAGCCCCAGCTGCGTGGCTGGGTGAGCAGGCAGATGCGCCCCTGCGGCGTGTGTCCCAGGGCTTCGCCGACCCGCTGGCGTACGGCGTCGCTCAGCGCCATGCCCTGGCGGGTGGCGTGCGGCAGGTAGTCGGTTTCGCGAAAGGCGAAGGCGGCCCAGCGCGAACGCCCGGCCAGCCGCGACAGGCCCAGCACCTGCTGCTGTTCCGCCAGATCCAGGTAGAGCATGCCCATGCGATAGCGGAAGCCGTGGGCGCGCGGCAACAGCCGCTGGTGGCTGACCCAGCCGTGATAGAGCGCGCTGTTCACAGCTGTTCTCCGAATGCGGCGGCCACGCGCAAGGCGCTTACCACACCGTCCTCATGGAAACCGTTGGCCCAGTAGGCGCCGCAGTAATAGCTGTGGTGTGCGCCGTGCAGTTCCTGCCAGCGGTCCTGGGCTGCCAGTCCGGCCAGGCTGTATTGCGGATGCGCATAGCGGAAGCGACCGAGAATCCGGCTCGGGTCGATGGAGGCGGTCTGGTTCAGGCTGACGCAGAAGGTGGTGTCGCTCTGAATCCCCTGCAGGATGTTCATGTTGTAGGTGACGGCGGCGGGCTGCTGGCTGGAGCCGCCGAGCCGGTAGTTCCAGCTGGCCCAGGCCAGACGACGCCTGGGCAGCAGGCGGGTATCGCTGTGCAGCACCACGTCGTTGTCGGCATAGCGCAGGGCGCCAAGGATCTCCCGCTCGGCCTGGCTCGGTGCGGCCAGCAGGCGTAATGCCTGATCGCTGTGACAGGCGAACACCACACGGTCGAAGCGCTCGCTGCCGGCGGCGCTGTGCAGCGTCACCCCGTCAGCGTCACGTTCTACCCGCTGCACCGGGCAATTCAGGCGGATGTGCTCGGCAAAGCCCGCGCTCAGTGGCGCCACGTAGCTACGCGAGCCGCCGCTTATCACGCGCCATTGCGGGCGCTGGCTGACCGACAGCAGGCCGTGGTTTTTGCAGAAGCGCACGAAGAACTGCAGCGGAAAGCCGAGCATGTCGCCCTGTGACATCGACCAGATCGCCGACCCCATGGGCACGATGTAGTGCTCGATAAAGCGCTGCCCATAGCCGTTGTGCCGCAGGTAGGCGCCGAGGGTGGTGTCGGCGGCGATACGTTGCTCATCCAGGTCGCGCAGGGCTTCGCGATTGAAGCGCAGGATGTCGCGCAGCATGCCCCAGAAGCCCGGTGAGAGCAGGTTGCGGCGCTGGGCGAACAGGCTGTTGAGGTTGTTGCCATTGTATTCGGTGCCGGTACGCGGGTCCTGCACCGAAAAGCTCATCTCGGTCGGTTGCGAGGCCACGCCAAGCTGGTCCAGCAGACGGATGAAGTTGGGGTAGGTCCAGTCGTTGAAGACGATGAAACCGGTGTCGATGGCGTGGCGTTCGCCGTTGACTTCAACATCCAGCGTATGGGTGTGGCCGCCGATCCAGTCGCTGGCCTCGAATACCGTGACCTCATGCTGACGGTTGAGCAGGTAGGCGCAGGTCAGGCCGGAAATGCCGCTGCCGATGATGGCGATTTTCATGAGTGTTCTTCCTTGGTGGTGCGCGCCATGCGCTTGCCCAGCGCCAGTTGCAGGCGTTGAGGCAGCAGTGCCAGCAGGCGCAGGGCGGTGATGAAAGGGCCGGGGAAAGCGATCTCCAGCGGGCGTTTTTCCAGGCGGGCAACGATATGGTCAGCGGCCTTGTCGACCGGCCAGCGCATCGGCATGGGGAAATCGTTCTGTCGCGTCAGCGGCGTATCGACGAAGCCGGGGCTGACCAGGGTGACGTCGATCCCTTCGTGCGCCAGGTCGATGCGCAACGCCTGGAACAGGTAGCGCAGCGCCGCCTTGGAGGCGCCATAGGCCTCGGCGCGCGGCAACGGCAGGCAGGTCACCGAGCTGCTTACCGCCACCAGATGCGGTCGCGGCGCCTGGCGCAGCAATGGCAGGGCCGCTTCCACGCAATAGGCGGCAGAGAACAGATTGGCACGCATCACCCGTTCGATCAGGTCAGCCTCGAACGCGGCGGCGTCCAGGTATTCGCAGGTGCCGGCATTGAGGATGACCTGATCCAGACTGCCCCAGGCCTGCCCGATCTGCTCGCCCATGGCCTGAACCTGAAGGGGATCGGTCAGGTCGCCAGCGAGTACGAGCACCTGTCGGGGGTAATCCTGCTGCAGGCTGTTCAGGGCCTGCGCATTGCGTGCGCTGACGGCCAGCTGATGACCCTGAGCCAGCAGACGCTGCGCCAGTGCAGCGCCGATTCCGCTGCTGGCGCCGGTGAGCCAGATGCGCTTCATGCCAGTCTCCCTTTCAGCCAGCCAATGGCCGGGCCCATCAGCGGCAGGTGCTCGTAGAGCAGTGCACCGGCATCGAAGTAGTCGTGGTGCTGGTACACCTTGTGATGCCACAGCAGGTGCGAGCAGCCGTCGACCTCGATCGGCTGGCCCCGGCGCAGACGCGGGTGGCGATAGCGCATGCTCCAGCGCAGGTAGCCGGCGCCGTCGTGCAGCGTGTCGACGCCGTGAAAGCGGAAACGGAGGTCGCTGACGTTGCTGTACAGCTCGGCGAAGTAGTCCTGCAGCGCCGGCAGGCCCTGGATGCTGTGCAGCGGATCGCGGAACTGCACATCGTCGCTATACAGCTGGCTGAGCCGGTACAGGTTGCTGGCGTTGAGTTCGGTAAATTCATCGGCGAAACGGAGCAGAAAGTCAGACATGCTGTGGCTCCTGGGATGGCAGGTCCTTGAACGCGCTCAGTGCCCGTTGGCGGCTGGCGGCAAGATCGACCATAGGGGGCGGATAGTTGGCCACGGCGAAGAGCCCGCCGGCGGCGCCAGGGTCGTGGATGCGGCGCTCGTCCAGCTGAGCCAGCTCCGGCAACCAGCGACGGATGAAGCGGCCCTGGGGGTCGAAGCGCTGCGACTGGCTGATGGGGTTGAACAGGCGGAAGTAAGGCACCGCATCGGTGCCGGTGGAGGCGCTCCATTGCCAGCCGCCGTTGTTGGCTGCCAGATCGCCATCGATCAGGTGGCGCATGAAGAAGCGCTCGCCCTCGCGCCAGTCGATCAGCAGGTTCTTGGTCAGAAACATCGCCACCACCATGCGCAGGCGGTTGTGCATCCAGCCGGTGGCCAGCAACTGGCGCATGGCGGCGTCGATCAGCGGAAAGCCGGTGCGGCCCTCCTGCCAGGCGGCCAGCTCCTGCGGGGCGTTACGCCAGGGCAGGGCTTCGGTGTGCGTGCGGAAGGCCCGGTGCCGCGATACCTGCGGGTAACCGACCAGAATGTGCGTGTAGAACTCGCGCCACAGCAGCTCGTTGATCCAGGTGATGGCACCGCTGCTGCCGGTTTCGAATTCGCCCCGGTTGCTGCGCAGCGCCGCATGCAGGCATTGCCGGGGCGAGAGCACACCGGCGGCCAGGTAGGCCGACAGCTGACTGGTACCGGGCTGGGCGGGCAGGTCGCGCTGGCGGTCGTAGGCGTCCAGCTGCTCGTCGGCAAAGCGTTGCAGGCGTTCCAGTGCGGCCCCCTCACCTGCCGGCCACAGGGCTTGCAGGCTATCGCTTGGGCGGGCGAAACCGGGTAGCTGGGAGGGAGTCGGGTCGCTGTCGATGGCGAGCGGGGCTTGCGTCTGGGGCAGCCCCACGCACATGGGCAGCGCAGTATGCAGGCGCTGATAGCAGACCTTGCGGAACTGGCTGAATACCTGGAAATAGCCGCCCGAGCGGGTGAGTATGCTGCCTGGCTGGAACAGCAGGCGGTCCGTATGGCTGTGGAAACCTACGCCCATTGAACCCAGCTGGTCCGCCACGTTCCGGTCACGGCGGTCTTCATGCAGGCCGTACTCCCGGTTGACCTGCACACTGTCGATGGCCTGTTCGCGGCAGAGACTGGCCAGCACTGCCGGTGCATCGCGCCAGTGTTCGGCATGGCGGATCAACAGCGGGACGTTCAACTGGCGCAGCTGCGCCTCCAGCTCCTGCAGGTTGCGCAGCCAGAAGTCGATCTTGCAGGGCGCATCGTCGTGGGCGAGCCACTGGCCGGGGCTGAGCAGAAATACTGCCAGGGTAGGCCCGGCCTGCATGGCTGCGGTCAGCGCGGTGTTGTCCTGCACTCGCAGGTCGGTACGAAACCAGATCAATTGGCGCATGCGAGGCTCCTCAGCGGCCATCGAGCAGGCCGAGCTGCTGCAGGCAGTGCAGGGCGGCGAGCGGGTTGTCGGCACGGTGCAGGTCGGGTAGCTCGACCAGTTCCTCGTGGTGGATGCTGACGGCATGGCCGCACAGCAGTTGCGGGCAGTCGACTGCCTCGAACAGGCGCTGCAGATAGCCGGATTCAAGCGTCTGATCGCCGTACAGCAGCACGGCACAGGGGCTGATTCGGCGAATGGCCAGGGACAGGTCTGCCGGCGGAATCGACCAGTCGAGTACGCGCACCGGGCAGCCGGTGTTGCTCGCCAGCCAGGCGCACAGCCACAAGCCTGGCTCCATTACGTGGTCCGACAGGTTCAGCATCAGCAGAGGCGGGCCGTCCAGCAGACGGTTGCCGTGGTACACCCTGGCACCGAGCTTGCTTCTCAGCCAGGAGAGAAAGAACACTTGCTCCACACGTGTTTTGGACTGGCTGCTCCAGCGCAACTGCAGGTCCTCAAGGACGGGCTGCAACAGGTGCTGGTAGAGGGTTTCGGCGGGGTAGAGGGCAAGCGCCTGGTTGAAGCAATCATCCAGCGTCCGTTCGTTGAGCTGTTCGATGCAGTTCAGCCACAGGTGTTGCTGTTCTGCCCATAGCGCGCTGGCCGGTTCGGGCGCCTGCTGCGGGTCCTGCAACAGGCCCTTGACCTGGCTGACGGTCACGCCGCGTTCCAGCCAGGCGAGTACCTGGCGAATCCGGGTGATGTGCTCTGCGTCATATAACCGGTGCCCCTTGGCAGTCCGCTGCGGCTGGATCAGCCCGTAGCGACGCTCCCAGGCGCGCAATGTGACTGGGTTGACGCCTGTCTGGCGCGCCACTTCGCGTATCGGCAGCAGGCCTTCGGGCAGCTGGGTGCCGTTGCTGATAGTGGTGTTCATAGGGCGTTACGCAGGCTGAGGTTTTCCGGGTGCGGCTGCAGGTAGGCCTGGCGCTCGATGTAGGCATCCGGGTGACGGCGAAAGTGGTGCTTGATCAGGGTCATCGGTACCACCAGCGGCACGACACCCAGGCGGTACTGCTGGATCAGGTGTTGCAGTTCCTGCTTCTCCGGTGAACTCAGCGCATGCTTCAGATAGCCCGAAATGTGCTGCAACACGTTGCTGTGGCTGCCACGGCTGGCCGGCTGCTTGAGGGCCGCCATCAGCTGGCTGAAATAGCGGGGCGCAAATTCCTGCAGAGGGGTATCGGCACTTTGCGCCACCGCCCGTCCCAGCAGTTGGTATTGCACGCGGCTGGTCGCCATCAGCTGATATTTGTAGCGTGCATGGAAGGTAATCAGCGCTTTGCGCGTCAGCCCAGCCCGTTGCAACCGCTGCCATTCGGCATAGGCGAAGACGCGGGTGATGAAGTTCTCGCGCAGCACCGGATCATTCAGGCGCCCGTCTTCCTCCACCGGCAGATCCGGGCGTGCGCGCATCAGGGCGGCGGCGAAAAGGCCGCGTCCACCACCTTCGGCGGGGTGGCCGTTGTCCTGGTACACCTTGACTCGCTCCATGCCGCAGGACGGCGACTTCTGCATCAGGATATAGCCGCAAATGTCGTGCAACTGCTCGGCGGCGTGTTGGCCATAGGCGCTCAGAGCCTCGCTTACGTCCAGCTCGCGGTTGACGGTGCCCAATGCGCGCGGGTTTTGCGGGTCGCCCACCAGGCGAATCGGCTGACGCGGGGTGCCCAGGCCAATGGCCTGTTCAGGGCACAGGGCAATGAACTCGAAGTGCTGCGCCAGTACGTCTGTGCACAGCTGCGAGGCCTTGTGGCCGCCGTTGAAGCGCACGGGCTGGCCCAGCAGACAGGCGCTGATGCCGATCTTGATGGAGTCTGTGGTAACGGCCATGGAAACCTCTACGTGACTTGTACGGACTGAACTGGTTGTACAGTTTCGTCCAGAATATAATTTATATTGTACAAGTCAACTGCTTTGTATAGATTTGCTGGCAAGTAGACACAGGCTCCAAATCAGCTGGGCCGGTTAGACTGAGCAGGGTGTGCCCGTTGCGTTGCCCGCAACGAGACAGCCAGACCAGGTTCCGGCACCCTCGAACAGTGAATTTTGACTTCTTATTGGATATTTCCGGCATGAGCGAACAAACCCCGATTCCCCCCTGCTCTCACTGTCAAGACGGGCAGGCGCTGGGCTTCGAGTTCAGCATGGCGTTTCAGCCTATAGTCGATCTGCGGGACAACAGCCTGTATGCCTATGAGGCACTGGTGCGGGGGACCGACGGCAGCGGTGCGGCAAGTATCCTTAGCCGGGTCAACGAACAGAACCGTTACGCTTTTGATCAGGCTTGCCGGGTCAAGGCAGTGGAATTGGCGGCCCGCTTGCAGATGCCCTGTTTGCTGAGCATCAATTTTCTGCCCAATGCGGTGTATCAGGCCGCCACCTGTATCCGCGCCACCCTGCAAGCCGCGCGACGCTTCGATTTCCCTACCGAGCGGATCATCTTCGAGATCACCGAAAGTGAAGAGCTGGTGGACAAGGAGCATCTCAAAGGCATCATCCACGAGTATCAGCGGCAGAAATTCAAGACCGCCATTGATGACTTCGGCGCCGGCTATTCCGGGCTCAACCTGCTGGCCGAGTTCCAGCCAGACATCATCAAGCTGGACATGGCACTGGTGCGTAGCATCGACACCGATCCGGTGCGCCAGGCCATCGTTCAGGGCATTCTCGGGGTGTGTCGCGTGCTGAACATCGAGGTGATTGCCGAAGGTATCGAAACGCCGGGCGAGCTTCGTCAGTTGCAGGGGCTGGGCATTTATCTGTTCCAGGGTTATCTGTTCGCCCGCCCGGCGTTCGAGGCGCTGCCGGAAGTGAACTGGCCGGCGGGCTGACGCCGCAGGCGCGGCATCGGCTGGTTCAGCAGTCTTTGTCCGCCGCGCTGAGCAAGCCATGCTCAGCGCTCAGCATTCTTGCCCTCCAGCAGATCGGCCAGAGCCGCTGACAGCTCAGTGAAACGAAACTCGAAGCCCTCGGCTTGCAGCCGTTCGGGCAGTACATGCTGGCCACCCAGCAACAGCCCGGACAGCTCGCCAAAACCGACGCGCAGCACAGGTGCCGGCAGCGGCAGCAGTGCCGGCCTGTGCAGCGCCTGCGCCAGGCAGCGGGTGAACTCGGCGTTGCGTACGGGTTGCGGCGCGCAGGCGTTATAGGCACCGCTGGCAGAGGGATGGCGCAAGAGAAAATCCACCAGCGCGACCTGATCATGCAGATGAATCCAGGGCATCCACTGTCGCCCCGAGCCGATCCGCCCTCCCAGCCCCAGGCGAAAGGGCGGTAACAGCCGAGCAAGAAAACCGCCATTGCGGGCCAGCACCAGCCCGGTACGAACCAGCACGACACGCATGCCCAGCTCCTGGGCACGCTGCGCGCTTTCTTCCCAGGCGATGCATAGCTGGCTGGCGAAATCGCTGGATTGCGGTGTGTCCGTCTCATGCAGCAGTCGCTCGCCACCATCCCCATACCAGCCTACGGCAGAACCGGAGATCAGCACGGGCGGGCGTCTGGACAGCCCGGCCAGCCACTCGACCAGACGTTCTGTCAGGTGGATGCGGCTGTCCCACAGCAAGGCCTTGCGGCGGCGAGTCCAGTGGCGTTCGGCAATGGGCGCACCGGCCAGATTGATCACGGCGTGCAGCTCGATATCGCCCAGCTCCTCCAGACTGGCCACGCCACGTACGGCTGCACCGCACAGCTGCGGCACCTGTTCCGGACGCCGACTCCAGACCAGCAGTTCGTGCCCTTCCTGCAGCCACCGACGACAGAGTGCACGGCCAATCAGCCCGGTCCCTCCGCTCAATAGAATCCGCATACATCCTCCTGCGTGGTGATTCGTTTCGGGCCCAGTGCAGATTTTCCGCATGATGACCGCGGCGCTATCCGATGCTGGGATACCTGCTAGTGAAGCCTATTTTCGGCTGGACGACGCTTGAGCGTGTCGCCCTGCTGGTCAAGGCGCTGTCAGCGGTGCCGGTCCAGGGTCTGGGCGAACTGGCCGATGACTTCCACGACCTGCTGGGCGCCGTGCTGGATGTCGAGGATGACCGTTCCGGCCTGGTTGGCAAGGTTCACGCCCTGTTCTGCCTTGAGCGTGCTGGACTGCATGCTGCCTGCCGCCTCCCTGGCCAGTTCGCGATTCTTGCCGACCACCTCGGTAATGGCCACGGTTGCCTGGCTGGTGCGTCGGGCCAGGTTGCGCACTTCGTCGGCGACTACTGCAAAGCCGCGACCCTGCTCGCCGGCACGGGCCGCTTCAATGGCTGCATTGAGTGCAAGCAGGTTGGTCTGTTCGGCGATGCCGCGAATCGCATCGACGATGCTGCCAATCTCTTCGGACTGGGCGCTCAATGCCCCGATACCCTGAGCCACCTGCTGCAGTTCGTCGGCGATGCTTTGCACCACGCTGACCGTCTGCTGTACCACCGCAGCGCCCTGACGAGCGTGTTCGTCAGTTTTTCGTGAGGTGTCAAAAGCCAGTTGCGCGGCTCTGGTTTCGGCTTCGCGCTGCTCGACCTGTAGCGTGATGTCGGTAGCGAATTTGACCACCCCGTACAGCTTGCCCTGGGTGTCGTAGAGCGGGTTGTAAGTGGCTTGCAGCCAGACCTCTGAGCCCTGTTTGTTGAGCCGCTTGAACAGGCCCGAGCTGAACTCGCCGCGGTTCAGGCCCGCCCAGAAGTGGCGATAGGCTTCACTTTGTACTTCCTCGGGCTGGCAGAACAGATGATGGTGCTTGCCGCGAATTTCTTCCAGGCGATAGCCCATGACCTGCAGGAAATTCGAGTTGGCATTGACGACCTCACCGCGCAGATCAAACTCGATAACTGCCATGGAGCGGTCGACCGCCTGCATGAAACTGGCGTCGGTCTGTGCGCGTAAAGTCTGCTCGGTAATGTCGCTCGCCAGCTCGATAATGCGTTGCACGTTGCCGCTGGCGTCACGTACCGGAATGTAGCTGGCCTGTAGCCAGAGCTGTCGTCCGTCCCGGCCTAGTCGCAGCACCCGGTCGCTCACGCTGCGCCCCAGCCGAAGCCCTTGCCAGAACTCCGAGTACTGGCGACTGCGCGCATGGGCAGGGTCACAGAGCACCTGATGATGCTGGCCGCGAATCTGGTTCAGCGTATAACCCAGCAGTGTCAGAGACAGCGGATTGGCATCCAGCACCAGGCCCTCCGGACTGAATTCGACGACCGCCATCGCGCCACGCAGAGCGCCATGCTCGTCTTCGAAAACCGCCCGCTGCGCCTGGCACTCGCGCAAGGTGTCGTTGAATGTGCGGGTGCGCATAAACATGCGTCGTACTCCGAAAGGTGGTGCTGCTGTGGGTGGATTCGACTGACCGAAACCGGCAGGCATCTGATGCATCGGAGAGGCTGTAACAGTCATCGCACGGTTGTGTGCAGCGTTCTTCTGTACAGCTTTCCTCGATAGACACAGCCTGAATTGCCAGTGACCGGATGGCGAAAAGCCAGACTTCCCGGTTGCAACTGGAGATTACAATGATGCGAAATACTATACAAGCAATAAGATATGTATAGGGTTTAGGAGATTTGTACAGAAAGTCGCTGGCTGAGTGTCTGGCTTTTTGTGGCTACAGGCATTCGCGGGTGCGCGGCTCGAGCCCGCCGAGGCTCGGCTGGAGGGAGAATCAGGCAGAAATGAGATGCTGCAGGTGCTTATTGCAGGTTGCAGCGAAACCCCGGCAGGGCACGCTGATCGTGGCTGCGAATGCATCTGCTCATGGAGGACTGAAAAGGCTGTCAGTGCTGCCGTCGAACGGACTGAGCCAGGCCCGCCAGATGTCGTCAGGCCTTGTCTTGCAGTTGAGCCAGTTGGCTCTTCAGCAGGGCGACTTCCGCTTCCAGTTCGCGTACTCGCTCGGTGGCCTGGACTTCGACGCTGACATCCTTCTGGATACCGATGAAGTAGGTGAGCTGATCGGCTTCGTTGAAGACAGGTGTAATTGACAGCTCATTCCAGAAGGCACTGCCATCCTGGCGATAATTGCGGATGATCTGGCGGCAGGGTTGCAGCTTCCGGACCGCCTCGCGGATTGCTGTCAGGCCGGGTTGCTCCCGGTCGTCACCCTGCAGGAAGCGGCAGTCCTGATAGAGGATGTCATCCACCGCGTAGCCGGTCAGGCGCTGGAAGGCGGGATTGGCGTAGATCAGGATATTGTCGTCACCTTCCTGCTCGGCGACCACAATGCCATCGTTGGATGCTTCAACTACCAGTTGCAGCAGTTTTGCGTTGATCATGCTCAGGCTCTCGATACGGATTGCAGCATTCTAGATCAGCTTGATCGAATAGCGCCGCGTTGCCAAACCTGTTGATGGTTTTTTTAGGATCGCTGCAGGTCATGCTACGTTCTACAAATGCTGCCGCCTGTACAATATCGCCACCCATACACCAGGGTTGACCCTTTTCATGACCGAGCGACCTGAGCCTCTTTTCATCGTCCCCGAGCATTCTGCCAGCCAGGAGTTGCTACCCATCCGCGAGGTTGTGCGTCTGACCGGGGTCAATCCGGTCACGCTGCGTGCCTGGGAGCGGCGCTACGGTCTGATTCAGCCGCTGCGGACCGAAGGCGGGCATCGCCTCTATTCGCTGGACGACGTGGCGACTATTCGCGACATCCTGTCCTGGACCGAGCGTGGTGTGGCGGTGAGCAAGGTCGGGACGCTTCTGGCGCGCAGTCGACCGGCCCAGAACGATGCCCCTCCCCCGATTGCAGTCGCTTCGGTGATTGCAGACGATGTTTCATCAGATACTTCAGAGTGGCTTGAGTGGCAGGCGGGTATTCGTCAGGCGCTTGCGACATTCGATGAGGTTCGTCTCGAACAGCTGTACGGGCAGGTTTTCTCGACCTACCCGACCTCGCAGGTCTTTGCCCGGGTGCTGCTGCCCCTGTGGCAGGAGCTTCTGCATCAGACCGGCTTCGGTCAACTGAGTCAGTGGTTGTTCTATGACGCTTTTCTCCGTGCGCGCGTGCTGCAGCGCCTGCAGTTTGTGCGGCGCGGTGCAGATCATTGCGTGTTGCTCGCCGCACTGCCCGAGCAGTGTCGTGAACTGGAACTGCTGGTCACGGGCTTACTGCTAGGCGGTGACAACGGCGCGGTGAGGGTGCTACCGCTGGGCCAGCCGCTCAATGAGATGTCGCTGCTCTGTCAGGCTATTCAGCCCAGGGCGCTGGTGCTTTTTGCACCTGCTCCTCCCTCCCTCGCGCTTCTGGGCCAGCTGAACAAGCTTGCGCTTACCATCGACTGCCCTCTGGCGCTGGCCGGGGCGGGAGCAGAGCTGGTCGCAGAGCAGCTTAAGGGGTCCCCTGTCGCCAATCTGGGCGACGAGCCGCGGTTCATGCAGTCCAGGCTGACGCAGTTTTTAGCGGGTCATCTGGATACGTGAGCCGGGCTGCGCATCCACAGCATTAGGCGCAATCAACCTTCGTGACTGCCAGACTGACAGTACAGGAGGGACGGTCTAATCGGGGGTGCTACACCCCGCGAGGGCAGGAATAAAGCCTTATGCCGAGCACGGTTGCCGAAATATCGGTTCCTTTTGACGTACAGCATCTCGAAGATGGCAAAAAGCCTTAACCTGACAAAAATCTCTAACAATCAAGGCTTTTGACGTGCGCATATGGCTTACCCGCTTTTCTCTCAAGGCCCGCTTGGTGGCTTTGATTACACTGCTTTGCATGCTGATGGTTCTGATGGTGGGCTTCGCCCTGTCGGGCATGCGCAGCAGTAACACCGATCTGACGCATCTTTATTACGAAGGGTTGCTGCCGAGTGACCAGGTCAGCCGCTTGGTCAATGAAATGCATCAAGCACGTACCCAGTTGCTGCTGGCATTGCAGCATGCGCCCGGCAGCGACTATGAGCAGGCCCACAATCACCATGTGAGCATGCATTTCGACAGCGTCGAGCGGAGCGTTGGTAATAGCCAGCAGCTGCTGCAAACCTTGCTAGCCGGGAACCTGGATGAGAATGAGCGTGCCCTTGCTGAGGAAATGCAGCGTACGGTGAGCCTTTATCTGGATCGCGGCGTGCGACCGGTCATGGAGCTAATGCGCGGCGGTGATTACCTGAAAGCCAATGGTTTGCTACTGGATACGCTGCAGCCATCCTTCACGCTTGCCTTCGACAAGGTGCAGGCCTACTCCGATAACCTGCATATCCATGCAGTAACCGCCTACACCTCTGCCGAGAAACACTTCGATACTCTGCTGCTGTGGTTGGGCGTGGTGCTGGTGCTGGCTCTGGTTCTCTCTTCCGCCTTGGCCTGGGCCACCCTGTGGGGTATTGGTCAGGCCGTGAATGCCTTGCTGTACGGCGGCAAACGCTTGGCCGATGGCGACCTGATGCATCGTGTCGAATACCGCGGTCGGGACGAGCTGGGCAACATCGCCGACTGTTTCAACGCGATGGCCGACCACATGCAGGAAACCATCCGGGAGCTGTCCAAGGCCGTAGAGCAGCTGGCCGCCGCCGCCGAGCAGACTGCCACGGTCAGCCGACAGACTGGAGAGGGCATTCATCGCCAGCACTTGGAAATCGACCAGGTGGCCACCGCCATGAACGAGATGTCCGCCACTGTGCAGGACGTCGCCAGCAATGCCGCCAGCGCTGCCCACGCCGCCGAGAAAGCCGACAGCGAAGCAGAGCTTGGTCAGCAGGTGGTGACTCAGAGTATTCAGATGATTGACAGCTTGGCCGGCGAGGTTGAACACGCTGCCACGGTTATCGGTGAGTTGGAAAATGCCAGCGCCACCATCAGTTCGGTGGTGGATGTGATTCGCGGGATCGCAGACCAGACCAACCTTCTGGCCCTTAACGCCGCCATCGAAGCGGCCCGTGCTGGCGAGCAAGGTCGAGGCTTCGCCGTGGTAGCCGACGAAGTGCGCTCGCTCGCCTCCCGTACCCAGCACTCCACCGCAGAGATCCAGGGCATGATCGAGAAGGTGCAGGGTGGTGCGCGCCGTGCGGTTGAGGTCATGGAGAAGAGTTGCGAAAAGGCTGAAGCGGGCCGCAGTCAGGTGGCCGAGGCTGGTCGCGTGCTGCAACAGATTACCGCTGCCGTGGCCACCATCAACGATATGAATGCCATGATCGCGTCAGCCGCCGAGGAGCAGAGCTCCGTGGCCGAAGAGATTAACCGCAACATCACTAACGTCAGCGGGATCGCAGAGGAAACCAGCGACGCCTCTCACCAGAATGTGGAAACCAGCCGCGAACTCAGTGCCCTGGCCAATCGCCTGCATACGCTGGTACAGGCGTTCAAGGTTTAACCGCGCAGCCGCATTGCACCGACTCGCATCGGTCGGTGCGGTCGGTTTTAATCCGGCGCCAAGGGTAAGGCTTGGTGGGGGCACGTCTGCCAAGCGGTCGGGCAGGCGTCTGGAGGCGTCATATCGGACGCGGCCCGTGATGCCATGACCTGCTTGCGTATGGCTGAGCTATGACAGCTCAGCCTCGACCGTCTAATATCCTCGTTTTTGTCCAACATATGGCGCAACCTCGGTGTGCAGCCGAGCGCAACGCCTTTTCCGTGAATGTGAACAGGGTCGGCGTGTCCGGTACAGGCAAGCTGCTATCTGCTCCGAGGAGAGGCAGTGCGCCCGACCGATCATTGATGACGGAGACATTTATGGACGCTGGGCTTCTGGACGGTACTGCGCGCGACGGTCCCTTGAGCAATGATTTTTACCGTGCCGTGCTCGATTCGCTTGAGGAACAATTCGCTCTGATTAACCCTGAGGGGCGAATCCTGTTCGTCAATAAAAGCTGGCGTCATTTCGCGCATGACAATGGCTTGTCCTACGATTTTGACTGGATTGGCCACAACTACCTGAGCGTTTGCAAGACGGCTACCCACTGTGGCGATGCCAATGTTGCAGATATCGCTGCGGGGCTGGAGGCCGTGCTATCCGGGCGAATTGAGCATTTTTATTGCGAGTACCCCTGCCACAGTCCCAGCGAGCAGCGTTGGTTCATCATGCGCGTAGTACCCGTACAGCATCCCGGCATCAGCTGCTTTGTGGTCAGTCATCAGAACATTACTCAGCGCAAGTTGATCGAGCAGGCGGTTGAACATTCGGCACAGCACGATCCTTTGACAGGACTGGCCAACCGCCGGCGTTTCGAAACCTTCTTGGCCAAAAGCTGGCGTCGGGCTCAGCGATCGGTGAGTCCGCTGAGCCTATTGATCGTGGATCTGGATAATTTCAAATTGATCAACGATAGCCTCGGGCATTTAGCCGGTGACCGTGCGCTGGCACGTATTGCTGCGGTGCTGCAAAGCTGTGCCCGACGAGAGACTGATCTGGCGGCTCGATATGGCGGCGACGAGTTTGTGCTGGTATTGCGTGATACGGATGGCGAAGGTGCTCGCCTGGTGGCGCAACAGGTGATTGAAGGCGTCGCAGCATTGAATGTTTCGTCTTCCGATGGTGTGCGTGTCGGTACAAGCATCGGTCTGGTTACACGAGTGCCGGGGCAGGCTGAGGACTGTATCGATCCCCGCACACTGTTGCGCCTGGCTGACGATGCTCTCTATCAGGTCAAGGGAGCGGGAGGGGGAGCATGGCTAAGCGCCTGAACTGCCGAGTACTACCCCAAACATCCTGAACGGGCTTTCCGGATGCCAAACCTGCCGCCTCGGGGGGAAGTCATGGGTGTACTCGACGCCATCAGCGCCCGGTGAGGGCGCAATACGCAGGCAAAGCGCCATGCGTTTCGACCTGATCAAGGTGGTGGTGGATGTCAGGGCTGACCTTCATGGTCCCGGTGTTTCATCCGGTCTGAACAGTTCGCCCGGTACGAGCATCCGCATTCCGCCAAGCAGGCATTAAATCTGTACGAAAACTATTCATTTCTGATATTTTGTACAGGTTAATGGGGTCTAGGTAATGCCATGAAACTGCACGAACTGATCACTCATGCCCAGGCGGGGCGCATCGAATCACTCGATCTGGTTTCGATTGAGGGTGGAATCTACCTGCTTAATGCGCACATGGATGGCCGCATCCACGGCCTGCATGACGAGTGCGACAAGGCAATGCGCTTGCGCTCGGTCGAGCACGCCCGCTATCTGCTTGAACAGGCGCCGGACGTACCCCTTTATCTGGTCCATGCCAGCGCCTACGACGAGATGTGCGGCCTCAGTGAGGGACGACGCGAGCCGCTGCGTCTGCTGACCAGCATGCGCTCGCAATGGGGCAGCTGACTTTATTGCTCGACACCCGCCCACTGGCGGTAATGGATGCCGGGATCACCAGCCAGCATTCGCAGGTTGGCTGCATCTGGGCTGGCGTTACCTGCGCGGCCGTTCCAGCATGGAGCTGATCGAGCTGTGACTTCGTCCAACTCTGGCGCGCTGCGGCTCATCCTGGGGGATCAGCTGGCCTTCAACCTGGCCTCGCTGGTCGGGATCGATATCGAACAGGATCGGGTACTGCTAGCCGAGGTGGCCGAAGAAGCCCGCCATGTGCCCCATCATCCGCAGAAGATTGCCTTCCTGTTCAGTGCCATGCGTCACTTTGCCGAGGCGCTGCGTGCGCGTGGGGTGCGTGTTGAGTACGTGACCCTCGACGATCCGGCCAATAGCGGCAGTCTGGTGGGTGAGCTGCAACGCCATGTCGAGCGCTGGCAGCCGGCGTCCATTCACATTACGGAGGCAGGTGACTGGCGGGTTGAGCAGTCTCTGCGCGAGAGCGGCCTGCCGATTACCTGGTATACCGATACCCGTTTCATCTGCTCGCGCAAAGCATTCGAGCGCTGGGCGCAGGGCAAGAAGCAGCTGCGCATGGAGTTCTTCTATCGGGAAATGCGGCGCAAGACCGGACTGCTGCTCGAACCCGACGGCAGCCCGCTGGGCGGAGCCTGGAATTTCGATGCTGACAACCGCAAGCCCTTGCTCAAGGGCCTGCGCATGCCCCTGCCATGTCGTTTTGCCCGTGATGTGATTACGGATGAAGTGCTGGCATTGGTCGCCGAGCGATTTGCTGATCACTACGGCAGTCTGGAGGCCTTCGATTATCCGGTGACCCATGGCGAGGCTGAAGCCCTGTGGCAGCACTTTCTCAACCATGCCCTGGCGGATTTCGGCGATTATCAGGACGCCATGGCCAGCGGCGAGCCGTTCCTGTTCCATGCACGGATCAGCGCCGCACTCAACGTCGGCCTGCTCGATGTGCGCCGTCTGTACGCTGACGTGGAGGCCGCCTTCCATGCGGGGCGGGTGGCACTCAACGCCGCCGAGGGCTTCATCCGACAGTTAATCGGTTGGCGCGAATATGTGCGCGGGATCTACTGGTTGCACATGCCGGACTATGCGACGCGCAATGCCTTTGGCAATACCCGGGCGCTGCCGGCGTTCTACTGGAGCGGGCAGACCCACATGCAGTGCATGCGGCAGACGATAGGTCAGACCCTTGACCATGCTTACGCTCACCACATTCAGCGCCTGATGATCACCGGCAATTTCGCACTGCTGGCCGGTATTGAGCCGCAGCAGATCAGTGACTGGTATCTGGCTGTGTACATGGACGCCTTCGAGTGGGTCGAATTGCCCAATGTACTGGGCATGATGATGCATGCCGACGGTGGTTATCTCGGCTCCAAGCCGTACTGCGCCAGCGGTCAGTACATCAAGCGCATGTCCAACTACTGCGGCAGTTGTGCCTACAGGGTGGCAGAGATTACCGGCGCGCGGGCCTGCCCGTTCAACGCGCTGTACTGGCATTTTCTGATGCGCCACCGTGGGCAGCTGAGCACTAATCCGCGCCTGTCGCTGACCTACAAGAATCTTGATCGCATGCCCGATGCTCGCCGCGAGGCGCTCTGGGCATGGGGCGAGCATCTGCTGGCCCGTCTGGATGCCAGAGAGGTGCTGTGAGGAACCAGAAAAAAGGCGAGCGGCCAGGCAAGGCCATTACCACCTTCATTGACGGAGTGGATTTTTGCTGGCACACCAAGGGGTGGGTCAAGCTGCCGGCTCAATCGATTATTATAATTTTTCGTTATTTATCATGTGCTTATAAAGCAAAAAGCCGGCTTGTGGCCGGCTTTCCTTTGGCGGTATTGGCTTATTTTTGGTAAGCCGCAACAGCTTTGGTAATTGCTGCTCGGGCTTCGTCGGCGTTGCCCCAGCCCTCGACCTTGACCCACTTGCCCTTTTCGAGATCCTTGTAGTTCTCGAAGAAGTGCTTGATCTGCTCGATCAGCAGTGGCGGCAGGTCGGTGTATTCCTTGATGTCCACGTACAGCTGGGTCAGCTTGTCGTGGGGGACGGCGATCAGTTTAGCGTCGCCGCCGGCTTCGTCGGTCATGTTCAGCACGCCCACCGGACGGCAGCGGATGACCGAACCCGGTGCAACCGGATAGGGGGTGACGACCAGCACGTCCAGCGGGTCGCCGTCGTCGGCCAGGGTGTGCGGGATGAAGCCGTAGTTGGCCGGGTAGAACATCGGCGTGGCCATGAATCGGTCAACGAACAGGCAGTCGGTGTCGTGATCGATTTCGTATTTGATCGGCGCGTGATTGGCCGGGATCTCGATGGCGACGTAGATATCATTGGGCAGGTCTTTGCCGGCCGGGACTTTGCTGTAGCTCATGCACATTGCTCCGTGGACGGCCAAGGCGGCCTGGGGCGTAAAAAGTGGGCGCGATTATAGGCGCACTGTCGGGCGTTTTGCCACGTCGCGTGGACATAACGCGTGCGGTCGGATGCGACGCGTATTCGACGACGGGGGTTTAGCGCGGTTCCCTGTACGGGTGATGGCGTTGTTGCAGTGCTGTCAGCCGTGCCAGCGGGTCCTGGCGATAGAACTCGGCCAGCTGTGCATAGACTTCCGGGAAGGCCTGCTGCAGCAGGTCTGGCGCGCTGAAGAAGTACTCGCTGGTTACGGCGAAGAACTCTGCAGGGTTTTCCGCTGCGTAAGGGTCGATCAGTGTCTCGGCTTCGGGGTTGGCATCCAGCGTTTCGTTCAATGCATCGTAGGCGCTTTGCATGGCGCTGGCCCAGGCGTCCAGGCGCATGTGGCGATGCAGCGGCGGCAGGCCGTTGGCATCGCCGTTGAGCATGTCCAGCTTGTGCGCCAGCTCATGGATGATCAGGTTGTAGCCGTCCCAGCCGCCACTCTGCTGCACGCCCGGCCAGGCAAGGATCACCGGCCCCTGCAACCAGGCTTCGCCGCTGTGCTCGCCGTCCCACTCATGCACCACACCGGCCGAGTCGCGATGCTTCTGCGGGCTGCGGAAGTCGTCCGGATAAATGACTATTTCATGAAAGCCCTGGTACCAGTCGAGGTCGGCCAGGTGCAGCAAGGGCAGCTGGGCCTGAATAGCCAGCCGCAGGCGATCTTCGATCTGCAGTTCAACGCCCGGCAATGGCGTGAGGCGTTTGTCATGCAGGAACAGCACGCTGCGTTCGCGCAGGCGCGTCTGCTCCTCGTCGCTCAGGCCGTCGAGGATCGGCAGGCTGTCCAGCACGCTGCACCACAGCTCGGGGCTGAGCGGATTGCGAGCGAGAACGCGCTTGCGCTGCCAGGCACGAAATGACCACATGCGAAGGTTCCGACCAGAGGGTGCCCAACCATAAGCGTGGTGAGGGTGTGCGGCAAGATGCGCGGTGCGCATCGTTGCTGGATAGCGTATGCCGAATGCCTTGACTGTTCCCGTGCAGGCTGGCCGGTCCTGGAGCGTCGGAGATCGACGCCCGGTACGGCCTCTTTGCGAGAGATTTACGGCGCCGTAGTTCTCAGGCGGTTCGGTCAACCAAGCAGGAAGTTGCCCGTGCGAGGTGTGCCATCCAGTGCCGGCACCTCGGCTTCGTCTTTCAAGTGCACGCCGGAGAGTTGGCGGCGGCAAGCCTCGCGCATCAGATGCAGCAGGCGGTGTGCGGCCAGGTTGTAGACGAGCCCTTCAGGCCGGATGTTGGAGATACAGTTGCGTTGCGCGTCGTGGCGGCCAACCTTCGGCGCCCAGGTGAAGTACAGGCCCAGGCTGTCTGGTGAGCTGAGGCCGGGGCGTTCGCCAAGCAGGATCAGCACCATCCGTGCGCCCAGGCGCTCGCCGATTTCGTCGGCCACGGCGACGCGGCCCTGCTCGACGATGCTGATTGGCCCGAGCGACCAGCCTTCGCTCTGGCAATGCTCGGCGATCTTCAACGCCATGGGCAGGGCGTGGCGCTGTACGGCAAGGGCGGAGAGACCGTCAGCGATCACCAGGGCCAGGTCGCAGCCATCACCGGCGTGCGCGTCGAGCATCGCGGCACTGCTTTCGTCCAGGCGCCGGCCCAGGTCCGGCCGCTGCAGGTAGAGCTGTCGATCCGTGGCGGCGCTGTGCAGGCGCAGGCAGTCCAGATTGTGCTGTTGCAGCTCGTGCATCAGTGCCTCGCAATCCAGCGGCAAGTGCACAGCATCGCGCGCCTGTGCGTGGGCGAATTGGAAATCCAGCTGCGCGGCAGTGGGCAGGCTGGTGCCGGCGCGACCGAGAGCGATGCGCGCCGGGGTGAGCTGGCGCAGGTGCTGCCAGGGATTTGTGGTGGTGGGCGAGCGGTCGGGCATGGGCTACCTCGGGTTTCTGGCGGTCACGGCAACGCGTGGAAAAGACCTGCGGTCGTTTTCCACCCTACGGTGGTGTGCGGGGCTGGGGTCGGGGCGTTTTGGCCGATGTTGGCGGCGGTTCGGCGCATGCCCGCGCCAAGGAGGGTGAGGTGCCATGTCGATTGCCGCGCGGCCCGGTCCTCGTAGGGTGGAAAACCGCGAAGCGTTTTCCACCGAGCGATCCGGCGCAGAGTTGGCCCGTCGACGAGGCGGTCAGCCTTCACGTCAGCTGCTCCAGCGCCTGGCGGAACGGCTCAGGCAGCTCGCTGCCGAGCTGCAGGCGATTGCCGTCCTGCCGCAGGATCTGCATTTTCGCCAGCCACTCCTCGAATTCGGGCGCCGCGCGCAGGCCCAGCACCTGGCGCACGTAGAGTGCGTCGTGGAAGGAGGTGGTCTGGTAGTTGAGCATCACGTCGTCGGAACCCGGGATGCCCATAATGAAGTTGATGCCGGCCGCGCCCAGCAGGGTCAGCAGCATGTCCATGTCGTCCTGGTCGGCTTCGGCGTGGTTGGTGTAGCAGATGTCACAACCCATGGGCACGCCGAGCAGCTTGCCGCAGAAGTGGTCTTCCAGCCCGGCGCGAATGATCTGCTTGCCGTTGTAGAGGTATTCCGGGCCGATGAAGCCGACCACGGTGTTCACCAGCAGCGGCTTGTAGCGGCGCGCGACGGCGTAGGCGCGGGCTTCGCAGGTCTGCTGATCGACGCCGTGGTGGGCGTTGGCCGACAGCGCGCTGCCCTGGCCGGTCTCGAAATACATGAGGTTGTCGCCCAGGGTGCCGCGTTTGACCGAAAGCCCGGCCTCGTAGCCTTCCTGCAGGGTCGCCAGGTTTATGCCGAAACTGGCGTTGGCCGCCTCGGTTCCGGCGATGGACTGGAACACCAGGTCCAGCGGGGCGCCGCGGTTGATCGCCTCGATGGAAGTGGTGACGTGGGTGAGGATGCAAGCCTGTGTCGGAATCTCGTAGCGCTGGATGATGGCGTCGAGCATCTTCAGCAGCTCACAGATACCGGCGGTGCTGTCGGTGGCCGGATTGATACCAATGACCGCATCGCCGTTGCCGTATAGCAGGCCGTCGAGGATGCTCGCGGCAATGCCGGCGCCGTCATCGGTGGGGTGGTTGGGCTGCAGCCGGGTGGACATGCGCCCCGGCAGGCCGATGGTATTGCGAAAGCGCGTCACTACCCGCGGCTTCTGCGCGACCAAAATCAGGTCCTGCACGCGCATGAGCTTCGATACGGCCGCGACCATCTCCGGTGTCAGTCCCGGCGCCAGGGCGGCGAGCGTTGCGCCGTCGGCTTCCTCGCCGAGCAGCCAGTTGCGGAAATCGCCTACGGTCAGGTGGCTGACCGGGGCGAAGGCGGTGGCGTCATGGCTGTCGATGATCAGCCGGGTGACCTCGTCACTTTCGTAGGGGATCAGTACCTCGCCAAGAAAGCGTTTGAGCGGCACCTCGGCCAGGCACATCTGTGCGGCTACGCGCTCGGCGTCGCTACCCGCCGCGACCCCGGCGAGCAGGTCGCCGGAGCGCGCCGGGCTGGCCTTGGCCATCACCTCGCGCAGGTCGTCGAAGCGCCAGGTGGTGCCGCCTACGCTGTGCGAGTAGCCCATCTTTACCTCCTCAATGCAGCGCCGCTTCGGCCTTCTCGATTGCCGCAAACTCTTCTTCCGGCGTGCCGGCGACCAGGTGATGCCGGCTGTAGAGCGCGAAGTAGGCGATGAAGATGCCATAGATGATCGCCGCGCCAATCACCACGCGCGGGTCGACCAGAAAGCCCGCGACCACCGCGATGCAGGCTAGCACCAGCGCAACGCCCGAGGTGAAGATGCCGCCGGGCGTTTTGTAAGGGCGATGCATGTCCGGGCGACGCAGGCGCAGGGTGATGTGCGAGGCCATCATCAGCACGTAGGAAATGGTGGCGCCGAACACGGCCACCAGAATCAGCAGGTCGCCCTGACCGGTGAGCGAGAGGGCGAAGCCGATCACCCCTGGCACGATCAGCGCCAGCACCGGCACCTTGTTGCGATTGGTCAGCGACAATTTGCGCGGCAGGTAGCCAGCGCGCGACAGCGCAAAGATCTGCCGCGAGTAGGCGTAGATGATCGAGAAGAAGCTGGCGATCAGTCCGGCCAGACCCACCAGATTGACGAAGCCGCTCATCCAGGTGGAGGAGCCGTAGGCGGTGGTCAGCGCTTCCACCAGCGGGTTGCCGGACTCGATCAGCGTGCTGGAGCCAGCGCCGCCGGGGCCCACCAGCAGGATCAGTCCGGCGAAGGCCAGCAGCAACAGCATGGCGCCGATCAGCCCGCGCGGCATGTCGCGTTGCGGGTTCTTGGTCTCTTCGGCTGCCAGCGGCACGCCCTCCACGGCGAGGAAGAACCAGATTGCATAGGGAATCGCCGCCCAGATGCCCACGTAGCCGAATGGCAGGAAGGCGCTGGCGCCCGCTGCGGTAGTGGGTGTGATGTCGAGCAGATTGGCGACCGAGAAGTGCGGCACCATCGCTACGATGAACACGCCCAGGGCCAGCGCGGCGACGGCCGTGATGATGAACATCAGCTTGAGCGCCTCGCCGACGCCGAAGATATGGATGCCGATGAAGGCGATGTAGAACGCGAGATAGATCACCCAGCCGCCGATGCCGAACAGCGACTCGCAGTAGGCGCCGATGAATACCGCGATGGCCGCCGGGGCAATGGCGTATTCGATGAGGATGGCCGTGCCGGTGAGAAAGCCGCCGAGCGGGCCGAATGCGGTGCGGGCAAAACCGTAGCCGCCGCCGGCGGTGGGCACCATCGAAGACAGTTCGGCCAGTGAGAAGCACATGCACAGGTACATGGTGGCCATCAGCAGCGTGGCGATGAATAACCCACCCCAGCCGCCCTGGGCGAGGCCGAAGTTCCAGCCGGCATAGTCACCGGAAATCACGTAGGCCACGCCTAGCCCGACAAGCAGCACCCAGCCGGCTGCACCTTTCTTGAGTTCGCGTTCCTGAAAGTAGTTGCTGCCGACTGCTTCGAAGTCGACGGCATGTTGGGGGGACGTGGAACTGCTGTGTTCGAGAGCCATGATCGTTCCTCGCAGGTGGTTGGCAACTCTCCCTAGCAAGCGTCATGCCCTGCGCCAGAGCCGCTGGATTCATGGCGTTTTGTTTGCGAAGTGCAGCAGGAACGCACCTTTTTCGGGCTCCTCGGCACCATGACGGCGCCCGGCAGGTGTCTTGTTCGAGGCGCGGGCGGTGGGGCCGCCCGCGCTGTCCCTCAGAAGAAGCCCAGCGGATTGATGTCGTAACTGACCAGCAGGTTCTTGGTCTGCTGGTAGTGGTCGAGGATCATCTTGTGGGTTTCGCGACCGACGCCGGACTTCTTGTAGCCACCGAACGCGGCATGCGCCGGATAGAGGTGGTAGCAGTTGGTCCAGACGCGACCTGCCTTGATCGCCCGGCCCATGCGGTAGGCGCGGTTGATGTCGCGGGTCCAGACCCCAGCGCCCAGGCCGAACTCGGTGTCGTTGGCGATTGCCAGCGCCTCGGCTTCATCCTTGAAGGTGGTGACGCCGATCACTGGACCGAAGATTTCCTCCTGGAACACACGCATCCTGTTGTGGCCCTTGAGCAGGGTTGGCTGGATGTAATAGCCGGAGGCGAGCGAGCCTTCGAGTTTTTCCACGCCGCCGCCGCTGAGTACTTCGGCACCTTCCTGCTTGGCGATCTCCAGGTAGCTGACGATCTTGTCGAACTGTTGCTGACTGGCCTGGGCACCGACCATGGTCTCGGTGTCCAGCGGGTCGCCGCGCTTGATCTGCGCGACTTTCTTCATCACCGCTTCCATGAAGGGCGCGTAAATCGACTCCTGTACCAGCGCGCGGGATGGACAGGTGCAGACCTCACCCTGGTTGAAGAAGCCCAGCACCAGGCCTTCGGCGGCCTTCTCGATGAAGGTCGGTTCGGCCTGCATGATGTCCTCGAAGTAGATGTTGGGGCTCTTGCCACCCAGCTCGACAGTGCTGGGGATAATGTTCTCGGCGGCCAGCTTCATGATGTGCGAGCCCACCGGGGTGGAGCCGGTGAAGGCGATCTTGGCGATGCGCTTGCTGCTGGCCAGTGCCTCGCCGGCCTCCTTGCCGAAGCCCTGGACGATGTTGAGCACGCCCGGCGGCAGCAGATCGCCGATCAGCTCGACCAGCACGGTGATGCCCAGCGGGGTTTGTTCGGCGGGCTTCAAAATCACGCAGTTGCCAGCGGCGAGGGCCGGTGCCAGCTTCCAGCATGCCATCAGGATCGGAAAGTTCCAGGGGATGATCTGTCCGACCACGCCCAGCGGTTCATGGAAATGGTAAGCAGCAGTGTGTTCGTCGATTTCCGCGCTGGTGCCTTCCTGGGCGCGGATGCAGCCGGCGAAATAGCGGAAGTGGTCAGCGGCCAGGGGAATGTCGGCGTTCAGTGTTTCGCGCACCGCCTTGCCGTTGTCCCAGGTCTCGGTGATGGCGAGCATTTCCAGGTTCTGCTCGATGCGGTCGGCGATCTGCAGCAGGATCAGCGAGCGCGCCTGCACACTGGTCTTGCCCCAGGCATCGGCGGCGGCATGGGCGGCGTCAAGGGCTTTTTCGATGTCGGCAGCGTTGGAACGGGGAAATTCGGCGATGGGCTGGCCGTTCACCGGAGAGAGGTTGGTGAAGTATTGGCCGTTGACCGGCTCGACAAACTGGCCACCGATGAAATTGCCATAGCGGGCTTTGAACGTGACCAGGGCACCCTCGGTGCCAGGATGGGCGTAATGCATGATGGGTCTCCGGGACTGTAATTGTGTTGGGACTGCTGTGATTCAGCGTAGATCAAAGCCCGTTCGTCGGCGGGCAAGGCGACGTGCGGTGTGGCGGCCAGTAGGCGGGCGCTGTGCTAATCTGCGCCGCAATTTAGGCGCTGACATGCGCGGCTGCGTCGCGAATCAGATTGCCCGGCGCGGCGCTTTTCCAGAGGTCATTCATGCATATTCATATCCTCGGCATCTGCGGCACCTTCATGGGTTCGCTGGCCGTTCTCGCCAAGGAACTGGGCCATCGCGTCACCGGCTCCGACGCCAATGTCTACCCGCCGATGAGCACCCAGCTGGAAGCCCAGGGCATCGAACTGACCCAGGGCTACGAACCGAGCCAGCTCGAGCCCGCGCCGGATCTGGTGGTGATTGGCAATGCGCTGTCGCGCGGCAACCCTGCGGTCGAGTACGTGCTGAACAAGGGCCTGCCTTATGTTTCGGGTCCGCAGTGGCTGGCCGATCACGTGCTGCAGGGCCGCTGGGTATTGGCAGCAGCCGGTACTCACGGCAAGACCACTACCAGCAGCATGCTGGCCTGGGTGCTGGAACATGCCGGGATGAGCCCGGGATTTCTCATCGGTGGGGTGCCGCAGAATTTCGGTATTTCCGCTCGCCTGGGCGACACGCCATTTTTCGTCGTGGAGGCGGACGAGTACGACAGCGCCTTCTTCGACAAGCGCAGCAAGTTCGTCCATTACCGCCCGCGCACGGCGATCCTGAACAATCTGGAGTTCGACCACGCGGATATCTTCCCCGATCTGGCAGCGATCGAGCGGCAGTTTCACCATCTTGTGCGTACCGTGCCGAGCGAAGGGCTGGTCATCCATCCCGAGTCGGAGACGGCGCTCAAGCGCGTGATCGGCATGGGTTGCTGGACACCGGTGCAGACCACCGGTGACGGCGGTCAGTGGCAGGCGAAGCTGCTCAGCGCCGACGGTTCACGCTTCGAGGTGATTTTCGAGGGCGTCGTGCAGGGCGTGGTGGAGTGGACACTGACCGGCCAGCACAACGTCAGCAACGCGCTGGCGACCCTGGCAGCGGCCCGTCACGTGGGTGTGCTGCCGAAGCAGGGCGCCGAGGCGCTCAGCGAGTTCCGTAGCGTCAAGCGACGCATGGAGAAGGTCGCGGAGGTCAATGGCGTGACCATCTATGACGACTTCGCCCATCACCCCACGGCTATCGCCACCACCCTCGACGGGCTGCGCAAGCAGGTTGGCGACACGCCGATCATTGCCGTGGTCGAGCCGCGCTCCAATTCAATGAAGCTCGGTGCGCACCGCGAGGGCCTGGCCGAGTCCGTGGTGCTGGCGGATCAGGCTATCTGGTATGCGCCGGCCAATCTCGGCTGGGATCTGGCTGCCACCGTTGCCGGCTCGCCGGTCGATACCACCGTATGCGATTCGCTCGAGGCGATCATTGCCAAGGTCAAGGCCGATGCCACGCCCGGCACCCAGGTGGTGGTGATGAGCAATGGTGGCTTCGGCGGGCTGCACGGCAAGCTGGCTGAAGCGTTGAGCTGATTGCTCAAGGTGGAAAATGCTTTGCGGTTTTCCACCCTACGATGACCGTGGGTAGGGTGGAAATCGCCGAAGGCATTTCCACGCGGATCGCATCAGCAAGTAGGGTGGGCCGGGCGGCGTTCCGCTTCAGCCCGCCCGAACACGACCAAGCGACTACAAGGGAACAAATGTATGAACGGACCGGAACGCATCACCTTGGCCATGACCGGCGCATCCGGCGCGCAGTACGGCCTGCGCCTGCTCGATTGCCTGATCCAGGAAGATCGCGAGGTTCATTTCCTGATCTCCAAGGCTGCGCAGCTGGTCATGGCCACCGAGACCGATGTGGTGCTGCCGGCCAAGCCCCAGGCCATGCAGGCGTTTCTCTCCGAATACACCGGCGCCGCGGTCGGGCAGATTCGCGTCTTCGCCAAGGAAGACTGGATGGCGCCGCCGGCTTCCGGCTCTGGCGCGCCGACGGCCATGGTCGTGGTGCCCTGTTCCACCGGCACGTTGTCGGCCATCGCCACCGGCGCCTGCAACAACCTGATCGAGCGTGCCGCCGACGTCGCGCTCAAGGAACGTCGCCAGTTGATCCTGGTACCGCGTGAGGCCCCTTATTCGAGCATTCACCTGGAGAACATGCTCAAGCTCTCCAACCTCGGGGTGACCATCCTGCCGGCCTCGCCGGGCTTCTATCACCAGCCGCAGACCATCGATGACCTGGTCGACTTCGTCGTCGCGCGCATTCTCAATCTGCTCAACATCCCGCAGGACATGCTGCCACGCTGGGGTGAGCACCATATCGTCAGTGACGATTGAGATGATCGGCCGAGCGCTGCTACTCCTGGTGACGCTGAGCCAGCTCGGCGGCTGCGCCACGGTGCGCACGCTGGATGCCGCCAAGCCTGGCGCGCCGATTATCTATTCCGGTACGCGCCTGGACTGGTACAGCCTCAACGGTGGCTGTTGCCCCATGGAGCGCTTCGGTGCCATGCCGCCGAAGCATGCCGCGCTGGATCTGCCGGCCAGTGTCGTGCTGGACACGCTGCTGCTGCCCTTTGCCGTGGCGGCGGAGCTGGGTGTAGGGCTCGGCGTGCGCGGCGGTCTTTGAGCGGCGTGCAGCATTACTGATCTGGGTTCAGACAGGCCTCTCCCATAGCGCGCATAATTCCCCGGACTGCGGCACAGGAGAACAGGTGTGAAAGACCGAACTCAGTTCCACATGAATTACTGGATGATCGCTGTTCTGGTGTTCTTTGGCCTGCAGTATCTGCTGTCGATCCAGCAGGAGGTGGCGACCATTCCCTACAGCGAGTTCGAGCAGCACCTCAAGGAGGGCCGTGTCGAAGAGCTGGCGATCACCGAGCGGCGCATCGAGGGGCTACTCAAGGAACCTTTGGCCAGCGGTCAGCGACGTTTCATTAGCAACCGCGTCGAGCCGCAACTGGCCGAGCATCTGCAGCAGTATCCGGTGCGCTACACCGGCAAGGTAGAAAGCACCCTGGTGCGTGATCTGCTGTCGTGGATCGTTCCGGCGATGCTGTTCTTCGCCATCTGGCTGTTCCTCCTCAAGCGCATAGGCAGTGGCCTGGGTGGCGGCGGCATGATGCAGATCGGCAAGAGCAAGGCGCGGGTCTACGTCGAAACCGACATTAAGGTGAGCTTCGCCGATGTTGCCGGGGTCGACGAGGCCAAGGAAGAGCTCAAGGAAATCATCGACTTCCTCCGCGACCCGCAGACTTACGGTCGCCTCGGCGGGCGTATGCCCAGGGGCGTGCTGCTGGTCGGTCCGCCCGGCACCGGCAAGACGTTGCTGGCGCGCGCCGTGGCCGGCGAGGCCAAGGTACCGTTCTTCTCCATCTCCGGTTCAGAGTTCGTCGAGATGTTCGTCGGCGTTGGTGCCGCACGGGTGCGTGATCTGTTCGAGCAGGCACGGGCGCAGGCGCCGGCAATCATTTTCATTGACGAACTGGATGCGCTGGGCCGTGCTCGTGGTGCCGGGCCATTGTCCGGCGGCCATGACGAGAAGGAGCAGACGCTCAACCAGCTGCTGGTGGAAATGGATGGTTTCGATACGTCCAGTGGGCTGGTGCTGCTGGCGGCCACCAACCGGCCGGAAATCCTTGATCCGGCCCTGTTGCGTGCCGGCCGCTTCGACCGTCAGGTGCTGGTCGATCGCCCGGACAAGGTCGGGCGCGTGCAGATCCTCAATGTGCACCTGAAGAAATCACGCCTGGACGCCAATGTTGATCCGCAGGCCATCGCCGCGTTGACCCCTGGCTTCACCGGCGCGGACCTCGCCAATCTGGTCAACGAGGCGACGCTGCTGGCGACCCGGCGTAATGCCGATGCGGTGGCGATGGAAGACTTCACCTCTGCCATCGAGCGCATTGTCGCCGGGCTGGAGAAGCGCAACCGCCTGCTCAACCCGCGCGAGCGCGAGATCGTCGCCTACCACGAGATGGGCCACGCGCTGGTAGCCATGGCGCTGCCGGGGATGGATCAGGTGCACAAGGTTTCGATCATTCCGCGAGGCATGGGCGCGCTGGGCTACACCATCCAGCGGCCCACGGAAGACCGCTTCCTAATGACCCGGGAAGAGCTGGAGAACAAGATGGCAGTGCTGCTTGGCGGGCGTGCGGCGGAGTGGCTGGTGTTCACCCATCTTTCCACCGGTGCGTCTGATGATCTGGCCAAGGTCACCGACATTGCCCGGGCCATGATCACCCGCTACGGCATGTCCGAGCGCCTCGGCCATATGGTGCTGGAGCGTGGTCCGAATTCTTTCCTTGGCAATGAGGCTGTTCTCGGGCTGAAGCCGCAGCACGACTACGCGGAAAGCACCGCGACGGCGATCGACGAGGAAGTGCAGCAATTGGTGCAGTCGGCCTTTCAGCGCAGCCTGGAGCTGTTGCAGGCACGCCGTGATCTGCTGGAGCGCTGTGCCCGCGAACTGCTCGCCCAGGAAACGCTGGACGGCGCGCAACTGCATGCGTTGTGCGCGACGGAGCGTGCGTAGGTAGAACTGCAGCTTCGGCTTATTAGTCGGGGTCAGCCTGCAGCCCCCGCTGCGCATGTTGCGATAGCGCCCATTCCACGTGCTCCCGCACCAGCTCCGAAGGGTCTTGCCGGCGTGCCCGAAGCGCTTCGAGTACCGGGATGCTGGATGGCGCATTGCCCAGGCCAACCGCGAGGTTGCGCAGCCAGTTCTGGTAACCGGTGCGGCGCAGCGGCGAGCCTTCGGTGCGGCTGAGAAATTCCTCTTCGGTCCAACGGAACAGTGCCGCCAGTTCGGCGTTGTCCAGGTTGTGGCGCGGCTGGAAGTCGGCTTGCTCGGTTGGCCTGGCGAAGCGATTCCAGGGGCAGACGATCTGGCAGTCGTCGCAGCCGAACACGCGGTTGCCGACCTTGCTGCGCAGCTCAACCGGAATCGGTCCTTTTAGCTCGATGGTCAGGTAGGAAATACAGCGTCTCGCATCCAGTACGCGCTCACCGACGAATGCCTCGGTGGGGCAGACGTCCAGGCAGGCGTGGCAGCTGCCGCAGTGGTCACGCGTTGTCGGTTCGTCGATGGGTAGCGCGATATCAATGAACAGTTCGCCGAGAAAGAACCAGCTGCCGGCCTTGCGGTTGAGCAGCAGGGTGTTTTTGCCGATCCAGCCGAGCCCGGCCTGCTGCCCGGCAGCTTTCTCCAGCACTGGCGCGCTGTCGACGAAAGCACGAAAGCCGAATGGGCCAACCACCTGCTGAATACGCTCGGCCAGTTGCTGAATGCGTTTGCGGATCAGCTTGTGGTAATCGCGGCCCAGCGCATAACGCGACACGTAGGCCTTTTCCGGTGCGGCCAGCTGTTGGGTCATGCGCGTGTCGCCGGGCAGGTAGTCCATGCGCAGTGAAATCACCCGAAGCGTGCCGGGAACCAGCTCGTCGGGGCGCGAGCGCTTGCTTCCATGGGCGGCCATGTAATCCATCTCGCCCTGATAGCCGGCTGCCAGCCAGGCCTCCAGGTGCGCTTCATGCTCGCCGAGGTTCACATCGGTAATGCCGACCTGCTGAAAGCCGAGCTCACGGCCCCACTCCTTGATGGACTGGGCGAGGGCGGCTGGATCGAGGGCTGGGCTGGGCATCGGAGAGTAGGGCGGCTTGACGGGCGGGTGCGTATAATTCTGCCAGATATTCCATTCTGGTGATCCTGTGTCCATGACCGATACTTTGCCCACCGCCCTATTCACCGCCGCTCAGGTGCGCGAGATCGATGCCCGCCTGATCGCCGCCGGTACTCCTGGCTTCGAACTGATGCAGCGTGCCGCCCATGCTGCCTGGCGTGCGTTGCGTCGTCGCTGGCCGGAGGCTGGCAGCGTTACGGTGCTGGCTGGGTGCGGTAATAACGCTGGCGACGGCTATCTGATCGCAGCCTTGGCGCAGCGTGCGGGATGGTCGGTGAAGGTGCTTGCAGTGAGTGATCCCAAGCGTTTGCAAGGTGACGCCGCCAGTGCTTTCGCCGAGGCGCACAGCGCCGGTGTGGCAATCGAAGCATGGTCCGCGGCTGCCCCGTTGCAGGGCGTACTGGTCGATGCGCTGCTGGGCACGGGGCTCAGTGGCGAGGTGCGCGAGCCTTACGCCGGTGCTATTGCAGCGCTGAACACCAGCGGACTGCCGATCATGGCGGTGGATATACCGTCGGGATTATGTGCCGATACCGGCAGTGTGCTTGGTTGCGCGGTGCGTGCCGAGCTGACGGTCAGCTTCATCGGCCTCAAACTAGGGCTGTTCACTGGCGAAGGTCAGGCCTATGCCGGCGTGCTGGTGTTCGATGACCTGCAGGCCGATGCGGCTATCGTCGATCAGCTCGTGTCCGACACGGTGCGCCTATGCAAGGCGAATCTGCCAAGGCTCGCGCCGCGTTCGCCGATCGCGCACAAGGGCAGCTTCGGTCAGGTGCTGGTGGTTGGTGGTGATCTGGGCACCGGCGGTGCGGCTTTGCTCAGTGCTGAAGCCGCATTACGCTGCGGTGCGGGTATGGTGACGCTGGCGACCCGGCCCGAGCACGTGACGGCGTCGCTGGTGCGACGTCCAGAGATCATGTGCAGCGGCATCGAGTCCACTTATGGCCTGAGCGCGCTGGCGCAGCGGGCCGATGTGTTGGTGATAGGCCCCGGCCTGGGGCAGGCCCCCTGGGGGCGCAGCCTGCTGTCGCTGGCCGCGCAATGTCCAGTCCCGCAGGTGTGGGACGCCGATGCGCTGAACCTGCTCGCTGAGTCAGGCGTCGAACCACCTGTTGACGGTCTGCTGACGCCACACCCCGGCGAGGCGGCGCGGCTGTTGAAATGCACGACTGCCGAGGTGCAGGCTGACCGGCCAAGGGCTGCGCGAGAGCTGGCCCGTCGCTACGGCTGTACGGTGCTGCTCAAGGGCGCTGGCAGCCTGGTCGCTGCGGTGGATGGACGGCTCGCGCTCTGTGATCGTGGCCATCCTGCGATGGCCAGCGCCGGCCTGGGTGACGTACTGGCCGGCGTGGCAGGCGCTCTTCTTGCGCAGGGAATGGCGCCATTCGAGGCAGCCTGCCTGGCGGTCTGGCTGCATGCCGTGGCTGGTGAGCGCAATGGCGAACTCGGTAGGGGGCTTGCCGCTGCCGACCTGATTCCGTCCATCCGTGAACAACTGGAGACACATTCACCATGCCGCCGCTGAAGCTGTTCGCCGCTGATGAAGACGAGATGCTGGTGCTCGGTGCGCGCATCGCCCAGGCAACCGCTGGTCGGGGCGTGATCTATCTGCATGGTGATCTGGGGGCGGGAAAGACAACGCTGTCGCGCGGCTTGATCCGTGGTTTTGGCCATCAGGGCAAGGTGAAGAGTCCTACGTTCACTCTGGTCGAACCATACGAAACGCCGCTTGCGCGGGTTTATCATTTCGATCTGTACCGGCTGGTCGATCCGGAGGAGCTGGAGTTCCTCGGCATCCGCGACTATTTCGAGGGGGATGCGCTGTGCCTGGTAGAGTGGCCGGAACGTGGTACGGGCGTTTTGCCAAAGGCCGACCTGGACATTACCATTACGCCCCACGGAGCTGGCCGTATGCTGTGCCTGACGCCACAGGGCGCGCGCGGCGCGGACTGGTGTTCCATCCTGACCATCGGTAATCAATGAACAATATGGGGTTGGGTATGCGCATGCGCGCGCTGGCAACGGGTTTGGCATTAATGCTTGCGGCATTCCAGGTGCTGGCTGCCTCGGACGTGCAGAGCGTTCGGCTGTGGCGAGCGCCGGACAATACCCGCCTGGTCTTCGATCTTTCCGGTCCGGTACAGCACAAGGTGTTTACCCTCACAGCACCGGACCGCATCGTGATTGATGTGGACAAGGCCAATCTGGCCAGACCCTTCGAGTCCCTGTCCCTTGAAAATACCCCGGTCGCGGGCTTGCGTGCAGCGAAATATGATGCCGACACGCTCAGGATCGTCATCGACCTGTCCAATCAGGTTGCACCCAAGAGTTTTACCTTGCCACCCAACCAGCAGTATGGGCATCGTCTGGTGGTCGATCTGTTTGATAGCCCGACAGATGTCTCCGCGGCCAGCGCCAGGGTTCCGGCTACTGTGACCCCGAGCGTGCCGGCCAAACCTGTATCGCCCACCCTGCCAGCAAAATTGCCGCCGCTTCCCAGTAGCCAGCGCGACATCGTCATCGCCATCGATGCCGGTCACGGCGGCGAGGATCCGGGCGCCATCGGGCCGGGTAAAATCTACGAGAAGCATGTGGTGCTGCAGATATCCAAGGAGTTGCAGCGCCAGATAAACGCTGAAAAAGGCTTTCGTGCCGAGCTGGTACGTACCGGCGACTACTTCATTCCGCTGCGCAAGCGGACCGAGATTGCCCGTCGCAAGGGCGCCGACCTGTTTGTTTCGATCCATGCTGACGCCGCGCCACGCTCTGCCGCTTATGGTGCTTCGGTCTTCGCCCTGTCAGACCGCGGTGCCACTTCGGAAACCGCTCGCTGGCTGGCCGACAGCGAGAACCGTTCCGACCTGATTGGCGGTGCAGGTAATGTCAGCCTCGGCGACAAGGACCAGATGCTGGCGGGCGTGCTGCTGGATCTGTCCATGACGGCTTCGCTGGCCTCCAGCCTGAACGTGGGCCAGAAGGTGCTGAGCAACATGGGCCGGATCACGCCGCTGCACAAGCGTCGGGTCGAACAGGCAGGATTCATGGTGCTGAAGTCGCCGGATATTCCCTCGATTCTGGTTGAAACGGGTTTCATCTCCAATCCGTCAGAGGCACGCAAGCTGCAAACAAAGGCCCACCAGCAAGCGCTTGCCCGCTCGATTCATGGTGGCGTGCGGCAGTTCTTCCACGAAAATCCACCGCCGGGCACCTATATCGCCTGGATGCGCGACTCCGGCAAGATCGCCAGCGTCCCTCGTGAACACATCGTGCGCCCCGGCGAAAGCCTCGCGCTCTTGGCCAGTCGCTACCAGGTCAGCCTGCCCGCGCTTCGCAGCGCCAACAGCCTGAAGGGCGATGTGATCAAGGTTGGACAGACGCTCAACATTCCCGTGACGACCCTGGCTTCGCAACCATGAGCGAAGCGGCACGCATTCAGCTGCTGACACCGCGGCTGGCGAACCAGATTGCCGCGGGCGAAGTGGTCGAGCGCCCGGCTTCGGTGATCAAGGAGTTACTCGAGAACAGCCTGGACTCTGGCGCCAGGCGCATCGAGGTGGATGTCGAGCAGGGCGGGGTAAAGCTGCTGCGCGTGCGCGACGATGGCAGCGGGATTTCCGCCGAAGACCTGCCTCTGGCCCTGGCCCGTCACGCCACCAGCAAGATTCGCGACCTGGAAGACCTCGAGCGGGTGATGAGCCTGGGGTTTCGCGGAGAAGCGTTGGCGTCGATCAGTTCGGTATCGCGCCTGACCCTGACCTCGCGTACCGCTGACGCTGCCGAAGCCTGGCAGGTGGAAACCGAGGGCCGCGATATGGAAGCGCGTGTGCAACCGGCGGCGCATCCGGTCGGTACTTCGGTGGAAGTGCGCGATCTGTTCTTCAATACCCCGGCGCGGCGCAAGTTTTTGCGCACCGAAAAGACCGAATTCGATCATCTGCAGGAGGTGGTCAAGCGTCTGGCCCTGGCGCGTTTCGATGTTGCGTTTCATCTGCGGCATAACGGCAAGGGCGTGCTGGCGTTGCATCAGGCTGACGATCCCGCTTCACGGGCACGGCGTGTGGCGGCGGTGTGCGGCGCTGCATTTCTGGAGCAGGCGCTGCCAATCGAGGTCGAGCGCAACGGCCTGCACCTATGGGGCTGGGTCGGCCTGCCGACCTTCAGCCGCAGTCAGGCCGATCTTCAGTATTTCTACGTCAATGGGCGCATGGTACGAGACAAGCTGGTAGCCCATGCGGTGCGTCAGGCCTACCGTGACGTGCTGTTCAATGGTCGCCATCCGACCTTCGTGCTGTTCCTCGATGTCGACCCGGCAGTGGTGGATGTCAACGTCCATCCGACCAAGCATGAAGTGCGCTTTCGTGAAAGCCGCATGGTTCACGATTTTCTCTACGGAACCCTGCATCGCGCCTTGGGTGAGGTGCGCCCTGAAGACCAGCTGGCGGCGCCCGCCAGTGCTGCACCGATTGCCCAGGTCAGCGGCCAGGCCGCAGGCGAGTTCGCCGGTCAGAATGAAATGAGCCTCGCCGCCAGCGTGAGCGAGCAGTCACAAGCGACCCCCCCCGCCTGGCGCGGAGCAGGGGCTGGCTACCAGGTGCTGCGGCCCATGTCGGTGGGCAACACGGCTGAAATGCAGGGGGCCTACCGCGAGTTTTTTTCGCCACTGGCCGGTTCTGGCGAGGCGCCGCTGCCGGAAAGTGGCGATGACACGCCGCCCCTGGGCTACGCTTTGGCGCAGCTCAAGGGCATCTATATCCTGGCCGAGAATGCCCAGGGGCTGGTATTGGTCGATATGCACGCCGCCCATGAGCGCATTACCTATGAGCGCCTGAAAACCGCGATGGCCAGCGAAGGCCTGCGTGGCCAGCCGCTGCTGGTGCCCGAGTCACTCGCCGTGAGCCAGCGAGAGGCCGATTGTGCCGAGGAGCATGCGCAGTGGTTCGCGAGGCTCGGTTTTGAGTTGCAGCGTCTTGGGCCGGAGAGCCTGGCTATCCGTCAGACACCGGCGTTGCTCAAACAGGCCGACGCCTCCCGGCTGGTGTGTGATGTGCTGGCCGACCTGTTGGAGTACGGCAGCAGTGATCGTATCCAGGCGCATCTCAACGAGTTGCTGGCCACCATGGCCTGCCACGGTGCGGTGCGCGCCAATCGCCGCCTGACCCTGCCGGAAATGAACGGTCTGCTGCGCGACATGGAACAGACCGAGCGCAGCGGCCAGTGCAACCATGGTCGTCCGACCTGGACCCAGTTGGGCATGGCGGAGCTGGACAAGCTGTTTTTGCGCGGCAGGTAATCGTCGCAAGCTTGCAGCATTCTTTTTATGGATTCCCTTATGTCCCAGCTTCCCCCCGCCATTTTTCTTATGGGGCCTACTGCAGCCGGCAAGACCGATCTGGCGCTGGAGCTTGCCCGCGTGCTGCCCTGCGATCTGGTCAGTGTCGATTCGGCCCTTGTTTACCGAGGTATGGATATTGGTACGGCAAAGCCTTCAGCCGAGGTGCTGCAGGAGTTCCCGCACCGGCTGATCGATATACGCGATCCGGCGCAAAGCTATTCGGCAGCGGAATTCGTCTCCGATGCGCTGGCGGCCATGGCTGATATTACGGCGGCGGGACGAATCCCGCTGCTGGTTGGCGGCACCATGCTCTACTTCAAGGCTTTGATCGAAGGGCTCGCCGATATGCCGGCAGCCGATCCGGTAGTGCGTGCCGAGCTGGAGATGCAGGCGCAAATCCAAGGCCTGGCAGCGCTGCATCAGGCCCTTGCGGAGGTCGATCCCGAGTCGGCTGCGCGGATCCATCCCAATGATCCTCAGCGACTCGTCAGGGCATTGGAGGTTTATCGGGTAAGCGGTATCAGCATGACCGAGCACCGCGCCCGGCAAAGGTTGCAAAAAGCCGGAGTAGGCACGCCGGAGGCGGGTGTCTTGCCTTATACTGTCGCGCAATTGTGCATCGCACCTGCCCAGCGGCAGGTCTTGCATCAGCGTATCGAGCAGCGTTTCGTGCAAATGGTTGAACACGGCTTTGTTGAAGAGGTCGAAGCCCTTCGCGGGCGTGGCGATCTACATGCCGAGCTGCCTTCCATGCGTGCGGTAGGTTACCGGCAGGTCTGGAGTTATCTGGACGGTGTCTGCTCAAGGGACGAGATGCTTCAGCTTGGCGTCATCGCCACCCGGCAGTTGGCCAAGCGCCAGTTGACCTGGTTGCGGGGGTGGGAGGGGCTTCACTGGTTGGAGAGTTCGGGCCGCGACAATCTGCCACGCGCATTGAAATACTTGAATAGGCTCACCATATTGAGCTGACACTGCGATTTGACCGGCTATCCTCAGAACATCGGGTCGGCTGTGTTTGATTCTAAAAACTAATGAAAAAGATCCTCTAAGGAGTGCGGCACATGTCAAAAGGGCATTCGCTACAAGACCCTTACCTGAACACTTTGCGTAAGGAGCGTGTTCCGGTTTCCATCTATCTGGTCAATGGCATCAAGCTGCAGGGTCAGATCGAATCTTTCGACCAGTTCGTTATTCTGCTGAAGAACACCGTCAGCCAGATGGTGTACAAGCATGCGATTTCCACGGTCGTGCCAGGTCGTCCCGTGCGTTTGCCAGCTGCTGGCGATGCTGATGAGTCCGAGTCGGGTAACGACTAAAGGGAGCTGTCTTTGTTCTTCGAACGTCCCGGTGGTGGTGAGCGGGCTATCCTGGTGCATCTGGATGGCCAGGATCCAGCGGCGCGTGAAGATCCTCATGAATTCAGGGAGCTGGCGCGCTCGGCAGGTGCTGAAGCCGTTGGCTTCGTCAATGTGGCTCGACATCAGCCGTCTGCCAAGTTTCTGATCGGCAGCGGCAAGGTCGAGGAGTTGCATGATCTCGTTCGTGAGGGCGAGGTCGAGCTGGTCATCTTCAATCACACACTGACACCCAGTCAGGAGCGCAACCTTGAGCGTGCGCTCGAGTGCCGTGTGCTCGATCGAACCGGCCTGATCCTGGATATTTTCGCCCAGCGGGCGCGCACTCACGAGGGCAAGCTGCAGGTCGAACTGGCCCAGCTTGAGCACATGAGTACGCGGCTGGTGCGCGGGTGGACTCACCTGGAGCGGCAGAAGGGCGGTATTGGTCTGCGCGGGCCTGGTGAAACCCAGCTGGAAACCGACCGGCGTCTGCTGCGGGTGCGCATTCGCCAGATCAAGCAGCGCCTTGAAAAAGTACGCGGGCAGCGCGAGCAGGCGCGCCGTGGTCGCCGGCGAGCTGATATTCCGTTGGTGTCCCTGGTTGGCTATACCAATGCCGGAAAATCCACCCTGTTCAATGCACTGACCGAATCTGCGGTGTATGCCGCCGACCAGCTGTTCGCCACGCTCGATCCGACTCTGCGCCGTCTAGAGCTCGACGATCTGGGACCTGTGGTGCTGGCCGATACGGTCGGTTTTATTCGGCATCTTCCGCACAAGCTGGTTGAGTCTTTCCGGGCCACGCTGGAGGAGTCGAGCAATGCCGACCTGCTGCTTCACGTGATCGATGCACACGAGCCCGAGCGTGACGAGCAGATCGAGCAGGTACTGGCGGTGCTGACTGAAATTGGCGCGCATGAATTGCCAATTCTTGAGGTCTACAACAAGGTGGATCTGCTCGAGGGCATCGAACCGCAGATCCAGCGCAACGCCGATGGCGTCCCGCAGCGGGTCTGGATTTCGGCACAGATGGGGTTGGGGCTAGATTTGTTGAAGCAGGCTGTCGCCGAGCTGCTTGGTGATGATCTGTTCATCGGTACGATGCGACTTCCGCAGGGCCTCGGGCGGCTGCGGGCGCAGTTGTTCGGGCTGGGTGCTGTGCAATCCGAGTCTCACGACGAAGAGGGTGGTAGCCTGTTGAATGTTCGCGTGCAGCGTGTCGAGCTGCGGCGCCTGATCAGCCGGGAAGGTTTCGATACGGAACAGTTCCTGGAGCAACACACTTTGCAATAAAGCTCGGGCGGCTTTTGAGCCGTTTGAACCGGGCTTTCGGTAGCATTGGCGGCCGCGCCTTTGGCGCGCCTTTAGCTTTATTAGAATGGAGAGCGCTATGGCTTGGAATGAGCCGGGTGGCAACTCGAATAACCAGGATCCCTGGGGTAGTGGTGGCGGTGGTCGTCGCGGCGGTGGCGGTGGCGATCAGAAAGGTCCACCGGATCTGGATGAGGCTTTCCGTAAGCTGCAGGACAGCCTCAATGGCATGTTCGGCGGCAAAAAACGTGGTGGCGGCTCGTCGTCGAGCGGTGGAGGCCGTCGCGGCGGTTTTGCGCTGATCTGGGTTGGTCTGGTGCTGCTGCTTGCTGTCTGGTTGGCGAATGCGATCTATATCGTCGACGAGCAGGAGCAGGCCGTGGTGCTGCGCCTGGGTAAATACCATGAGACGGTAGGCCCGGGCCTGAATATCTATTTCCCGCCCTTCGATCGCAAGTTCCAGGCAAATGTCACCCGCGAGCGTTCCTACAGCAAACAGGGGCAGATGCTGACCGAAGACGAGAACATCATCGAAGTCCCGCTGACGGTTCAGTACAAGATCAGCAACCTGCAGGCTTTCGTGTTGAATGTCGAAAACCCTGAGGGCTCGCTGCAGCATGCAACCGACAGCGCCGTGCGCCACGTGGTTGGCTCAACGGCAATGGATCAGGTGCTGACCGAGGGGCGTGAAGCCATGGCAGGCGAAGTCAAGGAGCGTCTACAGCGCTTCCTCGACAATTACGCTACCGGGATCATTGTCACTCAGGTCAACCTGCAGAGTGCGGCGGCGCCGCGTGAAGTGCAGGAAGCCTTCGATGACGTGATTCGTGCGCGTGAGGATGAGCAGCGCGAGAAGAACCAGGCTGAATCCTATGCCAATGGTGTTATTCCCGAGGCGCGTGGCCAGGCCCAGCGTATGCTCGAAGAGGCCAGCGGTTATCGCGATGCGGTGATCTCGCGCGCCCAGGGTGAGGCGGATCGTTTCACTAAACTGGTCGCCGAGTACCACAAGGCACCAGAGGTGACGCGCGAGCGCCTCTACCTCGAAACCATTCAGGAAGTCATGAGCAATACCAGCAAGGTTCTCGTCACCGGCGAGAGTGGGCAGAACAACCTGCTTTATCTGCCGCTGGACAAGATGATCAACAGCCGCAGCGGTGCCGAGCGCTCTTCCCCGGCAACCGTGTCGTCAGCTTCGACTCAGGCCACGCGCCTGCCGACGGAACTCGATCCGCGTGAGATGCGTACAAGGGAGGCCCGTTAATGAGTAACAAGTCTCTGACCGCCCTTATCGTGGGTGTGGTGCTGGCGATTGTGCTGTGGAACAGCTTCTATATCGTGTCGCAGACTGAGCGCGCAGTAATGCTGCGCTTTGGTCGGATCGTCGAGCCTGACGTCAAGCCTGGCCTGCACATGAAGATTCCTTACGTGAACAGCGTGCGCAAGTTCGATGCGCGACTGATGACGCTGGACAGCACTACCTCACGCTTCCTGACGCTGGAAAAGAAAGCGCTGATGGTCGACTCCTACGCCAAGTGGCGCGTGGATGATGCCGAGCGCTTCTATACCGCGACTTCCGGGATGAAACAGATTGCCGATGAGCGACTCGCCCGTCGTCTGGAAGCGGCATTGCGCGACCAGTTCGGTAAACGCACCTTGCATGAATCTGTGTCGGGCCAGCGTGATGAGCTGATGGGGATGGTTACCAACAGTCTCAATCGTGCAGCACAGCAGGAACTCGGCATTGAAGTGGTCGATGTGCGCGTCAAGGCTATCGATCTCCCGCGCGAAGTGAACCGCAGTGTCTTCGAGCGCATGAGTTCGGAGCGTGAGCGTGAAGCGCGCGAGCATCGGGCGAAAGGTAAGGAACTGGCTGAAGGTATTCGGGCCGACGCCGATCGTCAGCGCCGCGTATTGCTCGCCGAGGCCTTCCGCGAGGCCGAGGAGTTGCGTGGTGATGGTGATGCGCAGGCGGCGGCGATCTATGCTTCGGCCTATGGACAGGATTCCGAGTTCTACTCCTTCCATCGCAGCCTGCAGGCTTACCGTGACAGCTTCTCCAGCAAGGAAGATGTGCTGGTGCTTGATCCCAAGAGCGATTTCTTCCGCTACTTGGAGTCGGCAACCGCGAAATAGCGACGGGTTCAGGGGCCTCCATCCGGCAGGACGGTACCGTCCTCCGGGTGACCCGTTGGCAAAACGTTGCTATGATTCGCCAGCCGGGGAAACCCGGCTTTTTTGCGTCTGCGTCCCTGTGGTTACAGGCTGATCCGCACCGGACAGCATGTCGATCCTTTCGGGTCGTAGCACATGGCGCTATGTTTCAAACAAAATTGCACGCGACCGTTGGCCAGCTAGAAGCTGTAGCCCGGTGTTCGTCTGCTTGACTAGGCTTGCCGTATCGAGGGGTGATTGGCGAAATGGCAACGGTAGACCGCTGGCTCCTGCCAGATGGCATCGAAGAGGTGCTGCCGCCCGAGGCGGGACGTATCGAAACTGCACGCCGGCGCGTGCTGGATCTGTTCCAGAGTTGGGGCTACGAGTTGGTCATTACTCCGCATGTGGAGTTTCTCGAGTCGTTGCTCACCGGCGCGGGGCAGGACCTCGACCTGAAGACATTCAAAGTCATCGATCCGCTCTCCGGCAGGCAGATGGGGCTGCGCGCTGATATCACACCACAGGTGGCGCGGGTGGACGCCCATACGCTGCGCCGCGAAGGGCCTAGTCGCCTCTGTTATGCCGGCAGCGTGCTGCATGCCAAGCCCCAGGCGCTCGCCACATCACGCAGCCCGATCCAGTTGGGCGCCGAACTCTATGGCGACAGCAGTACCTCCAGCGATATCGAGGTGATCAGCCTGATGCTGGAAACGCTCAGCCTGGCCAATGTGCCGGACGTGCACATGGATCTTGGGCATGTGGGTATCTACCGCGGCCTGGCGCGCGCTGCAGGTCTGTCCGGGGACGCCGAACAGCGCTTGTTCGATGCGCTGCAGCGCAAGGCAATGGATGAAATCGCGCGGCTCACGACCAATGTCGAGCCTGCGTTGGCAGTTATGTTGCGCGCACTGGCGCGGTTGTGTGGCGGGCGCGAGGTGCTCGATGCCGCGCGTGAAACCCTGGCCGCTGCTCCGGTTGCAGTGCTCGAAGCGCTGGAAGGCTTGACGCAGATCGCCGACTGCCTGGCAGAGCGCTATCCGGGCCTGCCGCTGTATTTCGATCTGGGCGAGCTGCGCGGTTATCACTATCACACCGGCGTGGTGTTTGCTGTGTTCGTGCCGGGCATGGGGCAGTCGATTGCCCAGGGCGGTCGTTATGACGACATTGGGGCTGATTTTGGTCGTGCACGTCCGGCGACGGGTTTCTCGACGGACCTGAAGACGCTGGTTGGTCTTGGCAATGCCGAGCTTGTTTCGCCCGTCACGGGCATCTGGGCGCCGCACACTGCGGATCCGCTGTTGTGGCAGGCTGTCTGCCGGCTGCGCGGGCAGGGTGAGCGCGTGGTTCAGGCGCTGGATGGACAGGCCTGTGAGGCTGCGCTATCGGTTGGTTGTGATCGCCAGCTGGTATTGAAGGAAGACACCTGGACGGTGGCGCCACTGGCGTCCTGATAACGGCCGCGCGCAATCGCGCTGGGCTGGTTCCGATATTTCACCGGTTGTTGTGGCCGGTCTGCTTCGCCGAAGAGGGCATAGGTTTATGGGTAAGAATGTCGTGGTCCTGGGCACCCAGTGGGGTGATGAGGGCAAGGGCAAGATCGTCGATCTGCTGACCGACCAGGCAGCTGCCGTGGTTCGTTTTCAGGGCGGCCACAACGCTGGTCACACGCTGGTCATCGACGGTGAAAAGACCGTGCTGCACCTGATTCCCTCCGGAATCCTGCGCGAAAATGTCGAGTGCCTGATCGGTAACGGCGTGGTGGTTGCGCCCGATGCCTTGATGCGTGAGATCACCAAGCTCGAAGAAAAGGGCGTGCCGGTGCGCGAGCGCCTGCGTATCAGTCCCGCCTGTACCCTGATCCTGCCGTATCACGTGGCACTGGACCAGGCGCGCGAAGCGGCGCGTTCAGAGGGCAAGATCGGTACTACGGGACGTGGCATCGGGCCGGCCTACGAGGACAAGGTGGCGCGTCGCGGCCTGCGCATTGGTGACCTGTTCAATCCCGAGCGTTTTACCGTCAAGCTGCGTGAGCTGCTTGAATACCACAACTTCATCCTGCAGAACTTCTACAAGGTCGAGCCGGTCGAGTTCCAGAAAACGCTGGATGAGGCGCTGGCTTACGCCGAAGTGCTCAAGCCGCTGATGACCGATGTGACGGCTCGTCTGCATGAGTTGCGCAAACAAGGCGCGCGCATCATGTTCGAGGGCGCCCAGGGTTCGCTGCTGGATATCGACCACGGCACCTATCCCTATGTCACCAGTTCCAGCACCACGGCTGGCGGTACTGCCACCGGTTCGGGTTTTGGTCCGCTGTATCTGGATTACATTCTTGGTATTACCAAGGCCTATACCACGCGGGTCGGCTCGGGTCCTTTCCCTACCGAGCTGTTCGATGATGTCGGTGCGCGCCTGGCCGAGCGTGGTCATGAGTTTGGTTCGACCACCGGGCGCGCGCGTCGCTGTGGCTGGTTCGATGCGGTCATTCTGCGTCGCTCCATCGAAATCAACAGCATCTCTGGCATCTGCCTGACCAAGCTGGATGTGCTCGATGGCCTCGAAACCATTCGAATCTGCGTGGGTTACAAGGATCGCAATGGTGAGGTGCTGGTCGATGCGCCGACCGATGCAGACAGCTACGATGGCCTGCAGCCGGTGTACGAGGAGTTGCCGGGCTGGAGTGAGTCGACTGTTGGCGCCAAAACCCTTGAAGAGCTCCCGGCCAATGCTCGCGCTTATATCCGTCGTATCGAGACGCTAGTCGAAGCGCCTGTGGATATCATCTCCACAGGGCCTGATCGCAACGAGACCATCGTGCTGCGTCATCCCTACGCCTGAACGAATGGAGTTGCTTGAACAGAGGCCGCCTTTGGGCGGCCTTCTGCATTTAAGGCTCGCAGGTATCGTCAGAGCTGTATGCGCGGCGAAGCAGCCAAGGCAGTAAAGAGGGAAGGCTGAAACGAAAAAACCGAGCCATTGGCTCGGTTTTTTCTGAAGAGTGGTGCCCAGGAGAAGACTCGAACTTCCACGGTGTTGCCACCGCTAGGACCTGAACCTAGTGCGTCTACCAATTCCGCCACCTGGGCACATTGCGATGATTGCTCATCGGCTTTTTTTGTCGTTCGTGGTCGAAGTCGACAAAACTTCGTGTCTCATGAGTCGCTCGAAAGCAGAGATGCGCTCATCGAATAAATGGTGCCCAGGAGAAGACTCGAACTTCCACGGTGTTGCCACCGCTAGGACCTGAACCTAGTGCGTCTACCAATTCCGCCACCTGGGCACTGCAAAACGATGTAGCTTCTTCGTTTCCGTGTTACAACGTCTACCAGACATTGTGGGCGCGAACTATACGGGCGAGATTGTACCTTGTAAAGCCCCGTCGATTAAAAAAAAATTGCGCTAAAGCTGCCGTAGACGCCCGTTTCGCGCTTCAATAGATACAGGGCGTTCTGCCTCAATAAATGAATGAAAGGTGACATCTCTTAATGGCCGATTGGCAATCCCTCGATCCCGAGGCCGCTCGTGAAGCGGAAAAGTACGAAAACCCCATTCCCAGCCGCGAGCTGATTCTCCAGCATTTGAGTGAGCGTGGGGCACCTGCCGCACGCGAGCAGCTGGTGGAAGAGTTCGGGCTGAGCTCCGAAGAAGACATCGAGGCGCTGCGGCGCCGCCTGCGTGCGATGGAGCGCGACGGCCAGGTGATCTACACCCGGCGTGGCACCTATGCCCCGGTGGACAAGCTGGACCTGGTGTGTGGCCGTATCAGCGGTCATCGCGACGGCTTTGGCTTCCTGATTCCTGACGATGGCAGCGACGACCTCTTCCTGAGTCCCGCGCAGATGCGCCTGGTATTTGATGGCGACCGTGCTCTGGCGCGGGTGGCGGGGCTGGATCGGCGTGGGCGCCGCGAAGGCGCTATCGTTGAGGTGATCAGCCGCGCCCACGAAACCATCGTCGGACGCTTTCAGGAAGAAAGCGGCATCGGCTTCGTCATGGCTGACAACCCCAAGATCCAGCAGGAAGTGCTGGTGACGCCCGGTCGCTCCATGGATGCCAAGCCCGGCCAGTTCGTCGAGGTGAAGATCACCCATTGGCCGACCCAGCGCTTCCAGCCCCAGGGCGATATCGTCGAAGTCATCGGCAACTACATGGCGCCGGGCATGGAGATCGATGTGGCGCTGCGCAGCTTCGATATTCCGCATGTCTGGCCTGAGGAGGTGCTGAAAGAGGCATCGCGGCTCAAGCCTGAAGTGGAAGAGAAGGACAAGCACAAGCGCGTCGATCTGCGCCACCTGCCCTTCGTTACCATCGACGGTGAAGATGCGCGTGATTTCGATGATGCGGTCTATTGCGAGAAGCCTGGTGGCTGGAAGCTGCTGACCGGTGGTTTCCGGCTGTATGTCGCCATCGCCGACGTTTCGCATTACGTGAAAGTAGGCTCGGCGCTCGACAAGGAAGCCGAGGTGCGTGGCAACTCGGTGTATTTCCCCGAGCGCGTGGTGCCGATGCTTCCCGAGGAGCTGTCCAACGGGCTCTGCTCGCTCAACCCCGGCGTGGACCGGCTGGCAATGGTTTGCGAAATCACCCTGAGCAAGTCGGGCAAGATGACCGACTATCAGTTCTATGAAGCGGTGATTCATTCACATGCGCGCCTGACCTACAACAAGGTCAGCTGCATGCTCGAGCAGCCCAAGAGCACCGAAGGCAAGGAGCTGAGTGCGGAGTATGCCGAGGTGTTGCCGCATCTCAAGAATCTGCACGCGCTGTACAAGGTACTGCTCAAGGCGCGCCATACCCGTGGTGCAATCGACTTCGAGACGCAGGAGACGCGTATCGTCTTTGGCGCCGGACGCAAGATTGCGGCGATCAAGCCCACCGAGCGCAACGATGCACACAAGCTGATCGAGGAATGCATGCTCTGCGCCAACGTGGCGACTGCGCGCTTCCTTCAGGATCATGACCTGCCTGGACTGTATCGCGTCCATGATGGGCCGCCGCTGGAGCGCCAGGAAAAACTGCGCGCCTTCCTGGGTGAGCTGAGCCTGAGCTTGCACAAGGGCAAGGAGGGGCCGACGCCCAAGGATTATCAGGCGTTGCTGGAGCACATCCAGGGTCGCCCCGATTTCCATGTGATCCAGACGGTGATGCTGCGCTCGCTCAGTCAGGCGGTCTACAGCCCTGATAATCACGGCCATTTCGGCCTGAATTACGAGGCGTACGCACACTTCACCTCGCCGATCCGTCGTTACCCCGATCTGTTGATTCACCGCGCCATCCGCAGTGTGATCCGCTCACGTCGTGAAACCTCGCATGTGCGCCGTGAGGGTGCAACCAGCATGCCCAAGGCGCGTATCTATCCTTATGACGAGGCGGCGCTGGAGCAGCTGGGCGAGCAATGCTCGATGACCGAGCGACGTGCCGATGAGGCGACTCGCGATGTTGTGAACTGGCTCAAGTGCGAGTTCATGAAGGACAGGGTCGGTGAGAGCTTCCCCGGTGTCATCACGGCTGTAACCGGTTTCGGTTTGTTCGTCGAGCTGACGGATATCTATGTTGAAGGACTGGTTCACGTGACCGCCATGCCGGGCGATTACTACCACTTTGATCCTTTGCATCATCGCCTGTCAGGTGAGCGCAGCGGGCGCAGTTTCCGTCTGGGCGACAGCGTCGAAGTACGGGTGATGCGAGTCGATCTTGATGAGCGGAAAATCGATTTCGAGCTGATTGGCGGCGGTAGCAAGACCGGCATTGGTCAGCGTGGATCGGCTGATGCGGGGGGCGAGCGTAAGGACGGACGTAGCAGAAAGGGCCCTGCGGGTTCTTCTTCCAAAGCCAAGGAGTCTGTGGGCGCTGATGTTCGCAAAAGCCGCGAGATGAAAAAGGCGCTGCTCGGCGAGGCGAAAGCTGGCAAGCCCGACGGTGGCAAGTCCCGGCGCGGCGGTCAGAAGCCCAAGGCGGGCGGCAAGTCGTTTGCCAAGCCGGATGGGGGCGCGACAGGCAAGCGCAAGAGCAAGTCATGAGCGATCTCGAGAAGATCTACGGCCTGCACGCCGTAGAGGCGCTGCTGCGCCATCATCCGAAACGGGTCAAGCAGGTCTGGCTGGCGGAAGGGCGTGATGATCCGCGGGTTCAGACGCTGATCCAGCTAGCTGAACAGTCAAGGATTCGTGTCGGTCAATGCGAGCGTCGCGAACTGGATGCCTGGGTTGAGGGTGTTCATCAGGGCGTCGTGGCCGATGTCAGTCCCAGCCAGGTTTGGGGCGATGCAATGCTCGAAGAGCTGCTGGATCGCACCGAGGGCGCGCCCTTGCTGCTGGTCCTCGACGGCGTCACCGATCCGCACAACCTTGGCGCCTGTCTGCGTACCGCCGATGCCGCTGGTGCGCTGGCGGTCATCATTCCCAAGGACAAATCCGCCACGCTGAACGCCACGGTACGCAAGGTGGCCTGTGGGGCAGCAGAAGTGATTCCGCTGGTTGCTGTCACCAACCTTGCGCGAACGCTGGAGAAGTTGCAGCAGCGCGGATTGTGGGTTGTTGGTACGGCAGGCGAAGCCGAGCAGGAAATCTATGATCAGGACCTCAGTGGTCCGATCGTGCTGGTGATGGGGGCCGAGGGCAAGGGAATGCGACGCCTGACGCGTGAGCATTGCGATTTCCTGGTGCGGCTGCCAATGGCGGGAAGCGTCAGCAGCCTCAATGTCTCGGTGGCGACCGGTGTCTGTCTGTTCGAGGCACTGCGTCAGCGTCGCTCGCCAGCCAGTCGTTAAAGGCTCGGCGAAGCTTGCACATGTTTTCCAGGGGCGTCTGATGGGCGCTCCTGCGCCGTCCGGCGCTATCCCTCCTGCTTGAACGTACGTCTTCGGCTGCTGTCCATTATCCGATCCAATCCGGGCGTTGCTGCTTGCGTCATTCGGGCCCTTGTGTCTGGCCAAGGCCGTTCTGGTTATCTGTCATTGAGCCGTCTCAGGCACGCAACATGGAGGCTGTATGCCGCAATACCCGTCCTTCGGGACGTTCTTCAGGATTTCCCCAAGCGCCTATCTGTTGCTGAACAGTGATTGGCTCATCATTGACGCGAATGCGGCATGCCTGCGACTGGCTGGGCGTGACGCCCGGGACATTCTCGGTCGCCTGGTCCAGGAAGTGCTTGCAGAGAATCTGCAGTTTTCTCAAGCCATGGTCGATGATTGTCTGGCGTCCGTCGCACGTGCTTTGGCTTCGGGTGCGGCGGACACCTTGTTGGTGGCTGCTCATGCTGCTCGTGCCGCTACAACCGGTAACGAGGGCACTGTTGCCCGTAAAGGCCGATGCTGGCGTATGACGCATATTCCGGTAGCGGACGCTGAAGAAAATGCAGGCAGCATACTGCTGAGCATTGAGGATATGGCCGAGGTGCAGGAAGGTGTGCACAAGCTTCTGCATGGCGACCCGCAGGGCCAGGCTGCCTCGTTGCAGTCGGAAAGACTTGAAGCAATCGGCAAGCTCACGGGTGGTATCGCGCACGATTTCAACAACATGCTGCAGATCATTGGCGGCAACCTGCAGTTGTTGAGGCGCAATCTGGGGTCTGACGGAGCGGCGCAAAGGCGTCTGGAGTCGGCGGCAAGTGGTGTCGATATGGGGGCTCGTCTTGCTTCCCAGCTCCTGGCTTTCGCTGGCAGGCAACCTTTGCGACCCCAACAGATGAACCTTGCCGAGATGCTCGGGCGAATGGATGAGTTGTCCGCTGTCGGAGTGAGGAGTGGGACTACTGTCACGCTCGATCTGGAGCAGGGACTGTGGCCGGTTTATATCGATGCGGGCAATCTACGGGACGCGATTCACCGTCTCACCGTCAATGCAGAAGACGCCATGGGCAATGGTGGTGTGCTGAGCCTGAGTGCGCGCAATTGCTTGCTCGATCCTGTTCAGCTCGCTGCGCAGCCAGGCGTCAGGGCGGGGAAGTACGTGGAGCTCTGCGTGATCGATCAGGGCGAGGGGATGAGTCAGGAGGTTCTTGAACATGCGTTCGAGCCCTTTTTCACAACCCGAAGCAGCTCTGGAGCTTCCGGGTTGGGGTTGAGTGTGGTCTATGGTTTCGTCAGACAGAGTGGTGGATTCGTCGTGCTGGAAAGCGAGAGGGGAACAGGCACCTGTGTGCGCGTCTATTTGCCTGCCGATATCGCGCAGGCTGAATCGAGTCCGCCTGAGTCGGGTGAGCGTGGCCAGGGCCGCTCGTCTGCTGTCGTCCATGCAATTGAACAGGCGGGCCCGGGACTGAAGATTCTTTTTGTCGAAGATGACCCCACCTTGCGCATGCTCACCGGTGAGGTAATGGATGAGCTTGGTCATGAAGTATGTCTCTGTGAGTCGGCCGAGGCGGCGTTGGAGCAGCTCGGGCAGCGCCGTTTTGATGTGCTGCTGACGGATATCGGGCTGGCCGGCATGAGCGGTATTGAGCTGGTCCGGCTGGCCCGTGAGCGCGATGCAACGCTGAGCGTGGTGATTGCATCGGGTTACGAGGTCGATGTACGGAAAGAAGGCCTGGCCGGTTTGCGGACCATGCTCAAGCCGTATGACATCCATCAGGTCAGAACCCTGCTGGAGAACATTCGCATGGAGCGGACGGGCGCTGGGCGCTAAAGTGCATGGCTGGTTAAATAATCACCAGATCGCCTTGCGCGGCAGGCCAGGCTTCTCTAGAATTGCGCCCCTTGCCCGGATGGCAGGCGTTTGCGCGCCTCTCTGGCTGGCAAGTCAACATAACTGATTCACTCCTTGCCTGATCCGCGTTGTGCGGCAGGCTGCAACCCGTAAGGAGCAACAATGCGTCATTACGAAATCATCTTTCTGGTCCACCCCGACCAGAGCGAGCAGGTTGGCGGCATGGTGGAGCGTTACACCAAGCTGATCGAAGAAGACGGTGGCAAGATCCATCGCCTGGAAGACTGGGGTCGTCGTCAGCTGGCTTACGCCATCAACAACGTTCACAAGGCTCACTACGTGATGCTGAACGTTGAGTGCAGCGGCAAGGCACTGGCTGAGCTGGAAGACAACTTCCGCTACAACGACGCCGTCATCCGTAACCTGGTCATCCGTCGCGACGAAGCCGTGACCGAACAGTCCGAGATGCTCAAGGCTGAGGAAAACCGTAGCGAGCGCCGTGAGCGTCGTGATCGCCCTGAATCTGACAATGTCAACGATGGCGATGACAACGACAGTGACAGCCGCGACAACAACGCTGACGAGTAATCCACGGGTCTATTGAGGAGCCTATTTCATGGCACGTTTTTTCCGTCGTCGTAAGTTCTGCCGTTTCACCGCTGAAGACGTGAAGGAGATCGATTACAAAGATCTCAACACGCTGAAAGCCTACATTTCCGAAACCGGCAAGATTGTTCCAAGCCGTATCACCGGAACCAAAGCACGCTATCAGCGCCAGCTGGCCACCGCTATCAAGCGCGCCCGTTTCCTGGCCCTGTTGCCCTACACCGACAGCCACGGCCGTTGATCGAGCTGTTCGACAGTAAAAGGTAAGGATAAATCGCATGCGCGCCCTGGCTGAATTCATCATGCGCGGCCGTATGCAAGCTATCGTAGTGGTGGCTGGCTCTGCGGCACTGCCGATGTTGTTCTGGCTGTGTGCGGCTGCAGGTAGCCTGGTGTTGTTGCGCCGCGGGCTGAATGACGCGCTGGGTGTATTGGTGTGGGCTGTATTGCCCGCACTGGCCTGGTGGTATTTCGGTGATCCGCGCACGCTGCTGGTGCTGCTGGGAACCTTCGGGTTGGCGTTGTTGTTGCGCAGCCAGAATGCCTGGCCCCGTGTGATGCTGTGCAGTGTAGGCCTCGGGCTGCTGTATGCCGTAGCGCTTGGTGCGGTGTTTGGCGAGCCGATTGCGGCGCTGGCGACCGAATTGCAGAAAGTGCTGCCCGACATGTTGTCGCAAGCCTATCAGCAGCTTTCGGTTGAAGAGCGGGCGCGGCTGGAGGCGTTGCTGATACCGGTCTTGACCGGCCTGTTGGCGGCGTTGCTGCAGATCGTTACCCTGCTCAGCCTGATACTTGGGCGTTACTGGCAGGCACTGCTGTACAACCCCGGTGGTTTCGGGCTTGAGTTCCGCGCGCTGCGCTTTTCGCCGGTGCTGGCAATGCTGCTCCTGGCGGGCATGTTGTTCGGGCCGAGCTTGGGCGTGCAGATGGCGATGCTGGCTCCGCTTTGCAGTGTTCCGCTGGTGTTTGCCGGTGTTGCACTGCTTCACGGGCTGGTGTCGCAGGGCCGGATGCAGCGGTTCTGGCTGGTTGGGCTGTATGTCACGCTGGTGCTGTTCATGCAGGTGATTTATCCGTTACTGGCTGTCATGGCCATTGTCGACAGTTTTTTTGATTTTCGCGGTCGGGCATCTCGTGATGACGATGCGGGACCTGCGAACGGTGAAGGTTAAAAGTTAAGAGGTAAGACTCAAATGGAAGTCATCCTGCTGGAAAAAGTCGCAAACCTGGGCAACCTGGGCGACAAGGTAAACGTCAAGTCTGGCTACGGTCGCAACTACCTGTTGCCGCAGCGCAAGGCTACTGCTGCTACTGCAGCCAACATCGCCGAGTTTGAAGCTCGTCGTGCCGATCTGGAAAAAGCTGCTGCCGAGCGCAAGGCTTCTGCCGAAACGCGCGCTGCTCAGCTGGCCGAGCTGGAAGTCACCATCACCGCTACCGCGGGCGATGAGGGCAAGCTGTTCGGTTCCATCGGTACTCACGATATCGCCGACGCCCTGACCGCCTCTGGCGTGGAAGTGGCCAAGAGCGAAATCCGTCTGCCGAATGGCACCATCCGTCAGGTTGGTGAGTACGACGTGGCTGTGCACCTGCACAGCGACGTTGAGGCGACCGTGAAGCTGATCGTGATCGCTGGCTGATACTGGCCGTCGTCTGGCACCTCGGGTGCCTGACGAGTAACATCAGGCACGTTTCCACGTGAGTGGGACGTGCCTTTTGTTTTTTCTGAATACAAAGAATTCGAGTGCCATGAACGACATCAGCATCCCTCAGCAGTACGATCTGGAAACCGCCGCGCTCAAGGTGCCGCCGCATTCCATCGAGGCCGAGCAGGCCGTGCTGGGCGGGTTGATGCTGGACAACAATGCATGGGAGCGGGTGCTTGACCAGGTATCCGATGGCGACTTTTATCGCCACGATCATCGCCTGATCTTCCGTGCCATCTTCACCCTGGCCGAACGCAATTCGCCCTTCGATGTGGTAACCCTGTCCGAGCAGCTGGACAAGGAAGGCCATCTGCCGCAGGTGGGCGGCCTGGCCTATCTCGGTGAACTGGCGAAGAACACGCCGTCGGTGGCCAATATCAAGGCCTACGCGCAGATCATTCGCGAGCGGGCCACGTTGCGTCAGCTGATCGGTATCAGCAACGAAATCGCCGACAGTGCCTATGCGCCGCAGGGACGAACCGGCGAAGAAATCCTCGACGAAGCCGAGCGCCTGATCTTCCAGATCGCCGAGGCGCGGCCCAAGACCGGCGGCCCCATCGGCATCAACGATATCCTGGTCAAGGCCATCGACCGTATCGACTCGCTGTTCAATGCCGGTGAAGCGATTACCGGCCTGTCCACCGGCTTTACTGATCTGGATGAGGCCACCAGTGGCCTGCAGCCGGCGGATCTGGTGATCGTCGCGGGGCGTCCGTCCATGGGTAAAACCACCTTCGCGATGAATCTGGTGGAAAATGCTGTCCTGCGCTCGGACAAGGCGATTCTCGTGTATTCGCTGGAAATGCCAGCCGACTCCATCGTGATTCGTATGCTGGCCTCCCTCGGACGCATCGATCAGACCAAAGTGCGGACCGGTAAGCTCAGTGACGATGACTGGCCGCGCCTGACATCGGCAGTCAATCTGCTCAACGACCGCAAGCTGTTCATTGATGACACTGCTGGGATTTCGCCTTCGGAGATGCGCGCGCGTACCCGCCGGCTGGTGCGCGAGCACGGCGAGATCGGCATGATCATGGTCGACTACCTGCAGCTGATGCAGATTCCCGGCTCCAGCGGCGACAACCGCACCAACGAGATTTCTGAAATTTCCCGCTCCCTGAAGGGGCTGGCCAAGGAATTCAACTGCCCGGTAGTTGCGCTGTCACAGCTCAACCGCTCGCTGGAACAACGCCCCAACAAACGTCCGGTCAACTCCGACTTGCGCGAATCAGGCGCCATCGAGCAGGACGCCGATATCATCATGTTCGTTTACCGGGACGAGGTCTACCACCCGGAAACCGAATACAAGGGCGTGGCTGAAATCATCATCGGCAAACAGCGGAACGGCCCCATCGGCACCACGCGACTGGCCTTCCTTGGCAAGTATTCGCGCTTCGAGAACCTGGCGCCGGGCAGCTACCAGTTCGATGATGACTAAAGGGCAGTCATAAGCTTCAGGTGACAGCTGGCAGGTCAATCGGCGCAAGTAAACCCTGTGCCGTACTTGGAGCTTCCGGCCGTTCAGCCTAAGATTCTGCTTCACCTCGTTGTGCAGGAATCCTCCCATGCGTCCCCTCGTTGCCACGGTCGATCTGGCCGCCATTCGTCACAACTATGCCTTGGCAAAACACTGCTCACCGGGGCGGCGCGCTTTTGCCGTGGTCAAGGCAGACGCCTATGGTCACGGGGCGGCGGCGGTAACGGCGGCATTACGTGGCGAGGCTGACGGTTTCGCGGTGTGCAGCGTCGAGGAGGCGCGGGTGGTCCGCGGGCAGGCGCCCGAAGCACGTGTGCTGCTGCTCGAAGGCTGTTTCGATGCCGAGGATTATGCAGCGGCCATGGAGCTGGGTCTGGATATCTCGGTACAGGGGGCCGAGCAAGCACAGCGGCTGCTGGACTGCGCGCCGGTACGGCCATTGAATGTCTGGCTCAAGCTGGATTCGGGCATGCACCGACTGGGCTTTGGTGCTGCTGAATTGCAGCACTGGGCGGCGCGCCTGCGTGGTGCGCAGCAGGTGGCTGAAGTCAATCTGATGAGCCACTTTGCCTGTGCGGATGAGCACAGGCATGAGCTCACTGATCGTCAGCTGGAGAGTTGTCATGGTGTGCAGGGCTTCGCCTTCGACCAGCGCAGCTTTGCCAACTCCGCAGCCGTGCTGACTCTGGCGCCAGCGCATATGGACTGGCTGCGCCCCGGCATCATGCTCTACGGTGCTTCGCCTTTTGCCGATCGCAGTGCTGCCGAGCTTGGGCTGCGGCCGGCCATGACGCTGACCGCCGAAGTGATTGCCCTGCACGACGTGCCTGCGGGTGACAGCGTCGGCTACGGTGCGAGCTGGGTGGCGCAGCGCCCGTCACGTATTGGCACCGTCAGCTGCGGCTATGCCGATGGCTATCCGCGCCACGCACCGTCGGGTACTCCGCTTGTGGTTCGTGGTCAGCGCGTGCCGCTGGCGGGCAGGGTGTCAATGGACATGCTGGCGATTGACCTGACGGATCTGCCGGATGCTGCAATCGGTGATGCGGTCGAACTCTGGGGTGCTCAGGTGCCCGTCGATGATGTCGCTCGGGCGAGCGCTACCATCGGCTACGAATTGCTGACCAAGGTGACGCAGCGGGTGCCCAGGCGGTATATCGGATAACGGTCGCTGCGTAGGATGGATCACGCTTTACCGATCCACCGGGCGGAGTTGTGGTGGATGTAAAAAACGATATCCACCCTACGAATCCTGACTGTTTTGCTGGGACATGCTGATCATTTTTTGTGCTATATTTCGCGCCCGTTTTCGATGCCCCGGTTTTCGCCATGCATGCCGCCAAGCCACTGTTTGACTATCCCAAGTACTGGGCCGAATGTTTCGGTCCGGCGCCATTCCTGCCGATGAGCAGGGAGGAGATGGATCAGCTTGGCTGGGACTCGTGCGACGTGATCATCGTCACCGGCGATGCTTACGTCGATCACCCGTCGTTCGGCATGGCGATCATCGGCCGGTTGCTGGAAGCCCAGGGTTTTCGAGTGGGTATCATTAGCCAGCCGGACTGGCACAGCAAAGACGACTTCATGAAGCTCGGTGAGCCGAACCTGTTCTTCGGCATTGCCGCGGGCAACATGGACTCGATGATCAACCGTTACACGGCTGACCGGAAAATACGTTCCGATGACGCCTATACCGCCGGTGGCCTGGCTGGAAAGCGGCCTGACCGCGCCAGCCTGGTCTACAGCCAGCGCTGCAAGGAAGCCTACAGGCATGTCCCAGTGGTGCTGGGCGGCATCGAAGCCTCGCTGCGCCGCATTGCCCACTACGACTACTGGTCGGACAAGGTGCGACGCTCCATCCTGATGGATGCCACCGCTGACATCCTTCTCTATGGAAACGCCGAGCGCGCCATCGTCGAGGTGGCGCAGCGGCTGTCGCGCGGCGAGGATGTCGCAGAGATCACCGATGTGCGCGGCACCGCCTTCATTCGCAAGACATTGGCGCCGGACTGGTTCGAGATCGATTCGACGCGCATTGACCGTCCGGGCAAGGTCGATCAGATCATCAACCCCTACGTCAGTACCCAGGACTTGCAAGCCTGTGCCATCGAAAAGGACAAGGGCCCCGTCGAGGATCCGAACGAGGCGAAAGTGGTCCAGCTGCTGCCCAATCCGAAGATCGAGCGTGACAGGACCGTGATCCGCCTGCCGTCGTTCGAGAAGGTGCGCAACGATCCCGCGCTGTATGCCCACGCCAACCGGGTGCTGCACCTGGAGACCAATCCGGGCAATGCCCGTGCGCTGGTGCAGCGCCATGGCGACCAGGACATCTGGCTGAACCCGCCGCCGATTCCGCTGACCACCGAGGAGATGGACTACGTGTTCGCCTCTTCCTTCGCTCGTGTGCCGCATCCGGCCTACGGTGGGGCAAAGATCCCCGCCTACGAGATGATCCGCTTTTCGGTGAATATCATGCGCGGCTGCTTCGGCGGCTGCACCTTCTGCTCGATCACTGAGCACGAAGGGCGAATCATCCAGAACCGCTCGCACGAATCGATCCTCAACGAGATCGAGGCGATGCGCGGCATGCCGGGCTTCACCGGCGTGGTGTCTGATCTCGGTGGGCCGACTGCGAACATGTATCGCCTGGCATGCAAGAGCTACGACATCGAGAAGCACTGCCGCAAGCCGTCGTGCGTGTTCCCAGGCATCTGCGAGAACCTTGATACTGACCACAGCTCGCTGATCGAGCTGTACCGCAAGGCGCGCGCGTTGCCGGGCGTGAAGAAGATCCTTATTGCCTCGGGGCTGCGCTACGACCTGGCGGTGGAATCGCCGGAGTATGTGAAGGAACTGGTCACGCACCATGTCGGCGGCTACCTGAAGATTGCGCCGGAGCACACCGAGAAGGGTCCGCTGGACAAGATGATGAAGCCGGGCATCGGCAACTACGACAAGTTCAAGCGGATGTTCGAGAAGTATTCGAAGGAGGCGGGCAAGGAGCAATACCTGATCCCGTACTTCATCGCCGCGCATCCGGGCACCACCGATGAGGACATGATGAACCTCGCGCTGTGGCTCAAGGCCAACGGTTTCCGTGCCGACCAGGTGCAGGCCTTTTATCCGTCACCGATGGCCAGCGCCACGGCCATGTACCACAGCGGCAAGAATCCGCTGCGTAAGGTCACCTACAAGAGCGAGGAGGTGACCGTCGTCAAGAGCGAGGAGCAGCGCCGCCTGCACAAGGCCTTCCTGCGCTACCACGATCCCAAAGGCTGGCCGATGTTGCGTGAAGCGCTGCTGCGCATGGGGCGTGGTGACCTGATCGGCAGTGGCAAGCATCAGTTGATTCCGGCTCATCAGCCCGCTACGGAAGGCTATCAGAGTGCCCGGCGCAAGAACTCCACGCCCGTAGGCAGCAAAAAGGCCGGGCAAGGCGGGCAGATTCTCACTCAGCACAATGGCCTGCCACCGCGCAGCCACGACGGCAATGCCTGGGACAAGCGCGAGCAAGCCAAGGCTGCTGCTGAAGCACGGCGCAAAGCGGCGGCAGGTGGAAAGCCGAAGTCGACGGGCAAGGAGCGCAGCAAGCCTGTTCCTCGATAGAGCGGGAGAGCGCGCCACCGACCTGAAAGGCTGGCGGTAGGGTGGATGATGCTTTGTTCATCCGCCGTTTAGAGGGGTAACGTCTGGTCGGGTCGTCTCGGTGGTGCCTGGGGTGCGGTGGACAAGCTTCGCGTTGTCCACCCTACTGCCGAACTTGCTAAACCCGAAACGTCTGCGTCGCCTGGTTCAGGTCGTTGGCCAGGCGCAGCATCTGTTCGCTCTGTTCACGACCACGACTGATGTGTGAAAGGTTGCTGTCACCCAGCTGATGAATGTGTTCGCCGTGACTGCGGATTTCACTGACGGCGCCGCTCTGTTGCGAGGTGGCTTGGGCGATCTGCTCAGCCATGTGCTCGATGGTGCCGATGGTGGCGACGATCTGATCCAGCGCCAGATCGGCGGTTTCGGCCAGTTCAGCGGTGGCCGTTGCATGATCGACCTGTACGCGCATGGCTTCCACCGATTGATGCGCTGCCTTTTGCAGGCTGCCAATCAGCTGCTGTATTTCTTCGGTGGCGCCGCTGGTGCGTTGCGCCAGGGTACGTACTTCGTCGGCCACCACGGCAAAGCCGCGGCCCTGCTCGCCGGCCCTGGCTGCTTCAATGGCGGCGTTGAGGGCGAGCAGGTTGGTTTGTTCGGCGATGGAGCGAATGACGGTCAGCACCTTGCCGATGGTATTGGTTTCATCGGCCAGACGTTCGATGGCCAGCGCATTACCCTGCACTTCGCTGACCAGATGATGCAGGCCCGTCAGGCTCTGGCTGATGTCCTGTTGTCCTTGGGCAACGGCCTGACTGGCTGATCGGCTGGCTTCGGCAGCCTGTCCGGCACCGTCGGCGACATTCTGGATGGTCGCTTCCAGTTCACCCAGTGAATCGCGAATCTGTGCGGTATCGCTGGTCTGACGAGTGGCGGCCTGATGCAGATCATTGCTCATTTCAGACAGGCTGCGGCTGTTCCCCGCGACCTCTTGTGCATGCTGGCGCAGGGTGCCGACCAGCGTCACCAGATAGTTTCTCAACTGGTTCAACGAGGTTTCGATCTCGATCATCTCGGGGGTTTTCGAGCCGAGCCGGATGGCTTTGCCGAAGTCGCCCTGAGCCCAGGCGCCAAGCGCCGGTGCCAATTGCGCAAGCGCGCGCGTCAGTTGACGCTGCAGGCGATCAATAGCGAATGCGATAACCAGTATCAGGACAATGATGGTGCCCTGAATCAGGCGTACTTCCGACTGGATGCGTCCATGCTCGGCGCGTACCACAGGTTCCAGCTCAGCAAGTGCCTGTTGCAGCGTTGCGATTCTTTGCTGGCTGCTGGCCATCAGCTGGCTGCGCTGGCCGATCAGCGCCTGCGTGCGGCCAAGTTCTGCGGGATAGCGCTTCAGCAGGCCTGCAATATCACGCTTCAGCGAAATGCCCTGGTCCTCGCTGGCCTGCTCGGTCTGGTCCTGTCCCTGCAGATCGAGCAGGGCGGCAAAGGTGCTGCTGCCCGACTGCTGTTTGGTGATGATGCCAAGCAGCGGCAGGGCTGCGAGGGTGGCAATTTCCCGCTCCAGGCTTTGTAGCGCCTGCTCGGCTTCCGCCGCCAGCACGTTCTGGCTGCTGGCAGCCAGCCTGCCGCGGGCATGGCTCAGCCGCAGCAGTTGGCGACTCGCCTCGAACACCACACTCTGATAGGCCGTTGCGCTCGGATGGTCACTCTGTTCGGCATACTGTTGCAGCTGCGCCAGTGCCGCGATCATTTCGCGTTCGGCCTGCAGCAGCAGGCCCTGCGGATCACCGGCCAGCTTGCCAGCCGCCAGCAGCTCGGTGGCGGTGAATTGGGTGAGCTGTTCGAGACTGGGTATCAGGCGTTCGGCGAACTGGGTGGGCAGAGCGGCGATGTCGCCTGCCAGGGTGTCCAGCGCCTGCAGGGCCGCGCTGTGCTGCAGCGCATCACCACTGGCCAGATAACCCTGGATATTGCCGGCGACAGGCTGCTGGAATTGCTGCGAAAGACCGAGGTAGCGCTCCATCAGCTGATAGGGTCGCTCCAGCGCACGTTCGGACCACCAGAGCGTGGCGCCCAGTGCTAGACAGATGGCAATGAGTAGCAGCGTATTGAACGTGGTGAGCGACTTCAGGCGCATGCCGGCCTCCGGATGGGTAGGAGGCCCGCAATATATGGCTATTTGATGTCAGTCACGTGACAGCGTCAAAGCCCATGACACGGTTACGTCCTGCGTTCTTGGCGCGGTACAGGGCTTCGTCGGCCTGTTGCGTGAGCATTTTCACATCGGTGCTAGGTGTGAGTTGCGAGATACCGCAACTGAAGGTGCAAGACAGATCCTCAGGTTGCGCCGGAAAACGGATTTCCGAGAAGCGCTGGCGAATTTCGTCGAGTACCCGGCAAGCGTTTTCCAAGGTGGTATCGGGCAATACGATGGCGAACTCTTCGCCGCCGTAACGGCCGATGCAATCGGTCTTGCGCAGGCGCTGCTTGAGAAAAAGCGCCAGGCTTTTGATCACCCGGTCGCCCATGGGGTGGCCATAGGTGTCGTTGACCTTCTTGAAGTGGTCGATATCGACCATGGCGAAGCACAACGGGCTATTGTCGCGCTGTGCCCGGGCGCTGGCATCTTCGAGCAATTGCAGGCTGTGCGTGTGGTTGTAGAGGCCGGTCAGGCTGTCGCGGACGATCCGGGCCTTGAGGTTGCGCGCACGCTCGGCACGGGTGCGCACGGTGGCGATGAGGTGGCTGGGTTTGATCGGTTTGGTCAGGAAATCATCGCCACCCTCATCCATCGCACTGAGCTGCTTGTCCAGGTCGTCCTCGGCGGACAGGTAGATGATCGGTACGCTGACGTAACGTTCATGCTGGCGGATGACCTTGGCAAGCTCTGTGCCCATGCATTCGGGCATGTACATGTCGAGGATGATCAGGTCCGGCTGGAACTCGGCCAGATAGCTGATCGCCTGGATTGGCTCGTTGAGTGTCCGGGTGATGATCCCAGCGTTGTTCAGGACGCGCTCGGTGTGCGTCGCCTGTGCGCGCGAGTCATCAATGATGAGCACCCGGAAAGGCTCGTAGTAGGCGGTTCGGGTATAGATCTCGATCTTTTCCAGCAGACTTGAGGCATCCAGCGACTCGATGAAAAACTCCAGCCCGCCGGCGCGTACGGCAGCCAGGCGTGTGGGGGTGTCAGTGTCCTGCTGGCTGAAGAAGATCAGTGGCAGTTTCTCTTCCAGGCCCTGCTGTACCCGCTCGGCCAGTCTGAGCCCTTCGCCGGGACCATTGAAATCGACATCCATGACGATGGCCGCCGGATGGCGAAGGTGCATCGCTGCACGAAATTCGTGATCGCTGGCAAAGGCCTGCGCGTTCATGCTGAAGAATTCCAGCTGACGGACCACATGGCTGGCGCGTTCGTGATCATCCAGGGCGATATAGACCGGCTTGTTCAGTGATGGGACATGGGCGGACGGACCGCGCGGATCACCGTTGCGCAGGCCGGTACGGGCGAGCCGGTAAATCAGCTGGCTGAGGGTGGCGATGATGTCGCTGGACAGACGACCGCGATTGTCATCAACGTCACTGAGACACTCTTCTATCTGCAGGGCAAGCTGATGATGCTCGATCTGTTCGAAGCGTTCGGCAAAGCGCTGCAGCCGCTGATTGGCGTCGGCGAGGGCGGCACGATAGGAAGCGTTCCACTCGTTGCGCTGTACCTGTTGCCAGACTTCGAGCACCTCCCGGGCCTGATGGATGACCCGCTGCGCAAAGTGTTGTTTGAGCTCTTCCTGTTCCGACATTTCTGCTTCCTGAGCGCCGCGACAGTCCACGTGCACCGTTGTGCTGGCGGCATGCTATCACCTGTCCGGCCGGTTCAAGACGTCTGCAAGGGTGGTCTGGTTCTCATTATGGCGATTGGTCACGGCAGCTGCGTTATAGTGAGGCTCCCGCCGCAACGCTGCAGTTTACTGGCGGTCGAACCTCTGAACTCTGAAAGAGAGAAGGACAGATGTCTATGTTGGATTGGAAGAACCGCTTTGGGCGTCTCGGCTCGTCGGCAAATGGCGCGACTGCGTCCGGAACGAGCCGCAATCCACTTTGGCTGGCGCTGATGGCCGTGGTGGGCCTGTATCTATTGGTCACCCTGATCCTGGGCTGGTACTGGAGCAGCGAACCGGATCGGTTTCCGGTGCAGCAGCATGTCCGCCAGGCGGCAGAGGCCTCGCAGCGACAGATTGTGAACGGCTACACCACTGTCGAAACCCTCAGGCAGGTTGCCAGTACGCTGCTGGACAAGCCGGGTGGCTATCTGACCAATGACGTGGCACCCCCCGGCCTGTGGCTGGATAACATGCCCAGTTGGGAATACGGCGTGCTGGTGCAGGTGCGCGACCTCAGTCGTGCGTTGCGCAAGGACTTTGCCCGTTCGCAATCGCAGTCGACCGAAGACCCGGATCTGTCCAAGGGCGAGCCACTGTTCAACTTCGACAATCGCAGCTGGGCTTTGCCTGCAACCGAATCGGAATACCGCAACGGCATTCGTTACCTCGACAGTTACCTGGCGCGCTTGAGTGATCCCGCACCCAAGGCGCAGTTCTACTCGCGGGCGGACAATCTCAACAACTGGCTGGGTGACGTGGGGACTCGCCTGGGGTCGCTGTCCCAGCGGCTGTCGGCCAGTGTCGGGCGGGAGCGTCTGGACGCCACGAGTGCATCGGAGCTGGAGTCGGAAGGTATGGTGGTCGAGGAGGATCGTGTCGAAACCTCCTGGCTGCAGATCGACAACGTCTTCTACGAAGCCCGTGGTCAGGCCTGGGCTCTGTCGCATCTGTTGCGCGCCATCGAAGTGGACTTTGCCGACGTACTGGCCAAAAAGAACGCCACGATCAGCGTCAGGCAGATCATTCGCGAGCTCGAAGCCGCGCAGGAGCCGCTGTGGAGCCCGATGGTGCTCAATGGCAGCGGCTACGGTGTCCTCGCCAACCACTCGCTGGTGATGGCGAACTACATTTCACGCGCGAATGCGGCCATCATCGATCTGCGCAATCTGCTGTCGCAGGGGTAGTCAGCGCAAGGGTGGATCACGCTTCACCGATCCACCACCAAGCGAAGGGGTGGTGGATGTAAAAGCGCCATCCACCACAACCTCGCCAACTTTCAATCCAGGCCCAGCTTCTTTAGCCGATAACGCATGGAACGGAAAGTCAGGCCCAGGCGTTGGGCTGCGGCGGTGCGGTTCCAGCGGGTTTCTTCCAGGGCCTGCATGATCAGCTTGCGTTCGACCTCTTCCAGGTGATCTTCCAGATTGTCGATCTGCGCCAGGTTCGCTTCGCCGCTTTCGCCAGCGCCAGGTGCATCGCTCAGTCGCAGGTCGCCGGCCTTGATTTCCTCGCCTTCACATAGTGTGTAGGCGCGTTCCAGCATGTTTTCCAGTTCGCGCACGTTGCCTGGAAAGCGATAGTTCTGCAGTTTTACCAGGGCGTCGGCATGCAGGCGGGCCGTGCTGTCTCCGCACTCTTCGGCGAGCCGGCGCAACATGGTGTCGGCGAGCAGTGCGATATCTTCGCGGCGCTCGCGCAGAGGCGGGACGCGCAGTTCGATGACGTTCAGGCGGTAGTAGAGGTCCTGACGGAAGCGCCCTGCTGCCACTTCGGTGGCGAGGTCCTTGTGCGTGGCACAGAGCACACGCACATCCACCACCACTTCCTTGGCACCGCCAACCGGGCGCACAGCCTTTTCCTGAATGGCGCGCAGCAGCTTGACCTGCATGGTCAAGGGCAGATCCGCGACCTCATCAAGGAACAGGGTGCCGCCATTGGCTTCCTGGAACAGACCGGGCTTGTCCTCGATCGCGCCGGTGAAGCTGCCTTTCTTGTGGCCAAAAAACTCGCTTTCCATCAGCTCCGAGGGAATTGCCCCGCAGTTGACCGGGATGAAGGGGCGCTCATGGCGCGCGCCCTGTTCATGAATCAGGCGTGCCACCAGCTCCTTGCCGCTACCGGATTCGCCGCTGATGTAGACCGGCGCCTGGCTGCGGGCAAGCTTGCCGATCTGCTTGCGCAACAGGTTCATCGGCGGCGAGGTGCCGAGCAGTCGGTTGTCGGCAGTCAGGTCGTTGGGATTGGGCGTGCGCAGGCGCAGCGCGGTGTTGACCAGTTCACGCAGACGTCCGAGGTCGACCGGCTTGGTCAGAAAATCGAATGCGCCGGCCTTGAGCGCGCCGATAGCGGTATCAAGGCTGCCGTAGGCAGTAATCATTGCCACCGGCAGCTGCGGGTACTGCTGCTGGATGAACTGCACCAGTTCCAGGCCGCAGCCATCGGGCAGGCGCATGTCGGTGAGGCACAGGTCGTAATGCTCGCGCGCCAGACATTCGCGGGCTTCCTTGAGGTTGCGGGCGCTGCGGGTGTCAAGTTTCATCCGCCCCAGGGTGATCTCCAGGAGTTCCCGGATGTCGGGTTCGTCATCGATGATCAAGGCTTTCTGGCGGGCAGTCATGGTTTCGGTCTTTCAATGGCAGCAAAGCGCTCGAATGGGGCGCGGGACGCAATCTTAACGCTACAGCGGTTGCTTTGTACCCGGACGGTAGTCGATGTGTGACCTGTGACTGCCTGGCACGGCCTCAGCCAAGTTTGCCTGGATGTGCGAATACGATCCGGAAGCAGCTGCCCCCCTCGGCTCTTGCTTGATAATCCAGGCGTGCCTGATTGCTTTCGCACAGCTCGCGGCAGATGTACAGGCCCAGCCCGGTGCCCTTGCTTTCGGTCGTGAAAAAGGGCTCGAAGATGTTCTGTACCTGCTCGGCAGGAATTCCGGCGCCGTCGTCGAGCACCTCGAGAACCGGCAGATCGCTGGTTTCGTCGCGAAACAGGTGCAACCAGACCTGCGCCTCGACATGTTCCTTGCCGCTGTAGCGCAGGCCGTTCTGCACCAGATTGGTCAGAACCTGAAGCAGCTGGTTAGGGTCCATGCGTGTCTGCAGCGAGCTGCCCAGGGTTTTCACGTGGATCTGCTGGCGCGGTGGCAGGCCGCCCCGAAACTCGCTGGCGAAGCGATGCATCCAGTATTTGAGGTCCAGCAATTGTGGTTCGGCCTGACGCCTGCGTGACAGTTGCAGAACGTTCTCGATGACCAGATTCATGCGTCGCGAGTGATCCTGAATGATCTGCGTCAGGCGTAGATCGGCGGGATCCAGTTGCTCTGATTCCTGTAGCAGCTGTGCCGCATGGCTGATGGCGCCGAGCGGATTGCGGATTTCGTGCGCGATGCTTGCCGTCAGCCGGCCCAGCGATGCCAGTTTGAGCTGTTGGGCCTGCTGCGCAATCTGCGAAATGTCTTCGAGAAATATCAGGGTGTCCTGACGCACTCCATGCTGCAGCGCGGCGAAGCTTGGCTGCAACATGGCGCCATTTGGCGTGGCCTTGAACTGCTGCGGTCGCAAGGTCGGGTTGTCGCGCCAAAGTTGCAGCGCCCTGATCAGCTCCGGGCAGCGTGGAGCCAGGCGCTCACCGACCAGGGAGTGCTGGTCGAGCATGTCGAGTGCGCCCTGATTGGCGAGCAAGATGCGCTGTTGCGGATCAAGCACCAGAATGCCGGTCCGCATGCGTTGCAGGATCTGGGCGTTAAGGGCTTCGAGGTTGGCGACTTCCTCGGCTCGCTGGCGGGCCAGGGTTTCGCTGATTTGCAGGCGGCGTGTAAGGCCCTGCACCAGCAGGGCAGCGGCGAAACACAAGGTGCCCAGGGCTGCGGCCTGAACGTACTGACCGCTGGCATCTCTGTCGCTAAGACTGAGGTAAAAGGTCAGGTAGATCAGGCCGGTTGCGGCGACGGCGGCAATGAGGAAGCCCATGCGTCCGCGCAGCAGGATGTTGGCGATGGCAACGGCAATGATCAGCAGGTTGCCGATTCCGCTGGGAGTGCCACCGGCAAAGTAGAACAGCGTCGAGAGCAGGGAAACGTCCATCAGGGCGAGGATCAGGACCGACAGCTCGCGCTTGGGATTCTGCAGCAGAACGGCGATGAGGATATTGAGGATCAGATAGCCCCAGGCGCCGTAATGAAACGCCGCCGGGTTGCTCATGCGCATCAGGTCATTGTGCAGGTCGCTGCTGATCAGCAGTACCAGCACCAGACCGATGGCGACGCGATAAAGATGATAGAGGCGAAGAATTCGCCGGCCTTGCTGGCCTAGAAACACCTGGTTTTCAGCGCCCACCCGGCTTGCTGCCCTGTTCCAGGTGAGCCTGGCTGCAATACCAGTGATCGCGTTCCTGCAGTGCCTGATCGCGGGGCAGATGGATGCCGCACTGGGCGCAACGCACCATCGGCAGTGTGGGTTGTTCCGGCTTGCGGGTTGTCTTGCGCTTGCTCGTCAGTCGTCGCCAGAGCCAGAACGCCGTCGCAATCAGGATGATCCAGAACAGCAGTCGAAACAGTCCCATTTTTCACTTCCCGGCGCACTGGCCGTTGCAGGTGCTGGCCCGCCGCCGACGCCTGAGCGGCGGCGGTGGTGGCTTTGTCAGTCGAACAGACCGAAAGTCAGGTAGCTCCACCAGGAACGTCCGCCGTCCTGCTGTTCGCCCTCGGCTTCTCTCAACACCGGGCGCAATTCGTCAGGCAGGTCCTGAGCGGCATTTTCGTACTGGCGCAGCACGTCGCGGTTGGAGCGGGAGCTGTCCAATGGTGCGGTTTTGGATTCGATCAGGCCCAGCGTGGCGCGGGACAGCCAGCTGCGGTTATCCGCTTCTTCCTCGCGCGGTACGAACTGGCCATCTTCCAGGCTCGGATGCTCGGGGTAGTTGAGCTGCAAGGTTTCCAGGCTGGAGGAGGCAAGCTCGTCGAGGCTCAGCCGCTGATAGGCTTCGGTCATCACGGCCAGGCCATCACCGACTGCCGGTGTGCCCTGGAAGTTTTCTACGACATAGCGGCCTCGATTGGCCGCCGCCACATAGGCCTGACGGCGTAGATAGTAGTCGGCCACATGGATTTCGTTAGCGGCCAGCAGGTTGCGCAGATAGACCATGCGCGCCTTGGCGTCCGGTGCGTAACGGCTGTTGGGGAAGCGGCTGGTCAGCTGCGCGAATTCGTTGAAGGAATCACGCGCGGCGCCCGGATCACGTTTGGTCATGTCCAGCGGAAGGAAGCGGGCGAGAATGCCGCGATCCTGATCGAAGGACGCCAGACCCTTCAAGTAATAGGCGTAGTCGACGCTAGGATGCTGTGGATGCAAGCGGATGAAGCGCTCGGCGGAAGAGCGCGTGGCTTCCGGTTCCATGTTGCGGTAGTAGGCGTATATCAGTTCCAGCTGCGCCTGCTCGGCGTAGCGGCCGAACGGATAGCGCGACTCCAGAGCCTTCAGTTTGTTGATGGCGCTGGTATAGCTCTTGTTGTCCAGGTCTGCCTGCGCCTGCCGGTACAGCTCCGTTTCACCGAGATTCTCGCTGATGGTTTCGTTGGACGAGCAGGCGGCGGTAAGAGCGAAAATGGCGATCAGCAGCAGGTGTTTCACTTGCATGGCGGCTTGCGTCCTGTCACGGCTGGCTGTCTCGCGCTGAGCCGTCCTGTTATGATGAGCGCCCCGGCTGGCCGGGACAAAGACGCCGTATTTAAACACAAGCCTGTGGCCGAAACCAAAGGCTCACCCGTACCCAGGGCAATAGATCTGTCGGCCTCGCGCTCAATGACGCGCTGACGCCTGTCTGCGGCGAACTCTTCCACCGCACGGCCTGAAAACATGCCGCCTCCGGTTCCTGTTGGTCCTGCCGGGCAGGTATCGGCTCCTCCTTACTCATGAAGCGTCCTTAATTATGTCCACCATCCCCACGCAAGCCATCCAACTTCGCGCCGAAGTGTCGTTCGATCTGGGCGGGCAGCGTCTCGATCAGGTCGCGGCTCAGTTGTTTCCCGAGCATTCACGCTCACGCCTCGCTGCGTGGATCAAGGACGGATCGCTTACCGTGGACGGGGCAGCGCTGCGCCCGCGGGACATCGTGCATGCCGGTGCCGTGCTGGCGCTCAGCGCCGAACAGCAGGCGCAGGGTGAATGGATAGCGGAGGACATTCCGCTGGATATCGTCTTCGAGGATGAACACATCCTGGTGCTGAACAAGCCGGCTGGTCTGGTGGTGCATCCGGCTGCCGGACATGCCAGTGGAACGCTGCTCAATGCGCTGCTGCATCATGTGCCGGAGTTGATCAACGTGCCGCGCGCCGGGATCGTGCATCGGCTGGACAAGGACACCACCGGTCTGATGGTTGTCGCCAAGACGTTGCAGGCGCAGACGCGCCTGGTCGAACAGTTGCAGGCGCGTAGCGTCAGCCGTATTTATGAAGCCATTGTCATCGGTGTGATTATCACCGGTGGTACCGTCGATGCACCTATTGGGCGCCATGGTCAGCAGCGTCAGCGCATGGCCGTGGTCGAGGGGGGCAAGCCGGCCATCAGTCATTACCGTGTGCTGGAACGTTTTCGCTCGCATACCCATGTGCGGGTCAAGCTCGAAACCGGGCGCACCCATCAGATCCGTGTGCATATGACCCACCTGGGTTATCCGCTGGTGGGCGATGCTCTCTATAGCGGACGCTTTCGCATACCGCCGGCGGCCAGTCAGACGCTTGTGCAGTCGCTGCGTGAGTTTCCGCGTCAGGCACTGCACGCCCGTTTCCTTGAGCTGGATCATCCGCTCAGCGGTGAGCGCATGAAATGGGAGTCACCGTTGCCGGATGATTTCGTCTGGTTGCTGACGCTGCTGCAGCAGGATCGCGAGGCCTTCATCGGGTGAGTGGCTGGCCTGGCGATTGGATCATCCCGGACTGGCCTGCGCCACGACACGTGCGGGCCTGCGTGACCACGCGAGAGGGTGGCGAAAGCCGGGCGCCTTTCGAGGGTTTCAATCTGGGTGATCACGTCGGTGACGATCCTGCAGCTGTGCTGGCCAACAGGCAGCGCTTGCAGGATGTTCTCGGGTGCGAGCCTGCCTGGCTGAGTCAGGTGCATTCGGTTATTACCGTCGAGGCTGATCCGGCAATGGTGCCGATTGCCGATGCCAGTTGGACAGACGCCATCGGCATAGCCTGCGCGGTGCTGACTGCCGATTGCCTGCCGGTACTCTTTTGCGATCAGGACGGTACCCGCGTGGCGGCTGCGCATGCCGGCTGGCGCGGACTGGCCAATGGCATGCTGGAATCGACCGTGGCCGCCATGCAGGTGCCGGGCGACCAGCTACTGGCATGGCTGGGGCCGGCAATAGGGCCGGATGCCTTCGAGGTCGGCCCCGAAGTTAGAGAGGTCTTCGTCGCGCAGCACCCGGTTGCCGTCGAAGCCTTTCGTCCCAGCCGCAATGCCGGACATTACATGGCCGACCTCTGTCATCTGGCCCGCATCCGGCTCGCCGGTTGCGGTGTTACAGCCGTCTACGGTGGCGGGTACTGTACCTTCAGCGATCCCCGCTTCTATTCCTATCGGCGTACCGCTCGTACCGGGCGCTTCGCAAGCCTGGTCTGGATCGAAGACTGAGTCATTCGGCAGGGTCCCGGCTGTCTGCCCATGACCTGTATCAATGCCATCCGCCTTGAATCTTCAACAATCAACCTTATCTAGGTTTCATCTCGCGGGCTTTGTTCGTGGTGCGATTCAGTGCGCCGGCCTGCCTAACCAGAAAGGTGACTACATGCGTATCGATCGTTTGACCAGCAAGCTGCAGCTTGCGCTTTCCGATGCCCAGTCCATCGCAGTTGGCCTAGATCATTCATCCATCGAACCCCTGCATTTATTGCAGGCACTGCTGGAGCAGCAGGGGGGCTCAATCAAACCTCTGCTGATGCAGGTAGGCTTCGATATCAATGGCTTGCGAAAGGCGCTGACCAAAGAGCTGGATCAGCTGCCCAAGCTGCAGAATCCCACCGGCGACATGAACATGTCCCAGGAGCTGGCGCGCCTGCTCAATCAGGCGGATCGCCTGGCGCAACAGAAGGGCGATCAGTACATTTCCAGCGAGCTGGTGCTGCTGGCCGCGCTGGACAACAACACCCGCCTGGGCAAGCTGTTGCTGGCGCAAGGCGTCAGCAAGCAGGCGCTGGAGAACGCCATCAGTAACCTTCGAGGCGGCGAGGCGGTCAACGATCCCAATGCAGAAGAGTCGCGTCAGGCGCTGGACAAATACACCGTGGACATGACCAGGCGCGCCGAGGAAGGCAAACTCGATCCGGTGATCGGTCGTGACGATGAAATCCGCCGCACCATCCAGGTCCTGCAACGGCGCACCAAGAACAACCCGGTGCTGATCGGTGAGCCCGGTGTGGGCAAGACTGCAATTGTCGAGGGGCTGGCTCAGCGTATCGTCAACGGCGAGGTGCCCGACGGGCTCAAGGATAAGCGCCTGCTGTCCCTGGACATGGGCTCGCTGATCGCCGGCGCCAAGTTCCGTGGGGAGTTCGAAGAGCGCCTGAAGGCAGTTCTCAATGAGCTGGGCAAGCAGGAAGGGCGCGTCATCCTGTTCATCGACGAGCTCCACACCATGGTTGGCGCCGGCAAGGCCGAAGGCTCGATGGATGCCGGCAACATGCTCAAGCCCGCGTTGGCGCGCGGCGAGCTGCATTGCGTCGGAGCGACCACGCTGGACGAGTATCGCCAGTACATTGAAAAGGATGCGGCGTTGGAGCGGCGCTTCCAGCGTGTGCAGGTCGATGAGCCGAGCGAAGAGGACACCATCGCCATCCTGCGTGGCCTGAAAGAGCGCTACGAAGTGCACCATGGCGTCTCCATCACCGACGGCGCCATTATCGCGGCGGCGAAGCTGTCCCATCGCTACATCACCGATCGCCAGCTGCCGGACAAGGCCATCGACCTGATCGACGAGGCGGGCAGTCGTATCCGTATGGAAATCGACTCCAAACCCGAAGAGCTGGATCGACTCGACCGACGTCTGATCCAGCTGAAAATCGAGCGCGAGGCACTGAAGAACGAGGACGACGAGGCCACCAAGAAGCGTCTGGCCAAGCTCGATGAAGAAATCGTCAAGCTGGAGCGCGAATACGCCGATCTGGAGGAAATCTGGAAGTCGGAGAAGGCCGAGGTGCAGGGCTCGGCGCAGATGCATCAGAAGATCGAGCAGGCCAAGGCCGAACTCGAGGCTGCACGGCGCAAGGGTGATCTGGCGCGTATGGCTGAGTTGCAGTACGGCATCATTCCAGATCTGGAGCGCAGCCTGCAGATGGTCGATCAGCATGGCAAGGCGGAAAACCAGCTGTTGCGCAACAAGGTGACCGACGAGGAGATCGCCGAGGTCGTCTCGAAATGGACCGGTATTCCGGTGTCGAAGATGCTTGAAGGCGAGCGCGAGAAGCTGTTGAAGATGGAAGACCTGCTGCACCAGCGCGTGATCGGTCAGCACGAAGCGGTGGTTTCGGTGGCCAATGCCGTGCGTCGTTCCCGGGCGGGGCTGGCGGACCCCAACCGTCCCAGCGGTTCCTTCTTGTTCCTCGGCCCGACCGGCGTGGGCAAGACCGAGCTGTGCAAGGCGCTGGCGGAATTCCTCTTTGATACCGAGGAGGCAATGATCCGCATCGACATGTCCGAATTCATGGAGAAGCATTCGGTGGCTCGCCTGATCGGTGCGCCGCCGGGCTACGTTGGTTATGAGGAGGGCGGTTACCTGACCGAGGCGGTGCGTCGCAAGCCGTATTCGGTGGTGCTGCTCGATGAGGTCGAGAAAGCGCACCCTGACGTTTTCAACATCCTGCTGCAGGTGCTGGAGGATGGTCGTCTGACCGACAGCCACGGGCGTACGGTGGATTTCCGCAATACGGTGATCGTGATGACCTCGAACCTCGGCTCGATGCAGATTCAGGAGCTGGTCGGTGACCCGGATGCTCAGCGTGCCGCGGTGATGGATGCTGTGTCCCAGCATTTCCGCCCGGAATTCATCAACCGCATTGATGAGGTGGTGGTCTTCGATCCGCTGGCGCGTGAGCAGATTGCCGGTATCGCCCGGATTCAGCTGGCTCGCCTGCAACAGCGACTTGCGGAGCGGGATCTGAGCCTGGTGCTGAGCGATGAGGCCATGGACAGGCTGGTTGCTGTCGGTTACGACCCTGTCTATGGGGCTCGACCCTTGAAGCGTGCGATCCAGCGCTGGATCGAGAACCCCCTGGCCCAGCAAATCCTTTCAGGCACATTCGAGCCGGGCGCCAGCATTGCAGGCAGAGTGGAGGGCGACGACATCGTATTTGCCTGATCCGAACGGCGTCGCTCCCTCGGAGTGGCGCCGCCTGGATGGGGTGTTGCCGTGGGCAATCTTCCTCGGCCTGAAGTTTCTCGCAAGGTATTGTAGTAAATCGTATTTTTTCTGTTGACAGCGCCGTCGAGAACCGTAAAATGGCGCGCCTCAACGGGGGGTTTGCAAGGCTACACAGCAAGCCAGCCGGGGAGATGGAAATAGAAGTTCCGCGATAGCTCAGTCGGTAGAGCAAATGACTGTTAATCATTGGGTCCCAGGTTCGAGTCCTGGTCGCGGAGCCAAATTCCAATCGGGGTATAGCGCAGTCCGGTAGCGCGCCTGCTTTGGGAGCAGGATGTCGGGAGTTCGAATCCCCCTACCCCGACCATTTTTGGGTCGTTAGCTCAGTTGGTAGAGCAGTTGGCTTTTAACCAATTGGTCGTAGGTTCGAGTCCCACACGACCCACCAAAATGGCTTCGCAAGAAGCCTGAAAAAACCGGAAGATCCGAGAGGATCTTCCGGTTTTTTTATGCCTGCGTTTTTCCTTTGCCATCATGGCGCATCATTGGCCGCAATTGATCCCGCGCCTCCCGGCTCGCTCCGGGAGGCGCGACAGGCGCAATCAGTGAAGCTTGAGGCGCGGCGCCGTGCTGGTGCTGAGCTTGTCGCCGATCATCATCAGGGCTGTACGAGCGACGCCATACAGCGTCATCTGGTGCATCCGGTAAAGCGAGATGTAGAACATGCGTGCCAGCCAGCCTTCCAGCATGATGCTGCCGGTGAGGTTGCCCATCAGGTTGCCCACGGCTGAAAAGCTGGAGAGCGAAATCAGCGAGCCGTAATCACGGTAGCGATAGCTGGGCAGGTCTTTCCCTGCGAGCTGCAAGGCAATCGACTTGGCCAGCAGCGAGGCCTGCTGATGCGCGGCCTGTGCGCGAGGTGGCACGTTGCGATCGCTGTCTGGCTGCGGGCAGGCTGCGCAGTCGCCAAAGGCGAAAATGTCATCATCGCGCGTGGTCTGAAGTGTGGGCCGAACCACCAGCTGATTGATCCGGTTGGTTTCCAGTCCGTCGATCTCGTGCAGGAACTTCGGTGCCCGGATGCCGGCGGCCCAGACTTTCAGGCTGGCAGGTACAAATTCACCGTTTTGAGTGTGCAGTCCGTCGGCGGTCACTTCGCTGACGGCGGCATCCGTGAGGACCTTCACGCCGAGATCCCTGAGTGTCTGATGTACGGGCTGGCTGATGCGCTCCGGTAGTGCAGGCAATACGCGTGGGCCGGCCTCTATCAGGCTGATGCTCATATTCTCCGGTTTGATTCCATCAAGGCCGTAAGCAGCAAGTTCGCGGGCGGCGTGGTGAAGCTCCGCAGCCAGCTCGACGCCCGTCGCCCCGGCCCCGACGATGGCCAGGTTCAGGATTCCCTGTTGACCTTCATTGGCATGGGCGCGCATGTAATGACTTAACAGTTGACGATGGAAGCGTTCCGCCTGTTCCCGCGTATCGAGGAAAATGCAGTGCTCAGCTGCACCTTGGGTGCCGAAGTCGTTGGTAGTGCTGCCGACGGCGATGACCAGCGTGTCATAGCGAAGCGCGCGTGCGGGCACCAGTTCGACGCCTTGCTCGTCCAGGGTGGCGGCGAGATGGATGCATTTGTGTGCGCGCTCCAGGCCACACATGCGGCCAAGCTGGAAATCGAAGTGGTTCCATTTGGCCTGGGCTACATAGTTGAGCTCGTCGGCCGATGAGTTCAGCGAGCCAGCAGCAACTTCATGCAGGAGTGGTTTCCAGATATGCGTCAGGTTGGTGTCGATCAAGGTGATTCGGGCCTTGCCGCGCTTGCCCAGGGTTTTACCCAGGCGGGTAGCAAGCTCCAGGCCGCCGGCGCCGCCGCCGACGATTACGATGCGATGGGTCATTAGATGAACTCATAAGGTTTTGCGGGATTCAGGTCGAGCGCGAGGGGAGCGCAGAATCGCTCATGTCACCAGGCGGCTGAGAAGGCGGCTGAGAATGCCCAGGCCAATCACTACGACCAGAACCAGGAGCAGCAGGAGCCAAGGCCGGAAGGGCTGGCGCTCTACCTGGTGCTGAGGGGCGCTGAGATACTGGTCAACGCGTTTCTGGTCTTCAGGATTCAGGCGACTGGGCATGTGCACCTCGGATGGTATGTAGCCATTCTAGCCTTGGGGCGAGAAAAGCCAATCCTGCTTGTGCACGAAGCCCCAGTCCGTCGAAAGTACTAGCGGTTGCCGTCCTTCAGCTGCCGCAAGTTGCCGATGACCGATTCCAGGGCGCGGTCGAACAGCAGGGTGTCGTTGAGCAGGCGGATGGCGCCGCGGCGAAATTCAATCGCAAGCCCCATGCGGGTCTTTTCCAATACCTTCATGCCGGTGCGGTTGACGAAAATGTACTTGCCGGTGGATTTGATGATCGCAGCCAGTTTGCAGCGCAGCTTGTGCTCTTCATCTTCCTGGAATTCCACCCAGCTGCCGACCCGCAGATTGTCGACCTGGGTCAGCGCTTCGTCGTTGTCGGCCAGGTCGATCTCAGGCTCCAGTTCACGACTTTCGCCAGGTGCGAGCAGCACGATTTCCTCGACCACCTCAACCATTGCAGGGGGCGTGACAGTGTCTTCAGGTGGCGTGTTATGAGGCAGTTCGAGCCTCTGTTCACGGGGGCTGTCGTCGCGGGCCGGTGCGCTGGCTGCTGCCGATTGTGCAGGTTGCGAGGAGTGACTGGCCTGATGCAGCGTCTGCACATGCAGCGCCTCGAGGCGGGTAAAGAAATCGCTGGTCGAGAACGGATCGAACGCGGCACTGCTCAGGCCGTCGCGCAGGTTTTTGAGCAGACTTGGCACCAGTTCCAGCAGCCGCTCTCTCGATTGCGGGTCGTCGTGTGGTTCGACACTCCAGATCAGGTCATCCATGGTTGCCAGGGCGGCCTGCCATTGTTCGGAGTGCGTGCCGTACTTCAGGCAGGTCAGTAGCAGGGCCTTGCTCCAGGCTTCCTGCAGGAGGCGCACTACGACCTCGGGCAGGGTCTTGCCGAGCAGGCGTTGGTTGAGTGCCTGCTCAACTTCCTGGCGTGCCACTTCTGCCTTGGCGCGTCCTTCTTCGGCGTCGCGGGTACGTTGTTCGAGCAGTTCGCTGCGGCGACGTTCATCGCCAGTGAATGCAAGGAAGTCGGCAAGCAGTTCGGAGAAGATGGCAGGATCGTCAACGAAATCGTTCAGCAGGCGTGCCACGACCTGTTCGATCTTCTGATAAAGGCTGTCGCGCTGGGTTTCATCTTGATCAACCCAGCCCATCGCGGCGGAGGCGATTTCATTGAGCAGGCGTCGTGCCGGATGGCTACCGCGGCTGAAAAAAGTCTTGTCCAGCACCGCGACCTTCAGCAGCGGAATCTGCAGTCGACCAATCAGGGCTTTGAGCGAGTCGGGCAGGGTGCGGTCATCGAGAATGAATTCAAACAGCATCGACACCAGGTTGATGACGTCTTCATCCACCTCGCCGACAATCCGCGACTTGCCGCTTTTTGCGCTGACCCGATGCAGCAGTTGCTCAAGCTGGTCTTGCAGGCTGTGCTCATCGATCTGCTGAGGTGCGCGTGCCTGCAGGTGTGAAAGCAGTCGCATCAGGTCATTGCTGGAGATCGGTACGGCATCGTTGGGGATGTTGCGTGTAGGGAGGGCGCTGCCGCGCAGTTCCGAAAGCAGGGTTTGCAGTGCGCCGAAGGCTTCGTGGAAGCCTTCTTCGGGATAGTCCTGGGCACCGCTGAAGGTGTGCGTCGGGGTTCCTGCCGCGCCGCGATTGCTGGTTTTGCGTGGCGGGTTGGAGTGCAGTTCAGGCAATACGCCGGCAGTCACCAGTGTCTGGTTGGCCTCGGCATAGAGCTGATCCAGGTCTGCCAGTACGTAGCGCTCGAACAGTTTGAGGATGATCAGTTTGACCTTGATTTCCACGCCAAGGCTGCTGCAGGCCTCAAGAAAGTTTTCGCATAGCTGCTGAGGGCCAAGCGGGTTGCTCTTGTCGTCGATTTTTCTGCTAACCAGCACATTCAGGCGAGTGGTGAGGTGGCTGAGCGGCTGGGCGGCTCGATTGATGACCTTGGCGACCATGGTGTCGATGGTGACCGACTCTTCCAGTTCGTCGTTCTGTACCAGTGCCAGGCTTTCAAAGGAGGCTTCCGGCTGTGCGGGCTTGCCGATTTCGTACTGGTTGAGCCGGCTGAAAGACTCGAAGACCTGCTGCAGAAAGCCACGCTCGATGCTGCGACGTTTCATGCGCAGGTCGCGCATGGCTTCAAAGAATGCATTTTGTTCGGCGTTGCTGGTGGCCCGATCGGCTATCTCGAAAAGCGAATCGTCGGCATTGTCGAACAGGGTTTGCAGCGCCACTCGCAGCTGCTGTGCCGCTTGGTCGCGCACGCCGATGAGTGCGACAGGCAACCTGCCCGTCGATGGTGTGGGCTGGTGCTCTGCAATGCCCTTCAGGTGCACTACTTTCGCATCGGTTCGCATCGAAACTCTCCCGATCACCCTATAGGGCGATCACAATGCCTGGCATGCCGCTGTAGACAGATAGAGATAGCGGCCTATGAATATCTGTCGCCATTTTCATGGCGTCAATTTATGGAAGCATTATATGCCTACACGTGCTGCTCTTTGGTCCGGGCAGTGCTTGGACATGATGCAGCTCACAGATACTCCCGCGAATTCCGGCGGACGGTCACAAAATACTACCGGCGGTGTCTATTTCGGGAAACCTGTGGCGTTTTGCCAGCCTTTCTGGAGCCTGCGCGTCCACCAGGCGAGGCTTTATACTCATGACGAATTTAATGGGAGTCTGTCGTGACCAATCTCACTCTTGCCGATCTCGGTGCTGAAATCGAAACCAACGTGCGTAAGGCGCTGGCCGAGGATATTGGCGCCGGTGACATAACCGCGCAGCTGATTCCGGTTGAGCGTCTTGCTCATGCGAAGGTGATTACCCGGGAAGAAGCCGTGGTTTGCGGGACGGCCTGGGTGGACGCAGTATTCCGCCTGCTTGACCCTCGGGTTGCAGTGCATTGGCAGGTGGCCGATGGCGATCGGGTGGCGGCTGATCGCGTGCTGTTCCAGCTTGAAGGGCCGTCGCGTGCGTTACTCAGCGGTGAGCGAGCCGCGCTGAATTTTCTGCAGACGTTATCCGGCGTTGCTACTCAGAGCCGGCACTATGCCGATCTTGTCGAGGGGACGGGCGTGAAACTGCTCGATACCCGTAAAACCATTCCCGGCCTGCGTCTGGCACAAAAATACGCCGTCACCTGTGGCGGTTGTCACAACCACCGGATCGGGCTTTACGACGCCTTTCTGATCAAGGAAAACCACATCGCCGCCTGTGGTGGAATTGCCGAGGCTGTTGCAGCGGCCCACCGTATTGCACCGGGCAAGCCGGTGGAGGTGGAAGTCGAGAGCCTGGATGAACTGGAGCAGGCGCTGCGTGCCGGGGCCGATATCGTCATGCTCGACGAGCTGAGCCTGGATGATATGCGCAAGGCCGTGGCTATTGCGGCGGGACGGGCGAAGCTGGAGGCTTCGGGTGGGATCGATGATGAAAGTCTGCGCGCTGTGGCCGAAACCGGCGTGGACTATATTTCAATCGGCGCGCTGACCAAGCATGTTCGCGCGATTGATCTGTCGATGCGCCTGCAGCAATAAGTGCTGTGCAAGCAGGTGGCACAGAGGGTGTGCCACCTGCCTCATGGAGGTCAGTGCTTTTTCAGACCGAAGTTTTCATGCAGCGTGCCCGGAGTATCTTCATCTTTCGGGGCGTAATCCTTCGGCGGCTCGGTGAATGTCGGCGAGTCCAGGCGTTCACGAGGCGTGTGGGTTTCCTTGCTGTGCAGCGCGGTGAGTAGCCGCTGGCGAGTTTGTTCGTCGAGCGCGAGCTTGTCAGCGCCTTCGGACAGGTGATTCTGGATGTCCTGATGGCTCGCAGTCAGTTTGCGCAACAGGCTGGCGGTGGTGTTGAAGTGAGTCACCACTTCGCTTTGATAGGTGTCCAGGCGTTCCTGCAGCTCATCCACCTGGTGCTGTGTGCTGTTGGGCGCGCTGTTGCGCGATATCAGATAACCAATAGCGATACCGACGATCAGGCCGGCAATCGGGAGCAACCAGGTCGCGAGGTTCTGTTCCACGGGTTTTCCTCTATATAAACGGCTGTACTGTTCAGGCCGGGTAAAACATTGCAAAGGCGTCGACTGCGACAATCGGAGGCTGATGCGCCCGGTGTCGCCGACCTATCGCCTGAGGCGGGTGGTTTTTCCACGGCCTGATACGTTAACGTCTCGTACCTGCCCTGTATACCGCGACGCAGCGCGGCGGTTATCAGGCAGCTCGTAAGCAAGACGAGTCGACTTGCCTCAAGGTCACGGAGCCATTTTGTTGAAACGCGAAACCCCCATTTCCTTCGAAGGGCCGGCCGGCGTGCTGGAAGGCCTGCATTATGACCAGCCCGATGCGCGAGGACTGGCGTTGCTTTGTCATCCCAACCCGGTCAAGGGCGGCACCATGTTGAACAAGGTGGTCTCCACCCTGCAGCGCACCGCCCGCGATGCAGGCTATATCACGTTGCGTTTCAATTATCGGGGAGTCGGCGGCAGTGGCGGCAGCCACGACATGAAGACCGGTGAGGTCGATGACGCCGAAGCGGCGCTACGCTGGCTGCAGGCGCAACATCCGGGGTTGCCACTGACGTTGCTGGGTTTTTCCTTTGGCGGTTTCGTGGCCGCAGCACTGGCGAGCCGGGTGGAGGCGCGGGGTGAGAGTCTGGAACGCTTGTTCATGGTGGCGCCGGCGGTTTCGCGACTTGAAAGCGGGGCAATGGCCGAAGGCTGCACCCTGACGATCATTCAACCCGACAATGATGAGGTGATCGATCCAGCTTCGGTGCACGCATTCTCTGCCACGCTTGAGCGTCCCCATGAGTTGCTGAAAGTGGCAGAATGCGGCCACTTTTTCCATGGCAGGCTGGTCGAGCTGAAAGAGCTGGTTGCGCCTCGGCTGAACTAGCAGGTCGCGGTAGAACGACCTGCTAAACCCTTGAGCCGCTTGCCGACTGAATCGAGATGATCGTATGAAAACCCGCATCCTTACCGGCATCACCACCACGGGCACGCCGCACCTGGGCAATTATGCCGGGGCCATTCGCCCGGCCATTGTCGCCAGTCGCGCAGCCGATGCCGACTCCTTCTATTTCCTCGCCGACTACCATGCGCTGATCAAGTGTGATGAGCCGTTGCGCATTCAGCAGTCGCGCCTGGAAATTGCCGCCACCTGGCTTGCCTGTGGTCTGGATGCCGAGCGGGTGACCTTTTATCGCCAGTCCGATATCCCGGAAATCCCGGAGTTGACCTGGTTGCTGACCTGCGTTGCCGGCAAGGGGCTGCTCAACCGCGCGCACGCCTACAAGGCCTCGGTAGACAAGAATCTCGAGCAGGGCGAAGACCCAGACGCCGGTATCACCATGGGGCTGTTCAGCTACCCGGTGCTGATGGCCGCCGACATTCTCATGTTCAATGCACATCAGGTACCGGTGGGTCGCGACCAGATTCAGCACGTGGAAATGGCGCGTGATATCGCTCAGCGTTTCAACCACCTGTTCGGCAAGGGACGTGAGCTGTTCACTATGCCGGCGGCGCTGATCGAGGAAAGCGTGGCGACCCTGCCGGGGCTCGATGGGCGCAAGATGTCCAAGAGCTACGACAACACCATTCCGCTGTTCGCCAGCGCCAAGGAGCTGAAAAACACCATCGCTCGCATCGTCACCGACTCGAAATTGCCAGGTGAACCCAAAGATCCGGACGTCTCACACCTGTTCACGCTCTATCAGGCCTTCGCCACGCCGGCTCAACTGGATGAGTTTCGCGGTGAGCTGCTTGCCGGGCTGGCCTGGGGTGAAGCCAAGCAGCGCCTGTTCCAACTGCTTGATGACGAGCTGAGTGAGGCCCGCGAGCGCTATCACATGCTGATGACCCGACCTGGCGAACTGGAGGATATCCTTCAGGCGGGTGCGGCCAAGGCGCGTAAGGTGGCCACGCCTTTCCTCGGCGAATTGCGTGAAGCCGTGGGTCTGCGCAATTTCCGCAGTGAAGTGAAGAATGCCGGTCCGACCAAGAAAAAAGGTGGCAAGACAGCCCGTTTCGCCAGCTTTCGGGAAACCGATGGCAGCTTCCGTTTCCGCTTCTTCGCCGCTGATGGGGAGGAGTTATTGCTATCGCGTCCTTTCAGCGATCCCAAGGCCATCGGCGCACTCAGTCAGCGTCTGATTGCGCAGGGTGTCGATGCGCTGGAACTGCGTGCCGATGAGGACGATCAATTCACCTTGTGGCTTGATAGCGAATGCATTGCCGATAGCCCGCGCTATGCCGACGAGACCGCGCTGGAAGCCGCCATGTTGCGCCTGCGCCAGGCTATGGCGACGCTTGCTGTTTAGCCGGCTAGCCTGGGCCGCCGGTTATCACCGGGGCGGCGATTTTCCATCATCAGCGGGGGACAGCTGAGTTGAATGATCTGCGCAAATTGCCATCCGCCGAGGCCGCGGCTAAAGTAACGCCCCGTTTCACTACCCAGACCCGGCCATGACACCTCTCGAGCGCTATCAGGCAGACCTGCAACGTCCAGATTTCTTTCATGATGCGGCTCAGGAAACAGCCGTTCGTCATCTGCAGCGCCTGTACGATGATCTGGTCGCTGCTGAGCGCACATCCTCCGGCCTGCTGGGCAAACTCTTCGGCAAGAAACAGCAGGAACCGATCAAAGGCCTGTACTTCTGGGGCGGCGTCGGTCGCGGCAAGACCTATCTGGTGGATACCTTCTTCGATGCCCTGCCGTTCGAGCAGAAGACGCGCACCCACTTCCATCGCTTCATGAAGCGTGTGCACGAAGAAATGCGCACCCTCAAGGGTGAGAAGAACCCGCTGACGATCATCGGCAAGCGGTTCGCCGAAGAGTCGCGGGTGATTTGCTTCGATGAGTTTTTCGTCTCCGACATCACCGACGCAATGATCCTGGCGACCCTGCTTGAAGAGCTGTTCAAAAACGGCGTCAGCCTGGTCGCGACGTCCAATATTGTTCCCGATGGTCTCTACAAGGACGGTCTGCAGCGCGCTCGTTTCCTGCCAGCCATCGAGTTGCTGAAGAAACATACCGAGATCATCAACGTCGACAGCGGTATCGATTACCGCCTGCGCGCGCTTGAACAGGCCGAGCTGTATCACTTTCCGCTGGATGCCGAAGCGGAGCAGAGCCTGGAGAAGAGTTTCCGCAGCTTGCTACCGGAGCAGTGCCGGGTGCAGGAAAACGATGCGCTGAACATCGAGAACCGCGAGATCGTTGCACGCAAGACCGCCAGCGGTGTCGCCTGGTTCGAGTTTCGCGAACTCTGCGATGGGCCGCGCAGTCAGAACGATTACATCGAACTGGGCAAGATTTTCGATACGGTCCTGGTCTCGAACGTTGAGCGGATGGACGCCTACAAGGACGATATGGCGCGACGTTTCATCAATATGGTGGACGAGTTCTACGACCGTAGCGTCAAGCTGATTCTCTCTGCGGAGGTTGAACTCAAGGATCTCTATGCCGGCGGGCGACTGGAGTTCGAATTCCAGCGAACCCTGAGTCGCCTGCTGGAGATGCAATCCCACGAATACCTGTCGCGACCACACAAACCGTAGGGCGGCAACCCGCCGGACGGTGTTGGCATTTCGCACGTCTGGCGTGCTTCCTGTGAACACTCCAGCTTCAGCCGCTTTTGTGCCTGTAGTGCTGCCGATACTGGTTCGGTGACAGTTCGGTGTGATGGCGAAACAGGCGGGCGAAGAAGCTGGCATCGTCGTAGCCGACTTCATAGCTGATGGTCTTGATGCTCTTGCGCGTGGTCGAGAGCAGACTCTTGGCCGTCTCGATACGCAGCCGCTGCAGGTAATGCAGCGGTTTGTCACCGGTGGCGCTCTGGAAGCGACGCATGAAGTTGCGGATGCTCATGCCGTGCTCACGGGCCACGTCTTCGAAGCGGAATTTCTCCGCGAAATGTTCTTCCAGCCATTCCTGAATCTGCAGCACACGTGTATCCAGGTGCAGCTTCTGGCCACCAAAGCCGATGCGTCCCGGGCTGTAGTTGCGCTGCACCTCGAAGAGAATGTCGCGCGCCATGCCTTGGGCGACGCTGGGGCCGCAGAAACCTTCGACCAGATGCATGTAAAGATCGCAAGACGAGGTGGTTCCGCCGGCGCAGTACAGGTTGTCACTGTCGGTCAGGTGTTTTTCCAGGGTGAGCAGTACGCGCGGGAAACGTTCGGCAAACTCGTTGGCGAAGCGCCAGTGGGTCGTGGCTTCGCGCTCATCGAGCAGACCTGCCGCAGCCATCCAGAACACTCCACTGGCTTCCCCGCAGATGGCACTGCCGGCGGTGTGGCGTTCCTGTAGCCATGGAATGACCTGGGGATACTGCTGGCATAGCGTGTCGAAATCACCCCAGAACGCCGGCAGAATGACCGCATCGGTCGCCTCCAGCGCGCCATCGACTGCAATGCGGGTGCCATTGAATGTCGTGACCGGATTGCCGTCAGGGCTGACCACCCAGGTTTCCAGGGCAGGCGTCAGGCCCAGACCCAGCTGTTTGCCGTAGCGCAGGCTGGCCATGTGGAAAAAATCCTTGGCCTGCATCAGGGTGGAGGCGAAGACGCCTTCGGTGGCCAGGATGCTGACGCGTTTCAATGCGTGTGCGTTGAGCATGGTTTTAGGTCTGCAGGTCATTATTTTTATTGAATGGCAGGGTATATCTGCCGTCTTTAGGCGGGAGCGTCTTATTTTTTTAGCAGAGTGTCCAGTCACAATTCATCTGCAACGGTGAAAATCGTCCCTGTCGTTGTCCATCCGTAACGGAGGATTGCCTATGACTTCAACAGTGCCACACGCCTACGCCGACGCCTTTTCGGGCTGGGATGGCAGCGTCACAGCTGCGCGGGAGATGCAGAAAAAACTGGCCAGCCGGGTGTTGCTGGCGGACGACTTTGGCTCGTTGCGGCTGATTGCCGGCGTTGACGTCGGTTTTGAGGAGGGCGGCGCCATTACCCGTGCCGCCGTGGTGCTGCTTGATGCCGAAACCCTTGAACCCGTGACGCAGACGCTGGCGAGGATTCCCACCAACATGCCCTATATCCCCGGTCTGCTTTCCTTTCGGGAGTTGCCGGCGGTGTTGCAGGCACTCGACGCGCTCGGACGGGCACCTGATCTGATTCTTTGCGACGGCCATGGAGTCGCCCATCCTCGCGGGCTGGGTATTGCTGCTCACCTGGGTGTCATCACCGGTTTGCCGACCATCGGCGTTGCGAAGAAGATACTGACCGGCCAGCACCAGCCGCTCGGAGAGCTTCGCGGTGATCAGGTCGATCTGCTGGATCGCAACGGCAAACTCATCGGCACGGTGTTGCGCAGCAAGGACAAGGTGCGCCCATTAATTATCTCGCCAGGCAACCGGGTCAGCCTGGCGACCGCACCGCAGTTGGTGATGCGCTATGTCACTCGTTACCGCCTGCCGGAACCGACTCGTCTGGCTGATCGTCTGGCCTCGCGCCGTGATGAAAAGCGCAGCGGGTGATCGGTCAGGTGTTACCGACCCGGCGAGCGAGGTGGCACAGGCCGCGCTTGCCGCTTGCCGCTTGCAGGCGCTAGCCTGCAGGGCCGCAATAGCCAGGATTTGCCGCAATGCAGCTGGACCACGCGACAGGCTGGTGTCGAGGTGTTCGTCATTGCCCTTCACCCAATTTCAATCAGCGGCCGAGGGGTGAGATCTCGCTGCTGGTCATCCACAACATCAGCCTGCCGCCGGGTTGTTTCGGCACGGGCAAGGTGCAACAGTTCTTTCAGAATTGCCTGCCATGCGATGAGCATCCATTCTTCGAGGAAATTGCCGCCCTGCAGGTATCAGCACACTTCCTGATCGAGCGTGATGGCGTTGTCACCCAGTTCGTCTCCTGTCTCGACCGCGCCTGGCATGCGGGTGTTTCGCGCTTTGGCGAGCGTGAGAACTGCAACGACTTTTCACTCGGCATCGAGCTGGAGGGGACCGATGATCAGCCATTCTGCGAGGCGCAGTACGACAGTCTGATCCGTCTGTGCGGCATACTGCGCCAGGCCTATCCGGCCATTACACCCGAGCGGATCTGCGGCCACAGCGACATCGCACCGGGCCGCAAGACCGATCCGGGACCGAAATTCGACTGGTCGCGTCTGCGCGCGGCTGCGATCATCGCCTGAATTCGTCCCGCCCAAGGACCTGAAACATGATCTTTCTCGTGGTTTTGCTGGTATTGCTGATCGAAAAGCTCACCGATTGGCGACAAAATGTACAGCAGGATGAGCCCTGGCTACGTCTGCTGCGGCGTATCGAAGCGGGTTCCAGGCTGGCGACGATGCCCTGGCTGAGTCTATTGCTGGTGGTGTTGCTGCCGGTGCTGTTGCTCGGGCTGCTGTTGATGGCGCTGGAGCCGCTGGCCTATGGCTGGCTCAGCCTGCCGTTGCACCTGCTGGTGCTGCTTTACAGTCTTGGGCGCGGACATACCAAGCGTGAATTGGGGCCGTTCCGCGATGCCTGGCGACGTGGTGATGATGAGGCTGCGGCACTGGTTGCCGAGCGTGACCTGGGCCTGACCGCGGAGGATGCGCCAGGGCTGTTGCGGGCCGTGGAGACGCGGCTGCTCTGGGGCAGTCATCAGGGATTCTTTGCGGTGATTTTCTGGTATTTGCTGTTGGGGCCGATGGCGGCGCTGGCCTATCGATTGCTGGTCTTGACCTGCGAGCATGCAAGTACCGACGCCATGCGCGAGCGCGCGGGTCAACTGCTGCACGCTTTCGATTGGCCAGCGGTGCGTGTGCTGCTGCTCAGCTTCGGCCTGGTCGGCAATTTTGTTGCCGTCAATCGTTCCCTGTTGCACGAGTTGCTGAATTGGGACATTTCGGCCCGGCAACTGCTGGCCAATGTCGGTCCGGCTGCTGCTGAACTGGATGACTCTGTGGAGGGCGAGGCAGGGCTCGTCCGGCTCGACAATCTCACTGCGCTGCTGACGCGTACGCGCATGCTCTGGTATGCGCTGATCGCGCTCTGGACCATATCCGGCTAGTTTTCTGCAGAAGTCGCCAATCCCTGGATTGCGACTCGGATTATCGAATCACGCCTTTGGCTAATCGAACAGGCGTGTTGCTTGCAAATGCATCTCAGGCACTGTGCCATTACGTTAATTTACAAAGCCGACAGGTGATATCCCGTATAAGTTCCTGTGCTACCTCTCTGACGAGCCCTGCTGCAGCCATCGAACGCTGCAAGCACAACAACAAAAAGTTGGGAGACGTCTTTTGAACAGCCTGTTGAGTCCTGCCGTCGCATTGATGAATCGCCTGAGTTTCGCCATGAAATTCAGCCTGATCAGTGTGCTTTTCTTCGCGCCCATGTTGCTGACCAATTTCGCGCTGGTGCGTGAGTCGTACCGGGAGTTTGTTGGAACCCGCAATGAGCTGCAGAGCCTGGAGCTGTTGAGCAGTGCCTTGCAGTTGCGCCGGCAGGTGGAGGAATGGAAAGACCTCGTTGAGATTGAAAGCATCATCGGGCAGGCGGGCGGCGAGCAGGGCCTGGTGACCCGGTTGGCTGATGCCGAGGACGAACTCACCGGGCGCATGCAAAACCTGGCCCTGGCCAGCGATGATGCCGAGCAGATCGAGGAATTCAACAGGCGGCGCGACGCCCTCGCTGCGGCCTTGCGTGAGGCTCAGGCGCAGCAGTCCCTGCAGGCCAAGGTGGCCATGGCGCGGGCCTTGCTGGGTGAAACTCAGGTGATGATCAAGCTGATTGCCAGTCAGTCCGGGCTCAGCCAGGACAGTCAGCGGGATGTGCGCATGCTGGCAGAGCTACTGACCTCGGTGACCCCATCCATCACCGGCATGCTTGGCGAGGGGCGCGCCGTTGGGGCCTACACCTTTGGTCAGGGCTATCTCAATTCCGACGCCAGCAACAAGCTGGATGCGCTGGTGCTCGAGCTGGAAAAGCAGCAGAACCAGTACGCTGCCCAGTTGCAGGATGTGCTCGCCGGCAGTGCTGCCGCGTCACGGCAGCTGGAAAGCTTCACCCGGGCGAGCCGTGAATCGCTGCAGATCAGTAGCGATATTTTCCAGGATCAGGTGATCATGGCCGAGACGCTGGATCAGCCGTGGCATGCGTTCTATGACCTGATCAGCCGTGAAATGGCGAAGACCTACGCGCTCAACGATGCAATCCTGGTCTTCCTGGATACCGATCTGGGCGCGCGCCTGGAGCAGAAGCGCCTGCTGATGACTGGTCTGTTGGTAGCTCTGGCTGTGGTGTTTATGCTGGTTGTCTACCTCTACAGCGCCTTCTATATCTCTACACGCGCCTCGCTGCGCAGCCTTGGCGCCACCATGAATCGCGTAGCCGCTGGCGACATGACGGCGCGCTGCGAGGTGCGCAGCCGTGACGAGCTGGGCGAACTGGGGCAGGTGTTCAACGAGACGGTGGCCAGAATTCGCGAGTTGATCGAGCGGGTCGGCCAGACGGTGGCCGAGGTGGAGCGCCAGGCTGTGCAGGTTGAAATGGTTTCAGGGCAGAGCAACCAGACGGTATCCGGGCAACGCGGCCAGATCGAGCAAGTCGCCACCGCCATGAATCAGATGTCGGCAACGGCCCAGGAAGTGGCCAGCAGTGCCGAGTCTGCAGTGGGCCGCGCGCATGACGTCAACCAGCAAACCCTCAGTGGTCGCGGTCTGGTCGAAGCCCAGGTACATGGCATTGAGCGGCTGGCGGCGGAAATCGCGGAGTCGGTAGAGGTGATCAATCGGCTGGCCGGTGACAGCAAGGCCATCAGCCAGGTGCTGGATGTGATCAAGGGCGTCGCTGAGCAGACCAACCTGCTGGCCCTCAATGCCGCCATCGAGGCCGCGCGCGCCGGTGAGCAGGGGCGCGGCTTTGCGGTGGTCGCCGATGAAGTGCGCAATCTGGCCCGGCGCACCCAGCAGTCTACCGAGGAGATCGAGCAGATGATCGACCGCCTGCAGGGCGGTGTGGGTGCTGCGGTGAAGACCATGGGTGCCAGCCACGCAATGGCCGACGAAACGGTCCAGCAGTCGGCACAGGTCCGTCAGGCGCTGGAGCATATTCTTGGCGCGGTGGGCGTGATCGTCGATCAGAACCAGCAGATCGCTGCTGCCGCCGAGCAGCAGACTGCGGTAGCTCAGGATATTGATCGCAACATCGTAGCCATCAACGAGGCCGGGCAGCGTACTGCCGAAGGTGCCGGGCAGACTGAGCAGGCCAGCCGCGAACTGAGCGAGTTGGTGGGGCGTTTGCAACGTTTGATTGCTGCATTCAAGGTTTAACGCTGGTTGCAGGGCTGAATTCGCTCGACCGCAAACTGTTAAAGCCGAACAGGTTCGGCTCTACGAGGCCCAGCGAAACAGCTCGCAGCTATTGTGGTGGCTGGCCGCAGCCAACTCCTCTGGGCTGATGCCCCGGCGCTGCGCCAGTTCACGGCAGATGTCCGGAAGAAATTCCGGGCTGTTGCGCTGGCCGGCATGGCTGTGCGGCGCAATATCCGGGGCGTCGGTTTCCAGCACGATGCTCTCAAGCGGCAACTGTCGAAGCACGCGATGCATGCGGTGCGCCTGTGGCCAGGTGCCAGCGCCGCCGAGGCCGAGCTTGTAGCCAAGCCTGATGTATTCCAGTGCTTCTTCCAGGCTGCCACTGAAGGCGTGAACGATCCCGGCGCGTTTGAGCTTGTGGCGTTTCAGCGTGGCGATCATCGGTGCATGGGCACGTCGCACATGCAGCAGTACCGGTAGCGCGAACTCATTGGCCAGCTCAAGCTGGGCTTCAAGCAAGTGCTGCTGTCGTTCCCTGTCGAGTTCCTCGACGTAATAGTCCAGGCCGATTTCGCCGATGGCGCAGAGTTTTTGCTCGCCACGCAGTCGCAGCAGCCAGTCTCTCAACTGCGCGATATGCTCGTTTTGATGATCCCGCAGGAATACTGGATGCAGGCCGAGCGCCGCATGAATCGCCGGCTTGTCCAGGGCCAGTTGCCAGACGCGCTCCCAGTTCGCCCGATGCACGCCGAGCACGACGATCCTCTCCACGCCGGCTGCCGCGCAGCGGGCCAGCACGGCATCGCGGTCGTCGGCGAAGTCCTCGAAATCGAGATGGGTGTGGGTGTCGATCAATGGCACGGCAGAAATCTCTTGATCAGGTACAGGCCGAATATCGGACCTCAGGATCGTTGTGAGGCTCCCGATTGTCTGCTTTCAGCGGCAAGCAAAGCAGCTTTGCGCTCGACGCCCCAGCGATAGCCGGTCAGTGCCTGATCGGCGCCCACAACCCGATGGCAGGGCACCAGCAGACCGAGCGGATTGCTTGCGCAGGCGCGAGCCACGGCTCGGGCGTGACTGCCCAGATTTGCGGCCAATTCGCCGTAGCGCATGGTCTGGCCGGGTGGAATGGCTTGCAGGGCTTGCCAGACGCGCTGCTGGAAAGCGCTGCCGCGCAGATCGAGTGGCAGGTCGGTGCTGCGAGAGGGGTCTTCAAGTTGCGCCAGCACAGCCTGTAGCCAGTCATCGAGGCCGGCCTGATCGCGAACCGGTACGGCGCTTGGGAAGCGCGATTGCAACTCTTCCAGCAGTGCCGGTTCATCGTTTGCGAACAGCAGGGCACAGAGGCCATGCTCGCTGGCTGCAATCAGCAGCAATCCCAGCGGACAGGGACTGATGGCGTAGCGCAGCACTTCGGGTGTGCCTTTGCGCTTGCGTGCATCGGCTGGGCGAGGACGAACTGGGTCGAGCATGGCAGGCCTCCGCTGGCGATTGGGACGATTGTCCGCCTTGCGTGCGCCTGTGCCAATACGCCTTGCTGCGGCAAACTTGCGGGTGAGCATGGAAGCTCGCTGGTGATTACCGTAACCTGCAGACCTGTGTAGCCGAGAAGGGTCTGTAAATCGCTGATGAAAACGCCAAAACGACTCGAACCGCTGGTCGAGGATGGGCTGATTGATGAAGTGCTGCGCCCGCTTATGAGTGGCAAGGAGGCAGCGGTCTATGTGGTGCGCTGCGGTGAGGAGTTGCGTTGCGCCAAGGTCTACAAGGAGGCCAACAACCGCAGCTTTCGGCAGGCGGTGAAGTATCAGGAAGGGCGCAAGGTGCGCAGCAGTCGCGATGCCCGGGCCATGGCCAAGGGCTCCAAACATGGGCGCAAGGAAAAGGAGGAAAACTGGCAGAACGCCGAAGTGGCAGCCCTGTTTCGTCTGGCCGACGCGGGCGTGCGGGTGCCCAAGCCTTATGACTTTCTCGACGGCGTGCTGCTGATGGAAATGATCACCGGCGACGACGGAGACGCGGCTCCGCGCCTCAACGACGTGGAGCTACACCCCGACGACGCCCGAGAGTTTCATGCCTTCATGATTGGCGAAGTGGTGAAGATGCTCTGCGCCGGTCTGGTGCATGGCGATCTTTCCGAGTTCAACGTGCTGCTCGACGAACATGGCCCGGTGATCATCGATCTGCCGCAGGCAGTGGATGCGGCTGGCAACAATCATGCGCTTGAGATGCTTGAGCGTGATGTTGGCAATATGTCCGCCTACTTCGGCCAATTCGCGCCCGAGCTTCGGTTTACCCGTTATGCCAAGGAAATGTGGGCCCTGTATGAGGAAGGCAAGCTGACGCCGGAAACCGAACTGACCGGGGAGTTTGCCGAGCCGGAAGACGCTGCCGATCTGGATGCCGTCATGCGTGAAATCAAGGCGACCCTGGCGGAGCAGGCACGCAAGGAAGCACTGCGCAATGCCGTTGACGAGCCCTCCGACGAGCCGCCTGTGCCGCCGTGGATGCGCCACTGAGTCGATGACAAAGGGTTCGTGCTTCATGACCCTGTATCGTTTCAGTTTCCCATCCGGGCATCGCTCTGCTCGACGCAGTAGAGCCCTGTGCCAGCCAGGTGGTTCGTCCTTGACTGGCCAGTAGCCTTTTCCTGCGCCACCGCGCTGCTTGGTTCGGCGCGGATTGGGCGTATCATTACCCGGCATTTCAATGTCAGGAGAAAGTCGCAATGCAAGGTCAGCCCCTGGTTATCGAGTATCTGAAGGAACTGCTGCGTGGAGAGCTGGCCGCGCGCGATCAGTATTTCCTGCACTCGCGGATGTACGCCGATTGGGGCTTCAGCAAGCTCTACGAGCGCATCAACCACGAGATGGAAGAGGAAACCCAGCACGCTGATGCGTTGCTGCAACGCATCCTCTTTCTCGAAGGTACGCCTGACATGACACCCGATGCGCTCAACATCGGCCACAGCGTGCCGGACATGCTGCGCAACGATCTGGCGCTGGAGTACAAGGTGCGTGAGGCGCTGGCCAAAGGCATCGCCCTGGCCGAACAGCATAGTGACTATGTGACGCGCGATATCCTCGCCCTGCAACTGCACGACACAGAGGAAGACCATGCCTACTGGCTGGAACAGCAGCTCGGTCTGATCGACCGCGTCGGTCTGCAGAATTACCTGCAATCACAGGCTTGAACACCGCCTTTGGCAGCGAGCGTCCTGCAGTGGTCGGCAGCCGGTGATCCACACGCTCGGTCTGTAGCCTGCAGGTCTTACCGTCCACCCGACTCCAGATCCTTGAGAATGGGGCAGTCCGGGCGGTCATCGCCGTGGCAGGTATCGACCAGCTCCTGCAGCGTATCGCGCAGACTCACCAGCTCGTGGATCTTGCGATTCAGTGCCTGGATATGCGTCCCTGCCAGGGCTTTCACGTCGGCGCTGGCGCGTTGGCGGTCATGCCAGAGGGTCAGCAGTCTGCCCACTTCCTCCAGGGAAAAGCCCAGATCGCGCGAACGCCTGATAAAGGCGAGGCGGTGCAGGTCTTCTTCGTCGAAATGGCGGTAGCCGTTGGCGCTGCGACCGGTAGGTGAAATCAGCCCGATGGACTCGTAGTAGCGAATCATTTTTGCCGACAGGCCGGTGTGCCGTGCCGCCTCGCCAATGTTCATGGTCGATGCTCCTCGTCGTGATCCGGTTTCCAGCGCTTGAGCAGCAGGGCATTGCTGACCACGCTGACGCTGGACAGGGCCATTGCCGCGCCAGCGACCACCGGGCTGAGAAAGCCGAATGCCGCCAGCGGAATGCCCACCAGGTTGTAGATGAAAGCCCAGAACAGGTTCTGCTGGATCTTGCGATAGGTGTAGCGGCTTATTTCCAGCGCTGCCGGCACCAGACGCGGGTCGCCACGCATCAGGGTGATGCCGGCGGCGTGCATGGCCACGTCGGTGCCGCCACCCATGGCAATGCCAACGTCTGCGGCGGCCAGTGCCGGGGCATCATTGATGCCGTCGCCGACCATTGCCACCACCGCGCCGTCTTTTCTCAGCTGGGTAACAGTGGCAGCCTTATCCGCCGGCAATACTTCGGCATGTACGCTGTCGATCTTCAGCGCCTCGGCCACCACTCGCGCACTGCCACGGTTGTCACCGGTGATCAGATGGCTGCGGATATGGCGTGCATCGAGCGCGGCAATCGCTTCTGCAGCGCCCGGCTTGAGACTGTCGCCGAAGGCGAAAAGGCCCAGTATCCGGGGCTGCTCACTGGTTTCGATCAGCCAGGAAAGGGTACGGCCCTGAGCTTCCCAGGCTTCGGCCTGGCTGGTCAGCTCACCCGGCTGCAGACCGTTTTCGGTCAGCAGCCGCTGGTTACCAAGTGCCAGCGAGCGACCTTTAAGGGTGCCGGCGATGCCGCGCCCGGTCAGTGACTGGCTTTTTTCCACATCCGGCATCTCAAGGCCTTTTTCTGCGCAGCGATCGAGCACTGCGCGGGCCAAGGGATGCTCGCTGCCGCGTTGCAGCGCGCCTGCCTGACGTAGCAGTGCGGCTTCGTCGCCATCGACGGCATGCAGGTGGACGATGCGCGGTGTACCGGATGTCAGTGTGCCGGTCTTGTCGAAGGCCACAGCGGTGACCGCATGGGCGATTTCCAGCGCTTCAGCGTCCTTGATCAGAATGCCGTAGCGCGCCGCCACGCCGGTCCCGGCCATGATTGCCGCCGGTGTCGCCAGCCCCAGCGCGCAGGGGCAGGCGATAACCAGCACAGCGACGGCGTTGATCAAGGCAACTTCCGCCGTTGCGCCTGTCAGCAGCCAGCCGATGAGCGTCGCCAGGGCGATGACCAGCACTGCCGGGACGAACACCTGACTGACCTTGTCTACCAGTTTCTGAATCGGCGCCTTGGCTGCCTGGGCGTCTTCCACCAGGCGGATGATGCGGGCCAGCACTGTCTCGCCGCCCAGTGCGATGGTGCGCACCAGTAAGCGGCCTTCGCCATTGATGGCGCCGCCCGTGACGCGGTCGCCGGGCGCCTTGTTTACCGGCAGGCTCTCGCCGCTGATCAGTGCCTCGTCGGCCTGGCTTTCGCCTTCGACCACCTCGCCATCCACCGGGAAGCGCTCGCCGGGCTTGACCATGACCAGGTCATCGAGATGCAGCGCGGCGATGGCGACCTCTTCTTCACGGCCTTCAACGATGCGTATTGCCCGCTCGGGGCGCAAGGCTTCCAGAGCGCGGATGGCGGCGCTGGTCTGGCGCTTGGCGCGGCTTTCCAGATACTTGCCGAGCAGCACCAGGGCGATGACCACCGCCGAGGCCTCGAAATACAGGTGCGGCATCTCTCCGGCAGGCGCGACCCACCATTGATAAAGGCTTAAGCCATAGCCGGCGCTGGTGCCGATGGCGACCAGCAGGTCCATGTTGCCAGTGAGGGCGCGTACGGCCTTCCAGCCGGCCACGTAGAAACGCGCGCCAAGAATGAACTGCACGGGTGTGGCCAGCAGGAACTGCACCCAGGCCGGCAGCATCCAGTGCTGACCAAAGAGGTCGCCGAACATCGGCAGCACCAGTGGTGCCGCCAACAGCAGGGCTATGATGACCGTCCGCCGTTCGCGGTGCAGACGCTGATCGTTGTTGTCTCTCGCAGCCTGTTGCCTATCGCTGGCATGCGCCTTGTAGCCGGCGGCCTCGACGGCCTGGAGCAGTGTTGCAACTTCAAGCGTGGCGAGCGCTTCGATACGGGCGCGCTCGCTGGCCAGGTTTACCGTAGCGCTATGCACCCCTGGCACCTTGAGCAGGGCGCGTTCGACCCGGCCGACGCAGCTGGCGCAGGTCATGCCTTCAACGGCCAGTTCCAATGTCTGCAGCGGTACGGCATAACCGGCCTTTTCCACAGCCTGGATCAGTTTGATCAGGGGGCTTTCACTGCTTTCAATGTGGACCTGTTCGGTCGCAAGGTTAACTGAGGCGCTGGCAACGCCCGGCACCTTGAGCAGGGCGCGCTCGACCCGTCCGGCGCAGCTGGCGCAAGTCATCCCGCTGACAGGCAGTGTGTGGGTGGAACTGGGCATGGTGGGCTCCTGCTGATTCATGCCTGCCATGATCAACCCTTACCTTGGGTGAAGGTCAAGCCCTGCAGGACTGGCTCAGCAGCTCTTGACCTTGTCATTATGGCAAGCATGAGAATGGCCGGGTCTTCAACAATAGCGATACAGGAGAACGTCATGCAGACATTCAACGTAAGCGGCATGACCTGCGGACATTGCGAGCGCGCCGTGATCAATGCAATCAAGGCGCGCGATGCAGAGGCCCAGGTTCGGGTTGATCTGAAGGCGGGGACGGTGCAGGTCGAGGGCAGTCTGAGCGAAGCGGCGATACGTGAGGTGATTGAAGAAGAGGGCTATTCAGCCCACTGATTCAGCCTGTCTGGCGGGCGCTGCAGTGCTCAGGCTGTTGGCAAGAGTCGCGCTTTTTCGTCCCAGTCGCGTATCAGACCGCGAAACAACGGGTCGATCAGCGCGGCGCTGTCGGTTTCGGGATCATACAGCGAGGCGTCTCGGGTCCAGTCGCTGAACAGACCGACCAGCAGCGCATGAAGCGTGAGGGCGGCGAGTCGCGGCGTCACTCCCGGGTGTAGATTGTTGGCTGCTCGTTGCAGCAACTGCTCGCACAGATCAATGAATTGATTGATGAACGCCTGGTGACGCTCTTCGGCTTCACGCAGTTCCTCTGTGAACTCGCAGCGATGCAGCAGGATGGTCATGATCCGGCGCTTTTGCTCGTCCCTGGCCAGCGCCCGCAGGCCTTCGATACAAAGATTGCGCAGCGCCAGCAAGGGCTGCTGCTGGTTGCAACTGCAGAGCCGTTCATTCATCTGCTCGGGTGGCAGGCGCACCTGGTTGAGCATTTCGTGAAACAGGTGAGCCTTGTTCTGAAAGTGCCAGTACACCGCGCCGCGCGTCACGCCGGCGTCACGTGCGATCTGGTCGAGACTGGTATGTGCCACGCCCTTGTCCAGGAACAGCTTCTCGGCAGAGGCCAGTAGGGCCAGGCGGGTTTTTTCGGCGTCTTCTTTGGTTCTTCGCATATTTGACTACGGCAGCCAAAGGCTACATTAAGGCCGTTGCGGGCGAATGGTGCTGCGCTTGTAGGGGTTGCACAGGTTTACAGTCACTTGTGTATGTAACAGCATCCGCCTCGCTCTGTAAACGGTCTGCTAAGCCAGGCGTGCGTCCAGGCTGTTCTGCGCCAGCCTCCGCGCCTGGTCTTCGGTCATGCCCAGACTTTTGTGCAGGGCCATGAAATTCTCTGTCACGTAGCCGCCGAAGTACGCCGGATCATCGGAGTTGACCGTAACCTTCACGCCCTGCTCCAGCAGCTGCAGGATGTTGTGCTGGCTCATGTCGTCGAATACACGCAGCTTGGTATTGGACAGTGGGCAGACGGTCAACGGGATCTGTTCGTCAATCAGGCGGGCGATCAGCCTGGGGTCTTCGGCGGCGCGCACGCCATGGTCGATGCGGCGGACCTTGAGCAGGTCCAACGCTTGCCAGATGTACTCGGGCGGACCCTCCTCTCCGGCATGGGCGACTGCGAGAAAGCCGTCGGCGCGGGCTTTGGCGAATACACGCTCGAACTTGCTTGGCGGATGACCGACTTCGGAGCTGTCCAGCCCAACGGCGAAGAACGCATCGCGATAGGGCATTGCCTGCTCCAGTGTTCTGAAGGCTTCCTCTTCAGACAGATGGCGCAGGAAGCTGAGGATCAGGCCACTGCTGATGCCCAGCAGTTCACGTCCATCAGCCAGGGCATCGCTGATGCCGCGTATCGCTACTTCGAAGGGAACGCCCCGATCGGTGTGGGTTTGGGGATCAAAGAAAGGCTCGGTGTGCACCACGTTCTGTTCTTCGCATTTTTGCAGGTAGGCCCAGGTAAGGTCGTAGAAATCCTGCTCGGTGCGCAGCACGTCCGCGCCACGGTAATAGAGGTCGAGAAACTCCTGGAGGTTGCCGAACGCATAGGCGCTGCGCAGGGTATCGACGTTATCCCAGGGCAGGGCGATCTTGTTGCGTTCGGCCAGACTGAAGAGCATTTCAGGCTCCAGCGAGCCTTCCAGATGGAGGTGCAGTTCGGCTTTGGGTAGGGTGTTGAGCCAGTCGTACATAGGGGCGTTCTCATCGGCGTTTGCCACATTCTAGTGGTCAGGTGCAGCGAAAGGGCAACCGAATCCAACAGGAAGGTAGATTGCCGGCGTATGGCAGCGTGATGAACATGATGTGACGCTGGTGAAAAAATGATCAGAATTGACCGGCGCAGCAACCATCAGTGTTCGCTGGGTTATTCCCAGTGTTATCCACAGAGTTCTCCACTTAATCGGGGTATAACTCCATGGTTGACAAGGGCGTGAAAATGACACTCCGGATTTTTATGGAAAACCCTCAAAACATTTATTTATCAGTAGGTTGAGTGGCTGATTTGGCATTTGGAGCGAGCTTTGCTCACTAAATCGACAACTTCGTGAAAGCCGCGCCATTAGGCTCTTGCAGCCACTCATCAAAAGGTTATCCACAGCGAATTCAACAACAAATGTGGGCAACGTGAAGCATGATCAGTCATCAGCAGCCGACAGATGGCTGCGGCCCCGACTGATGTCGGCCAGCAGTTGTTGCAACCCGGCCCGCTGTATCTCGGGCACGGCCAGTTTCAACTCGGCGCCTTCGGCATCGAAGGTTTCGCTTTCGATAAGCGCATCGTGCTCTTCCAGGCGGGCCTTGAGCAGGGCCAGTTCGGAAAAGCGGCAGTGGCATCGGTAAAGGGATCGGGATACCAGTTCCAGGCGCTCGCCACCCTGCAGGCATTTCGCCGCCGAGCCGCCATAGGCCCGCGCCAGACCACCGGTGCCGAGCTGTATGCCACCGAACCAGCGAATCACCACCACCACGACCTGATCGCAGTCCTGGCTTTCGATGGCGCTGAGCATTGGTCGGCCCGCTGTGCCGCCGGGTTCGCCGTCGTCGCTGAAACGATAGCGATTGCCAATCTTCCAGGCCCAGCAATTATGCGTCGCGCTGCTGTCGCTGACTGCATCGATAAATGCCTGGGCTTCTTCCGGACTCGATACCGGTGCGGCCTTGGCCAGGAAGCGGCTCTTGCGGATGGTTTCCTGGAATTCGCTGGGCGCGGCTAGGGTGAACGTCATGACTGCGGAAGGTATGGACTTGGGTGCGCCATTGTAACGGTCAACTCCCGCAGCGCCATTGATCGATCTGCTGGAACTTTGCAAAGCCTGTGGCCCATCAAACGAATGAGAGATGCTCCGCGGAAAATCCGTTGGCAGTCCATTAATCCATCACAGAGGAGACTATCCCATGCTCAATCCAGACCATGAGGCCTGCATCAAGGCCTGTTCCAACTGTGCGTTGATCTGTGAAACCTGCGCCGCCTCTTGCCTGCGCGAGGAAGACGTGAAGATGATGGCGCGCTGCATCGAGCTGGATCGTGACTGCGCCGACATCTGTTCGCTGGCCGCCGTGCTGATGACCCGCGACAGCGGTCATGCAAAGGCTGTCTGCGAACTGTGTGCTCAGGCGTGCCATGCCTGCGCCGAGGAGTGCAGCAAACATCAGGCCGATCATTGTCAGGCCTGTGCAGAGGCCTGCCGGCGCTGCGCCGAGGCGTGCGAGCGTATGGCTGCCTAAGCAGCCAGTCTTAATCGGAGGGTGACTGTTCTGAACCAGCCCCGCCCGGCGACTCCGTAGCCGGGCTTTCCACACTCTGGTTAGCGGCATGACAGGTCAGTTCGGCGAAGGGTTCGTCAGGGGAGTAGTCGCCTGGAACGCGTTCGACACGTTGGCTCTTCGGGGTCAGGTTGAACACCGGCGGGGCTGAAGTGCTTGCCCTTGCTTCGTCCGGCACATGAAATTCGCAGGTCACCATTTCGTCAGTGTTGTTCATCACGCGAATTGCCCTGATGCCCACCAGCTCGCCGCCGGCTTCGGTCGTGGCGGTCGGCACGCCCATGGCACTGACTTCGATATCCAGCCCGTTCAGATGGGCAATAACTTCCGGTTTAGGTGTCTGGGCCAGTGCGACCGACGCGTACATGCAGAGGGCGAAGCCACCGGTGGTGAGATGCTTGATCATGAAAACCTCCTTCGGGAACGCAGCTTGGAGGCTCTCGCTGGCCGAGAGTTCGCTTTGACTGCCAAGCGATCAGCGCAGCATTACTCCGAAGCCTCGTGTCATCAGGGCGGCAAATAGCGGGATCAATAGCAGGGTGAACAGCTCGATACGGATGATCAGTGTCACCCGCCGCGCGCTGCCTGGTGTCAGTGCAGGAACTTCGCCAGCCTTCAACGCCGAGCGCCATCTGAAAAAGGTCAGAGTGGGGTAGAGCGATAGCAGAGCAACGGCGATGAACAGCCCGACCTTGGTGTGGAACAGGCTGTTGTTGAGGTAGTAGTCCAGCCCTTTTCCGTAGCGCATGGCGCGTGCGGCGCCGGTGAACAGCACCAGGCCGGCAACGATGCCGAAAGCGATATCCACGCGGTACAGGCTGCGTGCCCGCTCGAAATCCAGCGGCTGGCGAAGCAGCTGATGTTCGAGCACCAGCAGGGCGAAGAGTAAAAGAATCGCCACGAAGTGCAGGTAGGCGACCACGGCATAGACCATGTCAGGGACCTTTTGGTATGGGCTCGGTGGGCGTGGCGTGAGGTATATCGAACCATTGCCGCTGGCGTTGCAGGCGCCGGGCGATGGCGCCCAGACATATCCCGCGTAACAGCATGAAGGCGAGAAAGGCCATCCACAATCCATGATTGTCCATGCCTTGCAGCAGCCAGCCCAATGGTAGCGAAATCGCCACGGCCAGGAGCATGGCGTTGCGCATTTCGCGGGCGCGGGTGGCGCCGATGAACAGGCCATCGAGCAAATAGCTCCACACGGCCACCAGCGGCAATGCGGCCAGGTATGGCAGGTAGGTGATGGCCATTTCGCGCACGTCGGGGATATCGGTCTGCAACTGGATGAACAATGAACCGCCGAGCAGAAAGAACAGGCCAAAGGCAAGGCTGGCCAGCAGCGACCAGCCTCCTGCCACAGTCAAGATCCGTCGCAGCTCCAGGTGATTCCGGGCGCCGATGGCATGGCCGCTGAGTGCTTCGATGGCGTGTGCCAGGCCGTCGAGAGCATGGGCAGTAAGCAGCAGGCCATTAAGCAGCAGCGCGTTGGCCGCGACGGTGGTGTCGCCCAGACGCGTGCCCTGCACGGTGACGAGAAAGAACACCAGTTGCAGCGCCAGTGAGCGCAAAAAGATATCGCGATTGGCTGACATCAGCGGCTTCCAGTTCGCCCACAGGCGCAGCGCCTGCTGGTCCAGTCGGCCCGGATGGCGGCGCAGGGCGCCGCGCGTGAGGGCCAGTCCGACGGCCAGTCCGCTCCATTCGGCAATCACCGAGGCGCGTGCGGCTCCGGCGACGCCCCATTCCAGGCCGATGACGAACCAGAGGTCCAGTACGATGTTGATCAGGTTGGTGGTGAGCAGAATAGCCAGCGGCGCTCGGGCATTCTGGGCACCGAGAAACCAACCGATAAGCGCCATGCTGCCCAGCGCCGCGGGGAGCCCGAACAGGCGTGTATGGAAGTACACCTGGGTCAGGTGATCGAGGTCAGCCGAGGGCTGCATCAACTGCAGGGCCAAACCCTTGAGGGGCAGCGCAACGAGACTCAGCAGCAGGGCAAAGCCGAATGCCAGCAGTAAGCCCTGCAGCAATACCTGGCGCAGGACACCGCCATCGTTGCGACCGGCTGCCTGTGCAGCGAAACCGGTGGTACCCATGCGCAGGAAGCCCATCACCCAGACCAGCAGTGTATAGAGGCTGCCGCCCACGGCCACCGAGGCCAGCTGATGCGCATGGGGCAGATGACCGATCACCGCGCTGTCCACCAGCGCGACCAGGGGTACGGAAAGATTGGACAGAATCATCGGCGCAGCCAGCGCCCAGACACGTCGATGAGTGGGTGCGTGCCGCCAGGCATCAAGCAACCGGAACATTGCGGGCCTCCAGAACAGCCCGCAACTATACCGAAGCTTGTGGCTCGAAGCTTGCCGCTGCTGTCAGTGGATCAACCAGCTCAGCAGCCATAAGCCCAGAAACAGCCAGATCAGCGCTGCGATGACCGAACCCCGGAGCAAGGCCCGCAATGCAGCCACCAGCAGCATCAGGCCGATGAACAGCGCGAACAGGCTGATCAGCGACTGGTCGATGCCCAGCGTGCGTGAGAGGCCTTCCAGGAAGTTGCTCCCGGCGCCGGCCAGGAACCCGAAAATGCCGCTCAGGGCGTCGACGATGTAACGAATAACGGTGCCGAGCGCCTCGCCCAGCCACTCGAAAAAGCCTTCCACCCGCATGCTGCTCTCCATTGTCGCTCGCACGGCTGCTGGGGCGTTGGGCCATCAATCCGGCTTGCAGTTCCGCAGTTGTTGAACTTGGCGCCCTGCCTGCCGGTCCATGATGGGCTGTCGGCTGGCGATGAGAGTGCCACGCAATTGTAATCCTTTCCGTTCAGGCTGCTGGCCTGCCTCCTCATGAGATAGACCATGACGATCCATACCGGGGTGCGCGCTTCGGGACTTTCCGGAATGCGCCCGAAACTGTGGCCGCTTGGCCTGCTGGCTGCCGGCCTGCTTTATGCCGTCTCGGCGATGCATCTGGATGAGCGGGCGTTCTATGCGCTCAAGTCCGCCTGGCATGAAAACAGCTGGGAGGCGCGTAGCCTGTGGCTGCCCGAGTACCAGGTGCGGGTCGATGCGCTGCCCGTGGCATCGGTCGCCAACAACCTTTCCGGACTGACGTTCGATGACCGTCGCAACCACCTCTGGGCGGTGCTGAACAATCCCGAGGAACTGATCGCGCTGGACAGGGATGGAACCTTCCTGGCGCGTTATCCCTTGAGTGGCTTTGTCGATGTCGAGGGTATCACCTACCTGGGCGACGATCTGCTGGTGATGGCCGAAGAGCGCAGCCAGTCGCTGGTGATTGTGCCGGTGCCGCAAGCACCTGGCGCGCTCCAGCGCGAGGACTACGCATCGATTACGCTGGCATTGGGTGACGGTGAAAACAGTGGTTTCGAAGGCGTTGGTTACGACCGGAGCGGTGATCGGCTATTCGTGGTCAAGGAGCATTCGCCGCGCAAGCTCTACGAAATCCAGGGCATCAGGGCCAGCCTGAGCGGCCAGATGAATCTGAAGATCATCGACCGTGAAGCCTGGATTGAGGACAAGGGCATGGCCAGCGACCTGGCCTCCGTGCATTTTGATGAGCGCACCGGGCATCTGGTATTGCTCAGCGAGGAAGCGAAGCTGCTGATGGAGCTGGACGCCAACGGGAGCCTGGTCAGCTATCGCTCGCTCTGGCGCGGATTCGCCGGACTGGAGAGCAGCGTGCCGCAGGCGGAGGGTGTGACCTTCGATGCAGGTGGCGATATGTATCTGGTGAGCGAACCCAATCTGTTCTACGCCTTCGAGCGCAAATAAAAACGATCAAACGCCGCTTGATTCGCTGCGCTCATCCCTTTGGGCGAGCCTGTGGCGGGTACTCCCGCTGGTCGTTGCGCCTTGTCCTGCCTGCCTCGTCTAGGTTTTTAACGGCCTGATTACGCTTTATCTCGGCGGATATTGCGAGAGCACACGGGCAACGGCTTCACGCAGCATGCTGGCCCGCTCCTGGGGACCACCCGGATCGCTGCGCAGGGTCTGTTCGGTACTGCCGCGCCATATCAGCTTGCCGTCATCGGCGTCGTAGAAGTCGATCTGCAAGGTACCGACCTGATAGTGCAGGGTGCGGGTGTCGGTATACATCGGCCCGCCCCAGTAACCATGCCACGGGCTGCCCCAGGCCCCCATCGACGTCGAGCTGTATTGCTGGGTGCGTTGCTCGACGATGAACCATGCCTGCACCCGTACGTCTGCGCTGCTGCCGGTCTGTGCCTGGCGCAGGCCACGCTGGTCGAGCTGCTCGGTGACGGCGCTGCGGATGCGCTGCTCGGTGAGATCACTCTTGATGCGTGGATCATCCGGACGGTACTGCAGGCCTGGCTCCTGCCAGTCCCAGCTGCGATAGGCGGCGTAGTCCCGTTGCGGATCGAAATCGCGTTGCACCTGGCTAGTCTGGCAGGCAACCAGCAACGCCAGCAGGGGGAGGATCATCAGTGTGCGGAGCATGTGGCTATCTCCTCGGGGTGCCGTGTTCGGCTGTATGCGTCAACGCGGTGGATAGTCGGCCAGTGCACGATTGATCGCCTCACGGGCGGCGTTCTTGCGCTCGGCCTGTTTGGCGGCGCTGCGAGATTCGGCCTGATTGCTCCAGACGGACTGACCGGAGGCGGTGTCGAACATCTCGATACGCACCGACATCACCTCTTCCTCGTAATTGCGCACGACGGGTACGCTGCCGCCGACGCCGTAGCCGCTGCCGTATCCATAGCCGCCACCATAGTGACCCACGCCGACGCGAGAACCGTAATCATCATAGACCTGCCGCACCCGCGTCTGCAGGCTGGCGCTGGTACTGATCTGCACATCGCCTAGGGAGCCGCTCGGCGCCGGGCGCAGGCCACGTTGATCGAGCGCACCGGCAACCATCTCCTGCAGTTCTTCGCCGGCAAGCGAGGCTGCACCGGCGGGCGGGGTGCGCCAGCTCCAGCTCTGGTAACTGGAAAAATCCCGGGGTGTGGCCGGATAGATCGGGGACTGGATCTGTTCGACAGGTGGCGCCGGCGGAATCGGTGCGGATTCGCTGGTATAGGGATTGCTGCTCTGGCAGGCCGCAAGACTCAGGCAGATCAGGGATAACGCTGTACGCTTGAGCATCGATGTCTCCCAGCTGCTGTTCAGTGCGGTCGACACAGCCAGTGCAGGTAGCGGCCCAGGCCGGCAAAGGCTGGGTGACGGCGATAGGCCAGTTCCATTTCCACCAGTTCCTGCTGTCTGGCGCGTATCTGAAAATCGTGCGGCATGTAGTCATGGAAGACCCGCACACCACTGCTGCTTTCGACCCACCAGTGGGGCGCAAGTTGCGCCGCCAGCTCGCGCGGATCAAGTGGGCGTTGCGGGGTCAGGCTCTGGCGTTCGCCAGCGAAGTTCTGACGGCGAAGCTTCTTGAAACTGCCCTTGAGCAGGTTGCGATAGATCAGCGCATCGCGGTTATAAAAAGCCAGCGACAGCCAGCCATCGCTGGTGATCAGGCGACGCAGCACCGGCAGGATCGCCTCGGGCTCGGCCAGCCACTCCAGCACGGCGTGGCAGATGACCAGATCGAAGCGGCCTTCGACATGCTGTTCCACATCCTGCCAGGCAGTCTGGATAAAGGCCGCCGTCTGTCCTGCAGCAGCGAAACGCTCGCGCGCGCCTTCAAGCATCGGTTCGGCCGGTTCGGCGAGTGTGACTTCATGGCCCTGCTGGGCCAGCCAGAGGCTCATATGACCAAGCCCGGCGCCAACATCCAGCACTCGCAGCGGGCGTTGCGGCAGGGCCTCGGCAAGATCGGCTTGCAGCACGGCAAGCCGGATCGCACCTTTGCTGCCGCCATAGATTTTTTCGGCGAAGCGGGTGGCCAGCTCGTCGAAATGGCGATCACTCATCGCACGAAGCGCCGCTCGTTGTCGCTCAGCTTGGCCAGCAGTGCCTGCTCCATGTCGATGCCCAGTTCGCTGCACATCAGCAGCAGGTACATGAGAATGTCACCGACTTCCTGCCCGGCGTGTTCGAGCTTGTCGGCAGGCAACTGGCGGGATTCGTCCTCGGTGAGCCACTGGAAGATTTCCACCAGCTCCGACATCTCCACGCTGGCGGCCATGGCCAGGTTCTTCGGGCTGTGGAAACGCTGCCAGTCATTGTGATCCCGGATGGCGTGCAGACGCTGGAGGATGGTTTCGATATTCATGGCCGGGGATCAATGATGCTCGCGGGTGGCGCGGAATTTCACGTCCGGCCAGCGTTCTTCCATCAGCGCCAGATTGACCCGCGTGGGCGCCAGGTAAGTCAGGTGTCCGCCGCCGTCGATAGCCAGGTTCTCATAGGCCTTGTCGGTGAATTCCTTGAGTTTCTTCTCGTCGCTGCACTCGATCCAGCGCGCCGACCAGACGTTGATGGCCTCGTAGGCGCATTCCACCCTGTATTCCTCCTTCAGGCGGCTGGCGACCACGTCGAACTGCAGCACACCGACCGCACCGAGGATGATGTCGTTGTTGCGCTCGGGGAAGAACACCTGTGTCGCGCCTTCCTCTGCCAGCTCCTGCAGGCCCTGACGCAGTTGCTTGGATTTCAGCGGGTCTTTCAGGCGCACGCGGCGGAACAGTTCCGGCGCGAAGTGCGGGATGCCGGTAAAGCTCAGGTTCTCGCCTTCGGTGAAGGTGTCGCCGATCTGGATGGTGCCGTGGTTGTGCAGGCCGATGATGTCGCCGGCCCAGGCTTCTTCGAGCATTTCGCGTTCGCTGGAGAAAAAGGTCAGGGCATCGGCGATGCGCACATCCTTGCCCAGACGCGCATGGCGCATCTTCATGCCCTTTTCGTAATGGCCCGAGCAGATGCGCATGAAGGCGATGCGGTCGCGGTGCTTGGGGTCCATGTTTGCCTGGATCTTGAATACGAAGCCGCTGAATTTTTCTTCGACCGGCTCGACCACCCGCTCGTTGGCAGCGCGCGCCAGCGGCTTGGGTGCCCAGTCGACGATGGCGTCCAGTACATGATCGACGCCGAAGTTGCCCAGCGCAGTGCCGAAGAACACCGGCGTCAGCTGGCCGGCGAGGAATTCCTCACTGTTGAATTCGTGGCAGGCGCCCTGCACCAGTTCCAGTTGTTCGATGAAACGCTCGTACTCGTCGCCGATGTGCTTGCGCGCTTCGTCGGAGTCGAGTTTCTCGATGATTTTCACCTCGGTCCGCTCATGGCCGTGGCCAGGGGTGTAGACGATGATGTAGTCGTCCGCGAGGTGATACACGCCCTTGAAGTCACGGTAGCAGCCGATGGGCCAGGTGATGGGCGCGGCCTTGATCTTCAGCACCGCTTCGATCTCGTCGAGCAGTTCGATCGGGTCGCGAATGTCGCGGTCCAGCTTGTTGATGAAACTGACGATGGGCGTGTCGCGCAGGCGGCAGACGTCCATCAGCGCGATGGTGCGCGGCTCTACGCCCTTGCCGCCGTCGAGCACCATCAAGGCGCTGTCCACCGCAGTCAGGGTGCGGTAGGTGTCTTCGGAGAAGTCTTCGTGGCCGGGGGTGTCGAGCAGGTTGATCATGTGTTCGCGGTAGGGGAACTGCATCACCGAGGTGGTGATGGAGATACCGCGCTGCTTTTCCATTTCCATCCAGTCGGACGTGGCGTGGCGGTCGGATTTACGCGACTTCACCGTGCCGGCAACCTCGATGGCCTTGCCCATCAGCAGCAGGCGTTCGGTAATGGTGGTCTTGCCCGCATCGGGGTGGGAGATGATCGCGAACGTACGGCGCTTCGCGACTTCAGCGGCCTGGGTGGTCATGAACGGCAAAACCTGCTTTTGGCAAAACGGAAAAGTCGTCGATTATACGCGAGTCGTATTTGCAGGTCGCGAACTGTAGGGGGAAGCTCAGGGCAATCGCATGAGCGGGGTACAAGAGAAGGTGAAAACGCTGCCTCATCTACCTGTAGGAGCGAACTCGTTCGCGAGTGTTGCTTTGCGGCACGGAGTTTTCGCTAAAGGCTCGCGAATAAATTCGCTCCTACAAAAGGCCCTGTTTTTCACCGCATGGCGTGCTTGTCGGCAAGCCATGTGGTGATCTGTCAGGCGCTTTCCGATGAACCGTCAGAAGTTGAAGGTCACGCCCGCCAGAATCGAGCGCGGCGCGCCGGGACGGATGCCTTCCTGGATATCGGCGATGTACAGCTTGTCGGTCAGGTTGCGGCCCTGGATCCAGAGGGTGGTGTCCAGGCGTGTCGGCAGCTTGTAGCTGGCGCGTGCCGAGAGCAGGGTGTGGCTGGGCACGCGCCCGGCATCGTCCTCGTCGCCGCTGGCGGTGATCGGTCGGGTGTTTTCGATATCGGTATAAAAAGCGCCAAAGTGGCTGAGGGTGGTGCTCAGATGCCAACCGGCGGTGTGCTCCAGGCCCAGGGTCAGGCTGCCGTTGTAGCGCGGCACTTCCGGGACATCGTTGCCCTTGAGTGGGCCGTTGCTGAATTTCGCATTGGTGTAGTTCATCGCGACTTCGGCAAAAGCATTGAGCGGTGAGTCGTACCAGGCCCAGGAGTCGATTCGCGCGCCAAGATCCAGACCGTAGACCCGTGAGTCGGCGGCATTGACGAACAGCGCATCACCGAATTCGTCGACCTCTTTGCGGATCAGGGTGTCCTCGATGCGGTTGTAGAACAGCGCCATGTCGAGGCTGACACCCTTGAGGGCGCTGCTGCGCAGGCCGATCTGGCTGTTGATGCCGGTTTCCGGGGTCAGCGGGAATTCATCACTGCGAGCCGAGGCCGGGGCATAGCCGCGGTGGATGCCGGCGTAGACCTCGCTGTTGTCGAAGCCGCTGTAAAGCAGGCTGATGCCGGGCAGCAGCAGGCTGTTGCTGTCCTTCTTGGTCACGCCTTCGTCATCGTCACCAGGGCGGAAATTGGTCTTGTTGTACTGGTTGAACGTCTCGAAGCGCAGGCCGGGGGTGATGGCCCAGTCGCCGCGGCTGATGGTGTTCTGTGCAAAGGCGGAAATGGCTTCGGCATCGTAGGTCATCAGACGGCCATCGCGGGTGTAGCCGTTTTCGCCGGCATGGGCATAGACCTCGCCACGATTGCCTTCCTTGAGTGCTTCGCCGGGACGGCCTACCGGACGGCGGTCGGCGAAGCGGTGCTTCTCGTAGCGAATGCCGGTCTGGATGCGATGATCAAGGCCAAGGGCGGAAATGCCGCCGATATCCAGCCGGCTGTCCAGGCCAAGGGTGTGGTAACGGCGATCACGACCTTCCATCACGCCGCCTTCGTCCGGTGCGGTGCCGCGGGTCTGGAAGCGCGGGCGATCCAGTTCGGTGGCGAAGACTTTCGAGGACAGGCGAACGTCGTCGCTGATCTGGTAGTTGTGGGTCAGGTCAAGCTTGTAGTAGTCCACCGAGATGTTGTTGTACTCGCGGCCTTCGTCCAGGCGCTTCTTGCCGCGTGGGTCTTCGCGGTACTGCTGCAGCGAGAGGTTGCTTTCATCGTAGCCCTGGCTGCGTTCGCGAAAATAGGTGGCCGAGGCGGCGAGCTGGTGGCTGTCGTTGAGCTGCAGCTCGAAGCCGCCGTAAAAGTCGTCGAACTCGTGTTCTTCCACGTCGAAGGTGCCGTCGGCCTCTTTGCCGGTGTAGCTGAAGACCATGCCCAGCGGGCCTTCCGTGCGGCGGTGGCTGATGTGGCTCTGGCGCGTACTCTGGTTGCCAGCGGCCAGTTCAACACGGGTCTGTGGCTCGGCAGTTGGCCGCAGGTTGCGGAAGTTGATGATGCCGTGATTGTTCAGCGGACCATGAATGATCTGCCCGGCGCCCTTGAGCACCTCGACCTGTTCCAGGCGTTGCAGCGGCGGCGTGTAGTGGGCGCCGGAATCGAGATAGGCGCTGTTGTTGATGGGGGTGCCGTCCTCCAGCAGCAGCACCTTGCGTGAGCGCCGCGGTGGCGCGCCGCGCACGCCGATGCCCGAGCGCAGGCCGAGCACATCGTCATCGATGGTGCGCACGCCGGGGACGAAGTCGAAGGCGTCATGCAGGGTATAGGGCTTGTAGGTGTCGACGGTTTCCCTTGACAGCAGGTTGGCCGCGCCGGGTGTTCCCTGAATGCTTTCCGGAACCATGCTGCGCACGTCCAGGCTGGGCAGTTCCAGGGGGGCAGGGTCCTGTTGGGCCAGTGCAATGGCAGGCATGCACATCATCAGAGACAGCTGAAGAAGCGTCGGGTAAGGGCGGGAGCTCATAATTGTTATGTCCTTGGTGGGCAGCTTTTCGCGACCCATGGTCGATCAGCCGGCTAGGGCCGGGAACTGACCGTTGGCTCCGTTGACTTAATACTTTTGTTGGGCTTCGTTGGTGAATGCCCGCGGGAATTTTTCCCGAAAAAGGCCGGGAATAATTCCCGAAGGGAGCGCGCAGCCCCGCTGAAACATCGATGCCTTCCATCTGTGGTAAACAGGTGGAAATCGACTCTTGACCCCTGTGGCGCTTGGTCTTATGGTTCGCGCCCGAACGTCCATGCTGGCAACGATCCATCCGGCTCAAGTACTGACGACGAGAGACCTCAAGGGGTTCTCGGCGACACAGCCTTGGGAAGTAGGCGAACCAAAGTGGGGAAACTGATCAGGCGTTCTTTCCATCCCTAATCCGACTTTACGTTTTCCCGATTTGGAGCCATGCATGTCGATCAAGATCGAAGATTATTATTCCCGTCCCACCTTCCAGAAAATGAAGGCGTTTGCCGACCAGCACGAAACCCCTTTCGTGGTCATCGACACTGCCACCATCGACAAGGCCTATGACGATCTGCGTGCCGGATTTGACTTCGCCAAGGTCTATTACGCGGTCAAGGCCAACCCAGCGGTCGAGATCATCGACCTGCTCAAGGACAAGGGTTCGAGCTTCGACATTGCCTCGATCTACGAGCTGGACAAGGTGATGTCCCGTGGCGTCGGCCCCGAGCGCATCAGCTACGGCAACACCATCAAGAAAGCCAAGGACATCCGCTACTTCTACGAGAAGGGCGTGCGCATGTTCGCCACCGACTCGGAAGCCGACCTGCGCAACATCGCCAAGGCGGCACCGGGCTCGAAAGTCTATGTGCGCATCCTCACCGAAGGCTCGACCACCGCTGACTGGCCGCTGTCGCGCAAGTTCGGTTGCCAGACCGATATGGCCATGGACCTGCTGATCCTGGCACGCCAGCTGAAGCTCGAGCCCTATGGCATCTCCTTCCACGTCGGTTCGCAGCAGCGCGATATTTCCGTGTGGGACGCCGCTATCGCCAAGGTCAAGGTGATCTTCGAGCGCCTGAAGGAAGAAGACGGCATCGAGCTGAAGATGATCAACATGGGTGGCGGCTTCCCGGCCAACTACATCACCCGCACCAACAGCCTGGAAACCTACGCCGAGGAAATCATCCGCTTCCTCAAGGAAGACTTCGGCGACGAGCTGCCGGAAATCATTCTTGAGCCGGGCCGCTCGCTGATCGCCAACGCCGGCATCCTGGTCAGCGAAGTGGTGCTGGTGGCGCGCAAGTCCCGTACTGCCGTCGAGCGTTGGGTATACACCGACGTCGGCATGTTCTCCGGCCTGATCGAAACCATGGGTGAAGCCATCAAGTTCCCGATCTGGACCGAGAAGAAGGGCGAGATGGAAGAAGTGGTCATCGCCGGCCCGACCTGTGACAGCGCCGACATCATGTATGAGAACTACAAGTACGGCCTGCCGCTGAACCTGGCCATCGGCGACCGCATGTACTGGCTCTCCACCGGTGCCTACACCACCAGCTACAGCGCGGTGGAATTCAACGGCTTCCCGCCGCTGAAGGCTTATTACCTCTAAGCGCCGATGCAGGACCGAACGCCGCGATTTTCGCGGCGTTCTTGTTTAAGACTCGGGCAGCCGTTGGCCCGCCTTTCGCCGCGAGGGCGCGGCTCTCACGGTTTGGTGCGGCTGGCTGGCTTTTTTGTGGGAGCTCTGCCCTCGGGGCGAAGCTTTTCCGGCGTCGTGGTCAGTACAGGTCGCGCCGATAGCGTCCCTGCTCGCTCAGCTCATCGAGCTGTGCCTCGCCCAGCAGACCGACCAGTATCTGCTGGACCTCGCGGCCCATGCCTTCGAGGCTGCCGCAGATGTAGATGGCCGCGCCATCGGCAACCCAGCGACGCAGTTCGTCCGCGGCATCGCGCAGCAGGTGCTGGACGTAGATTTTCTGCGCCTGGTCGCGGGAAAAGGCCAGATCGAGCCGCTGCAAATGCCCTGCTTGCAACCAGCCCTGCAGCTCGTCATGCAACAGGGTGTCGTGGGCGGCGTTGCGCTCGCCAAACAGCAGCCAGTTGCGTGACGCTGTACCGAGACGTTCGCGCAGGTGCGCGCGCAATCCGGCCAGCCCCGTGCCGTTGCCGATCAGGATCATCGGCACCTGTGGCGCCGGCCCGTGAAAACCCGGGTTGCTGCGAATGCGCAGGTCCAGCCTGTCGCCAATCGCCGCATGCTGACAGAGCCAGCCTGAACCGATACCGGGTTGTCCATTCGCGTGCCGGGCTTCGCGTACCAGTAGCTGTACCTCGCCTTCGGCGGGAATCGAGGCGATGGAGTATTCGCGATGGGGCAGTTGCGGCAGGGCCAGCAGCGCTTCGATAGTGCAGCCTCGCAGCTGTTCAAGCTCAGGGGGAAGGCGTCGCGAGGCGAGGGCGCCGGCCAGGGTTTGCTCGTTCTCCAATAGCTGGTGTGGGGCGAACCCCAGTTGCTCCAGCACTTCCGTCATGGCTGCCAGTGAATGCTGCGGGCCGACCTCGGCGATGTCGCCTGCGCGCCAGTGCGGCATCCCGGCCTCGGGGCGAAGGCGCAGTTGAAAGATTGGAGCGCCGAGACTGCCGGGGTTCAGCCGTTCACGACTGTCCAGTTGCCATGGCTGATAGGGCGCCGGCTGCCAGTCGCTGAAATCGCTGTGCCCGCTGATATGCCCCAGCTGGTGCTGCCAATGGCGCAGCGAACCGGCCTCGGCGCGGTCAACGTCCAGCCGGTCGAACAGCGGTTGGGCGCCCAGTTCGCGCAACCGGGTGTCGAGTCGCCGGCCGAAACCGCAGAAGTGTCGGTACTGACGGTCGCCCAAGGCAAGCACGGCAAACTCGACATTGGACAGATCGCAGTCGACTGCCAGCAGCTGTCGCTCGAAGCGGGCCGCATTGTCCGGCGCCTCGCCCTCGCCATAGGTACTGACGATAAACAGCACCCGCTGCCGTCGGGGCAGGGCGTTCCGGTCCAGCGCATTCAATGGCTGGATTTCCACCGCGACGCCCGCATGGCGCAGCTGTTCGCCGCTGCGCTCGGCAAGCTCTTGCGCCTGGCCGCCCTGGCTGGCATAGGCGATCAGCCATGCGCTGCTGTCGCCGGCAGAAAGGTTGTGGGTGCGGCGATGCCTTGCCCGGATATGCAGGCAGAAGACGAGGTAGGCGACAACCACCAGCAGGGCCGATAGCTCTCGTGCCGGTTGCCAGTACAGCAGCAGGACCGCGAGTGTCAGGCAGGCCAGCAGGGGGGCGTAGCGTGCAGACGGGAAGGAGCGAAGCACGTCAGGGTGTCTCGGCTTGATGGGGAGTCGGCATAGTGTGCAGCGCTGTGCGTATGCCTGGCCGGGCATTCGGGCTGGACCTGGCCGGTCCAGCCCGAATGGCTCAGGGGGCCAGGACTTCCAGCGTGGCGCTGTAGCTGGCGCGCCGCTCGGTGGCTGGCTTGGCCACGCCCTTGTCGGTCTTCAGCTCGGCTTCCAGCCAGTACATACCGGCCTGCGGCCAGGTGATGCTGACCTTGCCCTGAGCATCGGTGCTGGCATTGATCTCGCCCAACTGATCGCGGTAGCGGTTGCCGCCGGGTATCACGCTGATCTCCACGTCGGCAGCGGGCTTGCCGTCCAGAAGGAAGACGAACTCGGCGGCTTCCCCGGCGAACAGGTCGTTGGGGTGGGTCACTGGCGCCAGTTCAAGGCCCTGGCCGGTGGGCTTGAGCACGCTTTCGGTGGGGTTGCCGGAGGTGACGAATACTTCCATGCGGCTGCTGGTCTGGCTGATCTTGAGATCTTCGGCGTTGGCCGGCACGTCCTTGGCGAAATTCTCTGCGGTGCCCATCCAGCGGCGCAGCTCGCCTTTTTCCTTCCAGCTGGCGAACAGGCCGCTGTTGGCGACGGCCAGCTTGTAGGTGCCTTTCTGGCTGAGCTGTACATCGAAGGTGCTGCGATAGCGGCCGATGCTGCCATTCTGGGCGCTCGCATGCGAGCCGTCCGGGGCGACGATCTGCAGTGCCGGGGTCGGGCGTGCGCGCATGCCGGGCGGGCCGCCAGCGGGTGCCTGGGCTGCATCGCCGATGCCCTGAAGGCGCAGCGGCACATGCTCGAAGTAGAACAGGTCGTTGGAAACGGCGGCGTCCACGGTGATCCAGGGCTCGTCTCCGGAAAGAACGGTGGCTGAGGGCAGCATCCAGGCTCGGTGCGCCTGGGCGGAAAGCGGCAGGCAGATGGCGAGGGCCAGGGTGGTCCATTTGATCATGGGGTTCATGGTGGGCTTCCTTATTGTTAAACAGGCCGATTGAAAAACGTAGGCGAGGCAGGCAAGACAAGGCAAAAACAGGCGAGGACGCGGAGTTTAGTGATCTAAATGAGCAGTCCGAGCCTGTTTTTAACGCCGTATTGCCAACGCAGGTAGTTTTTCAACGGTCTGTCAGGGGGTGAGCGTGAGTGTGATGGCGCCCAGCTCGCTTTCGCCTTGAATGCTTTGGGTCTCGGTCTGCTGCGGCGGCCAGCTGAACGGCAGGCGCAGCAACTCGCGGCCACCGACTTCGCGCACCGCTTCCACTACCAGGCGGTATTCGCCAGCGGGCAGAGCTTGCAGGGGCGTCCGGCTATCGCTGAATTTCAGGCTGTGAGTGCCCACTGCGCGGGTCGCTGCGCTGAGGCCGTCCACCGGCATTTCCAGGCTGCGACCGCTGCGACGCCACCACTGGCGCAGGTCCTTGAGCCATTTCTCGCCTTCCTTGTCCTTCAATTTGAGGTCGTACCACACTGCCAGATCGGCGGCATGGCTCTGGTCCGGTTTTTCCAGCCAGATCGCCACATAGGGGCGGTGGTATTCGGCCACCTGCAGGCGTGGGATTTCCACGGTCACGTCCATGTCCGCCGCCAGCAGGGGAGCGCTGAGCAGGGCGAGGGGCAGCAGCAAGCGTTTGGGCATGAGGAGTCCTTAATGAATGAAAAGCAGCGCCAGCAGCAGCGGAATGACCAGCCCCAGCCCCACCAGTGGCCAGGTTGTCGGGCGTCCCGCCGCGTGGCGTTGCAACAGCAGCAGCCCGGTCAGGCTGAAGACCACGCAGGCTGCGGCGAAGATATCGATGAACCAGCTCCAGGCCGTTCCGGTATTACGGCCCTTGTGCAGGTCGTTGAGGTAGGAAACCCAGCCACGGTCGGTGGATTCATATTCGAGCTCGCCGGTTTCCAGCACCAGACTCAGCCAGGCATCACCACCGGGACGGGGCAGGGCGACATACAACTCGCCGTCACTCCATTCCGCTTCGCGGCTCGTTAGGTCGATGTTCAGCGCGCTTTCCAGCCAGGCCTGCAGTTCGTTCGGCAGGCCCTCGACAGGCTGATCGGCCAACAAGCGTTGCTGCAGGGATTCCGGCAATGAGGCCGTGCGTGCGATGACTTGCGGGCTGGCCTCGATCTGCGCCGCATGGTTGAGCGTGATGCCTGTCACCGCGAACAGCAGCATGCCAACCAGGCACAGCGCAGAGCTGATCCAGTGCCATTGGCGCAGAGTGCCGAGCCAGGGGATGGGGAGCATCGAGAAGCCTTAATGCAGCGAAATCCTGAGGAAGGATTCTAGAAACAATCGGTGCACAAATGCGAATGATTTACCAACACTATACATTTGCATCGGCCCGCATGATGCGGGCCGATACTAGTGCTTAGAAGTTGTAGGTAGCGGAGAGCCAGAGGCGACGACGTTCCTGGTTGTTGTTGTATTCGTTACCGTAGGCAACAAGGCCTGCAGCGTTGCTGGCGTAGGGCTGGTAATCGATGAAGTCCTTGTCGAACAGGTTGTAGATGGTCGCGCTGACGTCGAGATTATCGCTAACCCTGTAGCTGCCGCCGAGGTGGAACAGGGTGTAGGCCTTGTAGTCACCAAAAGCATCGTAGCCGTAGTCGCGTGCTACGCCGGTGCGGCGGAAGCGCTCGCTGCGGTACTCGCCACGCAGCCAAGTGCTCAGACGGTCGGTTGCCTGCCAGTCAAGCTTGGCGTTGACCATGTGCTCGGGTGTGCTGTTGAGCGGCCAACCCTTGTTGACGCCACTCTTCTGCTCGGTATCAGTGTACGTGTAGTTGGCGCTAAGGCTCCAGGCAGGAGCGAATCGCCAGCGACCTGCGATTTCGACACCCTTGGTGACGGCTTCATCGACGTTGACCGCCTTAGAGAAGGTCGGCGCTGCGGCTTCCCAGCCCGGCCCGATATCCACGCAGCTTGCACTGTTATTTACACGGCAGTTGTCCACTGTGGTGGTGGATAGCTTGTCTTCGAACTTGTTGTGAAACAGCGTCACATTGGCGTTGAAGTTTTCCAGAGTGTCAAAATAGACGCCGAACTCACTGCTACGGCTGGTTTCCGGCTGCAAGTCTGGGTTGCCGATCAGAGGCATGCGGCCCTGACGGCCAAAGCCGTTGATACCGTCAGCCAGGTCCTCAAGGTCCGGCGCCTTGAAGCCTTCGCTGACACCACCTTTAAGTGTCCAATTGTCGCTGGCATTCCAGACGAGGTAGGCGCGTGGACTGGTGTGGCTGCCAAACTTGTCGTGATCGTCACGACGAACACCGACAGTCAGAGCAAGGCTGTCGAGCATGCGCCATTCGTTCTCTACGAATACCGATTTCATGCGGTGCTCGAATTTATCCAGCACCACGCCGTCGAGCATCTCGGCTTCCCAGTACTGGCCCCCGACTGTGAGGTTGTGGTCACCGATAGGCATCATCAACTTGGTATCGAAGATGGTGTTTTCCGATTCCAGCTTTCGCGGCCCGCCAGCGACGATGCCCGGCGTGTTGAGCAGTGCGGGGATCAGGCGGCCCTTGGTTTCGGTGGTGCTGCGCATTAGGCTGGAATCCAGCGTACCAAAGCTGAAACGACCGGTATGGGAGAGGCTGTACTGTTCGCGGTTGTAGCGCTGCTCTTCCTCGTAGCCTCCCGCGGCGCCCAGGGTGCCCATCTGTCCTTCGCTATTGTCGTACCACTGCTTGTTCTGTTCGTAGTCTAGGCTAATGTCGTGGTCAGCATTAGGCGTAAAGGTTAGACGACCGCCTGCGTTCCAAATGTCCGACCCGACCGGATTGGCACCCATACCGGGCGCCACGGTTTCGCCTGTCGCTGAGTTGTCGTACTCGATATTTGAGTCGTCACGCTCGAAATATTTGCCGCGCAACGTCAAGCCAAGCTTGTCCTCGATAAGAGGGCCGCTAAGGTAGACTTCGGTGGCACGGCTGTCACCGTATTCTTGGTGCTCCTGCAAGGTTGTCTCGGCGCTAACCGAGCCCCCCCATTCCTTGCCGACCTTCTTGGTGATGATGTTGATAACGCCGCCCATGGCATCGGAGCCGTAGAGCGTGGACATTGGGCCACGGATGACTTCGATACGTTCGATGGCCGAAATGGGTGGCATGAAGCTAGTCTTGGTTTCGCCGAAACCGTTCGGTGTCACGTCCCCTGCTGCGTTCTGACGACGTCCGTCTATAAGGATGAGCGTATAGGCGCTACCCATGCCGCGGATGCTGATATTCAGGCCGCCGGTCTTACCGGCGTTGTCGTTAACGTCCACGCCTTCGACATCAGCCAAAGCGTCGGCCAGGCTGGCGACTCGCTTAAGTTTTAGCTCTTCACCAGTAATTACACTGATACTTGCCGGAGCATCGGTGATCTTCTGTTCAAAACCGGAGGCGCTGACGACCATCGCGTCCAGGTTTACCGGGGTTGTTTCAGCAAAAACTGACAAGCTCAGGCCGCAACCGACAAGAGCAGTAGCCAGTGCCGAGCGGGTGAAGGGGACGTACATGCGCGGATCCTTTGTTGTTGAGAATCATTCCGGTGCGCATGATAGTTATTCGCGAATAGGAATTCCTTACAAAAGATTTACCACCATGGCTATTTGCTTGCTCGACCAGGCTGGAAAGCCCTATTTTCAAAGGTCTGAGCAATTGTTTCAATTTGTTACGAGTATTTTTCGAGAGCTCGGCGACAGCGTAACAATTGGCACGCCGGCATCTATTGATGCGCTTGCAGAGTGACCGCGAGCGCATCACATGCCGCGAATTGGTCTCAGGTCAGGCCGTCCCTTGTGGGTTGTTACGGCATCAGCACTTCGATGATGCCGTCGGCATTGACGCTGACCTGGCGAGTGCCGGCCTCGATTTCCGGGGTTGCCATGGCATCCATGTTCTTCATCGCCATGCTGCGCATCACCGGCTGGTAGCCGCCACCGCTGCCCAGGTTGAGGTTGACGATCCGGTAGTCGCTGCCACCCAGTGCTTCGGTGGTCAGCTGTGCCCTGGCGCGAAAGGCAGTAATGGCGTCCTTGAGCAGGGCATCTTCGTTCTGCTTGCGGATCGCGTCGGAGACACTGAAGTGCATGCTGCCCATCTTCAGGTCCTGCATCAGCTCACCGGTGAGCTTGGAGAGAGCGGCAAAGTCACTGCTCTCAAGGCGAAGCTCGGCACGTTCGCGCCAGGCAGTGATCTGCTGGCCCTTTTCCTCGTAGACCGGATAGCTGCTGCGGCTGCCCTGGCTGACAACCACTTCACCAGTCTGGCGGGCGCGTTGCAGCGCCTTGTTGATGGTCTGCGTGGTCTGCGCGGCGAGCTGCGCCGGGTCCTGGTGCTGGGCCTCGCTGTAGAGCGTGACGTGCATGCGGTCGTGGGCCACTTCGCTGGTGGCTTCGGCGCGCAGGGATATCTGGTTGTAGCGCTGATCGTCGGCGATTGCCGGGAGGCAGGCCAGGCAGGCAATTAAGGTGACTGGACGGACAAAAGAGGCAGACATGATGACTCCTGGAGGGGGCAAGTGGGCGGCACCTGACTTTATCCCGTTGAGAAGGGTTGCGCAGATTTTCCATGCGTCTCATTGCCGCAGACAGGGTGCCTTTCGGGGCGCTTGGTTATACTCGCGAATCGATTGGAGACCCCATGTACGCATCCGTTCAGCTGTTGTCGGCAAGCCGGCAGAATCTTCGTCTGCTCACCCTGATCCGCATCCTTGTTCTTGCCGCCCAAGCAGGCGCGGTCGGCCTTGCCTATGCCACGCAGCTGGTTGTGCTGCCGTGGCTGCATCTTGGGGTGACGCTGGCGGTTTCTGGTGTGATCTGCCTGGTCACCGCGCTGCGGCTGCGTGGCCCCTGGCCGGTAACCGAGCAGGAATATGCCTTCCATCTGGCGACCGACCTGCTGATTCACAGTGCCCTGCTGTATTACTCGGGCGGCTCGACCAATCCGTTTGTATCTTATTACCTGGTACCGCTGACCATCGCTGCGGCGACCTTGCCGTGGTTGTACTCGATTGTCCTCTCAGGCCTGGCGCTGGCCGGCTATACGCTGATGCTGGCCTGGTATGACCCCATTATCGTGCCGCCGGTCGATCGCACCACGCTGCTGGTCTATGGCATGTGGCTAAGCTTTGCGCTGGCCGCTGCGCTGATCACCTTTTTCGTCGCCCGCATGGCCGAGCAGTTAAGGCGCCAGGAGCAATTACAGGCCCAGCGCCGCGAGGAAAGCATGCGTGACCAGCAACTGTTGGCGGTGGCGACTCAGGCTGCCGGGGCCGCGCATGAACTGGGCACGCCGCTGGCGACTATGAGTGTGCTGCTCAAGGAGCTGCGCCAGGAATACCAGCAGCCGCAGCCCCTGAATGAAGACCTTGCACTGCTGCAATCCCAGGTTCAGCTGTGCAAGGAGAGCCTGCGACAGCTGGTGCGCGCTGCCGAGGCAGATCGTCGGCAGGCTATCGTCGAGCAGAATGCACGTGAATGGGTGGAGTCGGTGATGCAGCGCTGGCACCTGATGCGACCGGAGGCGACCTATCGTTTTCAGTGCCTGGGCAAGGGCAGCCCGCCACGGCTGATGCCCCCGGCGGACCTGGGGCAGTCGCTGCTCAATCTATTGAATAACGCCACCGATGCCAGCCCGGACGATCTGGATATTCGACTGGACTGGGATGCGCAATGGATCAAGCTGACCATTCGAGACCACGGCGCTGGCGTGCCGCTGGCGATTGCAGAGCAAATCGGCAGACCCTTCATTACCACCAAGGGCAAGGGGTTTGGTCTGGGACTATTTCTCAGTCAGGCGAGCGTGACACGTGCCGGCGGGACTGTGAAACTCTACAATCATGAAGATGGCGGCGCCCTGACCGAATTGAGACTGCCGCACGGCTCGGTACGGGCCTGATCACTGACGTGACCCAATTGCGAGGAATGCATAGATGACCGAAGAGTTGCAGCACGACGGTGAAGATCAGCCCCACCTGCTGCTGGTGGATGATGATCCGACCTTTACCCGTGTCATGGCGCGCGCCATGAGTCGTCGGGGGTTGCACGTCAGCATCGCCGGTTCGGCAGAGGAAGGCCTGGAGATGGCCAGGCAGGAGACGCCCGATTACGCGGTGCTGGACCTGAAGATGGAAGGCGACTCGGGGCTTGTATTGCTGCCCAAGCTGCTCGAACTGGACCCGGAGATGAAGGTGCTGATCCTGACCGGTTATTCGAGCATTGCCACGGCCGTCGAAGCCATCAAGCGTGGGGCCTGCAACTACCTGTGCAAGCCCGCCGATGCCGATGACGTGCTTGCCGCGCTGCTTTCCAGGCACGCTGACCTGGATACGCTGGTTCCGGAGAATCCGATGTCGGTGGACCGCCTGCAGTGGGAACACATCCAGCGCGTGCTGGGCGAGCACGACGGCAATATCTCCGCCACCGCCCGCGCGCTGGGCATGCATCGACGTACCCTGCAGCGCAAACTGCAGAAACGGCCTGTAAGACGGTAGCCTGACAGTCGGGCTGCCTTCCGATCGTCGGATTAAGCCTTCGGCTAATCCGACCTGCAAAAAGCGGGACTCCGTGCTGTTGCAAGTCGGACTAGGCTTCACCGATCCGACAAGCGCCCTCAGTCTCCTACTCTCCGAGCCTATCCATGCCTTCCCTTGTCGTTCAGACGCTGGGCGTTACCGCTCCAGTATTTGCGATGCTGTTTCTTGGCGTCGTGCTCAAGCGCATCGGCTGGATCGATAGCGCCTTTATTGGCAGCGCCTCGACGCTGGTGTTCAAGGGCAGCCTGCCGACGCTGTTGTTTCTTTCGATCCTTCAGGCTGATCTTGCTACTGCCTTGCAGCCGACGTTGATCCTTTATTTTGTACTGGCCACCATCGCCAGCTTTCTGCTTGCCTGGGGCTGGGCGTTGTGGCGCTGTCCGCAGGCCGATCGTGGCGTGTATGTGCAGGGCGCCTTTCGCGGCAATAACGGCATCGTCGGCTTGGCGCTTGCGGGCAGCCTCTACGGTGACTACGGGTTGTCGCTGGGCAGCGTGCTCGCAGGGGTGGTGATCATTATCTACAACACGCTCTCGGTGGTGGTGCTGGCCATCTACAGCCCCAGCGGCAACGCCAGTCTGCGCTCGGTGTGCCTGAGCATTCTGCGTAATCCACTGATCATCGGGGTCGCGGCAGCAATTCCCTTTGCCTACTGGCAGGTAATGTTGCCGGACTGGCTGCTGACTTCAGCAGGATATTTTGCCCAGCTGAGCCTGCCCCTGGCGCTGATCTGCATCGGTGGGACCCTGTCGCTGAACGCGCTGCATGAAAGCAGCGATACGGCGATCAGCGCCAGCCTGATGAAGATGCTCTGGCTACCGCTGCTGGCCACGTTCGGCGCCTGGCTTTGGGGCTTCCGAGGCGCAGACCTGGGTATCCTTTTCCTCTACTTCGCCAGCCCCACGGCAGCCGCCAGCTTCGTCATGGCACGTGCAGTCAACTCAAACTATCGACTGGCGGCGACCATCATTGTGATTACCACGTTGTCGTCGGCGCTCACCATCAATGCCGGGCTTTTGTTACTGAGTGGGTTGGAATAGCGCGGAAGGCAGCAGGCTGCAAGCCCCCTGGCTTGCAGCCTGTGGCAGTGGCCGCTATTGCCTTTTCCAGGCACGACCGGCGATGACGATCAGGGTAATGGCGGTCAGCGGAAGGGCATAGCCGAGTATCGCGTCGCCGAAGGTTTCGGCAAAGGGTCGTCCGGTGCTGCTCATCACCAGATACAGCGTGTAGGCGATGTAATAGGCGATAAACAGCAGGCCTTCCCAGCGATTGATGGTATAGCCGGCGAAGAAGGTCGGCAGGCAGGCAACGGCGACAGCAATCATCACCGGGAAATCGAAGGCCAGCGCGTTCGCCGAGACGGCAATTGCCTGTGGCGATACGAGCGAAGCAAGGCCCAGTACGCAGAGCAGGTTGAAAATGTTGCTGCCCACAATATTGCCCACGGCAATGTCGCGCTCCCCGCGTATGGCGGCGAGAATCGAGGTCGCGAGCTCCGGCAGCGAAGTGCCGATGGCGATTACCGTCAGGCCGATTACCAGTTCCGACAGGCCCAGTGCGCGAGCCAGCTCCACGGCCCCCTCGACCAGGAAGTTCGAGCCCAGCACCAGCAGCACCAGACCGGCGATTACCAGGCCTGCATTGATAAGTCCGGCATAGGGTTTGGCGGGCTCGTCCAGTCCGAACTCCTTGGCAAACTCGTCATCAGCCTCGGCAGCTTTTTCGCGACGGCTGCTGATGACCAGAAAGAGCGTATAGGCCACGACGGCGGCAAACAGCAGGGCACCGTCGAGGCGGCTCAGCGAGCCGTCCCAGGCAAGGGCATAGGTGACCAGGCTGGCGCCGATCATGATGGGCACGTCGAGACGAATCAGTTGGCGGGAAACAATCAGCGGTGCAACCAGGGCTGTCAGGCCGAGGATCAACAGCACGTTGGCAATGTTGCTGCCGATTACGTTGCCGATGGCCAGGTCGCCACTGCCGTTGAAGGCCGCCTGCACACTGACAGCGGTTTCCGGTGCACTGGTGCCGAAGGCGACCACGGTCAGGCCGATGACCAGGGGCGGAATGCCGAATTGTGCTGCCAGTTTGGCCGCACCGCGAACCAGTACTTCGGCGCCGGCAACAAGCAGCACCAGGCCGGCAATCAGATAGACGAATGTCATTACGGACACAGGAACAGGCTCCAGAAAGGGGGGTATCAGCGCTGGTGTTTCCAGGCGCGCAGGAAGATCACCAAAACCGTAATGGCAGTCAAGGGAAATACGTACCAGGTCATTGCGTGGCGCAGCAGTTCGATCGCCGGCAGGCCGGCTGAGAACATGATCAAGTAGAGCGTGTAGGCCATGTAATAGCCTAGAAACATCGCGCCTTCCCAGCGATTGATTCGGTAGCCTGAGAAGAAGATCGGCAAACATGCGCCAAAGACCGCCAGCATGACCGGAAAATCGAAAGCGAGTGCGTTGGGCGAAATCGATAACCCTTCAGTCGTGACTACAGCGCCGGCACCCAGCACCAGCAGCAGATTGAAAATGCAGCTGCCCACTACATTGCCCACGGCAATATCACGCTCGCCGCGATAAACGGCCATCAGAGAGGTCGCCAGTTCGGGCATGGATGTACCGACTGCCACCACGGTGAGACCGATCACCAGCTCAGACAGGCCGAGTGCGCGCGCCAGGGATACTGCGCCTTCGATAAGCAAATGCGAGCCAGCCACCAGCAAGCCAAGCCCCAGCGCTATCAGGAAAAGCTGGGTGAGCCAGCTCAGTGGTTTGGTTTGGGTTTCGTCGTCATCTGAATGGCGCTCGTCGGAACGGGCCTCGCGCTTGCTGGCGATCACCAGGAACACCGTATAGAGCAGCAGGAAAGCCAGCAGAATGCAGCCGTCCAGTCGACTGATACTGCCATTCCAGGCCAGTGCAAAGGCCAGCACGCCGGCAGCCAGCATGACCGGCACATCCAGGCGCACCAGCTGTCGGGAGACCACCAGAGGCGCCACCAGCGCGGAAAGACCGAGAATCAGAAGGATATTTGCGATGTTGCTGCCGATCACATTGCCGACCGCAATATCGCCGCTGCCGCTCAAGGATGCCTGAACGCTGACCGCCATTTCCGGCGCGCTGGTGCCGAAAGCGACGACGGTCAGGCCGATCACGAGGGCGGATATGCCCAGGCGCTCTGCCAGTTTTACCGCGCCGCGTACCAGGCTCTCGGCACCGAGAACGAGCAATACCAAGCCTGCAATCAGATAGACAAAGGTCAGTGCTGTCATTCGAGTGTTTCGATGCGTACGCGGGCGATTCCCTGATCGATCATGCCGATCCGTTCGGCAGCCGCGCGTGAGAGGTCGATGATGCGTCCGCGCACGAAGGGGCCGCGGTCATTGATGCGCACGGTTACCTGCTTGCCGTTGCGCACGTTGGTCACCCTGACCTGCGTGCCGAATGCCAGGGAGCGGTGGGCCGCCACCATGGCGTTCTGGTCGTGGGTCTCGCCGTTGGCAGTGCGTTGGCCATGGTGCATGCGGGCATAGAAAGAGGCTTTGCCTTGTTGGCTGAAGCGACTCTTGTCCTGCCGGGTAGCGCTGGTGTCCGGTTGTGTTGCAGGGGCAGGTACACGCTCGGCGCAGCCGGAAACGAGCAGGGCAAGCAGAAGCGGGACCAGGTGCCATGTTCCCAGGTGCATGGGGTGTCCTTCACTGTCGGTTGATCAACGAAAACAGAGGCCCTCACGGTGGAGCGAACTTGTCCGCGAGCTCTGCTTTTTTGTGCCAGCAGCGAATCCACCGCCAAAAGCTCGCGGGCAAGTTCGCTCCCACAAAAGTGGGCAACCGGTTATTGAGGCATCAGCAATTTATTCGGCCGCCGCGCACAGGGCCGAACGCGCTCGGCCCTGTGCGCGGCTGCGCTTAGCCTTCGAGTTTCTGCTTCAGTAGTTGGTTCACCTGGCCAGGGTTGGCCTTGCCTTTCGAGGCCTTCATTGCCTGTCCGACGAAGAAACCGAACATCTTGCCGCGCTTGGCCTCGTCGCTGGCTCGGTACTGTTCGACCTGCTCGGCATTGGCGGCCAGTACCTCGTCGAGCATCGCTTCGATGGCGCCCGAGTCGGTGACCTGCTTGAGGCCCTTCTTCTCGATGATCTCGTCGGCCGAACCTTCGCCTGCAGCCATTGCCTCGAAGACCATCTTCGCGATCTTGCCGCTGATGGTGTTATCCCTGATGCGCAGGATCATCCCGCCCAGCTGCTCGGCGGACACCGGCGACTGCTCGATCTCCAGGCCTTCCTTGTTGAGCAGGCTGGACAGCTCGCCCATCACCCAGTTGGCCGCCAGCTTGGCGTCGCCGCAGGTGTTGTTGACCTGTTCGAAGTAGTCGGCCAGTTCGCGGCTGGCCGAGAGTACGCTGGCGTCGTAGGCGGACAGGTCGAACTCGCGCTCGAAGCGCTCGCGCTTCTGCACCGGCAGTTCCGGCAGGCTGGCGCGGACCTCGTCGAGGAAGCTCTGCTCGATCACCACCGGTAGCAGGTCGGGGCAGGGAAAGTAGCGGTAGTCGTTGGCTTCTTCCTTGCTGCGCATGGAGCGCGTCTCGTCCTTGTTCGGGTCGTACAGGCGGGTTTCCTGCACCACCTTGCCGCCGTCCTCGATCAGCTCGATCTGCCGCTGCACTTCGTGGTTGATGGCTTTTTCGATAAAGCGGAACGAGTTGACGTTCTTGATCTCGGCGCGGGTGCCGAATTCCGCCTGGCCTTTGGGGCGCACCGAGACGTTGCAGTCGCAGCGCAGCGAGCCTTCGGCCATGTTGCCGTCGCAGATGCCCAGGTAGCGCACCAGTGAATGCATCGCCTTGACGTAGGCCACCGCTTCCTTGGCACTGCGGATGTCCGGTTCGGAGACGATCTCCAGCAGCGGCGTGCCGGCGCGGTTGAGGTCGATACCGCTCATGCCATGGAAGTCTTCGTGCAGGCTTTTGCCAGCGTCCTCTTCCAGGTGCGCACGGGTGATGCCAATGCGCCGCGTGCTGCCGTCTTCCAGGGTGATGTCGAGAAAGCCCTTGCCGACGATGGGGTGATCCATCTGGCTGGTCTGGTAGCCCTTGGGCAGGTCCGGGTAGAAGTAGTTCTTGCGCGCGAAGACGTTCTGGCCGGCGATTTCGGCGTCGACGGCGAGGCCGAACTTGCAGGCCATGCGTACCGCTTCGGCATTAAGTACCGGCAGCGTGCCGGGCATGCCGAGATCAACCAGACTGGCCTGGGTGTTGGGCTCGGCGCCGAACGTGGTGGCGCTGCCGGAAAAGATCTTCGACTGGGTGGCGAGCTGCGCGTGAATTTCCAGCCCGATCACGGTTTCCCATTGCATCTTCAATCTCCTCAGAATCCGGTCGGGGCGCGGGTGTGCCAGTCGGTGACTTGCTGGTACTGGTGCGCCACGTTGAGCAGGCGCGCCTCCTGGAAGTAGGGTGCCAGTAACTGCACGCCCACTGGCAGGCCGTCGATGAAGCCGGCGGGCATGGATAAACCAGGAATGCCGGCCAGGTTGGCAGTAATGGTGTAGATGTCTTCCAGATAGGCGGAAACAGGGTCTGCGTTTTTCTCGCCCAGCTTCCAGGCCAGGTTTGGCGTGGTCGGACCGAGGATCACGTCCACTTCAGAGAAGGCGCTGATGAAGTCGTTCTTGATCAGTCGGCGAACCTGTTGGGCCTTGATGTAGTAGGCATCGTAGTAACCCGCGGACAGCGCATAAGTGCCGACCATGATGCGGCGCTTGACCTCGTCGCCAAAACCTTCGGCACGCGAACGCTTGTAGAGATCGGTGAGATCCACCGGACTTTCACAGCGATAACCAAAGCGTACACCGTCGAAACGCGACAGGTTGGAGCTGGCCTCGGCGGGTGCGATTACATAGTAGGAAGGGATCGCATGCTGCATGTTCGGCAGGCTGATGTCTTTGACACTGGCGCCAAGCTTTTTCAGCTCATCGACCACGGTCATTATTGCGTCGGCGATTTTCGGGTCCAGGCCGGCGCCGAAGTATTCCTTCGGCAGGCCGATGCGCAGGCCGGCGAGCGGCTGGCTCAGCGCTGCAAGGTAGTCGTCCAGCGGTTGTTCGACGCTGGTGGAATCTTTGGGGTCGAAACCGGCCATGGCAGACAGCAGCAAGGCGCAGTCTTCGGCGGTACGCGCCATGGGGCCGGCCTGGTCGAGACTGGAAGCGTAGGCGACCATGCCCCAGCGCGAGACGCGGCCATAGGTCGGTTTTAGGCCGGTAAGGTTGGTCAGTGCTGCCGGCTGGCGGATCGAGCCACCGGTATCGGTGCCGGTAGCGGCTGGCAACAGGCGTGCGGCGATGGCGGCGGCGGAACCGCCGGAGGAGCCGCCCGGTACCCGGGTGAGGTCCCAGGGGTTCTTCACCGGGCCGTAATGGCTGGATTCGTTGGCCGAGCCCATGGCGAATTCATCCATGTTCAGCTTGCCGAGGGTGACGATCCCCGCGGCGGCAAGTTTTTCCACCACGGTGGCGTCGTAGGGCGCGGTGAAGTTGTCGAGCATCTTCGAGCCGCAACTGGTGCGGATGCCCCGGGTACAGAACAAGTCCTTGTGGCCGATGGGTGCGCCGAGCAGGGCGCCATGCTCGCCGGCAGCGCGACGGCTGTCGGCGGCTTTCGCTTGTTCAAGCGCCAGTTCTTCGGTGACGGTGATAAAACTGTTGAGCTGCGGGTCGAGCAGGGCGATGCGCGCCAGCAGGCTGCGCGTCAGTTCTTCGGCAGAGAATTGCTTGTCGGCAAGGCCGCGAGCGATTTCGGCGAGGGTCAGTTGATGCATGTCGGTGTCCTTCATCACTCGATCACCCGTGGAACCAGATACAGGCCGTCTTCCACAGCCGGGGCGATGGCCTGGTAGGCGTCGCGCTGGTTGCGCTCGGTGACTTCATCGGCACGCAGGCGCTGGTGAGTTTCCAGTGGGTGAGCCAGCGGCGCGACGCCACTGGTATCGACAGCCTGCATGCGGTCGATCAGACCGAGGATGTTGTTCAGGGTCTCGGTGGTGCGGGGCAGATCGGCCTCAGCCAGGCCCAGACGGGCCAGGTGAGCAATCTTTTCCACCTCGGAGCGTTCAATCGCCATCGGTTTCTCCAGCGCAAAGCGAATCGGGTGCAACCTGCGTCGACCATAATCCGCGCCAGGCGGCAGGTCTGAGCCAAGGCAGCGGGCATTCGCAGGTAGTTTCTCAATGGCCTGTTAGAGCCCGAAAAGCTGTTAATCTTACATGCCCGAGGGGTTTCCCGGTAGCGTGGCTGCGGTTTGGAAGAGACCCCTTCGCACGCCTTATTCGTCGACTTTAAGCCGAATGGCTCACGCCTCGCCGGTCGGGTGTGGACGCGCGCCTTGCCCTAAGTTCGCACCATTGTTAGAGTTTGCGGCACTTTTTTCCCCACGCGTTTGCCCCAGGGCCATTTCCCATGTTCAAAAAACTGCGTGGCATGTTTTCCAGTGATCTGTCGATCGACCTGGGCACTGCCAATACTCTTATTTATGTGCGTGACCGGGGCATCGTCCTGGATGAGCCGTCCGTGGTTGCCATTCGAACTCACGGCAATCAGAAAAGCGTTGTGGCGGTAGGTACCGACGCCAAGCGCATGCTGGGTCGTACACCTGGCAATATCAACGCCATTCGCCCCATGAAGGACGGCGTTATCGCCGATTTCAGCGTTTGTGAAAAAATGCTGCAGTACTTCATCAACAAGGTTCATGAAAACAGTTTCCTGCAGCCAAGCCCGCGTGTGCTGATCTGCGTGCCTTGCAAATCCACTCAGGTGGAGCGCCGTGCCATCCGCGAGTCGGCTCTGGGTGCTGGTGCGCGCGAAGTGTTCCTGATCGAAGAGCCGATGGCCGCTGCGATTGGCGCCGGTCTGCCGGTTGACGAGGCGCGTGGTTCGATGGTCGTCGATATTGGCGGCGGTACCACGGAAATCGCGTTGATCTCCTTGAACGGCGTGGTTTATGCCGAGTCTGTGCGCGTTGGTGGTGATCGTTTCGACGAGTCCATCGTGACCTATGTGCGCCGCAACTACGGCAGCCTGATTGGTGAATCCACCGCCGAGCGCATCAAGCAGGAAATCGGTACGGCCTTTCCGAGCAATGATGTGCGTGAAGTCGATGTGCGAGGCCGTAACCTGGCTGAAGGTGTGCCGCGCAGCTTTACCCTCAACTCCAACGAAGTGCTCGAGGCTCTGCAAGAGTCGCTGGCGACCATCGTTCAGGCGGTCAAAAGCGCGCTGGAGCAGTCTCCACCGGAGCTGGCCTCGGATATCGCCGAGCGCGGCCTGGTGCTGACGGGTGGTGGCGCGCTGCTGCGCGATCTGGACAAGTTGCTTTCACAGGAAACCGGGCTGCCGGTCATCGTGGCCGAAGAGCCCCTGACCTGCGTCGCGCGCGGCGGTGGCAAGGCTCTGGAGATGATGGATCGTCACGCCATGGATCTGTTGTCCACGGAGTAAGAGAGAGGGGCTTGCAAATGACTGCGCTCGGCGATGTCGCGTTCAGCTTGCGTGACCATCGCTTGCCATTTTTGCAAACACCTTGTTAGCGACAACCAGTAAGCTCCAGGTGCAAGCCGAAAGCGGGTTTGAGCCTGCTTTCGGCTTGTTGCGTCAAGTTTGAAGCCTGCAGTCGTGAGGATTCGCCGATCAAACCGCTATTTGCCAAGGGACCCATGCTCGGAGTGCGCCTGCTGGTGCTTTCCGTGGTCTGTGTCGTGCTGATGGTGGTGGATGCGCGCTTCGACACGCTCAAGCCTGTTCGTAGCCAGATGGGGCTGGTGCTGACACCCTTCTACTGGCTGGCCGATCTGCCGGTGCGTACCTGGCAGCGAGCCACTGAGCAGATCAGCAGCAGCAGCAGCCTGGTGGCTGAAAACGAAAAGCTCAAGGCCGAAGCGCTGCTGTTGCAGCGGCGCTTGCAGAAGCTGGCCATGCTCACCGAGCAAAACGTGCGTTTGCGTGAACTGCTCAACTCTGCTGCGCTGGTCGATGACAAAGTGATCGTCGGTGAGCTGATTGGTCTTGACCCCAACCCTTTTACGCACCGCATCCTGATCGACAAGGGTGCGCAGGATGGCGTGTTCGTCGGCCAGCCGGTGCTCGATGCCAGCGGGCTGATGGGGCAGGTGGTCGAGGTGATGCCCTATGCGGCCAGGGTGTTGCTGCTGACGGATGTCACCCACAGCATTCCGGTGCAGGTCAATCGAAACGGTTTGCGCGCGATTGCCGTGGGGACGGGTAGCCCTGACTATCTCGAATTGCGCCATGTTGCCGAGACGGCTGATATCAAGGAAGGCGATCTACTGGTCAGCTCCGGCCTGGGGCAGCGCTTCCCCAGCGGCTATCCGGTCGCCCAGGTTACCGAGGTGGTGCGAGGCTCCGGTCAACCGTTCTCCATCGTTCGCGCGGCACCAACGGCAATGCTCAATCGCAGTCGCTACCTGCTACTGGTCTTCAGCGACTCGCGCACGCCAGAGGAGCGCGCCTCGGATGCGGCGCAAGCGCAGGCAACGGCGGATCGTGAAGCGGCTGCGCAGCCCGCTCCGGAGGCTCCCGTGGCCGAACCGGAAACGCCGGCAGCTTCCCCGGCCAGCACGGAGTCGCGACCATGAGCAGCGGACGGACGAACGGTAGCTGGGTCATCTGGCTGACTCTGGTGGTTGCGCTTCTGCTCTCCGTCGCGCCCATGCCTTACAGCACCGGGCTCGGGCGTCCGCTCTGGCTGGCAATGGTCATTGCATACTGGGCGATTGCCTTACCGTATCGGGGAGCAATGGCGGCAGCGTTTGTCTGCAGTCTGATACTCGATGTGCTGTCCGGTACGTTGTTGGGGCAGAACGGATTGCCGCTGATTCTGATCACCTTTCTTGTGCTCAGCCTGCAACAGCGACTGCGCATGTTCCCCCTGATGCAGCAGAGTCTGGTGCTGATGGTGATTCTCGGTATCGGGCAGCTGGTGCAGCTGTGGCTGAATACGCTGACCGGTAATCGCCCGCCGACGCTGCTGTTTCTGGTGCCGGTACCGGTGAGCGCCTTGCTCTGGCCCTGGGTTGTCATCGCCCTGCAGTGGATGCGCCGACGTTTCAATGTCTATTGAGCGCTGTGTCCTGCAATGGGGCTGCGGCGCTTGTATCCTTGTGCCGTCAGGCCTTTTCTGAAATTATCCACACCCTTAATAGCTAAAGGCCACGCAGGCCTGAAACTTATAATTAGAAATATCAACGCTAAGCACAATACGGGCGAATGGGTTATGGATACGGGCGTTTCGAGTTATTCCAAGCCGAACGGAGTGTTCACTGGGGCGAAGGCGCTACTGGCGGGGGCCAGTTTCTTCGGTGCGCTGGTCATGATGCTCGCGGTAGGCAGTGGCTACTCCCAGGCGGACAGCGCTGCCATCTCTGGCAAGGGCGCGCAGCCACAGATTGCACCCCTGAGCAAGGCGGTGCAGAGCGGCGGGGAACAGTCGTCCGAGCAGCTGGCAGCCAAGATTGCCGAACTGGACGCTATCCTGGCCGAGAAGCAGAGCCTTGAAGACGCCTTGCGCGTAGAGAAGAGCGCGCAAAGCGCAGCCGCTCTGCAATCGAGCAATGCGAAGAGACTGATTCGCATGGAGCTGGAAGATTTCTTCGCCCAAAGCAGCAACCGCGAGCGCCTCGACACGTTGCTCGAAGACTACAAGCGCAGCGCTGATGACGAGCAGACCGCGCTTCAGCGCGTCCAGTCGGTGGAGAAGGACCTGAGTGCCAAGCAGCTGAGCTTCTCCCAGGCGGCCCGCGATGTGGAGCGCCTGAAGGCGCAGCTGGCCTCCGAAGTACGCAAGCGCAACAGCAAGAAGATTCAGTCGATTGCGCGGCGCCTGGACAAGACGCTCTATTTCAACGAGTCGGTTTCATTCCGCTGCTCGACCACCAAGAGCCTGGCTGCCTGTCTGGCCGGGTACGAGCACGATGGACGGATGTCCCAGTGGGTACTCGATCACTATGAGCGGGTTCTTGGCGAGGATATTCGTGACCAGGTCGAGGATCTGAAGCTCAGCCCCAGCTGGTATGGCTATCGCACCAAGACCGAGTTCTCCGAAGCAAGCATGAGCATGGATGGCACCGTCAGCGCCCAGATGAGCATTCAGGCCACCGTGACCGCCAAGAAGATGATGGCCTGTGCGATTCTCGATGTGCCGTATGAAATGTGCGACAGCAAGACCCATTCGCTTATCGTGCGGAGCAACAAGTACAACGATCAGGTGCTGATCAACGAACAGCCGCAGGGCTCGACGCCCATTTCGCTGATGCTCGACAGCGGTGTTTATGACATTCGGGTCACCTCGAATGGTGTGACACAACAGCGCACCCTGTCGCTCAAGGGCGATCAGGTCGTCAACTTCAAGTTCTGACCGTGCCGGGCTGGCGTGCCCTGCACGTCGGCTTCCGGGCGTCGTCCGGATATGCGAACCTGCTTCGATACCCTAAATAAGGATCAGGCATGCCCGCATTGTTTCTCGCCTCCGCGTCACCCAGACGCCGTGAACTGCTGACCCAGATTGGCGTTCCGTTTTCCCTTCTATCCGTTTCCGTTGATGAAACGCCTCATCGCGCGGAGACGCCCGATGCCTATGTTCAGCGCCTGGCGCGGGAAAAGGCGCTGGCCGGTCTGGCGCATGTCAGCGATCGCTCGGCCTGTGTGCTGGGTGCCGATACCACGGTGGTGCTGGACGGACGCATTCTTGGCAAGCCAGCCGACAGGGCCGATGCCCTGGCCATGCTGCAGGTTTTGTCCGGGCGTGAACACCAGGTGATGACTGCCGTAGCGCTGGCGAATGAAACGGACTGTGCAGTACGGCTGGTCGCCAGCCAGGTACGGTTTCGTGCCATTACGCCTGTCGAAGCCGAGCGCTACTGGAGCAGTGGCGAGCCCCAGGACAAGGCCGGGAGTTATGCCATTCAGGGGCTGGGTGCAGTATTCGTCAGCGGCCTGCAGGGCAGTTATTCCGCCGTAGTCGGCCTGCCGTTGTGCGAGACGGCGCAGATGCTTGATGCCTTCGGAATTGCCTGCTGGACAAAAGCGCCGTCCGACCCCTGTGCTTGAGCGCTCAAGTCGTTAGAATCGAGCCTATCTGTCAGCTTCGGCTGTTACGTATCACGCCACAGGCCGAGAACAACAATGAGCGAAGAGATCCTGATGAACATCACCCCCATGGAGTCACGGGTGGCGGTGGTGGAGAACGGTGTCTTGCAGGAAGTGCATGTCGAGCGCACCCAGCGCCGGGGCATCGTTGGCAATATCTACAAGGGCAAGGTTGTGCGGGTACTGCCCGGCATGCAGGCGGCGTTCGTCGATATCGGCCTGGAGCGCGCCGCCTTTATTCATGCGTCGGAAATATCCGCGCGCGAAGGCAATGCCGTAGAGCCCATCAGCGCGCTGGTTCATGAAGGCCAGGCGCTGGTGGTGCAGGTGACCAAGGACCCCATCGGAACCAAGGGCGCGCGCCTGACCACTCAGCTGTCGATTCCCTCGCGCTATCTGGTGTACATGCCCAGGACCAGCCATGTGGGTATTTCCCTGCGTATCGAGGATGAGACCGAGCGTGAACGCCTCAAGCAGGTGGTGGCCGAGTGCGTTGCTGCCGAAGGCATCAGGGAAACCGGCGGCTTCATCTTGCGCACGGCGGCCGAGGGGGCCGGTAGCGATGAGATTCTCATGGATATCCGCTACCTGCGCCGCCTTTGGGAACAGATCGACGAGCAGATGAAAACCGCCGGCGCGCCGACTGTGATCTATGAAGATCTGTCGCTGGCGATGCGTACCCTGCGCGATCTGATCAATCCGCGTATTGAGAAGATCCGCATCGATTCGCGTGAGAACTTTCAGAAGGTCAGCCAGTTCGTCGATGAGCTGATGCCGGAGTTAAGCGAGCATCTGGAGCACTACCCCGGCGAGCGGCCGATTTTCGATCTGTACAGCGTCGAGGACGAAATCCAGAAGGCGCTCGAGCGCAAGGTAATGCTCAAGTCCGGTGGCTATCTGATCATCGATCCCGCCGAGGCGATGACCACTATCGACGTCAATACCGGCGCCTTTGTCGGGCATCGTACGCTGGAAGAGACCATCTTCAAGACCAATCTCGAATCCGCCACGGCCATTGCCCGGCAGCTGCGTCTGCGCAATATCGGCGGGATCATCATCATCGACTTCATCGACATGGCGGATGAGGAACATCGACGCCAGGTCCTGCGTACCTTGGAAAAGCAACTGGAGCGCGATCACGCCAAGACCAATATCATCGGCATCACCGAACTGGGACTGGTGCAGATGACCCGCAAGCGTACCCGCGAGAGCCTGGAGCAGGTGCTGTGCGAGCCTTGCATGTGCTGCCAGGGACGCGGCAAGTTGAAGACGCCGGAAACCGTCTGCTATGAGATCTTCCGTGAGATTTTGCGCGAGGCGCGCGCCTACCAACCTGAAGGCTATCGCGTGCTGGCCAATCAGAAAGTCATTGACCGCCTGCTCGACGAGGAGTCCGGTAACGTAGCCGATCTTGAGAGCTTTATCGGGCGCTCGATCAAGTTTCAGGTCGAGACCATGTACTCGCAGGAACAATATGACGTGGTGCTGCTCTGAATAGGCCAAAGCCCAACCAGACCGGCTCTGACGGGCGGAACCTGTCCGCATGAGCCGGCTTCCTGCCCTTGTGCTGGGTGTTTTGCGCCGCACCGTCTGGCTGGCAGCGATCGCTCTGATGCTGGTGGCGCTGTATGTCAGCCTCGGCCGTCAGTTGGTGCCACTGGTGGCCGAGTACCGTCTGGAAGTGCAGGACAGGGCTAGTGAACTGCTTGCGTTACCCGTGAGTCTCGGGCGGCTGGAGGGACGCTGGAGCGGCTTTGCGCCGCGTCTGTTGGCCTATGACGTAGTGCTTGGCGAAGGCGGTGCAGCGGTTCGGCTGGATCGGCTGGCGCTGGAGCCTGATATTGCCACTAGCCTCTGGTCTCGCCGGGTCTACTTCAAATCGGTGGAGCTGGCGGGTATTCACCTGAGCCTGGTGCAGAACTCCGATGGACAGTGGCGAATCGAAGGGCTTCCAGAGCGCGACAGTCAGCCGACAAGCCCGCTCGACAATATTGCTGAACTGCAGCGAATAGACCGCCTGTCTCTACTCGATAGTCAGATTACCCTCGAAGCCCGTGACGAAGCACCGCTGACCCTGACCTATGCCAACCTGGAGTTGCGCAGCCGCAACGAACGCCTGCAGCTGAGCGGTAGCCTGATACTGCCCGATGGTCAGCCACTGAGCCTCAATGCTCAGGCACGAATTGATGTACGGGACTGGCGAGACAGCGTTGCACGGCTGTATCTCAAGTTGCCGCAGAGTGATTGGGCCGCCTGGTTGCCCGAGAGCCTGACGAGCAACTGGAGTCTCGACCGGTTGCAGGTCGGCGGTGAGGTCTGGCTGGACTGGCGCGAGCGGAGCTTCGCACGTGCGGTCGCCCATCTGGCGGCACCGGTGCTGGAACTCGGGCAATTGGAGTCCGAGCCCGTACTGATTGAAGATCTGGCACTTGAAGCCTATCTGGACCGCTCAGCCGAAGGTTACCGGGTTCAGGTCCACGGCCTGGCCTTCAGGCTCGATGAGACCCATTGGCGTGAAACCTCGCTGGTCCTGCAACAGGACGCCGCCAATGATCACTGGCTGTTGCAGCTCGATCAACTGCCCGTCGCGCCGTTGGCTGCGCTGGTCCATGCACTGGCGCCCATGCCTGAGGTCGCCAGCGAATACCTGCTGGGGCTGGCGCCGAGTGGAACGCTACGCAATATACAGCTCGAATATCGTGCGCAGGCGCCGCTGGCCGAGCGACTGGCATTTGTCGCCAATCTCGATGAAGTGAGCATCGAGGCCCATCACTGGGTTCCTGCTGCGCGCAACGTCACAGGCCTGGTGCAGGGCAATCTCGGCGGTGGCGAGCTGCGTTTCGACAATCGTGATTTCAGCCTGCATCTTGCCGGGCTGTTTGCGCAACCATGGGATTATCAGCGTAGCCGAGGCAGCCTCGTCTGGACGCTGGATGAGCAGGCATTCACCCTGGCGGCACCTTATCTGCAGGTAGAAGGCGAGGAAGGGCGGATCGCCGGCGATTTTCTGATTCGCCTCATGCGCGATCCCTTGGCCGAGGATTATATGGATCTGCGGGTGGGCATCAGCGATGGCGATGCGCGGCATACGCAAAAATACCTGCCAACTCGCTCGCCGGCGTTGAGCCCGGCCCTGAGCGAGTGGCTGACGGCAGCGATCCTCGGTGGCGTCGTTGAGCAGGGTTATTTCCAGTATCAGGGTGCGCTGAACAAAACGGCTTCCGATACGGCGCGTAGTCTGAGCCTGTACTTCAAGGTCAGGGATGCCGAGCTCGCCTTCCAGCCAGGCTGGCCAGTTTTGCGCGAGGGACATGGGGAGGTGCTGATCGAGGATGGTCAGGTGCGGGTGCGCCTTGCCGAAGGGCGCATGCTCGACAGTCGTGTGCATGATGTTCAGGCCCGGATTCCGCTCGGCCAGAGTGAGCGGCCACTGCGGCTGGCTATCGATGGGCAGGTCGAAGGTAGCTTGAAGGATGCATTGACCCTGATGCAGGTTGCGCCAATCGGTACCCGAGAATTGTTTTCCGGGTGGCGAGGCGAGGGTTCATTGAGCGGTTCGCTCAAGCTGGATATTCCGCTGGTCGCGGGCGAGCGTCCCAAGGTTGTGGTGGGTTTTTCAACTGATGATGCATCGCTCTTCATCGCTCAGGCCGATCTGCAGCTTGAAGCCCTGAGTGGCCAATTTCGCTATGACACCGAACGCGGATTGAGTGCGTCCGGGATCCGCGCCCGTGCGCTGGGCAGTCAGGTCAGTGGCAAGGCCAGCGCCATCGGCACGCCAGGGAAGCCGGTCACCCGTATCGAGGCTGGCGGAGTGGTGTCGCTAGCCCAGCTCAAGACCTGGCAGAAAATCGAGCAACCATTGCCGGCTTCGGGCGACGTACCGTTTCAGTTGAGCCTGACGCTGGGCGGCGCTGACAACCGCCTGCAGATCGATTCCTCGTTGTTGGGAACGACGCTGACGCTGCCGGCGCCGTTTGCCAAGGCTGCAAGGCAGCGACGCGACACGACGCTGAGTATGACGTTGGGCGGTGAGCGCCAGCGCTATACGCTCAAGCACGGTGCGTTGGCTGCACTGACCTTCAGTGCCCCCGACAATCGCTGGGCCGAAGGCGGTGGTGAGCTGGTGCTGGGCGGTGGCGCTGCGAACCTGCGCAGCGATCAGGGCTTGCGTGTGCGTGGGCGCCTGCCGCGGGTCGATTTGAATGAGTGGCAAGCGCTGCTGAACGCCTACAATGATGCCCCGCAGGGGCGGCAGGCTGCCTCGTTGCTGCGCCGTGTCCAACTGGATATAGGAGTCTTTGAAGGCCTGGGAACCAAAGTCGATAACCTCACGCTGGATTTACGCCGACTCTCGAGTGCCTGGTCGCTGGGACTGGAAAGCCGGACAGTCAGCGGTAACGCCCAGTTGCCTGATGCCGATGGCGCACCGATCGTGCTGAAGCTGTCACACTTGCGACTGCCGGCAACCGAGCCGGCGCAGCCTGACGCCCCACACAAGGACCCGCTGGCAGGCATTGATCCGCGCAGTCTGCCAGCGATGGACATCGCCGTGGCCCAGGTGCTGCAAGGTGAGCAGCCACTGGGCGCCTGGTCGCTGAAGATGCGTCCTCGGGGTGACGGTGTTGAATTCTCGGCACTGGATCTGGGGTTGAAAGGGCTCCGGCTCGCCGGTACGGGTGGCTGGAACGTATCACGCAGCTGGTACAAGGGGCGTTTGGAAGGCGACAACCTGGCCGACGTGCTGCTTGCCTGGGGCTTTGCGCCCTCGACCACAAGCGAGCGCTTCCATCTCGATGCGGATGGCAGTTGGCCCGGATCGCCGGCGTTCTTCAGTATGAAAAGGCTGTCCGGTCGTATCGACGCCCGGTTGCGCAACGGCCAGTTTCGGGAAATCGAAGGTAGCGCCCAAGCCTTGCGGGTATTTGGGCTGCTCAACTTCGATTCCATCGGGCGGCGATTGCGGTTGGACTTTTCCGATCTGTTTGGAAAAGGGCTGAGCTACGATCGCGTCAAGGGCGAGCTGGTCGCCACCGATGGTGTCTTCGTGACGAAAGGTCCCATAACGGTGACCGGGCCGTCGAGCGATCTGGAACTCGATGGCAGACTGGATATGGCCAATGACCGGATCGATGCCAAGCTGCTTGTGACGTTGCCGGTCAGCAACAATCTGCCGCTGGCCGCCTTGATCGTGGGGGCGCCGGCCATCGGTGGTGCCTTGTTTGTCGTTGATAAGCTGCTGGGTAACAGAGTCGCCCGCTTCGCCAGCGTTCAGTACAAGGTTGAAGGGCCATGGCAGTCGCCCCAAATTTCCTTCGACAAGCCTTTTGAAAAACCCAACTGACACAGCAAAGGTCAGTTTTGGGCCTGAGGATGAACCTCAGGGTCCTGTCCCTTATCATGTGACTTCTGCAATGAACCTGAATCCAGGGTTTTCGTCGCCCGCACATGCCGGTGCAGCGCGCCGCCGATTTTCCGTACCGTGCTGGGCACGGCCCGTCTGGAGTGAATATGAGTGAACTGCTGTTACCTGTCACCGAGCGCCTGCTGACACCGGGTGGGCTGGACCTTGATGACCTGCCGGGGCTGCTCGGCGAGCTGGCCGGACCCGGTATCGATGCGGCAGATCTGTATTTTCAGGATCAGGTGAGCGAAACCTGGGTGCTGGAGGACGGCATCGTCAAGGAAGGCGGCTTCCACATCGAACAGGGCGTCGGTGTCCGTGCGCTGTCCGGCGAAAAAACCGGATTCGCCTATAGCAACGCGATCACCGCCGATGCATTGCGTGAGGCGGCGGCTGCGGCCCGCTCGATTGCCCGTGGTGGTCGCCAGGCGCGTGTCGAAGTGTTGTCGAAGGCCACCTTCGTCCCGCTCTATGGTCGGGACAATCCGCTGGATGGCATGGGCCGTGCGGAGAAGGTCGAGCTGCTCAAGCGCATTGATGTCGCCACGCGTGCGCTGGACCCTCGTATCAAGCAGGTCACTGTAAGCCTGGCCGGCGTCTGGGAGCATATTCTGGTGGCTGCGCTGGATGGTGGCATGGCGGCGGATATACGCCCGCTGGTGCGCTTCAATGTCAGCGTCATTGTCGAGCAGAATGGTCGCCGCGAGCGCGGCGGGCAGGGCGGCGGCGGGCGCAGCGGATATGATTATTTTCTCAGCGAAGACCGCGCCATGGACTTTGCCCGAGAAGCGTTGCGCCAGGCCCTGGTAAATCTGGAGGCCGTGGCGGCACCGGCTGGCACCCTGCCGGTGGTGCTGGGGCCGGGCTGGTCCGGGGTACTGCTGCATGAAGCGGTTGGTCATGGCCTGGAGGGCGACTTCAACCGCAAGGGCAGCTCGGCCTATAGCGGACGCATCGGTCAGCAGGTTGCCTCGTCGTTGTGCACCATCGTCGATGACGGCACTCTGGCCGGTCGCCGGGGCTCGCTCAGTGTCGATGACGAGGGCACGCCGACCCAATGCACCACGCTGATCGAGAACGGAATACTCAAGGGCTACATCCAGGACAAGCTCAACGCCCGACTGATGGGCGTGGCGCCGACCGGTAATGGCCGGCGCGAGTCCTATGCTCATCTGCCCATGCCGCGCATGACCAATACCTACATGCTGGCCGGCGAGAGTGATCCGGAGGAGATTATCCGTTCAGTGAAGAAGGGCATCTATTGCGCCAGCCTCGGCGGTGGCCAGGTGGACATCACCAGCGGCAAGTTCGTCTTCTCCACCAGCGAGGCCTACCTGATCGAGGATGGCAAGATTACCGCGCCAGTGAAGGGTGCGACCCTGATCGGCAACGGTCCTGAGGTGATGAACAAGGTGTCGATGGTCGGCACCGATCTGGAGCTGGACAGCGGCGTCGGTACCTGTGGCAAGGATGGCCAGTCGGTGCCGGTCGGGGTCGGGCAGCCGACGCTGAAGATCGACGGGATTACCGTCGGCGGAACGGGTGGTTGATAAGCGGGTTTTCGTTTCGGACTGGAGGTGTGAGAGGTTTATCCGTGGGAGTGGCTTCAACCGCGAAATTCGCGAATAAACCCGCTCCCACAAGACAAGATTGCTCCGCCCTTCGGCAGATGTGACTCAACGCAGCCCTCGCTGGGTTTCATCCAGCTCGCGAATGTATTTGAAGATTTTGCGGCTGGCGGCCGGTGGTTTGTCACGAGCCGCTTCGTGCTGGGCATGGCGGATCAGGCTGCGCAGGTGCTGGCGGTCGGTTTCAGGGTAGTCGAGAACGAAGGCTTCCAGGACTTCATCGTTGCCGGCAATCAGGCGGTCACGCCAGCGCTCCAGCGCATGGAAGCGTTCGTTGTACTGACGGGTAGAGGCATCGAGCTGATCGACCAGTGCGAGGATGGCCTCGACATCTTGGGCGCGCATGAGTTTGCCGATGTATTGCAGGTGACGTTTTTGCGCGATGTGCGCCGTATGTTTTGGCGCGTCGGCCAGCGCCTTGCGCAGGGCATCAGTCAGCGGCAGCCGGTCGAGAACATCGGGCTTGAGCGTGGTCAGGCGCGTGCCAAGATCCTGCAGTGCATGCAGTTCACGCTTGACCTGGGTTTTGCTTTTTTCCTCGAAGCCATCGAGATCGGAAGTATCAGACATGGGGCAGGTCCAGTAGGAGATGCCGCCATGATAACAGCAGCCTCGATGCCGGCGCAGTCGGCTCGGCGGGCGTGTCATGAACGAATCAGTGGGTGTGGAGTGTTTTATGAGTGAAGTTGAGGGGATCGGCCCGCAAGCATTGCCGGGGTTGCGCGAACAGGTTGCGCGCATCATCGAAGAGGCGGGCCGTCAGGGCGCCAGCGCCTGCGAAGTATCCGTCTCGATGGAGCAGGGGCTGTCGACGAGCGTTCGTCAGCGGGAGGTTGAAACTGTCGAATTCAACCGTGATCAGGGCTTCGGCATCACGCTTTATGTCGGTCAGCGCAAGGGCTCGGCGAGCACCACTGGCAGCGGTGACGCAGCGATCCGGGAGACGGTCGCGGCTGCTCTGGCGATTGCCAGGCATGCTTCGGAAGATGAGTTTGCCGGGCTCGCCGATCCTGCGTTGATGGCCACGGAGGTGGCTGACCTGGACCTGTATCATCCCTGGGAAATTTCTCCGGACGAGGCCGTGGAGCTTGCGCTCGGCTGCGAGGCCGCTGCCTTTGCTGCAGACAAGCGCATTCTCAATGCCGATGGAACCACGCTGAGTACCCACCGGGGCTGTCGTGGCTATGGCAACAGCAACGGCTTTATCGGCGCTCATTGCAGCAGCCGGCACAGCCTGAGCTGCGTGATGATCGCCGAGTCCGGGGGGCAGATGCAGCGTGACTATCACTATGACGTCAGCCGTATTGCCAGCGAGCTGGCAACCCCCGAGGTGATTGGCCGGCGTGCTGCCGAGCGTGCCGTACGGCGTCTGGGTGCCCGGCCGGTGCCGACCTGTGATGTGCCAGTGTTGTTTTCATCGGAGCTCGCGACCGGTTTGTTCGGCCACTTTCTTGCTGCCATTTCCGGCGGCAATCTCTATCGCAAGTCATCCTATCTGGAAGGCTCGCTGGGGCAGACGCTATTTCCCGAGTGGCTGAGCCTCGATGAGCGCCCGCATCTACCGCGCGGGTTGGCCAGTGCAGCCTATGACGGCGATGGTCTGGCGACTTATGCGAAGCCTTTTGTCGAGAACGGCAAGCTCGTGTCCTACGTGTTGGGGACCTACTCGGGCCGCAAGCTGGGCATGCCCAGCACCGCCAATGCCGGCGGCGTGCACAACCTGTTCGTCAGTCACGGCGATGAGGACCAGGCTGCCCTGATCCGCCGTATGGGGCGCGGCCTGCTGGTTACCGAACTGATGGGGCAGGGGTTGAACCTGGTGACTGGCGACTACTCGCGTGGCGCCGGTGGATTCTGGGTGGAGAATGGCGAGATCCAGTTTCCGGTCCAGGAAGTGACCATTGCAGGCAATCTGCGTGACATGTTCAGGCAGATCGCCGCGGTGGGTTGCGACACCGAGACACGCAGCAGCATCCACACCGGATCGGTACTTATCGAGCGCATGAAGGTAGCCGGGAGCTAAGGGGCGCTGGTACCGCCTTATTCCCCTTCCTCGAAGTAGTCCTCAACCAGTGCCACCAGGGCCTTGAGGGCTTCTTCTTCCTGCTGGCCTTCGGTCTGCAGGTGCAGAGTGGTGCCTTTGCTGGCGGCGAGCATCATCACGGCCATGATGCTTTTGCCGTTGACCAGGCTGGAAAGCCCGTGCCCGACTCGGATGTCGCACGGAAACTGATTGGCGACGCCGACGAACTTGGCTGCCGCGCGGGCATGCAGACCCAGCTTGTTGATGATGGTGATTTCGCAGGAAGGCATGTGGATTCCTAGGCCAGATCGCGGTGGCGGACCTGGACGTTTTTCAGTGGCTCGCGCAGTGCTCGGCAGAGTCGCTCTGCCAGGTAGACCGAGCGATGGTGGCCGCCCGTACAGCCAATGGCCACCGTGACATAGGCGCGGTTGCTGGCGGCGAACCGGGGGAGCCACTTGTTCAGGTAGCCGAAGATGTCCTGAAACATTTCCTCCACATCCACCTGAGCGTCCAGATAGTCGATCACGGGTTGCTCCAGGCCTGTAAAGTCGCGCAGCTCGGCTCTCCAGTAGGGGTTGGGCAGGCAGCGGACGTCGAAGACCAGGTCGGCATCTACCGGCATGCCACGCTTGAACCCGAAGGACTCGAAGAGGAAGGCGGTACCGGGCTCGGGCTTGTTCAGCAGGCGGAGTTTCAGTGAGTCGCGCAGTTGGTAAAGATTGAGGTTGGTCGTGTCGATTTTCAGGTCGGCCTGATCGATGATCGGCGCCAGTAGCTGCTCTTCATCGCGAATGGCTTCAGCCAGGGAGCGGTTTTCATTGGTCAGGGGGTGTCGTCGCCGCGTTTCCGAGAAGCGCTTGAGCAGCGTCTCGTCGGCGGCGTCCAGATAGAGCACGTCACACTGGATATGCCGGGCACGGGCCTCTTCGAGCAGTTCTGGAAAGCGCTTGAGTTGACTCGGCAGATTACGTGCGTCGATGGAGACCGCGACCTGTGGTTGCAGCAGTTCGGTATGCAGCAGGGCTTTTTCCGCCAGCTCCGGCAGCAACCCGGCAGGGAGGTTGTCGATGCAATAGAAGCCATTGTCTTCGAGAACATCGAGGGCGGTGCTCTTACCTGAGCCGGAGCGCCCGCTGACAATGATCAGGCGCATGGCAGCGATGTTCGGCAGCCGCCCTGCTGCACGCAGCAGTGGTGCGAAATTCGTGAAGGATTGACTGCGGACACGTCTCGCTCCTGGTTGCGGATCATCCGGCCTGTTAGTGGCCGTGCTGGATATCGACCACAGTCTGATACAGCTCCTGGCCGGTAGCGACGTTGCGTAGCCGGTCCCGTACTTCTTCCTGATCCAGCATGCTGGCGATCTGGCGAAGCAGTTCGAGGTGCTCGTCGGTTGCGGCTTCAGGTACCAGAAGTACGAACAGCAGGTCGACCGGAGCGCCATCGATGGCGTCGAAGTCTACCGGAGCATCAAGCCGCAATACTGCGCTGAGCGGCGTCAGGCAGCCGGTCATCCGGCAGTGTGGTATGGCGATGCCATTGCCGAAACCGGTGGACCCGAGCTTTTCGCGCGCAACGAAGCTTTCGAAAATGCTCTGGGTATCGAGATCGGAGAGGTCCTGGCCGATCACCTTGGCGATCTGCTCCAGGACGCGCTTCTTGCTGCCGCCCGGTACGTTCACGAGTGAACGTCCGGGAGTAAGTATGTCTTCGAGTCGGATCATGGGTCAGCGAGCCACGGCACCCTGGTTATGGTCGAGTTGTTTCTCTTTGTGCTTGATCAACTGCCGGTCGAGCTTGTCGGCGAGCAGGTCTATCGCAGCGTACATGTCTTCGTGTTCGGCATTGGCGACCACTTCGCGACCTGCGATATGCATGGTGGCCTCGGCCTTTTGCTTCAATTTCTCGACTTGCAACACGACCTGGATATCGATGATGCGATCGAAATGCCTTTCCAGTCGCTGCAGTTTCTCATCGATATAGTCGCGCAGTGCTTCGGTTACTTCCAGATGAAGGCCAGTGATTTTGACTTGCATACTGCTTCTCCTCTTTGCCTCATGCGAATGGACGGGCCTGAGCCCGTCGCCGGAAGAAATCGGCCAGGGTGCCTGGCTTTACAGCGAACCTGTCATCACAACAGCCGCTTGCGCTCGCTGGACGGCGCAATCCCCAAGGACTCCCGGTATTTGGCGACGGTGCGACGTGCCACCTGGATACCTTGCTCCTCAAGTAGACCAGCGATCTTGCTGTCACTCAATGGCTTTTTGGGGTTTTCCGCAGCCACCAGCTTTTTGATGATTGCGCGAATGGCCGTGGATGAGCATTCGCCCCCTTCGGCTGTGCTGACGTGGCTTGAGAAGAAGTATTTCAACTCGTAGATGCCACGCGGTGTATGCATGTATTTCTGGGTGGTGACACGTGAAATGGTCGATTCGTGCATGCCGACCACTTCGGCGATGTCATGCAATACCAGCGGCTTCATCGCTTCGTCACCATGCTCGAGAAAGCCACGCTGATGCTCGACGATCTGGGTGGCGACCTTCATCAGGGTTTCGTTGCGGCTTAGCAGGCTCTTGATGAACCAGCGTGCTTCCTGCAGCTGATTGCGCATGAAGGTATTGTCGGCGCTGGAGTCGGCCCGTTTGACGAAGCTGGCGTACTGGGCGTTGACGCGCAGACGAGGCATCGCTTCCTGGTTTAGTTCGACCAGCCAGCGGTTGTTGTCTTTGCGCACGATTACATCGGGGACGATGTATTCCGGTTCGCTCGTTTCGATCTGTGAACCTGGGCGTGGGTTGAGTGACTGGATCAGGTCGATGACCTGGCGCAGTTCGTCTTCCTTGAGCTTCATGCGCCGCATCAGCAGGCTGTAGTCACGGCTGCCAAGAATGTCCAGATGATCGCTGACCAGTTGAGTGGCCTGGTTGAGCCAGGCGGTCTGTTCGGGTAACTGGCGCAGTTGCAGCAACAAGCACTCGCGCAAGTCGCGTGCGCCGATGCCGGCAGGCTCGAATTGCTGAATGCGGTGCAGTACCACCTCGATTTCGTCGAGTTCGATATCCAGCTCGGGGTCGAAGGACTCGAGCACTTCCTCAAGGCTTTCATCCAGGTAGCCCTGGGGATTGATGCAGTCGATCAGGGTGGTGGCGATCAGGCGATCGGTATCGCTCATGGGGGCCAGATTGAGCTGCCAGAGCAGATGGGACTGCAGGCTTTCGCCCGACGAGGTGCGAGTGGTGAAGTCCCATTCATCGTCGTCATTGCTGGGCAGGCTGCTGGCGCTGGTCTGGTAGATGTCTTCCCAGGCAGTATCGACCGGCAGCTCATTGGGAATGCGCTCACCCCAATCGCCTTCCTCGAGATTCTCCACCGTATTGATGGGCTCCTCGTACTGGCTGTCCGAGCTGCTGTGCTCAGCGGGAGTGTTCTCGGCTTTCTTGTCGAGTGACTCGGCCATTGGATCGGGGTTGTCGAAGTCGTCCCCGTCTTCTTCGCGTTCGAGCATGGGATTGGAGTCCAGCGCTTCCTGTATTTCCTGCTGGAGGTCGAGGGTCGAGAGCTGGAGCAATCGTATGGCTTGTTGCAGCTGCGGTGTCATCGTCAGCTGCTGGCCCATCTTCAGGACTAGCGATGCTTTCATGGCAGAGGACTTTGAACCTTGTGTGCCGGCGCAATCGCGCCTGTTCAGACTTCGCTGGCGCTGGCGCGCCGATGTAAGCAAATTATATGCCTGAACAGGAAGCGGTTGGCTAGCCCTGATTCACCCTGGCGGATGAAAGCCTGATTACAGGCGGAACTCATGCCCCAGATAGACATCCTTGACCAGTTGATTGTCAAGGATCGTCTGTGCATCGCCTTCGGCGATCAGTTGGCCATCGTTGACGATGTAGGCGGTTTCGCAGATGTCCAGCGTTTCGCGCACGTTGTGATCAGTGATCAGCACACCGATGCCCTTGGCCTTGAGGTGGTGGATGATCTGCTTGATGTCGCCGACTGAAATCGGGTCGACGCCGGCGAAAGGTTCGTCCAGCAGGATGAACTTGGGCGCCGTCGCCAGTGCGCGGGCGATCTCGACGCGACGTCGTTCGCCTCCGGACAGGCTCATGCCGAGGCTGTCGCGGATATGGCTGATGTGAAACTCCTGAAGCAGGCTTTCGAGGGCTTGCTGGCGAGCACTGCGATCCAGGTCCTTGCGGGTTTCGAGGATGGCCATGATGTTGTCTGAAACCGACAGCTTGCGGAAGATCGAGGCTTCCTGCGGCAGGTAGCCGATGCCGGCGCGTGCGCGGCCATGCATGGGCAGGTGAGTGACATCCTGATCGTCGATCAGCACGCGCCCCTGGTCGGCTTTCACCAGCCCGACAATCATGTAAAAGCAGGTGGTTTTGCCGGCCCCGTTCGGCCCCAGCAGGCCGACGATCTGCCCGCTCTCGATGGACAGGCTGACGTCACGGACGACCTGGCGGCTCTTGTAGCTTTTGGCCAGATGCTGGGCCTTGAGAGTTGCCATTACTCGCTCTGCTCCGCGGCCTGTGTTTCGGTGGCGGGGGTTTCCTTCTTGCGCGGCTGGATGACCATGTCCACGCGTGGACGCGGGCTGGTCACGTCGATATTGGTGGCGCGACCGGCATTGACGATCTGGCGCAGGGTGTCATAGACGATCTTCTCGCCCTCGAAGGTGTTGCCTTCCTGAATGACCTTGGCCTGGTCGATGAGAATGATGCGTTCGTTGGCTGCGAAGTACTGGATGGTCAAGCCGTAAGCCTTGACGATTTCCTTGTCCACCGCCGGCTTCTGCTCGTAGTAGGCGGGCTTGCCGATGGAGGTAAAGACCTCAACATCGCCGTTGGCGTCCTGGGTGATGGTCACGGTGTCGCCAGTGATCTTCATTGTGCCCTGAGTGATGACCACGTCGCCGCGATACACGGCGACGCCCTGACGGTCGTCCAGTTCGGCGGTGTCTGCCTGAATGCGGATCGGCTGGTTGCGATCTTCAGGGAGCGCGTGGGCGTTGCTAGCGAGCAGGAAAATGCTCAATCCGAGCAGGAATGGGAAAGTCTTAACGCAGCTCATGCTGGCCTCTTACGTTGGATAGCAGGAGCATCCTGCTTTCATTCAGATACGCTTTCATGCCCGTGGCAGTGGTCACGCCGTTTGCGGCGACGATTCTAACGGGTTGACCGGTCTCGGCATAATCCTTGTCGGGAAGTACCGTCATCCGGCTGGTGGTGATGATGGTCGGGCGGCCTTTGGCGTCGGTACGCTCGATACGAACGTTGTCGATCAGCTCGACTTCCTCACCTTGGGGGCCTACTTCACCGCGCTCGCTGGAGATGTGCCAGGGCAGCTCGGCGCCACGGTAGGAGTGCAGGTTGGGGCGGGTCAGCAGGCTGATGTCGCTGGCCTTGATGTGCTCCAGTTTTTCGGCGGTCAACTCGTAGTTGCGCTTGCCGTCCGGTTGATACTGGATGGTGCGGGAGTTGATCACGTAGAAATCGATCGGTGATTCCTCGGTCGAGGGTGTGCGCGGTTGCTGCATGAAGCTTTCCGGGCGGATATTCCAGTAGCCGGCAGCAACCAGGAGCAGTGCAATCAGCAGCAGGATAATGGGAAGACGAATTTTGCTCAGCATCGAAACCTCTAGAGATAAGCGGACTGGGCAGCTTCGAGAGTGCCCTGGGCGCGCATGATCAGCTCGCAGAATTCCCGTGCTGCACCCTCGCCGCCGCGGGCGCTGGTGACGCCGTGTGCATGTTCGCGGACAAAGGCATCGGCGCTGGCCACGGCCATGCCCAGGCCAACCCGGCGAATGACCGGCAGGTCTGGGAGGTCGTCGCCGAGGTAGGCGACTTCAGCGTAGTCGAGCCCCAGTTCGGCGAGCAATTCATCAAGCACCACCAGCTTGTCTTCGCGGCCCTGATAGAGATGCTGGATGCCCAGGTTTTGCGCCCGACGCTCGACAACGGGGGTCTTGCGGCCGCTGATGATCGCGGTGCGCACGCCGGAGTTGATCAGCATCTTGATGCCGTGGCCGTCCAGTGTATTGAACGTCTTGAATTCGCTGCCATCAACCAGGAAGTACAGTTTGCCATCAGTCAGGACGCCATCGACATCGAAAATGGCCAGGCGGATATCGCGGGCGCGTCGCAGGAGGTCATTCATTCACATGACTCCGGCGCGCAACAGGTCGTGCATGTTCAGAGCGCCGACCGGGCGGTCCTCGGCGTCCACCACAACCAGCGAATTTATCTTGTTGTCTTCCATGATTTTCAGGGCCTCGGCGGCGAGCATCTCGGCATTGGCGGTCTTGCCGCGCACGGTCATGACCTGATCGATACTGGCCTGTCGCACGTCTATGCCCTTGTCCAGGGTGCGGCGCAGATCGCCGTCGGTGAAGATGCCGGCCAGGCTGCCATCGTCGGCGATGACCACTGTCATGCCTAGGCCTTTCTGGGTCATTTCCAGCAGCGCATCGCGCAGGGATGTGCCGCATGTTACCTGCGGCAAGCTGTCGCCGGAATGCATCACGTTATCCACCTTGAGCAGCAGGCGGCGGCCAAGCGCTCCGCCCGGATGGGAGAAGGCGAAATCCTCGGCGGTAAAGCCGCGTGCTTCGAGCAGGGCAATGGCCAGCGCATCCCCGAGGACCAGGCTGGCCGTGGTGGAAGAGGTTGGGGCGAGATTCAGTGGGCAGGCTTCGGTGCTGACGCTGGCATCGATGTTGACGGCTGCCGATCTGGCAAGCAGCGACAGGGGGTTGCCGGTCATGCTGATCAGGGTAATGCCCAGGCGTTTGATCAGTGGCAGCAGGGTGACGATTTCGTTGGTGGTGCCGGAATTTGAAAGGGCCAGCACAACATCGTCTTTGGTGATCATGCCCATGTCGCCATGACTGGCTTCCGCAGGATGAACGAAAAATGCCGGGGTTCCGGTGCTGGCCAGGGTGGCGGCGATCTTGTTGCCGATATGGCCGGATTTGCCCATGCCGACCACGACCACGCGCCCCTTGCATTGCAGAATGAGTTCACAAGCCCTGACGAACGTCTCGTCGATACGCGCCTTGAGTTGTTCGACCGCTTCGATTTCCATGCTGATGGTGCGCCGCGCGGTTTCGATCAGCTGGCTGCTCTGGCTCATGTTCGCATCTTCGCCTGAATGAAAACGCGCGATTATAACGGTAAAGCGTGCGCTGCTCACCGAAAAAGCTGTGACAGCAATCGACTGGTATTCTGCTGTGATTTTGCACAGGCGCAACGCACCCGTTCATGTGTGGATACATCCGGTTGCTTGGGAGGCCTTCTGCGCGGTGCTATAGTGCGCCGCCGAAAGCAGTCTGGCTGCAACAGGCCGTTGGAAATTACCTGCGCTGGCAATGACACGTAGTAGAAAACAGCCTCAGAAAGCCGCTGCGGTTAATGCGCTTCAGCGCGGCCCGCAGGGTGAAGGCAGCGGTAATGCGGATTCAGAACATCTGAACTGCGCTTCTTCTGCTGTTTTGCCCCGTCTTGCCTGCCTCGTTTACGTTTTCAATGGCCTGTTTAGTATCTCTGGAAAGCCGGGGAGCGTCTGAGTCGCAGGCTGTATCCAAGGAGAACCGATGAGCGTTGCCAACGCCTACGCCGTCGAGCTGAAGAATCTGACCTTCAAGCGCGGCGAGCGGAGCATTTTCAATAATGTCGATATTGCCATTCCGCGCGGCAAGGTGACGGCCATCATGGGACCGTCCGGCTGCGGCAAGACGACTCTTCTGCGCCTGATCGCTGCCCAGCTCAAGCCGGCCAGTGGTGAAGTCTGGGTGGCGGGCACTAATCTGCCGACCTTGTCGCGGCGAGAGCTGTTTGACATGCGCAAGCAGATGGGCGTGCTGTTCCAGAGCGGCGCCCTGTTCACCGACCTTGATGTCTTCGAGAATGTCGCCTTTCCGCTGCGCGTTCATACCAAGCTGCCTGAGGAAATGATCCGTGACATCGTCCTGATGAAGCTACAGGCGGTGGGGTTGCGCGGAGCCATCGAGCTGATGCCTGACGAGCTGTCCGGTGGCATGAAGCGGCGCGTGGCTCTGGCCCGTGCGATTGCGCTGGATCCACAGATTCTCATGTATGACGAACCTTTTGCTGGTCAGGATCCTATCGCCATGGGCGTGCTGGTGAAGCTGATCCGGCTGCTCAACGATGCGTTGGGCATTACCAGTATTGTGGTTTCCCATGACCTGGCCGAAACCTCCAGCATTGCCGACTACATCTATGTGGTCGGCGACGGGCAGGTACTTGGTCAAGGGACTCCTGCCGAGCTGCGCGACTCCACCAATCCGCGCATTCAGCAGTTCATGCTGGGTGCGGCGGACGGGCCGGTGCCTTTCCATTTCCCCGCGCCGGCGTATGCCGAGGACCTGTTGCGAGGCCCCGATGCGTAAAGTATCCCCAGTCGAAAGAGTCCGCCGGGTCGGCGAGGCCGGGATGAGCGTGATCGCGGCGCAAGGGCGCGCGACACTGTTTCTGTTTCATGCATTGTTTGGCCGCAGTGGGCTGGATAATCGCTTTGCCCTGCTGGTCCGGCAGCTCTACTCCGTTGGCGTTCTGTCACTGGCCATCGTGGTGGTGTCGGGAGTGTTCATCGGCATGGTGCTGGCGTTGCAGGGTTACAGCATTCTCAGCAGCTACGGTTCCGAGCAGGCGGTGGGGCAGATGGTTGCCCTGACGTTGCTGCGTGAGCTGGGGCCGGTCGTGACGGCGTTGCTGTTCGCCGGGCGTGCCGGTTCGGCACTGGCTGCCGAGATCGGTAACATGAAGTCCACCGAGCAGCTCTCCAGTCTGGAAATGATCGGTGTTGATCCGCTCAAGTACATCATCGCGCCGCGTCTCTGGGCTGGCTTCATTTCGCTGCCGCTGCTGACCGTGATTTTCAATGTCGTGGGCATCTGGGGTGGCGCCATGGTGGCGGTGGATTGGCTGGGCGTTTATGAGGGTTCGTTCTGGGCCAACATGCAGAACAGCGTCAGCTTTACCTCGGACGTACTCAATGGCGTGATCAAAAGCCTGGTATTCGCAGTCGTCGTGACCTGGATTGCGGTGTTCCAGGGTTACGACTGCGAGCCGACCTCCGAAGGGATCAGCCGCGCCACCACACGAACCGTGGTCTACGCCTCGCTGGCGGTGCTCGGCCTCGACTTTATTCTGACCGCCTTGATGTTTGGAGATTTCTGATGCGTATCCGCACCCTGGAAATTGGTGTTGGCCTGTTCCTTCTGGCGGGCGTGCTGGCCTTGCTGTTGTTGTCGTTGCGCGTCAGCGGGCTGAGCGTGGGCAATGCCGACACCTACAAGCTTTATGCCTATTTCGACAATATTGCCGGTCTTACGGTCAGATCCAAGGTAACCATGGCGGGCGTGACCATTGGCAAGGTGACGGCCATCGATCTCGATCGGGAAAGCTACACCGGTCGCGTCACCCTGGAGATCCAGCAGGATATCGATATCCTGCCGTTCGATTCCACGGCCTCGATTCTCACCGCTGGTCTGCTGGGTGAGAAGTACATCGGCATCAGTGTCGGCGGGGAAGAGGAGACGCTGGGCGATGGCGATACGATTCGAGATACGCAGTCTTCCCTGGTGCTGGAAGACCTGATCGGCAAGTTTTTGCTCAATTCGGTAAATAGAGAATGAGGAGCCTGAATATGATGACCATCCTGCGTCGCAGTCTGCTGATATTGCTGGCGGCACTGCCCATGCTGGCCTTGGCCGCTCCGAGCGCGCATGAAGTGATCCAGCAGACCACCGATGAGCTGCTGGCCGACCTCAAGGCCAACAAGGATCAGTACCGTCAGGATCCGAATGCCTTCTACGCATCGCTCAACAACATCCTCGGTCCTGTAGTGGATGCCGGGGGGATTTCCCGCAGCATCATGACGGTGAAATACTCCCGCAACGCCAACGCCGAGCAGATGAACCGCTTTCAGGAAAGCTTCAAGCGCAGCCTTATGCAGTTCTATGGCAACGCTTTGCTGGAATACAACAACCAGCAGATCCGCGTGCTGCCGCCCAGTGGCAGGCAGGACCCCGAACGCACCAGCGTCGGCATGGAAGTGACCGGTCGTCAGGGCGAGATCTATCCGGTGTCCTACACCATGGTCAAGCACGACGGTGAATGGCTGGTGCGCAACGTGATCATCAACGGCATCAATATCGGCAAACTGTTTCGCGATCAGTTCGCCGACTCCATGCAAAGAAACAATGGCGACCTGGACAAGACCATCGATGGCTGGGGTGAGGTCGTCGCACGAGCCAGGGACACCGAAGCTGGCCAGCAGGCGGCGGGCGATGACTGAGGGGCGTGTTGAGTGCGGTGCTGATAGCGTTCTGCGGCTTTCTGGCGTGCTTGACTACCAGTCAGGCCCGGCTTTGCGGCGGGAAGGGCAGGCACTGATTCGTGTCGTAACCAGCGGTTCTTTGCTGATCGATTGTTCAGCGGTGGAAAAGTCCAGCAGTGTCGGGCTTTCCCTGCTGCTGGCCTTCACCCGTGATGCAATGGCGCTGGGGCGTGAGGTGGCCATTACCGGCTTGCCCGAGGATATGCGGGAAATCGCCGCGGTCTCCGGTCTGCTGGAGGTCCTTTCGCTGTCCGATACTTTTGTGGGTAGAGAAGAGCAGGGAGCAGTCTGATGTTGTTGTGCCGGGCGGAAACGATGCGCGTCAAGGTCCATGCAGTGGCCGAGTCGCTGGGTAATCTGTTTGTTGAGACCTTCCATTACCTCGCGCTGTTCGCCATCGGTGCGATCACGGCGTGGGCGGGGCTGGTGGCGTTTCTCGGCATGATCGAAAAGGGCAACATCAGCGTCGATGACATCCTGCTGCTGTTCATCTACCTCGAACTGGGGGCGATGGTCGGGATTTATTTCAAGACCAACCACATGCCGGTGCGCTTCCTGATTTATGTGGCTATCACAGCGCTGACCCGTCTGCTGATTTCCGATGTGTCGCATCACCATCGCCCGGACATGGGTGTGGTCTATATTTCGGGTGCCATTCTGTTGCTGGCCGTGGCGATTCTGGTGGTGCGTTTCGCTTCTTCCAGATTCCCGGCAGTGACTGCCGATAACCGGCACCGCTTGCCGCGCGACACCGAGGCGGAAACCCTGGAATGAGCACCGTGCCTGCCTCCCAGGGACTCGGGGTTCGCAGGCTTCTGGCTTTTTTGTATGATGTCCGGCTGTGCGCATCCGGCGCTGATCGAGGTTGAACATGCAGGCTGTAGAAGTTAAGCGTTTTCTGGAAGAGAAACTTCCGAGTGCCCAGGTGGAAGTCGAAGGTGAAGGCTGCAATTTCCAGCTGAACGTGATCAGTGACGAGCTGGCAGGCCTGAGCCCGGTCAAACGCCAGCAACAGATATATGCCCATCTCAATCCGTGGATCGCCGACGGCAGCATTCATGCCGTGACCATGAAATTCTTCAGCCGCAGCGACTGGCTCGCCCGCGGCTGAAAACGTTATTCCAGGCAGAGCCGCAGCATTCATCGCTGCGTGCCGCCCACTTTTCGACAGGGCTTTCAGCCTGCGGGTTACAGGAACATTCATGGACAAACTGATGATTACCGGCGGTATCCGCCTCGACGGCGAAATCCGCATTTCCGGCGCGAAGAACTCTGCGCTGCCGATCCTGGCTGCGACCCTGCTGGCCGACACGCCGGTCACCGTCTGCAACCTGCCTCACCTGCACGACATCACCACCATGATCGAGCTGTTCGGGCGTATGGGCGTGCAGCCGATCATCGATGAAAAGCTCAGTGTTGAAGTTGACGCCAGCAGCATCCAGACGCTGATTGCGCCCTATGAGCTGGTCAAGACCATGCGCGCCTCGATCCTCGTGCTGGGCCCCATGGTCGCCCGCTTCGGTGAGGCCGAAGTGGCGCTGCCAGGTGGCTGTGCCATTGGCTCGCGTCCGGTGGATCTGCATATCCGTGGGCTTGAGGCGATGGGCGCTCATATTGATGTGGAGGGCGGCTATATCAAGGCCAAGGCGCCTGCCGGCGGGCTGCGTGGTGCGCACTTCTTCTTCGATATCGTCAGTGTCACCGGTACCGAGAACATCATGATGGCCGCTGCGCTGGCCAACGGTCGCAGCGTGCTGGAAAACGCCGCGCGCGAGCCGGAAGTGGTCGACCTGGCCAACTTCCTCAACGCCATGGGCGCGAAGGTTTCCGGCGCCGGCACCGACACCATTACCATTGACGGCGTCAAACGCCTGGGCGGCGGACGCTACAGCGTGATGCCCGACCGTATCGAGACCGGCACCTACCTGGTGGCGGCAGCGGCTACCGGCGGTCGAGTGAAGCTCAAGGATACTGACGCCAGCCTGCTCGAAGCGGTGCTGCACAAGCTCGAAGAAGCCGGTGCCCATATCGATACCGGCAAGGACTGGATCTCGCTGGACATGAAGGGCAATCGCCCACGGGCCGTCAACCTGCGCACCGCGCCGTATCCGGCCTTTCCCACCGACATGCAGGCCCAGTTCATCGCCATGAACGCCATTGCCGAGGGCACCGGCACGGTGATCGAGACGGTATTCGAGAACCGCTTCATGCACGTTTACGAAATGAACCGCATGGGCGCGCAGATTCTGGTCGAGGGCAATACGGCGATCGTTACCGGCGTACCCCGGCTCAAGGGTGCGCCGGTGATGGCGACCGATCTGCGCGCTTCGGCGAGCCTGGTGATTGCCGGTCTGGTGGCCGAAGGCGATACGCTAATTGATCGCATCTACCACATCGACCGTGGTTACGAGTGCATCGAGGAAAAACTGCAGCTGCTGGGCGCGAAGATTCGCCGCGTGGCGGGCTAGGGCCACTCAAGGAATAACGCAATGCTTACCATCGCCCTGTCCAAAGGCCGTATTCTCGATGACACCCTGCCTTTGCTGGCGGCCGCGGGAATCGTCCCGACCGAGAATCCGGAAAAAAGTCGCAAGCTGATCATTCCCACCAGTCAGGACGATGTGCGCTTGCTGATCGTGCGTGCCACCGATGTGCCGACGTACGTTGAGCATGGTGCTGCAGACTTGGGCGTGGCCGGCAAGGACGTGTTGATGGAGTACGGCGGGCAGGGTTTGTACGAGCCGCTGGACCTGAAAATTGCCAACTGCAAGCTGATGACTGCCGGCAGGGTTGGCGCGCCGGAGCCGAAAGGGCGTCTGCGCGTTGCGACCAAGTTCGTCAATGTCGCCAAGCAGTATTACGCCGAGCAGGGTCGCCAGGTCGACATCATCAAGCTTTACGGCTCGATGGAGCTGGCGCCGCTGGTGGGGCTGGCTGACAAGATCATCGATGTGGTGGATACCGGCAACACCCTGCGCGCCAATGGGCTGGAGCCGCAGGAGCTGATCTGCCATATCAGCTCGCGGCTGGTAGTCAACAAGGCTTCGATGAAGATGCAGCATGGGCGCATTCAGGCGTTGATCGATGCCCTGCAGCACGCCATCGAGCATCACGCCTGAGTCTGCGCGGGTCTGCTATCCGCGCCATAGCTTCAATTTCAGGGTGTCCGTGCGCTTGGCTTGTTAATCTAGGGCACCTGCAACAGCTTCGACGTATCCCCTCATGAGGCCCGTTATGACCGCTGCCACCGCCATTCGCCGACTCAACGCCACCGATGCCGATTTCGCCCGGCATCTGGATCATCTTCTGAGCTGGGAAAGCGTGTCCGATGATGGCGTCAATCAGCGCGTGCTGGAGATCATCCAGGCCGTGCGCGAACGTGGCGATGCGGCGCTGGTCGAGTTGACCCAGCGTTTCGACGGCCTTGAAGCGGCATCCATGGCCGATCTGATTCTGCCCCGCGAGCGCCTTGAACTGGCGCTGGAACGCATCACTCCCGAGCAGCGTCAGGCGCTGGAAGTGGCTGCGGAGCGTGTGCGTGCCTATCACGAAAGGCAGAAGCAGGAGTCCTGGACCTACACCGAGGCCGATGGCACGGTGCTCGGGCAGAAGGTCACACCGCTTGATCGTGCAGGTCTTTACGTGCCGGGTGGCAAAGCCTCCTATCCGTCCTCGGTGTTGATGAACGCGATTCCGGCGAAGGTTGCCGGCGTGCCTGAAGTGGTCATGGTGGTGCCCACCCCGCGTGGCGAAATCAACGAGCTGGTGCTGGCCGCCGCCTGCATTGCCGGCGTGGATCGGGTCTTCACCATTGGTGGCGCCCAGGCTGTCGCGGCGCTGGCCTATGGCACCGAAAGCGTGCCGCCAGTCGACAAGATCGTCGGTCCCGGCAACATCTATGTGGCCACCGCCAAACGTCATGTGTTCGGCAAGGTCGGCATCGACATGATCGCCGGCCCATCGGAAATCCTCGTGGTCTGCGACGGCCAGACCGATCCGGACTGGATCGCCATGGATCTCTTTTCGCAGGCCGAGCACGACGAGGATGCCCAGTCGATCCTGGTCAGCCCCGACGCAGCCTTCCTCGACAGGGTGGCGGAAAGCATCCAGCGCCTGCTGCCGACCCTGGAGCGCGAGGAAATCGCCCGCACCTCCCTTGAAGGGCGCGGTGCCCTGATTCAGGTCGCCGACATGCAGCAGGCCATCGAAGTGGCCAACCGCATTGCCCCGGAACACCTGGAGCTGTCGGTGGAAAATCCCGAGCAGTATCTGGATCAGATCCGCCATGCCGGTGCGATCTTCATGGGGCGCTACACGGCGGAAGCGCTGGGCGATTACTGCGCCGGCCCCAACCACGTGCTGCCGACATCCGGCACCGCACGCTTCTCCTCGCCGCTGGGCGTATATGACTTCCAGAAGCGTTCATCGATCATTTACTGCTCGGCGCAAGGCGCTTCGGAGCTGGGCAAGGTGGCGTCTGTGCTGGCCCGCGGCGAGTCGCTGACCGCCCACGCGCGCAGTGCGGAATACCGGATCAAGCGCTAGCGGCACGCTGTGTAAGGTGGACAGCTGCTTGTCCACCGCATGTCCTGTTTCCACCCCGGTCAAACGATCACATTCGAGGAGAGAAGGGCTGTGAGCAAATACTGGAGCCCCTTCGTCAAGACCCTGGTGCCTTATGTGCCAGGTGAGCAGCCGAAGCTGAACAAGCTGGTCAAACTCAACACCAACGAGAACCCCTACGGGCCGTCGCCCAAGGCGCTTGCAGCGATGCAGGTTGAGATTGGCGACACGCTGCGCCTGTATCCCGACCCCAACGGCGAGCGGCTCAAGCGGGCGGTGGCCGACTATTACAGTGTGCAACCGGCTCAGGTGTTTGTCGGTAACGGTTCCGATGAAGTGCTGGCGCATGCCTTTCATGGGCTGTTCCAGCATGGCAAGCCGTTGTTGTTTCCCGATGTGACCTACAGTTTCTATCCGGTCTACTGCGGGCTTTACGGTATTGAATACGAAACCATCGCGCTGGATGACGAGTTCCAGATCGAAGTGGCCGATTACAGCCGACCCAACGGCGGCATCATCTTTCCCAACCCCAATGCGCCCACAGGCCGTGTGCTGACCCTGCAAGCCATTGAGCGTCTGCTGCAGGCCAATACCGAGTCGGTGGTGCTGGTAGACGAGGCCTATATCGATTTCGGTGGCGAATCGGCGATTGCGCTGGTTGATCGCTATCCGAATCTGCTGGTGACCCAGACGTTGTCCAAATCGCGCTCCCTTGCCGGTCTGCGTGTGGGGCTTGCGGTCGGGCATCCGGACCTGATCGAGGCCCTGGAGCGGATCAAGAACAGCTTCAACTCCTATCCGCTGGACCGCATTGCGATTGCCGGCGCTGCCGCGGCATTTGAGGATCGCCTCTATTTCCAGCAAACCTGTCAGCAGGTGATCGCCAGTCGCGAGGACGTTGTCGCTGCAATGACGGCGCAGGGTTTTGAAGTGCTGCCGTCGGCGGCCAACTTCATTTTTGCCCGTCACCCCGGCCACGACGCTGCTGCACTCGCTGCCGCGCTGCGTGAGGCGGGTGTGATCGTTCGCCACTTCAAGCTGCCGCGTATCGACCAGTACCTGCGCATCACCATAGGTACGCCGGAGCAGAACCAGGCGCTGCTGGATGCCATTGCACAGGCGACGCAAAAGTAGGCTGGTATGGGCAGCGCTCTGCACCCTGGCCGCTGCAGCTAGGGTTTCGACTCCACCGGAGGCCGCATGCCCACTTCGGCAGTCAGTGTCAGTGGTTGGCCGTTGCGCAGGATGTCGATCTTGATCCGGTCGCCGGGACGGGTTCGGGCGACCTGGTTCATCGAGCTGCGGCCGTCGCTGGACTGTGCGCCGTCGATGCTGAGAATCAGATCACCGGGCCGCAGGCCGGCACGCTCCGCCGGGCCGTCGCGGTAAACACCGGCGACGACGATACCGGGGCGGCCCGCCTGACCAAAGGATTCGGCCAGTTCCTGAGTCAACGACTGAACTTCGACACCCAGCCAGCCGCGAATCACCTGGCCATGCTCGACTATGGCTTTCATTACTTCCATCGCCAGTTTGACCGGTATGGCGAAGCCGATTCCCTGTGAACCGCCGGATTCGGAAATGATCGCCGTGTTTATCCCGATCAGATGCCCGGCGGCATCCACCAGCGCTCCGCCCGAATTGCCGCGATTGATCGCTGCATCGGTCTGTATGAAATCCTCATAGGTGTTGAGCCCCAGCTGGTTGCGTCCGGTAGCGCTGATGATGCCCATGGTGACTGTCTGGCCCACCCCAAACGGATTGCCGATCGCCAGCGTGACATCGCCGACACGAATGCTGTCCGAGTGCCCGAGGGTGATGGCCGGAAGATTCTCAAGATCGATCTTCAGCACGGCGAGGTCTGTTTCCGGGTCGTTGCCGATCACTCTCGCCAGGGTTTCACGGCCATCCCTGAGCGCCACCACGATCTGTTCAGCATTGGCGGTCACGTGGTTGTTGGTCAGCAGATAGCCTTCGGAGCTCATGATCACCGCTGAACCGAGGCTTGACTCCATGCGTCTCTGGCGGGGCAGGTTGTCCCCGAAGAAACGCTGAAACAGCGGGTCGTCCTTGGGCAGCGGCTGCTGGGGCTTGTCGATGATCTTGGTGGTGTACAAGTTGGCCACCGCCGGTGCCGCGCTGCTGACTGCGCCCGCGTAGGAGTACGGTCCCTGACGCGGTCCAGCCGCCAATGGCGCCTGTTGCAGGGTGTACGCCGGCTCGGTATCCAGTCCCACCCAGTGCGGATAGCGCTGAATGATCAGCAGGGCGAGAAGCAGGCCAGCCAACAACGGCCAGCTCAGGTAGCGCAGGGCATTGATCATCTTGTTGTGCAATCCGCATAGGTTGCGGGGGTCGAGTGCCCCCTTTAATGTGGCGGCATTATACGAAGCTGGCGGCGAAATGCAGCGTGCTGATTAGCTGTGGCAGCCGTTTTGCCTCACCCCGCCCCCACTCGATTCAGGACCCTTTCCATGGCAATCGCACTGGCCACACTGGTTGAAGAGAGCAACAGCTACCTGAATGTCTCGAAAATCCCCGACTACTGCCCCAACGGCCTGCAGGTTGAAGGCAGGCCCCAGGTGTGCCGCATCGTCAGTGGTGTGACCGCCAGTCAGGCCCTGCTCGATGCTGCGGTAGAAGCCGAGGCCGATGTGGTGCTCGTACATCATGGTTATTTCTGGAAAAACGAGGACCCGCGCATCGTGGGGATGAAGCAGCGTCGCCTGAAAACGCTGTTGAATCACGACATCAGCCTGCTTGCCTATCACCTGCCGCTCGACCTGCATGAGGAGGTGGGCAATAACGTGCAGTTGGCGCGCCTGCTTGGCCTGACCATCGAAGGGGCGTTGGAACCGGACAATCCAAGGTCGGTCGGGCTGGTCGGCTCGCTGGCAACGCCGTTGACGCCGGCTGAATTCGGACGTCTCGTGCATGAAAAGCTGGAGCGCGAGCCGTTGATGATTGAAGGTGGCGGCCTGATCAGGCGTGTCGGCTGGTGCACAGGCGGCGCTCAGGGTTATATCGATCAGGCGATTGCGGCGGGCGTCGACGCCTATCTGACGGGTGAAATCTCTGAACCAACCGTGCATAGCGCACGCGAAAACGGCCTGAGTTTCTTCGCCGCCGGTCATCACGCCACCGAGCGTTACGGCGTCCAGGCGCTGGGTGACTACCTGGCCCGTCGTTTTGCCATCGAGCACATTTTTATTGATTGCCCCAATCCGGCTTAACCGAGCGTCCCGGTGTACTTCGTGGGAATGACGGCACCTATTGGATCAGTTCATGCCTGCGAATGAACCCGCACTTCGGCATGGCGGCATTTCGCGGGAATGGCCCGCTCCTGCGCGTCCGCGTATGCAGGCGATCCACCGTTATCGGGCGTTTCTGCCGGCATAAATCTAGTCCATTTCGTTCTAACGGGCGGCCTGATTAGAATCTTGTCTCGTGTTAAAGTTGCGCCCTTCTTATGGCCTGCTGGCCGTCCATCTGCATATTCGTGAGTAGCCATGGTCGACAAACTGACGCATCTGAAAGAGCTGGAGGCGGAAAGCATCCACATCATCCGCGAGGTGGCCGCCGAGTTCGACAACCCGGTGATGCTCTATTCCATCGGCAAGGATTCGGCCGTGATGCTGCACTTGGCGCGCAAGGCGTTCTATCCCGGCAAGCTGCCGTTCCCGGTGATGCACGTGGACACGCGCTGGAAATTCCAGGAAATGTACAGCTTCCGCGACAAGATGGTCGCCGAGATGGACCTGGACCTGATCACCCACGTGAACCCGGATGGCGTCGCCCAGAACATCAACCCCTTCACCCACGGCAGCGCCAAGCACACTGACATCATGAAAACCGAGGGCCTCAAGCAGGCGCTGGACAAATACGGTTTCGATGCGGCCTTCGGTGGCGCGCGTCGCGATGAGGAGAAGTCGCGGGCCAAGGAGCGCGTCTACTCCTTCCGCGACGGCAAGCACCGCTGGGACCCCAAGAATCAACGCCCCGAGCTGTGGAACGTCTACAACGGCAAGGTGACCAAGGGCGAGTCGATCCGCGTGTTCCCGCTGTCCAACTGGACCGAGCTGGATATCTGGCAGTACATCTATCTGGAAGGCATCCCGATCGTGCCGCTGTACTTCGCCGCAGAGCGCGACGTCATCGAGAAGAACGGCACGCTGATCATGATCGACGACGAGCGCATTCTCGAACACCTCAGTGATGAAGAGAAAGGTCGCATCGAAAAGCGCATGGTTCGCTTCCGTACCCTCGGCTGCTACCCGCTGACCGGTGCGGTGGAGTCAACCGCTGCGAGCCTGCCGGAAATCATCCAGGAAATGCTCCTGACCCGCACCTCCGAGCGCCAGGGCCGCGTCATCGACCATGATGGCGCCGGGTCGATGGAAGAAAAGAAACGTCAGGGCTACTTCTAAGGATTCCGCACCATGTCTCATCAGTCTGATTTGATCAGCGAGGACATCCTCGCGTACCTGGCCCAGCACGAGCGCAAAGAGTTGCTGCGCTTTCTTACCTGCGGCAACGTCGATGACGGCAAAAGCACCCTGATCGGGCGCCTGCTGCACGATTCCAAGATGATCTACGAAGATCATCTGGAAGCCATCACCCGTGACTCGAAGAAGGTCGGCACCACAGGTGATGACGTGGACCTGGCGCTGCTGGTCGATGGCCTGCAGGCCGAGCGCGAGCAGGGCATCACCATCGATGTTGCCTACCGCTACTTCAGCACCGCCAAGCGCAAGTTCATCATCGCCGACACCCCTGGCCATGAGCAGTACACCCGCAACATGGCGACCGGCGCCTCCACCTGCGATCTGGCGATCATCCTTGTCGATGCCCGCTACGGTGTGCAGACCCAGACCCGCCGTCACAGCTTTATTGCCTCATTGCTGGGTATCAAGCACATCGTCGTGGCCATCAACAAGATGGACCTGATGGGCTTCGACCAGAGCGTGTTCGAGCGCATCAAGGCCGATTACCTGTCGTTTGCCGAGCGCATCGACCTTAAGCCGAGCTCCCTGCATTTCGTGCCCATGTCCGCGCTCAAGGGCGACAACGTCGTCAACAAGAGCGAGCGTGCAGCCTGGTATCAGGGCCAGTCGCTGATGGAAATTCTCGAAAGCGTCGAGATTGCCGGCGACCGCAACTTCGACGACCTGCGTTTTCCGGTGCAGTACGTCAACCGGCCCAACCTCAACTTCCGCGGTTTCGCCGGCACCCTGGCCAGCGGCATCGTGCGCAAGGGTGATGAAATCGCCGTGCTGCCGTCCGGCAAGACCAGCCGGATCAAATCCATCGTGACCTACGATGGGGAGCTGGAGCAGGCCACGCCTGGTGAAGCCGTCACCCTGACGCTGGAAGACGAGATCGATGTCTCCCGTGGCGACATGCTGGTACATGCCGATAATCAGCCGCGTATCGCCGACAGCTTTGATGCCATGCTGGTCTGGATGGGCGAAGAGCCGATGCTGCCGGGCAAGAAATACGACATCAAGCGCGCCACCAGCTACGTGCCGGGTTCCATCGCCAGCATCGCTCATATGGTGGATGTGAACACTCTGGAGCACGGCCCGGCGAGCAGCCTGCAACTCAACGAGATCGGCCAGGTCCGTGTCAGTCTTGATGCATCCATCGCGCTGGATGGCTACGCGCAGAACCGCACCACGGGTGCTTTCATCATCATCGACCGGCTCACCAACGGCACTGTTGGCGCGGGCATGATCATTGCCGACCCGGTCGCCCACAGTTCTGGCAGCCACCACGGCGCGCTGGCGCATGTTTCCACCGAGGAGCGCGCCACGCGCTTTGGTCAGCAGCCGGCTACCGTGCTGTTCACCGGTCTCTCGGGTGCTGGCAAGAGCACTCTGGCCTATGCCGTGGAGCGCAAGCTGTTCGACATGGGCCGGGCGGTTTACGTGCTCGATGGGCAGAACCTGCGCCACGACCTGAACAAGGGGTTGCCGCAGGATCGCGCCGGTCGTACCGAGAACTGGCGCCGCGCCGCTCATGTGGCACGCCAGTTCAACGAGGCTGGTTTGCTGACGCTGGCTGCCTTCGTTGCTCCGGACGCCGAAGGCCGTGAACAGGCCAAGGCATTGGTGGGCGATGACCGCTTGATCACTGTCTATGTCCAGGCTTCGCCGCAGGCCTGCCAGCAGCGCGACCCGCAAGCTTTGTATGCCGCGGGTGGCGACAACATTCCCGGTGAGTCCTTCCCTTATGACGTGCCGGGCAATGCGGATCTGGTGATCGATACCGAGTCCCTCAGCGTGGCCGAAGGCGTCAAGCAGGTGATCGATCTGCTGCGTCAGCGAGGCGCGATCTAAACAATCGTGGTAACAAAAAACGCCCTGCTGATGCAGGGCGTTTTGCTTTGTAGCAGTGCAGCGGCTCGCGGGGTGATCTTGCCGATATCGCTAGCGATCAGTCACGAAGCACGTGCTTCAGGATTTCCACCACCTGCTCGGTAGTGGTTGCCCAGGCCATGGCCGCCGCATCGACTTCCTTCAGTGGATGAACGATGTCTTCGCCGTGCAGGGTGATGTAAGGCTTGTCCAGTGCGGCGCAATAGCCGGCGTCGAACGCGGCGTTCCATTGCTTGTACTTGTCGCCAAAGCGCACCACCACCAGATCGGCCTGCCGGATCAGGGTCTTGGTGCGGATCGCATTGACCTTGGAGGACTTGTGGTCGCGCCAGAACGCATTCGGCTCGGCACCCAGGCAATCGCCGGCGGCATCGCTGGCTTCATGGTCGGTCACGGCAGACGTGAAGACCACGTCCAGCTCCGCGGCTGCGGCGCCACGCTTGATCTCGTCGCGCCAGTCGGTGTGGATTTCGCCGGACAGGTAAACGGTAAAGCTCATGAATCCTCCTGAAAGTCGGTGTCGCCGGCGATGCGTCTCGCCGGCACAGAAGGTCCGATGCTAGCCCGGAAGCGTGCCTGAGGGCCAGGTGACGCGGGTCCGGGAGGGGCTTTACCCCAGCAGCAGTGCATCATCCGCCAGTTTCTCGCCGCGTACTTTCTCAAACATGTGCAGCAGATCCGGCACGTCCAGGCCCTTGCGTTCGTTACCGGCCACATCCAGCACCACCTGACCCTGATGCAGCATCACGGTGCGGTCGCCGATGTCCAGTGCCTGGCGCATGCTGTGAGTGACCATCATGGTGGTGAGCTGCTTTTCCGCCACGATGCGCGCGGTGAGTTGCAGGACGAAATCCGCCGTGCGTGGGTCAAGGGCTGCGGTGTGTTCGTCCAGCAGCAGGATGCGTGAGGGTTGCAAGGCTGCCATCAGCAGGCTGACAGCCTGGCGCTGGCCACCGGAGAGCAGGCCGATGCGGTCGGTAAGACGGTTTTCCAGGCCCAGACCAAGGGTGGAAAGGTGGCGGCGGAATTCCTCGCGCATGGATGTCTGTACGGCCTTGGTCAAGCCGCGACGTTGTCCGCGCTGCTGAGCCAGCGCCATGTTTTCTTCGATGGTCAGGTCTTCGCAGGTGCCGGCCATGGGGTCTTGGAATACACGAGCCACGCGGCTGGCGCGGCTCCAGACCGGCAGGCGGGTGACATCCTCGTCATCGATCAGCAGTTTGCCGCTGTCCACGGACAGGTCGCCGGAAACGGCGTTGAGGAAGGTCGATTTGCCTGCGCCATTGGTACCGATCACGGTGACGAACTGGCCGGTGGGAATATCCAGGGACAGGCCCTGCAAAGCCCGTGTCTCGATGGGCGTGCCGTGGTTGAAGGTGATCTTGAGGTTCTGCGCGCTGAGCATCAGACGTGCCTCCTGCGGGTCAGGCGTTGTTTGATCAGCGGGATAACCAGGGCGATAACGACCAGTACGGCGGTGATCAGGTTCAGGTCCTGGGCTTGCAGGCCGATGAAGTCGCTGTTCAGGGCCAGAGCGATGAAGAAGCGGTAAACGATGGCGCCGAGGATCACGGCCAGGGTCAGGTAGAAGATGCGTCGCGCCGGCAGGATGCTTTCACCGACGATCACCGCCGCCAGGCCGATGACGATGGTGCCGATGCCCATGGAAATATCGGCACCGCCCTGAGTCTGGGCGAACATGGCGCCGGCCAGTGCCACCAGGGCGTTGGAGATCGCCATGCCGAGAATGGCCATGGCGCCCGTGTTTACGCCCTGGGCGCGGGCCATGCGCGGGTTGGAGCCAGTGGCACGGATAGCCAGGCCCTGGCGGGTAGAGAAATACATGTCGAGCATGATCTTGGCGGCGATGACCACCAGCAGCAGGATTAGTGGGCGGGCCACATAATCGGCCAGCCATTCGGGTTGCAGCATGCTGAACATGGTCGGTTCCATGATCAGCGGAATGTTCGGCCGGCCCATGATGCGCAGGTTGATGGAGTACAGCGCGATCATCATCAGGATGCTGGCGAGCAGGTCCATGATCTTGAGGTGTACGTTCAGCGCTGCCGTGACCATGCCGGCCAGTGCACCGGCGGCGGTCGCGATCAGGGTCGCCAGGAAAGGATCGGTGCCGTTGGCGATCAGCACGGCGCAGACGGCGCCGCCGAGCGGGAAACTGCCATCGACGGTCAGGTCGGGGAAACGCAGCAGGCGAAACGAGATAAATACGCCAAGCGCGACCAGACCGAAGATCAGGCCTACTTCAAGGGCGCCAAACAGGGAAAACAGTGACATGGATGATGTGCCTTTGGTGAACGGCTGCGCCGGGGCGAAGTGCGCCGGCGCAGGTCAGATCATTCGATGACTTCGGCAGCCGAGTCGATCAGCTCCTGGGACAGGGTGACACCCTGGGCGGCGGCGGCGGAACGGTTGAGGAACAGGCCCAGCTCGGTGGTTTTCTGCGGAGCGATGTCGCCGGGCTTCTCGCCGTTGAGCAGGCGCACCACCAGTTCACCGGCCTGCACGCCGTGTTTGTAGTAGTCGATGCCGATGGCCGCGATGGCGCCACGCTTGACGCTGTCGGTATCCGAGGCCACCAGAGGAGTCTTGGTATCCATACCGACCTTGACCAGCGACTCGTAGGCCGAAACCACGTTGTTGTCGGTGTTGGTGTAGATCACGTCGACCTTGCCCACCAGGCTGCGGGCAGCCGAGCCTACGTCTACCGAGCGCGGTGCGGCGGCTTCGACCAGGGTCATGCCCATTTCCGGCAGCAGCTTGCGCAGGCGCTCGACCACCACCACGGAATTGGCTTCGCCGGGGTTGTAGACCATACCTACGCGAGTGGCATCGGGTACTACGCGTTTGACCAGTTCCATCTGGCGATCCAGTTCCAGCTCGTCGGACACACCGGTGACGTTGCTGCCGGAAGGCTCCCAGTTGCGAACCAGCTGCGCCGCGACCGGGTCGGTAACGGCGGCGAAAACCACAGGCACCGAACGGCTGCTGGCGACCACGGCCTGGGCTGAAGGGGTGGCGATGGCGACGATGGCATCGGGACGGTCGCCGACGAACTTGCGGGCGATCTGCGAGGCAGTGGCAGTGTTGCCCTGTGCGGTCTGGTACTGCCACTTGAGGTTGTCGCCGCTGTAACCCGCGGCCTCCAGTGCCGCCCGAACGCCATCACGCACGGAATCCAGCGCCGGATGTTCGACGATAGCGGTTGCCGCCACGGATTTCTGCTCAGCGGCGCTGGCCGTGAACGGAGTCGCCAGGGTCAGGGCAAGGGCGCCCAGGGACAGCCATTGGGTGAGGGATGACTTCATGGGTGGATATCCTATCGGGCTTTGCAGCCCTGTCTGGTTGTGGTGTCCGTCTACGGTTGAACGATCAGGGGTACGCGCCCCTGTTGAGCCCGCCGCCGATGCGTTCGCGAATGTGGTGACGAGAATATGGGGACAGGCCTGTTTTTGCCAGCAAAGCCGCTCCGTTTGGCGAGACTTTGGAGCAGGGCGTAAAGACTCAGCGCCATCGGAAGTGCAATTGGATGCGAGTCCGGGGTTGTTCATGGTGTGACCAGGCGGTCATCCGTTCTCGCCCGCGCTACCTGTACAAGCCTCGTTCTATTGGCGATGCCTGCAAGTGTATTCTGCCGGTTATTGAACCTCGATTCGGCAGTCGAACAGGCCAGCAGGCTCGGCATCCGTTTCCCAGGGACGTTGATAGGTCAACAGCAGCCGTCCGTGTCCGGTATTGCGGGCTTCGAAGCGCCAGGTGGAAATGCCGTCGCCACCGACCAGGTCACTGTCCGGTGTGCTGAAGACTTCCGGTCCCAGGCTTTTCAACAGCTCGGAGGATGTTTCACGCAGATTCCAGCGATAGCCTGTAGCCGGATTGCTCGGCAGGCTGACGATCAGCGTTTGCCCTGCGTGCAGCGACAGCGGACAGAGGCGGTCTTCGCTGATCGAAAGGCTGCTGGGTGGAGTGCTCGCGCAGGCACCCAGCATCAGCACGGATAAAGGCAGCAGGCAACGGGAGATGGCGAAAGGCATGATCGTCGGCACCGGTTGAAATACGAGAGGGCAAGGATAGCGGGCCTTGGCGCGCAGGCCCAGATATTCGGGGCGGCCGTGGGGCGGATTTCAATGGGCCAGGAATATGCGGCTCGGCGATGGTCCGCAAGGCGGAAAGATGTCCGCCCTACGGTTTCAGCGCGGTGGTTTCAGTTTCGCCGCTCGGATCAGGCAAAGGCGTAAGCTGTTGATCTGTCAGAACAGCACCTTGATCACGTCACTGAAACGCTTGGCGAAATGTACCGTGAGGCCTTCCTTCAGATAATCGGGCAGTTCCTGGAAGTCGCCGCGGTTCGATTCGGGGATGATCAGCTCGTACAGCTTCAGGCGCCGTGCGGCAATGACCTTCTCGCGAAGGCCGCCAATCGCCAGTACCTGGCCGGTCAGGGTCAGCTCACCGGTCATTGCGACACCTTTCTTTGGCGCCTGGTTGCGGGCCAGCGACAGCAGGGCGCTGGCCATGCTGATGCCGGCGCTGGGGCCGTCCTTGGGTGTCGCGCCTTCGGGCACGTGCATATGCACGAAGGCCTGGTCGAAGAAAGCCGGATCGCCCTTGAACTCCTTCAGGTGCGCGTTCACGTAGCTGTAGGCAATTTCGGCGGATTCCTTCATCACCTCGCCCAGCTTGCCGGTCAGCTTGAAGCCGCGGTTGAGGGTGTGAATCCGGGTTGCCTCGATGGGCAGTGTCGCGCCGCCCATGCTGTTCCATGCCAGGCCGGTAACCACGCCGATCCCGCTGAGCAGCTGCTCGGGGTGCCAGAATGGAAGGCCCAGATAGCTCTCGATGCTTTTGGGGCCGATCTTTATCGTGCTGTCCGGTTCATCGAGCAGCTTTACCACGGCCTTGCGCACCAGTTTGCCGAGCTGCTTGTCGAGCTGGCGCACCCCGGCTTCACGGGCATAGCCCTCGATCAGGGCGCGCAGGGCCGCATCGTTGATGGTCAGGCGATTCTTCGGCACACCGGCTCGCTGCAACTGGCGGGGCCATAGGTGACGCTTGGCGATCTGCAGCTTTTCCTCGGTGATGTAACCGGACAGCCGCACGATTTCCATGCGATCGAGCAGCGCATCGGGTACCGAATAGAGAGTGTTGGCGGTGCAGATGAACAGCACCTTGGACAGGTCCACGCGCAGGTCGAGATAGTGGTCGAGGAAGCCGAAATTCTGTTCGGGGTCCAGCGTTTCCAGCAGTGCCGAAGCCGGGTCGCCCTGATGGCTGCTGCCGAGCTTGTCCACTTCATCGAGCATGATCACCGGGTTCATCACCTCGACTTCCTTGAGCGCCTGCACCAGCTTGCCGGGCAGGGCACCGATGTAGGTGCGCCGATGGCCCTTGATTTCCGCCTCGTCGCGCATGCCTCCGACACTGAAACGGTAGAACGGGCGGCCCAGGGATTCGGCTATGGACTTGCCGATGCTGGTCTTGCCCACGCCCGGTGGCCCGACCAGCAGCACGATCGAGCCGGAGATCTCGCCACGGAATGTGCCAACGGCAAGAAACTCGAGGATGCGGCTCTTGATGTCATCGAGCCCCGCATGGTGCCTGTTGAGCACTTTGCGCGCGTGGGCCAGGTCGAGCCTGTCCTTGCCGTAGACGCCCCAGGGCATCGAAGTGGCCCAGTCCAGATAATTGCGCGTGACCGCGTACTCCGGCGATCCGGTTTCCAGCACCGAAAGCTTGGTCAGTTCATCGTCGATGCGTTTCTGCGCCGCCGGCGGCACCACCTTGCCCTCCAGGCGTGAGCGGAACTCATCAGCATCGGCGCTGCGGTCATCCTTGGTGATGCCCAACTCTTGCTGGATGATCTTCAGCTGTTCCTTGAGGAAGAACTCACGCTGGCGCTCACCGATCTTGCGGTTGACCTCGCCGGTCAGCTCCTTTTGCAGCTTGGCGACCTCGACTTCCTTGCGCAGCAGCGGCAGCACTTTTTCCATGCGCTTGAGCACGGGCACGCTGTCGAGCACGTCCTGCAGTTCGTTGCCGGGTGCGGTGGTCAGCGCTGCGGCAAAGTCGGTCAGCGGGGAGGGATCGTTGGGACTGAAGCGGTTGAGGTAGTTCTTCAGTTCCTCGCTGTACAAAGGATTGAGCGGCAGCAGTTCCTTGATGGCGTTGATCAGCGCCATGCCGTAGGCCTTGACCTCGTCACGCGGATCATCGTCGCTCTGTGGGTAATCGACTTCCGCCAGGTACGGCGGCTTGCGCCGCAGCCAGCCGCGAATGCGTACACGGGCCATGCCCTGGGCCACGAACTGCAGCTTGCCGCCCTCGCGCGTGGCATGGTGCACGCGCACCATGGTGCCGTGTTCGGGCAGGCTGTCGGGGTCGAAGCTGGCTGCGTCCTGCGCCGGGTTATCCATGAAGAACAGCGCCAGACGCTGGTGCGGCGTCTTGCCGACCAGCTCCAATGTCTGCGCCCAGGGCTGTTCATTGACGATGACCGGCAGCACCTGAGCGGGAAAGAAAGGCCGGTTGTGGATCGGGATGATGTATAGCTTGTCCGGCAGATTCTGGTCCGGCAGCACAAGACCTGTGGCGTTCTGCTCGAAGTCCTGATTGTTCTCGTCGTTCATGCGGCACCCAATGTCGATACATGACCCTTAGATAGGTCTTGTGCGAATGATTTCAATCTCGCTCGATCGGCTACCGCTTGTTGGATCGTCCCCGCGCGGGTGGGCGCGGGTATTCAGGGCCTGCTAGTCATCAGTGACGAGGTTCTCACGCTCATCCACTGCGCCGGCTGCAATCAGGTGCTCGGCCTGGTCTTCGGGTAAATGCACGCTGACGCTGTCGATATGCGCGACTGACATCCGTGCCTGTGGGTCGGTACCGATCCTGACATCCATGATCGCGCTGCGATGGGTGATGCCGTCGCGAGTGGTGGAGCAGGTGCCGGTGGCGGTGTCGATGCTGACGGTCATGGAGAGCCTCCTGGTGGCGTTCGAAGCCGCGTGCGAATTGCATGTGGCCGATACCTATCCGACCCTATTCTTTCCGGTCCGTTGCGCAGGTGATGGCTCAAACTCAAGGCTTAACGGCGAGAAAGCGGTCGAGGCGCTATGCTTTGCAGCAGGCCGCTGAAAAACACAGGTGGTTTTTCAGCGGCTTGCCAATCTGATCATTCGTTGCCAGGGTTTTGCCCGCATTTGGCCAGTGGATGCGTGATGCCCGGGCAACATAAGGAACCCCCCTCAATGAACATGAGCAACCCGACCCTGATCACCTTCGTGATCTATATTGCGGCGATGATTCTCATCGGCTTCATCGCCTATCGCGCCACCCGAAACTTCGATGACTATATTCTGGGCGGTCGCAGTCTCGGCAGTTTCGTCACGGCATTATCGGCTGGCGCCTCGGACATGAGCGGCTGGCTGCTGATGGGGCTGCCCGGTGCGATTTTCGTCGCGGGCCTGTCGGAAAGCTGGATTGCCATCGGCTTGATCGTCGGCGCCTGGTTGAACTGGCTGTTTGTTGCCGGTCGCCTGCGGGTGCATACCGAACACAATCACAACGCGCTGACCCTGCCGGATTATTTCTCGCACCGTTTCGAAGACAACAGCCGTCTGCTGCGGATTTTTTCGGCACTGGTGATCCTGGTGTTCTTCACCATCTACTGCGCCTCGGGTGTGGTGGCGGGTGCGCGCCTGTTTGAATCGACCTTCGGCATGGAATACGGCACGGCGCTCTGGGTCGGCGCGGCGGCGACCATTCTCTATGTATTCATCGGTGGCTTTCTGGCCGTGAGCTGGACCGACACCGTACAGGCGACGCTGATGATCTTTGCGCTGCTGATTACGCCGCTGTTCGTGATTCTCGCGCTGGGCGACATGAGCACCGTGGTGGCCACCATCGAGGCGCAGAACCCGGCAAACTTCGACATGTTCCGCGGCTTGTCCTTCGTTGCAATCATTTCGCTGCTGGCCTGGGGGCTTGGGTACTTCGGCCAGCCGCATATCCTGGTGCGCTTCATGGCGGCTGATTCGGTCAAGACCATTCCCAACGCCCGCCGTATCGGCATGACCTGGATGATCCTGACCCTGGCAGGCGCGGTGGCCGTAGGCTTTCTCGGCATTGCCTATTTTGCGGACCATCCCGAGCTGGCCGGTCCGGTCAGGGACAATGGCGAGCGGGTATTTCTGGAACTGGTGAAAATCCTCTTCAATCCATGGGTCGCGGGGGTGATTCTTTCGGGCGTTCTTGCTGCCGTGATGAGCACGCTCAGTGCCCAGCTGCTGGTCAGTTCCAGCGCACTTACGCAGGATTTCTACAAGGCCTTCCTGCGCAAGAGTGCTTCCCAGGTTGAGCTGGTCTGGGTTGGCCGCGGCATGGTGCTGCTGATTGCACTGATTGCCATCGGCATTGCCTCCAATCCGGAAAGCAAGGTGCTGGGACTGGTGTCCTATGCCTGGGCCGGTTTTGGCGCAGCTTTCGGCCCGGTTGTGCTGATCTCGCTGCTGTGGAAACGCATGACCCGCAACGGCGCGCTGGTGGGCATGCTGGTAGGGGCGATTACCGTAGTTGTCTGGAAAGAATTCATTGGTCTGGGTCTGTACGAAATCATTCCCGGCTTCCTTTTCGCCAGCGTCGCCATCTACGTCGTCAGCCTGATGGGTAAGGAGCCTGCCGCCAGTATCCAGCAGCGCTTCGAGACGGCTGATGCGGAATATCGTGCGGGTTGATCCTCACGGCTACATGCCGATCAGACCGGAGTTTTAAAGCTCCGGTCTGAATTCCGGCAAGGTTCTGTCGGGACCTTGCCGCTTTGTTTGACGATTCACGCAACCTGTTCCGATGACTTCCATGCTCCAGCGTGGGGCAATAACGGTTCTTGCTTAAAATATTTAAACGTTACGATATAACATGATAGATTCTCCGCCGCCTTGCATGGCTGCCTTGCAAGGCAGTTGTCATTTCCTTGGAGAATCACATGAAACTGAAACGTCACCCCCTTGCCTGGGCTGTCAGCCTGGCTCTGGTTCCGGCTGCCTGGGCCGCTGATCCGGTCGAACTTGATTCCGTGGTCGTCAGCGCCAGCGGTCTTGGCAAGCAAAGCCATGAGATGACGATGCCGGTGGCCGTCATGGAAGGGCAGGAGCTGGTGATGCGCCGAGAGGCGACGCTGGGGGAAACGCTGCAAGGCCTGCCTGGCGTGCACTCCAGCAGTTTCGGTGCCGGTGCCGCGAGGCCGGTCATTCGTGGTCTCGATGGGGCACGGGTGAAGGTGCTGAGCGACGGCGTGGAGCTGCTCGACGCCTCTACCATCAGCCCGGATCATGCGGTGGTCAGCGAGCCGTTGCTGGCCGAACGAATCGAAGTGCTGAAAGGGCCGGCGACCCTGCTGTATGGCGGCGGAGCCATTGGAGGCGTGGTCAATGTCATCGACCGCAAGGTGCCGACCTACGTACCTGAGAAAGGCTATGAAGGCGAGCTGGAGCTGCGTGCCAACAGCGTCGCCAATGAAGACGCCGGTGTATTCGGCATTACCGCCGGCAGCGGTAATTTTGCGGTGCGTGCCGAGGGCGCCAAGCGTCAGGCCGACGAGTACGAGATTCCCGGTTCTCCGAACAGGCAGGAAGGCTCCTACAACGACACTGACAGCTTTACCCTGGGCGCCAGTTTCATTGGTGAGCGTGGTTATCTCGGTGCTGCCTACACGGAGCAGAACAATCGCTACGGGCTGCTGGCCCACGAGCATGCCGACTGCCATACCCACGGTCGTGACTGGCACTGCGGTGGTCATGGGCACAGCCATGACCATGATGAAGAGCATGGTGCAGTGCCTTATGTCGATATGCAGCAGAAGCGCTGGGACCTTCGCGGTGAGCTGGGCGACCCGCTTCCCGGCTTCGAGCTGGCACGCCTGCGTGTTGGTCACAGCAACTACCAGCATGAGGAAATCGAAGGCGGCGAAGTGGGTACCCGGTTCGATAACGACGCCACTGATGCACGCCTGGAGCTGACTCATCAGCCATTGTTTGGTTGGCGTGGCGTGGTGGGAGCGCAAACCTTGCGCCGTGACTTCGAAGCTGCCGGTGAAGAGGCCTATGTACCGCCGACACTGACCCGCAACCATGGTGTGTTTCTGCTGGAGGAATACACCGCAGGCGCCTGGCGTTACGAGTTGGGATTACGCCACGAATGGCAGGATATCGACGCCGACGGTCAGCGCAACACCGATCACAAGGGAACCTCGGTATCTGCCGGTGCAGTCTGGACCTTTGCGCCGCAGTACTCGCTGGGTTTCTCGCTTTCGCGCTCCCAGCGCCTGCCCACTGCAGAAGAGCTCTATGCCTACGGCCCGCATGCGGCGAGTCGTACGGTCGAGTTGGGCAATATCGAGCTGGACGAGGAAACGTCCCACAATGCCGAGCTGACCTTGCGCAAGTTCGCCGGACGCACCACCTTCAACTTCAGCCTGTTCCGCAATCAGGTGGATGACTTCATCTTCGCCGCCGACACCGGGCACGACATCGGTGGTGGCTATCGTGAAATAGAGTATCGCCAGCAGGACGCCGTACTCACCGGCGCAGAGGGTGAAGTCCGCTTCCAGGCCACCGATGCAACCGCCTTTACGCTGTTCGGCGACCATGTGCGCGGCAAACTGCGTGATGGCGGTGGCGACCTGCCGCGTATTCCGGCAGACCGTCTGGGCGTACGCCTTGATCAGAGTTTCACGCCCGCGCTCAATGGGCAGCTGGAGTTCTACCGAGTGCAGCGTCAGGGCGATCTGGCCGATTACGAGACGGAAACCGGCGGCTACAACATGCTCGGCGCCGGCCTCAGCTATGCCGGTTCGCTGAAGCAGAGCGACTACCTGATCTATCTCAAGGGCAACAACCTGCTGGACGAAAAAGCTCGCCAGCACACGTCCTTCATCAAGGATGACGTGTTGCTGCCGGGGCGCAACCTGACGGTGGGAGTGCGTCTGGCTTTCTAGAGCGGCACGCCGACAATCACGCTGGAGGCCTTGAAGATCGCCGTGATGGTCTTACCTTCTGCCAGGCCCAGCGTGTGACAGCTTTCGTTGGTGATGATGGCGGCCAGCGCAGCGCCGCCAGACAGCTCCAGTACCACCTCGGTGTTCACCGCGCCGGGGTGTACTCGTGAAAGGACGCCTGTCAGGCGGTTGCGCGCAGAAAAGCGCGCGCCGTTGTCATCGCTGACGAGGATCACTGACGACGACTTGATCAGCGCCAAGGCCTCGGTGCCGGGCTGCAGGCCAAGTTCCGTGGTGCTTTCATGGGTGACGATGGCGACAATTTTCTGCCCGCCGGCAATTTCCAGCTCGATTTCATCATTGACTGCCCCGGTTTTCACCCGGGCCACCTTGCCGTGGAACTGATTGCGTGCGCTGGTCTTCATGCCCATCCTGCGGATCAGGAGATAGTCATCGGCAATGCCTGTGGCTTGCCGGCTCAGTTGCTCGACGAAACGCAGGTGTTCTCGCTCTATCAGGCGAAAGTTCTCCACCAGTTGCTCGCCGCGTCGGGTCAGGCGTGAACCGCCACCGCCCTTGCCGCCGGCTACACGCTCCATCAGCGGCTCGCCGGCCAGATTGTTCATGGCGTCGATGGCATCCCACGCAGCCTTGTAGCTCATTCCGATAGCCTTGGCAGCCTGGGTGATGGATCCGCATTCGGCGATCCTGGCGAGCAGGGCGATACGTTGCTCGCCGCCGAACCGCTCGCCATCGACAGTGAGCCAGACCGAGCCGTGCAGCTCGATGGCCCGATCCTTTTTCTCCATTGATGTATCGTTTCCGGGATTGTCACAAGGCATATCGGATCAACTCCCGTTCAAGGTTTCGATGCGGCCATCACGCATGTGCAACACCTGATCACCCAATACCTCGGCGTCCTCCTGATCATGGGTGATCAGCAGCATGGGCACCTTCAGGCGCCGTTGCAGCTCATCCAGTTCGCGGCGCATGTGGCTGCGCAGCGCGGAATCCAGGGCAGAGAAGGGTTCATCCAGCAACAATGCGTTCGGTTTCGCGACCAGTGCTCTGGCCAGCGCGGTGCGCTGGCGTTGGCCGCCGGACAGATCTTCGGGCAGCTGGTCTGCGACCGGGTGGAGGTCGAACGTTTCCAGCCAGTGCTCGACCGTGTCGTTGTGCTCGCTTGAGCGGGGATTGAACAGGCCATGCGTCAGGCCGAAACCGATGTTCTGCCGCACGCTCAGGTGCGGAAACAGCGCGTAGTCCTGAAACAGGTAGGCCATCTTGCGCTGCTGTGGCGCCAGGTTGATCTTCGCCGTCGCATCGAACAGGGGCGTGCCATCCAGGCGGATATGCCCGCGATCAGGCCGTATCAGCCCAGCGATGGCTTTCAGCAACAGGCTCTTGCCTGAACCGGACGGCCCAAGCACGACCACTCGCTGACTGGTCGTCTGGAAGCCCAGCTGGAGCTGGAAGATACGCTTGCCCGAGCTCAGGGTTTTAGCAATGTCGAGATCAAGCAGCACGTGCAGGCTCCGTCAACGATTGGCGATACGTCCGGGCGCCAGGCGTCCGGCAATCAGCAGTACGGTCACGCAGACCAGTGAGGTAATCAGCACCAGAGTGTTGGCCACATCGTCCTGTCCGGCCTGGACAGCCTCGTATACGGCAATCGACAGCGTCTGTGTCTTGCCGGGGATGCTGCCCGCGACCATCAGGGTGGCGCCGAACTCGCCCAGTGCGCGAGCGAATGCCAGCAGTACACCCGCGAGAATGCCACGCCAGGCCAGGGGCAGTGTCACCCGAAAGAAGATTGCCAGCTCTGAAATGCCCAGCACGCGGGCGGCATTTTCCAGTTGACCGTCGACGCCCTCAAATGCCGCCCGCGCCGGTTTGAACACCAGGGGAAAGGCGACGATGGAGGCGGCAATCACGGCCCCTTGCCAGGTGAAGATGAGATTGATGCCGAAACTGTCATGCAGCCAGGCGCCGAACGTGCTGCGCCGGCCCAGCAGCACCAGCAGGTAATAGCCAAGCACGGTGGGCGGCAGCACCATTGGCAGGGTCAGCAGGCTGTCGAGCAGGTCGCGCCCCGGAAAGCGCAGGCGCGCCAGCAGAAAACCTGTTGCCGTCCCCAGCACCAGAGTGATCGCTGTGGCAAAGCCGGCGACCTTGAGCGAGAGGGCGAGCGCAGTCCAGACTGGTTCCATGATGTTCTCAGGCCGAGCTCAGGGTTTCAGAAAACCATGTCGGGCAAGGATGTCCTGCCCGACAGGCGACTGTAGATAATTAATGAAACGTTTGGCTTCATCGCTGTTGGCGCTGTCGCGGACCTGGGCAATCGGGTAGCTGATGTCCGCTTCCAGCGGTACGGTGAAGGCAAGCTTCACCTTGTCTTTCATGAGGCGAGCGTCGGTTGCATAGACCAATGCCGCTGCGACTTCGCCTCGGGCCACGTAATCCAGTGATTGGCGCACGCTCTGGGTATTGATCACCTTGTCTTGCAGGTTGTCCCAGAGGTTGGCCGCCGTCAGCGCCTGCCGGCTGTACCGGCCTGCGGGCACGCTCGCCGGATTGCCCATGGCGACCCGCTCAACGCTGGACTGCTGCAGATCGGCCAGTTGTCCAAGCCTGATCGGGCTGTCGCTGGGCACGATCAGCACCAGCGTATTGCGGGCGAAATCCTGACGGGTGTCCGCTGCGAGCAGGTTCTGCATGGCTGCAATGTCCATCGTTTCCTGGTCGGCAGAGGCAAACACATCCACCGGCGCGCCCTTGGCGATTTGCTGCAACAAGCCCCCGGAGCCGCCGAAGTTCAGCATAACTCGGGCGTCTACATATTCAGTTTCGTAGCTGCGGGCAATGTCCTGAAAGACATTGGTCAGGCTGGATGCAGCGGAAATCGTCACCTCACCTGCTTGGGCCAAGCCACAGGAAAGCGCCAGGACGGCGCTTGCCCGTCTTATCAATGAAATGTGCATGCCGTTTCGAGGCCAGAATAATTTTCGTCATATAAGCATTTATATAACGCCAAGTGGAACCGCGCTCGAAGAATTGTGCTTCCTGACTACCTTGCCTGGTGGCATGTGAGGGCGGTGGCTATCGCTTGTGAATGGCTGTGTCAGACGCCGGAAACGAAAAAGCCCTGCAATAGCAGGGCCTTGTTTTTCGAATCTGGAGCGGGCGATGGGAATCGAACCCACGGCTCTAGCTTGGGAAGCTAGGGTATTACCATTATACGACGCCCGCGCAGGAGGCTTTGTACCAGAAGGCTGACTCGAATTGAAGCGGTTTCCAGCCAAAGGCTCAGATCAGAGCGGTTTCTTCCTGCGAGAGGTGGCGGTAATGGCCGGGTTGGAGATCATCATTCAGAACCAGCGGACCCATGCGTTCGCGGTGCAGGCGGGTGACCTTGTTGTTGAAGTGGCCGAACATGCGCTTGACCTGATGGTAGCGGCCCTCATGCAGCGTCAGTCGGGCTTCGTGCGGGCCGAGCAGTTCGAGTTCGGCGGGCAGCGTGGTGAGGTTTTCGAAGCGGAAGTAGAGTCCCTGAGCGAAGCGTTCGATGCAGAGGGGATCAATCGGGTCTTCGGTTTCTACCCGATAGGTTTTGCCCAGCAGGCTTTTGGGTTGCGTCAGGCGGCGGGACCAGAGGCCGTCGTTGGTGATGATCAGTAATCCTGTGGTGTTGAAGTCCAGCCGTCCGGCGATATGCAGGTCGGCCTTGTCCGGCTCGTCGAGCAGGTCAAGTACCGTTGGGTGTTGAGGGTCGGATGTGGCGCTGACGCAGCCGGTCGGCTTGTGCAGCATGAAGAAGCGCGCGGTCTTGCCAGCCTGCAGCGTCTGACCGTCCAGCGCCACCTGATCGAACACGCGAATGTCGCAGGTGCCGTCACGCACCGGTTGGCCGTTCACTTCAACCCGACCTGACGCGACCAGCAGGCGTGCCTGGCGATGGCTGCAGTCGGGCAGATTGGCGATAAAACGGTCCAGGCGCATCAGTTGTCGGGAGAGTGCTCGCCGCGAGCGCAGCGCACACAGAGGCAGGCCTTGTTCCGTGCCTCGCTGGGAATCTGCTGGCGAGCATGGGGATCGATGGTGGCGCTGAAGCACCAGCAAGGCTGCTCGTCAGCCTGCGGCTCGCATTGGCCGCATTGGTTGGACTGCCCGCACAGTGGGCAGCGAGAGGGATCACTGGTGTCAGTCATGCTGCTGAGCCGTCACTTCACCCGTTGACCGGGCTTGGCGCCACTGTCCGGAGCGAGCAGGTAGATTTCCTCGCCACCAGGACCGGCTGCCAGCACCATGCCTTCGGACACGCCGAACTTCATCTTGCGCGCCGCGAGGTTGGCCACGTAAAGCGTCAGCCGCCCTTCCAGTTTGCTCGGGTCCGGGTAGGCGCTCTTGATGCCGGAGAAGACGTTGCGCTTGGCATCGCCGATATCCAGCGTCAGGCGCAGCAGCTTGTCTGCGCCCTCGACGAACTCGCACTTTTCGATCAGAGCGATGCGCAGATCGACGGCGGCAAACTGGTCGAAGGTGATTTCAGTGGCCAGCGGTTCCTTGGTCAGCTCCCCATTGCCTCCAGCCGGAGTTCCGGTGGGCTGGGCAGCGGCTTCGGTGGAGGCCAGGTCTTCCTTGGACGACTCGATCATCGCTTCGATCTTCGCCGGCTCGATCCGGGTCAGCAGCGGTGTGAAGGCGTTCAGCTGATGATTGGTCAGCAGAGTCTGTTGGTCATCCCACACCAGCGGCTCGACATTCAGGAAACGCTCGGCATCGGCGGCGAGGTTCGGCAGCACCGGCTTGAGAAAGATCACCAACTGGCGGAACAGGTTGATGCCGGTAGCGCAGATTGCCTGGACCTCGGCCTGCGCGCCTTCCTGCTTGTTCAGCGCCCAGGGCGCCTTGTCAGCGATCCAGGCGTTGGCGCGGTCGGCCAGGCCCATGATTTCGCGCATGGCGCGGGCGAAATCGCGGTTCTCATAAGCTTCGGCAATCGACGGGGCAGCGGTGCGGAAGGCGTCGGTCAGCTCCGGCGCGGCGTTGTCCGCAACCATTACTCCGGCGTTGCCCTTGTGAATGAAGCCGGCGCAACGGCTGGCGATGTTGACCACCTTGCCGACCAGGTCCGAATTGACCTTCTGCACGAAGTCTTCGAGGTTGAGGTCAAGGTCATCGACGCCACGACCGAGTTTGGCCGCGTAGTAATAGCGCAGGTATTCGGGGTTCAGGTGGTCGAGGTAAGTGCGCGCCTTGATGAAGGTGCCACGTGACTTGGACATTTTCTGGCCATTGACCGTCAGGTAGCCGTGCACATTGACTGCGGTCGGCTTGCGAAAACCGGCCCCTTCCAGCATTGCCGGCCAGAACAGGGTGTGGAAGTTGATGATGTCTTTGCCGATGAAGTGGTACAGCTCGGTACTGGAGTTCTTGTTCCAGAAGGTATCGAAGTTCAGTTCCGGGCGGCGTGCGCAGAGGTTCTTGAAGCTCGCCATGTAGCCGATCGGCGCGTCCAGCCATACATAGAAGTATTTGCCGGGCTCATCGGGGATCTCGAAGCCGAAGTAGGGCGCATCGCGGGAGATGTCCCACTCGTGCAGGCCGCCATCGAGCCATTCAGCGATCTTGTTCGCCACCGAATCCTGTAAGGCGCCGCTACGTGTCCACTCCTTGAGCATGGCCTCGAACTCGGGGAGTTTGAAGAAGAAGTGCTTGGAGTCGCGCAGCACCGGTGTGGCGCCGGAGATGGCCGAGCGTGGATCTTTCAGCTCGGTAGGCTCATAGGTCGCGCCGCATTTTTCGCAGTTATCGCCGTACTGGTCTTCCGCAGCGCACTTGGGGCAGGTGCCCTTGATGAAGCGATCAGCCAGGAACATGCCCTTGTCCGGGTCGAAATACTGGGTTACCGAGCGGGTGGCGATATGCCCGGCATCGCGCAGGCGAGTGTAGATCAGCTCCGACAGTTCGCGGTTTTCCTCGGAATGGGTCGAGTGGAAATTGTCGAAGTCCACAAGGAAGTCAGCGAAATCCTGGCTGTGCTCAGCCTGCACATTGGCGATCAGTTGCTCGGGCGTGATCCCTTCCTTCTCAGCGCGCAGCATGATGGCCGAGCCGTGTGCATCATCGGCGCAGACATAGATGCACTGGTTGCCGCGCAGTTTCTGGAAGCGCACCCACATGTCCGTCTGGATGTATTCCAGCATGTGGCCGAGGTGAATCGAACCATTGGCATACGGCAGGGCGCTGGTAACGAGAATCTGACGAGCTTCGGACATGGGAATGGCTGCACCGGCAAAACGAGAAGTCCGCAACTATAAAGGATGCGACCACATGCAGGCCACCGCTCGGGGCGGTTGTCCGAATGAGAGGCAGGGTGTCGCAAGGGTGGGCGCCGGCGTTATCGCTGCTGTTAATATGGCCGTCTGTTTTACTCGGTCTTTCTTGTGGGAGTTGTCATGTCCGTCACCCGTGAAGCTGTGGAAGCCATACTGCGTCAGTACACCGATCCGCATCTTAATCAGGATCCGGTCAGTGCGGGATGCGTGCGTTCTGTCGAAGTGCAGGGTGATCGCGTCAGTGTAAAGCTCGAACTAGGCTACGCTGCGGAGCTGTTTCGTAGCGGCTGGGCACAGATGCTGGCCATGGCCATTGAGCAGCTGGAGGGCGTGAGCCGCGCAGACGTGCAGGTCGATTGTGTGATCAAGCCGCACAAGGCGCAGGATCAGGTGCCGTCGCTGGCCAATGTGAAGAACATTATCGCCGTGGCGTCCGGCAAGGGCGGGGTGGGCAAGTCCACCACGGCGGCCAATCTGGCGCTGGCACTGGCGCGTGAAGGGGCGCGGGTCGGGGTGCTGGACGCCGATATCTACGGGCCGAGCCAGGGCATCATGTTCGGGATTCCCGAGGGGACCAAGCCGCAGATCCTCGATCAGAAATGGTTCGTGCCGCTGGAAGCGCATGGCGTGCAGCTGATGTCCATGGCGTTTCTCGCCGATGACAAGACACCCATGGTCTGGCGAGGCCCGATGGTCTCCGGAGCCCTGTTGCAGCTGATTACCCAGACCGCCTGGAAGGATCTCGACTACCTTGTGGTGGATATGCCGCCAGGAACCGGCGATATCCAGTTGACCCTGGCGCAGAAGGTGCCGGTCACCGGCTCGGTAATCGTCACCACGCCACAGGACCTGGCACTGCTGGATGCCAAGAAGGGTGTGGAGATGTTCCGCAAAGTGAATATCCCGGTGCTGGGCGTCGTCGAGAACATGGCCATCCATATTTGCTCGAACTGCGGTCATGCCGAACATCTGTTTGGTGAGGGTGGCGGTGAGAAGCTGGCAGGCGAGTACAACGTCGATCTGCTGGCGTCGCTGCCCTTGTCGATGGCCATTCGCAGCCAGGCTGATGCCGGAAAGCCGACAACCATTGCCGATCCGGACAGCCAGATCGCCATGATCTATCAGGAAGTGGCTCGTACCGTTGGTGCCCGCATCTCCCAGAGCGGGCAGATCATTGCCCAGTCGATGCCGAACATCGTGGTATCAGACGACTGATCGTGCGCGGGGCGGTTAACGCGAAGCTTCCGCCCCGCACCTCAACAGACATCTGCGCTGGGAGCGAAAGGCTGCATGGCTTTCATCCGCCAGATTGCAGGCACAAAAAAGCCCCGCCGAAGCGGGGCTTTTTCAGAGAAGACTCAGGTTAGATAACCTGAACTTCCTCAGCTTGCATGCCCTTCTGGCCGCGAGTAGCGACGAAGGAAACAGCTTGGCCTTCTTTCAGGCTCTTGAAGCCGTCACCCTGGATGGCACGGAAGTGAACGAAGAGGTCGTCACCGGATTGCGGAGTGATGAAGCCGAAGCCTTTTTCATCGTTGAACCACTTAACGGTACCGGTTTGGCGATTAGACATTTGATGTCTCCTTGAACTATGTAGATTGATGTGATCGGGCAAATACCCCGAACGGTGACTGTGTGCAAGGAGTTAAAGGAGTCGTAGCAATGATCGGATCGAAATCTAAACATGTAGCGATTCACGGTGACACATGCAGCAGCAGCCAATGAAAGATACCCTATTTGCGTCGCAATGCGAGCTTTATTTTCAGTTTCTTGAAAAAGACTTCGGAGCGTTCCGCGTGGTGTCGTGCAAGAGGCTTTGAACGCGGCTTGCGTGGTCGGTAAGATGCACGCCTTCTTATATAACTCCAACCAGTCAGGGTCTCGCCATGAGCATCAAATCGGACAAGTGGATTCGTCGCATGGCTCAGGAGCACGGCATGATCGAGCCCTTCGTCGAGCGTCAGGTACGCACCGAGGGCAGCGAACGGCTGATTTCCTACGGCGTCTCGAGCTATGGCTACGACGTGCGCTGCGCCGATGAATTCAAGGTATTCACCAATATCAATTCGGCGACGGTCGATCCGAAGAACTTCGACGAGAAGAGCTTCGTTGACGTCAAGAGCGACGTTTGCATCATCCCGCCGAACTCCTTCGCCCTGGCGCGCACGGTTGAGTACTTCCGTATTCCGCGCAACGTGCTGACCATCTGCCTGGGCAAGAGCACCTATGCTCGCTGCGGCATTATCGTCAACGTCACGCCGCTGGAGCCTGAATGGGAAGGCCACGTGACGCTGGAGTTCTCCAATACCACGACCCTGCCGGCGAAGATCTACGCCAACGAGGGGGTGGCGCAGATGCTGTTCCTCGAATCTGACGAGGAATGCGAAGTGTCTTACCGCGACCGGGGCGGTAAATATCAGGGCCAGCGCGGCGTGACATTGCCTAAGGCCTGATTTTCTCTGCGTTCTGATCGCTGTTGATGCGGGTGGCTGCCGGAGGGCACCACCCGCATCGTCGTTTCTGGACGCTGCTTTTAGGAGTGGATTACCAAGGTAGTGGTTGGCCCTGGTAATCGATAAAGCGATGTCCGCGCTGGCCGGCTGCGCTCGTTACCTGCTCGACAATCGAGCGGCAACTGGTTTCGACATCCAGGGGTGCCTGGTCGCCGCCCATCTCGGTTCTTACCCAGCCTGGATGCATGGAAAGCACTGTCATCCCGGCATCCTCGCCGAGTTCTGCGGCAAAGGTACGAGTCAGGTGATTGAGCGCTGCCTTGCTGGCGCCGTACAGCGACATGCCCATTCCCGGGCCGAGTTCAACGCTGCCCATGATCGAGCTCATGAAGGTGATCACGCCCTTGCGTGGTTCCATCAGTGGTAACAGACGCTCGGCCAGGCGGATCGGCGCCACGGCATTGGTCATGAAGAGTGCGCCGACGTCTTCTCTGCTTGCATCACTGGCCGAGGCGTCTCGTGAGCCGGAAATGCCGGCATTGATATAGAGCAGGTCCAGCTGGGTGTCGGTCAGGCGCTGAGCCAGCGCATCGACGCTTGCCGCATCGTCGATATCCAGTATTTCGAGACGAACATCAGCCAGAGCGGCGAGCGCCTCGGCGCGTTGTGGGTCGCGGACCGTGGCGATCACCTGCCAGCCTTCGCCGTGCAGTTGTTTGGCCAGCCCGAGGCCGAGGCCGCGGGAGGCGCCAATGACGAGTGCGGTTTTGGACATGGAAGTAGACTCCGTACGAGTACCAGAAACGAAAAATGCCCGACTCACAAGGAGGCGGGCATTCCGGTGCATGCGTCACGAGGGATGGCCAGCAGGCTGTTGAAAAACTACCTGCGTTGGCAATACGGCGTTAAAAACAGGCTCGGAATGCTCACTTAGGCCACTAAGCTCCGCTTCCTCGCCTGTTTTTGCCTTGTCTTGCCTGCCTCGGCTACATTTTTCAACGGCCTGCCAGGCCGACTCCCCGTGGCAGCATGGGGCTTCAGTCGGCGAAGTTCTTCGCGACGAAGTCCCAGTTGACGACGTTCCAGAACGCCTCGACGAACTTCGGACGGGCGTTGCGGTAGTCGATGTAGTAGGCGTGTTCCCAGACGTCGCAGGTCAGCAGCGGCTTGTCACCGGCGGTCATCGGGTTGCCGGCACCGATGGTGCTGGCCAGGCCGACGCTGCCGTCGGACTTCTTCACCAGCCAGGCCCAGCCGGAGCCGAAGGTGCCGATGGCGGTTTTGGTGAACTCTTCCTTGAACTTGTCGAAGTCGCCAAAGGCGGCGTTGATGGCATCAGCCAGGGCGCCGGTCGGCTGGCCACCGGCGTTCGGTGCCATGCAGTTCCAGAAGAAGGTGTGGTTCCAGACCTGAGCGGCGTTGTTGAAGATGCCACCGGAAGAGGTCTTGATGATGGTTTCCAGGTCCTTGCCTTCGAACTCGGTGCCTGGAACCAGGTTGTTCAGGTTGGTCACGTAAGCCTGATGGTGCTTGCCGTGGTGGTACTCGAACGTCTCGGCGGAAATGTGCGGTTCGAGGGCATTCTTTTCAAACGGAAGCGGCGGCAATTCGAAAGCCATGATGTATCTCCTGATCAGGTGTCGAGAATGCATGCGGCCAGATTGAGGGGCGACAGTCTGCGCTGATGCCAGCGCGCGGCGGAAAACGGCGAAACTGTAAGGCTGGCCGTCCGTCTGAATCTGTTCTTCCCCTTGCTGGCTCCATGCGTGGGTAATCTCTTGGCCGTTCACGGGCGGCCGTGTGGCGGGCTGAAGTATTCCACTGCATGCCCGCGAATCGAGGATCATAGCACCCGCCCTGCGGCAAAACCACGCGGCAACCGTGTGGGAAAGCAGGCGCCAGAGCCTGTAATTCATGCAATGCCCAGGGGGTTGCGGGTGTGAGCCCTCTGCGTGGACCACGAGAAAAGTCTGCTGTTCCTCAGGCAGTGAGGATCAGTTGTGTGGCAATGGCGAACATCATGCCTGCGACGCCAAGGTCGATCAGGCGCCAGGTAAGGGGGCGCGCCAGCCATGGAGCCAGCCAGGCACCTCCAAGCGCCAGTAGCAGGAACCACAGCGTCGATGCGCTGGCTGCGCCCAGGGTATAGGCGCCGGGTTCTGGCTGCTGGGCGCCGACCGAGCCGATCAGCAGGACCGTATCGAGATAGACATGCGGGTTGAGCAGCGTAACGGCCAGCGCCGCGAGCAGCACGCTGCGCAGCGAACGTGGGTTGCTTGGCGTATCTTCGCGCAGCGCCTGCGGTCTCGCAGCGCGACGCAGGGCGATGACGCCGTAGAAGGTCAGGAAGGCCACGCCACCCCAGCGGGTGATTGCCAGCAGCAGGGGATTGGCTGCCAGTACTGCCGCCAGGCCGAAAACGCCGACCGCCACCAATAGAATGTCGCACAGGATGCACAGCGCAGCGACCGGCAGGTGATGTTCGCGGCGCAGGCTCTGGGCGAGGACAAAGGCATTCTGCGCGCCGATGGCGATGATCAGGCCTGCCGTCACCAGCAATCCATTGAAATAACTCTGCCACATGGCCTGTACCCGTTTGTGCCAAAGGAAGGTTGGCAGTTTCGGCATCCGAAGCGTATAAGAAAAACGAAAGTTGATAATGATGCATAAGGAAAATCGATGCTTGATTACAAGTTGCTGGCGGCCTTGGCTGCGGTAGTCGAGCAGGCAGGGTTCGAGCGGGCTGCCCAAGCGCTGGGGTTATCGCAATCAGCCGTATCCCAGCGGATCAAACTGCTGGAGGCGCGGTTGGGCCAGCCAGTCCTGCTGCGTGCGGCGCCGCCGCAGCCGACCGAAGTTGGCCGACGGCTGCTCAATCATGTGCAGCAGGTGAGATTGCTGGAACGTGACCTTCAGGCACAGGTGCCGGAAATGGACGCCAATCGTTTGCCCGAGCGGCTGCGCATTGCGCTCAATGCGGACAGCCTTGCCACCTGGTGGGCGCCAGCGGTGGCGCCATTCTGTGCCGCGCACGGGGTGGTGCTCGACCATGTACTGGAAGATCAGGCAGTGGGTCTCAAGCGCATGCGTGTCGGTGAGGTGGCCGCCTGCGTGTGCGCCGTGGAGCGGCCCCTGGCGGGTGCGCGCAGCCAGTTTCTCGGTGCGATGCGTTATCGAGCCCTCGCCAGCCCGGCATTTATCGAGCGTCACCTGAGCGGCAATGTGCCGGTGGAGGCACTGCTGCACGTCCCGGCAATCGTCTTCGGTCCGGATGATCAGCTGCAGCATCGCTATCTGGCTGCGCTCGGCCTGAACGGAGCCTTCAGTCACCACCTCTGCCCTTCATCCGAAGGCTTTGTGCGTCTGCTGCACAGCGATCTTGGTTGGGGCCTGGTGCCCGAGTTGCAGGTGCGCGCCGAATTGGCAAGTGGGGCACTGGTGGATGTGTTTCATGGCCAGCCCATAGATGTGCCGCTTTATTGGCATCACTGGCGCAACGGAGGTGAGTTGCTTGCCGAACTTACCCGGCAACTTACCCGCGCTGCTCCTGAGTGGCTGGTTGTCTGAGGCGGCTCAGGACATGACCCGCTGGCCGCGATAGATGCGTATCGAGGCCTGACGAATTTCGCCGCTCGGCGAGATCGGCGTGCGGGGTACTGGTGGCGGTTGCTCACTGTAGGCAGCCAATTGCTTGCCAAGCTCCCGGGTCAGTTCGTCGGCGGAACATAGGCAGGCTGCCAGCATGGCCGAAATGGCGTCAGGCTGACTGAGGCGGATATCAAGATGCTGTTCTTCGCGAAGCCGGCGACGCAGGGTTCGCATGCAGTCAAGTACAGCCTTGTTGAACTCCATGTTGATCCGCTCCTCTGAGGCGTTGTTCAGGCCCGACATCCCTGTCGGTGATGCCATCCAGGCTGCCACGAGTGTCAAAGCAACAGGCGTACCAATCTGCGTACTGGACGATGCAAGCCCCGCCATGTCTCGCTTTGAGCGAAAACCGCGACGCAGTGACGGGGCGGCCTGGGGCAGGTCGCCGCACGAGCTTGGGTCGAATGCCGCGAACCTGCCTGATCATGGTGCGCTCTGAAGCGCTATCGCTTAAATCGTTATACTGCGCGCTGTCTTTTGCTACGCGCCCTCAAAGGTATCCCATGCGCAACGATGCCCACGACGAACTGGACCATGTCCCCAGCCTGACCGCCGACAGGGACAAGCCCTATCCGGAGCCGGAGTTCGAACCTCTGCACAAGCCAGCCGAGAGCGGTCTGGAACATGAACGAACACGCCAGAAACGCCGCAACGCCAGCGTCGCGCCGTTATGGATAATGGTTGTGCTGCTTTTCGGCGCGGTGCTGGCATTGAGCTGGTGGGGTAAGGGACAGCTCGAGCGGCTGGAGACGCAACTGGTGGCTACTCAGGAGAGTTTTGCGCGCATCAGTGAAGATGCGGCGGGCCGACTGCAGGATATTTCCGGAAAAATGGTGGCCACCGAGTCCAATGTCACCACCGAAGGCGAAGCGTTGAAGTTGCGCATCAAGCAGCTTGAGAAGCAGGCCATCGAGTTGCTGGAGCAGCAGCGCGCCATCACCACGCAGCAGCAAAGCCTGGTGGGCAGGCAGGGTAATCATGATCAGCGTCTGGAAGAGCAGGCCGGGCGTGTCGAGGCGGTGGCGGTCGAAATGCGCAAACAGCAGGCGGCGGTGGCCACGTTCACGCAGACTCTTGACGCGCTGAACAGCCAGCAAGCCAGCTTGAGTAGCGAACTTAAGGGCTTGAAAGGTTCGCTCGACGGTCTGGGCAAAGTGCCCGCTCGCATCGAGGGTATCAACAAGGAAATTGCCGCTCTGAAGCGCCAGAGCGATCCCGCTCAAGCCATCAGCCGGCTGGAGCAGGATGTGCTGGTTCTGCGTAGCGAACTGGATAATCGTCCCGCCACCGCGCCGGGCGTGCAAACCGCCGAGTTCGATTCGTTCCGGGCACAGATGACGCGCAGCTTCAACACGCTGCAAAGCCAGATCGCCAATTTGCAGGAGCAGATCGACCGTCGTTAACAGGCTATGAATTTATTGGTTACAAATCATCAGGACGAGCTGCTTCTGAAATATGGATGGCAGTCGTTAACACTGGCTTAGCCCTATTAAGGGTAGGGGGATTCGAGCCGTTTATCGGCTAATCCAGTGAATCAGATGATACGGATGGTTGCGCTCAGTCAATGAAATGAACTGGTGTCAGAATGCTACTATTCAGCGCGACTGACACAAGGCTGAAAAGTCCGCCAACCATCCCGCCCGGGTGACAATAAAAAATGCCGTCGTTGATTGATCTTCTTTTAAGTCGTTTGGCTACATTGCTGCCCAGTGAGCTCAAGCCCAACGAGCTCAAGCAGCTGTTGATTCCGCATCGCCACTCGATGCTGCTGACGCAGCGCCGCGCGACACTGATCGTCAATCGCGTCCGTCTGTTCGCCTTTCTCTTCGCTGTGCTGACACCGGTGTGGGGCATCATTGACCTCATGGTGTTCAGCTATCCGTTATGGCTGGGGCTGGCGGCATTTCGTCTGCTTGCCTGTGGGGCTTTTGCCTGCCTGCTGCTGTTCTATCGACCCAGCGGTAACCTCTTCGATGCCTACCGGGCGATTGCCATTCTGTTTGCGATCCCCACGGTGTTCTATATCGCGTCGCATACCCTGCTGGGCGGGTATCAGCTGACCCAGTTTTCTGCCGTGGTGGCTACGGGCTATGCATTTCTGCCTTTCGTGCTGATGGCTGGTCTGGCGATATTCCCGCTGACCCTGGTCGAAAATCTGGTGCTGGCCTTCATTCTTTTGCTGGCCCAGGCCCTGGCGGGCTATCTGAGCTGGTCGACCTTGAACTGGCCTTCGTTCGCTGGTGCCTTCTGGCTGCTGATCCTTATTGCCGGCGTTACGGCCCTGGCAAGTCTGAGCCAGTTAGCGTTCATGATTGCGCTGGTGCGCCAGGCCATTCGCGACCCGCTGACAGGGGTTTTCTCGCGTGGCAGCGGCCAGGAAATCATGCAGCTGCAGTGGGATACCGCGCGACGTCACGACAGCGGCCTGGCTGTGGCTTTCGTCGATCTCGATCACTTCAAGTCGATCAACGATACCTTCGGTCACGATGCCGGTGATCAGGTGCTGCGTGATTGCACCCGACATCTTCTGACCAACCTGCGCAGTACTGACAGTCTGGTGCGCTGGGGCGGCGAAGAGTTCGTGGTGATCATGCCTGACACCGATATTGAGCAGGCGCGCCTGGCGCTTGGTCGGATGGTTCAAAAAGGCTTCGGATTGCGCCCGGATGGTTTGCCGCTTACAGCCAGCATTGGTCTGGCAGAACGTTGTGCAGATAGACCCGAAAGCGGACAGCAGCTCCTTGAGCAGGCCGACAAACGCATGTACCAGGCCAAGGCGAGCGGTCGAAACCGGCTTTGTAGCGGAGCGATCAGTGAATCAGATCCAGGTGCGAAAAAGCACGAAAGAATAGAGGATTGCTCAGTGCTGGTTGGACTCAGTGAGATGCAGTTGGAACATTTTGAAAGTTTCAGACGAAATTGAAATGAGCTGTTAGTGGGTTCGACCATTCTTTTTGCGCATTGCCATTTAAGGTTTCGTAGGGCGTAAGGAGTTAGGGGCATGCCTGATAGTCAGCGTAAGAATGCAGAAGACTATTAAAGGTTTGGTCGTCACCTAGTATGTAGTTGAAAACCATGACAAATAAAAAGAGGGCAAGGAAATTTATCCTTGCCCTCTTTTTTTCGCTTCAGCTATTGCTGCTGCGACCACCGCCGTGGCTGTTTTGACCGCCCTTGCGACCGGCTTCGGAAGCCTTTTCGCGATCATTGGCGAAATTGCCGCCGCTGTTCTGCCCACCTTTCTTGCCTGCTTCGGAGGCTTTTTCGCGGTCGTTAGCAAAGTTGCCGGGATTCTTGTTGGTCATCTTCATTTCTCCTGAAAGGGAATAGAGAATCGTGCGGGCTGAATAACGTCATCAGCCTTCAGGGATTCAGAGTCGGGTGGGTGCAAGGAGTTTCCCTTTAAAGGCAGGTGGCAGACGAATGGTTTTCAATGAAAACAGTAAGACTATGGCGAAATGAAGGCGCAACGAAACGGTACTTCGTTATAAGTAGTGGTTGTTTGTTTAATGCATTTTGTTTGTATGGATGCGAGCCTGCTCAGCACAGGCTCGCGTCGATTTATTGCAGTGCCGAGGCCGGTCCAAAGAACTCGTGACGCAGCTGATGCTCTGGAACACCTAGACCCTGCAGCTGGCGCCGGATTGCCACCATAAAGGCTTTGGGGCCGAGGAAATAAGCATCCAGGTCCCTGTTGTCCGGCAGCCAGCTGTCCAGGCGTTCGGCTGTCATCAGACCCACGGCGTCCGGCTGGGCATGTTCACCTTCGTGCTCGTCGTAGCAGTAGAAACGCTTGAGCTGTACATGACGCTCGGCCAGCCCATCTACCAGCTCGCGGAATGCATGTGCGCCGGCATTGCGCGCGCAGTGGATGAAGTGCACCGGGCGTGAGGTCTGCAGTGCTTCTTCAAGCATGGCCAGAGTCGGGGTGATGCCGACGCCACCGCTGATGAGCACCAGCGGCTTGTCGCTTGGCTCCAGAATGAAATCACCGGCGGGTGCAAACAGCTCCAGGTTTTCGCCCTCGGGCATGGCATGCAGCGTATTGGACGCCAAGCCGCCATCCTCGCGCTTCACGCTGATGCGGTATTCGCAGCCATTGCTGGCGGCGGACAGGGAGTAGTTGCGGCGCACTTCCTCGCCACCAATATGCAGGCGCAGACCGATGTACTGGCCCGGCTTGTGGGCCAGCAGCGGGCCGCCGTCTTCGGGTTGCAGGTAGAAGGAGGTGATCTCGTCGCTCTCGACCACCTTGCGGGCGATGCGGAACGTTCGTGCGCCACGCCAGCCGCCCGGCGCATCTGCGGCACTGCTGTAGATCTGCTCTTCGGTGCCGATGAGAATATCGGCCAGTTGCTGATAGGCCATAGCCCAGGCGGCGATCACTTCGTCGGTGGCGATTTTGCTGCCGAGCACTTCGCGGATGGCGCGCAGCAGGCAGGAGCCGACAATCGGGTAATGCTCCGGCAGTACTTGCAGGGCGACATGCTTGTTGACGATTTTCGATACCAGCCCGCCAAGCTGCTCCAGCTGGTCAATATGCTTGGCGTACATCAGCACGCCATTGGCCAGCGCGCGTGGCTGGTCGCCACTGGCTTGGTGGGCCTGGTTGAAAAGCGGGCGAACCTCAGGATGTTCGGCCAGCATCAGGCGATAGAAGTGAGTTGTCAGGGCTTCGCCACCGCTTTCCAGCAGGGGTACGGTGGCTTTGATCAGGGCACGTTGTTCAGCGCAAAGCATGGATCACTCCGTTCGTTATAGGGCCGTCTCTGGTGTGGCTCGCAGCAGGCGAGCCTGCGGACAGGCTGCTCCATTCCCTTCAATAATCGTTCCAGCCTGTAATTGACTGAAATCAAGGGCGTGGAAAGTTGTCAGGTAAATAGGACCCTGACTTTCAGGGTCCTAATAACCTTTTGGGGTGATATTTACCGTCACTGTTGCGTCCGTTTATAACAGGATGCAGCGAGCTGCGGAGCTGTCGGTCACTCCAGGACCTACTCTTGATTCGGCATTGGAGGGCAATTATGGGGAACTACCAGATCACACACGAAGTTGATCGCTGGGTATTGCGTGAGCAGGGCGATAGGCGCGCCCTGATCGAGACCCTGACCAGGGAGGAAATCCTCAACGAGACCCGGGATTACATGAAGCTGCGCACTGCCTCGGTGATGATTCACAACGAGAAGGGAGAGGTCGAGGAAGAGCGTTGCTATCCGCACGATCAGGATCCCCGTGCCACTCAGGGTTAGGCGTGTTCAGTTCTGCTGGATCGCCAGCGCGCACCCAGCGCTACCAGCCAGCAGGCCATGATGAAAGGCATGGTCAGTGGCGGCAGGCCCAGCTGGTCGAATACCAACCTGAGCAGCGCTGCAGCGATGATCGCCAACAGAGGGGCCGCCAGCGAGCGCTGCACCTGGCTGACGGCCAGTGCAGCGAGTGCCGGGTTGTAGCCGGCCAATCCGGCCAGTACCTGCTGTTCCGGAGCGCCTATTGTCATGCTTATGACCATTCCGACGACCGAGCCGCACAGCATCCAGACAGCGGCCCTGCGGTCAGCCAGCCCTACGGCCAACAGTACTATCAGCCCAGTCAGTGGTTGGCCGAGGAATATTATTTGCCCGATACCGGATGCGACTGCCAGGAGCAGCCCCGGAGCATCCGGCGTCAGCGGTGCATCCAGCCGTGCCTGTGTGATCAGGTCGAGCGCCCCGGCCAGCATCAAAGCGAGCCAGCCGAAGAGGACGAAGGGCAAGGTAAAGCCTGGCAGCCAGTTGCGTTCGCGCATGGCGGTCAGCAGATGCACCTGCAGCAGATTGGCCATCAGCGAGCTGAGGGCGATCAGCCCAAGCGTGAGCGCCGACAGCTCCAGCAGCAGCACCAGCAGCAAGCCCAGCAAAATCCCATTGTAGCCGTACAGCCCGATGTCGATATCGGGGGTGCGATAACCCAGCGCGACAGCGCTGAAGGTGCCAACCAGCGCGCCAACCGTGGCCCCAATCAGCAGAGCGGGGTCATGCAGGGCAATGGCAAGCAGGACGAGCAGCCCACAGCCAGGGTGTGCCTGCAGGAATACCTGGCTGAAGCCGTTCAGAACGGCAAGGGTATGACGTGATGGCTCAAGAGTGGGCATGTACGGCTGTAGCAAGAGGTGGAGTGGCTGCGTTTCAGAACGCGAGATGGGTCGGGTAAACGAGGAACGGCGAGCCGAAGCTCGCCGTCATGGATGCTCGCCGGAGCGCCCGATGGGGTCTCAGTTCAGCGTTTCGATGCGTAGCGAATTGGTGCTTCCCGGCTGGCCCAGCGGTACGCCGGCGGTCACTATGACGGTGTCGCCAGTGCCGGCCATTCCCTGCGCGCGGGCCAGCTCCAGCGCGTTGGCGCAGACCTGCTCCATGTCGCGCATCGGTGCATCGAGTACCGAGTAGACGCCCCAGGCCACCGTCAGCTTGCGTGCCGTGGCGATGCTCGGCGTCAGGCTGAGAATCGGCGTGCTCGGTCGCTCGCGGGAAGCACGCAGGCTGGAACGTCCGGATTCGGTGTAGTTGACCAGTACGGCCACCGGCAAGATCCCGCTGATCCGGCGGATCGCGCAGCTGATCGCATCGGACAGGGTCGCCTCGGCGCTCGGACGGTTCACGTCGAGCTGGGCCTGAAAATCCGGGCCGCTTTCGACCTGGCGGATGATCTTGCTCATCATGCTCACCGCTTCGAGCGGGTAGTCACCCGATGCGGTTTCCGCCGAAAGCATCACCGCGTCCGCACCTTCGGCCACGGCGTTGGCCACGTCGGTGACTTCGGCGCGGGTCGGGGCAGGGGAGAAACGCATGGATTCGAGCATCTGTGTCGCCACTACCACAGGACGCCCCAGCTGACGGCAGGTGCGGACGATGTTCTTTTGAATGCGCGGTACGTTTTCCGCTGGCACCTCAACGCCCAGGTCACCGCGAGCGACCATGATCGCGTCGCACAAACGGGCAATTTCGCGCAAATGCTGCACGGCGGAAGGTTTCTCGATCTTGGCCATCAGGAAGGCGCGGTCGCCGATCAGCTCGCGTGCTTCGTGGATGTCCTGCGGGCGCTGCACGAATGACAGCGCTACCCAGTCCACGCCCAGCTCCAGGCCGAAGCTCAGGTCGCGGCGGTCCTTCTCGGTCAGCGGACTCAGTTCCAGTACGGCCTCGGGCACGTTGACGCCTTTGCGGTCGGACAATTCGCCGCCAGCCACTACGCGCGTTTCGATGGCGTCGGCCTGCTTGTCGATCACTGTCAGGTGCAGGCGTCCGTCATCCACCAGCAGGCTCATGCCCGGTTGCAGTGCGTCGATGATTTCCGGGTGCGGCAGGTTGACCCGCGTACTGTCACCCGGTGTCGGGTCCAGATCCAGGCGCAGGGTCTGTCCGCGCACCAGCTGCACCTTGCCTTCGGCGAAACGCCCAACGCGCAGCTTCGGCCCCTGCAGATCCATGAGGATGCCGATGGGCTGGTTGAGCTGGCGCTCGACTTCGCGAATCCAGGCAAAGCGCTCGGCGTGATCGGCGTGCTCGCCGTGGCTGAAGTTGAGGCGAAACAGGTTCACCCCGGCCTCCACCAGCGCGCGCACGTCGTCGATGCTGCGGGTGGCGGGTCCCAGAGTGGCGAGAATCTTGACCTTCTTGTCGGGTGTCATGGCAGCCTCTGTTGGCAAATTATCGGTCGTTAGGTCGTGTGTCAGGCAGTTGGCGGCACTATCAGAATCGCGCGGAAGTCGTTGACGTTGGTGCGTGTCGGGCCGGTCATCAGCAGCGCATCGAGCGCCTGGAAATAGCCGTAGCCATTGTTGTTGGCCAGTTCGTCGGCGGCGCTCAGGCCCAGTGATTCGGCGCGGGCGTAGCTGTCCGGGGTCATCAGCGCGCCGGCATTGTCTTCCGAACCGTCAATGCCGTCGGTGTCTCCGGCCAGGGCATAGACGCCGGGCAGGCCCTTGAGATTTTCGGTCAGGCTCAGCAGGAATTCGGCGTTGCGCCCACCGCGACCATTGCCGCGCACCGTCACCGTGGTTTCGCCGCCGGAAATGAGCACGCAGGGCGCCGGTAATGGCTGGCCATGCAGCGCCACCTGACGGGTGATGCCGGCAAGCACCTTGGCCACTTCCCGCGCTTCGCCTTCCAGATCGCCGAGGATCAGCGCCGGTATGCCGGCGGCGCGGGCCTTGACTGCCGCCGCTTCCAGCGACTGCTGGGGCTTGGCAATCAGTTGGAAATGGCTGCGTGACAGGCAGGGATCGTCCGCCTTCACGGTTTCCGAGCGCGGGTCTTCCAACCACTGGCGTACGTTGGTCGGGATATCGATGTTGTAGCGAGCGAGAATTTCCAGGGCCTGGGCGCTGGTGGTAGGGTCCGCTACGGTCGGGCCGGAGGCGATCACCGTCGCTTCATCGCCGGGCACGTCCGAGATGGCATAGGTGTAGACGCTGGCAGGCCAGCAGGCCTTGGCCAGACGACCGCCCTTGATCGCGGAGAGGTGTTTGCGTACGCAGTTCATCTCGCCGATGTGGGCACCGGAGCGCAGCAACGCCTTGTTGATCGCCTGCTTGTCGGCGAGGCTGATGCCTTCGGCGGGCAAGGCCAGCAGCGAGGAGCCGCCGCCGGACAAGAGAAAGATCACCCGGTCGCTTTCGTCGAGGTTGCTCACCATTTCCAGTACGCGGCGGGCGACACGCTCGCCGGCATCGTCCGGCACCGGGTGCGCAGCTTCCACCACTTCGATCTTGCGGCAGTCGGCACCGTGACCGTAGCGCGTGACCACCAGCCCGGAAATCTCGCCTTCCCATGCTGCTTCGATGGCCTCGGCCATGGCTGCCGCTGCCTTGCCCGCACCAATGACGATGGCACGGCCACTGCGGTCAGCGGGTAGATGATCGACCAGCACCTGGCGCGGATGGGCGGCATCGATGGCGGCGGTGAACAGTTCGCGCAACAGGGATTCGGGGTCGCGGATCATGTGAGGCTCCTTGTATGAGGAATGGCGCCGATTCCAGACCTTAATTCTCGCTGGCGCAAGCGCTAAGGTCTGGAATCGACCTGCCCGGCAATCGGGCCGTGACTCCTTCTGCCGGACGGGTCGAAAGGGGCGCCGCCCGAAGACGGCGGTTGAACCGCCAGATATGCAGAACCCAAGTCGTGGGGGACGTGATGATTCCAGTTCTGCCTGTCTCGCGGTCAACCCTTTGAGCGTTGCTGGCGCCTGGCGTTGCGGTGAGCCACCACCCGATCTGTCTGTCTGTCCCGTGAAGGTGGCTACCGCAGGCTAGGTTCAGCCAGCTGGCTCGAAGCTTTTACTTCTTGCGGATCGAGAAGTTGGACATGTGTTCCAGACCCTTGATCAGTGCCGAATGGTCCCAGCCGCTGCCGCCAATCGACGCGCAGGTGCTGAACACCTGCTGCGCATTGGCGGTGTTGGGCAGGTTCAGGCCCAGCTCGCGGGCACCGGTCAGGGCCAGGTTGAGGTCCTTCTGGTGCAGGTTGATGCGGAAGCCCGGATCGAAGGTGCCCTTGATCATGCGCTCACCGTGCACTTCGAGGATCTTCGAACCGGCAAAGCCGCCCATCAACGCTTCACGCACCTTGGCTGGATCGGCGCCGTTCTTCGCGGCGAACAGCAGGGCTTCGGCCACTGCCTGAATGTTCAGTGCGACGATGATCTGGTTGGCGACCTTGGCGGTCTGGCCGTCACCATTGCCGCCGACGCGGGTGATGTTCTTGCCCATTACCTCGAACAACGGCAGGGCGCGGGCGAAGCTCTCTTCGCTGCCGCCGACCATGATCGACAGGCTGCCGGCCTTGGCGCCGACTTCACCGCCGGAAACCGGGGCATCGAGGTACTGCGCGCCAGTGGCGTTGATCTTCTCGGCGAACTGCTTGGTGGCGGAAGGCGAGATCGAGCTCATGTCGATCACGATCTTGTTCGCGCCGACGCCTTCAGCGATGCCGTTCTCGCGGAACAGCACGTCTTCGACCTGAGGGGTATCCGGCACCATGACGATGATGAATTCGGCTTCCTGAGCCACGTCCTTGGGCGTAGCCAGGGCGACTGCGCCGGCCTCTACCAGTACGGCCGGCGCCTTGTCGTGGTGCTCGGACAGGAAGATGTCGTGACCGGCTTTCTGCAGGTTCTGAGCCATGGGCAGGCCCATGATGCCGGTGCCAATAAATCCGATTTTAGCCATGTTCTTTTCTCCTCTTAATTCGTCTGGTTCGCGTCGGTTCAGATCGCGTTATGCGCCTTCATCCAGCCAAGGCCGGCTTCGGTAGTGGTGGCTGGCTTGTATTCGCAGCCGATCCAGCCCTGATAGCCGATGTGGTCCAGGTGCTCGAGCAGGAAACGGTAGTTGATCTCGCCGGTGCCCGGCTCGTTGCGGCCTGGGTTGTCGGCCAGCTGTATGTGGTTGATCACCGCCAGGTTGTTTTCCATGGTGCGGGCCAGGTCACCTTCCATGATCTGCATGTGATAGATGTCGTATTGCAGATACAGGTTGGTGCTGCCGACCTTGTCGCGAATCTCCAGCGCTTGCGAGGTGTTGTTGAGGAAGAAACGCGGGATGTCGCGGGTGTTGATCATTTCCATCACCAGGCGGATGCCGGCCTCTTCGAGCTTCTTCGCCGCGTAGCGCAGGTTCTCGATAAGGGTCATCTCCAGCTTGCCAATGTCAGCGCCCTTGGGGGCGATGCCGGCCAGGCAGTTGACCTGGGTATTGCCCAGCACCTTGGCGTATTCGATGGCCTTGTCGACCCCGGCACGGAATTCCTCGACGCGCTCCGGATCGCAGGCGATGCCACGGTCGCCACCGGCCCAGTCACCGGCCGGCAGATTGAACAGCACCTGGGTCAGGTTGTTGGCGTCCAGCTGGGCTTTGATCTCTTCGGCGGAGAAGTCGTAGGGGAACAGGTACTCGACACCGCTGAAGCCGGCCTTGGCTGCGGCGGCGAAACGGTCCATGAAGTCCAGCTCGGTGAAGAGCATGGAGAGGTTGGCGGCAAAACGTGGCATGGGTTACTCCTTGTGATCTGTAGGGATCATTTCGGTGGATGTGCTGCGCGACATCCACCCTGCGGGTGCTGCGGTGCTGCGGTGCTGCGGTGTAGCGTTGCGGTGGATATGCTTCGCGATATCCACCCTACGTAGGGTGGAAGACCGCGAAGCGTCTTCCACGCGTTTGGTTACGGTTGCCTCAATCCAGCAGCGCGACCGCCGTCGGTGCATCTTCCCGGCCTTCGGCCAGCGCTTCGAACTCGTTGATGGCGTCGATCTCGGTGCCCATGGCGATGTTGGTCACACGCTCCAGGATCACTTCGATTACCACCGGCACCTGATGCTCGGCCATCCAGGCCTGGGCCTGTTCGATGGCCGGGCGCAGGTCTTCCTGCTTGAACACGCGGATCGCCTTGCAGCCCAGGCCTTCGACGACCGCGACGTGGTCGACGCCGTAACCTTCCATGCCGCTCTGGTCGGCATTGATGTTCTCGAAGCCCAGCTGCACGCAGTAATCCATCTCGAAACCGCGCTGCGACTGCCGAATCAGGCCCAGGTAGGCGTTGTTCACCAGGATGTGGATGTAGGGCAGCTTGAACTGCGCACCCACCGCCAGCTCCTCGATCATGAACTGGAAATCGTAGTCGCCCGAAAGCGCCACGACTTTGCGGGTCGGGTCCGCCGCGACCACGCCCAGCGCTGCCGGAATGGTCCAGCCGAGCGGGCCGGCCTGGCCGCAGTTGATCCAGTGGCGCGGCTTGTACACGTGCAGGAACTGCGCGGCAGCGATCTGCGACAGACCGATGGTGCTGACGTAGCAGGCATCGCGACCGAAGGCATTGTTCATGCACTGGTACACGCGCTGCGGCTTCATCGGCACGCTGTCGAAGTGGGTCTTGCGCAGCATCGTGCGCTTGCGCTCCTGGCAGTCGGCGGCCCAGGCGTTGCGATCCGGCAGTTTGCCGGCGGCCTTGCGTTCCCTGGCGACTTCGACGAACAGCTTCAGCGCGGCGCCGGCGTCGGAGGTGATGCCGAAGTCCGGCGAGAACACCCGGCCAATCTGGGTCGGCTCGATATCCACGTGTACGAATTTGCGGTCCTTGGTATAGACCTCGACCGAGCCGGTGTGACGGTTGGCCCAGCGGTTGCCGATGCCGAGCACGAAGTCCGAAGCCAGCATGTTGGCGTTGCCGTAGCGATGGCTGGTCTGCAAGCCGCACATGCCGGCCATCAGCGGATGGTCATCGGGAATCGAACCCCAGCCCATCAGCGTCGGGATCACCGGCACGCCGACGGTCTCGGCAAATTCCACCAGCAGCGCTTCTGCGCCGGCGTTATAGATACCGCCACCGGCGACGATCAGTGGGCGTTCGGCAGCGCAGAGCATGTCGATGGCTTTCTCGATCTGCTTACGGCTGGCCGTGGGCTTGTAGACGGAGAGCGGCTCGTAGGTTTCTACATCGAATTCGATCTCGGCCATCTGCACGTCGAACGGCAGGTCGATCAATACCGGGCCGGGACGACCGGAGCGCATCACGTGGAAGGCCTGCTGGAACACGCGCGGCACCAGTGCCGGCTCGCGCACGGTGACGGCCCACTTGGTGACCGGCTTGGCGATGGATTCGATATCCACGGCCTGGAAGTCTTCCTTGTACAGCCGTGCACGCGGCGCCTGGCCGGTGATGCAAAGAATCGGGATGGAGTCGGCCCAGGCCGAGTAGAGGCCGGTGATCATGTCGGTGCCGGCGGGGCCGGAGGTGCCGATACACACGCCGATGTTGCCGGCCTTGGTGCGGGTGTAACCCTCGGCCATGTGCGAGGCACCTTCGACGTGGCGGGCGAGGATGTGGCGGATGCCGCCGTCTTCACGCAGCGCGGAATACAGTGGGTTGATCGCGGCACCGGGGATGCCGAAGGCGGTGTCGATGCCTTCCTTGCGCAATACCGCGACGGCAGCATCGATTGCTCTCATTCGGGCCATGGATCATTCCTCCTACATTTAACTCGATAGTTTTTATACGTGGCCCAAGCATGCAGGGCTGGAACAAAAGGTGGAATTGGCCGAAACTTCAGTTCTGTCGATATCAGGAGTATCGAATGGGCCGTTATACAGCCGTACACAGCTTCGTACTGGTTGCCGAAGCCGGCAGCTTCGCGGCTGCCGCATTGAAGGAAGGCGTAACACCGGTCGTGATGGGGCGCCGGCTCGATGCGCTGGAGCGTCATCTGGGCGTCAAGCTGATGCACCGCTCTACGCGGGGCTTGGCGCTGACCGACCTGGGCGAGCAGTACCTGGAGCGTGCGCGCGGGTTGCTCAAGGATTTCGACGAGGCAGACGCCAGCATCAGCCAGGACCGCACTTCGGTGCGCGGGCATCTGGTCATCTCGGCACCCGCAGCATTCGGTCGCCGGCATATCGGCCCGCACGCGCCTGCCTTCCAGGCGCGCTTCCCCGATCTGCAGCTGTCGTTCAACTTCACCGACAGCGTGGTTGATCTGGTGCGCCACGGTTATGACATGGGTATCCGCATCGGCGAGGTGACCGACCCCAACTATGTGGCGGTCAAACTGTTTCCCAATCGCCGGGTCGTGTGCGGTGCGCCGGATTACTTTGAGCGTCAGGGCGTGCCCCGCGTGCTGGAAGATCTGACGCGGCACAATTGCCTCGCCTTCAACCTGCAGGGCGGCCAACAGCGCGGCTGGACGTTTCTGCGCGATGGCAAGCAGGTGGCGGTGCGGGTGGCGGGCAACCTCGACTGCAACGATGGCGAGTTGCTATTCGACTGGGTCAAGCAGGGGCTGGGGATCGGCTGGCGCTCGACCTGGGAAATCCAGGCCGAGCTCAAGCGCGGCGAGCTGGTGACGGTGCTGGATGAGTTTGCGCTGCCGGCCTACGACATTCAGGCGGTCTATCCGCAGCAGCGCTATCTGCCGGCCAAGGTGCGCTTCTTTATCGACTACCTGAAAGCGGTCTACAACGCACCCGGTTATTGGGAGGTGCGCTGAGGTGGCTTAGTTGCCGCGGTAGGTCGAAAAGCCGTAGGGGCTGAGCAACAGCGGGATGTGGTAGTGCTCCACTTCGCCGTCAGCCTGGAAGATTACCGGCACTTCAGGGAAGAAGGTTTCGCCCTGATTGGCGGCAAACCAGTCACCGGTCTTGAAGGTGACGCGATAAACACCCGCCTCCAGGTCCTTGCCCTTCGGATACAGCGCGGTGATGCGGCCCTGCTCGTTGGTCACGCCTTCATTCAGCGCGGTCCATTGGTTGCCGTTCTGCTTCTCCAGGGTGACCTGGACATCCGGCGACGGCAGGCCGTTTTCCAGATTCAGCACATGCACGCTCAACGGGTTGCCGGCGGCCAGGGTCAGGCCGGAGAGGGCGCTCAGCAGCACGCCTGCGCTCAGGTTGCGTAAAGTTTTCATGGGTTTCTCCGTGGGTTTCAGTGGGTTGTAGGAAGCAGTTGTTCAATAGCTGCGATGGCGCAGGCTTCGTCGGTCTGCGCGCCGCCGGCGCCGGCCACGCCGATTGCACCGATGACCTCATCACCCAGCTTCAGCGGCACGCCGCCGCCGAGCAGCAGCAGTTCCGGCAGGGTGTTGAGGTTGGCCGCTTCGGGGTTGCCCCGTGCGTTCTCGGAAAACTGGCGGGTCGCGGTCTTGCTCGACAGTGCGGTGTAGGCCTTGCGCTGCGCGGCGAGGGTGTTGTGCGGGCCGACGTTATCGTCGCGCTGCAGCGCAACCAGATTGCCGCCACGATCGACCACTGCGGCCACTGCGGTGCGGCCTTCGGCATGGCAGGCTGCGAGTGTTGCATCCAGCAGCGCGTTGGCCAGTTGCAGCGAGACGTTCTGCTGGCTGATGGGCTGCGGCGTGGTTGCCATGACCTGGCTGCTGATAAGTGCCAGGCCGATCAGCGAGAAGGGGACAATGCGCATTATTTTTCCTCAAGGGGCTCTGTGGAGCAGGTGGCGCCATCCTGCGGGTGCGGCCCCGTCAAACCCATTGCTTGCGCATTACGTGTTTGTAATGGAATAAACGCGGTGACAGGCCATAGGCTATGCACCTGACCGGGGGAAGCCGATGCGCATACTGGTGGTGGAAGATGAATTCAAAACGGCGGATTACCTGCGCAAGGGGCTCAGCGAGTCGGGCTATCTGGTGGAAGTCGCACTCAATGGGCTCGATGGCCAGCACCTGATCCAGGAAAGCGAGTTCGACCTGATCATCCTCGACGTCATGCTGCCGGGCATCGACGGTTGGCAGTTGCTGCAGATCGTGCGGCGCAAAACGCAGACGCCGGTGTTGTTCCTGACCGCCCGTGATGCCGTGGAAGACCGGGTCAAGGGGCTCGAACTGGGTGCTGACGACTATCTGGTCAAGCCGTTCTCCTATGCCGAGCTGCTGGCGCGGGTGCGCACCCTGCTACGGCGCGGCCCGCCGCGTGAGGTCGAGCATTTCAAGGTCGCCGACCTGGAACTGGACCTGTTGCGCCGTCGCGTTACCCGGCGGGGCGAGCGTCTGACCCTCACCAACAAGGAGTTCGCCCTGTTGCACCTGCTGCTCAGTCGCGAGGGGGAGGTGCTGTCGCGTGCGCAGATCGCTTCCCAGGTCTGGCAGATGAACTTCGACAGCGACACCAACGTCGTCGATGTCGCCATTCGCCGTTTGCGCGCAAAGGTGGACGACCCCTACCAGCCCAAGCTGATCCACACCGTGCGTGGCATGGGTTACCTGCTGGAAGTGCCGGAATGAGCCTCTTGCCGCGTTCGTTGAGCCTGCGGCTGGCGCTGATGTTTGCGCTGGTCGTCACCCTGTTGCTGGGCGCCCTCGGCTTTTACCTGTATCACTCGCTTGAGCGCGAAATCGCCTGGCGTGACGACCAGGCACTGCTCGGACGACTGGAACGCATGCGCGCGCTGCTTGATGACAGCGCCAGCATCGATGCGCTGCGTGAGCGGCCACAGCTGTACGCCAATATGCTCGGCAATCGTGACAACCTCCTGTGGGTGCTGGGGGCAAACGGACAGCCGCTGATCGAGATCAACCCGGTTCAGCTGGCGATCCCCCGGTTGCCGGCTGGCGAACAACCACAACTCGATGATCTTGCCGATCAAGCGCGTCTTGCCTGGGTGAGTATCGAGGGCACGCGGGAGGGCCTGACCCTGATCGCTGGCAAGCTGCTGAGCGAGCGCGAGCAGATGCTGGGCGCCTACCGCCTGAAACTCTGGCTGGCGCTGGGCGCCGGTGCGCTGCTGGCGTTTCTGCTGGGCTGGCTGGTGAGCCAGCGCGGTCTGAGGCCGGTGCGTCAGTTAACCCGGCGTGCGCTGGCCATCGACGTCCAGCATCTGCATCTGCGTATCGACGAAGCTGCCGAGCTGAGTGAGCTGCAGGCGTTGAGCGATGCACTGAACCAGATGCTGGAACGCCTGGAAGCCGGTTTTGCCCAGTTGTCGCGTTTCTCCGAAGACCTTGCCCATGAAATGCGGACTCCGCTTGGCAATTTAATGGGGCAGACCCAGCAGACCTTGCGTCGGGTTCGTTCACTGGAGGACTACCAGAGCCTGCTGGCCTCCAATCAGGAGGAATACGAACGGTTGGCGCGGATGATCAATAACATGCTCTTTCTCGCCCGGAACGAGCAGGCGGGCGCAGCGGTCAAGCTGCAAACGATTGACCTGGCCGAGGCAGTGGAGCAACTCGGTGACTATTTCGAGGGGCTTGCCGAAGAGCGCGACATGCGGCTGCAGAACAACGCCAGCGGCAACGTGCAGGCCGATCCCGATCTGCTGCGCCGGGCGCTGGCCAACCTGATTGCCAATGCCCTGCGCTATGGCGAGGCGGGTACAGCGGTCAGTGTCAGCAGTGAATGCATCGGTAACCGGGTCATGGTTTGCGTGACCAATCAGGGCGAAGCAATAGCGGTCGAACACTTGCCCCGGCTGTTCGACCGCTTCTATCGCTGCGATCCTTCACGCGCGCAGCCGGGTGATTCCGGTGGGCTGGGGCTGGCTATCGTGCGTTCGATCATGCAGCTGCATGGTGGCGAAGTCCGGGTCGAAAGCGATGCCGCCGGCACCCGTTTTATCCTGGCGTTTCCTCTCTAGGCAGACGCCCCATCGGGCAGGTCGCCTGAACCTTTGCCGAAGCGGCGTAGTCGACTTATCAGGTTGGCCGTGTTCATCCGGCCTTTTCATCAAGCCCTGAGAGGACTCCATTCATGGATACCCAAGACACGATTTCCGTACTCAACGATCTCATCGAAACCAGCAAGGACGGTGAGAAAGGTTTTCGCGAATGTGCCGAAGATCTCAAGAACCCGCAGCTGAAAACCACCATGGTCCAGCGCGCACAAGACTGCGCGACCGCGGCGGCTGAACTGCAGCAACTGGTGCGCTCGCTGGGCGGCGACCCGGAAACCAGCGGCAGCATGGCTGGCGATCTGCATCGGCGCTGGGTCGATCTGAAATCGATGATTACCGGAAAGGATGACGAAGCCATCCTCAACGAGTGCGAGCGCGGTGAGGACGTTGCACTGAAGAGCTACCGCAAGGCGCTCGACAAGGACCTGCCAGCGGAGATCCGCGTGGTGATCCAGCGCCAGTTCCAGGGTGTGCAGCGCAATCACGATCAGGTCAAGGCGCTGCGTGACGCCGAGCGCGCACGCAGCTGATCGGTTTTTGCAGGCTGAACGAAAACGCCAGCGTGATGCTGGCGTTTTTCGTTACTGAGCGCCGGACTGGCAGATGTTCTGCAGTTGGGATGGTCGAAGCCTTTCACGCACTCGGTTTGGCTCGATAGGGGCGCGTGGAAGATGCTTCGCAGTCTTCCACCCTACGCCGGGTCCTGCCTCGGTGTTTACGGCTGCGTATTGAGGTGCACGGCGGAAGTGCCGATTTC